>CAWJXL010000021.1:0-120649 GCA_963846695.1 uncultured Fibrobacterota bacterium | reverse complement strand
GAAACAGGAACCAAGAGTCGGAAAATTATTTACCCGGAAGCACTTACTTTTATTGAAATAATCCCCGTAACGTATTCTTAATCTGTTCTCCCGCCTTTCTTATCATCTCTTCCTGCGCATCGTTTTTCCCCTTGGCAGTGTCCTTGGAAACCACCTGACCTCCTGCTCCCTTTTCTCGGCCCACCTCCCCGAAATCGAGGGAACCGACCTTCGGCTCATCCACCGGTCCCGTAAGGGCAAACTTCAGGGATATCCGACCCTCATTGTCGTGCGGAATCAGGCTCAGGTTGTCGATGAACCCGGCGGCTGAGGCGAGCTGCGTTCCGGCAAGCAGGCTCTTTGCCACTCCTTTCACCCCTCCTTCCAGCGCGAGAATCTTTCCGGACACCTGCTTGCTCAACCGTGTCGATACCGCCATGTCCATGACGGCATCGAAACCGATGCTGCCTCGGGCCTTCCAGTCGCCGAGATCGGACATAATCTGCAGTTCGTCGATATAGGCGCGGTTGCCGGCGACGCGGACCGAGGCGCTGAGTTCTTTAAAAGTAATCGGGTTGATGCCGAGCGAAGTTATCGGATTTAAGGAATGCGGTGAGCGCCGCGGCCGCGGTCTTCTGGACCGGCGTGTTTTCGAGTTTCCCGTCCGCCATGCGCACGGTCATTGCACCGGTCAGGCTGTTCGTGATGCGGTCCGGGGTATCGCCCGAACCCTGGAGTACGCCCTGGATGCTGATGCGGCCGGAAAGCCCTTTGTCGAGCTGTACCAGTTGCTTATTGAGAGGAGTGACCGGTTTCACGAGGTCGCCGAATCGTGTCGATGAGATCGTTCAGTTCGACGTTCTTCACCGTGAACTTGTCGGAAAAGGCGAACGTGCGCTGATTTCTGAAATCGGCGTGGACCGCATTGTCGATGGTGCCGGTCGAAAAACTCGAGGCGAAGGTCATGTCCGCACTATCGTTGACCGAGGCTATTTTCGATTCGACGCCGCGCATGGCGAACCCCTTATACACGATTCTCTTCGCGGAAAAGTCGCATGCAGGTCAACACCCGGGAGCGGCATCGGAAGCAGAAGGACGGGCCCTGCGACGGCGCCCGTCCTCTTCCGCACCTGGGGCGGCAAGGGAAGATTAAACATTTTGTCGAGATCCAGAAGCGGGGAGGTAGCTTTGCATTCAATCACCGGCCGCTTCTTGCAGTTTGTTCCCAAAGGCGCGGCGAGGTAGAGGTAGTGCGTCACGGTTGCATCGGCCTCAAGCGATGACTGATCCATGGCCGCCGTGAAGCGCGCAGCGGCATCCTCCTTTGCAAGCGTCAGGGTTCCGTTTATCGTTGTCCCGCGGGCAAGCGGCGGCCAGAGAAGGCTCACCCGCCGCAGGTCGACACGGCCGGTACAGGAGAGCTTGCCGGGATCGGCAGGATCGATAACGTCGTGGGCCCGGATATCGGCCACCACCTTCCCACCGAGCGCCGCGCCCTGCGGGAGCGGGATGATATCCTTTATTTCATCGAGGTCGATTGCCGCTTTGACCGTTGCGTCGAAGAACCGCTTCTGAAGATCGGTGACGATCGCCGTGATCTCGACGGGGCTCGTACCCAGCCGCATGGTCAACGGATTGACGGTAACGCTCTTGTCGGTAAATTCTATCGCGGCGTTCACCTTGTTGATCGAACGGGAGAATCCGACATATTTTACAGCGACATCAGAAAGTTTAACCGAACCGGAGAGAAACGGCG
This sequence comes from uncultured Fibrobacterota bacterium, assembly GCA_963846695.1. Lineage (GTDB taxonomy): Bacteria > Fibrobacterota > Chitinivibrionia > Chitinivibrionales > Chitinispirillaceae > BOG-1184. The sequence goes on along the minus strand of CAWJXL010000021.1, from coordinate 118,914 downwards.
GATTGCCGGGGAGTATGCGGCCCTGCAACCGGGCCCCGAAAGCAATGCCGCCGGAGGCCGAAAGTCTGGGGACGAACGGCATGAGGCTCGCGGGGACCAGGTCGAGGAGGTCGGCGGCGTTTACCGGCGGCGCGCTGAGCCTGAGATCGAGCATCGGCGCACTTGTCAAAACATCCTTCATCGTCCCGGTCACGGCGCAGGCGATCTTCCCGCATGACAAATTTATCCGTTTGACCGTGACGGTTCCTGCCGGCAAGTCGGCGGCGACATCGTGCGTCAAGGTTATAACGAGGCCCGCCAGCGGCGCCCGGAACTCTCCGGTTTTCACCGAAATGTCGCTCAGCCGGAGTGTTCCCATCAGAAGTAATATGCTGCAGGCCCGGATCGATGGCGATCCGCGCCTCCTGGTCGATGGTTCCTACTGTGGCCTGGATTCCCGTTTTCCGATCGTCATAGATGAGCGTCCCGCTCTCTATCATCAGTTTCTTAAGGGTAATGGGTATGGGCAAAACCGGAATCTCGGGCGGTAATTGCGTTTTTTCAGGCACTATCCTTCGGCACGAGGTCGTCGGCATTGATTGCACCCTTCTCGCTGACCTCAATCCGGAGCACCGGCTTTTTCAAGACGATCCGGGTGATCTCCGGAGACCCCCTGAACAGCGATGCAATCGAGACAGCACGCCGTAAACTTCTCCACGGTAAGGAAGGGGACGCGGGAAAAATTTGCGCGCGTGGTGTTTTCGACTGAGAGACCCGATAGCGTGATGCCCGGCCGCGGGAAAAAAGTGAAGCGCGCCTTCTCAAGCGTTATCTTCCGGCCGGTCGCCTTTTCGGCCTGCGGGAGGATAAGCGCCACCACCTTATCCGGCGGGAAAATGAGGCCGACCACAGCGATCCCGCCGCCGAGAAGCAACGCCAGCACCGCTCCTGCGATGATAAGCGGCTTTAGTATTGATCTTTTTTTCATGCCCCTTCTCCTCATTTACGCGCCGGTTGCATCTGCTGAAAAATCGGTAATTACCCGCCAGACGGGCAACTATGGGTGCCAGCTCCATCAACACCTCGACCATCTCCTTCTTCCCTCACGCCTTACCCCGCCCTCCTCTTTCATCCGCAAAACCGGAAAAAGAGACGCGTCTTTATAACTTGGGTTGCAGGCGTTGCGTCTTCCCCGCTCCGCATCCCCAAAAGTAATTTTCTGAGGTACCGAATGATGATTATTATTTTTGAACACTCTGAAAGTTCTTTCTTTTCATCGGAAGGTATACTCCCGGACCATGCATTCGCTCATCACCCAGTATAAGAGTTCACTTAAAAACCCGTTTGCTGAAGAGCTGATCGACCTGGCCATATATCGCCCGTTAGCCTTCATTTTTGTAAAAGTGACGGAGCCGCTGCCGCTGACGCCCAATTTTGTGAGCCTGCTCGCCATGGTCGCCGGCATTGGTGCGGGCATAGCGTTTGCCGGCGGGACGAGCGAGGCCTTTGCTCTCGGGGCACTCATGTTTGGACTCTCGAATATTTTCGATTGCAGCGATGGAATGATCGCGCGGCTGAAGAAAAATGGCACAAAAACCGGCAGGATCGTTGACGGTATGGTCGACTACATCGCAAGCGGCGCAGCCTACATCGGGTTTGCGGTCGGGATGACTAGGGCAGTTAGGTGCAACGCCCTCCACCTGCCCTGCAACCCATGGATTCTCATGCTTGCGGCGATTGTCAGTACAATTCTTCATTCGGTCTCTAGCGACTATTACCGCAACGCCTTCATCCGGCAGGAAAGGCCGGGGGACACGCAGGAGGATGAATTCATAGTCTTTTCCGACGAGCTGGCGCGACTGAAAGAAGAAAAAGGCCACGGTTTCGATAAACTCCTGATTTCGGCCTATCTTAAATATCTCGGCATCCAGAAGGGGAAGCGTTTCCACGGCATGCCCTCGCCGGTTGCGGAGCGCAACGTCGTCACCCCGCTGCAGGCGGTGTTATGGAATCTCATCGGTCCGTCAACCCATATCTCCTTCGTCATTCTCGCCGCGATCCTCAATCGCCCCGCCGTTTTTTTCATCTTCGCCATCGGTGCGGCCAATGTTTGGATGGTCGGGCTTTTTATTTTACAAATAATTGTCAAAAAAATTTGATAAATACATAATAGGGCGTCCCGACCACAGTCTCCCATTACGCTGATGCCGTATTACGGCGGTATGCTGCCTGATTCCAGAATCCGCTTTTGCATGCTCTAGGGAAAAGCATCTTCGGCAGTAATAAAATGCCATGCAATGTTTGCGCATAAGTATTGATGGCATGGTTGCCGGTAAATTACATTTATTCCATAGGTGGTTTTCAGGAAGAAAGGGCATGTCGCTGCCCTATGATTGATGTTCGTTTCTTTCCAATGACGGAATTTTCCCAATGGGTTTCATCGCCCCTTCAGAGACGCACCCATGATCAGGAGCTTTGCTTTCCTCCGTTCGGCATGCACTTTTTCGGGAATCGCTATTCTTCTCGCCGCAATAAGCTCTTTGGCGCAAAGCGTATTCTCTCCTGTCTTTATCGAGGCGCAGGCTTACTCCGGGCGTCTGGGAACTTCAATCGAGAACTGCAACGAAGGCGGGCGGGATGTGACTACCATCCGCAACGGCAATTATCTCCAGTATTCGAATGTCGATTTCGGAAACGGGATCCAATGCTTTGAAGCCCGCGTGGCAAATGCCGGCGGCGGCGGCTACATTGAACTGCACCTTGGTAATCCCACCGGCACGCTTATCGGCACATGTGAGGTACGGCCCTCGACCGGCGGCTGGCAAACCTGGGCCTCAAAAGCCTGCACCATCAACGGAACCACCGGCATTCAAACGCTCTATCTCACTTTTGTCGGCGGATCCGGCAACCTTTTCAACCTCAGCTGGTTCAAGCTCTACCATGCGAGGGATATCTTGACCGCACGTTGGCGTCAAAGCACTTCAACGAGCCAGGGAATTTATAAGGGAACCTTGCAGTTTACTGCCGATTCCGCCGCAGGTGGCATGGGCCAAGGGACGGCATCCATCTCCATCGATACCGGCACGTTCTCGCAGCGAATTGACGGGTTCGGAGGCGCCTTTAATGACAACGGCTGGGTTTCATTGCAGGAGGTATCGTCTTCCGTGAAAGACAGCGTGATGCGGGCGCTGTTCGATACTGTCACCGGTTGTAAATTCACGATCGGCCGCTGCCCCATCGGCATGAGCGACTTCAGTGTCGACAGCTGCTCCCTGGATGATTATGCCAATGATTATGCGATGCAGTTTTTTTCAATTGCCCATGACCAGCAATACAATATTCCCTATATTAAAGAGGCCATGAAGTATCAAAAAAATCTGATGATCAACTCCTCACCCTGGACGCCGCCGGCATGGATGAAGACCATTGCTACCTGGCAGGGAATCAACGTGGATACCAACCGAATGAAGCAGGACTCCCAGAGCCTTGCCTCCTATGCCGTCTACTTCAGGAAATTTGTCCAGGCATTCGACAGCGCCGGTCTTTCAATAACGGCCGTATTTCCGCAAAATGAACGGGACGTTGTTTTGGCAGACCACCCATCGTGCGCTTGGACAGGAACAGAGTTGTGGAACTTCGTTCGCAACTACCTCTTCCCGGAGTTTCAGCGCTCATCATATCAGCGCAGAAATCTGGATGGGAACGTTCAATCTAAGCGATTCTGCCGACGATCTCCATCCTTGGCTGAGCGATTCGCTGGCGAGGACTATCGGTACGAGGTGGTGGCTTTCAATGGGGCGGCTATACAGCCATGCATCAGATGCTCATGTTCGATACCTCGATGCATCTGCGGGCAATGGAGACCGAAAATATGTGCCATAACGGTGCAAACAGCTGGGACGATGCAATGGATATGTTCTGCACTTATATGTATCCCTATTTTCAGAACGGCGTGAATTCCTACCAATACTGGAATATGGTTCTGAACATCGCCCCTGCTTTCATACCCTGGATGCCACGAAATCAGAATTCCATGATAACCGTTACCAGCTCATCCGGAACCATCACCTATAATCCGGAATTTTTTGTCATGAAGCATTTCAGCTATTATATAAAGCAGGGCGCAGCAAGAATGCTGGTCACCCGCAGTGATTCTGCAGTATGTCCGCTGGCCTTCAAAAATCCGGACGGCACCATCATCACCATTATCGCCAACAATTCCGACTCAGGTATTGCCACAACGATACGGCTTGGAAACCGTTTCCTTGAGGTGACCCTGCCCGCGGCCTCCATCAGTACCTTTAACATGGGCGGCACCGAAGATACTTCGGACTGGACCGCTGCCGGTACAGCAACGAGGCGGCCGCCAAAAGCCGTAATCGAGGGAGCAGTCCCGGTATCCTTCACCATATTTGACATCAGGGGCAGAATTATCAGGCACAACATCATGGGAATGATTACTCCCCGGACAACCACGCTCAGGTGGGACGGTACCGACCTTTCCGGCAGGAAAGCGGCTCCGGGGGTTTATTTCGCAACTGCACGAGGCGCAAAAGTCGCTAGGCGACTGCTTCTGACGGGAAACAACCTGATATTTGTTGCATCAGGCTGCATGTAATTCAGCATGAGTGTTGTTCTGTTATCTTCGCATCGTATTATTGTTCAATAAGATATCAAGTACAGGTTAATTGTTCTCGTCATGGTATTATCGAACAAGGCATTGTTTAATAATATATCAGTTCGCGCGATTTATTCTTGTAGTTTTCCCATTTGGACTCTGCTCTCAATTCCATGATGAGATCACTGCTGTCCCATCATAAGTTGAATAAACTCAATTGAATATCTTTTGGCTCTTTGTCAAAATCGGTTTCATAGTCTCGAAGCACCTCTAAAATCGGGCTTTTTTCAAAAAGCGTCACGCTCAATACCTGTAAAATTGTGTAGAGGCTTTCTTGGATCGACAGGCGCTTTTTCAGGATCGCCACCAGGATATAGGTCGAGATGGCTATCCAGATTTGTGTTTTCACAGCATTCTCTGTTGTACCATAAAATGATTTGATTCGTAAATGCTGTTTGATCCATTTGAAAAACAGCTCGATTTGCCAGCGGCATTTGTATAATTTTGCGACGGTATTCGCTGGAAGAATAAAATTGTTTGTCAGAAAGGTAAGATGTTTCTTGGCTTCTTGGTCGTAAAATTTTATGCGGCGGAGTTTTTCTGGATATTCCTGAACGGAGTAGAAGCCAATCAGGGAAACAGTCTGGTCGCATAAAACTCCGGAATTCATATCGACAGAATGGGAATACATGCGACGCAGCCGTGTGTTTGATTTTGTCCGAGTAATGAAGAATGCTTGCGATAAGTGAATTTTGTGAAGTCGTGCGAAATCCAGGTAGCCACGGTCTACGATATAGTAAGCGCCGGGCTCTATGCTCAGGTGATCCAGTACATTGATGTCGTGGACCTTGCCAGTACTGACCCAGATGAAAGCTGGAATATTTCCATGCAGGTCTAATAGCGTGTGCACTTTGATCGCCGCTTTGTGTTCGCGGAACGGAGCCCAGGGAAAAAGTGAAAGGCAGAGGTCGATGGTGGTCGAGTCTAAAGCGTAAACCATTTCTTTGAGTTGAACGCCAAACTCGTCTTTGGCGTAAAGCTGTCGAGCAATGCCAATAAGCACCGATGCAAAATCGGCATAGATATGCCAATCGCGATGAATATTTGCATTTGCTAAAGTATTGCGAGCTACGTTTCCGCGGATGCCGATATGATAGAGCTTCGGTTTTAAGGCTCGAAGACAGGTCTGAATGTCTCGAAGACTTTCCCGGTACGTGAGCTGAGCAAATGCCATTACAAGAAATTGCTTTAGACATGAAAACTCTTTTACTTTGTATTGTCCATCGTAACGATTGACACATTTGTAAAACTCGTAATAAGGAAAATAATCCATGATTTGGGCGAATACTGTTCTTTGAGTAATCATCTACCGCTCCTGAAATGGGTTGGGACCGGTAAAAGTATAACTCAAAGATTGTATCGGAAAAAAACTTAACCATACGTATCATATTAAATATCAGCGCCTTACAAATACTCAAGAACTAAACGTTGGGACAGCAGTGTATGAGATGTTATTTATATTATGTATGGAATAATAGCTTTAACCATTTGAAACATTCTTGAATTTCAGGACGTCGTGTCGCCCAGAGGTCAATCGTCAGATATCCTAACTAAATTACTTATGCAAGGAGGGTAGCATGGTGTTAAAGTCCATGGGTCGGATATTCGCATTAACGGTGCTTGCGACATCGTCGGGGTTATGGGCTTATGCGGGTACCGGAGGTACGCCAATCGGCGGCATGGGAGCCGGGTATGTGGTTTTCAATGCCGTGACCGGCCAATTCGCCGCCGTTACAAAGTTCACGCCGGCGGGCTCGGTTGCAGCCAGCGAATTCACCAGTTGGGAATCCAAATCCTGCGGTTTTCATTTTTATGTCAATAACGGCGGTACAATCACAGCGAAACAAAAAGACACGACCCACCAGGAGGATGCAAAAATTCCGGCATATTATGCAACCTATGCCCCCCTGGGCGGCGTCACCTTTTCGCTAACGGGATTCGGCCCCTATATTCCGGGTGATGCCGCGCTCTATGCGCAATTTGCGCAATCGCCGCTCGCTTTTTACGATATTGCGGTCACCAACACCAATGCAACCGCTGTCGATGCAGCAGCATCCCTTGAATTTGCCAATTCGACCACCGGTGGAACCAACCTGCTCGGCGGATCCAACACCGGGATTGAGCGATACGAGCGGCGGTAATGCCAATCTCAATACGGCTGTAGCCTTCGATTCGACCAAAGATTCGCTTGGCCACGCTTATATCATGGTGGGCGGCGACCAGGCGACCGACACGTTCACCTCAGGCTCAATCGGCTCATTCTTAACGACCGGCAAGCTGACCACCGGAGCAGGAAACCTGGTTGCCGGAAAGGTGCATGTTGCCGCCGGCGCAATCGTTCATTTCAGGTTTGTCATCGCGTGGTGGTCGCGCTGGGCATATTCCGGTACGGCAACGACAAAGCCGGGAGCTGAGGACCATTATTACCAGAATTATTATACAAATGCGAAGCAGGCCGCGACACTCGGCATGACTGATTTTGCTCAGGTTGAGGGCGGAGCGACAAGCATCGTCAATCGGGTCATGGCATCCAACTTTCCCTATTGGTACCGCGACCGCCTGCTGAACAATCTGTACCCCATGATCCACAACTCGGATTGCTCAAAGGACGGCCGCGTCGGCTTCTGGGAGGGTGAATATGCCATCATCGGCACCATCGACCAGACCGAGCATGCGGCATTATGGTACTCCTTCAACTGGCCCAGCGTCTCCTGGCGCGAGCTGAAATTCTGGGCGACGCAGCAGCATGTGGCTTCCGAAGGGAATAACCTCCTTGGACAGATACACCACGATTTTAACGGATGCACCGCGGAAGAATGGGCCAATAACAATACCGATATCCAGCATTTCATGTATCCGTGGAACAATACCACGCACGCCGATTACTGGTATGAGCCGAACACGACAAACTGGGAAGATATAAATTGCATGTTTGTGTTCAAGGCGTATGAGCTGATGCTTGCAACCGGCCGGAAGGATTCCCTGGCGGTATATTGGGACAGTGTTGAAAAATACGGCAACCCGGATGGCGTATCACAGTTCGACGGCAGGCGGCGGCAACGGTGCGCTCCCGACCACGGCCTACAGCACCTACGACGGCACCGGTTCGGATAAAAACTATTGCTCGTCTACCGACCTTGCGGCCTGGGAATCCCTGATCGCAATGGCGACCTGGCTCGGGGATACCGCATCGGTTACCAAATATACCGGGCTTTACAATACCGCGAAAGCATCCTTTCCCGCGACCTGTTTTACCGCCTCATTCGGAACAGGGTTGTCCTATTCCGAAGGTGATGTCGCGGGATACTCATGGACCCATTATTTCTGCCTGCCCGCTTTCATGGACACCGGCGAATGCAACACCGCAAACCAGCGGTTATGGGCCTATTATAATGCTCAATCGGGAACGAGGAACAAGCTGGGACTCTATCATTTCTATACTTACGACCACTGGGGCGGATTTGCGACCGCCATCGGCAAGCCGAATATGGCCATGGTGATACACAACTGGGATTGGACGTACTATTATCCGGGCAATCCGGGCTATATTTTCTGGCAATACCTGCAGAACGGCAACAGCTCCTATGCCAGCTACTCGACCGCGCCCGATGTCTGGCGCTCCTATTTCCAGTTTACCGGCACCTTAGTCGACAATGCAAATCAGCGTCTCTGGATCAGGCCGAGCATTCCCGATTCGTCAATTGACTCCATGGCGCATGTGCTGAAAAATTGCCCCATCATCAATCCTCACGGTTGGGGAACGCTGAATTATACCGACAGCACGGTCGGGACGCGCGTCCAAAACTTCACCGTTTCTTTCGATTCGGCCCTTACCTTTACCCAGATTGTTTTGAAAAACAACACCTCGGTTGCCTCACCCGGCATTTCGGTCACGAACAACGGGACATCATTGACGAATTTCACGGTGACGACCGACTCTCTGGCATCGCCGTTCGAGAGGGTCATCAGGCTGACCTTCAGCCCGGCAATCACGATTCAGCAAGGAGCGACGATTAAAGTTTTCAACGGTGCCGTGGGTATTAAAAACGCAGTCGGGGCATTAATGCACCAGGAGGTGCTCGGCATCGGCAGCACCGTATTAGCCGCCGGTTCGCCGATCCATTACTCACTCGGATCGGCCGGCCTCGTTAAAATGGAGCTTTTTTCAATCAACGGCGCACGAATCGGGACCATCATGAATGGGTACGCCGCCGCCGGTTCGCACACCTATGTCTGGAACGGCAAAACCGCCCAGGGTGCGGGGATCGGGGCGGAGGTAGCGGTTCTCAGGCTTTCCGCGGCCGGCAAGTCCGTTTCGAAGATAGTTTCAATAAGCAAGTAGTCCCCCCTTGAAGGGATTTCCCTCATGCAAAGTGCCTGCGGGAAATCCCTGTTTTTTTCAATCACCCTTCATTGGAGCGGCGAATTTCATGAAAAGAGCAATGGCCTTTATTGCAGCGGTATTACTCATGAACCTGTGTAAGGTCCCAAGTGCGGGCGGAATGCGATACCTCCCATGCCGGACTTACCGTGTCGGGGTACGGTTATTTCATGTTCGGACAAATCGTACGTGGGTATTCGGAAGCGGATAACACGCCGGTCACCGACACGCTTTCGCATGCCGGACAGAATCTGGGTGATGCCCGGCTTACGGTCATCGAGCGCCCGAACAACTGGCTTACAACGAAGGCTTCGCTGGAACTCCAATCGTATATCTATCTCGATTACCTCTCATCGACCGCCGGCGCAGGCGGCTATTACCCTACCTTTAACATCAGGATTCCATTTGCAGAAGGAATTATGCACTGGGATGCCGCTAATGCCAATCTTTTCTCGGCACTGGCTCCTTCCGTTTCCTCCGTAACTATTGAATCGGGCCTTTTCCAGTATTCGGATAATCCCGAAACAAAAGATCTTGGCAATTATATGTTCCGCAGCATGGCGCGGCCGATGTTTGTCTATACGCAGGATGATTATCCCTGGGCGGATATGCAGGGCATGCGCGCTGAGATCGGGCTCTTGAACGATAAGGTAAAACTGGACGGGATTGTGAACTTCAGCTCCCGGTATCTGCCCTTCCACGATCTTGACATTGCAGCCACCGCGTCCTATACGCCCAATAAAATAATCAGCATCCTGGGCGGGGTCGATTTTGAACATGCCGTCCGGTTCGATGGCTTTACCTCTGACACAGTGGACAGGAAGTACCGGGATATGAAAGATGAGGCGGTAGTGATCTTCGATCCTAAACCGCTGTTCGGCAATTGGGAAGGCTGCACCAATCCCCTGCTTGGAGGAAAACTATTCAATGACGAGGACCTGAAAATTTACGGGGAAGCCGCCGTGCTCGGACAAAGGGATTCCGTTATCGATGATAATCCTTCCGATTCCATTCCAAAGCCGATTTGGTTCCTGGGGATGCCCGTGCAGCGAATGCCGATGACGCTCGGATTCAATATTCCCACCTTGCGGCTGCTTGACTACCTTTCCCTCGAGGTCGAGTGGTGGAAAGATCCCTATCCCGACAACTGGCTCGGCGCTTTCGACAACACCGCAATGCAAACCGGACTGGAATATATAGCCGGACCCGGCGTTGAAGGGCTCTATCTCCAGAATCGGGTGAGATGGGCGCTCTCCCTGGACAAATCGATTTCAAAATTTGAAATCAAGGCCTGCGCCGCCAGCGACCATGTTTTATATCAAGCGTTTAAACCTGATGAAGAGGGTGGGTTCGAACAAACCCTGCGATACCACGGCAATTGGCAGTGGTGGATAGAATTGCGTTACAATCTGTGATTCTTCCAGCCGCCCATCCGGGATTTCCCGGGTTTTCTTTATTTTCAAAGGTTTCTTCACGGGAGAAATTCAATTTCATGAAAAGAGCAATTGCCTGTATTGCGGCAGGGCTGTTTCTTGCCCTCTGTCAAAGCTCGGTCGGGCTGAACCCTGCGGATACGATTCATTCGAATTGCGATACTGCCCATGCCAAATTAACAATCGGAGGGTTCGGGTTCCTGCTGCTCGGCGAAATCGTGCGAGGCCAGTCGGAATGGGATAACGCTCCCGCCAATACCGTATTGCTTTCCCATTACGGGCAGAATTTCGGCGATGCCCAACTGAACGTCACCGCGCGCCCGAATGACTGGCTTGTCGCAAAGGCCGGCCTGGAAATTCAAACGTATCTGTATCTGCAATATGGCCAGGAGTACGCGGGTTCGTATTATCCGACGCACAATGTGCGGATTCCCTTTGCAGAAGCAACCATGCACTGGAACGCGGGCAATGCTCATCTCTTTTCGTCCCTTGCCCCCGCAGTCTCTTCCGTAACCGTTGAATCCGGGCTTTTCCAATATACGGATAATCCTGAAGCAAAAGATCTGGGCAATTACCTTTTCCGGACTACGGCAACGCCGAGGTTTGTCTATACGCAGGACGATTACCCCTGGGCGGATATGCAGGGAGCAAGGGCTGAAATCGGGCTGCTGAACGACCAGGTAAAGGTGGACGGCATCGTTGATTTCAATGCCCAATACCTGCCCTTCCACGATCTTGACATTGCAGTTACCGCATCCTATACCCCGAATAAAATAATCAGCATCCTCGGAGGCATCGATTTTGAACATGCCGTCAAATTCGACGGAGTCACTCCCGACAGCATAGACGGCATTTACAAGGAAATGAAAGACGAGGCGGTGGTGATTTTCGACCCGAAGCCGCTCTTCAATCTGCAAAAAGTAACCCTGCCCGGAATCGGGAAGGTTTTTAACGACGAGGATTTAAAAATTTATGGCGAAGCCTCGGTTCTCGGTCAAAACGATTCCGCCCTTGACACCAATAAAATAGACTCCATTCCAAAGGGGAACTGGTGGCACGGCCTGCCTTTGCAGCGGATGCCGATTCTTCTCGGGTTCAATATTCCAACGTTCAGGGTGCTCGATTATCTCTCCATCGAGGTTGAGTGGTGGAAAAATCCCTATCCCGACAATTCAATTGTGAATGGCTTCTCCGAACATATAGACGGTATTGCGGCACGGCAGTATCTTGATAATAACGTGAAATGGGCACTTTCCCTCGATAAATCGATTTCCAAATTTGAATTCAAGGCCTGCGCCGCAAGCGATCATATTTTTTACAAAACGTTTGCGCCCCAGTCGGAGGGCGGTTTCGAACAAACGCTGAGATTTCACGGCGACTGGCAGTGGTGGGTTGAATTGCGCTATAATCTATAGCTCTTGTAATTTTAAGCAATTTTGCTATTCTGGGGCGGCGTTTTCGCCGCCTTTTTTTCCGTCAGCCTTCTATGGCGATTTTTCGTGCGGGCGAGGAGAATGTATGCGAAAGAAATACGCTTTATGGATGGCATTCGTTCCGGCGTTTATCTTTCTGTATGTGGCATCCCTCTCGGCAGAGAGCGGCTACAACCTCTGGCTGCGCTATGTGCAGGTCTCTGATGCGGGTCTGCTCGCCCAATATCGGGCAAACGCGACGCAGACCGTTGTTCAGGGCGCCTCCGCCACGATGCTTGCTGCCGACAGCGAACTTATCGGGGGACTGAACGGCCTCCTGGCGCAGACGACCCCGAACCAGACCTCGGTGACGGCAAATGGAGCCATCGTTGTCGGAACCCCATCCAACTCTTCCATCATCGGCGGGCTTGGTCTGACGTTTGACGCAAATCCCGAAGCCTATCAAATAATATCCACGACCTCAGGCGGTTATTCGATAATTGCTGTGGCTTCTTCCGGGGATATTGGCGCACTCTACGGCACCTACGGTCTGCTCCGGCTGATCCAGACGGGAAAAACGCTGACCGACCTGAACATTGTCGATAAGCCGCTTATCAAGAAAAGAATGCTGGATCACTGGGACGATACAACCGGAGTCAATCGCGGGTACGGCGGAAATTCCATATGGAATTGGGGACAATTACCGGGAACGATCAGTCCCCGATACAAAATGTACGCACGGGCGTGTGCATCCATCGGCATCAACTGTGTGAACCTGAATGATGTCAACGCCGTGGTCAGCTTCATGAAAGGGAATATGATCGCAAAAGAAGCCGTCCTGGCAAACGTTTTCAGACCCTATGGTATCAGACTGTTCATCTCCCCTCCATGGAATGCTCCGACAACCTCGGGCATGGGAACTTTGACTACCGCCGACCCGACGAATGCCTCGGTAATTAGCTGGTGGACTAATAAAATCGATTCTATTTACATGGCGATTCCCGATTTTGGCGGATTCCTGGAAAAAGCCGATGCCGAGGGTACTTCGGGGCCGCTGCAGTACGGCAGAACCGAAGCGCAGGGCGCCAACCTGTTTGCCAATGCCCTGGCACCACACGGCGGCGTCGTGTTCTGGCGGGCATTCTGGTATCAGGATACCATGAGTTCTGACCGGCTTAAGGCTTCATACAATATGTTTCATCCGCTTGACGGTCAATTTGCCCCCAATGTAATACTTCAGGCGAAAAACGGGCCGTTCGATTTCCAGCCGAGGGAACCGGTGCACACGCTTTTCGGCTCGATGCCCAGCACCAACATCGGAATGGAATGCGAAATAACCACTGAATACCTCGGACAGGCACACTATTTAGTTTATTTGGGCCCGTACTGGAAAGAGTATCTCGAATTCGATACCTACGCTAAAGGAGCAGGATCGACCGTCGCGAAGGTTATTGACGGATCGTTATTCGGCGACACGTTGACGGGAATGGGAGGCGTCCCCGGGATCGGAACCGATTCCAACTGGTGCGGTAACGATATGGCGCAGGCGAACTGGTATGCTTTCGGCAGGCTCGCCTGGAACCATGAACTCTCGTCCGACTCAATCGCGAATGAGTGGGTTAAGATGACCTGGAGCTGGAACCCTACCGTGATATCGACCATCTGCGCTATGATGGCCGGCTCGCGGGAAGCAGTCGTAAAGTTTCAGGAACCGCTTGGAATGGGCTATCTCTGCGGCAGTGATCATTATTCGCCGGCTCCGGGGACCGTACAGAATGCGAGCTATCCCAGCTACAACCCCACGTACTGGCACAAGGCCGATGCCGTCGGACTTGGCTACGACCGGGAATCCGCTTCCCCGGGCAGCGATTTTGTCGATGAGTATTTTTCGCCGAATAACACCATGTATAATACGCTATCGACAACCCCGGACAACCTACTCTGCTATTACCATCATGTACCGTGGAACTACGTCGTGCCCTCGACAGGCCGGACCCTCTGGAACGAACTCTGCTTCCGGTATTATGACGGCACGCACTACGTCGGTGTGGAGGATTCTACGCAATGGCCCACGCTTATCGGGCTTATCGATGCCCAGCGATACGCAGTTCAAAAGACATTGCTGGATGGAAACTATAGCGCTGCCGTAAACTGGCGGAATACCTGCGTCACGTACTTCGCGACATTCAGCAAGCAGGCAATTCCGCCGTATACGCCTACGGCTGTTCACCCGCCTCTCCCCCAACGGATGCCTTCACTCAAGTACGGCATGGTGAAAATTTATGATCTGCGGGGAAAATTGGTGACCTCCTCGTTACTGTCCGGAAACCCCTCCACATGGCAAGGCGCTCTCAGGCAAACACTTCGTCCGGGAACGTACATCGTGAAATCTGCCGGCTATCAACCAATCAAGGTCATGGTGGGATCAGACCGTTAATCGAAACTTCATCCGGTAGCAGTTATTTTTCGTCCGGATAATGTAGAGTACCCCTTTCCCCTCCAATTTCTGAATCAATCGATTTTATTCCCGACCAAAACCAACTTTCAGGTCTTCTCCGGCACAATCCTTACAGCGCCCTGATCAGCCGATCCGGTAAAGAGTGCATAAGCCCTGAGCGCCTCGGAGATCGTGCGGTTGCGCACCGGCTTGAATGCCGCGCTTCCCTTTGACTCCTCTATCACTCTCCGCGCGATCAGCTCGCTTTCTGTAAGCCTCACGTTTATGGTGCGACCGGGAATGTCGATTTCGATGGTATCGCCATTTCGCAGAAGCCCGATTTCACCGGCCGAGGCAGCCTCGGGCGAGACGTGACCGATGCAGAGGCCGGAGGTGCCGCCGGAAAAACGACCGTCTGTGATAAGGGCACACTCTTTGTCAAGGTGCCGTGACTTGAGGTAAGCGGTCGGATAGAGCATCTCCTGCATCCCCGGCCCGCCTCGAGGGCCCTCGTAGCGGATCACCACCACATCGCCCGCCTGTACCTCGTTCAGGATCCCCTCAGCGGCATTATCCTGGGAATCGTACACCCGGGCCGTGCCGGTGAATTTGAAGATCGATTCGCTAACCCCGGCGGTTTTGACGATGCAGCCCTTTTGTGCGATGTTGCCGAAGAGCACCGCCAGACCGCCTTCCCTCGTATAGCAATGAGAGAAGTCACGAATGCAACCGGCTTTGCGGTCAAGATCGAGCAACGGATAGTAAACCTCCTGCGAACCGAGAACGAGATTCGTGATGACCTCGCCGGGAGCACTCTTATAGAGTTGTTCGGCTTCAGGCAGCAGCTTTGGGCTCATGAGATCATAACAGTCGAGGATCAATTTGAGGCCCGGCGCATCGACCCGGCGCACCGAGCCATCCACGAGGCCGTTGCGTTCAAGTTCGCCCAGAAGCGCCATGACCCCGCCAGCGCGATGGACGTCTTCGAGATGATAGGGAGAACTAGGTGCAACCTTGCAGAGCACCGGCACCATGCGCGACAGGGAATCGATGTCCTGCATTGTGAAATCCACCCCCGCCGATCGCGCAACCGCGAGCAGGTGCAACACCGTATTCGTCGAGCCGCCCATGGCGATATCGAGCGACATGGCGTTCATGAATGCCTTCCGTGTGGCGATCGACCGTGGCAGAACCGATTCATCTTCCCGCTCGTAATAGGCTGCGGAGAGCGCTACAATCCGTTTCGCCGCCTGCTCGAAGAGCCGCAGTCGCTGCCTGTGGGTCGCCATAATGGTACCGTTGCCCGGCAGCGCCATGCCGAGCGCCTCGGTAAGACAGTTCATGGAGTTAGCGGTGAACATGCCGGAACAGCAGCCGCAGGTCGGGCATGCCGCGCGCTCCACCAAGGCAACCTCCTCGTCGGAAATGTTTTTATCGGCCGCCATAACCATGGCGTCGATCAGGTCGTACTTACGCCCGTTCCCGATACCCGCTTCCATGGGACCGCCGGACACGAAAATGGCCGGGATATTGAGTCGCATGGCCGCTATCAACATTCCCGGCGTAATCTTGTCGCAATTGGAAATGCAGACCATGGCATCGGCCTGGTGTGCGTTGCACATGTATTCGACGCTGTCAGCGATAAGCTCACGGGAAGGCAGCGAGTACAGCATGCCGTCATGCCCCATAGCGATACCGTCGTCGATGGCAATAGTATTGAATTCCGCGGCAAAGCACCCCTGTTCCTCGATGATCCGCTTAACATACTGGCCTATTTCGTGAAGATGCACATGACCCGGAACGAACTGCGTGAATGAATTGACTATTGCTATTATCGGCTTTCCGAACTGCGATTCCTTCATCCCGTTGGCCCGCCACAAGCTGCGGGCGCCGGCCATGCGACGTCCCTCGGTGGTTGTCGCACTTCGAAGTTTAAACGCCATGCGTGTACTCCCTTCGTGAATTTCGTTGATTGTATATAATCGTATACACAATACAGTATAGAAAATAGGCGATGAATGAAGGGTAGTGCAAGAAAGGGAACGGACGGGAGAGAAGTATTTCAACTGTTTCAACCCATTCGACGCCGCAAAAACCATGGTGGTGTTCTTATCAACTACGAATTTTTTCCGAAGCGCTACGACGCACTTGATCCTGCATCTTTCCTACCACGATACATCCTTCGATGACCGTTTAGGGATCGTGCAGCCGAGACAGGACTTCGAACACCGTGTCGGTGATATTTGACGAGCCGATTTCGCCGAGGAGGCGCACAACCGGAACATGAATTATACGGTAACTTCGCGATGCTATCACGCGAGAAGTGATGCTGCATAACCGCATCAGCTTGACATTGCGAGGGAGCGGTGCGGCCTATGACAACTTCGGAGCCGCTTGGGAAACGAGGGAAAGTCTAAAGGGAGTTTCCCGGCGATGCGTCGGCCACGTCTTGGTCCGTGGCTTCCTCACCCGAAGGCGAAGGCGCCTCTTCCTGCGGGAGTTCGGCTTGATCGGCTTCCTCGAACCGATTGTTCAGAATAGCCGCCTCGGGTTCGGCACCGGGAATCGTTGCGGGAGCCGGCAACCGATCACGTATCTCCTTAAGAAGCCTGATAATCAGATCATTCTGCCGTACGAGTTTTTCGGTGTAATTCACCGGATCGCGGCGAAAACGGTCGATTTTTTTATGCTGATACTGCCCTGTGCTGAATCCGGGATTAGTGTTCTTATTGTAGCCATAAGCGTTATAGTTCGGATTTGAACCGTACCGGTTATCTCCTGTATTATAGCGGTTTTCATTGGAACCATAGCGATTATCCTGATATTTGGAAGGGTACGGCCGGCGTCCCTGCTGGTAGGGTGTGCCGCGAGGGACGTCTTCATTGTTCATCATGCGAGGAACTCCTTTCTCCCCGAAGGAGAGAGTACGGAAGAGATTAATGGGAATTTCCTGGTCCCCGCCTCGATAGCAAGCGGAAGGACACGGCAATTACTGGCACCGATAGCTAAAAAGTTGGAAATGGCATCCGGAATGTCTCAGAGATTGGTCACGACCCGGGTAAAACGATCAATTCGACTGAAACGACAAAAAATCTTATGGCGCTTCGCGATGAAGTACACCTGGCCTCAACACTTCATCGAAATGCACCAGGCATTGCTGTGCCTCTTTTGAGTGTCCAACTTTATCTTGGAAAGGTAATCTCTGCAAAAAGATTCACACACTCTTTTGGTCATAATAATACTATTATCCTCTTCCCAGAGCAACTTTTGGATACCGGCCGCATCAGGGGGCCGGGCTGAACAATGCGAAAACACCCTCGACAATAGCTTCAGAGTTTTCATTGCAGAAGGTGACGGCATCTCCGTTATGGGTCCTCAACCAAGTCATCTGACGCTTTGCATAGCGGCGAGTGTTCATCTTAATCCGGTCCGCGACCGCTTCGAGGGAACACTCACCCCTTTGAACGGCAAAGAGTTCCTTGTAGCCAAGGCAATGCATGCCTGGCGCGGACTCGTCATACCCGCGCTGCCGCAACGCAAGAAACTCCTCCCATAATCCGTTGCAGAGCATCCAATCGACGCGACGATTAATTCGTTCGTACAGCAGCGCCCGAGGAGGTAACATGACCGCAACCCTGAACGCAAGGTTTCCGGGAGGAAGCACCTCGCGGCGGAGCATCGAAATTCGTTCGCCGGTTTGGCGAAATACCGCAAGGGCGCGAACGATCCGCTGGACATCGTTGCCGTGGATCGATGCCGCCGCCTCAGGGTCCACGACGGCAAGTTCCCGGTGCAGAGCCTCACTTCCCTCCTCTGCAGCCCGCCGCATCAGCCCGACGCGAAGGTGGGGGTCCGAATCCACCAGAGATCCGATCCCGCGCCGTAGGCTCTCAAAATAGAGGCCTGTTCCGCCAACGACAAGCGGCACACGCCCTCGCCGAACGCAGGCATGTATTGCGGCAAGCGCATCGTTGACAAACGCCGAAGCGGAATAGGGCTCGGACGGATCGCGAATGTCGATCAGGTGGTGGGACACCCGCTTGCGGTCTTCGGCGGAAGGCTTCGCAGTCCCGATGTTCATGAACCGATAGATCTGTCTGGAATCACAGGAGACAATTTCGCAGGGCGTGAGGCTTGCTGCAATCATGGCGACCTCCGACTTGCCGGAAGCGGTCGGTCCGAGAAGAACCGGTACGGTGATACGCGCGCCATCGCCTGCCATCGGGATTATCCATGAATACGAGCTTGCAGGAGTCGCAAGTAACTGGTATTTTTATGACTTCTCATGCCGTCTTCCCGCCGCCGCCCGTCCAACATGCGCCTTCGCAAAATTCTCTCTGTCATCGCTGTTCTCGTCATCGGCGGTGTCGCCGTGTACTTCTTTACCTCGGGCAACTACCGGAAGGCGGGTCACGCCATCATCGAACGCATCGAATCCCGGAAGGCGCACGCAACGACCGGTTCTGCACGTTCCCTTCTGGAAAATACACTCCGTGACCGCTTTCATCAACTCGAAGTTCCCGACTCTGCCGTCTCTTTCAAGTTCTTCCCGGCGGACAGCATTCTTGAAATCCGTGCAGCGGTGCCCATGGGTGAACCCGTGCCCGTGGTCGTGAGCCGTCTTTCAGGCGCCGTCGCCGGTACGGCGTACCATGTGGACGACTGCTTCTGTCCAGCCGACGGGAACCAGTGCAATATACGGTTTGTCAGTTCGGTCCCCGGCCAGCCGGCTGTGAAGCTGACGGTCACTCACGCCCCACGATTTTTAAGCTCGGCGGCAAAAATGGCCATCGTCATCACCGATATTGCCGCAGCCACGGACGAGATCCGCGAAGGGCTGCTCTCGCTGCCCGTACCTTTGACCATTGCGCTTTCGCCCACGCCCTTCGCGACGGAGCAGGCAAAGAGGATTGCCGGAGACCAAAAAGAGGTGCTCCTGCTCCTACCCATGGAGTCGTCGAAAAGATCACCCGATGACTTCCGTAAATTTCGCCTGATGATCCACTACTCCGATGCAAAACTGTGTTCTCTCATGCACGGCTCGATGACCATGGTACCCCGATTCGCCGGGTTCAGCAACCTTGGCGGATCGCGGGCTCTCGAAGATTCGCGGGTTATGACCATCGTTTTATCGGAGATGAAAAAGCGACACGCTTATTTTCTGGAACAGCCATTAACGCATAAAAGCGTTGCCGCCTCGCTTGCCGAAAACCTATCGATGCCGTATGCAGCCGTGGAAGGGAGCATCGACACCACCGGTAGGCTTGTTGCCTTGAATGCCGCCCGGATCGTATCAGGGACAAAGGTTCGAGGCATGCGGATCTCCCCCGCGCAGGAGAAATTGATTCACTACGCCCTGGATGCCCGCAAGCGGGGAAAAATTATCATCGCCGCAAGGGCTTCCGGCGAGCTTCTGCAGGCGATCAGGCGTGAACTTCCTTCTTTAGAGCACAGCGGCATCAAACTTTCGTTTGTTTCACAGTTGTTTGATACGACCGGAGAACTCCGGTAGGAAAAGGAGTTGAGCTTATGGCTAGTCTCGGCCTTAACATCGACCATATCGCCACCATCCGCCAGGCGCGGGGCGGCTACGAACCCGATCCGATAGCGGCGGCGCTTATGGGAGAGCTTGCAGGCGCACGCGGGATCACGGCTCACTTGCGTGAAGACCGACGTCACATCCAGGATCGCGATATCCGGCTTCTCAAACAGGTCGTTACCACGCACCTCAACCTCGAAATGGCCTGCACCGGAGAAATGGTGGCCGTTGCGCTGGAAATTGTGCCGGGAATGGTGACGCTCGTTCCCGAAAAGCGAGAGGAGAGGACGACCGAGGGCGGGCTGGCCGTATACGAACGAGAGGCGGATTTGGCACCGTTCATCGAAAAGCTGCGAAAACGCGGCATCCCGGTCAGTATGTTCATCGCCCCTGATGCCGACCAGATCAGGGCCTCCCAACGCATCGGCGCAACCCATATCGAACTTCACACCGGCTATTATGCAAATGGTGCCTCCGAAGAAGTTGTCGCCGGGGAGTTGGAGAAGCTCCGCGATATGGCGCAAACAGCCGCAATGCTCGGACTGCGTGTCAATGCCGGCCACGGGCTCAACTATCGCAACGTGAGGCCGGTCACGCGGATCGAGCAGGTTGAGGAGCTGAATATCGGCCATTCCATCATCGGTCGGGCCGCGCTGGTGGGAATCGACCGGGCCGTGCGCGATATGATCGCACTTATCGCCTGACCGGCAAAACGGAGGTTCAAGGCCGCTTTCTTATCCTTCTTTCGAAAGGAGAGATCGGCAGTCGTACCATTGGCGTGATCGATAATTGTTAAGTGTGGACCTCTAAGATCTCAAAGTGTATTTTTCAAACGGTATCACAGGCACCGGTCATCTCCTTTTCATGAACCTTCGCCTTTACACACTCCCATTGACGACTCTCCCAGAACGTTTCTCACCGGTAGTCGTCTTCGTATCGAGGTGGTTATCATGGCCGGACTAGCTGGAATAGTCAGCCGAATGCCGCAGGAGCAGGCTCGAGCAGCCTTGGCACGCATGTATGATCTCATGGCGCACCGTCCATCGTTTACCCATGAAACACCACTGGTTGATGCCGCCCTCTGCGCCGGACGTTGTCATGGCGGAATTATTAATACTGGGACGCAGCCGAACTCGGCCGGCGGCATTCATGTTTGGTTCACGGGTGAAATTTACAACAAAGAAGCGTTCACCGGCGAGTATGCCCCCCCGGGGGGGGACGAAGCCGAACTGGTCGGTTCTTTCTACCGATCGGGAAATCTCGACGCACTCCTTCGGAAAGCCGATGGGATTTTTGCCAGCGTGATTTACGATGCGAATGCCGGAACCGTTTTGCTCTTTACCGACCGCTACGGGCTGCGTTACCTGTTTTTCACGAAAAGAAAGGATTTGTTTTCCTGGGCCGAAGAGTACAAGGCGTTTCTCGGTCTCCCCGGTTTCATCGCGAAAATCGATCCTTCAGCGCTCGAAAATTTCCTTGATTACGGTTTCATCTCCGGGAACAGAACCTGGTTCGATGACGTCACGCTTCTCGATCCCGCCACCATCCTCACCTACGACATTGCCCACGACACGATATCTTCGTCCATCTACTTCGATTATCGCACCATCACTCTTTGCACCGGAAAATTCGACTTGACCGGGTACAGCTTCGAATGGGGTCGCAGGTTGAAGGAGAGCGTCCGCCAAAGAACCGAAGGTAGCCATTGGCCGGGCATCTTCCTGAGCGGCGGACTTGATTCTCGCGCCATCCTCGCTTCGATGCCCAATTCGCCGAAAACTCACGCGGTAACGTTCGGGGTCCGGGGTTGCGATGAAATACGCGTCGCCTCGCGGGTCGCGCGTAAAAAGGGAGCGGTGCACCATGTTTTCGAACTTTCCGCCCAGGAATGGCTCTATCCCCGGCTCAAAGGCATCTGGTGGTCGGACGGCGAACTCTGCATTGCCGACGAGCACGGAATCGAGGTCATGGAGGAGGTCGCTGATTTTTTCCAAGTTTCGCTCAACGGGCTTGGCGGCGCAATTCACAGCGGCTATATCTTAAAACCAGGCTTTGGCATTCCACCCGTGCCAGAGTATCCGTTCGGGCAGGTGGGAAGGCGCTCGGCCCGGCGTGGCGTCCTTCTCGAAGAGCCCTATATTTATGCCCGCGCCCCCCTCTATGCCAACGATCTCATCAACCTAACTCTTTCCGTCCCATTGGAGTTTCGCCTGAAAGGAAGGTTCTACCGCAAAGCGCTCTCGCTCTGCTTCCCAGAATTGTTTGGTTCAATCCCCTATCAGGCCACCGGCGTGCCGGTGTCGGTACCCTCACCGCTCTACGACCTGCTCGCACTCCGGACCAGGGGCATCCGCAAGGGTTTCCGGCATGCTCGCGGAGCGCCTGCCGTTCATCCGGAATACGCGGATTTATGCCGATTACGGAGCATGGTTCAGACAACCGCCGGCGCGGTGGTTTATCGACCGAATTTTCTCGGATAACGATAGCCTCCTCTATAACTATCTTAAGAGGAACGATGTCCTGGAAACCTGGAGACGCCACTGTGCAGGCAGCAGCCGGACCACACGGATAAACCGGCTCCTGACCTTCGAACTCTGGCTGCGACAGGTGTTTTCCGGCACCTTCCGGACCGGGTTTGAATGCACCTCATGATTTTATCTATTTTATAGTGTTTTACCAGTCTTGGAAATTTCACACCTTACAAAAATATAGAGGAGTACATCATGGCACGTTCGCTGGTACCGCACGACGGTAACTCGGCGGTGGCGCATGTCGCTCACGCCGTCAATGAAGTCATTGCAATCTACCCTATTACCCCCTCTTCCCCCATGGGCGAAATATCCGACGAAAAAAGTGCCGCAGGCGAGAAGAACCTGTGGGGTACCATTCCCATCGTTTCCGAGCTCCAGTCCGAAGGTGGGGCATCCGGAGCGGTGCACGGTGCGCTTGCCAGCGGCGCGCTCACCACGACCTTTACAGCCTCCCAGGGCCTTCTCCTCATGATGCCGAACATGTTCAAGATCGCCGGTGAGCTGACCCCGACCGTCTTCCATGTTTCGGCCCGTTCCATTGCCTGTCAGGGACTTTCGATCTTCGGCGACCACAGCGATGTCATGGCCGTGCGCCAGACCGGCTTCTCGCTCATTGCCTCTTCCTCGGTTCAGGAAGCTATGGATATGGCGCTTATTGCACACGGTGCGACGCTTGCCGCGCGGCTTCCCTTCCTCCATTTCTTCGACGGCTTCCGCACCTCGCACGAGATTCAGAAAATCGAAGAGCTGACCAGGGAAGACATGGCCGCGATGATCGACATCGCGCTGGTCCATGAACACCGCAAACGCGCGATGTCGCCCGATCACCCCTCCATCAGGGGAACGGCGCAGAACCCGGACGTCTACTTCCAGGGCCGCGAAACCGTGAATTCCTACTATGTAAAATGCCCGGCCATCGTCCAGGGATACATGGACCGGTTCGAGAAAATTACCGGTCGGCAGTATCACCTGTTCGACTATGTCGGCGCGCCGGATGCCGACAAGGTGATAATCCTCATGGGATCGGGCTGCGACACGGTCCATGAAACCGTGGAGTACCTTAACGCAAAGGGCGCGAAACTCGGCGTGATCAAGGTCCGGCTCTACCGGCCGTTCGACGCGCATGCGCTTGTCAAGGCGGTACCGACGAGCGTGACGAAGATCGCGGTGCTCGACCGTACCAAGGAACCTGGGTCGCTCGGCGAACCGCTGTACGAAGACGTCCGCACGGCCATCGGCGAAGAGATGCAGAAGAAAGAGACCCATTTCACGAACTACCCGGTTATCATCGGCGGCCGCTATGGCCTGGGCTCCTACGAGTTCACCCCCGCAATGGTCAAGGCAGTCTACGACGAACTCGACAAGTCGGTCCCGAAAAATCACTTTGTGATCGGCATCAACGACGACGTGGGCGACTCCTCACTCGCCTTTGACCGTTCGTTCTCGGTCGAGCACGATGATGTCTTCCGGGCGCTCTTTTACGGACTGGGCTCCGACGGTACCGTGAGCGCCAACAAAAACAGCATTAAAATCATCTCCGACGACACCGATAATCAGACCCAGGGGTACTTTGTCTACGACTCCAAGAAGGCGGGCACGATAACGGTTTCGCACCTTCGGTTCGGCAAGAAGACGATCCGTCGCCCCTACCTCATCACCAAGGCGAACTTCCTCGCCTGCCACAACTTCTCCTTCATCGAGAAGTACAACATGCTCGACAACCTGCAGGATGGCGGCACTTTCCTGCTCACCTCCGAGTTCGACGCAAACACGGTGTGGGCGAAGCTTCCCGGCCGGGTGCAGAAGCAGATCATCGACAAGAAACTCAAGTTCTATATCGTCGATGCGATCGGCATCGCCCAGAAAATCGGGCTGGGCCCCCGCATCAACACGATCATGCAGACCGCCTTCTTCAAGATTTCCAAGATAATCGACGAGAATCTGGCGATCGATTCCATTAAATACGCGATCAAAAAGACCTACGGCAGGAAGGGCGATGCCATCGTCGCGAAAAATATTGCCTCGATCGAGCAGGGACTCTCCGGTATTCAGGAGGTAATGGTGCCGATCGCACCGACAAACCCGGTTGAGCCGATCAGAGCGGTGCCGGACGACGCCCCGGAGTTTGTCAAGAACGTGACCGCCGCGATCCTCCGTCAGGAGGGTGACCGTATTCCGATCTCCAAGATGCCGCCCGACGGCGTCTGGCCCTCCGGAACCACCCAGTACGAGAAGCGCAACATCGCGGTGACGATCCCGGTGTGGAATCCCGAGGCCTGCATCCAGTGCCACCGCTGTTCGCTCATCTGTCCGCACGCCGTGATCCGACCCAAGGCATACGATACCGCAATCCTGACTTATGCGCCGCCGACCTTCAAGTCGACCGACGCGAAAGGCAAGGAGCTTGTCGGACTCAAATACACGCTGCAGGTCGCGCCCGAGGATTGTACCGGGTGCGGCGTGTGCGTCCAATACTGCCCGGCGCGCGAAAAAGGCGCGATCTCCATGCATCCGCAAACGCCGCTTCGCGAGGCCGAAGCGAAAAACTGGGCGTTCTTCCTAAGCATCCCGGATACCGCACCCAAATACTTCAACCCGATCACGGTCAAGGGAAGCCAGTTCATCCGGCCGCTCTTCGAGTTCAGCGGCGCCTGCGCCGGCTGCGGCGAGACGCCCTATGTCAAGTTGCTCTCTCAGCTCTTCGGCGACCGCGCACTCATCGCGAACGCCACGGGCTGCTCGTCAATCTACGGCGGCAACCTGCCCACGACTCCCTATGCCACGCGCGCCGATGGACGGGGTCCGGCATGGAACAACTCCCTCTTCGAGGACAATGCTGAGGTCGCCTTCGGCATGCGGCTCACCGTTGACAAGTTCAACGAATACGCGAAGGAACTCGCAGCAAGAGTGATCGCCGACGGCGCCTGCGGCGCAGAGCTGAAAGCCGTTCTCGGTGAGATCGTGAACGCCGACCAGTCGACCCTCGAAACGCTTGAAATTCAGCGCAGGCGGGTTGACCTTGCAAAGGCCGAACTTGCCAAATGCGCCTGCGCTTCATGCATGGAGTTGGCGACCGTAATCGACTATCTGGTAAAGAAGTCGGTCTGGGCGGTCGGCGGCGACGGATGGGCGTACGATATCGGTTACGGGGGGCTCGACCATGTGATCGCTTCCGGTAAGAACGTCAACATCCTCGTGCTAGACACCGAGGTGTATTCGAACACCGGCGGCCAGGCGTCGAAATCGACTCCCATGGGCGCGGTGGCCAAGTTCGCCGCCGGCGGTAAACCGACTGTCAAGAAGGACATGGGCATGATCGCCATGAGTTACGGTTATGTTTATGTCGCGAAGGTCGCGCTTGGGGCCAATAACGCCCAGACCGTCAGGGCGTTCATCGAAGCCGAACTGTACAACGGTCCTTCGCTCCTGCTCTGCTATGCGCATTGCATCAACCAGGGATACGATATGATAAACGGCAACGATCAGCAGAAGAAAGCCGTGGATTCCGGTCACTGGCCGCTCTACCGGTATAATCCCGACCTGGCGCTTGCGGGCAAGAATCCGCTGCAGCTCGACTCGAAAGAACCGACCTTGCCGCTTAATGACTACGTTTACGGTGAGAACCGCTACAAGATGCTCCAGCGGGCGAATCCGGAATTGTCGAAACAGCTTATCGCGTACGCTTCGAAGGTGAACCTGGAACGGTACAAGGCGCTCAGGCAGCTCGCGGCAAGTGCGTCGTAATCAGTATTGGAAACGGAATAAGTAGAAATAAAGGCGACTTTCTTTCATCGCACAGGGACTGAAAGCTTAAGCTTCAGTCCTCTTTTTTGCCGTATGTACGTTTCGTATATTGAAGCAATAAAAAAGGGGAGATCACTCTCCCCTTTTTTTACTCCTGCAATGACGAGCCGATACTTACGGCATCAAAACCACTCTCTTATACTCCGCCTTATTCTGAGTAATGCTGACCACGAAGGCAGCCTTGCCCTGATCAAGAGCCGGGACATGCAGCGAAGCGGTATTGGCTTCAAAAGCATGGCTGTACAGCATCTGGCCCTGCAGATTGTAGACCCTCACCATACCCGGTGTAGTCATATTCTTCAGGGAAATGACGCCAGAGTGAAGAACGCTGAATGCCGGTGCGCCTTCGGTCTTTTCCGCGACTTCAGGGAGCACACCAACAATAGTTCCGGCGGTGAAAACAACCGTATTGTAAGTAGTAGTCCCCGTAGCGGCAACTGCAATCGCGGCGGTGTTGTTATAGGGATTCCACGTCGTGTCACGAGTCGGAAAGACACTCGGAGGTAATGTTGCATGAAGTCCGAGACCAGTCGCGGCGGCATATGCCGGAATAGAGGCGGTTGCAGGAATCGCAGCCGGAATCCCGACTACCGACCATGAACCGATCGGTGCGGTTGCGAGAGTCATCGCGGAAAATACCCACCCACCGGCGCACTTGAAGGAAATGCTCGCTCCGGCAGCAACGGCGCCGGTTGCGGTTAACTTATGGGCGGTACCGCGGATCGCGCGCTGCGCCGTCCCGGTTGCGACCTGAGTAAGCGCATAGGTAACCGTATCGGCGGCGTGCGCGCTCAGGGTGAAGAGGTTCTGTTGTGCGATGTAGAGCGTGTCGGCAACGGTGATGGTGTCGAACCCGACCGGCGCATTGGTAACCTGATAGACGCCTACAGCATTGGTCGTACCGCCGATGACCGAGGGGCCATTGGTGAAACCGACCGAGGCATTGGCCAGAGGAAGGGAGGTGGTACCGCTAAGAACCTTCACCCAGAAGGTCTTGTTGGAACCGGGCTGCAGCACGATATTCTTGACATCGGTGGTATCCATTTTGGTGAACGTAATCGAGGTGGTCTGATACCCATTATAGGAAGCGGTAACGGTATAGCTCAGGCCGACCGAGTCGTTGGCAAAGGAGTACCCACCCATGCTGTCGGTGACCGCCGAGTCGACATGAACGGTGCTTGCGCCCTTGGTAAGAATGACCTTTGCGCCTGAACGCGTCGGACCCTTGAGTGAATCGGTGGTAACGGTACCCTTAATACCGGCGGTCGCCGGGCCGAGGGAGAAATTAACCGAATCGACTCCCTTGAGTTTGTTTCCAGAAGGCATCTGCTTGAATACGGAGCTGAAGCCGGTTGCCGAAGCGGCGGCCTGGTAGGGAACATGCGCGAAAATACTGTCAAGCTCATAGCGACCGGTGGAATCGGTGGTTGTCAAGGTAAAAGGAGTCTGTGCCACGCCGCCCACCATCCGGGCCAGTGATACGGTTGCACCCTTGATCGGTCCCTTTCCGCCGAGCAGCGAATCCACCGTGCCCAGAACCGAACCGAAGGCGCTGAGCGTGAAGTTGATGGTGTTGGTCGACACCGTTGCCGAAAGGGTGGGTTCGACCGCCTTCTTACCAAAATAGGATGGTGCCGTTACGATGAGCGAATCGCCACTTGCAACGAGGGGAAGGGTATAGGCGCCGCTCGCATTGGAAAAGACCGAGTCGATGATTGTGCCCGCCCTTTTCTGCTGGATTTTGGCGCTATCCACCGCGGATGCATTGGAGCTGTCGACGATCGACCCCGATGTTGTCCGGATGGTAACGCTCAGAAGGGCATTGCCGATTGCGCTCGGGGTGGTGGTATCTGCGGGGGTTACGGTCAGCGCTCCTGCCGGTGAATTAACATAGCCGATTTTTGAAGCGACAAGGGTACCAGCCCCTGTGGCGGAACCGATGACCGTAATGCTCTGCGTACCGCCGAGTGCAAACCGATAAATGCCGTTGGAATCGGTGGTGGCGGTCCAGGTATTGGGTGCGCGGGTATAGGTAACCGTCGCGCCGATTACGTTGTCGCCAAGGTTATCCTTGACAAATCCGGTATCAATTCCTGCGGCCATGACACTCACTGCGCCAGCGGCAAGAATGGCTCCTACTGCAAAAAACCGTTTAAACATGTAACCCTCCTCCAGAGAAGTGAATGAGAATAGCTGCTGTTTTCCTCTTAAAAAATTAATACCCCACTCAATAAAAAATTTCAACCTCTTATGGAACCTTCTATTACAACAAAAAATAATATACATATTTGGAAAACAAAAAGCAAAAAAAAAGTAACCCCGCTAACCGTCATTCAAAGTACCATCCCCGCCCGTCGGCGACATCGGTAATGGAAAACTACATTGTACCCTCCCGTTCCGTGGAAATCAACAGGTTCCTCAGCGCCTCGCTCGCTTCATCACCCGCATGATCCCGGACCGCAGATCAGCTGGAATGCCCGTACTCTTGATAGGGGAATCGGGAATTCAGTCTTATGCAAGCGATATCGCCGTACCGGCTGAAATCGAAAAAAAATAGGCATCGTGAATTATCGCTTGCTTCCTGTACGCAAGATTATATATAATATATCATTGTAACATATCGTTGACCGCGATAATGCATGCTCCGGTCCCGGCCGGCCGTCGATTTATTTACAGAAATGCGCCCTGAGAGCACGGGTAAGTGCAAATCATAGAAGGAAAGATGTTTTTTTCATCACCAAGGGAACCCCGGAGAGAGCTCTCGGGGAGAGCTTGGTATAGTAGAGGGAGGGGTACGATGCACCAGAGTTGGAAGCGTGCCTGCTTGCTGGCGGCAGTATTTGGAACTTTCATCTACCTTGGATTTTTTTCCACGGGATGCAGCCACGCGACGCACGCTGATCCCCTGCTGATCACCGAATGGAACCCCACCGATACTGCCACGCCTCCTCTCGTGTTGCAACCGGGCGACGTCATAGAGATAAAATTTCAGGAAGCTACGGATATGAACGACAAACAGACTATCCGGCCCGACGGAAGAATCAGCATGCCGATGATCGGCGAACTCATGGCGGCAGGCAAAACCCCCGGAGAACTAACCGACCTCCTGAATGAGAAATTCTCCACGGAAATGCAGTCGCCGAAAATTACCGTCATCGTCCGGTCGCTTGAGGGCAGGAAAGTTTTTGTCGGCGGCGAGGTTAAGAACCAAGGCGTCTATCTGCTCACGACTCCAACCTCGATCTACGAAGGTGTTTTAATGGCTGGCGGGATTCTTGACGAGTCAGCGGCATCAAAAAAGGTAGCAGTCGTTCGCTTTGTCAATGGAAAGCGGAATATCTACCTCTTCGACCTGCATTCGGCCGAATCGATTCAGACCTTCTATCTGGAGCCCCGTGATATTGTTTTCGTGCCCAAAAGCGGCATAAAGAAGCTTGATGAGTGGATCGAGCACTATATCAGCGAAGTAATTCCGCGGGTGCCGTTCTATTTTAATCTGCCCGTCGGGCCTTATAGATAATCGGCTTCTTCACCATGCCGATTCACGTGTTGCTTTGATGCTGCTCCTATTTGTCCTTGCAGCCGCATTTTTTCGCGATCGATAAAAACCGGTAGGCTTCGTCGTTCCCCTCCGCCTTTTGCGCCGCAGCTTTCAGATCGTCGCAGTTTTTAAACCCTTCTTTCTGCAGGCACTTCTCCGTGTTGACCGAACAGCCGAGAAGCAGACAGGATGCGGCAATAATACCGACCAATAATTTCACCATATCCCCCCCGATGCTAAAAGTGAATAGGAACAATATATAATACCATCAAGCCTCAGGCAAAAGCGAGTGCGCACGGATCATCGACCCGATGCGCCCGATATATCTTTTATCGACAACTTACTCTCTATGGCACGCTTCGCACGCCAAATTCCCCTCGATGCCGTCAGCGCGTCGCTCCTATTGCTTGGCAATCTGTTTGGCTTCACGTGGCGTTTTTCGCTCATGGGCCGTACCGATCTCGATCTCTACCACGATGGCGGGAAGGGCCGAATTTACGCCTTCTGGCACTCCCATTTACTGCCAATGGCATTCCATTTCCGCAATACCGGCAAAATGGCACTCGTTTCCGAAAGCCGGGATGGTAGACGGGCGGCGGCGGTAGCCCAGCGCTGGGGACATGCGATAATTCATGGTTCATCAAGTCACGGCGGCGCCGCGGCACTGCGTTCTTGCGCACATGAGCTGCGACAGGGTAACAATATCGTCATCACTCCCGACGGACCCCGCGGGCCTCGTGAAATCGTCAAGCCCGGCGTCTCGCGGATCGCCCTTCTTTCAAACGCCCCGGTCGTACCGCTCCGGGCGGCCCCTTCCCGTACATTTCGTTTGCACTCCTGGGACGGATTCATGATTCCCGCCCCGTTTGCGCGAATCGAAATTTACCTCCACGACCCTATAGCGGTGAGCGATGTCCCGGCCGATAATCCGATCGGCGGCCTTACCTCCCGCATCCAGCAATCTCTGACGGGACCAATGTAATGGAGTTCCTGAATCCTCATATCGCCTGTGAACGGCTCATCAAGGTGCTGCGCGCCAACGGCATCACCGACGAACGCATCCTGGATGCCTTTCGTAAGGTTCCGCGCCACCTCTTTGTTGATGGCGCCATGTATGCACAGGCCTACGACGACAATGCCCTGCCCATCGGATTCGGGCAGACCATTTCGCAGCCGACCATCGTCGCCATGATGACCGGGCTCCTGGGCCTCCGCAAAGACGAGAAGGTGTTGGAAATCGGAACCGGGTCGGGTTTTCAGACCGCGATTCTCGCGCAATTTACGATGCGTGTCTATACTATTGAAGTCGTGGGCGACCTAAGCGTTGCCGCCAGGCAGCGGCTGCGAGGCATGGGGTACCAGAATATCGTTTTCAGGCACGGAGACGGCAGCCTTGGCTGGGCCCAGCACGCCCCTTATGCGAAAATCCTCGTGGCTGCCGCAGCGCCGGTCGTACCTGAGGCGTTGTGCGAACAGCTTGAAGTCGGCGGACGAATAGTGATACCGGTCGGCGATCTGCTTCGGCAGGAGCTCGTGATTTACGACCGAACGGACAAAGGGTTTGAAAAACGGAGCGAAGGCTCTGTCGTCTTCGTTCCGCTGGTCGGCAAACAGGGTTGGCATAAGGAGGAGTAATAATACGCATGGGTCCCACTGAAATGATTGCGCAGCATGCAACAGTTTTTATCGCTCACGCCGGGTATGCCGGCGTATTTGTTTCCATGGTTCTCGAAAGCATGGTAATCCCCCTGCCGAGCGAAGCGGTGATGCCGTTCGCCGGTTTCCTGGTCGCCGACGCCAGATTTTCTTTTGCATTTGTCATCGTCGTAAGCACCTTGGGAAGCATCGTCGGATCGCTCGTCTCCTACGTGGTCGGCCGCTATGGGGGTAAACCTTTCATCGACCGGTTTGGCCGCTTTCTTCTGCTTAACCGGGAAGATCTTGCCGCCACCGAGCGTTTCTTCGGGAGATTCGGGGACGCAACGATTTTTATCTGTCGGTTTATCCCGGTTGTCCGCCATCTCATTTCGCTCCCTGCGGGCACCGGCAGGATGAATATTGTCAAGTTTTCCCTCTATACCGTCGCGGGTGCCGGTCTCTGGAATGCATTCCTTACCGTATGCGGTTTTTATCTCCGCGTGCACTGGAAAGCTGTGATGCGTTACAGCCATATTGCGGACATCGCGGTCGTGCTGCTGCTCCTGGCCGGAATCGTCTTTTTCATAAAAACTCATCTGAAGCGAAGGAAACGGTTAGCGACCTGAAGTCCCTTCCCTTCGACGCCGGGGCGTTGTATTTTATAAAGTTTGCTCTACCCTCTCTTCCCTATTCATGAGGTCGCCATGCGTCTGAATATCCTTGATCTCCTTCTGCCCCGCGAAACGAAGTTCTATACCTACCTTGCCGATCAGGTCGATACCCTGATCGACGGCTGCAGGGTGTTCATGGAACTCCTCGTCAATATTGAAACATTTTCCGAGCAGGTCATCAAGGAAAAGCTGACTGCCATAAAGGAGTATGAGCTCAAGGCTGATATGATTGAACGCCGCATCATCGATGAGCTGCATAAAACCTTTATCACGCCGATTGATCGGGAGGATATTCACCTTATGACCATCAATATCGATAAATCGCTTGACATTCTGAACAGTATCTCGCGGAAATTCGAGATCTATCGGATCAGGCAGGTGCCGCCGGGCTTGTGCAGGCTTACCGAGGTCATTTTTGAAATTTCGGGCGAGCTGAAAGGACTTATAGCATCCCTCAAGCGGAAAGAAAAAGTCGACGAGATCGTCCAGAAAATGCATGGCCTCGAAAACAAGGCCGACGATATCTTTTATGGGGGAATGGCCGAGCTCTTCAGCGGCAACTACCAGCCTATCGATGTGATTAAATTCAAGGAGGTTTACGAGCACCTGGAAAACATCGTGGACTCAATCGATTTCATCGGCAAGCTTGTCCGCGGCATCATGGTAAAGCTCGGCTGACCCTATGTCAAATATCCTGCTTTTAGTAACAGTTATCGTCACCTGTGCGCTTATTTTCGATTTTCTCAACGGGTTTCACGACGCCGCGAATACCATCGCGACCATCGTCGTTACCAGGACCCTCTCTCCGCTCATGGCCGTTCTCTTGGCCGGGGCGGCCAATTTCATCGGGTATTTCACCTTCGGCACCGCGGTTGCAAAAACCATCGGTATGGGCGTGGTGCATATGGATTTAGCATCCCTTTCGACAACATTACCCCTGCGACTCATCCTTGCCGCGCTCATAGGGGCGTCCTTGTGGAATATCACCACCTGGATTTTCGGACTTCCTACCTCAAGCAGCCATGCGCTCATCGGTGGCCTCATCGGCGCCGGACTCTCCGCCATCGGCTCAAAGGCTATCATCATCGGCGGTGTTCTGAAAATCTTTCTCTTCATATTCATCGCGCCCATTCTCGGTTTTGCCGGTGCATTTCTGGTGACCGCCATTGCGCGATGGATCGCCCGTCCCTTTCATCCATCCCGAATCAACCCGCTTTTTAAATATCTGCAAATCGTCTCGTCGATCTCGGCCAGCATCGGACACGGTACGAATGATGCACAGAAAAGCATGGGCATCATCGCTCTGACGCTCTTTGCCGCGCACCTTACGCCCGTGTTTCAGTTGAAACCCTGGATCGTCATCGCCTGCTACAGTTCGATATCACTGGGCACCACCTTCGGTGGCTGGCGCATCGTCCGCACCATGGGCACGCAGATCACTAAAATCGGCCCCACCGAGGGGTTCTGCTCGAGTGCCGCCGCCTCGGGCGTTCTCTTTTTCGCCACCCATCTGGGCATTCCGGTCAGCACCACCCACGTGATCTCCGGAAGCATCATGGGCGTGGGATCGGTGGACAGCGTAGGCAAGGTTCGCTGGATCACTGCGCGGAAAATCGTATGGGCATGGTTTTTGACCATCCCGCTCACCGCGGCCTGCGCCACCCTGGCCTATTTCTGTCTCTCGAAGTTTTGCTTCGGTAAGTGACAAGCGGTTTTTATAAGCCGTCGTTCGTTGCGGATCTCCTGAAGCATCCCGCAAGATGGTCGTCCACCATTCCGACTGCCTGCATGAGGGAGTAGCAGATGACCGTTCCGACAAATGAGAATCCGCGGTTTTTCAGGTCGCAGCTCAATGCGTCGGATTCAGCCGAATGTGTGGGAATCTCCTTCAGGGAGCCCGGCGGATTCGGTTTCCGCAAGGTCTTGTAATCCGTAAATCGCCACAGGTACCGGTCGAATGATCCGAACTCCGCCCTCACCCCGATGAATCGCCGCGCATTATTGACCGTTGCGATGATTTTCAGCCGGTTACGAATTATGGTTACGTCGTGCGTCAGGCGTTTGATATCGTCCCGCGAAAAGGCGGCAACCCTGCTCCAGTCCCATCCAGCGAAAGCCAATCTGAAGCTTTCGCGCCGTTTGAGGATAGTGAGCCATGAGAGCCCGGCCTGGAATAATTCAAGGGTAAGCATCTCGAAGTGCTTCCGGTCGTCATGCACCGGGACTCCCCATTCATGATCGTGGTAGGCCCGGTAGGCGGGATCGCCATCCGCCCACTCACATCGTTTGACGGTACGCAAGCAACGCCTCCGCCATGGTAAGGTCGGTCAGGGTGGTGATCTTGAAATTCACCGGATCGCCGCTCGCGATTCCCACCGGGATGCCCATGCGCTGTACGAGCATCGCTTCATCGGTCGGCGGCACAGCGAATTCGGACGAAACCTCGTAGGCTTCCAGAATCGTTGATCGCCTGAACAATTGCGGGGTCCCAATCCGGACCAGCTTCGAGCGGTCGATGACCTCGCCGGCAAGATCTCCGGTGTGCATCCGGATGGTATCGATCTCGGGCGTCGCGGTAGTGACGCAATCGAAGGCCGAACGTTTTTCAATCACGGCGTCGATAACCGAAAGACTGACAAAAGGGCGGGCGGCATCGTGGATAAGCACCCAGTGCGCCTCTGTCGCATTGACGCCGTTCCGCACCGATTGCCATCGTTCTTTACCACCGATAACTATCGAAACCCTTGGCCCGAATCCGGCCTCCTGCACGATAACGCGGGTACAGGTATCAAACTCGTCGGGAACCACCAGAACCCCATTCCGGATCGCCTCGTGCCGCAGGAGAACCTCCAACGAGTGAAGAAAGAGCGGTTTTCCGCCGAGCGGGACAAACCCCTTTGGGGTCGAACCGCCGAGCCTTGCTCCAACGCCGCCGGCAACGACAATTGCCGTAATCGATTCGTTTTTCATTGTTGCCGGTGTGCCAGA
Organism: uncultured Fibrobacterota bacterium; assembly: GCA_963846695.1. GTDB lineage: Bacteria > Fibrobacterota > Chitinivibrionia > Chitinivibrionales > Chitinispirillaceae > BOG-1184. The sequence continues at coordinate 83,882 of CAWJXL010000021.1, read as the reverse complement.
TTACGACGCCGCCGAACGTTGATCGAGCGAATGCAGGGCATAGGCATAGGCGCCTACCGCCACCGCCTTGCTTGTACCGAGCCGCGACAGACCAATACCTACCCGTTTAAGCGAATCGTACGAAAGCTTTTTGTCAGTACCGGGAACCATAATCTTCCTCGGCTCTCCTTTGAGAAAGAGTTCTCGCTCCACGGCGTCTTCAAGATTAAACACTCTGGTTTCCATTCTCGGGACCGTACCGCCGCTCAGGCTTTTCAGAGTGCCGTTCATCTCTTTGACAATTGCCGGCATAAACAGTTTCGCCGCCCCTGAAAGCCCGCCGCCGATCACCACCAGACCGTCAACCAGCGTGATGGCATTGGCAAGCGCATCACCGATTACTTCACCCATTGTGGTGAAGGCCGCGACTGCCGCCTCCCGGTCGCCGGGCGCGCCTCCTTCGGCGATCCGGAAAATATCGCGCGGCTCTCCGACCTCGGCCAGCGACGTCCCGCTCTTCTGAGCATACACGCGCCGTATCGCCCGAATGCTCACTCCCTCCTCGGCAAAACACTCACGTTCAATTTTATGGCGCATGACCCAGATTTCACCGGCCGCCGAATTGTCGCCTATAAAAAGCTCATTGTTGCGAACGATGCCGCCACCGAACCCGGTCCCGAGCGTGATCCCGAACAGCACTCTGTACCGCTTGAGACTTCCCGCCGCTTCGAGTCGTCTGTTTATTTCCGGTAAAAAACCGGCGATCGACTCGCCGTAGGCGAAAAGGTCGCCGTCGTTGTTGATGAATACCGGAACCTTGAGCTTCTCTTCGAGCATGGGACCGAGCGCCACCCCGCCCCGGAACCCGGGCAGATTGCCGAGATCGCCGATGATTCCGGCCGGATAGTCGGCCGGCCCGGGAAAGGCGAAGCTTATCGCACGCGCCGTGCCGCCAAGCGCATCGTTGATATGGGTGAATCCGCTCGTAATATTGGAAAGCGATTTTTCGAGATTTTCCGCCTCGGCGGGCAGGGTAAGGGGCGACACGATCTCCTCAAATCCCCTGATGGCGGAGAACACAAAGTTCGTTCCACCGGCATCGAGCGTCATGACGATACGCTTATCATTATTGTAATTCATAGCTTTCCTTTCTGGAGTTCAATCTCATAATGCTATTTAGAGACAATTATACCTATTCAATCCTTTCCCTTATTACGATTTTGCCATAACAACTTTCGTGGACGAAAAAGCAACGATTGTAATATAGACCAAAGCAGCCAAAGGAACGATGAAACCCATCTGCATTGATTTTGTAGTCTCGGCCACATAACCCATAATAGGTGGTATTATCGCTCCTCCTACAATAGCTGTCACCATAAGTCCGGATAACTTATTCGTATGCTGCGGTAAGGTATCAACCGCGATTGAGAATACCAGCGGGAAAATGTTCGCGAAACCAAAACCAATCAGAAAGAAACCGATAATCGATATTTTTTCACTTGGGATAAACATCCCTAATAATCCTATAAGCGAAAGGATACATGTAATAATAAGGAATTTTTTCGGAGCAAGCCAATTAAGAATGAGACCCCCTGAAAAACGACCGATAATGAGAGCAAGGAAAAATAGCCCTGTTCCCAGCAGCCCAACTTTTGTAACATCAACTCCAAACCGTTCATGCAGATAGAGGGGTATGCCGGAGCTTACTGAAACCTCCGCACCGACATAGAAAAAGATCGCCAGAACCATAACAAGAACATAACCATCTCTTAAGAGTGATAAACATGATCCCAAAGTTGCCGGTGCTGAACCTTCAACCTTTTTCTCTTGTACACGAAGTAACCCTGTAGCCAAAATGGTAACCGCAATGCATATGCTATATATCGGAAAGATAACTTTCCAATCTATTCCGAACCAACGAAGAGCAAGAACTGGGATCAATGGGCCCGAAAGTGATCCGATAGCTTTAACGAACTGAGCAAGAGAAAGGTTACGGGAATATTTACCTTCGTCTGAAACATCACGCATAAACGGGTTGCCTGCTACCTGCAAAGTAGCGGCGCCTGCACCAAGGAGGAGGATGGTGAGCAAGAACATACCAAAATGATGGAGACCGAACATCGGAAGAATCAGACCAAGGAAAGCGATCGACAAGCCTAACAGTAGAATAAATTTCTTGCCTTTTTTGTCCTGAAGTAATCCCATGGGTATCGATAATATGCCGAACATAATAAATCCTGCTAAAGGGATGAGAAATGCGATTGTCCTGCTCAGGTTAAATTCACCCTTTGCTAAACCCACAAACGGGCCTATGGCATCACCAAACCCCATTACTAAAAAGGCAAGAAACACCGGCAGCGTCCTGAACTTCATCACACTCCTCCTTGGTTGAAGCCTTCAGGGAGCGGCACACGCTTATCGCGCGGCCTTCCCGGTTATATTTTTTTCCTCGCCACCATCCCCGCTACCTTCATCGGCAAGCCGAAGAGCCGGATGAAACCGGCCGCGTCCTTCTGGTCGTAGAGCTGCGTATCAGTAAAGGATGCCAAGTCTTCGAGGTAGAGCGATCTTTCCGCTCTCGCGCCGGCCGGAATGACGTTCCCCTTGTAGAGCTTGAGCCTGACCGTTCCGCCGACATTCTCCTGGGTGCGCGCCACGAAAGCGTCGAGCGCTTCGCGCAGGCTTGAATACCACTGGCCGTTATAAACGAGTTCGGCATAGCGGATCGCAAGCTCCTCCTTAAAGTGCATGGTATCGCGGTCGAGCACGAGGCGCTCGAGTTCGCGGTGCGCCGCATGGAGGATCGTGCCGCCTGGCGTCTCGTATACCCCGCGCGATTTGATGCCGACCAGCCGGTTTTCCACCATGTCTACATGGCCGACGGCATGCTTCGCGCCGAGTTTGTTCAGCGCTTCCAAAAGAGCGACGGGCGAAAGTTTATGGCCGTTTATCGCGATTGGAATACCTTTTGCAAAAGTCACCTCCACGTATTCTGCCTTGTCGGGCGCTGTTTCAACGGTGGCGGAAAGCGTATAAACGTCGTCCGGCGGCTCTTTGCCCGGACTTTCGAGTACCCCGCCCTCGTGGCTGATATGCCAGATATTCCGGTCCTCCGAGTAAATCCGTTTTTTGGACTGGCTAATCGGGACGCGGTGCTTCTCCGCATAAGCGATGCAGTCTTCACGCGAACGAAGCTTCCAGAGCGGGTCTTTCCAAGGCGCGATGATGCCGAGAGAGGGGTCGAGCGCCATGATCGTCAGCTCGAACCGCACTTGGTCGTTTCCCTTGCCGGTTGCCCCATGCGCCACGGCAATCGCCTTCTCTTTATGAGCGATCTCCACCGCGCGCTTCGCGATGAGCGGCCGGGCGAAACTCGTACCGAGAAGGTACGACCCTTCGTACACCGCGCCCGCTCGGAGGGTCGGGTAGATGAAATCAGTGATGAACTCCTCGCGAAGGTCTTCGATGTAGAGTTTCGAGGCACCAGTTTTAAGCGCTTTCTTCCTGAGACCGGCGAGTTCCTCCCTCTGCCCAAGGTCCGCGCACATCGCCACAACCTCGCAGTGATAGTTCTCCTTCAGCCAGTGAATCATGATCGAGGTATCTAAGCCGCCCGAATACAACAGAACAACCTTGTCCATTATGCAGCCTTTCGTTGTTTCCAATTGGCACGAGTGTGCGCTGAATCTTACGGTTGTAACAACACCGTATCGAAAATCTCCGTCGCTTTGTCGATATCCTCCCGCGAGACGATGAGCGGTGGAAGAAACCGGATGGTGTTATGCTCCGCCTTGATCAGGAGAAGCCCGAGCTCCCTGCACTTCGCGACAATCGGCCCGGCATCGGTTTTTGTCCGCACGCCGATCAGAAGTCCGACTCCCCTGATCTCTTCGATGACCGGGCGCTTCGCCTTTATAGCATTCAGTTTTTTCGAAAGGTAATTCCCCATATCCCGCACATGCCCGAGGAAACCTTTCTTTGTAATCTGCCCGAGTACGACGCAGGCGAGCGCGCAGGCAAGCGGGTTGCCGCCGAAGGTGGTACCGTGGTCGCCTGGTTTGATACCATCGACCACTCCCTCCTGGCACACGATCGCGCCCAGCGGAATGCCGCCGCCAAGGGACTTGGCCAAAGTCATGATGTCGGGCTCGACACCGAAGCGCTCGTAGCACCACAGCTTCCCGGTCCTGCCCATGCCGCACTGCACCTCGTCGAAGATCAAGCAGATCCGATTTTCATCCGCATAGTCCCTCAAACCGCGGAGAAATTGCTCCCCGATGAGGTTCACGCCGCCCTCAGCCTGTAGTGGCTCGACGATAATCGCGGCGAATTCGTGTCTTTCCAAGAGTTCGAGCGTCGCCGACAGATCGTTGAACGGCGCATAGTGAAAACCGGGACACATGGGTTCGAACCCGTAATGATAGTGCTCCTGCTCAGTAGCGGAGAGGGCACCGTAGGTCCGGCCGTGGAAGCAATCCGAAAAGGAAAGTATGTGATACTTCACGTCGGAAAACCGTCGCGCCCATTTCCGGGCGAATTTTATCGCCCCTTCGTTGGCCTCGCTGCCGCTGTTGCACAGGAAAACCTTGTCGCCGAAGCTGTGCCTGATAAGTAGCCTTGCGAGTTTGATCTGGGGAGGGGTAATGTAGAGGTTGGAAACGTGCAGAAGGTTCGATCCCTGTTTCTTAAGCTCCTTGACGATAAGCGGATTCGCATACCCGAGGGCGTTCACCGCGATCCCGGCCCCGAAATCGAGAAACTTCTTCCCGGATTCGTCGAAAAGGTACATGCCCCGGCCTTTGACGAAGGGCGGGCCGGAACGGGAAAAGGTATTCACAAATAGTGAATTGTAGTCGAAATTAGTCATATATTCTTTCCATTAAAACTAAATTTAGTAACTTGGGTTTTCTGAACTTTTTAGCTTCTATGATGGGGACACCGCTTTACGGCTCCTCTTCTCCAATCACTCTTTGATCACCGTTCCCGTCGCGGTCTCCTCCGACAATTGCCGTTCCAGCGTACCCCCGCCCTCCCATCCGCAGATATGCACTCTGCCCACGCCTCGGCGGACCGCATCCGCCGCCGAACGCAACTTGGGAACCATCCCGCCCGTGGCCTGGGCGGACGCGATGAGCTCCTCGATCTCGGCGATCCGGATCTCCCTGCGGACCGCTCCGTCGACCCGGACGCCGGCGATATCGGAGATGAAGATCAAGTCATCTGCCGCAAGCGCCACGGCAAGCTCGGAGGCGGCAAGATCGGCATTGACATTGTACGTATTGCCCCCGGCATCGCACGAAATCGGCGACACCACCGGAACGATGCCGCTGTGCCGGAGCAGGTCAATGATACCGGGCGATACCCGGTCGATCTTGCCGACGAATCCGATGTCCTTCCCCGCCATGAGCAGCTTCGACGCCATAAAGAGATTGGCGTCGACTCCGCTGAGCCCGACTGCCGAAACGCCGTGCGCCTGAAGCGAGTTCACGATGCGCTTGTTCACCCCCCCGGACAACGCCATCTGCACGATCTCAACGGTTTCGGCATCCGTTACCCGCATCCCTTCAACCCAGGTGAATTTCTTATTTAGGGAATCGAGCAGACGGGAGATTTCTTTCCCGCCGCCGTGAATAATGACCGGAAAGGCGTCGCATATCGCTCCGGCCATGAGCCCGGCAATGCTTTTTCCCAGTTCCCGCAGCAGATCCGGTGCGTCGATGGTCGCCCCGCCGATTTTTATGCATACGGTTTTCATGTCACTTGGTAACTCGCGTCCTATTTATCCCTGTTCCGATAGAATCTATGTACAAGATCGGTAATTAAGAAAGGGACCAAAGAAAGATAAAATAAATGAATGCTCCCCGCCCCAAGTGGCGGGGTATCCAAAGGCAAAGTCAAAACAAACTTAACTGAACTTCTTCAAATCCATCATAAGGGGGTGCTGTTCCAGCCCCCCTTATGAATCCCCCAGCTATGGTGACCCCGTCCCAAGTGACGGGGTTTTAGATAAATAAAAGTTGAATCGCCGTAATCCGCTAATTGACAATAGGATATACAAGAAATTCACCAGAACTCCGCAGGAATAAGAATTAAAATCTGTTCTGCCATGAAGGTTCATTTGTGCGCAACTGTTCGGCGGATTCCGCGGGATCTCCGAGTCGGTAAGTGCGTCAATTATTTTTTGGACCAAGGGCCAAATCCGCTTGAACTCTAAAAAGGGCGGCGCGAAACCTGTCGTTGCATTATAAGAAGGGAAAGGCCATGGATCGAGACACCGTCGTTCGAAACGATGAACCTCCGAGGCGTATCCAAGATGTTGCAAACGAACTCGGCCTCGATCCAGACACGATTCTTCCCCACGGCCACTACATCGCCAAGGTTCCGGTCGACACGTCGACCCTATCGAAGCCCTCCCGCATGGGTAAGCTCATTCTCGTTTCCGCCATGTCCCCGACCTCGCAGGGCGAGGGGAAAACCACCACAACCATAGGTCTGGGCGATGCGTTACGCCGTGCAGGGCATAAAACCTCGATCTGCCTGCGTGAGCCGTCTCTCGGCCCCTATTTTGGTATCAAGGGGGGCGGTACCGGCGCCGGTCGGTCGAAGGTGTGCCCGTCCGAGGCAATAAATCTGCACTTTGTCGGGGATATGTACTCGGTCGAGAAAGCCAACAACCTGCTGGCCGCCATGCTCGATAACCATTTACAGCATGGCAATGATCTCCGAATCGATCCTCGCAGGATCGTGCTTCGTCGCGTGATTGACCTAAATGACCGGGCGTTGCGGGAGATATTCATCGGGCTCGGCGGGGTCAAGCACGGAATTCCGCGCAAGGACGGATTTTTCATCACCCCGGCCTGTGAAGTGATGGCCATCCTCTGCCTTGCCGCCAACTTCCACGATCTCGGAGAGCGACTCGGACGCATGGTTATTGCCTATACCACCGGGGGCGAGCCGGTCCGGCCCGGGGACATTGATGCTGTCGGCGCCATGCAGGTGCTGCTTCGCGATGCAATCAACCCGAATATTGTCCAGACGCTCGAAGGAACGCCGGCATTCGTGCATGGCGGTCCCTTTGCCAATATCGCCCAAGGAACGAACACCGCCATTGCGACCCGGACCGCGCTCTCCCTCACCGACTATGTGGTGACAGAGGCCGGATTTGGCACCGACTTAGGCGCGGAAAAATTTTTCCAGATAAAATGTCGCGCCACCGGCCTGCAGCCTGCGGCAACGGTCATCGTCGCCACCTGCAAGGCCATTGCCCATCACGGCGGCTTCACCGAAAATGGCGGACTCGGCAATCTTGCCAAGCATATTGAGAATATCAAACTCTTCGGCCTGGAGCCGGTGGTGGGGATCAACAGATTTAAGGAAGATCGCCCCCGCGACCTGAATACCATCATCCGGTTCTGCGAAAAAAAAGGCATTGAAGCGGTAGTTGCCGAGAATTACGACAAGGGGGGCGAGGGAGCGGCAAGCCTTGCGGATGCGGTAATCCGCTCTATTGGGAGAAACGACAAAAAAAAGCTGATCTTTCTCTACAACCTCAATATGCCTATCGACAAGAAGATCGAGGCGGTAGCCGAAAAAATGTACGGCGCTGAAGGGGTGGATTTCGATACCAACGCCCGAAGCGAGCTCACCACCATTGAAAAACACGGGTATGCCCGTTTTCCGGTGTGCATCGCAAAAACTCCGTTTTCGCTTTCAGACAACCCCAAGCTCGTTGGCCGTCCCAGAAATTTCCGGATCACGGTAAACGAGTTGCGGGTTTCAGCCGGCGCCGGATTCGTGGTGGCAATTTGCGGTAACATCGTCACCATGCCCGGCTTGCCGAGGGTTCCAGCCGCAGCGAGGATAAGGATTCTACCGGATGGGAGAGCGGTGGGGCTTTCATGAGAAAAAGCAAAAGCGTGCATGCAGCAATTCAAAATCGGCACAACAAATCAGTAATAGAATCAATGCGTTGAGGCAGCGGCAGTTCAGGTTTTGCAGTTCCGTATCGACGGTGTTGCCGTGTTGCATATATGGGTTTTTTATTTTATGATCCTTTACCGATACATCGTAAAAGAGCACATCTTCCCCTTTCTTGCTTCGCTGAGCATTATCGTATTCTATTTCATCATGCAGCAGGCGGTGATGCTCCTCGAACGAATCGTTTCCAAAGGCCTCCCCCCGAAAATCGTCCTCGAAGTTTTCATCATCCAGCTCGGGTGGATCATCGCTCTGGCCATCCCCATGGCGATACTCACCGCAACTCTGTGGGTGTTCGGACGCATGTCGGGCGACAACGAAATCACCTCTATCAAGGCCTCGGGCCAGAGCATGCTGCCGCTGCTCTTCCCAGTCTTCGCCGCAGCAGCGGTTTTTACGGTGTTCCTGGTTTTTTTCAATGACCTCATTCTTCCTGATGCCAACCATCGGACCGCGAACCTTCTTTCGGATATCTCCCGCAAGCGCCCGGCGGCATTCATCGAGCCGAAGATTCTCATCCGGGATTTTCCGGGCTATACGATCTATGCCGAGGATGTCAACCCCAGATCCGGCGAGCTTAAGGGAATCCGAATCTTTTGCGACCAGCCCGGACAGGACCCCTCTTCCACGGTCGCGGCGAACGGAATCATCCGCATGACTCCGGACCAAGAGTTTCTGGAACTCACGCTCTTTAACGGCGAAACCCATAGCATCTCCCGGAAAAACTGGACCGACTACTTCTTCTGCCGGTTCGCGCGCCAGGTGGTCTATATCCAGAATATCGACACCAAGCTTGAACGGACTAATTCGAGCTACCGAAGCAATCGCGAGATGAGCTCGATTGCGATGCTCGATGAGGTGACTAAAATTAAGGCCGACGATAGCTCCTGCCTCACGGAATACCGCCACGCCATTGATTCGCTCGCGTTCCAAGTACGATTTCTCGACTCCCTGAAAAGTAAAATCCACGATTCGGCGGATCAGTCTATAAAATCTCTCACCGGCACATTCGTACAATGGGTCGCATCGCTCCCTTCCCCGCCGCCGGCTCCCCCTTCATCGGACCTGGAGTCTTTGCCAAAGGGTCATCCTTCGCCTCAGGGTCGATTGATCCGCCAATCGCCGGTCACAACCCGACCGATACGGGGGCAATCGACCGGATGTCAATGGGCCCGCAGTTCATTGAAATCCGGCCGGCCGCAGCATGGATCCATAGTCCACCCTCACTTGCCAATTGTGCAACCGGTCGCAGGCAACACCTACGGTTCCGCGCTTGCATCAATCCGGCATGTACAGGAGATCGCCGAAAGTGCTGTCCGGAGAATCCATGCCAATCAATCCGTAATCAGCCAGTACATGGTCGAGGTCCATAAAAAATTCGCGATCCCTATGGCATGCCTCATATTTGTGCTCATAGGAGCGCCGCTCGGAATCATGGCCCGGCGGGGAGGGCTAACCGTCGGCGCCAGCTACAGTATCTTCTTTTTCATAGCCTATTGGGCATTTTTAATAGAGGGAGAGGACTTGGGCGATAAAATGGTTCTGTCGCCATGGGTCGCCATGTGGGGGGGCAATATTATCATCGGTTTCTGCGGTCTCGTGCTCCTTGTTCTCATGATGCGGGAAACGACCATCCGGTTCGACGCTCTCATCGCCTTTTTTAAAAAAACATTCGGAGCGGGATTTAAAGGCATCGCATCGAGCAAGACAGGCCACATTCCCGCCATCCTGTTCAAGGGGCCGAAGTGGTTGCTCAAACGGAGCATCGGTACCCTTCCCATGTATCTGGTCTGGCTTTTCATCGGGTATGTGGTCGGGGTACTCCTTGCACTTATCGCCATATTCGTGGTAATCGATTACGTCAGCAACCTCGGGCGATTTGAAAAAGCGACATTTGCCGAGGTTGGGCTTTTTTACTGGTACTACCTGCCGTGGATAATCCAGATTTCGTTCCCCATCGTTCTACTCCTGGCATCCCTTTTCTCCATGGGCAAGCTTGCGAAGAGCAGCGAACTCATCGCCATGAAGGCCGCCGGCGTGGGCATCCGCCAGCTGACCCTCCCGCTTCTCTTTCTCGGCGTGCTGATCTCCATCGGCACGTTCTACGGGGGAGAATGGATTATCCCCAAAAGCAATTTCCTGCGCAAGGAACTGGCCGATAGTTTCGGCGAACCCCGTAACTCGCCGCAACGAAATCATAAAATCCACAATCCGGCGAGCATCACCAAAGAATTCAGGCGGAATTTCTACTATTTTGGTAATAAGAACACCATGTATATGTTTCAGGAGTTCAGTACCCTGCCGCAATCGGCGCGCGGCATCTGGCGGGAGTCGTTCGACTCCTCCTCGATCCGGGAGCGGATACAGGCGGATCGTATGCTGCACGACAGCACGGGATGGCGTTTCATCCACGGCACGGTCAGGATCTTTTCCTCCGATGCTTCGACGGTAACGCCCTTCGATACCCTTCGCGACACGGTTTTAAGGGCGACCCCCGTCGACATGGTCGCGCAAATCAAGAGTCCCGAGGAGATGAGCTACTGGGAGTTGGACCGCTACATCCAGGCCGTAGCGCGCCGGGGCGAGGCGGTGCAGAAATACGAGGGCCAGCTTGAATTCAAGAAAGCGCTGCCCTGGATGAACTTTATCGTCATCCTTCTAGGCATTTCGATGACCGCCAGGGCCGGGCGCAAAGGCTCTGCCGCGCTCTTCGGCATCGGGATCATGATGACTTTTGTCTACTGGCTCATTTCGCAGTTCGCCATTGTCTTCGCCCAGAATGGTCATCTGCCGGTTTTAGTCGGCGCCTGGATCGGCAACGTTATTTTCTTTATTTTGGGCTTGTTTCTTTATAGAAAGGCATCCCGATGAGTTTCCGACCGAAGGTACTGCTGGTCGACGACGACCATGATACGCTCGATGTGCTGGAGATCATCCTTTACAAGGATTATGAAATCATCACCGCGATGAACGGATTTGAAGCGTTGAAAAAGGTCGAGGAGGAAGCTCCGGATCTCATCATCACCGATATCATGATGCCGGTCATGAACGGCATACGTTTTTTCAACAACCTCCGCAAGAGTGCGATCGCGCGAAACGTGCCGGTCGTAGCCGTCACCTCCTTTTCGCGTGAATACCCTGCGAAAAGCCTTACCAATATGGGATTCAGCGGAATTATTGCCAAACCGCCGGATAAGGCGGCAGTCATTGATCTTCTATCGAGGCTGCTTTCCCCCACCGAATCCGGTGAACTCCCCGCTCCGGGCGAAGATTTCGATCCTTAAACTATTTTTTTGAAAGTCTTTGATAAATCTTAACAAATCAACAACTATATGCTCGAAGTCGATCTTCACGTTCATTCATTGTTCAGCGCCTGCGGTCTCCATACCATTCTCGAACTGCTCGAACGCGGACGCGCCGTCGGGCTCAAGGCCATGGCCATCACCGATCATGGACCCGGCGTCGGCGAAGGTCGACTCACGAGCGTCTTCTTCGAGCGGTTCAGATCGCCCTTTTACGATATCAGGCTCTATAAGGGTCTCGAACTCAATGTCATGCCCGAAAGGGGAACCGTCGATGTGGTATGGCAGTTCATGCCCTTCATCGATATCCTGCTCATGGGAGTCCACCCCAACCTTCAGACCGGGCAATCGAGGGAGTTCTACACCGACCTGACGCTTGCCGCACTGGAGAATTATCCGTTCATCGACATCGTGACCCACCCGAACGATGGAACCTACCCGCTTGATTACCGCCTTTTGGCACAATCCGCAAAACGGCTTGGCATGGCGATTGAGCTCAATAATTCCAAGGTGTCCTATCGCCGAAGCACGGCCGAAGAGGCACTGGAGCTGATCTACGCCTGCAAGGAGGCGGGGTGCCTCATGGCCATGAACAGCGATACCCATGCGCTTCTGGAACTCGGAGGCGATGATACGGTGCGGCCACTGCTTGAAAAGGCGAGGTTTCCGATGGAGCGAGTAGTGAACCGAAGCGTCGATGCGACATCGAAGTTCATCGAGAGCCGGCGGGAACTGAAAGAAGCGGCGGTTCGCTCCAGAAAAAAATAGGCGGCATCCGAAGCCGTTCGCCCGTTTCCTGCACAAGCGGCAAGCCTATCCGTTGTTCGCCTTGAGCCGTTGTGAGTACATTGTCCTGAAAAAGGGCCTTGAAATCGCCGCCACATAGTATTTTTTTTTATTTGTACTTGCCGCTCACCACAAGTAGCTATAATCCTTTACGCAAACCGTTTGCAGGCAGAATCTATGAACCCTCTTGGCAATCATTCTAAAATCAATGCATTCATGGCATCTCTCGTTTTCGTAATCTCGTTTATCGTTTACTATCTGACAATGTCTCCTTCGGTTTGTCTGTGGGATTGCGGTGAGTATCTCGCTTCGTCGGCCGACCTGGGAATTCCACACCCGCCGGGCACTCCAATGCTGATCCTTCTGGGCAGGGCATGGCTCATCATTTTTTCATTCATCAAGGATGTCGGATTCCGCTACAACTTCTGCGCCGTGGTAACGAGCGCCATGACCGTGGTGTTCATCTATTTGATTATTATTCGCGGCATGCGCATGGTGCTCGGCGAGCCCGATACCCTGTGGAAGCGGCTCTCTTATTATTGCGCCGGATTTGTCGGCAGCCTTTTCTGCGCGTTCAGCGCCACTTTCTGGTTTGAAGCGCTGGAGGCATCGGAACAGGCCAACATCACCAACCTCCCGGTGGCGATTTCGATCTGGCTCGCGCTTGTCTGGGCACAATCGAAGGAGAAGAACCGGGACCGCCTGCTGCTCTGTATCGCCTACATAGCCTTTTTAGGCGTCGGCATACACATGATTTCCATGATCACTATGCCCGCCATCTTTCTCTTTGTCATGCTCCAGGACAAGGAAAAGCGGAAAGACTGGCGGCTCTGGATCACCTGCGTGGCCCTCGGCCTTGTCATGTACAACCTTTCATGGTTTTTGATCGTTGCCCCGATCGCCGCCCTCCTCTCCGTTTTCATGCTGAAGGTGAGCCGGAAATACCGCCGCAACTGGCGCTTCTGTTTCTGGTTTCTGTTTCTAGCACTTCTGGGATTCTCCAACCACCTCTACTTACCCATACGGTCGGCTCTTCATCCGATGATCGATGAAGGCCATCCGATAGTAAAGTCGAGTTCCGAGTTCCCATATTTCGACATGTCTCCCCTCTTTGAGGTGCTCGACAGAAAACAGTACGGCTCCGAGTCCATGGTTTCCCGCTCTCTATGGCGGCGCGGCGCTCTCGATCGTCAGTTCGGGATCGACGGACATATGGGATACGGCGGTTTTCACCTCACGCAATTTTTCCGTCTGGGCGATAAAAACGCCATGAAGGATGCCGAAAAGAATTTCTTCGACGGTTCCCCGCAGGGGTGGGGAAAGTTATTCGTGTATCTGCTGCCAACCTTTTTTGCACTGCTCGGTTGGTATCTCATGGGTAAAAAGAATCGCAATGTCGCGATCTTCTTTATTGCCATCACCCTTTTGACCACCCTGTGCATGGTGTGGTACATGAATTTTGCCGACGGCACCCGCTGCGACAACCGGCTTGAGTATCACCGCTGGGAGCAATCGGGCGAACAGGGTCCCATGCCGACCATCTATCGTGAAGTGCGCGTGCGGGACTATTTTTTCAGCGCGGGATTCATGTTTTTCTCCATGTGGATGGGACTTTCCGCCGGGCTCCTGCTCTACCGTTTTTTTTCCGACAAAAATAAAACGGTCAGTACTCTGGTCGCGCCGCTCGCGCTGGTACTGTTCGCCGTCTCGCCCGTCCTTCCCTTGTCGCAAAATTACAAGCTCCGCGACCGCTCCAAGAATTTCCTTCCGTTCGAGTACGCCTGGAACCTTCTGATGTCGTGCGCATCGAACGGTATACTCTTTACTAACGGTGACAACGATACCTTCCCGGTATGGGCGGTACAGGAGGCGTACGGCATCCGCCCCGATGTCAGGCTGGTGAACCTGAGCCTGGTTAATACCGATTGGTATATCAAGGAGCTCAAGAACGTGGAGCCCCGCGTGCCGATCTCCTATTCCGACCGGGAGATCGACCAGATGGAGCCGGTACTCAATCCGTTTGAATCCAAGACTCCGGTGAAATTACCGAATTCCGGGCTCAGCATAACGCTGCCCGGTCGCGCGGATCAGCAGGCGCTCCGGGTGCAGGATAAGATGGTGCTCAACATCGCGGATGCCACCAACTTCAGCAAGCCGGTGTATTTCGCCTGTTCGGTCGCTCCGGATAATTTCATGGGGCTGGGACCCTATCTCCAGATGCAGGGAATGGTCTATCGCCTGATGCCGAAGCCGGTGTCCGAGAAGGAGCAGATCGATGTCGACAAAATGTCCTATTACCTTGATAGTGTCTATAAATTGCGTCCCATGCCGCCTGAGATTACCGAACGCGATGAACCGTACGCCGGCATCGCCAACGATTACTCCATCTGCTTCCTCTGGCTTGGTTACAACTTGCAGGAGCGGATGACCGCGCTCGATGCAGAGATTAAATCCGAGGAATCGGGGGACACAACGGGTGGTTCGGGCAAAAAGGCGGTACAGAAGCGCGATACCACCGGGCTCGGCGAAAAGAGGCTCGCCTTCAGAAAAGATTTTGGTCAGGCAATCAGAGAGCTTGATCGCTGCGTAGCGCTCATGCCGTGGAGCATGCAGCCGATCATGCTTCGCCAGCAGATTCTCATGAAGTTTCACCAGCCGAAGATGGCGGAGGATCGTTTGCGTGCGCTTTTAGGCGTGAATCCGAAGGAGATGCAGATTCGCGATCTTCTCGGACAGACGCTTGAGGCACAAGGGAAAAGAGCCGAGGCGGAGAGCCTTTTTCAGAGTTCAATCCCGGCAGGTGGGTAAAGAAAAAAGGAATCGGAAGTCAGGAAAAATCCACTGGAAAAAAGATGTAGTGGATTTTTTCCATTTCTTTGTAACTTCGTCACTTTTTTATGTTGACTCCTGGCTCGTGAATCCTTTCATTTCTCAGTCTTCACCATGTCAGCTCCGGGTGAATGACCTTTGCCATTTGTTGAAGGATGATGATAAACCGCGGACCGGGAATCTGGGCAAAATCCTGCCGAAAGAGATAAACCCGTCCGTTTCTTACAGCGTCGATCCTGCCGATCTTTGTCCACCGAGCAAGAATCACCCTGTCGTCCACCCTCTTTTCTCCGCTTTCAGGTACCATGTCGATAATGATTTCCGGGTTGATCCGGCAGATACCTTCGGGCGAAATTATGGGAAAGGCAATGCTCTTTCTTGCAAAGGCATTTTCCCCGCCCGCAAGACGGATCATCTCGTCGTAATAGGTACCAGTTCCAGCGATGCACAGGCCGCCGACCGCACCCATGGAGCGGCCGACCGAAACCATGACGCGCGGGCGGCGTATGTTGACGGTTTTACCTCGTATCCGTTCTATGGTCAACTTGATCACGGCAACGATGCTGTCGGCAGCATGAGTCGATCCGCAGGTATCGCCGATGATTTTGATCGATTGCACGATGTCGCCGATGGTGTTGTGATCGACCTGCAGGATGTTGATATGAAAATTCCGGAGGCAGTGCTTTGCGGTGGCATGCTCTACAAGCATGATCACGAGGTCGGGCTTGAGACGCAGGATCTTCTCGTAATCGGGATCGTAGTAGCCGCCAACTTTTGCCTTAGTCAATGCCGCAGCAGGGTAGGTGCAGTAGCGGGTGACCCCGACGACGCGGTCGCCTAGGCCCAGAGAAAAGAGAATCTCGGTGATGCTGGGAGCGAGGGAAACGATGCGACGGCAATCGCCAGGGCGCCCCTCGCTCCCGACCGGCGGCGGTTCCGCTGATGCGCCGCTTTGCAGGTCGATGAACATGATGAGGGTAATAAATAAAACGGCGGCTTTCTTCATTTCATTTCGATACCGCGACTAAAAATTTATTCTTAGACTCAAACGGTGTTCCCTGCCCGGCAGGGGATAGCCGTCAATAGTTGCATGTTGCCTGTTGGTCATGTTCAATATATCATAGATCAGCCGCATCTCCCCATCGTGGTTTACCGGCAGAAGCGGAATGCTCAGATCGCCGTCAAAGGTGATGCACGGAGGCAGGCTGGCGGCATCATTGGTCTCCGTATAAACCCTGCCGGTATATCGCCCCGCCATACCGGCCGAGAACCGCTTGAAGGTAAAGGTGTGCGAGCTGGTTGCAAGGAACTCCGGACAGTAGATGATCGTCTCTCCCGTTAGCTCGTCCACGGAGTGCGAAGCGGTGAGGTCGAGGGAACCGGAATACCATTTTGCAACAGCCACCGACCCATGCAACGAAATCCCCTTGATGGAGGCTCCATTGATATTCAGCGGGCTCCAGACATAATCCGCGTTCGGTTCCCAGATGATCATGTCATTCAGCCGCATGTCGAAGTACGAACAACGGCCCAGACATTCGACCGCGCCCGTTCCCTGCCGAAGCTGAATTCCCGCGTTCCAGTCCCGGCTGTGTTCCGGCTTAAGGTTCGGATTCCCAACCGTATAGTCCTCATCGGGCCAGTAGAGATCGGTGAATTCCGGATTGTGATAGGCGGTTCCGGCATTGAAAAAGGCCATCGGTTTCAGGAAGCCCTTATAGGAGACGCTCGCGCCGCCTTTCCCATTCAACTGGTTAGCAAAGAGCGAGGAGTTGTCCAATCGTACACCGGGCGTCGCGCCGAGGACGAAGTCACCCGCCGGGAGTTCAAGGATCCCGCTCCCGAAGAGCGCGTACTGGTCCTCGAGATGATAACCTATGTTGTTACTATTGACAGAATGGCGGAGAGCATCCACACCGGTGGTTACCTTCTGGTCTCCGAGCGTGAAGTCCTGCAGCAATTCGAGATTGGCATTATTCCACGTATTTTTGCTGTCCTGTCGGGTTGCGGTATTGGTATCCACATAATGCACGCTATCCATGGATAACGAGGAAGTCCATTTAAGAGTAAGGTGCTTGCTCTGGACCCAGGAACCGTCAAGCAACAGGGATCCGATGTTCTGGAAGGTGGTTGCCGGGTCGGGGTAGGTTATCGCACCCGGACTTTCGTCGGCCCGGTAGGCGTAACTTCCTGTAACGCCAAGAGAAAGATCGTCATGGGACCAGGCCAACCGCTGGAAGAAGTTGCATTCGTCAGCTCCATCGCTGGTCCGGGTCACCCAGTTGCCCGTCGCACCCTTATAGGGGTAAGCGCCGTCAGAAAGTTTGGCCCCCGCCCCGGTAAACCACCCGAACCCACCCTCTTTCTGGCCCAGCGAAACGGAGTAGGCCTGCGTGTTGATCCCGAAGCCGCCGATTTCCGGTTCATAGGCGTCCAAGGTGGAAGTACCTGTGCCGGTAACCTTGTCCGATTGCGGTTGTTTGGTGATGACATTGACCACGCCGCCCATTGCATCCATTCCGTAAAGCGCCGACTGGCCTCCTTCCAGGACCTCTACCCTTTGAATTATTTCCGGCGGAATATTGCCGAGATCGCCTCCCACATCATTTTCCGTTGAAGCAATGGGCACGCCGTCGACAAGAATCAGGGTTCGCGTCGAGCCGGTACCGCGCAGGCTAATGGTTTTAGCCTGCCCGCCACCGTAATCGTTTATCCAGGCGGGGATATTGTCCTCGAGCAGCTCGACCGGAGTTTTTGAGGTGCTCCGGCCGGCGCTGTCAACTTCAATGACCTGATGGTCGTCCGTCACCTCATCCGATGGTTGCGCCCTCCGTGAGGCGGTTACCAGAACGGAATATTTCGGGACCGAATCCAAAAGCGAAAAGGTATCTTTTAACGCGGATCGAGCTCCGGTCGTGTCGTGGGACGACGCGGGAAAAGAAGCAAAAAAAAGGATCACGACCGGACAAAAATTTACTATGCGAAACATTGGTAACTCCTTCTCCCCCTCGGGATGAATATGGTAGTGAGAGTGCCGGTTCCGAATCAGGTTTCCTGACTTTCGTTCATCCTACTCGCCGCGTCTTCCCATGCCATGATCTATGGAACAGTGACATCGTGCAGCTTTCGTCCCGAATACAGTCGCGGGGCGGTGGAAGCTTTTAACTTCCTTCCCTTGAAGTGGAGCCGTGGTATGTTTACGAAAAGCTTTTTTCCGGTATCCTCCTTTCATAAAACTTAAAAAAAATCCCCAACTTCTCAAAAAGAAGCCGGGGATTTCCGTTTTTATCCTCGTTATGTCGTTTGCCGCAGCCCATCCTCGGGGCATCTACCATGGCAGACACCTATTCAGGCAGGTCTTCTGGCTTCCGGATCGTCCTACCGGCCCCTGCCTTCCCATCCCACAAGGGACAGTGGCGTTTTTGAGGCTTTCGTTCCCGGTTACAGCGGCGGATCCGCTCCCGATTCGCACGGGATTCCCTAAAACCTGAAATGATACGGAAGAAAATATGGCTTATCGAAGGCGGGAAGGTCAAGAGGAAAAATTCAGACACGGAGAGTAGGCCGATTTCAGGTTTTTAACCGAGACGCACAGCCTTGCGTCTCTATTCCTTGATTCCTTTGCCCGGAAAAATTTCAGCAGTGTCGAAATTTTTCATGACTCTGTAGGAGAAGAAATATCCCCACCTACAAGCTCCATTAGTAAACTGGTCGAAGACGAGGTGTTGCGCCATGCCGATAAGCATGCCTACCAGGAACGGATTGCCGTGCATCAGGATCGCGGCGCCGCCGAGCAGCGGAAACCACTCCCATGCGTGCAGGGTGATCATCACGCGGCGATAGAGCGTGTTGTGAAACGAGCGGAAGAAGAAAGGGAGATCAACTCGCAGACCGTACTCCCGCAGATAGTCGAACCCGTGATCGAGGTCGAGCAGAACGCCCGCTATAAGCGACGCCGACGTCATGGAGACCGATCGGGAAACTGCAAAGGTGACGCACGAGATGGGGATCGAAACGGCCAGATGGTGGTGAAGCTTCAAATGAAAAACCCTCTGCTGTTAAAGCGGAAAATACCTGATCGGCGGGCTTATCATCCTCCCCCGGAAGCTCTACCGGGCACCGCAAACCACCCGGAAACCGACACTATTGAACCTGGCGGTTGGTGAGTCCTCGTTACGAAATGCCGAACTCAGGATATAGGCGCTGTTCGGGTACCATGCGCCTCCGCGCAGCACACGCCAATTGCCGTGAACGTAACTGCCGATGGTCGTCCCGGTCGGGTTGGTTGCACTGCTGTCGCTATAATTTCCATCATACCAGTCGTTGCACCACTCCCACACATTCCCGCTCATATCATACAACCCGAATGCATTCGGTTTTTTGCTCGCCACCGGCTGCGTGCCGCTGGAGGAATTATTATACCAGACTGCATTGCTGTCCAATGCCAAGGTATCTGCGTTGGAATCCGGCGGATAGTTTCTGCCCCAGTAATAGTCGGTCGTCGTAAGGGCACGGCAAGCGTATTCATACTCCGCCTCGGTCGGCAGACGGTAACCATTTTTCGTATAGTCGATCGTTACTGTTGAATCAATAACGCCGTGAGCATAGACATAGACCGTATCTTTGTCCGCCAGTTTACTGAGCGCATTGCAGAACAGCGCCGCATTGTACCATGATACATCTTCCACCGGCCAGGCGCGCCCTGAATCGAAGTAGGAAGGATTGGTTCCCATGACCTGCTGGTACTGCGCTTGTGTCACGGGCGTTTGGGATATCGTGAATGCTCCAAGAGTCACGCTGTGTACTGGGGTTGCGCCGATAGCCGCATTGGTATCGCCCATCTGGAACGTTCCGGCAGGGATCCTTACCGTGTCTATGGCAGGAAGGATAGGAACGTACGGTGCCGTCGAGCCACTATTATTGGTGCAGCCCCCTATAATCAACGCCGCAAGCGTTAGAATGCTGATAACGACTCCACTTCTTTTAACCACTAATCGTCCTCCTTTGATTATGTAGTTTTATTTACTCATCACCATTCATATTTCGCCGCAATGGGAAACCTTCGCCCTATGCCGAACGCCTTGGGTGTCACCTTGAGGCCCGGAGCCGCCTGCCGCCGCTTGTATTCGCTTTTAGCAACTGCTTCGCATACCCACCGGGCAGTATCCGCATCGAATCCCTGGGCGACAAGCTCATCGAGCGACTGATTCTTCTCCACGATTCCTTCGAGCATGGCATCCAGTACGGGGTAGGGCGGCAGGGTATCCTGGTCGGTCTGATCCGGCCGCAGTTCGGCTGATGGCGGTTTGGCCAGCGTCGATTCAGGAATAATTTCGCGTCCTGCTTCGCTGTTGATGAACCGCGCCAGCTTGTATACCATCCCCTTGGGGAGATCCGAAATGACGCTCAACCCTCCGCTCATGTCGCCGTAAAGCGTGCAATATCCGACGGCGAGTTCGCTTTTGTTGCCGGTCGTTAAAAGCAGGCTGCCGAACTGGTTCGAGAGCGCCATGAGGAGGGTTCCGCGAATGCGAGCCTGCAGGTTCTCTTCCGCAAGCCCCGGCGCAGTTCCGGCAAAGAGCGGCGAAAGAGCCGAAAGAAATGCCATGAACATAGGCTCGATTGGGATGACGGAAAAACGGATGCCGAGGTTCTCCGCCAAAACACGGGCATCCGCTACGCTTCCCCCAGAGGAGTACCGCGACGGCATGGCGACTCCCCATACGCAGTCTTTTCCGAGAGCCTGCACCGCCAGGGTCGCGGTCAGCGCCGAATCGACGCCCCCGGACAGGCCAATGATGACTTTCAGGAAACCGCATTTGCGGGTGTAATCCCTGATTCCGAGCAGGAGCGCGTTACGCACCGCAGCTGCGGTATCGAAGTCAGGCATTCCGAGCACGGGGCCGAACGACCGGGTATCGACGGTCGTTATCGCCTCGGCAAAGGAAGGGAGCATGGCACGCAGTGCACCTGAGGCATCGAATACCATGCTGTTTCCGTCGAAAATCAGCTCGTCGTTGCCGCCGACCTGATTGACGTAAACGAAGGGAATCCGGTGCCGCAGAGCATGGCTCCGGCAGAGCGAAGCCCGCAGATTTTTTTTGTCCATATGGAACGGCGAGGCGGCGATGTTGATGAGGATGGTCGCCCCTCCGTGCGCAAGCTCGCCTATCGGATCGCGCTCGTATAGGCGACCCGTCCAGAGTTCTTCATGGTTCCATGCATCTTCGCAGATGCTGATGCCGAGGGATTCCCCTTTGTAATGGTAGACCGCCGTTGCGCTGCACGGATCGAAGTAACGCGTCTCGTCGAAAACATCGTACGTGGGAAGGAGCATTTTCGGCTGGAAAAAAACTGTGCGGCCGCCGTTGATGAGAATGGCCGCGTTATAGAGTTGCTTCCCGTGGGGCAACTCATTCGGCAGCACACCCCCCACGAGAACCGCACCGGAGGACCACGACGCCGAACTTGCGGCGACCTTCGCGAGCGCTTCGCTTCCCTGCCGGATGAACCAGCGCTGGTCGAGAAGATCGCGGGGAGGATAGCCCTGCAGAAAAAGTTCCGGGAAGACGACGAGATCGGATCCCTCCGCAACGGCCTGCCCGGCAATTCGACAACATTGCTCCGCATTGCCCCAAACGTCGCCGACGAGAGGGTTACATTGGCATAGAGTAATTTTCATAATCCGGCCGTCCGGTTCGGGCGAGGGGTGGGTAAATTCAGCGTGTGGGTTGCCCGGATCGGTATGCTACGCCAGGCTCGATAAAAATAGGCTTCACGGGACTGAAAGCGCAAGCAACGCAACAACGTCGGATCATGACTATCATAAATAAAATCATCGGCTCCTTCGAAAATGCTATCGAAAAGAATCACCTGCCGATTCCGCTATCAGCGTTTTTATCACCGGCTTCAGGCCTCTATGGTACCGTTCTCTCTATCCGCAATGCCTTCTACGATCGCTTCCCCCTGCTTTCCCGTACCGCCTCACGGCCGGTGATAAGCATCGGCGGTATCAGAACGGGCGGGACCGGAAAGACGCCGATTGCGGCAATGATCGGTAACTACCTGATTTCAAAGGGGATCGGCGTGGCATTTCTCTCGCGGGGATACCGGAGAAGACACTCTTCCTGCCGCATCGTTACACCGGACGAATTGGTCTCCTGGACCGACATCGGCGACGAACCCGCGCTTCTCCATAATCGGCTTCCGCAAAGCTGGCTGGGTATCGGCGGTGATCGATACAAAACGGCAAGTCTTCTTGAATCGCTTCTGCCCTCTCGCTCGGTCTATGTGCTTGACGACGGTTTTCAGCACCGGTCGCTCCGCAGGGATCTCGATATCGTCTGCCTACACGACTCCTTTCTCACCGACAGGCTGATCCCTTCCGGATTTCTCCGGGAAGGGGTTTCGGCGCTCGCCCGTGCCCGGATCGTGCTTCTCATCGGGTCACCGGAGAGCGCCGAAACACTGCAGCGCCGTCGGGACCTCCTGGCGGCACGCTTTCCTAATCTTTACGCCGCAGTCGTATTCCAGGAGAGAGGGCAATGGGTCAACGTGCGGGACGGCCGGCGAAGTGCATTACCCCCCCTGTCCCACCCCCTGTTGATCTGTGGCATTGCCAGGCCCGGCCGCTTTATTGACATGGTAAGGCGTGAAGGAATTGTTCCCTGCGCCGAGCTTGTTTTCGGCGACCACCACCCTTATGCATCGTCCGACTTTCATGATAAGCGTGAGCTTCTGCGCAAGGGGGTCATTACCACCGAAAAAGATGCGGTGCGTCTGGCCACGATTGCTATGGTCCCGATTGAAAAAATGTGGTATCTTACAATAGAGATGCGTTTCGACGACGCGATGGATGAAACCGCGGTCAATTCGTTGATCGATAAGGTTATCCTTCGGATTCCTGCGAATGCCCTTTCCAAATGAGTAAGGGGTGAAGAGCATTTTTCATGATAACGACGTCACCTGAAATTTCAACCCAAGCTTTTCCGCTATGAACACCAAAAACGCGGGGATCATTCTGTTATTAATTATCCTCTTGCCGTATTCCTCCCTCCTCGGAGAACAGCCGGGAGAGGCTGCGATCGTAGTTCCCATTATCAAGCTGCACGCGCTTCCCTCGGCGGAATCGGATATCAAGGGGTTTGCCTATTCGGGGCAGCATTTCATCATCGACGGTGAAAGCGGTTCCTGGTATCGGGTCAGGTTCAACGATGCGACCAGCGCATGGGTAACAAAAAACGCGGTGAATGTCCTGACCACCTATAATCCTGAATCGTACCAACCTCTTGCCGCTTCGTCCAAGATCCCGGTTGTTGCTCAACAATCCGTGGCGACGACACCGAGCCCTTTGGCAGGGGTTGTCACAACCTCCGCAGAACCTGTCGTTGCTCCTGCGCCTCGGCAAGCGACCAACACCACGGCGGGTCAGAGCGCTGCCGGCCCAGGGTCTCCGAATAATGGGCCAACGGCAGTCAGCTTTGGTGCGGTCGGTTATCAATCAGGTGCAGCGGCGCAACCTTCCGGATCGTCGGTCCCTGTGATCGCCCAAACCGGGAAAGCAGCCGTTTCCCTCCAGAAGGTATCGGCGATAATGCCTTCAGGTCCGGTTCCCGCCATGAACCCGGCAAAAACCGCTCAGGGACTGAGTGCGGCACTTCCGGCGTATAAGGCAGGCGTCGGCACCATGGCTGAAGCGACCGGGGCCACCACGTCACCCTTATTCCAGGGAGCAGTCGATCAGCAGCACCTCTCTGCCGGTGCTACGCCCCTCGCCGCCCCCCTGGCAACAGCCTCGCCGATCGCCCGACCTCTCGCCTCCTCCGGAGCCGATGTGGCGCTTGCAATGCGTGCCACCGCCGCTGCACAGCTCGCCACCACGCCGCAGGGAAGGGGTACTGAGCTGGGAACAGAAATGAAGGTGCTAAAGGGCGGCTCGACACCCGAAGAAGTGGAGGCTGCGCTTATTCGCAACGGCGGCAGAGCCATGGCACCCCTGAAAAGGCGGACTTGGTTCTCGCAGTTTTCCCATTTTGGCAAAACACAATCCGGCGGGGACATCGCTTTTTTCCAGGTTTCGGGCAACCGGAGCGCGGTCTATTCCCTGGCAAGCACCGATGCCGGAGTCCTGATCATCGCTGAGAAGGGGGATTTTTTCCCGCTTCTTGAAAAAAATACTGCTTGGTGTAAAGTTGCACTGAAGGATACGACCGGGTGGATCGAACGAAGCAAAGGCATTGTGGTGAGTACGCCAACAGCAGGCATCAGCGAAGAATGGAGCTTCGTCGTCATTGTCTTCGCATCGCTTGTCGTGGTCGCCGTACTGCTCCTGTTCCTGCGGCATAAGGCGCGCGTACGCAAACGAGCAATAGAAAAGAAAATCGGGGAAGGTTCGGCGCTCGAAGGCAATATCGCCGAAAGTAATCTTCCCGAAGTTCTCCAGTTTATCGAAATCGGCAAGAAAACCGGATGTCTTCAGATCGAGGATGCCGCCCCGCTCGGGATCATCTATTTCACCGAAGGCCGTATCGTCCATGCAGCAGCCATCGACAACATTTCCGGCCGTGAGGCGGTGAACTACATTCTCGGCTTGCAGAAAGGGAGCTTCCGATTCCTCCTCGATAAACAGCCGAAAGTCCGCGACCTGGATCTCTCGACTCTGGAGGTGCTCATGGAGTGGACTAAGAGCGAAGATGAAGCTCATCGGCATTGACTATGGCCGCCGCAGGATAGGGTGTGCGATTACCGACGACACCGGTACATATATTCGCGGCCTCACGACCGTAGACCGGCAAAAGTATCCGCAAACGCTTTTTCACCTTTTGGCGATCATTGCCCGCGAGCAACCGGAAGGCATCGTTGTCGGTTTGCCGCTCGATGGCGATGACGGCGAAACTCGGATGTCGGCCGAAGTGCGGGCGTTTGCCGAAGGCTTGCGGAAAAAAACCGCTCTTCCCCTTTACTATGTCGATGAAAGCATGTCTTCGAGAGATGCGGCCTCGCTTCTGCGGTTTCGCAGGAAGAAAGACCGGCGTAGCAAGGCAACAGTTGACCGTATCGCAGCCTGCATCATCCTTGAAAACTTTCTTAAAGAAAATGGTCCGGCCGAAGACGGGAGCCTCCCGGCACAGATGGAGAGCTAGGCGCCATGGCAACGCTCTATCTCGTTTCCACGCCTATTGGCAATCTGGAGGATATTACCGCACGAGCGGCGCGGGTACTCGCAACGGTTCCGGTCATCCTTGCCGAAGATCGCCGGGTCTCCCGGACGCTGCTCCTGCATCTGGGAATCGGCGCCATTCCCGAAGTGTATCACGATTTCAACAAGGAGCGGGTGACGCCCCGCATCATCGTCCGCATGAAAGGCGGCGAGGACATGGCGCTCATCACCGATGCGGGCACGCCGGGCATCGCCGACCCCGCCTATAACCTTGTGCGCGCGGCGATTGATGAAGGGATTTCCGTGGTGCCCATCCCCGGTCCGGCGGCATGCATTGCCGCGCTCACGGCCAGCGGCCTTCCCACCGACCGGTTCGTATTCGAAAATTTCCTTCCGCACAAGGGCGCGGCGCGCAGGCGGGTGCTTTCGTCTTTTTTAGAGGAACATCGCACCGTGTTGTTCTATGAAACGCCTCATCGCATTGTCAAGGTTCTGGAAGACATGGAGGCGATTTTTGGAACCCCGTGGGTCGTCATTGCCCGTGAAATGACGAAAATCCATGAGGAGTTCCTGCGCGGGTCGCCCCGGCAGCTCCTCGATCACTTCGCCGGAAAGCCGCCGCGCGGGGAGATGGTGGTGATGTTCAATCCGAGGATCATTGCTGAAAAGAAAATGGACCCTTCCGACGCAAAGGAAGAGTTCGTTTGACAACGAGGTATATCCTTGTAATACAAAAGCGGAAAAGCATTGAGTTCCTTTCTTAAATTCCGTCTCGCCGTCATGATGTTCATGCAGTTTTTCATCGCGGGTGCATTCACGCCGGTCCTGAGTCTCTACCTCACAAGCGTACTTCACTTTTCAGGAATACAGACCGGGACAATACTCTCGGTGACTGCGGCAGGGTCGATTGCCGCTCCGCTGTGCGCTTCGTTTGTCGCCGACCGATGGGTCCGGAGCGAACGGCTGCTCGGCATTCTGCAGTTTGCCGGCGGCGCCCTCATGCTCGCTTTCGCTGTGCAGCGCAGTTTCCTGCCGGTGGTGGCGATCTACTTCTGCTATACGATGATCAATGTCCCGACCTTTGCCCTGACCAATGCGATCGTCTTCCATCATTCCACCGGGGCACGCCATACCTTCGGATCGATCCGCGTTTACGGAACCGTGGGCTGGATCGTCGTCGCTTGGGCATTCAGCTATCTGTGGATGCGCCGGGGAGGCGCGGGGATTACCGCGGACCGGTTACCCGATGCGCTCATACTTGCCGCCGTCTCCTCGTTCGCGCTGGGACTCTATGCATTTACCCTTCCGGTTTCGCGGCAAGCCCGTGCGAGGTCCGATAGGGCGCCCGGCATTCCGTTCCGGGTGCTCGGAAATCCCGCAGTGCTGCGTCTCTGCCTCTTCATGCTGCTTCTCTCGTTTTTCTACCGGTTTTACTTTTTCGGCACCGCGCCGTTCCTGGCCGCCATCGGATTCGCAAACCGGAACATCATGCCGGCGATGAGCCTCGGACAGATTCCCGAGGTGTTTGCCATGGGACTGCTCGGATGGTTTCTCCTGCGGTTCGGCTCGCGGAAAATCATCATGATCGGGCTGGCGCTCGATATTTTCCGGTATGTCACTGCGGCGCTCTCCGGCCCCCCGTGGCTCGTCATGCTGGGCCTCTCGGTGCACGGCCTTTCCTATACCTTCCTCTATGCCACGGCCTCCATTTATCTCGACCGTTTCTGCGACGAACGGTCGAGAAGCGGCGTACACCAGATGTTCGCCATGATCACCTCAGGCATCGGTAATTTCAGCGGCTATCTCTTCTGCGGATTCGTGATGGACGCGGTGACGGCCCCGGACACCCATGTCAACTACCATCTCTTCTGGCTTACGCCTGCGGCCGGTCTGACCCTCCTGCTCTGCTGCCTGCCGGTCTGGATTCGCCTGCAAAGGAAGGATGACAAAGCCGGCGGGGCGGTTCCGGCCGGAAAGGTCAGCGCCGGGTGGGGAGGAACCTGCGGAAATTTACCCCGCAGAGACTGAAAGTCAGGCCGATTGCCGCTGAAACGAGAACCGTTGTCGCGAAACCCGCAATGGGAAGGAGGCGGTAAAAAACCGCAGCGCGCAGCGCAAAGGGAATGAGGCTAACTCCCTGAAACTTCAGAAACGTTCCTGTCCATCCGCCCGTTGCCGTGCCGCTCCGCAAAGCGACCGCCAGGCTAAACAGCACGACGAGCAACAAGGCAGCCTCCATGCTCATGGCATGTGCGATATTGAAGCCAACGGCGGTGGAAAATGAGGCGATTCTCGAAAGCGCGAACACCATGGACAACTGCGCGATGAGGCCGACTACTCCCTCCAGCGCGCCTTTCACGGAAATGGCGAGACGGGAGGTATTGTACCGCACGATGCAGTACAGGGCGCGGAACCCATCCTTCATGCCGATCTTTTTTCCCTCGTTATATGTCCGGCCGCGATAGGAAATGCCGACTTCGTAGATTTTAATATCCTCGTTGCGCGCAAATTCGGCGAGCTTCGCCGTGATCTCGGGCTCGAAACCGAAGCGATTTTCACATATTGTAATGCGCGCCGCAATTTCCCGTTTCATCACCTTGTAGCAGGTTTCCATATCGGTCAGATTGAGATCGGAAAAGGCGTTGGAGAGCACGGTCAACAGCCGGTTTCCCATGCTGTGCCAGAAATAAAGGACGCGGTGGCGCTGGCCGCCGATAAACCTCGAGCCGTAGACCACATGGGCATCCCCCTCGATGATCGGCGCGAGGAGCGTGGGATATTCGTCCGGATTATATTCGAGATCGGCATCCTGGATGATGATGACGTCCCCGCCGCATCGTTCAAATCCGGTCCGCAGCGCCGCACCCTTGCCCTGGTTTTTTTCATGATAGACAACCGCGATTTCCGGATCGTCGATCCTTTTCAGGATATCGCGCGTGCCGTCACGGGAGCAGTCATCAACGATGACGATCTCGCGCCGGTTGTCGTTGGATGTCCCGCCGAGGGGGGCGCGCTTTACCCGATCGATAATTTCGGGAAGCGTCTTCTCTTCGTTATAGACCGGAATGACAATAGATATTTTCATGGTTGATGACCAATTTTTCGTTGCAGGACGTTAAGAACGGCGGTA
The DNA here is from genome assembly GCA_963846695.1 of uncultured Fibrobacterota bacterium. GTDB lineage: Bacteria > Fibrobacterota > Chitinivibrionia > Chitinivibrionales > Chitinispirillaceae > BOG-1184. The sequence goes on along the minus strand of CAWJXL010000021.1, from coordinate 55,720 downwards.
AGGTCGGTTTCATTCTTTATCGCCATAAAGCGCCGGTTATCGATCAGTACCGCCATGGGATCCTTGACGCCGAGACGCTCCAGGAGGTCGAAATGGGCCGCCAGCATTTTTGGGTTCCACTCACCCTCCCGATAGAGCGAGTCCGCAACGATCCCGGTTCCCTCAAGGTTAAGAAACCAGTTTGAGGTGCCGGGATTCCCCGCATAGCCGCGCAGGTAGTGCGCGAAATGCCCGCGATGCAGCGAGTCCATGACCAGCCACCGCAGGCCCTCCTCCCGCCGTACCTTTTCATCAATCGCGGGCACTTCGGTGCCGGGGTCGCCGTAGAATATCGGGAGAAACCTGACCCGACCCGACAACAGCGAATCATCGAGCACCCTGACCATTGCAGCCACCGCATCGGGAAAAAGCGGATCGATGAAAAAAAAGATCGACCCTGCCTTTTCGGGTTGATTTAGAAAATAGTTTTTCGGCGTTATGCCGTCTCTGAAGGAAAATCCGTCGCCAGTCTTCACGAGTCCGCTCTCGATCCGCGAGAAGTTGATGGCCGCCGTGACCCCCGGCCCGAAGAAATAGAATGGCAGGGACGAAAGCGCGTATTCTTTCAGCAGGCGACGCCCTTCGGCGGAATGCATGCTGAGGGTCCTGATGGTTGCGTTCGGAAACAGCTCACCGGTGGTCGCGATGATGGTGCTTTCCGGATTGCCGAGCGCCGAATCGGCGATAAGGGCCGTAAAGGAAAACGGGGCATCCTGCCTGAATTCGCATCTCCCCTGCGGCATGCACCGCCCGACCGCCCCGGGCTTGCGACAATCGACGTCCTCGAAACATTCGGGCAACGAGTTACAGCGAGGACTCGTTTCACCGAGATTCGCGCACCGATCCTTCGCCAATCGTTTACCCAGGATTGTCTTTGTGAAGGGAACATTGTTTATGTACAACGTCGGTGAAGCCGATACGCCAAGCCGCATCGAACGGCGGTAGTGATCGGCGAGCGCGGTGTGCCCTTTCTCTTCAGCCCACCGGTTCAGCGCCGAGGTATTGAGTCCGAGCGCCGCGACCGCGTTCCCGGTTGTCGCCTGCAGCATGCTCCGCTGGGACAGGAAGGCGGGCCATTTATCGGGATAGAGGGCCTGCACGGCAAGCCAGGTCATCTCATCGAGCGTCTCCTGAGGTCCATGAAGCGAGGAGAGCGAGTCGCCGTTCAACCCTCCGATGAACCAGAGGCGCCACTCGATTTCCGAAAACTTTTTAACGAAATCAACGAACTCATGCAGGGCGGTGCACCCGTAGGGACACTCGCCCATGATATACAGATCGTAGATATCCCGTTTCGGGGCGGTCCCGGAATCAGCCACGAGCGCGCCGACAGTTGTATCAACGCCGTTTTGAGGGCCGATTTCCAGCCAGCCGCTCTTCTGAAGCACGCCGGGGCGACCAGCTTTCGAAAATTGCACCGTCGCGCGGGAGAGCTTTTTCCCCTCATAGCCGAACTGCATGATCAGGGCTTTGCCGCAGCGCGTTACCGCATCCTGCGAACTTTTCCGGTGCCCGTTGACGATGATATCAGCATCGGGAAAAGAGTCGGCGATGATCCTTGTCATCTCCTCTCCGAGATGGGAAAGGATAATCCGGTAATCCGCGACACGGGCCATTTCGCCCCATATTCCGCGCAGCGACGCGATCGGCGGCAGAATGACGCAGGAATCGTCGCCGGGAAAAAGCCGTTCCTGGGTGGTGAGCCCGGTAACCGCAAAGCGGATGCCGTTCTTAACGATCACTATATAAGGGGGAAAAAACCTTGCACTATTGATCGTACAGTTTGCTGAAACAAGCGGCAACTCCGATGCCTGGGCAACGCGCGCAAGCCACCGGGCGCCGAATTGCAGGTCGTCGTCGCCGACAACCGCCGCATCGTAGCGCATGGCGCCCATGGCGCGGATAGTAACAACGGTTTTCGCGGAATCGGCGGTGCGACCGCCGGTATAATCGTCATAGATGCCGCCGCCGGCAAAGCCGCCCGCATCGAGCAGCAAAAGCACAGTGCTGTCCCGGAGGGAACGGAGCGCCGCCGCGCGTTCGGCCAGCCCGCCGCCGGGTTTGTCCGGACAGTCGCACGGTTTGAGCATGCCGTGCGTCTCTCCCGAGGCAACAACGGTAATGGTCGTGGAATCACTGCCCGCCGCTCCCCGACTTGCGGAGAACAACAGCAGTGATAGCAGAAAGAACCTGAAAATCGGGGCATGAGGCATGAATGGCAAAAATACAAGATCCCCCCACATCCCCCCTTACCAAGGGGGGCGACGCCTGTAGAAACCTTGCTTTTATTAAGTATAAGATCGTAATATATATGGGCATATTTTATATTTGTGCAGGTTTTTACCAGGATATACAGGATTACTATATGAAATCCATAAAAGTAATCGTGCTCTTGTTCATGAGCGTTTTTTTTCTGCATACCCGACAAAGTCTTGGCGAGCCTAGTCAGGGTCGAATCGATTCGATCAAAACCGTGGCGAATGAGAGATGGCGGCCGGTTTTTTCCCAGGCACCGCATCTTGAATTTCGCCCGGGAGATGCATTGGAAATAATCGCTTTCCCCGATTCCGGTAAATTATTGAATGGTACCTTTTTCATCGATAATGAAGGCTGCGTCGATTTACCGCTCATCGGAATGACCAAGGTGATTCACCGGACGCCAATGGAGGTGGAACAGTATCTGATGACGATGTACCTCGCATTTCTCCCTCGCATGAATATAATGGTACGCCTCATGTATCGGGCCGGCCTGCTCGGCGGCTTCATGAAACCGGGAGTCTATTGGGTCGATCCGCGTGGAAGCGTGTGGGACGCCATCCAGCAGGCGGGGGGAACCGTGCGGGAAGACGGCATCGGAAAGGTGCATTGGGTCCATGTAGAGGACGGGAAAATCGTGACCCGGGATATACTTCCCTATTTGCAATCGGACCAATCACTTCTGTCCATCGGCTTTAAATCCGGAGACCAGTTGACGGTAACCGCGATGCCGAAGCTGGGAGGATGGCAGCTATTCAGGGACAACGTTCTTCCCGTTTTATCCCTGACGGTATCAATGCTCGTAGGCTACGCCGCTTTTCGAGCGTACAGTAAATAATGTCGAAGGACGAATAGGCGATTTTTAGAGGTCCCCTTATGCCCGAAACTACCGGTTATAAAAAACCTTCAAGCCTGCGTGACGTCGACTTCGCCCACTATTTACACCATTATAGCGCTCTCGTGTGGCGCTGGAAGTGGTGGTTCGTCTTTTCCGCGCCCCTCGCGGCCGGAATAGCCGCTGTACTGATACTTAAAACACTGAATACCACCACCCCGGTTCTTCCCGCGACGGTCACCCTCGGAGGCGTTGGAGGAGAACCGATCGCCGGCATGGTCATGTTAACCGATGAAAAGGACGAAGAGCCATTTTCTCCCGATAGTCTCGCCCAGGCTGCATTGATCAAGAACAGGGATTTGCTGCGCGGGGTCGTTGACAGCCTTTCGTTACGGCTGAAGGTATCGGGGTACCCCCGAAGTTCAATCTTCGATACCGTCGCGGTCGATTCGCTCGCGCCAAGCGGGAAGTATCAGTTTAAAATCGGCAAAAAGCACCGCAATGCCTATTGCATTTTCCGGAAAGAATCAATCCGGAGTCTGAGAAGCCTCTTCCATCATAAAGTGTTGGCGGCGCGCGGAACAATTGATAAACTCGATTCGCTGCAATTGCCCGGCGTTCGTCTCCGGTTCAACCGATCATTCCTGCAACACCCGCACGATTTCATTTTTTCCATTTCGAATATTCAGAAAATAGTGGAAGAGCTTCGTGACAGCGTTTCCTTGCATGCATCACGGGTAACCATCGCACATGAGTCTCCATCATTTTCCATTACGATACGTGGAAATGATTATATGCTGACGGCAGCGACGGTCAACATGATCGCCGATAAATTCGTGGAACGAAATATCAGGTTACGGCAGGCGCGCTCGCAAAACACCCGCGAAATCGTCATCCAGCAGATAAAAAAAGCGGATTCCGAACTCGCGGAGTCGGAAGAGAACCTGAAAACCTTTCGCTCGGAACATCCGACCCTCGGTCTTTCAACGAGTACCGATGAGATGCTTTCCGGCTCGCTTGCGGCGGAGCGCATCAATGACAGCATGGAAGAATCGATGCGGAATGCCCAAATGCTCCAGGGGAAACTCGCCCGCGCCGCGAAACAGGATCTTCCGGAGGTATGCAGCGAGATCCTTGTCTTCCTCAATGCCCAGCATGTTATTGCAGCGCCCTTCCTGGCCAACGAGCTGTCGCGGCTTATCGAGGAAAGTCATCGGCTGCAAGGCGCCTTTGACAAAAATTACCCGCTTGCGCTGAAAAACCAGGCTGAAATCAAACAAAATGTCGAGAAGGTAACGTCTGAATTAGCGGATTTCATCAAAGTCCAGAAACAACGTCAAATAAAGGTACAGTCGGAAATCCTTGCCTCATCCCGGAAAATTCAGGCTCTGCCGACCGAGGAACTGAAACTGGCCGAACTCTCCCGTTTGCAGCAGATCAAAGCCGATATCCACGCCAAGCTGCTCGATAAATTCTATCTTTCAACGGTTTCCGATGTCTCTGCCGCGGATATTCCCGATTTCTATGTCATGGATTATGCCTTGCCGCCGATTCCGCCGCCACAAAAAGTGAATCAAAAAGTGCTCATCCCATGCCTGTTCCTGGTTTTAATGCTGCTCTTCGGACCCATGATCCTGGCCGACCTCACCTCCAAAACCGTAAGAACGGAATACGAGCTGAAAAAAATTCTGGATATCGACATCCTGGAGACCATACCGGAAATAACTTTGAAAAGAGGAGCCGGGAACGGCCCCGGCTTACATGGGCTGAGCGATACATTGATTGTCAACAGCGAGCGCTTTAAAAACGACTATGTCAACGAGCTGTTCCGTCTGCTGCGCTCGAAAATACATCATCGGCTTCTGAGCGGCGGTCTCGATAAGACTATCGTCATCACGAGTCTGGAATCCGACGCCGGCAAATCCACCATAGCCGCGAATATCGCCATTGCCATGGCTCAGCAAAATTTAAAAACGGTCATCATAGACGGCGACCTGCGGCTCGGAACGATTCACCGGTTTTTCAATATTGATAAAAGTCCCGGGCTCTCGGAGTTTCTAATCGGCGACCAGACAGAAAAAGTTGGAACCCCTCTTTCCATCCACCATCCGAGCGCCATTCCCATGCTGTCGGTAATTTCTTCCGGCGAACCCCGGAACAATGCGGGCGATTTGATCGCTTCGCATCGGCTCCAATCCCTCATCACGACGCTTGCCGGGAAGTACGATGTCGTACTCTTCGATTCACCCCCTATCGGCATTGTCGCCGATGCGCTGTCAATCAACCGTTTTTTCTCACACTATCTCCTGGTTATCAGGGCGGGACGGACGAATGTTTTCGATCTCAGGGAAAAAATCGCCGAACACCCACAGCTCGGCTCAAAGCTCATGGGAGTCGTGCTTAATTTCGCCACGATCAACCGGAAAATAAGCTATTACAAACGCTCAAAATATTATTTTCAGGCTCAAGAAAAAACCCTTACGTGAAAAACGTCGCTTATCCTTAAGCGGATATTTCCTTTATGAATATTCCGCGCATTCTATTGTGCTTCTTTAAGGGGCCGGTGAAGATTGCATTTGATGTTCCGACGATAGGAGGGATATCGGAACAGGCGATCCAGCTTGCTGTTTACGATATGAAGGGGATTCTTGTTGAGCAGCTTGCGAAGGGCGTTTACAAGGCAGGCCGCTACGCGCTTGTATGGAAGGGCGGGGAGGGCAGGGAAGGAAGCGGGGGATCGAGCGTGTATATCGTGCGGATGAAGGCGAACAACTTCGACAAACGATTGAAACTGATCAGGATCAGGTAGCGATGTCGGCGGATATATTGAGTGCCTGCCTAACCTGCCCGGTGCACCTGTCTACCGCCCGGGTAGAGGCAATGACAAAAGCAGATAGCGGGCTTGAACATGATTGTTACCCTCTAATTCTGGGGTTTGGAAAATTCAGAGTGGTGCTCCAGGAATTCCGGGAAATGTATTATCGGTTGCAGCCGATCCCGCGTTTCTATGAGCAATCGGCGGATAATCGGCCATGGCCTGAACGGCGGGGCTTTAATGCCGTGGTGGGAAATCAATTCTGAGTGAATCCGCCTCAACTCAACGTCCATTCCCGGAGCCACCGGCATGTCAATATCGTTGCAAAATGGATATACTTCGGTATCCTTACCGGTAATGGTGCAAACAAGATTATCTTTCACCTCATCAGCCCGGGGAACTTGGATTTTAAGCGTTTGAACTCCATCGGGTATCTGGATTTTCAACCGGCGAGAATAACTGCGTAAAAACAAATCCGCACCGTTTTTTTTCGTAGAATAGTTTAAATCCGCTATTTTTTCCAGACTCGTCCATTCGACATCCCCGATGCTGTTAATAAATTCCGATCTTTCTTGCAGGATATCGACTCCATCGGATAGATCAAGATGATGCTCTAAAAGCACGATTGCCCTGCCTAAATAAGCGCTCATGAGAATTTGATTTTTAGGGAATACGGGAATTTTATGGTCCTCCGACCCCATATATCGCATCAGGAGGGGAAGTCCAAAAATGAGTTCCCCCGGCTTAAATCCAAGGTCAATAAGCCAACTGCAACCGCGATTAAAGTTTTTTAACATCGCAAAAGATGTGCATACGCCGAGAAATCCCAGTTTTACCATGTGCCTCATTGCCGCCTCGGTGATCGGGCCATGAGGAGGCGCCATTATTCGTGATACGGGAACGCCGGAAACTCTCTCCAGACGCTCAATCCGGCGAAGGGCCTGTGCAAGCAGCGGCAGGCAGCTACCATCATCATGGCGCAACACCAACTCACGGTACGTATGATTATTTCCGTGTATCAATAGCGATAATCTATCTTTATTTTTTCCGAATATCTCGGCGGTGCGGGAAGAAACCATCCAGCTATCCAGGGGAATTGTCGCAAAGGAGACGTGATAATTATTGACTTCCGCTTCATGCGCCAGGCGACGAAAATCGACGCACCCATACGCGGGCCAATGAAGGTTAGGGTCATCGAACTGAAAACTGGCCCGCAATTTCGGCGGATTCCACGCGGTTTCCCCTGAAGCCTCTCGCAGGAACTCCACGAGCGGAACCCACGCGGGAAACCGATTACCCGTGAAATGATCCAGAAACAGGTCATTCTCATTAACTTGTGGTAATTTCACCGCGATGGTGTCATGGCGTTTTCCATTCTCCGTTTTCCTGCACCACACGGGACCCCATTCACACGTAGCAAGGATATCGCCGAAGCTTCCATCCAATCCCGGGAATCCTTCCGTTTCACCGTTAGTCTCAATTTTCCGGCCGCGTAACATTGAAGGAACTCCGGGATGGTTCGCGAAATGCATGCTCCGGAATGGAGCGGCCATGGAGGCGCCGGCGAAAAGATCAAGTACAAAAGGAACATTATTGTCCCTTTCCATCGGCGTTTGGTTCGAACCGATTTCCCTGATCAGGTACGCAGGTCCTGTGCCGGTCTCCCGGTGTTCCTGCATTCCAGATCTGAAAAGGTTGGCGATAAACAGGACGGATGAAGGCTCATGGCGCTTCCACCGGTCATTGAGCGTAAAAAAATCATTACCTTGTTCTTTGGCAATTGGCATTTTCATATCCTCTTTTCTTATGCAAGGCACTTTATTGCAGGAAATTTATTATAGATTGTAACCGATCTCGAGTTTCTGTGAGCATCCGTCGTACAATCGTCCATGGCCTGAATGGCGGGGCCTTGATGTTGTGGTGAGAAATCGATTCTGAATGAATTCGCCTCAACTCAACTTCCATGCCTGGAGTCACCGGAATGGCAATATCGTTACTACAAACCGGATACTTTAGGGCATCGTTGCCGGTAATGGTGCAAACAAGATTATCTTTCGGATCATCGCTTGGGGGTATTTCAAGCTTAAGCGTTTGAACTCCATCGGGTATGCGGATTTTTACCCGCCGGGTATAACTACGCAAAAACAAATTCGAGCCGTTTTTTTTCGTAGAATAGTTTAGATCTGCAATTTTTTCCATATTCGTCCATTCGACATCGCCAAAGCTATTAATAAATTCCGATCTTTCTTGCAGGATATCGACTCCATCGGATAGATCCAGATGATGCCCACACGGAATGATTGCCTGACCTAAAAAAGCGCTTCGAATTATTTCATTTTTCCAATTCCGACCTATATTAAATCGATTCAGGACTGGAAGTCCAGAAATGAGTTCCGCTGGTTTAATACCAAGATTATGAAGCCAGTTGCATCCGCAATTATATTTTATTAATGATCCAAAAGATATACATGCTCCTAGAATTCCCAACTTTACCATATCCCTCATTGCAGACTCGTTGCATGCGCCATGAGGAGCTGCCATTATCCGTGATACGGGAACGCCGGTAACTCTCTCCAGACGCTCGATTCGGCGAAGGGCCTGGGCAAGCAGCGGCAAGCCATTGTTGTAATCATTACGAAATATCAACTCATTGTAAGTATGATTATTTCCGTGTATCAATAGCGACAATCTGTCTTTATTTCTTCTGAATATCTCAGCGGTGCTGGAAGAAACCATCCAGCTATCCAGGGGAATTGTCGCAAAAGAAACGTGATAATTATTGATTTCCGCTTCATGAGCCAGGCGACGATAATCGACAAAACCATACTCAGGCCAATGAAGATTAGGGTCATCGAAAACAAAACATGCTCTTATTTTTGGCGGACTCCATGAGGTTTCTCCCAAAACTCCGCGCAGGAATTCCATCAAGGGCACCCATGCAGGAAACCTATTACTCGTGAAATGATCCAAGAATCCATCATTATCATTAATCTTAGGTAATTTTATTACTATAGTATCATGACGTTTTTCATTTTCAGCTTTAGTGCACCACAAAGGACCCCATTCGCACGTAGCTAAGATATCGCCGAAGCTTCCATCTAAACCAGGATAACCTTCTGTTTCTCCCAAAGTCTCAATTTTCCGCCCACGTAAAATTAAAGGAACAGAGGGATGATTTTTAAAACTTATGCTTTGAAATGGAGTAGCCGGAGAAGTGCTTGCGAAAAAATCAAGTATATAATTAACATTATCAACTCCTTTAGATAGCATTTGGTCATTATTAATTTCTCTAATTAAGCATGCAGGTTCTTTACCTAAATTATAAAGCACTTTCATTCCTATCTTGATAAGATTGGCAATAAATAGCACAGCTGAAGGCTCATGGCGGTCCCACCGGTTATCGAGCAAAAAAATATTATTACCCCGGTCTCCAACAATAAGCATTTTCACCTAATCCTTTGGATTTTATTGAGAATCATGCCATTTATTGAGAAAGACATAATTAATGTTCTATGATGATTTTCGATTTGGCTGAAAAGACTGCTAAAATGTAATAAGAATCGGACATTATTTATGCAGCGATCAATAGTTCGAGTACCTCGAAATCAATGCAGCATATCTCGACTATATCAAATAGTCTTCAATTATCAAACATCCCAATATGGTCGATTCCTTTTTTGTAATAATTCCTCTATTTCAAGTAATAATTTTAATCCCTTTTATAAAATCATCATAGGTAGCATTTCCTGATAATGGGGTTTCTATAGTTGCAATAACTTTGGCAGGATTTCCACTTGCAAATGTCAAAGATTGTATCGATGTATTTACAACACTTCCAGCAGCAATTACAGATCCATAACCAATTGTAACATTTGGCAAAATAATAACACCAGGCCCAAGGAATGCATAATCCTCAATTATCACCGTCGGCTGATTACTGAATTTATTTTTTCCTCTAAAATGACCGATGATAAGACATCGCATTCCAATATTCACGTTATCTTTTATCCGTATAAGATATGGATACGAAGTTTCGATAATAGAATCATATCCGATAGATACATTTTTTCCGATTTTTACACCACGCAATTTATGACATTTAACTCTTATGACATCGGGAGCAAGTCGTGCGATAATTTGAAGCATCCGATTTACCGTTCCTCGAAAAAGATTCTCGTTATTAGGGATAATTCTAAGTTTTTTCTCAATTAAATAACTTTTCGGATTCCCCTTTTTTTCATATTTATCATTCATTATATAGGGCAAATTGTTTACTATAGCCTGTTCGAGTTCCACAAATTGCCTTTTTGTTCGCATACAAAGAAGCATAGCTATATCTAACTCATAGTTATACCAATCTTGTATTTTACATATAATATCAACTGCTCTTAAAGAATCTATTTCGACTGCCAAATCTTCTCCGTTAAAATATATTCCTGCATTTAACAGCAAGCGAAAAAGGCCCACAACTGTTTCCGATCTACTGCTGATCGAATTATTCAGATAAAGATTTTTGAGCTTTTTAATATCTACTTTACCATTTAGTGAAACGGGTATTTCGTCAACAATAAAAACTTTATCAGGTATCATATATGATGGCAGCTTCTTTTTCAGATCCATTCTCAATAATTCTATTGTGATTTTGCACTCTTTTTTGGGAGAGACAAAAGCGGCAAGCATATTGTGTTCTTCAAATACATATCCGATGACAAACACTTTTTCCACATATTTTAAAGCTAAAATATCTAATTCGATTTCATCGATGTCAATACGGTAACCGCGCACCTTAAATTGTCTGTCTTTTCTGCCTATACAACATACATCGTAATTTTCGAGATAGTAACCAGTATCTCCGGTCTGGTAAAGCAGATCATCATGTTTATTTGTTAATGGGTTTATAATATAGTTGAGTTTATTTTCACCATTCAGGTACTCGATATTTACTGCCCGATAGGGCGTTCTTATATATATCTGCCCCGGCTCACCAGGTTTACAATGATTATATAATTCGTTCAGTACAATTAACTGAACATCAGAAATGCCATGACCCACTGGAAATGTGTTTTGTTCAAAATTTGCATTTTTTTTAGAAATTCGGTAATAACTCATTATTTGTGGAGTTTCAGTCGCGCCATAACAGTTTATAATTTCGGCATTTGGCGCATACATCCGTATTTTATTGACAATATTACTTCGTAGATGTTCCCCACCAAGAAAAATAAGCCGTAAAGATTCAAAGATATACGAGTTTAAATTAGATGGAATATTGAATATTAGCTCACAAATACTTGGTGTGGCATGAATGACTGATATGTTATTCTGTAAAACCCATTCGAAAAGTTTCCCCGGATGTAAGAACATATCTCCGTTTGGGAAATAGGCACATGCTCCTGTTGCTATAGGCAGTAAAAGATCCCGAAATATCGGATCGTGTGAAAGTCCACTAAGAACACTAATTCGGTCAGCATCGGTAATATTAAATATATCTGTCTGCCAACGTAAAAAATGGGCAACGGGATTGTACGAACCCAATACAGCTTTTGGTATACCACTGGATCCGGAGGTAAAATTGATATAAAACGGAACAGTTGACTCAACATTATTTAGTGGCGGGAAATCGGTTATCTTATTTGATTTTGAAATAATATCCTTTATTGTTATAATCGTAGCAAAATATTTAGTAATCTCTATAGGTAAAGTATTATTTTCCCCACAGTGTATGCATATTGACGATTTAAGATAAATTATTCTATTTATTAAATGTTCAACTTGATACGCAGTATCAATAATAGTCAAAATCATTCCAGCACGCATAACACCAAGAACAGCAATCATCAAATAGGAGGATCGTGTCCCTAAAATCACAACCTTTTCTTGTATTTGAGATTTTTTTTGCAATAAAACAGCTAAAGATGTCGAATATATATCCAACTCAGATGTCGTTAAAGTTAATACATCAGAGACAGAGCATTTAGAATTGGGCCGTTTTGATGAATTCTGTTTTACAGCATTACCGATATGGGGGAAAATTTCATACTGTAATTCAGAATCAGCACTAATTTTCATAGACATATCAATAGTGTCCGATTATAATTCCTGGGTGTTTGAGATAATATCTTGTAAATAACCGTTTACCCATATAGCCGGGATGGTCCGGGAAAAGCCTGGCGCTTTCCAAGAAATCACTAAACAGGAACCTTTTTCCCATAATTTTGCCTCTTACAATATACAAGGCGATTATCTATTCGACCGAAGCGGTACGCTTCCTACATATTCTCCGGAATCGGAAAATTTGACTCCTCACGAGTCCTGACCTTCATCGAAGCCGCCGGTTACCATCTGATTTTATAATTTTACTTTTTGAGGTAATCTATGAATCTCTGCTTTCCATTATCGGCGGGTATTATTGCTTGGCAAATTCTAAAGATACTACCTTCCGTCCCCATCTAATATGGCTTTGCCGGTCCCCAACGTTCCCGCGGAGTTGCCGTCATAGGTGATGTGACGTTTCCGCTTGACCCTGACCAGTTGACGGTAATTTGACCGGTATAAACTATACCCTCCTTAAAAAAAAAGTGCTACCTGCAGTTAATGTCGTCAAGGCGGGATTTCCAGTGGCGTTCTGATCTCCAGGACAGTGTTTCCAGGGAGTAGACATTGATAGTCCGTTATTTGAATCGGAACCGCTGCCGTAATCTACATAACAAGTGCCACTCGGATAGACCGATAAAATGTAAATATATACTATGAAGCACAGTGAAATATGCACTTTGTTCATGAGTGCATCCTCTTAGCTGGGCTTATTACAAGTGTTAATGTTTTATGGTTCAAATAGACTCCATTAAAACGCGCTTCAGTTAATAGATTCAAAAATAACTTAGTTCGATGATTTTCAACGTTACAACCATTTATCAGCTTTTTTTAAAAATAATTTTCGCGTATTTTTAGCGATATAAAGATAAGTATATTTCTTTTTGTTTTTGCCATGATATGGCTTCTAATTCTGATAGGGCAGAGTTCCGCATAGCCATACGTTTCATAGGATCAAAAAAAAGATTCAAGATTGCCTTTCCTAGCCCTGCAGCATCGTCGGGCTCAAAGAATTGAATATTTTTTTCAGAAAATGTGTTCGCAATTACTGGAAGCCGAGAAGCTATAACTGGTAACCCCATCGTAATATATTCATACGATTTGTCGGTATCAACAAGCTCAGAATACCGCGACCGTTTTACAGCAACGATGCCAAGATCAGCATTCCGAAGGATGTTTATCATGTCATTAAAAGGCAGAAAACCATGATAGGTTACTATATCACTGCATGATAGACTTCTTGCACGTGTTAAAACTTTATTTATATATGTCCCATCTCCAGTAATGTCTAAAGTAATGCCCGGAATACTGTTCCTTATCATAGAAAGTGCTTCCACAACAAGTTCATGACCATAACGTTCCTCAATCAATCCATGCATAACAAGATGAAAAGAATCAGTCCTCTGATGCAGCGATTCTAATCTGTATTTTGCAAATGATTCGTCACACACGTTTCTGACAACTAAAATCTTATTATAATCCACGCCCTGCTCACTCTCACTAAGTTTCTTCCGTAACTCTTCGGTGACCGTCACACAGGCATCGGCATATCGAACACTTATGCGCTGACACCATTTAATAAATTGAATTATTAACTTGAACTTGTTGCCGAATATAGTTTCAAATAATTCAGGCATCGGCTCGTGAACATCCAATACGACTTTAGCGCCAGCAAGTTTTGCAAAGGCAGTTGTAAAAATTAAAATATCGGGCATCGTATTAACCTGGATAAAATCATATCTGTTTTTAATATACAGAATTGTTAAAACAATAAAAAACAGAAATAACGTTGCGAAATAATTACAACCATAAACGATGACATTCCCTCGGTGATGAGAAAAGGGTAACCGGAAAATATTTCCAAATTCATTCTTTTCAATCAATTTATCCTTACTGCTTTTTCTAAGACAAACGATATCGACCCGGACGCCTGCTGAATTCAGCGCATTAACCTCTTTACGTACCCTTCCACATTGAGGAAAATATCCATTACGAATTATGCATATGCGCATAAAATTAATCTCCGAATATATTATTTTTAAAAAAGCTTTTTATTCTGTTAATTTGTTCGTTTCTCACAAATGCTATTTCTTCCTCGCTCATTCAGCAGCCGGAATGACATAGATATGTACCGGATCTAATTTTGAGAAAGCATCACTAAATGTGCCTTCGTTCGGGCTTATGTACCTTTTCTCACCGTACACCGGAAAGGTTGTCTTGAGCCCTGGCACAGAAAATGTTACCTGCTGGGTCTCCCGTGCGCCCGGAAGGTCTATCACGTTAACGGCAATCAAATATAGATTGCCGTCATACTCCTTTGCACGGATTATTACCCGGCCTTTGGAATCTTCGAGATGTACGCCGATGGGGTTCCTTGCATCAGCCGCGCAGAGCACGCTGGTCAGGGCTTTAATCTGACCATTCACTTGTATAAGCATCCTGACCAAATTGTCATTTAAACAGCACTGGGAATACCCCGGACATTTCCAGGAGTGCGTGAAATAACCTATTGCATTGGCGCCGGTTGCAATCGCAAGCCAGACCTCATCTTTGAGCTCGTAGCCGAATGGGCCATCTTCTGAACCCCGCGCAGAGCAGAGGCTGCACCACTGGCTGGAAGTTTTAACGCATTCTATCCATTGGAATGTACTTTTTTTGCCTCCACAAAAATTGTTGATAAGTTCAGCCTGTGCCTGCCCAACCCGGTAAACCCAGTCCGGCCGGCACCAACCATATACCGGATAGTAATCGAAACCTATAATATCAGAATACAAAGGATATTCATGATAATATGCATTGCTTCCATTCATCCATGCAGGAAGCTTATCCTCGCTGTAGAAACTGCTGGTGGTTGTTAAAAAAGTGATGTGCTGAGGGTCTTTTGTCTTGAGATCGTTGTATTGCGTCTGGAGCCGGGAGGGAGAAATATGGTTACTCTGAAGATCGGGTTCATCCCCAAACACCCACCCTAAAAGCGCGGGATTTTTATTTACTGAAGCTGCTTGTTCTGCGTTCCATAAGGGAACCGCGTAAACACCTTGTTTCTGCGCTTCTTTGCAATATGCCAGGGCTGAAGAGTTATCACCCTGCCCGACAAAGGTATTGAAGCCATAACCTTTTTGTTTTGCAATACTCGATGCGTTTTGCAACCACTGCATTATTGGGAAAAAAGGCCTGCCGTCGATCAGCACTTCATTATTTTCCCCAAGTGTCACCCTTATGCCGTCGATTGAGGCGCTGTTGATGTTGGATGGAGATGCGAAACTATGGATCCCAACAATCGATATAAATGCCACTATTGCTGATACTGTTTTCCAAATATTCATTTAATTAGTCCTATTATAAGCTATACACTCACCTGGCACGCGCATTGTTACGTTACAGCAATTTATCGATACGGGAAGGAAGGCCGGCCAACTCCATTTTTGCTACTCTTTTTGAAAAATCATTTCCTTTGCTTCAGTTCCTGCAGCAATGTAACGCCGCATGACCGAAAGAAAGGAATCGAATACATTGCCGACAAATACATCGCGATAAACAATGGAATATTCAGTATTGGTTTAATGGCGCCATTGGTGATATTTCTGTCAACGATACCTATAATTAACAGGATAATACCCATCATGAGAAGAAATGGTGCATAAAGCTCAACGATTTTTTCCCATTGGCGCTTGATCGAGTACCCCAATTTTTTAAATACCGATTTCCATATCAAGGTCGTGAGTAACAGGCTTCCCGTCACGGTACCCATTGCAACGCCTTGTATGGAATAACTCATTTTAACGGCGGCGATTGTGACAAAACCAGTAACCAGAAGGCTTATCAGTATGTAAACCAATACGTCATTCTGCTTATCAATCGCTACAAGATAATTAGCCCCGTTTTTAATGGAGCAGGCAAAAAATGCACCGCAGAGTAATATCTGAGCCGAGAATATGCCGGGAATATATTTGTGAAAATACGTTTTTAAGACGAAAGGGGTCAAAAAAAGCAACACGCCGAGCATCACGGGAATCAGCATGCTCATTATTTGCGTCGGAAATACGACGAAACGCGAAATGGATTCTCTGGAGGCTTTTTTGCCTACGTTCTCATTGACTTTTGGGTAAAGAACCTGACTTATTACCGCGGGAATAAGAACGAGAAGCGAGACGATACTGGCGCCGAAACTATAATTACCGGCAGCCGTTTTGCCTAACATGCTGATTGAAATGATTCTGCCGATTGAAGTCATGACCATATAAACCCACCACACCACGGTAATAGGGAAACCGATTTTAATCAGATTCCATAGAAGCCTAGTATTAAATATCAATAAAAACGGTCGTTCAAGCCTTTTATTTAATATAAAGGATAGCGCCAACAATGTTATTTCAACGCATAATCCACCGACAAATATTCCCGTCAGATGCCATTTCCACCCCAGGGCCATCACGAATAAAAAAGTGATAAATGCGCGCGAAGAGTTAAGAATGCTTACTTCCTTGAAGCGACTGAAAGCGGTAAGCCGATAATAAAAAAAACCCGTAAAAAGAGAAACGGCTGCCGTTATCAGCGTAATTTGGATATAATGCACTACCGCACTATCCGAAAAGCAAAATTTGTAAAATAAAAAAACTACGCTGATACATATCAAAACCCCCGAGGAAAAAAAGACGGACGCCAGAACGCCGCCATCAACTTTTTTGACCATTGCATCGTTTCGTTCACCCAGATAATAGGGTACCTGCTTCAGTAATGCTTCAACGGTACCAAAGCAAAGGATGGAAGAAAAAGTAACGATAAGCGTTAACGTCGCCCATATCCCATAGTCGGCGGGAATAAGAATCTTGGCAACACAGAATGTTGTGGCCGCCCCTATTATTTTTGAAAGAATGACGGCAATGGAAAAATGAAGAATATTAGAAGCTGTCTTGCCTATCAACCCTTTTCCCACCTTTGCGTCTTTTCATCATATCGTTTAATTACTTTTGCCGGAGATCCAACCGCAAGAGAATAGTCGGGTATAATGCTGTTTACAACGGAATTAGCGCCAATAACACAATTACGACCTATTCTAGTCCCGGAAGAATAGCAGCGCCATAGCCTATCCAACTGCCTTCGTTGATTATTACCTCTAAAACCTTTTCAATTCCTTGCTTCGAAATAGGAATATTTATATCGTTATAGCAATGATTATGGTCGGAGATAAAAACCTTCGGCCCGATTGTTACGCTGTTTTTAATAACTATCGAATGTGCGGCGCTGATGACCGAATTCATTCCAATGGAAGTACTATCCCCGATAGTTAACTTTATATTAGAATCGGGATTAATTGCCAGGATCCAGCAGTTGGGGTGTATAATAACACGATTTCCAATTTCTATGCTATTTAGGTTTGAAAAACGGAAAGGCGGCATTATCGAGCTTTTATGCCCTATTTTATGGAAACATGGGGAAAGCAATAATGTGTGCAATTTTATCGGAAAAGCTTTAAAGTAGCAATAAATATGTTCTACTTTATTCATTTTTTGCATTAACGCTAAATTAATTGGCTTTGGATGATGGAGCGCGTGAATTACGGCAACATTTGTATATTAGCTGATAGTTGAAAAAATCCCTAAAAATATGGCAGGTGAGAAAGTTTAATATTTGAGATTTTCGAGGTATTAAACCTTGACAAACAATAATACTATAATTATTATCAAGTAGAACACGAGAGAAAGATTTCCTGGTAAAGAAACGAAGATGCGTTTTGTCCATTATTCCGGCATCCCGATATTCCCAGGATCCCTTGAAGAGTAAATTAAATATAACTGAATAATGTTGAATGTTCGGTATGGTCACTATGAGAACGCCGTCCATTTTTAACATGCCATGTATTTTTTTCAGTATTGCGTCGGGTTCCTTAAGATGCTCAAGCACATCGCCGCAAATAACGAAATCGAAATAATTGCTGTAATTCAATTCAATGCTTTCTATATCACCCACAATAACTTCATCATATATCTTTTTTGCTTCCCGAGCGGCAGGTTCAAACAGCTCTATACCAATTATCCTATCGACTTTGTTACGTTCCCGCAACCTTTTTCCAAGCCGCCCGGCAGCACACCCGATTTCCAATACAATGTTTTTTCCAACGGGGATATGTTGCTCAATACCCTGTTTTTCCCATAAATAATAACCACTTATATCCGCCATGGATGAGAAAATATCCCTTTCACGTTGAATTTGAAGGAATTTCTTAAGTACATCGTTTCATAAATTCGATCACGTATTTAATAGATGCCGCCCAGCCTTGTCATTTCGAGCGAAGCGAGAAATCTTAGATTTCTCCACACTTCGTTCGTCGAAATGACAGATCGATACGTGATCATAATTGCGAAATTATGTACTAAGGAACTACATTAATCATTCCAACCGGCCAGATTCTACCAATATTACCTTCCGTCCCTGATTACCATCAGTTTCTTTTCAAAATTTTCGGCCTTCATCCGAACGATATAGACGTTCGAACCGATTGCAGACCTCTTATCCGAGCCGGCGATCCATGTTACCAGGTAATGCCCCGCCTTGCGGGCGCCTTTCGCAAGCTGTGCAATGAGTCTTCCTTTCAAGTCGTAAACGGCAATTTCAACGTTGTGCACCGAAACGCCCTGAATCGTCGGAACATTAAACGCAATTTTCACCGACCCCTCGAACGGGTTCGGATATGCCCGCGTGAGATCAAACTTCGTGATCAGCGCGCATTCAGGCACCGAAAGGCTTCCGAGAAAAATCGCCTGGGCCGTATAGCGAACCTCGTTGCCGCCTGCCCGACTGCTTGCAGGCGGGTCGCTTGCCTTGAACGCCACCGGGTACTCCCCGGTTTTATTCCACAGCTTGAAGCTGATCTTCTCGGAAGCGCCCAAGCCATCCTTCCGTTTGGTCTGGGTATTTGTGCCCCACACCGGGAAGGCGGCAAGGCCATGGATCACCGTGCCGGAACCGACGAGATTCCCGTTTTCATCGAAGGCGCCGATTTCGCAACTATCCGGAGCCACTTGGTTGCCGAAGGTTACCCGGCTGGCCAGAACCGAGGCATTGTTACCGGTATTGGCGTGCTTCGCATAGTGACGCGGACTCGGCAGTCGGAGCGTTTGACGGGCGCCGACACTAGCGGTTTCCTTGGCAGGCGAGGGGATCGAGTCATAGATGAGGGTGATGGGATCCGTCATATAGATGAGGTAGCCCTGTCCAACGACCATGGTACCGATATTGTTGATCCCATAATACGGCCAGAAAACTTCGCCGGCGTTATCCTTTACCACCTCGATCTTCGGAATAATGCCGATGAGCGCGGTATCAATCGGAAGATTGATCTGCGGCAGGTAGGCAATCAGATTCCACCCCGTCACGAGGGATAGCGGGGTCGCGGCGGCATCGACGGCCGATCCTTGACATCTGATGGTATCGTTGGCGCTGGTAAATATCTGGTACCCTTGTCCCGTGTGCACCGTATCGATGTCGGCAATGCCAAACGTCGGGATATAAACATGCCCGGCCAGGTTTTTTACAAGGATGAAACCGTCGGGGCCCGCGGGTACCTTGATTATTGAATCGAAACAGGAGTCCACGGGCCTGACGTTTAGTGAAACGAGATTCCATCCGCTTGCAATCGCCACATTGAACGGCAGGAATGTCGTAAAATTCCACACGGTTGACCACGCACCCGTCCCGCCGGGGTTGGTTGCATTAACTTCCCAATAATAGGTCACGTCACTGCCAAGCCCGCTTACCCCCGCGACCGTCGCCGTCATTCCCGTCTGACCTGCTACGGTGGCAGCGAAAGCGGAGGAGGTCGAAACCCGAAACGAATATGTTGCTGCACCGTTCGCCGTCCCCCAGCTTAAAGTCAATGCCAGGGGAAGAGCCACCGCACCGTTCATTGGCGAGGCAAGGACCGGCGAGGCGAGAACCGCTGCTATCGTCGTGAAACTCCAGACACCCGACCAGGCGCTCGTTCCACCGACGTTCGTCGCATTCACCTCCCAGTAGTACACCGTGTTGTTCGCAAGGCCGCCCACCGTTGCCGTCAGTCCCGTAATCCCCGTCTGGCTCGTTACCGTCGTCCCGAAACCCGATGACGCCGATACCAGTATGCTGTACGACGCCGCGCCCGTCACCGCACCCCAGCTCAGGGTCGGTGAGGTCGGCTGGTTCGTCGCATTGTTCGCCGGAGAGGCAAGTATTGGCGCCGAAGGAAGGGGATTGAAGTTCAACAGCATATCGCCGGCTTCCTGGTTCCCATAGCACAGCTTGATCCAGTCGGCGCTTCGTGCGACGTTATCGACACGCGCCTCGCACATCGTGCCGAAAAATTTACTCGTATCGCTGTTGGGCCCTTCCTTCTCTCCCATCTTCGTGTTTCTACCCACATGATTCGAGGCCGCCCACGTTACCGTATCGGTAAATGTCGCCGTTCCCACCAGCGTACCGTTTACATACAATGCACTCTGGGGGGAAGAACCCTTCGGATTACAAACATACGCGACATGCTTCCAACCCGCCTGCGTAAACTGGCCCGCTACGGCGCTCCCCCCCGTGACATAGCGCATCGTGGTGCCGCTGCGGCTGCCGCTGGCGGAGCCATAATGATAGGAAGCCCTCAACGAATCTTTCGTCGTGCCGCCGCTGAAGACGCCGCCAAGCCCGAGAGCGACGAAATTTCCCACGGAAATAATTCCGGACTCATGGTTCCTCTGATCAATCGAATCCACCCGTATCCATGACGAAAGGGTAAGGGTGTTGGGACTGCCGAGCAGACTGGCGACCACGATGGAATCCTGCTTTATCGGGGCGGTCCTGTTGAAAGCGCGGCCGCTGTCGATCACCGCCGGGGAGTCCACCGTGCCGTACCCCGTGCCGGCGTAGCCATGCCCCGTCGCATCGCCAAAGGAATACGGGTTTGATCCCGAACTTTTATTGAGATGCCATACGAGGTCGAACCCGTTCACCGGCGCGAACACTTTGCTCGAATCCGATCTGCTTGAAGCCTGGCCGTTCCCCCAATACATCGTCATGGATTGGCCGGCGCTGCTCCCCATCACCGTGTCCATCAGCACCCATACAAACGCTCTCTGCTTCGCCTGGCTATACTTGCTCAGCTCATAGGGGAGGTAGGCGCCGTCCGGCTTCGTGAACCGCAAGTCCGATCCATCGGACTTCGCCCCGGCAAATACCATTGCCGCATTGCTCGATGTCAGGCGGACCAGCACCGGAAAATTAACCTGGTTGGTCGTGACATTCGCCCCGCTGACGGAGGTATTGAGCGTAATGCGGCTCTTCGATGACCACAGATTGTAATTCTCACCCGTCGAAAAACTCCATTGACCGGACCAGGAACTTTTTCCGGCGATATTGGCCGCCTGCGCACGCCAGTAATAGAGCGTCAAAGAGGAAAGCGGACCCACCTCCTGGGATGTCGCCGGAATGCCGCCGGAATCAAGGAGCGTGCTCCCGAACGCAACATCCGTGGATACCTGCACCTCGTAGGACGCCGGCGCGCCGCCGCTCCCCGATGACCAGCTCAGCGTCAAGGAAACCGGTTGACTCGAGGCGCTGTCCGCCGGCAGGGAGAGGGCAGGCGGGCCAGGCGGAACAATGATCGTCGTGAAGCTCCAGGCGCCCGACCACGCGCTCGTGCCGCCGACATTCGCCGCATTCGCGCGCCAGTAATACGTCAGCAAATTTGTGAGACCGGTCAGCGCCGCGTAGTTCGCGGAAATCCCCGTCTGACCGAATACCGTACTCCCGAAGTTTACATCGGTCGATACCAGAACGCCGTACGATGCGGCGGTGCTCACCGTATTCCAGCTCAGGCTAAGCGATATCGGCTGGTTCCGGGCATTGTTCGCCGGCGAGGCAAGAGCGGGAACCGCGGGGGCGGCGATAATGGTGGTGAAACTATCGGGAGACGACCATCCGCTTACCCCGACGGCATTTTTCGCGCCAACGCGCCAGTAATAGGTCGCGCTATTCGCGAGTCCGTTTACCGAAGCCGAAGCGGCTGTCAACCCCCACTGCGCGGTCACCGTGCTCCCGAAGTTCGAAACCGTCGCCACCTGTACGGCATAGGTCGCGGCGCCGCACACCGTGGTCCAACTCAGAACGGGCGATGTCGGCGCATTGAGTGAGTCATTCATCGGATAGATCGGCGTCGGCGCCACCGGCGCTATCACTTGATATTCGTAGGCGCCGATATCCCACGGCAGCGTACGGGTATTGCCAAAGATGTCGGTGGTGAAATAGGCGGCCAATGAAGTGCCGGCGCCTATGGCTGGGGAGCATGATTGAAGAGCGAGATTATTTTTACTGCTGTTGAGACCCAGACCATAGGAAATATTAACAAACTGAGGATCGCCATATAAACCATGTTGCTCATAGTCTAAAGAAGAATACAAGTTTACGAAGGTAATATCGGTTCCCGGTCCTGGGTCAATCAAGGTTTCCGCGACGGCTGTTGATGAGGAATGTCCAGCAACATAGTAAGCATTGTAATCCATCGTCGTAGGCATAGCATGATTCAACCCATCACCTGGGTTGTCACTTTCCATAACAACTGGCACCGGATTTGTTGCATAACTATACATAAGATTATTTCTGATATCAATTTGGTAACCGGATCTATCTAGTTCACTCCCTACGGTCATCGATCTTATGAATATCATAAATCTCTTGTCAAACATTGTATTATTCCAAAAATGATAGTCAACCGCTGGATTGTTATCTGAAGCTTTCAGGCCATCTTGAACATAAATACTACCCTCCCCTCCTCCCGAAGGATGGCTATTTATAAAGGTATTGTCGTACACATAGACAGTCCCGCCCCATGTCGTCAGAAAAATGTAAGCTGTTCCACCTCCAGTTGTATCATTATTATAAAACGAATTACTATAGATTTTTATCGGGTGCTGCGGCGTCCCTAAGGTATTATTTTGATATTGTTGAGCAGAGCTGCTGTTGCCAATATAAAAAATGATTCCGTCAGTATGGGGCACCGAACTGCAAAAGCTATTTTCAGACCCGATGTCATATTCGGTATAATCATGGATAGAATTACTATAAATATTTATGTCTTGAAACGTTGAATTGGCGCCAGCAACTCCTCCCGATATTACCCAACGCAAATAATTTTGGAAATTATTATTGCTCACCGTGACTTGCGAAATATTCATCGTCGATGAATTATACACAAACATGCGGATACCGTAGGACATCTTGGTGAATTCATTGCCGGTGATGATGATATTGTTTCCACTGTATATATTGACGCCGTTCCCGCTCACGTCGTCACCCCCGACGACCGGAGACGTATTCTGCCAAATGCCGATCTCGTGGAAGTAATTATTTTGAACGGTGATGTAACTGACTTGTTGAAGGAATATGCCCGTACCGGTTTTATTCGGCAACGGGTTCGTAGTGCAGTTATACAACAATAAAGCGGTATCGGTATAGTCGCCGTAGTTTCTGATTTCGAAATTCCGGATGGTGATGTAGCTTCGGGAAATGATGGAAAATCCGACTCCGTTCGACGCGGTATCACCGTCTAATATGGCTTTGCCGCTCCCCCAGGTTCCGGCGGAGTTGCCGTCATAGGTGATGGCGTTTCCGCTTGAACCTGAAGAGCGTACAACAATCTGTCCGCTATAAATAACGCCGCCCTTAAAAATAACGGTGCCGCCCGAAGCCAATGTCGTAGCGGCGGGAATTCCCGCGGCATTCAAATCTCCGGGACAGTGTTTCCAGGGAGTGGATAGGGATAGTCCATCATTTGAATCGGAACCGGCGCCATAATCAATATAATAAAGACTACCAGCCTTGGCGCAAAAAACACAAACAACCACTATGAAACACAGTGAAATACGCATAATATTCATGAAAGGAATATAGCTTTTTGTAAACATTGATTACAGAGTGATGCTCGGAGTTCCCGGCCGCCACATTTTCAGGGAGGGCAGCAAATTCCTCCGCAAGCTGTCTGCGTAATATATCTTCTGCCTATTTTTTTCGACCTTTTATTAATCTACCCTCATGTAAGTTTGAATATCAGCAAGAAAAACAGGATTATTTCTTAAAAATATAGTATAATTATAAAAGGATTTGTATCTTAATCTCATAATATACGTTTCAAAATTGTGGAGTTAATGTTGATGAATCGAAACAAACCCTTTCCCGCCGTAATCCGCCATGTCTGCCTGATGGGCGCTGATTTTTCAACGGGCAATCTAGGCGTCGGCGCACTTTGCATGGGATCATTGCAATGCATATATCAAGCATATCCTGATGTTGAAATATCCCTTCTTATTTACGACAAAAACCCGCGTGTTGACAATTGCATTATTAATGGCAAGAAGCGGTCACTTCGGCTTATTAATCTACGGTTCTCAAAAAAGTTCTATCTGACCAATAATATCGCCGTTTTGATCGCATGGTCTCTTGTGTCGGCAATTTTCCCTTTCAAAGTCAGAAAATGGCTACGCGCACGGAACCTGTGGCTGCGGGATATCATGGAAATGGATCTTTGTTTTTCGATCGCCGGCGGCGACAGCTTTTCTGATATATACGGACTTGGACGGTTTTTCTATGTAATGTTACCGCAGCTTCTTTTGCAGTTGCTTGACAAGCCACTTGTGCAGCTTCCGCAGACCATCGGCCCCTTCAAGCGCCGTTGGGCCGCGGCAATCGCGGGATACATCCTGCGAAAATCCATGATCGTTTACTCGCGTGATAAGGAGGGCGCACTTTTTGCAAAGAAGCTTGTTGGAAAAATGGTGCGGCCCGGCCAGGTGCGGTATTCGCCCGACGTGGCATTTGTGCTGGAACCCCACAAGCCGCAATATACTTATTCCCTTTTGTTTGAGCATCATTCCGGGACTCTGGTCGGACTCAATGTAAGCGGCCTTCTCTGGTTCGGCGGTTTCAATCTAAACAATATGTTCCGCTTGAACTTTTCATACAGCGAATTCATTTATAAACTAATCAGCCATTTTCTCGCAAAGGATGATGTTCGGGTGACCTTGATACCCCATGTATTCAGCGATCGTCCTGAATCCGATATACGGATATGCAAGAAACTGTATCAAGAGCTCTCTCCCTCGTTCACCGATAGAATAATTCTTGTATCTCAAGAGCTGAATCAGAATGAAATAAAATATCTGATCGGTAAATGCGATTTTTTTATCGGGTCGCGCATGCACGCATGCATCGGCGCCTTATCGCAGGAGGTCCCGGCCGTCGGCATAGCCTACAGCAAGAAGTTCAAAGGCGTTTTTGCGACCCTCGACGCGGAAGAGCTGGTGGTTGACCCGCGGTTCCTGACAATCGATGAAACGCTGTCTGCGTGTGATAGAATCTTTAATGAAAAGGAAAAATGGCGTAACCACTTGAGCCGCCGGGTTCCGGAAGTAATTGAATCGGTACTCGGAATGTTATCCAACTTAAACGATATTTCGATGCAAGACATTCAGTAATAATATCTTTTCGAAAATCTGGCTTTAATGGTTGTGATGGCGCCACAAACGTTCCCTTTCAGCATAAATTGGACTAGAGGAAATAGATATTTTATCCGATGCATAAATACTATCTGATATAATGCCATCCAGCAATGACGTACGTGATTTTTGGTGATGAAAAGATGTTTATTAAAACCGATCATTTTTTCGGGTAATATCGGATCCGAGATAAAATATCCCGCATTGACTCCCGCGGAAACCGTATCATGGCCAGCCTTTCTTTTAACTAAAATGGCTGAACGGCCTTCCCTTTCCGACCCGATCATTTCTTCGGACCAGGGATCCGAAACCGCGATATCCGCGAAATTCGCCCAGTGATCCAGACAATTTTCACAACGCAGATAATGATCGACTCCAACGACATGAATCAACGATCCGCCAATCAACGGTCGATCCATTAAAATAGCGCCGCCTTCACCAAAAACACGGAATCTGCCCGGCCAGCCGTCTCCACGGTAACAAATTTTCCGTACATCGCTTATAGCAACTTTTCCATCCTGCTCAATGTAGTTTTTTGTGCTTAAGCGCGATGCCATGCCGGCGCACACAATTCCGACTTTAAGGACAATTTTTTGCCTCAATTCCGGAAAATATCTTTCCAACCGTACCAGGCCTTCCAACATGCATGGCGTGCCGACGAAAGCGTAGCGTCCTGAACCCTTGAGGATATCCCTCAAGACGATCAAATTCGATACCGGCGCATACTTGGAACCGCATGCCGAAATTATCGATCTTTTATCGCGTGCGATGAAGGATTCGGCTATCAAGGGATTCTTCCCTTCACAACGAGCAACGATACTTCCGTTAATAGTGCCGTTTTCCAATAAATATATCAAGAGGGACGTTATAAATCCCCCGGATGCCGCCTCGTGTCTGATATGTGCATCCGAAGAATGTATTAGGTATGCCGTTGTACCGCTTGGAGCAGGTTCATAGGTGATTTCTGGCATGGTACCCTTTAATAAAAAACTACTTGGGCAAACTTCAAGACATTTTTTACAGTTGATACATTTAGTTTTATCTATCTTCGGATAATTAAACCTTGTGCCGAAAATAAAACTGATGGCCGATGTCGTGCAGATTACTTTGCAAGCTCCGCACCCGCAGCAAATCTTATTATCAGTTATTGCCTGAATCGAACGCCATTTTGTTTTTTTGATATCAATCATATTCTTTCTATACATTCAAACATATTTAGTTTTATGCGATTGTCGTCTTAATTTGTCAAAATATTCATGATTTCTGGATAAAATCAATAAATTTTTGAATATTTGTCATATAGGGCAGCGCTCTTTTTATATCATTCATCGGCCAATTCCACCATTTTATTTTCATCAACCAATCGATTTCATGTTTTTGAAATCGAAACGCAATTACTTTTGCGGGAACGCCGACAACTATCGCATAATCGGGAACATCCTTCGTCACAACCGCGCCGGCCCCGATTATCGCGCCATCGCCGATTCTTCCGGCATTTGGCAAAATTATCGCATTCAGACCGATCCAGACGTCATTGCCGATGATTTTTTCCTTATAGGGTATTTTGTCTTCCCCACCGAATCCCAGCTTTTCGCTGTAAATAAAAGGATGCGTTGACACATATGATCCTAAATGATTCCGGTTACGAATATTAACATTAAATGCGACAGAACAAAATTTACCGAGTGTTGTATAAGGATGAATAAAACCTTCTTCAAAACAACCATAACTATACCTGCCGATCTCAATTTTATGGTAATGGGAGAATATCTGAGGTGGCCCCCAATCGTTGGACAGTTTTAAGGGGTGGATAAGGTAGTTGACATGTTGTGTTGATTAGTTGTTTTGCTTTTGCTTTTTGAAATAAAATAATAGTTGTGCAAAGGGGGTGCAGGGGGGAATGTGTCCCCCCGCCCCGGGTGTGTCCAGTTACGGCATTAAACGGGTGCATAAAAAACCTCTGACGGTGTTCGATAATTCAATGCCTGATGCGGTCTCTCGTAGTTATAGAACTGGAAATAGGCGGTGAGCCCGCGGAATGAATCTCGCGGCGACAGATAGTCCTTCAGGTAAACGTCTTCGTATTTAACCGTTCGCCAGAGACGTTCAGTGAAAACGTTATCCAGTGCACGCCCACGACCATCCATGCTGACCCGTACTCCGGCTTCCTGCAGGCGGCTAACGAAAGGAACTGCCGTAAATTGTGCGCCCTGATCGGAATTGCAGATCTCAGCTTTACCGATTTCCAGGGCCTCATTAAGGGCAGATAAGCAGAACTGGTGATCCGGCGTCGTTGAGACCGCGAATGAAAGCACATATCGACTGAACCAGTCCAGAAACGCTACCAGGAACGCAAAGCCTGATTGTAGCCGCAAGTAGGTGATATCGACACCCCAGACCTGATTGACACGTTCTATAGGTAAATGCCGCAGTAAATACGGAAACACCATGTGCTGCTTATCTGGTGCGCTCAGATTCCGTTTAGGATAAATCGCTTCCAGACCCATGAGATGCATTAATCGCTGAATGCGCTTCCGGTTAACCGAGTGCCCCATCCGGTTCAGCATGGCCATCATGCTCCGACTTCCAAAGGTGGGGTGTTGCGTATACAATTCGTCGATGGTATGCATAAGGCTAAGATTAATTTCGCTCTCTCCCTGACTTGCATGGTAGCAGCTCGAACGCGCCAACCCCAGCAGAGAGCATTGGACGGCAATACTAAGCCGAGGCTCAGACGGATCGATAAGGCGACGCTTTTCATCGGTTGAAAGCCGCCGTCTTTTTTTTTAACCATTCCAGCTCATATTGCAACTGGCCTATCTGCTGGAACAACTCAGCTTCACGCTCCTCCCGTTCCTCTCGCTCGTGTTCAGGCTTCCGGGAAAACAGCGAGGGCAGAAGATCGACTGCGTGCTTTTTCCACTTCGTGACCATGAGAGGGTGGATCCCATACCGCTTGGCGATCTCGGCGGTAGTCATTTCTCCGCTGAGTGCCTTGAGTACCACTTGAGCCTTGAATTCCGCACTGTGGCGTTTTCGTTGCATCGGTGCCTCCTCCTATAAAATCGGTTGAACCGTGCAACATGTCAATAAAAACTACCTTAGATACCTGTCCAATTTTTGGGGTCCACTACAATCTTCCTCAATGTTTTAGAATAAAACTCTCCATTTTCCTTATTCTTGACTAATTTTATGATTAGTTTTCTTAAACGGTTTTCTTTTATTGAATACAACTTGAATGCCATATACGATAACGCAGATGGATAGTCACTTTTCATGGGTTGACTTTCCCTGCAACCATGAAGCCATATAGAGAGGCTGTTTTTGAAATAATCCTGGAGATAAATCTTACCTTAGTGAACCGTGGTGTTACGAATAGCCTGAATACGTATGGATATTTTTTCCAATATAAATAATCTTATTTCCCTATAATAAATCAACATCATTGACATCGCAACTAAAATTGATACTGCCGTTAACAATATACTTCTTTCCATGTTAATATTCATCCTATAAATGTAAGCCGGAATGATCAGCAATGCAAAGCATGACATCACAATGACGGGATTAATGTTGATTTTTGCGGGTATATCAAGATCATATTTCAATATGATAGAAGATGCAAATAATGCCACTATTTCCCCGATAATATTGGCAATTACAAGGACATATATCGGACGATGAAAATAAATTACCACACATCCCAGGACCATTCCTGAAATTCTAAATACATTCGACAATAAATTATTCAACGAATGACCTCTCGCAAGTGAAAGTGTGACCACCCCGGCTCTTATAACGCGGAATGCGCTGGCAATCGCTAATAACCCTAATATCAAGCTTATCCCCGCATATTTACTACTGAATAACAATACGGTGACTCTTTCACCCATAAAAAATATTCCTATTATATAAAAGGTTACGATGATGCATATTCCCTGCATGCCAACGGAATATATCCTTAAAATACTATCGTTTTCCAGATCTTTTTTCGATAAAATGGGCAACATTATCCCACTCGTTATCTGCATCATCAACAGGCTCGGCAAAAGCGTAATCTGGCTTGCGACGGAATACACCCCTAAATCCTGCATTGTATAGCCCAAACTGACAAGAAGCCTGTCTCCCTGCAGGACGCCAAAAGTCAGAAAAGCATTAAGAAACAACGGCCATC
The DNA here is from genome assembly GCA_963846695.1 of uncultured Fibrobacterota bacterium. Classification (GTDB taxonomy): domain Bacteria; phylum Fibrobacterota; class Chitinivibrionia; order Chitinivibrionales; family Chitinispirillaceae; genus BOG-1184. Next base: position 26,000 of record CAWJXL010000021.1, on the reverse strand, counting down.
CGAAGTGAAACATATCCTGAAAGACATTTTTATTAAAATTCCATCTGTATGGTCTCTCGGCAAAGATATGCGTTAAGGACAGGGTGATTAATGATTTTATAACCAATAAAATCAGTATGGCATTATAATTTCTCATAATAATGCACAGGGGCCAGGCGGCAATGGTAATTATCACCTGTCCAATCGGGTCAAGTAAAACCGATTTCATAAAATCCATTTTACGTATATATCTTTGAACATCCAGATGTTCAATGCCCTTCATCAGGGGAATCAAAGACAATACCTGGAAAGCATAAACGGCGTTCGGAATTTTAAATGCTTGCGCCATTAATCCTGAGGATAAAAACATCAGTATGGCGCCCAGTGCCGACATGATAAATTGGAAAAAATGTGCATTGTTTTGAAAATACGTGGTTTCGCCGTCTTTCGATTGTATGATCTGGACGCCAAAGGCAAATTTCCCTCCAAACTCAAGAAATGATATTGCAATTCCGAATGTCGCCGCTATGCCGAAATCAGCCTTGGTCAGCATCCTTGCCAGGATAATATTTCTTATCAAGGAGGTGCCGTAAGAAACGACCTGTCCAATGCCGATAACGGCACTGCCTTTGGCTGATTGTTTAATTAAAGACATTTTGGAACTAAATGTTAATAATTAGCGGGGGATTATTCTTGATCATTTACTAAGCAGTTCATAAGTAAGATCACATTCGATCGGGGAAAAAGTATTTGATTCTTAATTTCAGGCCCAAAATCCGCATTTTTTACTGAATTCGGGCATTTTTATGTGCTTATACTTATGAACTGATTATTGGGCACCTTTAAAAATTCATTTTCCCATCGCAAAAGTGGCGGTTGCTGCTTAATTTCGGCACCATTTTGACAAATGGAGCTTCTAAAAATACCAGGTTTTAATTACTTTTACGATCAACTGGACTATTCTCAACCAGTCATACGCGCCGTTAAGCTTGGCTTTGACAAGAGCCTCGTCGTCCGAATCGTTCATCGGCAGCCTCCTGATAAAATAGCGATTATCGGACGAAGAAGTAAGCCCGATGCGCGTGCTTACGCCCCAGGTATAGCCGCTTTCTATGAGAAGTCGCCGCAATTCGTTGATGAATTGAGGGTGACCGTCGGGAAATGCGTAAGGATAGCTGAACGATTCAACGGCGCAACCAACGCGGTCCTCAATTTCCTTCTTGGAATCAGCGATTTCCTTCTTCAGGTCACTTGATGGCAATTTCGATAGTATCGCATGGCTTATACTATGCGATCCGAAGGAGATGCCTGCCTGCGCGAGCTCTGCGACCTTCTGCCAGGAAAGATGTTTCTTACCGGTGATTCCGATATTGTCTGCACCGATATACCCGGTCGGCAAATATACTATGGCGTTTGCTTCAAATTCCCTCAGGATGGGAAATGCCTCCGTATAAAAATCAAGAAATCCGTCATCGAAAGATAATAATACGTATTTCTGCTTCGGCCATGAGTTATTAGAAAGAAAGCTGATTTTAAAATCTGTAGGGTTCAAAAATGTATATCCTTCCGAACGAATTGTTTCCAAATGGCGGCGGAAAAGTTCAGAAGAGGTATGAGTTTTAAAATAGGGATGCACATTTTCAGGGTGGCTATTAATTGAATGATACATGAGAACGGGAAATTTTCGGGACAGCCGGTGTCGCAGCAGTTTAATAAGCGGGTTCACAACGTCAAGTGTGATTAAGCGATCGCCTCTCATGAGTTTTGCAATTAGCCGAGAATCACCTCTTGACATATTTGTCAATCAGTTCAATGTATAGATATTTTTTAACATCCCAGTTGTTCGTTTTTATATAAGAAAGCGCGTCTGCTGCCAATTGGTCTCTTCGGTTTCTATCATGAGCAATCAATTTTACTTTTGCCGCAAGGTCCTCCGCGCTTTCCGCTTTAAAGAAAAGCACCAATGAATCATTAAAGTATAATTTATCAATCATTGTATCCGCCACTATCACCGGAACGCCGAGAGACATGAACTCCAGAATCTTGGTGCTGAACGCTTCATTACCGAAGCCATCGGAGCGCTTGGGAACGATGCCAAAATCGGCTTCAGCCATTTTATCCACCAATTCCTCAAGAGGTAAATACCCTCCGAATTTGACACGGTCATGAACTTCTAACTCTTCGGCAAGCCTCCGCAGAGCGGATTCTTCCGGACCTTTCCCAAAGAGTTTCAATTCCAAAAAAGGAAGTTCTTCTTTGATGATAGCCATCGCACGGATAGCGATATCGACACCCTGATGCCATGCAAAGGTACCCGGATAAATTGCTATGATAGAACCACTTATTTGTTTGGGAGCTCTTCGTTTGAAAAGTCGCTGATCCGGATAGTTTAGTATCACTGAACATTTGCTATGCCTAACAGAACGAGATATAATCTTTTCCGCCCATAAATGGTTAGAAATAATAACATGGTCGGCAAATGCGCAGGATGCTTTTTCCACCAACAGAAGCACTTTGAACAGAATCGATCCTTTATCATTGTCGAATTTGCTGGAGTAGAATTCAGGAACAATATCATGTATATCAAGGAACACTTTTGCACCGGTTATTTTTGGAATGAACGCGGCGAACACTTCGAAATCGGGTACCGAATGAACGTGAATCACCTGGTAGGGCTCCTTCAGGTGTTTTCGTGTGACAAAGATCATCGATTTGATAAAAAATAATACTAATTTAAAAAAGTAGTTGTATTTTTTTCTTTCGTTGATTATACGCTTCTGGATTCGATATATATTTACACCATATAGTATTTCTGATCTTGGCTGTTTACTATTTCGAAGAGAAACGACGTCAACGTGGTCTCCCCGAGAGGATAGAGTTTCCGCATACCGACGCACACGGCCGTCGCTTTCGTAAAAGGCATAAACGAGCATGCAAACTCTCATTGAGAACCTGAATTCCGTAGATATGAATAATTAACTATATATAACATCGTATTCAATTGAATCTTTTCGATGAATACCCTTTCACCTGAAGAAGAACTGCAATCGTTGATGCGCCCAGTTCTTTATTTTTTTAAATTGTTTATTTCTCACGAATTCTATTTCATCGCTAGAGAGAAATTTTTTAGGTTTCTTGAAATATGAAAAAGAAAATCCACAAAACATCATAACTGCCCCGATTACATAAGGCCGTTTTATACACCGATAACAGCACTTACAAAATTCAAACCACATCGGATTCCCTAAACAATAATCCTCTATGCCATATTTATATCGTGATCGCAGGATTGACTGGCCGGCCGTACCCGTTCTGCGATAATGAATTATCTTCAATTCAGGAAACGACCTAACCTCCCAACCATTTTTTTGGGCTTTTATTTCAATGATTGTATCCTCACTTCCAATTTTTGATGGAACGTATCCGCCGGTGGATTCGTAGCATTCCCTCCGAAAAAACTGTACCGCGCCCGTTACGCTAGAATTACTGTAACCCCTTGAGTGTAATGCATTTTTATAAAAATCCATAACTATTCCTCCGCCTATTCCGAGCTTTGGATTTTCACGGAATTTATCAATAATTGTTTTAAAATAATTCGGGTCAAAGGAAACATCCGCGTCGAGCGTGCAATAAAATGAATAATCCACATCAGAAAGCAGCCGCAAACCTTCCTGCAATGCAAGGACTTTTGCCGCAAAATTGCGCCCATCTTTCTTATCTCTCCGCAGGAAGCGAATGAACTGATGTAGTGCGGCATGGTCTTTTACGATATCGTCCGTGCGGTCCGTTTGATCCGTCGCTGACGATGACCCAGCGTTTGGGCGGAATAGTTTGATTGATAACCGATTCAATTGTTTTGGCGATATACCGTTCTTCGTTGTAAGCCGCTGTTACAAGCACATAATCGTTATTTGCAGCGCTCATAGGGGCTATCAGCGATCGTTGATATGGGTAGTGGCTGTAAGGAACACCATATTAAATTGATTCCATCCGATGTATGACCGTTCACTTGAAGGCGGATCGCAATCGTTGATGCGCCCAGTTCCTTGCCTTCTTGAATTGTTCCTTTCTCAGGAAAATTATTTCATCTTTAGAGAGAAATTTCTCCGGTTTCTTAAAATATGAAAAAAAAAATCCACAAAACATCATAACTGACCCAATTATATAAGGTCGTATTTTAATATATCGAAAACAGCACTTAAAAAATTCAAACCAAATCGCATTCCCTAAACAATAATCCTTCATGCCATATATAAATCTTGATCGCAGGATTGAGTAGCCGGCCGTGCCCGTTCTGCGATAATGAAGGATATGCAATTCAGGAAACGACCGTACCAACCATCCGTTTATTTTTGCTTTTATTTCAATGATTGTATCCTCACTTCCAATTTTTGATGGAACGTATCCGCCGGTGGATTCGTAGCATTCCCTCCGAAAAAACTGTACCGCGCCCGTTACGCTGGATATGTTGCTGTAAGCCCTTTTGTGTAATTTATTATCATAATAATTCAACACATTTCCTCCTGCAATTCCAAGCCTTGGATTTTCATGGAATTTATCGATAATCGTCTGGAAATAAGTTTTATCCAAGGAAACATCCGCGTCGAGGGTGCAATAAAATGAATAATCCACATCGGCAAGCAGTCGCAGACCTCCCTGCAATGCAAGGACTTTTGCCGAAAAATTGCGCCCGTCTTTCTTCTCTCTCCGCAGGAAGCGGATGAAACCATGTCGCGTTGCATACTCCTTTACGATATCGTCCGTGCGGTCCGTTGATCCGTCGCTGACGATGACCCAGCGTTTGGGCAGGATCGTTTGATTGATAACCGACTCGATGGTTTTGGCGATATACTGTTCTTCGTTGTATGCCGCGGTTAAAAGGACATACTCCTTATCATTATTATTAAGGCTCATAAATATTCCTGCATAATTTGTCGAGAAATTGCCCCGAGTCGTGCCGTTGATGCCAAGAGCCGTAATATTTTCCCATATTAATTTAATTAACGCAAATTATAATTATTTATCTAAAACCCCGCAACTTGGGGCGGGATCACCATAACAACCGCCACCCAGAAAGGCGCCTTTCAAGTCGTATTATGTCTGGCGTTGAGCTTTTTTGGCTGAGCTATCATCGCGTGCAAGGCAGCGAACGCTGCCCGCCGAACCTCGATCGAAGGGCCTAACTTGGAGAGCATCACTGCGATATCGTCGCCCTGGCAGCTACAGACAAATGCTGTAGCATATGCCAAATCGCGAGGCCTATTTCCCTTATGGTATCCCCCAGAACTCCATGACGAGTGGCATCCCAAAGTGCCAACATGGTTCGAGTTAAAAGGTGGGCCACACACCTCGTCGACGAACACTCCATGGAGCGTGAATTCCGAAAAATGCAACTGTTTGCAGATAACATCCACCCAATTGCACCGGAATATATTTTCGATCCTTGCTTTAAGAGCAAGCACAATGTCGCGATCAATGACATTGATGCCTGCGTTAATGTAGTCGTGAAAAGGTGGTGGAGAAATCGGCAAGCCCAACAATTTTCGCGCGGTGTTATGCCAGATTATATGATGCGGCAGCCTCTGATCGATGCAGAAATCCTTGCGATACAGCTTCAAAATCCCGTCTTTTCGAAAAGTGTCAACATCAACAGGGCGTATAAAAATAGTATCCGAATCGACTCGAAGAATTGTCCTGGCATCGATCTGAGAAGGCATAATTAATGTTATGATCTGCTGCATGATCCAGCCTCGCACCGGCGGAAATGGATACCGCAAATTAATCCAAAAATTGGATCCATGGTACTTTAACCCTGGGATAGCAATAAATCGCTTCGGTAGTATCTCTGATACTGTCATAATTTTACACCGCTGGCCAGAAAGAATGTCAAACATGCGCCGGTCACGGTCAGGAACAACTATATAATGCACCACTGAGGGAGGCATCATCTCCAGCACCGAATGATGAAGGTCTTTGCACATCTCAAAATCAGGTGCATAACTGGGGGTAAGCACTGCGAGTTCACTCATATGAATATTCCCTTTTTAGTTGATACTATCGAATTCTTCCAAACATGGCCATCGCCGTTAAAAGTGTTCCTTCACCGATAAATGACCTCAAAAAGTAATTTGGCATTTTTTTATTTATAGGCCTTTGAAAGGTATTTGAATTAAAAACAACAGGCAATGAACACTTCTCCTGATTTTGAAAAACGCTATTTTGCGTTTATGAGCGATAATAATTGCATAGGCGGAATACCCGAAGATTCTAATCAAATCGTGTAACAGCGTGATACTATAATATACAACCAGGGAGAAAAAATCATGATACTTTTTCCAATACAGCAAATTTGCCCTCCGCATTTCTATTGCAAACCTGATTGGCGCATTCGCAGAGCTCGCTCCTCCATAATGGATAACTCTCGCTTCCGGATAAAAAACCACCTTCCAATGCGAATTCCGAAATCTTTGACACCAATCAATATCTTCACCATACATAAAAAAGCGTTCATCCAAAAGGCCGATATTTTCTGATGCATTCCGGCGTATAAGCCAAAAGCATCCATTTATTACATCAACTCTCAGCAAGGATTCATGATTCCAAAAGGTCATTAAATAGCTCCCGAATAATTTTGATTCCGGGAAAATGGAATCAAGAGCCACTGCTCGTGCAAATACATTAAAAAACGTCGGCAATCCCATGCATGAACGCTGTACTTTTCCATCTACGCCAATAATTTGCGGGCCGACCATTCCAACGGCCGGCTGATCTTCCATAAATAATATCAGTTTATCAACCGCACCCTTAAGAACCACGACGTCGGAATTAAGAAGGCACAGGTATCTCCCGCTGCTTCGGCTTATTCCTATGTTGTTTGCCCTGGCGAACCCCAGATTGGTATCGTTTTTAATTAACGTAACCCGGGGAAATTGGCGTTGAACTATTTCCGGAGAGCCGTCGGAAGATGCATTATCGACTACAATAATTTCATACGGGTACGTCAGAACAGAGTCAAGAATACTGGAAATACATTTAGTAAGATATTTTGCCGCATTCCAGCTTACAATAATAAAAGAAATTTCCAAGGGTGATTAGCGAATATGCATGTGTTTATGGTTCGACAAGCTCACCACGAACGGTTCTACGTGATATTATTTATGAACTGATTAATAAAAGCAGGAACTATTGTTTTTGGGCGGAAAGCAAAGGAATCGCGGATATGGCGCCTATCATTCCTATCAGCAGGTAATACCAGATGACACTCTGGTCGTAGTAGGAAACCGACATGAACGAAACCACATGCCCGAAAAGCGTTACGCCCAGCGCCCAAAGGAGCATCCTCTGAGGCAATGGCGCGTTTTCATTGCGATGAAGGGCATTGCCGATTGCCTTGAAGCAGCACACAATGGTGAAAATGAAAAACGCCATGGTAAAAATCCCGCCCTCGACTCCTTCAAGTAAAAATTGATTCGTGATATCGGATTGGTTGATAAATCCCCCTAAATTATAGGGCATCCAACCCCCGGTATGTTGTGTCCCGATCAGCCACCACTCATGGAAATGTGGGCCCGAAAGCCAAGTCAAGTATTCTCGCCCGATGCCAGCCGTCGCCCCCGACAAAGTCTGATAACCTTGCGGAAAGGTACCACACGGGAGCTTTCATCATGAGCATAAGGCCGATAAGGATAGCAATTAGGCCTCTCCGAAACATATGCATCTGATTTCTTAAATGCCAGAATCCAAAGGCTATAATCTCCATAACCAAAGACGTTATTGCCCCGCTTGAAACTGAGGTAATGACGATTATAAAGGAGGAGACAAGCCCGACAATACACCAGATTTTCCTGTACGATTTCTGGAACCACATTGCCGCAATGAGCGGCATCACCGTTGCGCCGAACATTCCGGCAAGAATGTTGCCTTTGAATGGTCCCTGGCACCGAAATTTGCCATTTCTGATCTCATCCCCTGTCACGTTGCCCAGCAAACTGAATATATTTTGGCCGGCACGGCTCTCCCAGAGCATGGATAAGGCGACCGGCACAAAAAACAGGGGAAGCAATTTGATGGTAGCGATAATATCATCATAGGATCTGATAACGCTTTTGAAATAGATATAGAGCCCCAGGCAAGTCAAAATATAACGACTTATGGAGGCACCACCTGTTGTTGAAACAATAGTTCCCCATAATAAAAAGTTCGCTGTAAATCCAACGGCCGTCCACAAGATTATGAAAAGTATGATGTTATCGGTTTCGCGCAGATAAAACTCTCCTCTGATGATGAGCCGGAGAATACCGAAGATTACCAAAATATTGTTACTGAATAAATGCAGGCCGCCTATTTCTATGCCTGGATCCCGTGGAAGATACAGCAAGCAGATCAAAAACGGCAGAGTGGCATACTTTCGCGGAAGTGCAAGAACGAGGAAGCAAAAAATTAATGTAAGTATGAGGGCAATAATGTTCATTGCATTTTTACTCGGTCGCTATTATCCTGACAGTCGCGGTTTTTCGCCAGAAGGCGGCCATTTCCCTCGGCAATGGCTGCCAGAACTGATCTTTATATTCACTCTGGACATAACGAATAAACTCCTCAAAATAATGGGCAGGGTACTGTTCATGAAAACATTTTACCATATCAAAGTTCATGTAATCCGGATGCGTATTCAGGAGAGCCATGCCGCCCTGCCGTACAATCCAATCCAGTTTCCTTTTCCAGATAGAAATACCCCGTTCCCGCATAATCGTATAGAGCGTGAAATCCTGAGGAAGCGTATAAGGTAATTCAATATAAGAACGTGACGAGGATCCGCTTTCCACCTTGAATGGGAAAATTGTTCCTACTCCGTCAGACTGAGGTTCAAACGGATCGGTATCGAAGGTGGAAATATCGTAATCGATATCAAGTGCATGGATCCAGGCTAAATTATGGTGCATCGACGGTGAGCTGAAACCGCATATCCCCCATTCTTTTATATATCGATTAATTTCTTTCGACTGAATAGTAAATTTTTTTAACGATGAGAAAAGCGTTCCATCATGTCTGAGGCCATGAATGCCGATTTCAAACCCCATGTCTCTTAACTTCTGTTGTATGGCTGAAGAAATCTCATAGCGCTCAGGAACAAAATAAAAGCAGGATTTTATTCCAAATTTCAGCTCCATCTCAGCGAGCCAAAGAGAATTATCTTGTCCAATTTTGGTATCAACATCATGCATGAAGACCAATGCGAAGCACTTATTGTCGGGCCAGCCGCCCCATCCGGCAGGCTTCTTTCCTGCGCTTTGATCGATGGGCCAGATATCGGCATAGGCTTTTCTCATCCTACTTGCAATGAATTGGCGAACAAAAAGCTGTATGCCGCGAGGAATGAATGGTTTGACATGATAAAAAAGACGAATTATCATCCTTTTCAGTTTACTGCGGAGTTTCATATGCGAGCCTTATAGAAAAAGACATATCTTGATGAAATAATCCAACACTCCCCCGTTGCGTATCGAATTTCCTCCGCTGGATGCGATCTACATGGACTCCTTCTATGATATCCTTTTTCGGCATTCCCTTGTTTCGCAGGGCAATCGCATCGGTTCGCCCCCCGCTTGCCCGCAAGGATTTCCGCATACCGCCTTATCCTGGAATCTCCCTCATAAAATGCATTCGCTATGGTGCAGGAATTCATGGACTTAAATCCTTTGCTGGTTTTCAGATAGGGCATTCATTGACGGCATCCGCTATATAGGCGACATCTCTCTCCGATAATGAGTAGTAGTTCGGGATCGTAAGAACGGTTTGGCTGCACTGCTCAGAGATCGGGCAATCGCCGGAATAGCCATACAATTCCCTTGCCAGGCTCGCTACATCATCGAGATACTGCCCGGTATCGACTCCCCTCGTTTTGAGATAACCGGCCATTCGATTTCTTTTCTCCTTTGAAGGCAGACGAAGCGCAAATTGATAATAATTACTCCTGCACAATGGCTGGTCGAACGGCAGAATAACATCCCTGTTGGTAATAAAACGCTGATAATAGCGGGCATTCCTGCGCTGCCTTTCGATTTTTTCGTTGAAGGAGGGCAGGCGGCGGTCGATTATATGCAGGTCGCAGGAAGCGATTTTTTTTGTGAAAAACCCTTTTTTGGCCGTGAGGTTGAGTTTCACATCGATCATTTTACCGAGCGGATAGCCGACAAGACCGTACAGCGGGCGCTGGTAGAACGCCGTTTTTACATAGGTCGCGATACAATGGAGCAGCATGCCGGGAAGCCGCCATTCTTCAAAACCGGCAATAGCGGTGGTTAACAGTCCGTACAACGAAGGATCATTGCAGAATATCGCACTTCCTTCGCCGGATGAAAGATATTTACCGGATCTGAATGAAAAAAAAGAGGCTTTTCCGAAAATACCGACATATTGGTCGCGGTAGGTGCTGAAAAGGCCATGGGCGCAATCTTCTATGACCGGAAGACCTACCGTCGAGGCTTTGACCGCATCCATGTCGGCAGGATGTCCGAACATATGAACTGCAATGACAGCCGAGATTGTATTCCGTTTTTTATCTATATCGGAAGGGGAGACGGTAAAGGTATCACCCATGATATCAAGAAAGACCGGTCGCATGCCTGCTTGTCGCACCGCATCGAATACCACGGAACAGCAGAAGAGCGGTACGCCGATGCCGGCACCCTCAGGAAGATTAAGCGACCGAAGGATTGCATACAGTGACGCCCTTCCCGAAGACGTAAAGAGGGCCTGACGACCGAAAAGGGCTTCGATAGTACGTCCACCGGCAGGAGGAGGGCGTATGGCTGCCGCGGTCGCGCGGCACAGATCGGATGCCCCGTACTCCCATTTATATCGCGGAATCATTCGCAGGCGACTTGAAATAGTCATTGTATATCCTGCCTTTCTATCCAAAAAATTAGGGAAAAATTGAACCAGCCATTGGGGGTATAGAACAGAGTACAAGCCGCCACGATAAAGTCATCCATTGTATTTGTAAACAGCATCGCCGATCAGCCTCAGTATAAAAAGAGGACAGCGGCGAAAGAAAGAATAAATCATGGTTCTTGGCGCGGATCTTTCCGTTTCGGCGCCGATGAAGCGTTGTGAAGGGATATCGTAACGATAGTAATGGATGGGACATTCTTTCGCACCGTACCCTCTTTTATAGCGGCGAAGCCCCTCTTGATCGCAATCGGTCCGGCCGAAGGACATCGTTTTCTTTTTTTCGGCGGCGCATGTGCTCATCGATTCCCACACGACCAGATTGTTTGCACGCGTCAGTTGAAACCGCCTGTCGGAGGCGCTGTACTTATATTCCGCCCTTGCGCCATATTCAAGAAACAAACCGGCCGCCAGCGCTTTCCCCTGCCCATCTCTTCCGATGGAAACGAATCCCTTCCCCTGGGAAAGAATATGGCGATGGAGCGATTCAAAGAAATGCCACGGCTGGGGCGGAATACCGTGCTCTCTCCGTGTCAGACAATTCAATCGATAGAATGCACGAAGCTCCTCGAGTGAACGATCATGGCGTACCGTTACTCCCTTGTCCCTCGCGTTGCTTATATTCTGCCGGAGTTGTCGGCTTAGAATGGAGAAGAGTTCCGGAGTTTGCTTATCAAGATCGAGTTGATGGCCGATATATTCGGCGGAAGCAGGGGCGTCGCCCATTAATTCCCTGCCGCCACGGAACTCAATGCAACGCCACTTTCGTTCTTTGCCCACTACGGCGAGTTGCTGCAGGATTTCGCCCCATAGTGATGGGTCGGTCACCAAGGGCTGGCATTCGTCCGAAAAGGGAAGCGATACGCCTTTCCGTTTTCCGGTAATCGTTCTTGTCTCCATGATAGGAACGAGGGCGAGCGCCTGCGAAGATGATGGGTCGATCCATGCGCAATAAAATGGCTTGAAAGAGTATGCTTCAATCAGCGTCGCAGCCCAGGCGGCGGTATGAAAAAAGGTTGCATCGGGAAAAGTCGCTATCAGTGCGTCCCAACGTTTTTCTTCCCTGACGGGATCTATCAGACTGTAGTGCCGCAGCATTGTAAGGGATTATTGATCACCTTTCCCAGCGTATTATCCCAGATTATTCATGAATTTTTCAGTATCTATCATCTCAGCACAACAAAGCTGTCATTTCGACGAGCGAAGCGAGGAGAAATCCTACCTGCCTGCAGGAGATTTCTCGCCTAGTGCATATGGAAATAAAAATGGCCCGGCTCGAAATGACAACCAAAAGTCCGTATTACTAGGCTCCATCCCTCATTACCTTTGCCACTTCCCTCACCTGCTCCTCGGTCAATCCCGGAAACATGGGGAGAGAAAGGATCTCCTGTGCGCATTGTTCGGTGACCGGGAAACCCGCGTTGTAACGCCGGTGGCTCGAATACGCCTTCTGCTCGTGCAGCGGGACCGGGTAGTGCAGGCCGGTGTTGATCCCCTGTTCTGCGAGCTTCTTCTGGAGCGCTTCCCGGTTTTTGACCCGCACGACGTACAGGTGGTAAACCCCTTTGCTCCACTCCGGCTCCCTGGGAACAATTATCTCACGTATCGGCGATAGCAGGTCATTGTATTGTGCAGCGTGTTTCCGCCGCGCCTCGTTCCATTCCGGCAGCTTTTTCAGTTTGATGCTCAGGAAGCCGCACTGGATGGCGTCCAGCCTGCCGTTATACCCCTCGATATCGTGATAATACTTTTGCGCCTGGCCGTGGTCGCGCAGCATGCGGCAAACCCGCGCGATTTCGTCGTCATCGGTCGTGATCGCGCCGCCTTCCCCGAGCGCGCCGAGGTTTTTGCCCGGATAAAAACTGAACGCCGCGGCCTTTCCCATCGAGCCGGCCTTGCACCACCGGTTTTGCTTCTTTGAGTAATACTCGGCCCCATGCGCCTGGCAGGCGTCCTCGAAAACCGTGAGGTTCCACTCCGCCGCGATAGCAAGGATTGCATCCATGTCGGCGGGTTGGCCGTAGAGGTGCACCGGCACCACAGCGGTGACCGGTCGGCCGCTTACCCTGTTAAGTGTCTTTCCGGTCGCTGCATCCTTCACGCAGTTCGATTCCAGAAACGCCCGCAGCCTTGCCGGATCCATATTATAGGTGCGCTCGTCGATATCGACGAAAACGACCTGCGCTCCGGCCTGGGAGATGGATTCGGTCGTCGCGATAAACGTGTTGGGCACGGTGATTACTTCATCGCCGGGCTTTACGCCGCCGGCGATATAGGCGAACCGCAGGGCGTCGGTGCCGCTGTTCACGGCGATGCAGTACTTCGTGTTGCAGAATTGCGCGAACTCCTCCTCAAACTTCTTCACCATGGGTCCGCCGACGTACCCGGCGGTGTCGATGGCCTGTTCGAGGACGGCGAGAAGGTCGCTTTTCAGCTCCTTGTGAGGGGAGACGAGGTCGAGAAATGGGATGTCCATGGTTAACTCAAAGGTTGAAGGGATCCCCCGGCTACGCCGCCCCCCTTACTAAGGGGGGTTCGGGGGGATTGTATTCACCTGCCTTCCGCCAGGCAGGCGCCTTTAGGCTTTATCACTCTCGCCGGATTACCCGCCACGATGGAATCGGCCGGGACGTCTTTTGTGACCACGGCGCCGGCGCCGACGATTGCGCACTCGCCGACGGTTATGCCGCACAGGATGGTTGCATTGGAGCCGATGGAGGCGCCTTTTTTCACGTGCGTCGGAATTACCTTCCAATCCGCATCGGTTTTCTGCGAGCCGTCGGCGTTTATCGCGGCCGGATATTTATCGTTGGTAAACATGACGCCGTGTCCGATGAATACGCCGTCTTCGATGTGCACGCCCTCGCAGATAAACGAGTGACTCGATATTTTGCAGTTCCTGCCGACCGTGGCGTTCTTCTGGATTTCGACGAAGGCGCCGATTTTTGTATTATCACCGACGGAACAGCCATACAGGTTGATAAAATTCGCCAATTTAACGTCAGCGCCCAGTTTTACGCCGGCGGCAATGCAATTGAAGTTGTTCATTTTTTTTCGGATGGATACACCTCACCTCTGTCGGCGGTACTTGACATTAAGCACACCTTTGATCCCCCGGCAACGCCGCCCCCCTTAATAAGGGGGGATCACTTGGGGGATTGAATTTCAGATCTTAGCTTCAACCCGCGATCGGAATATCCTGCTGTACCAGACTCTTGAACGTGGCCGCCGGACTTATCTCCCCCGAGGTCCTGCTATACGGCAGATCGCTCAGCATCACCTTCCTGCCGTCCCGTTTCAACGATTCAGAAGCAGCCTCCAGGATTTGAACGACCTTCTGGCCTTCCGTGCCGCTTGACAGGGGTTTTTTCGCTTTATGTATGCATTCGATAAAATGCAGGCACTCGTTACGCACCGGCTCGCCCATTTTAAAGTACGGCGCCAGAACATCGCCATAATGGTAGGCGTAGGCGAATTCGCCATAGGAATCATACTTCGTCGGTCCCTTGACACATTTATCGTAAATCTTGATTTTTTCCATCGGTTCTATATCGTCGTAAACGATCATCTTCTCACTCCCGACAACGACTATTTTCCGGACCTTATGCGGATCGAGCCACGAACTGTTTATCACGGCGAACTCGCCGCCGCTGAAGTCCATGGAAAGAACCGTCACATCCTCGATGCCCGGCGTAATGTGCGCCTTCCCCTGGCAACTGACCGAGACCGGCGCTGATCCGAATAAATAAAGAATAATGCTGATGTCATGCGTCGCCAGATCCCATGCCACGTTGATGTCTTTCTGGTACAATCCAAGATTGAGCCGCTGTGAACTCAGATAGTAAATTTTTCCGATTTCACCTGAATCGAGGAGTTCCTTGATTTTTCTCACCGGATCGGAATAAATAAACGTATGGCCGATCATCAGGGTACGTTTTTTCTCCGTTGCCAGGGAATTCAGTTCCCTGCATTGAAGGGTCGAGGAGGCCATCGGTTTTTCAATGAAAACATGCTTTCCGGAAGATAGGCCTCTTTCGGCAAGCGCGAAATGGGTGTGAACGGGGGTGGCAATGGCGACGGCATCGATTTCGGGGTCGTTGAACAGCGTTTCGGCATCGGTAGTGGTCTGAACGGAGGGGTAGAGGTTCGAAATGTAACTGAGCCGCTTCTCGGACTTATCACAGACGATTTTTACCTTCGACTCCTCAAGGGAATTGAAATTGCGAATCAGGTTCGGTCCCCAATAGCCGCAGCCGATGATGCCGATGGTTAGTTTTTCTTTCATGAGAAATTCTCTTTTGATGCAAAGCGACTATTTGAAATCAGCGTGTTGTGAACATTACGAATGGCATCGGCGGTTATTTCAGCGGTTATTTTAACATTGTCTGTAGAGAATCGTTCAGCCGCCGATGGCGCCACTTTTGCGCTCACGGCATCCCAAATCTGCCGCAGAATTGCAACGGGAGTTTTGAGTATTATCTTTATATCCATCCACAACGACATCTTTCTGGCATAGCCGATGTCGAGTCGTATCATTTGTTTGAACGTCAGCCGGTTTTTGCCGCTGACCTGCCACAGCCCCGTCATGCCGGGAAGCATATCGAAACGCTGGTGATGCCAGCGCAGGTATTTTTCCTTTTCATATGGTATGCATGGACGAGGTCCGACGATGCTCATGTCGCCTCGAAGAACGTTGAAGAGTTGGGGCAGCTCATCGATGCAGGTCTTGCGCAGGATTTTTCCCAGGGGGATTATACTTGGAAGATTTTCGAGCTTTTCCATCGGAGCATTTAAATCAATAAGTAAACCTATATGGGTATCATGAATCGGAACATTGTTTCCAGGGTGCATGGTCCTGAACTTAAGGAAATTGAACGGCTTGCCGCCGATTCCCACCCTTTGCTGCCTGAACAGGACCGGGCCGTTGGGTGAAACGATCTTTATGAAAAGCGCCAGAATGAGGTAAAAGAAGGGAAAGATACAAAGGATACAGACGAGCGAAATCGCCACGTCCAGGGTGCGTTTCCAGACCGGTACCCGCAGCGACAGGATGGGATCCAGCGTCTTTGCGCCGCCGGAACCTTGCGCTTCTGAAACGATCCCTTCCCCCGGAATCGTGTCCTTGGTATAGAAGTACGTTTCAATGTATCTCATACTGCATTTTTTCTTTCTGTAAAAGATCATGAATTTCATTACACAGTTTCATTGCACCATCTTTTGGCGTCTCGGGAAGAAAGACGCCGATGCTTTCATCATTGAACCAGCCGACGGTATCGGAAAGACGAATTCGTTTTTTGAGGATCGTGAGCACCTTGGCATAGTGATGCATTTTTTCCTCTTTTATGTCGCAACGGAAAACGACAACGCTGAAAACGTGGTTATTGCGATCGGAGCGGTTTCGTTCCCGCCGAAGGAGATCCATAAAATCCTTATGAGTTATAACGTCATCATACACGGGTGAACGATTATTTCCCGCTATCAAGGATTTTATTTTAACGTGCAATTTCACGGACGATCCCATGCTTCCCTTAGTGAATCTCCTCGCACGACGATAAACACTTTCAGTTTTGTCCAATTGGTTTTATTACCGATCATTATCATACAATGGATTGCAATAAATTACAATACCATTATAAACAATTTTGATTTATTTTTATTTTATATTGGTATCGTTAGAAGTCGGTTATTATCGGCAGCATTCGCTTGCTTTTTACGAATGTAATGCTTCTTCAATTTAAATACTAGAAGAGGAGATAATACAATATGTCCACTATTTATCGCAAGGTACTTTTTAGGTAAGTAATGGTTATTACGATGTACCTTTTTTTGGTGTCTTATCATCGGTGAATTATTTTACTCGCATGATTTCAATCGTATACAAGGTTAGCGCCTAAACTTTCCCTTGCCTCCTTCACCATTGTCCGGAGCCGTGCAATCACCGCATCGACATTTTCTCCCGTCGCCGCCGACATCGTGAGCCACCCGACCGGCGCAACCGGGGCGCTGTCCGGCGGGAAAAGATCGCTTTTGGTAAGGATCATACAGCGCGGTTTTTCCGCGAGAGTCCGGCTGTAGAGCGAAAGCTCGTTCAGCAGCATGGCCGCGTCCTCTTCGGGATGCGGCGAGACGCCGTCGATGAGAATGGCCAGCACCCTGGTCCGTTCGATGTGCTTCAGGAACCGGATTCCCAGACCCTTGCCCGTATTGCTTCCCTCGATGAGGCCGGGAATATCGGCGACGACGAACGATCCCCTGCCGTTTTCGCCCTGGACAATCCCGAGGTTCGGCGCGGTGGTCGTAAAGGGGTAGTCCGCAATTTTCGGCCGGGCATGGGAAATGCGCGCAAGGAAGGTGGATTTGCCCGCATTCGGCCGCCCGACCAGCCCGATATCGGCAAGCACCTTGAGGGTGAGACGCAACCGTTTCTCCTCTCCCGGTTTTCCGGCCTCGGCCATCTCGGGATTGCGGTCTTTCGCCGAGGCAAGCGCACGGTTGCCGCGGCCTCCCCTGCCGCCCCTTGCGATCAGAATCGGGACTCCAGGGTCGATGCAATCCGCGATGAGCTGCCCGGTTTCGTCATTATAAATCATGGTGCCCAGGGGCACTTCGATGACGATGTCTTCGCCGTTCTTCCCTGTCTTTGAAGAGCCTTTGCCGTGCATGCCGCGGGAGGTCCTGAACTGTTGCCGGTACGCCATATCCTGCAACGTGTGAATCTGCGCCGAGGCGACTACGGAAATGTGCCCTCCGCGGCCGCCGTCGCCGCCGTCGGGCCGCCCCTTTGGTTTGAACGGCTGCCGCTCGTAGGCATGGCAGCCGTTGCCGCCATCCCCTGCCTTCACCTGTATAATCGCCTCATCGATGAACATCAGGCTTGCTTTCGCATGGAGTGCGCCGTCATGGAATGATCACTACGTCTTTGCCTCTGAACCGGTTGAGGCGGAACCGCTCTCCGATGGCTTGGCCGGAGTGGTAGGGGCAGGGGCGCCCGGTGCGGAATCACCGGCCGATTTCGCCGCCTTCGTATAGGAGTCGGAACGGTAGTCGGTCTGGTAAAATCCGTTTCCCTTGAAGAGAAATCCGGCGCCGGGGGAAATCAGGCGGCGGACTTCGCCGTCGCAACCTTTTTTCCTGCATTTTTTCAAGGGGGGTGCGGTAATACTTTGGAACTCTTCAAACACCAATCCGCATTTCCTGCACGCATACTCATAGGTCGGCATAAGCAACCATGCTCCTTATAATTTGTTTTTTATGAATAGAGACTGATTTCAGGGCTCTTCTGTCAGACGATCTCCCCGAACAGATCGTGGTCGCTCGCATCGACGATCATGACCTGCTGAAACGAACCCGCGCGGCGGTCTGAGGACGCGACAAATACCGTTCCGTCAACTTCAGGCGCATCGTACCGCGTGCGGCCGCATAGAGGGAACGCAGGGTCCTTCGAGGGGCCTTCGATCAGCACCTCCATACGCGATCCCACGCGCCCGGCAAGCTTCTCCCTGCTGATTTCGCGCTGGATGGCCATGATTGCCTCACAGCGCCGCATGACGGTCGGCGAACGCGGTCTACGGGGGAGAGAAAAGGCTTTCGTCCCCTCCTCCGGAGAAAAAGGAAAGACGCCAAGACGATCAAACCGGATCTCTTCGACGAATCGTTCGAGTTCCTTGAAATATTCGGCGGTCTCACCCGGAAAGCCTATGATCATGGCGCTCCGGATCGCCGCTTCGGGCACCGCTTCGCGTAGTGCGGCGATAAGCTCCCTCATACCCCCCGAAAGCGGCATCCGGCCCATCGCCTTCAGGACCGGATCGGCGGCATGCTGGAGCGGCAGGTCGAAGTAGGGACAGAGCCTCTTTTCTGACGCGAAAAGCGCGAGCAGGCGGGCGTCCACCTGGTTCGGGTGTAGGTACATGAGGCGGATCCAGGGGAAAGAGGTGATTGCAAGCAGCGCCTCGATGAGGTCGGCGAGCCTTTCTTCCCCTCCGCGGTCATTCCCATAAAATGAGGTATCCTGCGCCACCAGGATCAGCTCACGCGCGCCCTGATCCTCGAGCCAGCACGCCTCGGCAATGATATCTTCAAGGCGGCGTGAACGGTAGGGTCCGCGAATCTGCGGGATGGCGCAGAAGGCGCAGGCGTGGGAACACCCTTCCGCAATTTTCAGGTGCTGGGTAGCGACCGGCCTTGAAAGTTCCCGTTTGAAGGTCTGCTGCGATCTCACCCCGAGCCGTTCGGAGAGCACCTCCTCCCACTCGTGAACGCCTATCCAGGCATCGACCTCCGGGATGAGCCTTCCGGCCTCCTTTTTATAGCGCTCCGCAAAACAGCCGGTCACCAGAAGCTCGCCGCAGCGCCCGTTTTTTTTCCAGGAAGCCGACTCGAGGATGGCCTCGATGGCCTCCTCCTTGGCCTCGCGGATAAAGGCACAGGTGTTGACGACGATGGTATCGGCTCCGGCGAAATCATCGGTGACCGTGTACCCCGCACGGCTGAACCGGTGGAGGATCCGTTCTCCGTCGATCGTATTTTTACTGCAGCCGAGATTTTGCAGGGCAACGGTGAACATTATATGAAAATAGTTGATTGCCCGGTTTATCAGGGCACCATGCTCCCTGCACTACGCATTTGAAGGACCTGCCACCGGTGGCGATGTTGAGGGTTTGGGAGGGATAGCAAGAGGGGTCGCAAAGCGGGTGAGATCGATGTTCTGCATCTTGTTCAGTAATCAAGCGATGAATTATACTCTACGTATATTTCATTACCACTTCATTTTTCGAAATCTGGGGAACATCCATGAAAAAAAGCTGGTTCCTCCATTGCACCGTTCTCACCGCAATCTTCGCGCTGTTTGCAGGAATGTCCTGCCATAGCCCGACGAATAACAACCCTGCAAAACCCCTTGCTTTAATCGCACCGGTTGCCGGCGCTACCTACCACGTCGGCGATACGATGAAGATCAGATGGCAGGTCAACGATACGATTGACGTCAGCAGCGTGGTACTGGAACTCCATCATGACACCACCATTCTTGTGCTCGGGACCAATTCTTTCCCTCGCGACTCCACGTCATATTCGTGGGTCGTCGACAGCTCCGCCGTCTCAACCCATTGTTACGTCAAGGTTAAAGAATACTTTAATAACGTGCCGCCCGACTCATCCGGCATATTCACGATAACCAAATAGCCATCGTCAGGAGCGTGCATGCGGTTCGCTAAAAATATCGCGGTCATTTCGGTGCCTCTGCTGTTCTCGTTATCCCCGGCTCAGGACCAGAATGGAACCCCTGCAAGCCGGTCTGCACCGAAGGCCCCGATTCACGTCGTGCAAAAAAAAGGCATGGATACGCTCGTGGTACTCGCCCGGCTGACCGAAATTCCCGGTGTCTTTCCGCCGAACGATCTTTACAACTATGTCTACATCATGAAGTACCGGGTGATAAAGGTGCTCAAGGGCAAGTATGCCGTGCAGGAAATCCTGGTGGGCCACTACAATCCGCTCATTCCGCGGGGCCAAATAAAAGACCGCATGCGTACGCTGGCGGTCGGAGATATCGTCAAATTCGAAAAGGGGGCACGGCAGAGGCTTGTGCTGGTGACGCCGATCGAGCGAGTCTGGAAAGATGCGGTGGAGGACGAATATCCGGATTCCGACCTCGATAAATATTACGCCCTCAAAGCGGAAATCGCACGGTAATCACGGCACTCGGTTAGGCCTCATTGGCGGGATAACGTCCCGATCATCCCCTACTGCGTGGGTCGTAACGAATGGTTTTTTCTTCGCATATATTTTTATTCTATTTTCTTCCTTTTTTCCTGCTGGTATACTTTCTCCTTCCCTTCAGGTGGAAGGGCCTCTATGTAAAAAACGCCTTCATCACGATTATGAGCTATGTTTTTTACGGATGGCTCGTCCCCTGGTTCGTGATCCTGATGTTCATCACCACCATCAACGACTATATTTGCGGCCTGATAATCAGCCAGCCCGGCCAGGTCGAGTGGAAACGCAAGAGTGCGCTCATTTTCGCCATAGTCACCGACCTTTCGCTCCTCGCCTACTTCAAGTACTACATGTTTTTCATGGCCGAGGTGGTTAACCGGCTGGCATCGCTCCTTGGCAGCGGACCCCATGCGTTCACCATCGCCTCTGTGCTGCTCCCCTCCGGCATCTCCTTTTATACCTTCGTCGGCCTGAGCTATACGATTGATGTCTACAGGGGCGAGGCAAAGCCGGCGCGTAACTTTTCGGTGTTCTCCTGTTTCGTGGGACTCTTTCCCCACCTTATCGCCGGGCCGATCATCCGCTACCGCACCGTTGCCGATCAGCTCGACAACCGGGTGCATTCGATTCCGAAATTCGCGAGCGGGGTGGCGATCTTCAGCCTCGGTCTCGGTAAGAAAGTCATCCTTGCCAACTCGGTGGCCTCCATCGCCGACGCCGCTTTCGGCAGCGACAGCCCGGGTCTGGTCAATGCCTGGTGGGGCGTTGCCGCCTATGCATTCCAGATCTACTTCGATTTCTGCGGCTACTCCGACATGGCCGTCGGGCTTGCGCGCATGCTCGGGATCGAATTTATCAAAAATTTCGATGCTCCCTACAACTCTCCCAGCATCACCGTATTCTGGCAGAAATGGCATATTTCGCTTACCAACTTCATCCGGGATTATCTCTACATCCCGCTCGGTGGAAATCGCGTCGGCAAAAGCCGCATGTATTTCAATCTCTGTCTCTGCTTTTTCCTGAGCGGCCTCTGGCACGGCGCAAAGTGGACCTTTGTCCTGTGGGGCGTCTATCAGGGCGTGTTTCTCGTAATCGAGCGGGTTGCCGGCAAGAGAACCCTCTATCACCGGCTGCCGAACTGGGGCCAGGTAGCGATCACCTTCATTGTCGTAATGTTCGGCTGGGTGCTCTTCCGCGCGCCCGATCTCGGACAAGCCGTGCACTACTGGGGCGCTATGATCGGGACGGTCAGGGGCACCGCCACGGCCCCGATGCTCTCGGCCGAGATCTTCACGCCGCGACATGTCTTCGAGATGTTCCTCTGCGCCGTTTTTGTATGGCAACCGCTGCAGGCGCATGAATGGGTGCATACCCTTACTATGCCCAAAGCGCTGCTCTGTACCGCCGTTCTGGTGCTGGCGATCGTTACCATGTTCACCCAGACCTATAACCCTTTTCTCTACTTCCAGTTTTAATCCGGGGGCGGCGGCTATGAACTTCCTGAAACGTCTGCTTGCAGCCCCCCTCGTCGTCGTTTTCATCCTGATCATTTTTGCCGTACCGATCACCCAGGCCGTCGTAGAGCTCCGCAAGGGAAAGAGCATCCAGGCGCTCGACCTGCCTGAAGACCTCACGGTCACCCCCTTTCGCAATGCGAATGCGATGCACGAGCTGGCCTGAGTGCATCACTTTACGCCGACACGCTCGCCGCGATGAAGACGCCGGACGACTCGTCGCAGGAACAGCCAACCTGCTGGCCGACGACGCGATCGCGAATATCGAGAACATTAAAAAAGCCGTTATCACCAGGAACCGCCATATCACAACCGATTCGATGATTCCCGCCGTGTTCAGGCTCGATACCCTCGCCGCCCGCCTTGCCGGTTTTGCCGCGAAGCTGCATGCCGGCGCACCCGCCGCCCGGATTGCCGCCGACCTTTCCGTCATGCGGTCGGCAACCGATTTTCTGAAGCAGGAGTATCCAAAGCGATCGATCATTTCTCTGCCCCTCCTCGCGATCGGCGGGTGGCGCTATATTCTCTGGAACGACCGCTACCTCAGGCCGTTTGAAAAGGAACTCGAAAACTCTTCGGTGTTCGCGACGGCGGGCAGGCCGCGCATGCAATTCCTGCGCTACCTTTTGTTCCGCGACCTCGGGGATAAAGGCGTTCTGGGTAAAAAAGAGTGGTTTTTTTACAAACCCGATGTCGATTTCCTGGTCAAACCCGATGTACGCGACCCGCGTTCGATCGTTGTCGATCGTAATGACAGGATGCTCAGCGAGGATCCCCTCGGGGCCATTGTGCGATTCAAAATGCAACTGCAGAGCGCCGGCATCGATCTGTTAATGGTTATCATGCCGGGCAAGCCGAGCATCTACCCCGACCTCCTCTCGCGGTGCATTCCCGCCTCGGCATCAGGATCGCTCAGCCATTCGCAGCGCATGATGAATGACCTGCGCAATGCGGGCGTCGAGGTGCTCGATCTTTTCGGCCCCTTTGCAAAGGAACGGCTCCTCGACGCGAAAGCCGGCGACTCGCTCTTTCTCCGCGAGGATACCCATTGGAAGGGACGCACCGTTCGCCTCGCCGCCCGCCTGCTCGCAGACCGGATCAAGCAATACCCCTGGTACCGGCCTGGTTCGACCGAGTATGTGATCGATTCGGTTACGGTCGACCGGACCGGTGATGTGGCCGTGATGACGACCCTGCCGGCGGAGAAGGTTTACCGGTTCTATGGTGGGTTCATACCGGAAAAGACCAGGTGCTATCAGGTGTACCGCATAACTCGGGACTCTTCAGGAGCCGTTTCGAAGCGGTCGCTCTACAAGGACGATTACCGCAATTCGCCGATACTGCTCTTGGGCGACAGCTTTTCGCGCATCTACCAGACCGACGAGCCGAGAAGCGCCGGGTGGATCTCCCACCTTGCTTTCGAACTATCGCAGCCCATCGCATCGCTCGTCAATGACGGCGGTGCATCGACCCTGGTTCGGCAATCGCTGGCACGCAACCCGAAATTGCTGAAAGGGAAAAAACTCGTCGTCTGGGAGGTCGTGGAACGCGATTTCAGATTCGGCGAGGATGGGTGGAAAGACGTGGCGATTGCGATGCCGTAGGTGTTTAAGTTGATAAAAGGATATTATGCCATCATGAAATTCCGCACGGTTTTTTGCATTGCATCGGCCATTCTTGTAATGCAGTTCCGCCTGCATGCCGTCCCCTACGAAACGCTGAATACAGAATTTCAACCGGCGCACGTCGCAAGTAATGGTCCGCACCGTCCATCGGCCGACCGAGGCGAACCTTGACCTTGCAGCCTATGCGAGAAATCCGGTTCGGTACGATCCGCAGCTTTTCCGGCCAAAAAGACCGGTAAAAAAAATCACGATTGCCGATTGCACTTTCGGCGGAGTTGTCGTTTCGCCCTGCATCTCATTGGCGCAAACCCCTCTTACCGAAAGTGAACTGTCACAGCCATTTGCCTGGGATCCGCTCCAGAACCGGCTCTGGAAATTGACAAAAGTTAACCTCTTCGCGAAAATTACCGGTGCGGTGAACGGAAAAAAATGGGCTGACTCCTCGATCTACCCGCCCTATCAGGAAATAGTGTGCGCCTGGGTGCACGGCACGGACGATACAGCCTCGCTCTGGGTCAAAATAGAATTCAAGCCCTGGGTGACCTTTATCGACGGTCTTGTAGATGAAAATCACGACGGATTCAGGGAGTGCTACGGTCGCATCGAGACAGGAACGGCCGATCATGCCATGCTCACAAAAGTAATTGACTGGATGAAGACCGACTATGCAGGAAAAGTATTGACAAAAGAGCAGGTCATCGACTGGGCGAATACGCTCGCCTCCTACTGGTATCCGAAGCTCAATACCGATATGGTCGACATGACCGGTTCCTCCGCATGGCCAACCCCCCAAACGGAAAAAAGGATCCGCCGCGAGATGAAGGGATTTTCCATTGCGAACCCGCTCGTCGTCATACGGGGTAGCCCGTATGGGAAGCCTATCTACAATGTCTTTATTGTCGATTTTCCTGATTCGGATGCTGTAAATACCCCGGCCGTTGTTCCTCAGGCAGCGGCGCCCATTGCGAAACCCGATTCGATTCCCTCGGTCGCCGGGGCCATTTTGGCCGGGACGACCGGTGATGACAGCATTCACTTCGCGCTGGAGACGAAAACGTTCGGCGACTATGCGGCATGGTCGAAAATGGAGGAGCCGTTTCGCCGCGCCAACCTCGATTTCCTGAAAAATCTGCCGAAAGCGCAGATGGCCTTTATCGGCAAGGACGGCTGGCTCTTTTTCCGTCACGAGATCGAATACCTGAACGGCGGCGACCTCACCCTTCAATCGCCCCCCGATAACCCCCTGCCTCAGCTGCAGGAATTCAATAAACTCCTCGCAAAGCAGGGAACCACCCTGCTGTTCTGCCCGGTCCCGAATAAATCCGAAGTTTACTTCGAGAAGCTTCCATCGGCGGACGCACCGGCCGACTCTACGATCATCAACCCGTACTCCCGAAAATTCCTGAGCGACCTGCAGCGGGCCGGCATCGGGGTGATCGACCTGCTGCCGGTATTCCTTGCTGCAAAGCGCGAGGATTCAACGGCGAAGGAGACGCTGTTCCAGAAACACGACACACACTGGACATCACGGGGGCTATTGCTCGCCGCACAGTATATCGCAGGACGCATCAAGCGCCTTACGTGGTACGGTGAAGCCTCAACGAACCCCATCCGCTACGGCATACGGGACACGACCTTTCTGCGGCAGGGGGATTTGGTTGATAAATTACCGGAATCGCAACAATCGGCGTACCCTGCCGACGAAATCGAAGGACAACAGGTACTGAATCCCGATGGCAGTCTGTATAAGGCCAATAATCCCGACGCTCCGATCCTGCTCATCGGCGACAGTTTCACCGGGGTGTTCGAACTGGTCGACTGCAAGAGCGCAGGCATCGGCGCCCATATCGCGGCCGAGACCGGATTGCCGGTTGATGTCGTCACGAGTTGGGGAGGCGGACCGCTCGTACGGGACAAGATGTTCAAGGCAAGGAAAACCACCCTGGCAAAAAAGCGGGTCGTCATCTATCTGATGACAGCGCGGGATTTATATCATTACAGCCAGCATTGGGAGCCGGTGGAGGAAAAATAGAGGGCTTTGGAAAGAGGGGAGGCACACACGCAACAATAAACAAGTAACAAGTAGTGCTACAACATGCAATTGCTACTTCTTTTCACCCTCCGATCCACAGCTTCCGGTCCAGACTCCGGTAATGGATCGCCTCGGCGATGTGCGAGGTCAAAATTTTGTCTTTGCCGTCGAGATCGGCTATCGTCC
>CAWJXL010000020.1:0-165510 GCA_963846695.1 uncultured Fibrobacterota bacterium | reverse complement strand
GACGGCGACGGTAGGCGGCCTTGCGAACAGCACGGCGTACTACTGGGAGGTGAATGCGACGAACGTCGGCGGAACGAGCGTGTGGTCCGGGGCGTGGAGTTTCACGACGATCATCGCGACGCCGGGAGTGCCGGTGCTTGCGTCGCCGTCGAGCGGTTCGGTGAACCAGCCGACGTCGCTGAACGTGAGCTGGGGTGCGGTGACGGGCGCGGCGTCGTACAGCATACTGGTATCGGCGTCATCGGGTTTCGGGACGACGGTAACGAGCCAGACGGGGATTACGGGTCTGACGGCGACGGTAGGCGGCCTTGCGAACAGCACGGCGTACTACTGGGAGGTGAATGCGACGAACGTCGGCGGAACGAGTGCGTGGTCCGGGGCGTGGAGTTTCACGACGATCATCGCGACGCCGGGAGTGCCGGTGCTAGCGTCGCCGTCGAGCGGTTCGGTGAACCAGCCGACGTCGCTGAACGTGAGCTGGGGTGCGGTGACGGGCGCGGCGTCGTACAGCATACTGGTATCGGCGTCATCGGGTTTCGGGACGACGGTAACGAGCCAGACGGGGATTACGGGTCTGACGGCGACGGTAGGCGGCCTTGCGAACAGCACGGCGTACTACTGGGAGGTGAATGCGACGAACATCGGCGGAACGAGTGCGTGGTCTGGAGCGTGGAGTTTCACGACGATCATCGCGACGCCGGGAGTGCCGGTGCTAGCGTCGCCGTCGAGCGGTTCGGTGAACCAGCCGACGTCGCTGAACGTGAGCTGGGGTGCGGTGACGGGCGCGGCGTCGTACAGCATACTGGTATCGGCGTCATCGGGTTTCGGGACGACGGTAACGAGCCAGACGGGGATTACGGGTCTGACGGCGACGGTAGGCGGCCTTGCGAACAGCACGGCGTACTACTGGGAGGTGAATGCGACGAACGTCGGCGGAACGAGTGCGTGGTCTGGAGCGTGGAGTTTCACGACGATCATCGCGACGCCGGGAGTGCCGGTGCTAGCGTCGCCGTCGAGCGGTTCGGTGAACCAGCCGACGTCGCTGAACGTGAGCTGGGGTGCGGTGACGGGCGCGGCGTCGTACAGCATACTGGTATCGGCGTCATCGGGTTTCGGGACGACGGTAACGAGCCAGACGGGGATTACGGGTCTGACGGCGACGGTAGGCGGCCTTGCGAACAGCACGGCGTACTACTGGGAGGTGAATGCGACGAACGTCGGCGGAACGAGTGTCGTGGTCCGGGGCGTGGAGTTTCACGACGATCATCGCGACGCCGGGAGTGCCGGTGCTTGCGTCGCCGTCGAGCGGTTCGGTGAACCAGCCGACGTCGCTGAACGTGAGCTGGGGTGCGGTGACGGGCGCGGCGTCGTACAGCATACTGGTATCGGCGTCATCGGGTTTCGGGACGACGGTAACGAGCCAGACGGGGATTACGGGTCTGACGGCGACGGTAGGCGGCCTTGCGAACAGCACGGCGTACTACTGGGAGGTGAATGCGACGAACATCGGCGGAACGAGTGCGTGGTCTGGAGCGTGGAGTTTCACGACGATCATCGCGACGCCGGGAGTGCCGGTGCTAGCGTCGCCGTCGAGCGGTTCGGTGAACCAGCCGACGTCGCTGAACGTGAGCTGGGGTGCGGTGACGGGCGCGGCATCGTACAGCATACTGGTATCGGCGTCATCGGGTTTCGGGACGACGGTATCGAGCCAGACGGGCATTACGGGTCTTACGGCGACGGTAGGCGGCCTTGCGAACAGCACGGCGTACTACTGGGAGGTGAATGCGACGAACGTCGGCGGGACGAGTTCGTGGTCGGGTGCGTGGAGTTTCACGACGATCATCGCGACGCCGGCAGTGCCGATGCTGGTCTCGCCGTCAAGCGGGTCGGTGAACCAGGCGACATCGCTGAACCTGGGGTGGAGTGCGGTGACGGGCGCGGCATCGTACAGCATACTGGTCTCGGCGTCATCGAGCTTCGGGACGACGGTATCGAGTCAGACGGGCATTACGGGCCTTACGGCGGCGGTGGGCGGCCTTGCGAACAGCACGTCGTACTACTGGGAGGTGAATGCGACGAACATCGGCGGGACGAGTTCGTGGTCGGGGCGTGGAGTTTCACGACGATCATCGCGACGCCGGGAGTGCCGATGCTGGCGTCGCCGTCGAGCGGTTCGGTGAACCAGCCGACGTCGCTGAACGTGAGCTGGGGTGCGGTGACGGGCGCGGCGTCGTACAGCATACTGGTATCGGCGTCATCGGGTTTCGGGACGACGGTAACGAGCCAGACGGGGATTACGGGTCTGACGGCGACGGTAGGCGGCCTTGCGAACAGCACGGCGTACTACTGGGAGGTGAATGCGACGAACGTCGGCGGAACGAGTGTCGTGGTCGGGGGCGTGGAGTTTCACGACGATCATCGCGACGCCGGGAGTGCCGGTGCTTGCGTCGCCGTCGAGCGGTTCGGTGAACCAGCCGACGTCGCTGAACGTGAGCTGGGGTGCGGTGACGGGCGCGGCGTCGTACAGCATACTGGTATCGGCGTCATCGGGTTTCGGGACGACGGTAACGAGCCAGACGGGGATTACGGGTCTGACGGCGACGGTAGGCGGCCTTGCGAACAGCACGGCGTACTACTGGGAGGTGAATGCGACGAACATCGGCGGAACGAGTGCGTGGTCCGGGGCGTGGAGTTTCACGACGATCATCGCGACGCCGGGAGTGCCGGTGCTAGCGTCGCCGTCGAGCGGTTCGGTGAACCAGCCGACGTCGCTGAACGTGAGCTGGGGTGCGGTGACGGGCGCGGCGTCGTACAGCATACTGGTATCGGCGTCATCGGGTTTCGGGACGACGGTAACGAGCCAGACGGGGATTACGGGTCTGACGGCGACGGTAGGCGGCCTTGCGAACAGCACGGCGTACTACTGGGAGGTGAATGCGACGAACATCGGCGGAACGAGTGTCGTGGTCCGGTGCGTGGAGTTTCACGACGATCATCGCGACGCCGGGAGTGCCGGTGCTGGCCTCGCCGTCGAGCGGTTCGGTGAACCAGCCGACGTCGCTGAACCTGAGCTGGGGTGCGGTGACGGGCGCGGCATCGTACAGCATACTGGTATCGGCGTCATCGAGTTTCGGGACGACGGTATCGAGTCAGACGGGCATTACGGGCCTTACGGCGGCGGTGGGCGGCCTTGCGAACAGCACGTCGTACTACTGGGAAGTGAATGCGACGAACATCGGCGGAACGAGTGCGTGGTCGGGTGCGTGGAGTTTCACGACGGTTATTCCTGCTCCGGCAGCGCCTCTGCTGACATTGCCGACCAATAACGCCATAGGTCAGGCAATCTCCCTGACGCTTACCTGGGGAACGGTCATCACCGCTTCTTCCTATGAGTTGCAGATATCAATTGCGTCGGATTTCACCTCAACGATAATCGACCAGAGCGGTTTATCCGCCGCATCGCAGCTCATCAGTGGGCTCTCTAATTCAGGACTGTATTACTGGCGGGTGAATGCCGCGAATATCGGCGGCAATGGGCTATGGTCGGCTGCATGGAATTTCACGACGCTGGCGCAGATGCAGATTCCGCTGATTGCCGCCTGGAATATGATATCGTTCAACATTGTCCCAGTGAGTGATACCACGGTTGCGGTTTTCGGGACGGATCCTCTTGGGTTCCTCTTTGTTAAAGATAATGCCGGCGACGTGTACTGCCCATTGATAAACGAGGATGACGTTCATTATGCCCTGGTAGGCCAGGGGTATCAGGTTTACACCACTGTTCCTGATACGCTGACGGTGCAGGGAAATCCGGTTAATTTCGCAAACACGCCGATCACCCTGACATCCGGCTGGAATTTGATCGCATACCTCCCGCCGACGGACGACTCTGCATGGCATGCGATAACGCCTATCGATTCTTCAGTAATTATTGTCAAGAATAACTCCGGCCACGTCTACTGGCCGTCGCTTGCTATCGATGATATAGGCGTAATGGCCGTCGGCCAAGGGTACAAGGTGCTGATGAGTGCGGGCGCCTCATTTACCTATCCTACTCCGCTGTCCGGAGTAGCCAAGCGTACGACGATTGCCGGTCATGGACCGATGTTGCTGCATCTGCCCGATCCGCGCCATTATGCCTCGCATGCGAATACCGGCAACAATGCCACGCTTCTGGCAAAGAACGTATCGATTGAAAATCAAATCGCGAAGGATAGCAGCGAAATCGCCGCTTATGATCCTGCGGGGAACCTGGTCGGTTCGGGAGTGGTCATCCACGGACATGCCGCTTTTGCAATCTGGGGCGCCGATCCGATAGCCAAGAAAAAAGATGGCTGTACTCCCGGGGCAATGATTACTTTTAAGCTTTGGGATGGCACGCGGGAATATTCGCTGGATTATACGCCCGCGAATGGGACGAAGCCGAAGTATGCGGTCGACGGGGTATATCTCGGCAGTTTGAGCGTTCCATCGGGATATTTTATCAAGCGGTTTGATCTGACCAACGCGTACCCCAACCCCTTCAAGGGATTTATCAGGATTTCCTTTGATATTCCAAGTCTTGAGGGAATGAACAGCCAGGATATCGAGCTGAATGTCTATGACATGAAGGGAAGCCTGGTGCATCAGATTGCCAAGGGTGCCTATCAACCGGGACACTACACCGTGACATGGGCGGCGACCGAGAGTAGGGTAGCATCTCTTGGATCAAGTATATATATTGTGAGAATGAAGGCAAAGGACTTTGATAAGCGTATCAAATTGATAAGGGTCCAATAGTTCCAATAAATTCTGTATTCCTTACGGAAGGAAAACTTTTTTTCAAGGGGGGTGGGTTATGTCTCGGAGTTGGTTGAAAAGAGCGTATGTATCTGCTGCTTTCCTGATTGCCTGGTCTATCGGCCTCAGCGCCCAGATTCCCTCGGCGCCGGTACTTAAATCTCCGGCAAATGGCGTAGGAGCCCAATCGATTCTGGAAGGGCTTTCATGGAATACGGCTGCTTTGGCAACCTCGTATGAAGTGGAGGTATCCGCGTCATCGAATTTCGGGACTACCATCTTTGATCATACCGGAACCGGCGTTTCGGCGCTGGTGCAAAATCTTTCCGCATCCACGACCTATTACTGGCAGGCGCGTGCATCCGATGTGTCTGGAACAAGCGCCTGGTCGACGACGTGGAGCTTTACCACCGTTCATTATGTCTATGACACGGCTACCAGCGTATCCATGTCGATCGCATTGCAGACTTCGGCGAACCCGACGGTCAATGGAGTGCCGCTTGGCAAATCAGACGAGATTGGCGCCTTCAGTAATACGGGACTTTGCGTCGGCAGTGCGATATGGGACAGCGTCCATAGTCAAAGCATTACTGTCGTCGGTCAGGATCCGCTCTCCGGGACTCCCGATGGACTGCATGATGGCGATTCGATCTTCTTCCGGGTGTGGCATTATTCCACGCAAAAGGAGGGCATCGCCGCAGTTACGTGGAAATCCGGTTATGCCACTCCAACCTATAGCGATGGGGGAATCGGGGCCCTGGCAAGCCTAACGGCCTTGACCGCGCCGGATCAGCCGATTCTTTCCTCGCCGTCGAGCGGAAGCGGCAGCCAGCCGCTCAGCCTGAGCCTCTCGTGGAACACTGCCGCCCGCGCGGTTTCCTATGCCGTGCAGGTATCGACGAACAGCGCGTTTTCAACGACCTTGGCAAATTCGGCAGGCCTGACCTCCACCTCGTATGCCCTCACCGGATTGTCCTATGGTACTATTTATTACTGGGAGGTAAATGGCATCAATACCTATGGCGTTACGGGCGCTTGGTCAAGCGTCTGGAGTTTTTCGACGGTGATTCCCACGCCGGCGCTCGTTTCGCCGTCGACCGGTTCGGTCAATCAGCCGATTACCTTGACGCTCAACTGGGGAACGGTCAGCGGAGCGACCACCTATACCGCGGAGGTCAGCACCACCTCCACTTTTTCCTCGCCGACCATGCAGACGGGGTTAACGGCACCCACCGCGACCTTTCCGGGCTTGACAAATTATATCACCTATTACTGGATGGTCAGTGGAGTAAACGGCAGCGTTACGAGTAGCTGGTCGAGCATCTGGTCCTTTACCACGATTGTTGCTGCTCCGGCAGCTCCCGCGCTTGCATCGCCGACCAATGGCGTTGGCAACCAGGCTATTTCTTCGCTCGGCTTGAGCTGGGGTACCTCCGCACTTGCCACCTCCTATGCGGTAGAGGTATCACTGTCGAGCACGTTCGGGAGCACGGTTTTTTATCAGACGGGAGCGTCGCTGACTTCAGCGACGATTACTCCGAATCTTTCTAACAGTACGACCTACTACTGGCGTGCGAATGCATCGAATATTGGCGGGACGAGCTGGTCGAATGCATGGAGCTTCACGACGATCGTTGCCGCTCCTACGGCGCCCGGCCTTGCCTTGCCGACGAATGGCGCCGTCAATCAGCCGATTACTTCTCTCGGTCTGAGCTGGGGCACTTCCGCCTTGGCAACCTCCTATGAGGTCGAGGTATCGCTGTCGAGCGCTTTCGGCAGCACCTTATTTGACCAGTCGGGAGCATCATTAACCTCCACGACGGTAAGCGGTCTTACGAACAGCACGACTTACTACTGGCGCGCGAATGCGTCGAACGTAGGGGGCACGACCTGGTCGGGAGTCTGGACCTTCACGACGATTGTTGCCGCTCCCGCAGCCCCGGGCCTTGCCTCTCCGGCGAATGGCGCCGTCAATCAGCCGATTACTTCGCTCGGCTTGAGCTGGGGCACTTCCGCCTTGGCCACCTCCTATGAGGTCGAGGTATCGCTGTCGAGCACCTTCGGCAGTACTTTATTTGACCAGTCGGGAGCATCATTAACATCCACGACGGTGAGCGGCTTATTGAACAGTACGACCTACTACTGGCGCGCGAATGCATCGAATGTGGGAGGCACGACTTGGTCAGGCGCTTGGAGCTTCACGACGATTATTGCCGCTCCTGCGGCCCCCGGTCTCGCCTTGCCGACGAATGGCGCCGTCAATCAGCCGATTACATCGCTCGGCCTGAGCTGGGGCACCTCCGCACTGGCCACCTCCTATGAGGTGGAGGTATCGCTGTCGAGCGCGTTCGGCACCACGCTGTCTGATCAGTCCGGATCGGCGCTGACCGGTACGACGATAAGCGGTCTTACGAACAGCACGACCTACTACTGGCGTGCGAATGCTTCGAACTGTGGGCGGTACTACCTGGTCAGGCGCGTGGAGCTTCACGACGATTGTTGCCGCTCCCGCCGCTCCCGGCCTCGCCTCTCCGGCGAATAGCGCCATCAATCAGGCGTTGTCTCCCAGCCTGAGCTGGAACAGCGCCGCCCTGGCGACCTCGTATGAAGTTCAGGTATCGCTGTCGAGCGCGTTCGGCTCCACTGTGTTTGACCAGCCGGGGGTAACATCGACCAATGCTGTGGTGAGCGCCCTCCTGACCAGCACAACATATTACTGGCGTACCGATGCATCGAATATAGGCGGGATCTCCCCGTGGTCGGGTGTCTGGAGTTTTGTCACGGTGCCGCCAATACCAGCCTCTCCGGTGCTTGCATCACCGTCAAGCGGGTCCATCAACCTGCCGACTGCCTTGACTCTGAGTTGGAGCTCTGGATCAGGGGTCGGGATTCCTGCAAGCTACACCGTGCAGATTTCTACTTCTGCAGTTTTTGCAACCACGGTGATGAATCTGACCGGGGTGACATCGACGGCCGCGGCGATTTCCGGCATCAGTAACAGCACAACCTTCTTCTGGGAGGTAAGCGCGGTGAATCCCGGCGGGGCAAGTCCATGGTCAGCCGTGTGGTCCTTCGCGACCATTATGGCGGTGCCGTCCGCTCCGTTGTTATCGCTTCCGGCCAATAACGCGGTGGGCCAGCAGCCGTCCCTCACGCTCAGCTGGAATTCTTCCGTCTCCGTCGGACCGGTTACGTATGAAATTCAGGTTTCCACTGTCGGGAATTTTTCGTCAACCATTCTCGATCAGACCGGCCTGACCGCAACGTCGCAGGCGCTCGCGGGGCTTGCACTTAACACATCGTACTATTGGCGGGTGGACGGCACGAACTTCGCCGGTACGGGCGTCTGGTCGGGCGCGTGGACCTTCACAACGCTGCTCCCGGTTTTAATGCCGATCAATGCCACGTGGAACATGATATCATTCAACATCGTCCCGCTTCGTGATACGACGGTTGCGGTCTTCGGGACGGATTCGCTGGGCTTCCTGTTTGTTAAGGATAATGCCGGCGACGTGTACTGCCCGGCGATAAGCCAGGATGATATCCATTATGTTCTGGTAGGCCAGGGGTATCAGGTTTATTCTTCGGTACCGGATACCTTCAATGTTTCCGGCGCTCCGGTGAATATCGCGACGACGCCCATCGCCCTTGCTTCGGGGTGGAATCTGATCGGCTATCTGCCGCAGGTGAACGATTCGATATGGCATGCGTTTGCGGGGATTGTCTCTTCAGTGATCATCGTCAAGAATAACGCGGGGCACGCCTACTGGCCTTCGCTCGGTATCGATGACATCGGCGTCATGCTGGTAGGACAGGGCTATAAGGTGCTTATGAGTTCGCCCGCATCGCTCACCTATCCGACGCCTTTGACCTTTAAACAGGTCGCCGCCTCGAGTGAAAGGCCGGCGCTTCTCCATATCCCTGATCCTCGCCACTATCCGATGCATGCGAATACGGGCAACAACGCCACGCTCCTGGCCAGGAACGTGATTCTTGGCGATCAGACGGCGCCCGACAGCAGTGAAATCGGCGCATTTGATCCGTCGGGGAATCTGGTCGGTTCGGGAATGGTCATCCATGGTCATGCAGCGTTCGCGATCTGGGGCAACGATCCCGTCACCAAACAGAAGGGATGCGGTCCATCGGAGAGCATAACCTTCAAGTTGTGGAACGGAAAGCAGGAGTTCCCGCTTGATTATGCGTCAGGCAACGGTTTCAAGCCGACTTACGTGACTGACGGCGTATTTCTCGGATCCCTTTCCGTTCCTTCGGGCATGCTGATTACCAAGTTCGATCTCACGAGAGCCTATCCCAATCCATTCAAGGGTGTTCTCAGGATAGCGTTCGACGTTCCGGCGCTTAACGGCATGAATCCCCAGAATATCGAACTGAATGTTTACGATATGAAAGGAAGCCTGGTGCATCAGATTGCGAAGGGCGCCTACATTCCCGGGCATTATACAGTTGCTTGGAACGGCGTCGAGGGTAATCTCGGATCCAGCATGTATATTGTTCGAATGAAGGCGAAGAATTTTGACAAGCGAATGAAGGTAGTCAGAGTCCAGTAAACGGCTCTTCTATCTTACTTTTAAAGCCATTATGCAGAGTTGAGGCCTTTTCCAAAAAGAGGCGCGGCACTTACTTGAGTTATAAGAAAGGAGCGGGGTGATGCATCTTCAAGCAGCAAAACGGTGGCGGGGAGCATTGATTATTCTGTTTTCAGCAGCCACGGGTCTATTCGCCACGACCGATACGCTGGGGCCCTTTATCTGGTCAATCAGCTCTGGCAATGCAACGGTGTATGCCGACTGGGTGAGTACTTCTGTGACCGTCAACAGTAATCCCACGATTGATGGAGTGGCCCTGCCGTACGGCAGCATCATAGCCGCGGTCGATTCCTTCGGCAACTGCATCGGCGCACACAAATGGGAGAGCGGCTCGCTGAGCATTTCCGTTCAGGGGTTCGATTCCACCGCTGGTGTTGTTACCCACGGACTAAAGTCCGGTCAAAGGTATCGGTTTGTGCTCTGGGATTCGGTGACGGGGCAGCAGGTTAGTTCGGTTTACAAACATTTTGCCGCGCATGGCCTGTTTATGGGAATCGATCCGAATGCAGATTCCTCCTATGTGGCAAACACGGTCTCCTGGCTCGATACCTTGCGGGGATATAGTGCTCCGGCCCTCACCTCGCCCGTGAATGGCGCCGCTAATCAAATAGCTCTCCCCGGCGTTAAGCTGGATGGCGGTAACCAATGCGACCTCCTACGCGGTCCTGGTATCGACCAATTCAAATTTCAGCACCACGGTATTGATGCAGACCGGCCTGACGGTGCCGTCCTGGGGCGTGAGCGGACTCACGAACAGCACCACCTACTACTGGCAGGCGGCGAATACCACCAATCCCGCCGGCATCGGTGCGTGGTCGAGTATCTGGAGCTTCACGACCGTTGTTGCTGCTCCGGCTCCGCCTTTGCTCTCCGCACCTGCATCCGGCTCCGCCAATCAGCCCGTTAACCTGACCCTGAGCTGGGCGGCGGGAAGCGGTGCCGCACCCGCATCGTACAGTATACAGGTTTCCACTTCGGCGGCGTTTGCCACCACTTTATTCTCGCAGACCGGTATTACAACCACCTCGGTGGCGCCAAGCGGTTTGGCAAATGGGGTTACCTACTATTGGTGGGTAAATGCAACAAACCTTGGCGGAACAAGCGCGTGGTCGAGTATCTGGAACTTCGGGACAATTCCTCTTCCGCCGGGTGCACCCGCTCTTTCCGGTCCTGCAAACGCAGCGACCGGCCAGTCGACGGCGCTTACCCTGAGTTGGGCCGTCGCAAGCGGAGTCATCACCTCCTATACGGTTCAGGTCTCTACCGTCTCGACCTTTGCAAATACGACTTTTGCCCAGACCGGCGCAGGTCTGACCGCTGCGGCAACCGGCCTTGCCTATGGTGGAATCACCTATTATTGGAAGGTGGGAGCCACCAATGCCGCTGCAACAACATGGTCGGGAATCTGGAGCTTCGTGACGTTGGCCGCTCCGGCCGTGCCAACGCTTGTCTCGCCGTCAAATGGAGCGCCGGAAGCCACCGGAGCGTTGCTATTTACCTGGGCGGCTGCCTCTGCGGCTGCCTCCTACACGGTTCAGATAGCAACGGTTTCCACCTTCAGCAGCACAACAGTTTCTCAGCCCGGGATTACCGCGACCTCCGTATCCCTTACGCCCACCGTCAACAAGCTGAGTTATTGGCGGGTGAACGCGACCAATCCATTTACTACCAGTGCCTGGTCGACGGTCTGGTCATTTGTTTCAGGGACTTCCGTGCTTCATTCTCCCCTCGTGACAGGTGCTTATGAATTCTCCATGAAGCAGGGTGCAATTACCTATTCACTGCCCAAAGTAGAGCTGGTGGATCTCTCCCTGTATGATCTGCTCGGCAGGGCTGCGATGACCTTTAATAGCCGTCAGGCAGCGGGATCTTATTCCATCAATTTGAAAAGCAGCTTCCTTGCCACCGGTGAGTATATCGTGCGTTTCAAGGCGGGATCCTTTGAGAAGCAGTCGGTTATGATGTTTACCCGGTAGTTGTTTATCGAATTTGGCACGACTTTGAGTCTAAGGAGAGAGTGGGTTTGAACCACTCTCTCCTTTTTTTCGTGGGAAGCGGAATTGTTACCGGAAAAGCTCCATGCTGCCCGGAAATAATTCTGTCAAACCCGCTTCCGAGCCATTCGAGGAGAGAATCGGCAATCGGCTTGAGCTGGCACTCGATATAGTGATCACGATCGAGTGGTGCGGTCAGATTTTCGATCGGCTGGGGGCCGTTGGTGGTCATGTAATACCTGATCAGCCTTCCCGGTGAAGCCAAAAGCTTTGCCGCCTGCACATGGGGCGGAAGGTGATCGGCATAGTCCGTGATCGGTTTTCGGAGTCTTTTCTTATACATTAATTTTTGATCCAACTTGCCTTGCCGGACCTTTTCAACCGTGGACCGGATAAACTCTTCGATCGGCTTCCCGGTGAAGAAGCGGAAAAAAAGTTCATGCTGAAACTCCTTTGCAAGGTCGGTCCAGTCTGATCGGGCGGACTCCATGCCCTTGAAAAGCAGTGTCATCTCCCCGGACGCGTCGATTATCGACCCGCAGTAGTGCTTCTTGCTCCCCTCCGTCGATCCCCGCAACGGAGGCAGAAAAAAGTGGCGAAAATGGCGCTCGAACTGCAGTTTCAAGTTGCTCTGTACGCTGAATCGAGTCTTCAGCATAGCGGTGAGCCAATCGGTAGTCTGCCGGGCAATTTCCGGACCCACCGTTCCAGGTGCCGGAATGTCACCGCTTCCCATGCAAACAAAGAGCGAATCGGTATCGCCATAGATGACCGCATAGCCCGTGGATGATTGGATATGCTCTATCGTCTGCTTGAGTATATATTGACCAATGCCGGTGATGGCCGATGCGATATCCACGGAAAAGAACCTGCACCCCGGTGAGCCGAGAACGCCATAAAAGCTGTTCATCAGGATTTTTATCGCCTGCGAGAGATAGGGATTCTGATCTCTCTTTGCCTTGGCGCGGGCCTTCATGAGGTCTGCAATTATGGGAGGCAGGATCGTGATATCGGCGGCGAACGGCGGCCCTACGGGTCCCTGTATGCGGTTCGCCGAAGATGCGGCGACCAGATGCCCCAGAGGATCGATACGGAAAGTGATAATAATCGAAGGATACAGACTGCGGAAATCGAACACCAGCACATTTTCATAGAGACCCGGCCGGGGATCAACGATAAAGCCGCCGGGAAGCGGGCCGGAAGGCGGCACCACATCGGCCACGTCAATCGCAACATACCCTGCCCGATGGAGGCGGGGAAGGTAGAGATAATCGAACGCGGCAATGCTTCCGCCGAAATGGTCGATCAATTGACCGGAGTGCTTCGACCGCTCGATGGCGTTCGGCAGGAGATCAGCGTGTTCGAAAATCCGTCGGGTTAACTCCGCATCGCGCAGATTGTATTCCGCTAGGGAGAGAGGTTCCTCTCTGAAGCGGCGATTGATTTCATGGATTTTCTCGTTACCGGAGAGATGGATCGATTTACCCTCGCCGAACATTGCAAAGGCGACGAAATCGAGCGAATACTCCTCAAAGGTATGGAAATAGGTGCGCAACATGGACGGAACATCGATAACGGCGCGGCCGGGTATGCGAACCGTTTTTTTCCCACCCGACCTTCCGGGAAGGATTCGAGACCCTTCATCGCGCCCGGTATTAAACGGGATATGAAAAAAATCACAGCGATCCTGGATCGTCTGCAGGTCAAAATCGATGACATTCCACCCGATTATGAGATCAGGATCCTCATAACGAAGGTGGTCGAAAAAATGGACAATCACCTCCTGCTCGCTTCCGCAGAAATAAACCGGCGGGGTTTCAGGCCCATTTCCCTGTATAAATACGGCGGGTCGGCTTCCGCAGCATGCGATGCTGAGGATGGTACCCTGTTCGGCATTCGTCTCGATATCGAGCGAAAGGACCTTCAGATCAGGGGTCATGGGCGCTCCGCGAATCAGCGGGTTGCGACAGAAGAGCAGGGAGCCGGCTTCAGTCCATAACCCTTCCGCTTCAAAGCCCCCTGCAACCATACGCTCCATGAGATAGCGCTCGACCGGGTGGATATCCGACTCGTAAACAGTTATTCCGCGGCTTCGCAGATTATTTCTGCATGCGAGGAAGGCGGCATAGGTGTTGAAATAAAGACAGTCAACCGGAGCGCCTTGTACCATCGAGAGGAGTGGCAATTGTCGCCTTTCGATTGCCTGCCGTGTCTCTTCACGCGGTGCCGATTTCGGAACAAAAAACAGGGGTCGGAATTCGTCGACGGCAATTTTTACCGGCCTATGCTCGTTATCCGTTGCATAGAGCATCATCTCGAAACGATTGTTCCTATCCCGGCAACTATAATTAATGAGGAAGCAAAGCCGGCTGATTTTATCGGACATGTCTGGAAAATATATGGCGTTTGGGGTTCGCCGACGCAATTGAGCGCGGAGGTTTGGCGCAGGGGGTAAAAAATGGTTCGGACGCGGGCGCGTTCCAGATCATATTTTAATTCTGTTTCCTCTTATCGGATCTATTTCACAAGGAGGCAGTATGGACACGATGTGGGAAAAGCTTAAAAAAGGATTAAAAGACGGAGCAGTCTATTCGATGGAAAAAATCGAAGAGTATTCGAAGATCGGAAAGCTTACGGTCGAAGAGATTGCTGCAAAGCGGAAAATCACTCGCAATTTCAATGATGTTGGAGAGAGGGTATTCGATCTGCTCGAATCTGAAAAGGCTGGGCATGTAGAAAACGACCTGGCGATTAAAACCTCGGTTGAAAATATCAAGGCGCTGCGACAAGAAATCATGGAGATCCAGCGGAAAATAAAGGAGATTCAGGAGACATCAAAAAAACATTGCTCTGAAAGCGAAATCAGCGAAGGAATTTGAAGTCACACATGTCTGAATTGCATCGGCGAATTCCGGAAACCCATGATTCGGCTTCGGCAGACAGGGAATACAGAGAGCCGCAATGAAGCACCGGAAATCCATTGTCATTGTTTCGGAAAAGGGGAAACCGGTGATCTCCCTGTCGTTGAGCCGCCCGGTGGTGATGAGTGTTATGCTATTGGCGGTTGTTGGAAGTGCAGCCTATTTCATCCCATCCGGAACTTTTCATTTCTCTGCTGGCGATCTTTGGCAACAACGGGATCTCGGCAAAAACAATAGCCTTCTCCGCCGAAAAATCCAGTTTGCTACGCAGACCCTCGAACAGGCTATGGGGCGCATCGATCTCCTGAATGCGAAAAAGGAAAGAGTCGCGAGCCGTAACGCAGGAGAAGCCTCCGCCCGATCTTTTGCACCGGGAATGACGGAGCCTGCGGGAAAAATCTCCGTTGAAGAACTGTGCGCCAAGGTGGCACGCATCGATTCGATCATCGAGAGCTGCGCCATGAAGCTGGGCGGCTGGGATCGTCTTTTCGACAATATCCCTGTAAGCAATCCTTTGCCTGGCGATGCGGTAGTGTGCCGACGGTTCGACATGGAACGGGATCCCTTTTCGGGCCGCAAAAAAATCCACCTCGGGGTTGATATCGCTTCGACCCCAGGGATGGCAATCATCGCAACTGCATCCGGCACGATCACCTCCACGGAGGACGGTCCTGTGTGGGGGAAAAGATTGGTTATCGACCATGGAGGTGGTTTTCGCACCGTCTATGCTCACCTGGGGACTCTCACCGTCAGCCGTGGCAGCAAGGTAAAGAGGGGAGAGACGATCGGCACAGTAGGTTGTACCGGGTTTACCACTGGTCCTCATGTGCATTATGAGATCTGGCGGAACGGCAAGGCTGTGGATCCAGAGCGGTATTTTTATCCATCGGGAAATGAAACCGTGAAAATTATGCAATGAGGAATATTCTTATACTGCGATTGTCATCGATGGGAGACGTCATCGTCACGTCTTCTCTTTTGTCATTTCTGAAAGTGCAGCATCCTTCTCAATTGATTACGCTGGTAACGGGTATCGACTATGCCCAGCTTTTCGGAGATGACCCGCGCTTGGCGGCAGTAGTCGGGGTCGACGCCGGGGAGGAGCGGCTTCCAGGGGATCTTCTCGATAAAAAATGGGACCTTGCCGTCGATCTTCAGAACAGTCCCCGGAGCCATGCCTTGCTCCGGTGTATCAATGCCGATGCCGGGCGCGGGTACTTCGACAAGCAACATTGGCAACGGTTGGCGTTGCTGCTTTTTCGATGCAATACCTACGATCTTCGGATGCATGTTGCGCGCCGATACCTTCATGCTGCCGCTTGTAATCCTCTACCCGGTGAGATACCGCCGCTTCGGCTTTTTTTCAGCGACAAAAGCAGGCAGATGGTCCGGGCAAGGTACCTTCTTCCCGCCGGAGGCATCGAACGCCCCCTTCTTGCGCTCTTCCCGTTCAGTGCGTGGAAGAATAAGGAGTGGCCGGAAAAGAATTATATCGAAGTCGGGCGGTATTTCCTGGCCAAAGGGTGGATTCCGGTAATCATGGGGGGTCAGGGCGATGTTGTCCGAGCCCAGAAAATGGAAGAGGGGATCGGCGGTCGGTGCATTTCGCTCGCTGGCAGGATTTCTCTTTATGAATGCGGCGCTTTGCTTACCGGTTTTTCACTTGCCCTCGGGAATGATACAGGGCTTTCCCATCTCGCACGGGCGTGTGGGGTGCGTACTGGCATTTTTTTCGGACCGACCACCCGCCATTTTGGATTTTTTCCCTATGGGGTTCCTTCCTATAAGGTTTTTGAAGTCCCCCTTTTATGTCGGCCGTGTCACGCTCATGGAGGCAACAGGTGCCTGCGTTTCAACCACAGCTGCATGCGCGGTATAGGCCCCGAACTGGTAATCAAAGAACTGGGAGAGCTTTTTGATGAGGTCCAGGCCTCCTCCCTACACTGATGCCGTGACAGAGGCTTGCGTTGAAGAGACCTTCTTCCGGGATTTTCACTTTTCTCGATAGTGCCGGTAACGCACCCTGTTCAAAAGTCTGGAAGGAAGTATTTTTAATCTAAAAACCACGATCAACGGTGATTTTCAGGGCGATAGCTGCTCTTATTATGAAGTTATTGATTATAATTATAGCCATTCTTATTGGAGTCGGGCCAGAGGTTCTCGCGGCTCCGGGTATGAAAGAGGTTCAGTTTTTTTCGGGTATCTATCTCCTGCACTCTCTTCCCGGATTATCGAACACCGAGAAGGCGCAGAAGTTCCGCGAATTGGAGTTTTTGACCGGAATTGATGCGAAAAATGCCGGGGCGTTTCTTTCCTCATACGGTGCCAAACCGGCCGAGTGGCGAAAATTGTGCGATTCCATGATTCCCATGATAACCGGCGCGCAAGGGAATAGTCCCGCGCCGTTGATGCCAAAGGGTAATTTTCCCCTTCCGGGGGCAAGGAGATACTAACATGGCTGATGGGGTGGTGGCTTTTACCGATGAAAATTTTGCCGAGGCGGCGCTTCGGAATCCGCTACCAGTCATTGTCGATTTCTGGGCGGAGTGGTGTGGACCGTGCAGGATGCTTACCCCGATTATCGATGAGATTGCAAAAGAGATGTCCGGCATGCTCATTGTAGGTAAGCTTAACGTAGACAAAAGCCCGAAAACAGCGGCCCGCTATGGCGTGAGCAGCATCCCGACGTTGCTTTTCATCAAAGGCGGCGAGGTGGTGGAACAGCATACGGGATTGCTGGGGAAAAAAATGCTCAGCGACAAAATTCGAAAGACGTTCGGCGTCTGAAGTGCTTTCCGGCAATGCTGGAGAAAATGATTCTATGCGAATTCTGATGCTCAATCCGCCTTTCCTTCCAAAATTTTCAAGGGAATCCCGCTCTCCTGCCGTGGCTAAAAGCGGGACCCTCTATTATCCCATGTGGCTTGCCTATGCGACGGGGTATCTGGAAAAGGATGGCCACGAAGTGGCGCTCATCGATGCCGTGGCTTCGGATATGACCGCAAGTGAGGTGGTGGAGAAAGTCGGGCGTTTTTCTCCCGCACTTGCGGTGCTCGACGTTTCGACCCCAAGTATATATAATGATATCGAGATAGGGAAAACCCTGAAAAAAAAGGTTCCTTCGCTCTTTATCGTGCTCGTCGGTGTCCATGTTTCCGCACTGCCCGTGGAAACCCTCGAACTTTCTCCTGAGATCAATGCGGTTGCGTTTGGTGAATACGATGAAACGCTTGCGGAACTGGCTGCTTTGCTTGCGGAACGGCCATGGAGCGATGCGAGGCTTGCCGGTATTAGAGGCTTAGCATTTCGATCGTCGGACGGGGAGATCGTTAAAAATGCGGCACGGCCTTTCATCGAGGATCTTGACGCCATTCCGCTGGTTTCCGGAGTGTATAAAAAGCATCTTGACATTTCGCCCTATTTCTACGGGCACAGCCGCTATCCGCTCGTCGTTATCGTGACCGGGCGCGGGTGCCCCTTTCACTGCACCTATTGCGTGATTCCGCAGACCCTCATGGGGCATCGGTACCGGAAACGTTCGATTACCTCCATCATCGAAGAGTTCAGGTACATCGCCGAAAACTTTCCTGATGTCAGGGAGATCATGATCGAGGACGATACGCTTACGGCCGACAGGAAACGCTGCATGGAGTTCGCGAACGCGCTTGTCGCCGCCGGAGCAACCCATATCCCCTGGTCGGCAAACTCACGCGCCGATGTGGATTATGAAACCCTTCACGCCATGAAGCGCGCGGGATGCCGGCTCGTATGCGTGGGGTTTGAGAGCGGCGACCAGCGGATACTTGATAACATCCAAAAGTCCCTGAATCTGGATAAAATAAAGAAGTTCGTCCGCGATGCGAAACGCGCGGGAATCCTGGTCCACGGTTGCTTCATGGTGGGGAACCGGGGCGAAACCCCGGAAACGCTCGAAAAAACACTTGCACTTGCCAAGGAATTGTCCCCCGATACCGCCCAGTTCTTTCCCATCATGGTGTATCCTGGAACGGCCGATTACACCTACTTCGGCGAACGGGGATGGATCACAACCCGTGATTTCAGAAAATGGCTGACCGCCGACGGCCTTCATTCGTCGGTCGTTTCGCGTCCTGATCTCACCTATGAGACCTTGGTCGCTTTCTGCGATCACGCGCGGCGGGAGTTCTATCTCCGCCCCGGATACCTCCTTGCAAAGGGGGTCCAGGCGCTCCGGCATCCGGCAGAGATGAAACGGCTGCTCAAGGGCGGACACACCATTATCAAGTACCTTTTCCGGCCGTCGCTCGCCGCCCCGCCATTGCCCGGCTCGGACAATGGTTCGTCTGGATGATAACGGCAGGCCGAAAGATTGCGCTGAAACGTTTACCGCGCAATGCCGGCACCCTGATCCACAGGGCAGGACATTTCAGCGGACGATCTTTACCGCAGCAACCACGCAAGGGAGGAGAGCATGCGTCGGGCCGATTATTTTTCCATGACCGAACGGGCGCTCAGG
The DNA here is from genome assembly GCA_963846695.1 of uncultured Fibrobacterota bacterium. GTDB lineage: Bacteria > Fibrobacterota > Chitinivibrionia > Chitinivibrionales > Chitinispirillaceae > BOG-1184. The sequence continues at coordinate 146,714 of CAWJXL010000020.1, read as the reverse complement.
CAGATTGAGGAGGGAGCGTTTTTAATAGTACAGGCCGGAGAAGCTCTTAACGTGATGACCATTGGGTGGGCAACCATCGGATTTGTCTGGGGACGTCCAATGTTTACGGCGCTGGTACGCAAGTCCCGCCATACCTTTGCAATTATCGAAAAAGCCTCGGAGTTTGCGGTAAGCGTCCCGTTGGTCGATATGCGAAAAGAACTGGAAATCTGCGGATCGCAATCGGGACGAACGGTTGATAAGCTGAAAAAGGCAAAGCTGGAGATTTTTCCGAGCGAGAAAATCAAAACCCCGGTGCTCAACATTCCCGGTATTCACTTCGAGTGCGAAATTGTTTACAAATCTCCCATCGATCCCTCGAATCTCGATGACGCCTATAAGCGTCTTTATCCCGATAAGGATTATCATACGATTTATTTCGGGGAGATCGTACATTGTTTTTCCACCGAAACCGAAAAGGGGCGGTAGGGCGGGCAAAGGCCGTCTTCTGCATGAATAATATTCTGTCAATCGATCTTGAGGAGTCCTTCTGCGCCTACAATATGAGGGCCATGGTGCACCGCGAGGCATGGGAGGCGCAGACCCTGCGTATTGAGGCAAATGCGGGTCGACTTCTCGACCTCTTCGATTCGTTCAAGGTCGAAGCTACCTTTTTCGTCCTCGGGTGGATCGCCGAGCGTTTGCCCCACCTGGTGAAGGAGATCGCTTCCCGGGGGCACGAGATCGCTACTCACGGGTACGATCATTCGCTTATCACCGGCCAGACCCCGCCCCAGTTCGAGGCGGATCTGAAACGGGCTCTCTCAGTTACGGCTCCCTTGGTTAAGGCGCCCATTTATGGGTACCGCGCTCCCTCTTTCACTATCACCCCCAAAACCACCTGGGCCTATGAAATTCTGGAGAGGAACGGCATTGCCTACGATTCGTCGGTTTTTCCGATCAGAGGCCATCCCGACTACGGTTTTCCAAGCGCGCCGCTGTCGCCCTACGCGGTTTCGGCCGCCCTCATCGAAGTTCCGCTATCATGTGTAGCAATATGGCGGAGCGCATATTCCCGCCACCGGCGGGGCCTACTTCCGCATGCTACCCTATTTCGTGTCTCGTTTACTTTTCATGCTATGCCTGAAACAGGGGCGTCGTATTGTATTTTACCTCCATCCTTGGGAGATTGATGAAGGGCAGCTGCGCTATCCGCTCCCGCGCGCACGGCGGTGGCGCCACTACCATAACATCGGCGTTACGGAACATCGCCTTCGCAGGATGCTTGCCGAGTTCTCATTCACCTCTTTCAGAAAAGCGCTTTTTCTATGAGTGAAGAACTGCTTCGGCAGCGTGATTACTGGAACCGTGAAATCACCCAGTTTGAAGCCATATACTCACGCAGGAAAAATGTCATCAGCGCCTTTCTTGACCGCGTCTTCCGGAAGGATATGTACGACCGCTTCGTGTACACGCTCAAGAATGCGGAACCCATCAGGGACCGTACCGTGCTCGATGTCGGGTGCGGAACAGGCCGCTACATCATGGCCCTGCTCCAACGGGGGTGCGGCCACGCAACCGGTCTTGACATTTCAGAGCAGATGATCGGACATTGTCGCGCTCAGGCCGCGGCGGAAGGCTTTGCCGAAAAAACAGAATTCGTCCGGGCCGATCTGCTCAATTACTCGCCGTCAAAAACCTTTGACGTGTGCATCGGGATCGGGCTGTTCGATTACATCAGCGATCCGTTGCCGGTATTGCGGAAAATGCGCGGCTGCACGGGTAATCGCCTCATCGCGAGTTTTCCTCGTCGCTGGACTTGGCGGGCGCCCGTCAGGAAGATCCGCCTCGCCATGCGGGGCTGTAATGTCCGGTTTTTTACCAAAAAACAGGTCAGGGCGCTGCTCACCGCCGCCGGCTTTAAAAATATCTCGCTTGAAAAGGTGGGTAAGTTGTACTGCATTACTGCGGATGTCCGGTAGGTGCGGCCGATGGCAGGTGCTTCAATGTTTACCTTTCCGGAAAAAATCATAGCCGTTGTTTTCTGGCTCTCGGTATTCGAGGTCGCCTATTCGTATCTCGTGTACCCGCTGCTTCTCCGTATCCTCGCGAAGTGGTTCGGCCATCCTTCGGTTTCTTCCGATGATTACACCCCTGCTCTTGCGGTTATCATCCCGGTGCATAATGAAGAAAAGGTTATTGCCGGAAAACTGCGCAATATTTTTTCTTCCGATTACCCTCCCGACAAACTGACGGCCTGGGTCGGATCCGACTCCTCCACCGACCGAACTGAGGAGATCGCCGGGCAATTCGGCGATCCCCGGGTAAAGGTGTGGCGTTCGCCCGAGCGCTGCGGCAAGGCGGGTATTCTTAACCGGGTGATTCCCCTGGCGGATGCCGAAATCGTGCTCTTGACCGATGCCGACATCATTCTCGATCGTGAGAGCATCCGGAGGCTTGCGCGGCACTTCACGGACCCCCGCATCGGCGGGGTAGGAGGAATTACACTCCAGCGCAGCGCCAACCCAGCCGCCGGCGGACCGGTCAGAAATGAAGAGACCTTCTACCGGGGCTATGAGGCCGGTCAGAAAACCCTCGAAAGCCGACTTCACAGCACCATATCGGCGTTCGGCTCTTTCTATGCGATTCGCAGGAGTCTATTCGTTCCATTACATCAGAACACTTACTCCAACGATGACGTTATGACGCCCATGAATATTATCCGTCAGGGGTATCGCATGTACTTCGAACCTGAGGCGGTTTCTTATGAAGCGATAGTAGGAGCGATGAATATCGAATTCAAACGGCGCATTCGGATCGGCGCCGGGAATTTTCAGGCTTTTTTCCGACTTCTCGATTTTTTAAATCCCGCTCGCGGCTGGCCCTTTTTCTGCTATGTTTCCCACAAGGTAACCCGCTGGTTCTCACCGATGTTCATCCTGCTTTCGGCTGGCTGCTGTGCCGTATTGTCATGCATCCCCCGTGTGCCGTTCTATCGCGTCCTGTTTGTTCTGGGCGTCATTTTCGTCGCCGTCGGATTGCTTCATAAAATTATCCCCTTTAAACCGGCGCACCGCCTCTATTATTTCATGGCCATGAACCTCGCCCTGATGGCCGGTTTTTTTCGTTTTCTTCTTGGAATCCGCTCGGCGACCTGGTCGCGAACCGTACGACCGGACGGTTAAATCGGTTACCTGTCGTTGATCAGGGCACCCTGACGTCGGATGATTCGTGGCTGTTCCCGGACGGGGGATCTCTACCTAGTCGTTTGCGGCGTGGGTGGGTGATTGAAATATGCCCCGATGAATTTCGCCATTGTATCGGTGAGCTCTTTCGGAACGGTCGGATCTTCGCGATCCTTTATTGCATCAAGGCTTTTTTGAAAGGTCTTCAACTGAGTGCATAATGCCCTGCCCGCTTCGCGCAATGCGGCAGCAGTATCCGCCGATTCACTCCAGACCGCTATCCGGGCATCGGTTTTCGGCGAGCTGAGCGAGACATCAAACTCCTTATCAGGTGGGCGGCTTGATCGCGGCAGGGCATAGGGCGAGTTTTGGGCTGAGCAGATCAGGTAATACCAGCCGCTTAAAAAATGAGGGAAATAGGCGTCGAGGTAACGGCAGCGGTTCCAGTTTCTCTCCCGCAACAACCCTTCGAGGGTGTCGAGCGCCTCGCAGAACCGCTTGTTGATGCGCGCAATAACCTTTGCCTCAAATCGGGAAAACCGGCCTTCATGGCCGGGCAATTTGCGGAAGAGGGTCTTTTCCAGGCCGTGAGAGGTATTTTTGATCTCAAAATCAGCTTCCATGCCGATGATCGCCTGATCCCCGGATTCCGGAAAAATAACGCTTACGCCGCTGAATTCACCGGTCTCGTCGTCGGTCTTGACGACGATTTGCGGCAGATTGATCGAAAAAGAATCGCGTGGCTGGAGTGCGACAGTATTCGATTGCGCAACCGCCTGCATCGGCACGGCGGAAGTAAGCAGCGGCAGTAGATAAAAAACGCTACAAGAAAAAAGTAAGCGACCGGGCACCCCCGCCTCCCTTTGGCGAAGCCTAGACAGACTCCTCGGCGATAAGCAGAATATGCGGATCCAGCCTGAGGTGCAGATCGGTCTGCGGTAGGAGTTCATGATCCTTGACCAGTCGGAGATGGATATAGGTGTCGCACGGTTTCAGCACGATGAGAACGGCAATAAAGGGGAGGAAGGCCGCGAGAAGATCCGGAACATTGGAATCCCTGGATTGCGGCGCATCTTTCCGGATTGACGCGCTGAACCAGAGCTCAAGCTGCGCCTCTTCGGCGAACGTCTTGAACCCGGCGATCTCCTCGGGAGTCGATTTCTCGAAATCGTAGCCGTCGACGATGACGACATCGGCGTTGAAATTGCCGTCCCTTATCATGGAGCGGATGCTTCGCTGAACCTGCGGGGCGGAAACCCTGTCCTGCCGGAAGTTCATGATCACCCGGTTCCTGATGATGTCGTCGTGAACATCCATGGCGCCATCGAGCCCGTACCGCCGCGCGATCTCCTGAAAGATATCCTCGTACCACGAGATGATATGGGTAGTCTCGCTTGCAAATGAGACATGGATGACGTGTTTGCCTTCAAGCAACTGATCGGTCGCGATGTGCACCAGGCATGCGGTCTTGCCCAGCCCTTGCCGGGCGGAAATGACGCCGATATTTCCTTTCCCCAGCCCGCCGTGCATCGATTGTTCGAGGATCCTCAGGGGGCTTCTCTTCACGAGTTCGTTACGAATCATCGAGGGTATGTCCTTGTATGGTTCAAAATATTTTGCGTACCTGTTCATCCAGCCGGAAAAAACTGAACACGGCCGAAAACTCCGGCCTCAACCTGATTTTTTCTTTTCCTGGAAATCCTTCTTGAGCTTCTCCGCGATGGAGCTCGGCACCTTGCCGTACTTCAGGAACTCCATGGTGAATTCCGCCTTGCCCTGTGTGCAGGACCTCAGCGAGGTGGAGTAGCCGAACATCTCGCTCAGGGGCACCTCCGCATCGACCCGGCAGAAACTGGTCTCTTCGGTGGAACTCACGATGATGCCGCGCCGCTGGTTGATGGTGGCGAGGATATTGCCCTGGAATTCTGTAGGCCCTTCAACGGAAACCTTCATGATCGGTTCGAGGATCTCGGGTTTTGCCTTCTCGTAGGCCTGCCAGAAGCCGCCGATGGCGGCGAGCTGGAAGGCGATATCCGAAGAGTCAACCGGGTGGGAGTTGCCGTCGTTGATCGTGCATCTGACCCCCACGATCGGGAAACCGATGACTTTGCCCTTGGCGAGGCAGGCTTTGAAACCCTTATCGCAGGCGGGAATGTATTCGATGGGGATCACCCCGCCCTTGATCTTGTCGACGAATTCATAGTTACTTTCCGCATTCGGCTCAATGAAACCGCCGATGCGTGCGTACTGCCCGGCGCCGCCGGTCTGCTTCTTGTGCGTGTAGTCGAAGGCGACGGCCTGGGTGATGGTTTCCCGGTAAGCCACCTGCGGCATGCCGGTATCGAGTTCCACGCCGTATTCGCGTCGCATGCGTTCGATATAAATTTCGAGGTGCAGCTCGCCCATGCCCTTAATGATCGTTTCGCTCGATTCCGGATCAACGAAGGTCCGGAAGGTCGGATCTTCCTTGGTGAAACGGTTGAGCGCTTTGCCGAGCGAGTCGGCGGAATTACGGTCACGCGGCTTGATTGCGAGCGAAATGACCGGTTCCGGCACATGCATCGAGGTCATTGCGATGTTGAGGTCGTTCTCGGTGAAGGTGTCGCCCGAGGCGCAGTCGACGCCGAAGAGCGCCACGATGTCCCCGCAGGTCGCTTCGCTGATGTCCTCCATGGAGTCGGCATGCATGCGGATGAGACGTCCGACCTTGAAGCGCTTATTGCTGCGCGTATTGAGGAGTTCCATCCCCTTGCGGACCGATCCCTGGTAAATTCGGATATAGGTAAGCTGGCCGTACTGGCCGTCTTCGAGCTTGAAGGCGAGGCTGACATGCGGAAGCGACGGATCGGCTTTCAGCACGATCTTCGCCTCGTTGTTATCGAGGTCCACCGCCTGGTTCTCGCGGTCGGTGGGGGCGGCCAGATAGCGCACGACGCCGTCGAGCAGCGGCTGGATTCCCTTGTTCTTATAGGCCGATCCGATGAAGACCGGCGTCAATTTAAGCGATAGAGTGCCGGCGCGGATGGCAGTCCAAATCTGCTCGGTCGTTTCCTTCCCTTCGAGGAAGGTTTCGGCCAATTCATCGGAATAGAGGCTGGCCGAATCTAGGAGTAATTCGCGCCTGGCGCTGCGCCTCCGCAATAAACTCTTCGGGAATCTCCTCCTCGCGAACGGTTTCGCCGTTTTTGCCGTCGAAATAGAGCGCCTTCATGGTGACCAGATCGATGACGCCGGCAAATTTCTCCGCAATGCCCATCGGTATCTGCAGAAGCACCGCATGGTGGCCTAACTTTTCGCACAACTGTTTCTGGACACGATACGGATCGGCGCCGGAACGATCGGTTTTATTGATGAAGGCTATCCGGGGAACATTGTACCGCTTGAGCTGGCGATCGACCGTAATCGATTGCGACTGCACGCCGCCCACCGAGCAAAGGACCAGGATGGCGCCATCGAGCACCCGCAACGCACGCTCCACCTCGATCGTGAAATCTACATGTCCCGGCGTATCGATAATATTGAAAGAGTGGTCGAGCCACTCGACATTGGTCGCCGCCGACTGGATGGTAATGCCGCGCTCCCGTTCGAGATCCATGGAGTCCATGGTGGCGCCGACGCCGTCCTTGCCCTTCACCTCATGGATGGTGCGGATTTTATTGCTGTAAAAAAGAATTCTCTCGGTGAGAGTGGTTTTGCCCGAATCGATATGCGCGCTGATCCCGATGTTCCGCATCCGGCTGAGTACGTCGACAGCATTCATGAAATCTCACTACTCCTCTGCTAAAAAATTATCGACAGCCGGTTATTGTCGGGGTTGTCGTCATTCAGCTCGGCTTCCGCACCGTCGGACGGGCAAAAATAACTTCTCCGGGAGATTTTAAATACTCCCACCGCCGATGAGCACTCCAGGAAGGACTGCAAAACCGGGATCGTTCCTGCAAAACGGCAGAAAGATTATCTTTAACGGGTTCAATGCGGTGACTGCCTTACCATAAAATAGTATAAGTCAAAGGTTCGGGGCAAGGGCTTCTAAATATAAGAGCTTTTGGTGGGGGAACCGCAAAGGCAATTCTTTTTGGTGGGTGAACCGCTTTGCGTTTCCCCCTCGCTCCATCCCGGCAGATAAACACCAGCCGGTATTCCGCTACCCCCTCCAGCGGAGGTGCTCGACCTCACCCCGGCCGAAGCGGCCGGACCTCTCCCACAAGGAGAGGTATTATAACAACAAGAAAAAGATAGTTTGGCGGGGCCGTAGCACTTCCGCAACGCCTTCTCAATGGAAGAGGATATCTGAAAAATTCAAACCGTTTTGCCTGACACGATTTTTCCTTGCCGGTTCTGATTTTCCCACTTTTCCGCAGGCCTAGCCTGAGCGAAGCCAAAGGGCTCAGCAACCGGCTGTCGCACGATTGCAGAATTAATTTGAAACCGAGATGCGCGTGGCTTAAATTATGAAGTTAGGTAATTGCGGCAGGTTCAAAGAATAATGAGATATTCCCGTTGGAAGCAACTAAACTAATTGCATCCCTTTAGGCTTGAAGAAAGGATGAATGAACATACTCGAATGGGAATGTTTTGAAGAATTTGCGAACAAAGAGCGTTTCAATGTAACAGATCCAGGACCTTTGCATTACCCTATTAGTGAAATTTCTTTTAAAAGGGATGATGAGCTTAATATTATAATAACTACTACGGCGAATCATGATGCCAAATGCGATGCTGCAAATCATCCAGTTGGGACGGTTCGATTTATAGACGAATCTTTAACCTTAACAAGTATTACTGGCTTTCCAGTAACCATTAAGGGCCTGTGCCCCAAACATCGGACTATTGCTACAAATAGTAAATCCGGTGAGGGAATTCTAACTGAAATATCATCCGCACATTCTTTCGAAGCAGTAATTCAAGACCTAAATAAAGGCAAGTATCTTATCGAATGGTTAGAAAATGTTGATGATTCCACCTTTATTTGGCCTGATTCAATTCGTACTGTAGTTGAAGAAAAAGCTACGATAGTCATTGGCAATTCAGATAAAGAGATTACATTAAATACGTCAAGTAGTTCAGAAAGTTTTAACAGAAATTGTGTATACATAAATGTTGGCGGTTTTGAATTGTATTTGTGTGCGATTTCCAAAGGAATATCTCCAAAAAAAGTTAAGCCTGGTTTCTTACTGTATAAAAGCTGCCCACCAGAAGAAATAAGAAAGAAAATTAGAAATTGCCTTTCTTTTTCTATCGGGCGCCCCCTCATTTATATAGGCTATACTATTTTCAGCGAAGATTGGAAGATGGTTTCATTAAAAGCTATTAGTGGTTATAGCATGGGTGGAGCTGCGTATAATTTGCCTACAATGCCCCCTGCTCCCCTTGGAACAAGGTATCAACATGAAATCGATCCCAATATTTTATCACGATTGGTTAATTCGATTTATTCTAACTATAAAAGGTATAATTTCGGCTATATTGGATGGATGTATTGGCACGCTGTTTGTGCACCCTCCCATATAGCAGCTGTTCATTTTGGAGCTACTATAGAAGCGCTGCAGAAAGTCTATTTAAAGAATAATGGAGAAAAAATCATTACAACGCTTATGAATAATGTTGAATGGGAAAAATTTAAGGATTCGGCATTGTATGTTGTTTCTGAGCTGGATATAGATGATATGGGAAAGGGCATCATTAAAAACAAAATTAATTCATTAAACCAGTTGCCTCAAAGTGTCATAACAAAAAGATTTTTGGCGAGTTTAAATATCGCAATTAGTGACATGGAATTATCTGCTTGGCAGCAGCGAAATAGTGCAGCTCATGGAAATGAAGTTGAAGATAATGACTATATTCGATTAATAAGAGAAATAAAGGTTTTGAAAGTGATATTTCATAGGATTCTATTGCGTATTATTAATGGGAGCGACTACTACTTTGATTACTATTCTATTGAATCACCGATCAGAAAAATTACTGAAAGTATACCTAATGATGCCAGAGAAACTGAACAATAACTCATTAAAAAATGGTGATGCTTATTAATGCAATCAAACCAACTCCATTGTCCTAATTCCCCCCTTTAAGGTATTTTGAAATCTCTCAAAGCTTAATTTCCAAAGAGCGCCCATGAAATTGTTTTACGGCATCGCCCTCCTCATCCTCGCGGTCCTGACGCTGTTCCCGTTGATCCTGCTCTCCAGGGACACGGCCGAGCGCCATTCGGGCGCCATGGTCTATCACGTCACCTACCCGGCAGATGTCAAGTCCATCGATCCCGCGACCTGCGGGGACGATATCTCCTCCATCATCCAGGCGAACTTCTTTGAAGGCCTCTACGCCTACCACTACCTCAGGCGTCCGGTGGAGGTGGTGCCCCAGCTCGCTGCGGACATGCCCGTGGTGTCCGACAACGGGCTCACCTATACCATCCGCCTCAAGCCCGGCGTGCTACTACCACCGCAACCCCTGCTTCGGAAAGGACCCGACCGGCGCGCATCCGTGGAGCACGCGGGAGATGCGCGCCGCCGATTTCGTTCTCGCCTTCAAACGGATCGCCGACTACCATATCAATACGGGACTGGCGTGGGCATTCATCGCGGGCCGCATCGCGGGACTCGACGACTTTCGCGAGAGCAGCCGGTTGTACCGTATCGGCGATTTTTCCCGCTACGACCGGCCGGTCGCGGGTCTCGAAGCGGTCGATTCCCTCACCCTGCGCATTCGTCTTATCAAGCCCTTTCCGCAATTCATCTATATCCTTGCCATGCAGACCTGCGCTCCCATTCCGCGCGAGGTCATCGACTACTGGCTGACCACCGAGAACGACGGCCATGGCGGACGGCGTCCGCTTCCCGTCCACGAGCGCAACCCGGAGATCACCGAGCCCGGCGAGGCGGTGGGCACCGGCCCCTACCTTCTTGACATGATGAAACGGAAGTGGAAGATACGCCTTCTGCGCAACCCGGAATTCAGGCCCGATTTCTACCCGTCGCGGGGGCAGCCGCCCTCGGCCGACTACCCCGGCGACAGCGCCCTGGGCCTCCTCGCCGACGCCGGAAAGCGGGTGCCCTTCATCGACGAAATCGACTACCGGTATGTGGACGAGCAGTACACCTCCTGGATGATGTTCCTCTCGAAGCAGGTCGATGTCGCCTCCATCCCCCGGGAGACGTTCCAGTCGGTCGTGCGGCCGGACAAGAGGCTGACGGATGAGTGGGCGAGGCGCGGGATACGGCTCACCCGTTTTACCGATCCGGCCATTTACTGGATCGTTTTCAACATGGAGGATTCCGTTGTCGGCCGCGTCAAGGAGCTGCGGCAGGGCGATCTGCCTGGGCTACGATGTCGAAAGCGAGATCGAGGTGCTCCTGAACGGCCGCGGCAGGCGGGCGACGAACACGGTGCCGGCCGATTTCAAGGGGCACGACGAGGCGGGGACGGGGCCCTACAGCCGGTACGATATCGTTGCCGCGCGGAGCAGGATCGCGGAGGCGAAGGGAAAACTGGACGTCCTCGGGCTCCTGGTCAAGGGTGAAATTCCCGAACTGCGGATCGATCTCTCCGACGGGCCGGAGGCGATCAAGGAGGCGGAGTTCGCCCGGCAGCAGTTCGGAGGGATGGGCTTGCGCATCAAGACCATCTTCAACGACTGGCCCACGCTCCAGCGCAAGGTCAACAACAAACAATCGCAGATGTATATGATGGGGTGGATCGCCGATTACCCGGATGCCGAAGACTTCCTCCAGCTCTATTACTCCGGCAACATCGACAAGGGGACGAACAACTCGAATTACCGCAACCCGTCGTTCGACAGCCTTTACGAACGGGTCAGGGTCATGCAGGACTCGCCCGGGCGCACGGCGCTCTACGCGGCGATGATCCGCATGATCAGCGAGGACTGTCCCGTGATGCTCAAGTACGAGCCGGAAAATTTCGTCCTGTACCACGATTGGGACGGCCCCATGAAGCCGCATCCGATCGGGTACGGATTTTTCAAGTATCACCGTATCGACGAAGCCCGGCGGAAAGCCGAGGGCGGGGGTTCCTGACCATGGGACGCTATGTACTCCGGCGCCTCGTGCAGGCCGTGGTGACGGTCTTCGGCGTCATGCTCATCACCTTCGTGCTCTTCCGCGTCATCGCCGGCGACGTTTCAAGCGCGTATGTGAACATGAAGCTCGGAGCCGAGGCGAAGCGCGCCTTCAACGAGAAACACAAGCTCGACCGGCCCGAAATCCTTAACTTTCACCGCCGCCTGACGCTGACCGACCGCTCGCGGGGAAGCTTCATGTTCGCGGTCGCCGATTCCGGAACGTCAAAAGCCGCCAGGGCGCTGGAACTCCACCTCGCTCTGTACCAGCCGGCGCGCGGACGAACCTCGCCGGGGCTCGTCATGGTCGGAAGGCTCGTCTTCAACCTTTCGCCTTCGACGCAGCTTGCAGCAATGACCGACCGGAAGCCCCCGGCGGTTCCGGCGACATCGGACGCGTCGTTGCCGTTTCTCGTGATCACGCTTTCCGACGGTACGCGCATGGCGATAAACCTCGCCGGCGTGAAAACCTGCGGCGACCTGGAAGCGGCCATCAACGGCGCCCAGGACAACCGGGGCAGGCTTGTGGCGAGCATTTCCCGCTGGACGATTGCGACGCTGTTCGATTCGCAGTTCTTCTGGCATCTTTACGAAAACGTCACCTTTTCCGGCCGGAGCTATGCCACCGAGCAATCGATTCTGCAAACCATCGGGGAGCGCGGAAAATTCAGCCTCTCCATCACGGTACCGGCCATGGCCCTCGGGCTCTTCCTCGCCATGGTGTTCGCGTGCATGGTCGCCTACTACCGCGGCGGCTTCATCGACAAATTCACGGTGTTCGTGACCGTGCTCGGCATGTGCATCCCCTACCTGGCGTACATGCTGCTCGGTCAGTGGATCATGTTCCACATCGCGCCCAGATTCGCCGCGGGTCTCGCGAGTCCCGCGGCCATTTACGTACCGGTCACCATCGCGGTTGTAGCGGGACTCGGCGCGTCGGTCCGGTTTTACCGGGTCGTCATCCTGAATGAGGTCAACAAGGACTATGTCCGCACCGCGCGGGCCAAGGGCGTGCCGCTCCCCGCGATCCTCTTCAAGCATGTTCTCAAGAACTGCATGCTGCCGATATTGACAGAGGTTATTTCCGAGATTCCGTTCCTCATCATGGGGGCGCTGCTGCTCGAGAAGTTCTTCGGCGTGCCGGGGCTCGGCGACCTTTTCCTGACGAGCATCACCTCGCGTGACGTGCCGGTCATCACCGGGCTCACCTATTTCACGACGATCCTCTATGTCGTGAGCCTGCTTCTCACCGACATCCTGTACGCGGTATTCGATCCGAGGATCCGGCTGCGATGAACGCGAAAAAAACGACAATGGGCCGGAGCCTGTGGGGCAACGCTATCGTCAGGCTCCGGCGCGACAAGGCGGCGCTTCTTTGTCTCGGGGTCATCGTTCTGTACGCGGTGATCGCGGTCGCAAGCCCCATCGTCTTTTCGAACTGGGATGCGAGCTACAACTACCGGCTGCGCAACGCGCCGCCGTCGCTCCGCTATCCGCTCGGCACCGACGCGCTCGGCCGGTCGGTACTCGTAAAAACCCTGCTCGGCGCGCATGTATCAATGACCGTCGGTTTCATGGCCAACGTCATCGCCATTCCGCTCGGGCTCCTTCTGGGCGCGTTTGCGGGCTATTTCGGGCGCAGGATCGACGATGTCATCGTCTGGTTCTATACCACGGTGGCGAGCATTCCCGGCATCATCCTCCTCATCGCGCTCAAGTTCGCCTTCGCCGACCGGATACTGTTCAACGGCACGCCCTTTGCCCTCGACCTTTCGGGCATGGCGGGCGTCTATCTCGCCCTCGGGCTCATCAACTGGATCGCCACCTGCCGGCTTGTCCGGGCGGAAACCATGAAGGTCAAGGAGCTCGATTTCGTGCTGGCCGCGCGCGCCTCGGGCAGGAGCGACCTCGCGATCCTCCTGCGCCATGTCGTGCCGAACGTTTTTCATATCGCCATTATCAATTTTTCGCTCGGTTTCGTGGGGGCGATCAACGCCGAGGTCATCCTGAGCTTTCTCAACATCGGCGTCCAGAACCTGCCGAGCTGGGGCAAGATGATCAACGACGCGCGCATGGATCTCGTGGTCGGCCGCTGGTGGGAGTTCACCTCGGCCGTGACCGCGATCTTCGCGGTAGTGCTTGCATGGAACATCGTCGGGGACCGGCTCCGCGACGCTCTCGACCCAAAATTTAAATAGGCCTATGCTGACCGTAAAGAACCTCTCGACACATTTCGCCACCGAAGACGGCATCGTGCATGCCGTTGACGGGGTCAGCTTTCGTATCGATAAGGGACGGCTCTTCGCGCTCGTCGGCGAAAGCGGGTGCGGCAAGAGCATCACCGCCCTCTCGATCATGCGGCTCATCGACGAGCCGCCGGGACGGCTGCGGGCGGATGCCGTGAGGCTCGACGACACCGACCTCCTTCGGCTTCCGGAGCGCCGCATGCGCGAGGTGCGGGGAGGCCGCATCAGCATGATCTTTCAGGAGCCCATGTCGTCGCTCAACCCGGTTTTTACATGCGGGAGTCAGATCGTGGAGGCGATCGGCCTTCACCGCGGCCTTTCCCCTGCGCAATCGAGGGAACTGGCGGTTTCGCTGCTTGCGAAGGTGGGCATTCCGGACCCGGAGCGCCGGTTCAGTGAATATCCGCACCAGATGTCGGGCGGCATGCTCCAGCGCGTCATGATCGCCATGGCGCTCTCGTGCGACCCGGAGCTTCTCATCGCCGACGAGCCGACCACGGCGCTCGACGTGACCATCCAGGCGCAGATCCTCGATCTCATCAAGGGGCTGCAGCGTGCCGAAAACCTCAGCATCCTGCTCATCACGCACGACCTCGGGGTCGTGGCCGAAACCGCGGACACCGTCGGAGTCATGTACGCCTCCCGCCTGGCTGAAATAGCCGATGTAAAGGCGCTGTTCCGGGGACCCCTGCACCCCTACACGCAGAGCCTGTTCCGCTCGCTCCCGCGCCTCGGCGAAAAAAAGGACCGTCTCGATACCATTCCGGGCAGCGTGCCGAATCCGCTCGAATTTCCGTCCGGCTGCACCTTTCACCCGCGCTGCTTCCTGACGAAAGCGCTCGCGAAAGGGGGTGCGGCCGAAACGGCCGAGATTGACTCGGGCGGGGCATCCATCCTCGTCCTCAAACGATGCGCCCGGTCGAGGCCGCCCCTCCGCGAGGTGCTGCCCGGTCACTGGTGTTCGTGCTGGGAGTGCCCGGGATTTGCCGAAGGCACGGAGACGGACCCGTCGGCGGGGTTCACCTCCGTGGAATCGGGAGCGCACGTACCATGAATACCGCCCCGGTGCAGCCGCTGTTGTGCGTCAACGACCTGCGGACCTGGTTTGAGGTGCGCGGCGTCGGTCTCTTCGGCTCTGAAAAAGTTCGTTCGCGCAGTGGACGGCGTCGGTTTTACCATTCATAAAGGCGCCACGCTCGGTCTGGTCGGCGAGAGCGGGTCGGGCAAGACCACCGTAGGCCGCACGATTCTGGGGCTCATTCCGGCCACGGGCGGCACGGCGGCGTTCGACGGCATCGACCTCTTCGCTCAGCGGCCCCGCGACTGGCGGCGCCTGCGCAAACGCATGCAGATCATCTTCCAGGATCCCCTGAGCTCGCTTGACCCGCGCATGACCGTGGCCGCCATCGTGGAAGAACCGCTCCTTGTTCACGGAGGGCTTGGCAGGCGGCAGCGGAAGCTGCGCGTCGGCGATCTGCTCGAACGGGTCGGACTGTCGAGCCGCTATCTCAACCGTTATCCGCACGAGTTCTCGGGCGGCCAGCGGCAGCGCATCGGCATCGCCCGGGCGCTCGCGAGCAGCCCGGACTTCATCGTGTGCGACGAGCCGGTCAGCGCGCTTGACGTATCGATCCAGGCGCAGATCCTCAACCTGCTGGAGGATTTACAGAACGAATTCGGCATTGCCTACCTGTTCATCGCGCACAATCTCGCGGTGGTCGAGCACTTCGCCGACCGGGTCGCGGTGATGTATCTCGGCCGGATCGTGGAACAGGCGGCCCGGGACGCGCTCTACGCCGACCCCATCCATCCCTACACGAAAGCGCTGCTCTCGGCGATCCCCCATCCCGATCCGGAAAAGCCGAAACTGAGGGTTCGGCTCGCCGGGGAGACCCCGTCGCCCGTGGCGCCGCCCCCGGGCTGCCCGTTTCATCCCCGATGTCAATTTACCCGCGATCTGGCGAAAAACCTGGGACCGGGGGACACCGTGGCGATCATGAGCAACGGGGAGGAGATCCTGATCGTGGCCCGGTGCGCACGAGAGGTGCCTGCGCTACGGCCGCTGACAAGCGACGCCGGGCACGTTCATGCCTGCCTGCTTGCGGGGGAATAGGCGCAGATTTCCAGCCGAAAGATCCCTCACTGCGCAAGAATGCTGTCGATCACGACGGCCAGCCGGCCGCTTAATTTGGCCGCGCCGACCGGGCATAAATGATCCGCATCGTGCGCGTCATTATCGGTATAATCATTGTTCCCGTTGAGGTAGGCGTCATAAACATGGAAATAGGGATAGACTTTCTGCAGCGAATCGAGCTGCGCCATCACGGCAATGCCGGTTTCCATTGTCGGGCCGTACATGCCGTATCTGTCAAAGTTCTTATAGTACGGGCTTTCCGGAAAGCTGATGGCGAGCAGATGAATCTGATGGGACGTCAGCAGCTCGATCAGGGATATCAGGGAATTCAGGTTCGCACGGTAGACCGAATCATCGATGGTCCAATTGGTGAGAGCCTGTGACGTATCCGGTTCCGGTCCTCCCCAGCCGTTACAGCTGTTTTGCCATTCACCCAATGTATCCAGACCTCCGGGAACATTCAGATTCGGGTAAACCGCGTTGGTTATTACACTTATAAAATTTGATGGAAGGCCGGTATTCCAGAAGTTGTGATTTTGGTCATAATTATATCCCTTGGACTGTCCCATCATGCTGCTCCACCATGTGGTGGATAGCTCGCACGACGGCAGCGATAACTCTTGGAAAAATATGGGCATGCCGATGAGGCGCAGTTTAGGGGTATGGGGAACAAAATAATTGGTGATAATATTTGTTACACCGGCCAGGCCGGCCCCGGAAAATGCGGTTGAGAGAGCCTGATGTCCGGTAAATTGCCCGCAATCTATTCCCGCCTGAATCCAGGAATTACCGGTAAACAGCAGGTCAAGCTGACTCTGTCTTGTCCAGAACAAATGCAAACCGTAGGCGATCTGCGACTGACCCACGTCGGGCACGTCGTACAGGCCTATGCTATCCAGAGCGTAACCGTATTGACTGATCATGATCGGTCCGGTCCAGAGGCTTGGTTGCTCAAGTTGCACACCGGACGCAAGCTGAACCGAGAAGCGATCGTCTATGTCGATGAGGTAGAGGGCGTTCGCCTGCCCGGAGGCAAATTCGCCGCTGGCGACGGCAAATTCCGGCCGGTTCGACCATTTTGTAAAATCCCAGGAGGCTTCGCCCGCCGGGCAGTTCAGCCAGGCGGTGACCGAATCCTGGAAAGAGGACACGAATAGGTACTGGTGTATTCCGTAACTGCACCCGGTGATAGTGCTTGGCGTAGAGCTGCCGAAGTCAAGGAACAGGCAGCGGGGATTCGCGCCGGTATCGGGCGACATCGACGCATTGCATGCCTGCGATGACCCGGACGCGCTCTTTCCGTTGTGCGGGTAACAGAACAACTGCTTCACCTGGCCGGTCGACAGGTCGCGCATCAGCAGGTTGGGATACGATGCCAGGATAAAATTTCCATTGGTCGAGAGCCCGTCATAGTAGCTCCCGCCGGAAACCAGCACGCCCGGAACGCTCACCGGCACGCCGTTGCTTACCTTCTGCAGGAGGGTTTCCGTCGAGGGCCAGAGCTGGCTCGAATTCTGTACCGATGAATTTGTAAATACGATGCACGTATCTCCGGTCAAGGGATTTACCCACCATCGCGGAAGGTACGCGGAATCGGCGGCGATTTGAACAATGGGGGAATTCAGCGAATCGATGCAGCGGATGCTGATGCGCGAGGGGACCGACAGCCCGATGCCGGCGCTGCAATAGGCGACGTAGTTTCCGTCCGGTGAAATGGCCGGCGCAACGACGTTTTTGTCGTCGGTAAATTGCTGCGGATAAGGAAAGGTCTTGCTGAAATCGACGACGCATAAGGTACGCGCGGTCCCGTTTACATTAACGAATGCTAACTTGACGTAAGCCGTTCCAACAATCGACTGGATGGAATCCTGGTCCAGGGAAACGAGCACCGGGTTGAGGGCGGTATCGGTGTTCGCCGTGCCGATATACCGGCCGTCCGGAACCGGTTCCGCGGGCGCACCTGAACCCGACGTAGTTGCAGGTGGAGGAGAGCACGGCGGGGTACGTTGCGGACCTGATCGAGGGCCGCAGGTCGAATTCCCCGTAATTGAAAGACCCACCCTTGATGACTTTGTCAAAAGACGCGCTCGGCTGGAGCGTTCCGAGGGAGTTCGTAATGGGAATGCCGTCATAGGGCCCGTTCCAATCGTTGGTCCATTCAAAAAGGTTGCCGGCCATATCATAAAAACCGAGCGGGTTCGGCCTTTTCGTCGCCACCTGGTGGGCGGTCCCCGAAGCGTCGCCGGCGAACCAGGCCTGATTTTCGGCCATGACGCTGTCGGATTCCGCGACGAAGGGCAGCGCCGAAGTCCCGCCCCTGGCCGCGAATTCCCACTCCGACTCGGTAGGCAACCGGTAGCCGTCCCTCGAAAAGTCGTAATTGAATCCCGTCAGCCCGTAGACGGTGCCGTTTGAAAGGGCCTGGATGCCGGAATAGCTGTACATCGGTGTCCAGATTCTCGGCCTTGCTCCTCGCATTGCAATAAAGAACCGCGTCAAACCATGAAACGCTGTCAACCGGGTCGTTGTTGGTGGAATGAGTCAGTAACGGGCTTTTTGCCGGTAACGGCAAAATAATGCTTTCGGGTCACTTCCGTGCTGTCCAGCCAGTAGTCGTACGAAATGAGGTCAGCATCCCCGGTTTTTCGTCCGGCGACGCCAGCGAGTCGTTCCATCCCTGTTGAAAGGATTTTCCCGAGCTTTGCACCTTGATCATGCCGGGAACCGAAAGACCGACGGAATGGTTATTCACCTTTGGTTCGCAGGTCAGAAGCGCTGCGAGTAAAGGAATGCACCACCATCGTTCCCTCATCGTTAATTTCCCCCCGGATAACGACGCCCCTGGCGTGCATGATCGCGTTCAATGCCGGGTATAGTACAGCCGACCGGTATCGAACCCGAGTTCCCCGGCCCGTCCTGCGAGACGGCGCACCACCTCCGGTCGGAAGATCCGCGAACCTCGCTATATACGAATCCTGTTAAAGATACTATGACTACCTCCATGGCCTCAATCGGGTTCGGGCAGGTATTCGCCGCCGATGGCGTCCCTCGCCCGGTTCAGCAAAACTTTAAAACTTGGAACAACTTTTGCTCATTCTTAACTCTTCTTGAGGTCGAACAAGACCTGCTGCGGCGGAAGAAGCCCCGTTGTCGAATAAGGGAGGAACTCCCGGTTATGTACGGAAAAAATGTGAAACGCGGGAAAGGATTGACGTCGGGGTTACGGCTTTTCCTGAATTCGGTCTGGGCGATGGTTATTATCTCCTCGTGTCAGAAGCGGGAATTCGCTCCGCCGCCGGTCGCCGTTGAGGTGGCGACGATCACGAAGCAGGATGTGCCGATCGAGCGGGAGTGGGTTGGAACGGTTGAAGGGTTCGTCGATGCGACAATCCGACCGCAAGTGCAGGGATACCTCATCAGCAAGAATTACCGGGAGGGAGATCCGGTTAAAAAAGGCCGGATCCTCTTTACCATCGATCCCCGTCCCTTCCAGGCCGCGCTTGACCAGGCGGTAGGCGTGCTGACCCAGGCGCAGGCGCAGCACTATATCGCCGAAACCGACCTCAACCGCATCCGTCCGCTTGCCGAGGAGAAGGCAATCAGCCAACGGGACCTCGACAATGCGGTCGGTACCGAACGCTCGACGCTCGCCGCGGTCGTTTCGGCGCAGGCCGCGGTCAGCAAGGCGCGTCTCGATCTTGGATTTACAAAAATCACCTCCCCGATCGATGGCGTCGCGGGCTTCGCCATTGCTCAGATCGGCGACCTGGTAGGCCCGGCGCAGGCGGGCGACCTGACCGTAGTCTCAAAAATCGATATCATCAAAGTCGCCTACGCGGTCAGCGAGCAATTCTACCTCTCGTGCGTGAAATGCATGCAGTCCGCCGCATCGGATACGGGGAGGGGCGGAAAAAACATTGAACACGAGATGATTCTGGCGGACGGATCGCGGTATCCCTATAAGGGCCGGCTCTATGCCATCAATCGCCAGGTCGAAGCGAAGACCGGCACCCTGCAGATGGAGGCGATCTTCCCGAATCCCGGCAACCTGCTGCGGCCGGGCCAGTTCGTCCGGGTCATCGTCACCACCGGGATACGGAAAAACGCGCTTCTCGTACCGCAACGGGCGGTGATCGAACTCCAGGGCATGTACCAGGTGGCAATCGTGCGGCCCGACCGGCGGATCGAACTGCGGCGGGTCAGGGTAGGCGAGCAAATCGGCGACCGGTGGATTATCGACGAGGGCGTGGAGTCGGGCGAAACCGTGGTCGCCGAAGGGGTGCAGAAGGTGCGGGAGGGCGCACTCGTGTCGCCCGCGCCCTTCGACCGGTTGTCCCCCGCGGACCGAATCGGGGCGGGTAACTCCCGCAGCGACAGGTAGCCTCCCATGCCCCGTTTCTTCATCAACCATCCCATTGTCGCGATTGTCATCGCCATCATCACGATCATCATCGGTCTCGTGTCGCTCGCCGGCCTGCCGGTCGCGCAATACCCGAAGATCATACCGCCCGAAGTCATTGTGGTGACCTCCTATGTCGGGGCCGATGCGCTTGCCATCGAGCAGTCGGTCGCCGTTCCTCTCGAAGAGCAGATGAGCGGCGTTGACGACATGAACTACCTGTACTCCATCAACAGCAACAGCGGGTCCATGCGCATGACGGTGAACTTCGACGTGAAAACCGAGCCGAACATCGATCAGATGCTCGCGCAGCTTCGCGAATCCCAGGCCGAACGGCAGTTTCCGCCGGATGTGCGCAACCTCGGGATCACGACGCAGAAATCGCTCTCCACGCCGCTCCTGCACTTCGCGCTTTACTCGCCGAATGGCACCTACGACGCACAGTTTCTCGCCAACTACGCCTACATCCACCTGAACGACCTGCTCACCCGGGTGCGCGGCATCGCGAGCGTCACCGTGTTCGGCGCCGGGCAGTATGCCATGCGCTGCTGGGTGCGGCCCGATCTCCTTGCCAAACTCAACATCACGGTGCCCGAAATCATTACGGCCCTTCAGAAGCAGAACACGGTGAACCCGGCGGGCCAGATCGGCGCCGAACCGGTGCCGCCGGGCCAGCAGTTTACCTACTCGATACGGGCGCAGGGGCGTCTCGTGACCCCGGAGGAGTTCGGCAGGATCGTGCTCCGCGCCGACTCGGGCGGTTCGCTCGTCCGGCTGAAGGACGTGGCGAGGATCGAACTCGGTGTGCAGGACTACTCGATCCGGGGCAGCTTCAACGGCCATCCTTCGGCCATCCTTTCACTGTATCAATTGCCGGGCAGCAATGCGCTCGAAGCGGCCGAAGGCGCCAAGAGGGTCATGGAAGAGGCGAAACGCTCCTTTCCGCCCGACCTTGACTATGCGGTGGCGCTCGATACCACCCGCTCGGTGGTGGAGGGCCTCAAGGAGATCGTCCTGACGCTTTTCTTCGCCATGCTCCTCGTGATCCTCGTGGTGTACGTCTTCCTGCAGGGGTGGAGAGCGACGCTCATTCCGATCATCGCGGTGCCGGTATCGCTCCTCGGCACCTTCGCCTTCTTTCCCTTTCCTCGGTTTTTCCGTCAACCCCATTGCGCTGATGGGTATGGTGGTGGCGATCGGCCTCGTGGTCGACGATGCGATCGTGGTGGTCGAGGCGGTCGAACGGCATATCGAAGAGGGCAAGGCGCCGCGCGAGGCTGCAATCGCCGCAATGGAAGAGGTGCAGGGGCCGATCGTCGCGATTGCGCTCGTGCTCGCTTCCGTATTTTTTCCCACGGTCTTCATTCCCGGCATTACCGGCCGGCTCTATCAGCAGTTTGCCGTGTCAATCGCCATTTCAGTGCTGCTCTCGGCCTTCAATGCGCTCTCGCTCAGCCCGGCCCTGTGCACCCTGTTCCTGTCTCCGAAGGGGGCCGTTGCATCGCGGCGTGGTTTCTTCGGGGCCTTCAACCGGCTTTTCGAAGGGACGAGGACGCGGTATCTTGAATTGTCAAGCATCATCATCCGCCGTTCGGGTTTCGGACTTCTCGCTCTCCTCGCATTCACGCTTGCCGTCGCGCTTCTCGGCCCGCGGCTTCGCGGCGGTTTTCTGCCCGAGGAGGATCAGGGGTATGTTTACGCAAGTCTTCAGCTTCCGAGCACCGCCTCGCTCCAGCGCACCTCTGACGCTGCGCGGAAGGTGGAAACGATCATTCTGAACACGCCGGGCGTCGAGTACTGCACGTCAGTCGTCGGATTCAGCCTCCTGAGCCTGGTGCGGACCACCTACAACGCCAACTTCTTCATCCGGCTCAAGGAATGGTCGAAGCGGGGGAGGGGCGAGCGTGCCGACGAGGTCATCGCGCAAATCAACCGTAAACTCGCCGGGCTGCCCGAGGGGATCGCCTTTGCATTTTCGCCTCCCGCCATCCAGGGGGTGGGGAGCGCCGGCGGGGTCACCGCGGTGCTCGAAGACCGGGCGGGCAAGGACATCGGTTTTCTCGCCGACAACACGCAGCGGTTCCTTGAAGCCGCCCGCAAACGGCCGGAAATATCCTTTATATCAACCACGCTGCTCCCTTCGGTGCCGCAGTATTTCGCGCAGGTCGACCGCGACAAGGCGCTCGGCCAGGGGGTCGATCTCGGCGACGTCTACACCACGCTCCAGACCTTCATGGGCGGCTATTTTGTCAACTATTTCAACCGGTTCGGCAGGGCGTGGCAGGTGTACGTGGAGGCGGACGGCGACTTCCGCACCGATCCGTCGCACCTGGGCGATTTTTACGTTCGGAACAGCGACGGCAATCCGGTGCCGCTCTCCTCCATAACGGACATCGAGCCGCGCACCGGCCCTGAATTTACCATGCGGTACAACCTGTTCCGCTCGGCCCAGCTCAATGCCACGGCCGCGCCCGGTTACAGCTCGGCGCAGGCCATGGCCGCGCTCGAAGAGGTGAGGAGTCAAACCATGCCGCCGGACATCGGTCTGGACTACCTCGGCATGTCGTTCCAGGAGAAGAAGGCGGCGAGCGGCGTGCCGGCCGCCGCCATCTTCGCGCTCTCGCTCCTTTTCGTCTTCCTCATTCTCGCGGCGCTTTACGAAAGCTTTGCCCTTCCCTTCAGCGTGCTCCTCAGCACGCCGATCGCGGTATTCGGTGCATTTGCGGCTCTCTTCCTCAGGGACATGCCGTTCTACATCTATGCGCAGATCGGCCTCATCGTGCTTATCGGCCTCTCGGCGAAGAACGCCATTCTCATCGTCGAATTTGCTCGAAAAGAGTTTGACCGGCGCGGCGGTTCCCTGCACGATGCGGCGCTTACAGGCGCGCGGATCCGGCTGCGGCCGATCCTCATGACCTCGTTCGCATTTATTTTCGGCTGCATCCCGCTCGCGATCGCCTCTGGCGCCGGGGGCATCGCGCGCCGCGTGATGGGAACCGACGTCATCGGCGGTATGCTTGCCGCGACCGGCATCGCCGTTTTCCTTATCCCCATGATGTTTTACGTCGTTGAAAAAATCGCGCATCGGGGCGCAGGAAAAAGCGACGCACCCGGAGGGGGTCGGTATGAGAACGGCGAATTGTTCGCCGGGGCGCTCCTGACTTGTCGCATGCGGGTGCATGGTGGGCCCGGAGTATCGCCGGCCCGCCGTCGAAACCCCATCGGCATGGCGATTTACCGACAGCAGTGCGAAGCGGAGCGTCAATGCGGCCTTCTGGGAGCAGTTCGGCGATGCGACGCTCGACTCGCTCATCGCAGGGGCGCTTCGGAACAATGAAGACATCGCCATCGCGGCGGGCAGGGTGGAGCAGTTCGCCGGCGCGGTGCAGTCGACGCGCTCGGCCCTGTTCCCCGTGATTGACGCAGGGACCGACGCCGAACGGGGCCGGTCCTTCAATAGCGGGATCTTCCTCGGTCCGGTGTCGAGCTATTCGCTGACGCTCAGCGGCACCTGGCAGCTCGATCTCTTTGGCGGGCTGCGGCGCGCGACCCAGGCGGCCCGCGCCGATCTCCTTGGCGCGCGCGAGGCGCAGAGGGGAGTGCTCCTGAGCGTGGTCGGGGCCATGGCCGCCGGATATCTGCACCTGACCGCCCTCGATGAGGAGCTTGCCATCACCCGGCGTACGGCAACTTCGCGCAAAGAGACCTATGATCTTTTTACCCGTCAATTCGAACGGGGGAGTCATCTCCGAGCTCGAACTCCGGCAGGCGGAATCGGAATACGAGCAGGCCAAGGCCTCGATTCCGTCGCTCGAAAAGGCCATCGGGCAGCAGGAAAACGCACTCCGCGTGCTTCTCGGCAGAAACCCCGGTCCCGTACCGCGCGGCAAAAGGCTCCCCGACCTTGTCCCGCCCGCCGTCCCGGCCGGAATGCCGTCGAGCGTGCTGAAGGATCGGCCCGATATCCGGCAGGCGGAGCAGGATCTCGTTGCCGCAAACGCGCGGATCGGCGTGGCCTTTGCCGGCTATTTTCCCACCCTGTCGCTCACAGGCCTTTTCGGCTGGGCGTCGAGCGAACTGCGCAACCTTGTCGCAACACCCGACATCATCTGGAATTATGCGGGATCACTTGACGAGCAGATCTTTACCGGCGGTGAGAGGCGCGGTCAGGTGCGGTCGGCCAGGGCGGTCTGGCGGCAGGCGCTCGCGCGCTACCGCCTCGCCGTACGGAACGGTTTCCGCGAAGCCGAGGACGCGCTCATCGACGAGCAGAAATCAAGGGAGGAAATCGGGTCGCTGGCCGATCAGACCGAAGCCTTGCGGAAGGCAGCCTTTTTTGCGAGAGAACGCTATACTAATGGCTATACCAGCTACATCGAGGTGCTCGATGCGGAGCGCAGTCTCTTCGATGCGGAGCTGGCGCTCGCCCAGGCGCGCGAAACCCTTCTCGATGCCATGGCGAATCTCTACATAGCTTTCGGCGGTGGATGGGTGGGAATGGAGGAGCTGGAAAGTGAGAGTACATCCAGGTAATCGTCACACATTGCTTTTGAGATATTTATAGTATATGAAAACCCAAAGACCATGAAGGAGGATCGCGGATGCAACCCAAGGGACCATTGATGATTGAGCATCGTCGTATTGAACGCATGATTTCCTTGATAGCGAACGAGGTAAAAAGAATCGGGGAGACCAAGGTTGTTAATCAATCGTTCATTGATACTGCCGTTGATTTCATTCGGACCTATGCCGACCGGACGCATCACGGCAAAGAGGAGGAAATATTATTCAGGGATTTATCTAAAAAGAAACTTTCCGTCGCGGACGATACCGTTATGAATGAACTGATTCAAGAACATAAGGAAGGTCGAGCCACTACCGTTGCCCTTGTAACGGCGGCCGAAGCATACCAAAAGGGTAATACGGAAGCCTTGTCTTCCATTACGCGGAATCTGGAGAAATTCGTTGATTTCTATCCCCGGCATATCCGAAAAGAAGACACGCTATTCTTCCCTTCAGCCATGACGTATTTATCGGAAACCGAGCAACAATCCATGCTTGCCGAATTCCGGGAATTTGACAGAAAAATGATTCATGCCAAATATCAATCCGTCCTCGAGTCTCTCAAACGATAAGCGGGTCATTATTTCCAGAAGGCGATAATTTATATTACTATACTCGATGTACCGCGTTTATGGAGTTATAATTATCTCATCCCGGCGCGGAAACTACTGAACAAGGACACCTGTCATGCCGCGATTCTCTCAATCTGAATTGATAAAGCTTCAGAAGAAGTTTAAAACGGATGCAGCCATCGGCAAGGAATTTAATATCACGAGGCAGGCTGTTCATAGTATGCGTAAGGTATATGGTATTTCTCCAATACCCGGAGCGAGAACGGTTTTTAAACCGCCGCGTCTCGCCAAGGATGAATTGATTCGGCTGCAAAAAACCCTTGTAACCGATGGAGCCATAGGCGAGAGGTTCAGAGTCTCGGCAAACGCCGTTCTTCTGATGCGGAAAAAATATGGCATACCCGCCATCTATCCAAATAACGCCAAGCGAAATGCGAAAATCATCGCTCTCTCCCGAAAGGGCATGACGGGAACCGCGATTGCCAAGAAATTCGGAATGTCCATCTCATACGCTTGCAAGATTATCGAGAAAGCCAATGAGGGACGGAACGGAGTGGCTAAGAGACCGCCCGCAAAAAAATCACCGCCGCGGCATATCTCAAAAGCGGAACTTATTAATCTGCAGAGAAGGCTGAAAACAGACGCTGCAATCGCCGAAAGGTTTGGAATTTTATATTGGTCCGTGTACAAAATGCGTAAAAAATACGGCATCCCCGCACTCATTCCCGATTATATCGTGAGAAATAAGAAAATCGTCGGTCTCTATAAAAAGGGCACATCGGGAGCCTCGCTGGCGAAAGAATACGATCTGTCTAATAATCAGATCTATAACATTATTCGGAATGCCGGCGTTGAAACAATGTCGGCCAGGAAAAAAAAATATCGGCAATTATAGGACCCTCAATATCAACTTTCCTTCCTCATCAAACCGTAATAGTCTGAATTTCTTCTACCTCCCTCGATGTTCTGTGTCGTCAGTCAGCAATGATCTCAGTAAGCTTGATAAGTTATGATCATTTTTAGCATACTTTGTGGCATAGTTATTGCTTCTGATCTTATTCTTTGGTTTATAAAATTTTAAGGTATCGGTAATCAAATCAACGAAAGGTGAGAGAAATGCTACGCAGAAAAGTCATTATTCGTGACGCCCATGGCATCTATATGCGACCTGCCGCAAGGATTGTACAGGCATGCAGGGGCATGGACAGCAAGGTCACGATCCGCAAGGGGCGCAATAATGCGAACGGCTCCTCCGTCCTTGAACTCCTCCTTCTCGACGCGGAAGGCGGAAGCGAGGTTGAAATCGTGGCTGAGGGAAAGGAAGAAGAGATCGCTATGAGAAGAGTCCTGGAGATTTTCTAGTCGCCCATTGTGATCCCTCACTAAAGAAGCGCCATCCGGCGCCCCTCCATCAATTAAATTATTTTGAGGTGGTTACGACAGCAGGATGTGGGCCGCCTGCGAATCCCCCTCGGGAAGGGGGGGAACTCCTGCCTCGATTTCACGAAAAAACCTTGCTATGCCCGATCTCAACGACTCCGCCGGCGATAAAAAGAAAAAACTCTGGGAGACCACGGTCCCTCCATCTAAACGACCCGGCGTGACCAGGAAGCACGATACTTTTCTGAACCAACTGAATCTGACCGGGAAGCAGTTCCATTTTTCCCTGTGGTACATAGTGGTCGGGCTTCTCCTCGTCGCCTATTTCAAATCTCTCATGGTCAATACGCCCGTCGAGACGATCGATTTTTCGGCGTTCAAGAAAAAGGTGCGCACGAGTGAGATCAAGCGGGTGGAAATGGGCGATAAATTTTACGTTGGTCTCTCCTACACGAGTGGTGCGCTCGATTCGGCGGTTAAAAAATCGTCCGCCGCCGGTACGGATTTCCAGAAACGGCTGTCGTTCCGAACCGTTCCGGTCACCGATCCCTCGTTTGTTCCGCTTCTGGACTCACAGAGGGTGGAGTACTATGCGCGCCAGCCGACCGATAACCGGTTTCTCGATTTTATCCTCACCTGGATCGTCCCGTTCGGCGTCATGCTCCTTATCTGGCGGTTTATTTTCAATCGGATGGGCAAGATGGGCACCGGCGTCATGTCGTTTGCCCAGAATAAGGCGCAGCTCGTGGCCGAGGGGGATATCAAAACCACCTTTGCCGATGTCGCCGGCGCCGATGAGGCCAAGCAGGAGCTGGTCGAGGTTGTCGACTTCCTGAAGAACCCCCAAAAATATACCGCCATCGGCGGCAAGGTGCCCAAGGGAGTGCTCCTCGTCGGTCCGCCTGGAACCGGCAAGACCCTTTTGGCGCGGGCGGTTGCCGGCGAGGCCCAGGTGCCGTTTTTCCGCATCAGCGGCGCCGATTTCGTGGAAATGTTCGTCGGGGTAGGCGCCGCCCGCGTGCGCGACCTGTTCCATCAGGGACGTGAAAAGGCTCCGTGCATCATCTTCATCGACGAGCTTGACGCCATCGGCAAAAGCCGATCGCCTATGGCGATGGGCAATGACGAACGCGAGCAGACCCTTAACCAGCTCCTGGTCGAGATGGACGGCTTCGACTCGCGCACCGGGGTCATCCTGCTGGCGGCCACGAACCGTCCCGAGGTGCTCGACCCTGCGCTCCTGCGTCCCGGCCGCTTCGATCGCCAGGTGGTCGTCGACCGGCCCGATCTTCCGGGACGCCTGGCGATCCTGACGATCCATTCGAAGGACGTTCTCATTGATGAAAGCGTCGATCTCAACGCGGTGGCGCGCGCCACCGCCGGGTTTGCGGGGGCGGATCTGGCGAACATCGTCAACGAAGCGGCGCTCCTCGCCGTGCGGGCCGGCCGCACCAGGGTGTCCCGCGTCGATTTCGATGAAGCAATTGAAAAGACCATTGCCGGGCTTCAGAAACGGAGCAAACTCATCAATCCGCATGAGCGCGAAATCGTGGCCCACCATGAGACCGGTCATGCGCTGACCGCCGCTTTTACCGGAAGCGCCGACCCGGTGCAGAAGATTTCCATCATCCCCCGCGGCATCGCCGCGCTCGGCTACACCATGCAGACGCCGACCGAGGATCGCTACCTCATGACCGCCGACGAACTCCTGGGAAAAATCGACGTTCTCCTCGGCGGCCGGGCGGCCGAACAATTGATTTTCGGCATGATCTCCACCGGCGCCTCGAACGACATCGACAAGGCGTCGGATATCGCGCGCCGGATGATCACCGACTACGGGATGAGCGCTAAATTCGCCAACGTGACGCTTCGTTCCCGTCCGTCCCCGGTATTCATGGGCGACGGCGGGGGGATGGGCGGCAGCCGCGAATATTCCGAGACCACGCAGCAGTATATCGATGAGCAGGTGGCGGCCATCGTTAACGAGCGGTATCGCCGCGTGCTCGATCTGCTTGGGGGGAAGAGGGAAATTCTCGCACGAATCGCAAAGTACCTGCTGAACAACGAAACGATTGACGGGAAAGAATTTTTAAAGATGGCGGGGATAAAAACACCGGAAAATACTGCCGACGATTCCGGGCGGAATTCCGCTGCCGGTGAACCGGTCGAACCATGAACGGAATTTTTCCACAATTTTAACGGATTTCCCCTCGATGCCCTTTAGGAAGTCAATCCGGCCTCTATCGCCTTTCTCACCTCATCAGCCGACACATCTCTTCTGACAACCGAGAACCCCGGAGCGGCGGGGACCACGAGGGTAATCGCTCCGCCGGTTACCTTTTTGTCGAATCGCATCGCCGCGATGACCTCGCCGATTTCAAGAGGCGGAAGCAGCGGCCGGGGAAACATCCGCACCATTGTTTCGTAGCGATCACGGGACGCTTCGGGAATCGTGCCGAGAATCCTTCCGAGTTCGTACGCGCACCGCATGCCCCACCACACCGCCTCGCCGTGCAAGAGTTTTTCAAAACCGGAATGCTTTTCAAGCGCATGGGCGAAGGTATGGCCGAAATTGAGAAACATACGCTCTCCCCGTGTTTCATACTCGTCTCGCTCCACCACGCCCGCCTTGACCGCGATGCAGCGCCGGATGGCTTCGGGGAGCGCCTCGCCGCCCGCAGGGTCGAGAAGGGAGGGCCCGTGAGCCGCAATGAAGTCGAAGAGTTCGGTCCCGCCGATGAAGCCGTACTTGAACAGCTCCGCGCACCCGGCTCTATACTCCCGCAAAGGCAGGGTATCGAGGAACGCGGTATCGATCCAGACCAGACTCGGCTGGTGAAAGGCGCCGATGAGGTTCTTCCCCGCCGGATGATCGACGGCGGTCTTGCCGCCAACGCTCGAATCGACCATGGCCAGAAGCGTGGTCGGCACCTGCACGCAGGCGATGCCGCGCAGGTAGGTCGCAGCCGCAAACCCGGCTACGTCCCCCACCACCCCGCCGCCGAGGGCGATGATGACGCTTGACCGTTCGAGTTTTGCGGGAATGAAGGTATCGAATATCTTTCCCCATGTTTCGAGCGTCTTATAACGCTCTCCGTCCGGCATGCAGTGAACAATCAGGTTGAGCTCATTGCACCAGGCGTCGATCAGTTTCCCATAGAGGCCGCGGATTACGCCGTTCGTGACAAGGCCGAATGTGCTTTTGGGAAAGTCCCTTTTCAGACGAAGGGGAAGCGATGCGGCGATCCCCTCTTCGAGAACGATCGGATACGATCGTGAGCCAAGTGTAACGGTGAGTTCCATGCCGATCACCTCCTTGAATCGGTTCCTTACTCGATGACCTCTATGTTCGCCCCGAGTCGCCGGAAATCATCTGCAAAGCCCGGATAGGTGACCGCCGCGGCTTCAGCGCCTTCGATGGTGGTATGGCCCTCTGCCGCCATGCCGGCGACGGCGAGCGCCATGACCACGCGATGGTCGTCGCGACCGTTGACCCGTGCGCCGTGGAGAGCGCGGCCCCGGATGATCAGTCCGTCCTCCTGCTCGGTGATGTCGGCGCCCATTTTCGAGAGTTCTTCGCGCATGACCACGATCCGGTCGGTCTCTTTGATTCGTGCCTGTGCGACGTTGCCGATGCGGGTTTCGCCTTGGGCCGCGCAGGCGACGACCGAAAGCGCCGGCAGGGCATCGGGCATGGCGTTAAGGTCTATGGTCACGCCCTTGAGCGCCCCCCGGCGGGCAACGGTTACGGAAGCCGCTTCCCGCGTAATTGCAGCGCCCATCCGACTAAGAATCTCGAAGATCCCTTTATCGCCCTGCGGGTCGGAAAAATCAAGACCCCTGAGTCTGATGCCCCCCCCGCTCATTGCCCCCGCACAGGCGGCGAACGCGGCGCCTGAAAAGTCGGATGGTATCTCCAGGTCGAAGGCGCGGTAGGACTGGCCGCCCTGAACAGAAAAACGGCTCAGATCGTCGGAATACACCAGAGCGATCCCCTGTTTCCGGAGCCACCACAGCGTCAGTTCGACATACGGTTTTTCCTGGAGGTTCTCGACCAGGATTTCCGAGTTCTCCTTGAGAAGCGGCGTGACAAAAAGCAGACTCGATACGAATTGCGACGAAACGCCGCTCACCGTTGTTTTTCCTCCCCGCAGGGGCCCGCGTATGGTGAAGGGAAGGTCTTTCGGTGCGGAAGCATCGACGGATACGTGCGCTCCGAGCCTTTCAAGGGCGTTCAGAAGGGGCCTGAACGGACGCGAGCGCAGCGAGCCGTCGCCGTCGAATCGCCGGAGCCTTGTGCCGAGCGCGGCCGCGGCCATGAAAAGGTTCGTACCGGTGCCGGAATTTCCCATGTCAAACAGTTCGTCGCCGCCCTCGTAGATCGAGCCGATGCCCTGCACGGCGAGGGTGTCGTCCTCTTCGCGTACCGCGGCGCCGAGCGCGGCCGCGGCGCTCATCACCGACCGGCCGTCGCCGGAAAGCAACGGTTTGCGTATGCATGACTTTCCTTCGGCAAGCGCTGCGACGAGGATCGCCCGAATGGTGTGGGATTTTGACGGCGGGATCGCGATGTCGCCCCGCAGACGCGAGCCCGATATTTTCCATTTCATGCGGACAGCCTATCCGGAAATGCCCTTTTGTAGTTTATCAAGGTCGAAGATCTCCTCGCGGACATCGATGCCGGTCCACAGGGAAAACGAGGCGAGTCCCTGGTAGAGAAGCATGCGCAGCCCATTCTGCGTGCGGCAGCCCGCTTCCTCCGCCTCGGCCATGAGGCGGGTTGTGGCCGGATTATAAATCGTGTCGAACACCGTCATGTCGCCGTGAAGATACCTTTTATCGAGGGGCGTTTCGCCTTCGTTGGGATGAAGCCCCGCGCTGGTACAATTGACAAGAAGCGTGCACCGGTCCATGGCCTCGCGGATGATCGGGTCATCGAGCGCATGGGCGGCGACCGGGAATTGCATCGCGGAGCCGATCTCGGAGGCAAGCACGTTCGTACGCTCCCGGTTCCGGCCGATGAGCGTCAGCGAGGCGGGAATCCGCGCAAGCGCGAGCGCTGCGGCCAGGGTGCGCGCGATGCCGCCGCTTCCGAGGAGCACGATATGGCCGCCGTGGGCGTCATGCCCCATGCCAGCGAGCGCCCGCAGGAATCCTTCCGGGTCGGTCGTGGCGCCGTGGAGCAGGTTATCGCGGAAATAAAGGGTATTAACCGTTCCGATTTGGTAGGAAAGCGGCGTCAACACGTCGCAGAACGAGGCGGCGGCCTGCTTATGGGGAAGCGTAACGTTGGCGCCCAGCGCCCCGGCCGCACGAAGCAGGGAGATCGCGGTGTGCAGCCGTTCCGCCCTGATGGGAAGCGGAATATACACATGCGGCAGGTGGAGTTGAGCGAAGGCGTAGTTGTGGATCTGGGGCGACAGCGAGTGCGCCACCGGATACCCCAGGAGGAAGACGATGCGCGAATCGCCCCGGATAAGCGGACGC
This sequence comes from uncultured Fibrobacterota bacterium, assembly GCA_963846695.1. Lineage (GTDB taxonomy): Bacteria > Fibrobacterota > Chitinivibrionia > Chitinivibrionales > Chitinispirillaceae > BOG-1184. The sequence goes on along the minus strand of CAWJXL010000020.1, from coordinate 114,689 downwards.
TTCATGACGGCTCCTTTGCTCCGGGAAATACCTCAACCCGGTTTCTCCCGTTGCGTTTCGCCCGATACATGGCGCTGTCGGCTTCCTGCGCCATCTGCTGGGCCGAGGCGACGCCCGCACGGTACCCGGTGACGCCCAGCGAGGCTGAAAGCCGGCCGCCCGGCAACGCCTGTTCATTGACATAACGATAATCGTAGACCGCCTGCCGGATATTTTCCGCGATCCCGCGGGCCTCGCCGATCGGATGCCCCGGCAGGAGCACCATGAATTCCTCGCCGCCGTAGCGGCAGACCGCGGAATCGAGACTGCACACCGCGTGAAGAATCCGGACGGTTTCGATGAGGGCGATATCACCCTGGATGTGGCCGTTGATGTCGTTATACTGCTTGAAGTAGTCAAGATCGAACATGACAAGAGAAAAACAGCCCCCCTCGTCGCGCGTCTGCTGGAAAAGCCGGTTCATCTGCTCGTTGAAAAAACGGCGGTTATACGCTTTTGTCAAATCGTCCGTGAGCGCGCGGCTCGCCGTATCCATATATTCCCGCGCATCGACGATCTTTGGAAAGGCAATCTGCTTTTTGATGTTTGAGTAGTAATCGAGCGTGGCGACGTGGATCCCGACGTTACGCCCCAGTTTCTCGCTCAGGAAATACTTATGCCGCAGAATCTCCCGCCAGTCGCGCTTCGCCTCCTCCTCCGGAAGCCGAATCTGGATGAGCGCGAATACCAGATCCCGGTAGTAGGTTCCCGGTTTGGTGCCGATGGAATCGAGCAGATACTCGTCCGTTTGAATGTGCTCGACGATATCGCCGCTGACGATCTCGAGAACTTTCTTATCTGTCAATATTTTCAGGTTATCGATATCTTCGATATTCAGTTCCGGAATTTTAGAAGCGCCGTTCACTGGGGATGACGCTCCTTCAGGCAAACTATCCTTGTTTTCCATGGTCCTGGCCCTCTGATCCGCCATCCTTGTTAACAGCAAATTCCGTGCTCCCCCTCTTTCCCTTCTTCCACCTTCCGTTTACCTCGCCACCCTCTTCAAAATACGATATGCTGCTTTCGCTTATTTCTGAAACTTCTTGATTTTCTCATTTCCATGTTTTATTATTAATTCAATGAATGAATTAATGCTGCAAAGCGTTTTGCCCGAACTCGGGAGATTACTCCGTATCTATCGGGAAAAAAGCAACCGGCACCTCGGCGAAATCGCGGAGAAGGCCGGGATTTCCATCAGCATGCTTTCACAGATCGAACGGGGGAAGGTTTCACCGTCGATCGATACGCTGGTCATGGTATGCCGGGCGCAGGATATCGATATCGGCGAGCTGTTCCGACGTCTCTCGCCCGATGTGCCGGTGCGGCTCCACAAAAGCGGCGAGCGGCTGAAGCTTGAACGTAACGGCATACGCTACGAGCAGCTCATGACGACGCAGGTATCCGCGTTCCCGATAGAGCTCTTTTTAATCGAGATCGGGGTGGGATGCGCCACGGAGATGAGCGGCGGCGGGCACGAGGGGGTCGAGATGGGATACGTGCTCCAGGGGAGCGCGCTGCTGACGGTGGGAGGGGCGGACTACCGGATCGATGACTATGACAGTGTCTATTTTTCGGCGAATCTGCCCCACCGGATCATCAACCGCGGACGGCGGCTCTTCAAAGCGGTCTGGAGCATCTCCCCGCCGCATGTCGATTATTTGAGAATGGAAAAAAGAAGAGTCAGGAGCCAGGAAAAAAAGTGACAGAGTGACAGACAGACCATCAGCAGAAAGGACCACCCATGGGAAAGACAATAACTGAAAAGATTTTTGATGCCCATTGTGCCGATGAGCCCTTTGCCGGAACAAAGGTGCTCAGGCTCGATGTCGTCCTGTGCCACGAGATTACGACGCCGACCGCCATCGCGGACCTCGTATCGCGAAGGAAGGACCGGGTATTTGATCCGGGAAAGATCAAGGCGGTCATCGACCATGTCTCCCCGGCAAAGGACTCCAAGAGCGCCATCCAGGGAAAGATGATGCGCGAATGGGCTCATCGCAACGGAATCAAGGATTTTTTCGACATCGGGGCGAACGGCGTCTGCCATGCCCTTTTTCCGGAAAAGGGATTCGTCCGGCCGGGCTATACCGTGATCATGGGCGACAGCCACACCTGCACGCACGGCGCCTTCGGCGCCTTTGCCGCCGGTGTCGGCACCACGGATCTCGAAGTCGGCATCCTCAAGGGCGTGTGTGCCTTCAGGCAGCCGAAAAGCATCCTCATCGAGGTGAACGGCGTCATGCCGAACGGCGTATATGCCAAGGATGTCATTCTCGAAATCATCCGCCGGCTCACCGTAAACGGCGCCACCGATCAGGGTCATCGAATTTGCCGGAACCACGGTGGATGCCATGTCCATGGAGGAGCGGATGACGCTTTCCAATATGGTCATCGAAGCCGGGGCGACCTCCGGGCTCTGCAGGCCCGACACCGTGACCCTCGATTACCTCTGGCCTTTTGTCTCCGCCGACTTCGGCGGCGACCGGGCGAAAGGGTTTGCCGAATATAAAAAATGGTGGTCCGATCCGGACGCGTCGTACGATGCAACGCTTGTCATCGATGCCGCAGGCCTCGAGCCGGTCGCCACGGTCGGCTACAAGCCGGACCAGGTAAAAAAGCTCGTTGACCTCGAAAAAGAGCATTTCAGGGTCGACCAAGTGTATATCGGCTCCTGCACGAACGGCCGCATCTCGGATCTGCGCGTCGCCGCCAAGGTGACAAAAGGTAAGAAGCTCGCGCCGTTCACGCGCGGCATTCTCTGCCCCGCCACGCCCGCGGTGTACCGCCAGGCGCTGCACGAGGGGTTGCTCGATATCTTCATGGATGCCGGGTATGTCGTCACGAACCCGACCTGCGGGGCATGCCTCGGCATGTCGAATGGCGTCCTTGCCGAAGGAGAGGTGTGCGCCTCCACGACCAACCGCAACTTCAACGGCCGCATGGGCAAGGGCGGCATGGTGCACCTCGTGAGCCCGGCTTCGGCGGCGGCGAGCGGGATAGCGGGAGAGTTGGTTGACCCAAGGAAATATCTTTAAAAAACCTTTTTATGATTGACCTTAAAAGGAGGAACTTATTATGAAAACTTTCGGCGGCTCGATACTTTTTCTTGATAGATCAGACATCAATACCGACGAGATCATACCGGCGAAATACCTCACTGAAGTTGAAAAGGATGCCCTTGGTCCGCACCTGCTCGAAGATTTGAAGCTCAGCGGATTCGATCCGAAGGGCGCGTGGCGCGGCAGCGCCGCAGTGATCATGACGAAGGCGAACTTCGGCTGCGGCTCATCGCGCGAGCATGCTCCCTGGGCGCTCGAAGTGAACGGCATCACGGTCGTGGTCGCCGAGAGTTTCGCGCGCATCTTCCGGCAGAACATGTTCAACGGCGGCATGCTGGCGATAGAGCTTCCCGCCGAGTCGATCGGCGATCTCTTCGCGGAATTCGCCGCAGCGGAATCGCCGCTCTGCGCCGTGGATCTCGAAGCAAGGAAACTGCTCGTTTCGGCGGCCGGGAAATCGGCGGAGTATCCCTTCGTCCTCAGCCCCTTCGATGAGGCGCTCGTGAAGGCGGGAGGGTGGGTGGAATTTGCGGATGCGAGGTACTGACGGAAGAAGGGAGCCGGGAGACAGGAGAGGAAAAAAATAGGAAATGGGGGATTGAAGACCTAACCGAAACCCGCTGCGGGCTAAATTTGTTTCACCTTCGAAAATAACCATTCACCCTAGGATCACGAATATTTTTAGCCCGGTTTAACGTCGTTCTAATGCCCTTAAAAGGCCTTTCAAACGCTATTTTATTTCGCTGCGTTTGGCGGTAAAAAACTGGTCATTTTGGGACATCAAACCGGTAATTTGCCGCGGACTCAAAAAAGGTCGTTTTAATTGGCAATAATATATTTTGATTGTTATTTTTTATCCTTCTCAATCTTCTCCGCCACCTTTTCCAGCACCTCCTCCTGCAGCATCCAGTCCTCCCATTGCCCGTGCCCGCTGCCGTGGCAGAAAATCGCAAAGGCGTACGTACCGCCGCTCGGCGGGGTAAGGTAGCCCGCGAGCGTGCTGATGCCGTCTGAATTCAGCGTGCCGGTTTTGGCCCGCACGATCCCTTTCAACCGGGACTTCGCAAACCGAGACTTCAGCGTGCCGTCAAATCCCGCCGATGGCAGCGCGGCACAATAATCGGGAAGATAGGCTTTTTGTTTCCAGACGTAGCCGAGCAGTCCCGTTATCTGGGAGGCGCTGATTAAATTTGCGTTTCCCATGCCCGATCCGTTGCGGATCAGGGGCGCTCCGGGCAATCCGCGCTCCCGCCACCATGCGGTAACAAGTCGTGCCGATTTCTCCCATGATCCCTGGCTGGAATCATTGCCACGCACTGCGGAGAGGGTTTTAAATAGCATCTCCGCCGTGAAGTTACTCGAGTATTTGAACATTCTGGTAACCGCAACGGAGAGCGGTTCAGAGGGAAAATCATAGAAAGGAGGTTCGCCGGCCAGTTGCGCAGGTACCCTGGCATGCACGATCCTGCCTTTGAATGCTATCCCGAGCCGGGCAAAGAGGGGGATAAGCTCATCGCCGAATGCCTTCCAGGTCTGCCACATTTTATGGAAGGAGTAGCTGCCAGAATCGTTCAAGCCGATTTCGCCCTGTACCCGTACAAGCGTGCCTTCGGAGTCGGGTATCGTCGTAATTTTCAAAGACTCCCCGATCACCGATTGAACGGTCACTGCCGAATTTTCTCACCTTCACGCCGGATATTTCCGGGAAGAGATCGATGGCAACGGGGTCCTTGATGCCTGAACCGGGCCGTCGGTGGATGCCGATGGTATTGAAATTTACCGAGAGGGCATTAATGAACGGAAGGTAGGATTCACCGGAGCTCTCCTCGTCGAAGCCGGGCCCGATGCCGATTGAATCCAGGAAATAGTCATCCATCACCAGGTCGCCGGAAATTTTCCTGAGTCCGGAGTGGTACAGATGTTCGACGAAAAGCCATAATCTCTCCGCGGTGAAACCGGGATCGGCGCCTCCCTGAATGTAGAGGTTTTTTACCGTGACGGTATTGCCGTGGCGTTCGAACGAATCGCCGAAAATTCGCGTGGAAAAAGTGTACCCGAGTCCCAGTTGCTCGAAAGCCGCGGCCGCAGTGATGAGCTTGGAAACCGAAGCGGGGTTCGTCATTGAGTCGGCATTGATATCGATGAGAACTGAATCGTGCTCAACATCCCTTACGGCGATTTCAATCGCCGTGAGGGAATAGTTCTTGAAATGAAGAAGATTTAAAACCTCGCTTTGCAGGGAACTATCCGATTGCTCACGGGCGGTCGCAGGGAATAAAAATGCGATTACTATGCAAAGCCCTTTGCAGACAATGGTATAATCGCTTATCCTGCAATGGTTCATTCGGGGCCTGTTTTAAAAAATAAGGTTTTTTCCCTTTTAAATTATGCGCCGATAACCTATTTTTTACGTGGACAAGAATTTATCAGACTAACCGGTAACGGAAAGCATTGGAGAAAAATATATGTCGAAATTTGCAATCGCATTCGTTGTTCCCGCAAAAAACACTCCGTCCATCCGCCATCGTGTGGTTGAAGGGGAGACCAAGGAAGCCGCGCTGCGACGTTTTTTCGATGAGGAGCTGAAAGAGTTCTATTCCGAGGACGACCAGGGTTTCTTTTATTTCAAAGAGGATTTTTTTGACGATCGCATCCAATCCGGCAGTATCATTGAAGTTTGAAACCGCCTGAAATTTCTCTCCGCACTATTGTTGGACAATCAAGAGCGTCCCCAGGTTACGTGAACCGTGCGGCCGCTCCAGACCTTCAATTCGAGGTCGCGACCAGGACTATTTTTTGTCCCGGGCGGCAGGTTCGGCCTTCGACTCGAACCCTTTGACCTCATCGATAAAATCGCTGACGTCCTTGAATTTTCGATAGACTGACGCGAATCGGACATAGGCGACCTCATCGAGCTCATAGAGCTCCGTCATCACCAGCTTTCCGATAGCGGCGCTTGGGACCTCCATCTTCCCAAGCTTATCGAGCTTCCGCTCGATTTTTTCCACGATGCTCTCGATTTTTTTCATGCTGATGGGACGTTTCTTGCAGGCGGCGGTGATTCCCTGCATAAGCTTCTGGCGGTCGTAGGGCTCCCGGCGCTTATCATTTTTAATGATGGTAAGCGATACATTTTCGATGTATTCATAGGTGGTAAAGCGTTCGCTGCAGCGCAGGCATTGTCGCCTTCTCCTCACCGCTTCGCCATCCTTGCTGGAACGTGAATCGATAACCCGATCTTTTTCAGAACCGCAAAATGGGCACCGCATCGCTCTCTCCTTCACCTATGCCGTGGTTGCTCCACCCGCGACCACAACGGGTAGTAGTTATTTGAATATACTACACGAGAAGCGGGCTCTAAAATAATCCCGAGAGGGAGAGGTCGATAGACTGGGGGGAAAGAGTGACCTGAGGTTTAATCTGGAGATTACGGGTATAGGCACGCACGTCGATAAACGCGAGGGCGCGGTTGATTACCATGGCGCCGATCATGAAATCGCCGATCACCTGAAACTTGTGTGAAGAGGATAGGAGGGAGTTAAAGCGATCCTGCGATGATTGGTCATCCCACTGCCATTCCTGACTGGCGGAGGTAATTTTCTGACTGGGCGTACGGTTGAGGTCCATGACCGTATTATAGGCCTGGGTATTCCAGAACGATCCCACTGCATTCCAGTACGAGGTGTTGGAAGCCGGCGCCTGCGCGCCTGAGTGGAGCCAGGCGTATCCTTCTGCATTTTCGGTTAATTTCTGGGAGTAATGCGTGCAGAAAAAAAAGCCGAATATCGCCGCTACATCAGCCGAGATATAAACGAGAGCCGATCGGTCCCGTCCGAGATACTCGTGTCCGCTCCCCGGAAGAATGAGCGATGCCGCCATGGCAAGCGCCGCCGACTTCTGAGGTCCTTGCGCATGGGCGAAAAGATCGACACTGTCGGTGGTAACGGCCGTTTCCGGTTCGGCCCGGAGATCATGCCGCAGCGGCGAAACCGCAGAGCAGAAGGATCGGGATGAAAATCGAGCGTTTCAAAATTGCACCTGGAGCGCATAGGCGGGCACGATTTGCGATCCGGTGTTGACATAACTGACGTCGACGCCGATATGCCGCCAGAAACTTTCCTGGCCGAGAAGCTCATCGTTATGTCTTTTAGCGAGAATGCCGGCCATGAACGCACTGAGGAGATGATTGACAATGAGCGAAAGATAGGCGTTACGCGAGTAGTTCGCCCACTTGCAGGGAACTCTGGATCATCCCATTGTAGACCTGTTGATGCGCCGACTGACCATAGAGCAAGGAAGTAGAATCGCTTTTTAATTGCAAAAGATAGGAGGAGTCGGTGGTGATGGCGTCGCTTGAGGACTTAATGCGGTATATCATCGTATCGCCGGGGGTGAGCTGATAACCATTTCCGGTAAATGAGGCGGGGGTAACATCGTCCCACCCTCTGATAAAAGGAGAGGACTGGCCCTGATTGATCAGGCTGTAATAGGTGTTGCTTTTTGTGCCGGCCTGTTTAATGAAAGTCACGTCGGAACTATCGCTAAAAATGGTCTGATAGAAAAGGGAGTCGATACCGTTTGCCTTCAAAAAAGTATGAAGCGTACCGTTGCTGTCTATGTATGCCTTCATTGTATCTATCCGATAGTGCTGGTCGGCATAGGTATGGGCCGCCTGCTTTTTAGCGGCGGCCGTCTTGGCCAGCGAGACGCCGGTGGTGATCAGCGCGGCTTCGGCAACAACGAATCCTGCCGCCCAGATGTCGGACTGCGCGTACAATTCGCCTGATCCCGGCAGGATAAGGGACATGAGCATGGCAAGTTTCGGGGAGCGGTATTGCTTCAAATTATTTGCAAAATTCAGTGAGTGCGTTTTTTCGATGGTCGCGGGAACGGGAAGCTCGGCCGCCGGAGCGGCTTCGGAGTTTGGAACGGTCAGTGAACCGGGGTCGGAATCGGTGATGAACCTTTTGCCGGGTTTCCGGCAGCAGGAGGCACGGCAGTTGTGTTCTGCACGCCATGTGCAGAGTCGGCAACTGAGGCCTTTGTTTTGGCTTCCGCAGCTTTCTTCTGAGCAATTTTTGCCTGATCGAGGAGATTCTCCTCCCCGCCTTCAAGGATCAGATCCTCGTCAACGGCTTTGTTGACGGAATCTTTGATGGTTGCCGGTGCTTTCCCCGCTTGCGGCGAAGCCGCAGTCGCGGGTGTTACCGATGCAGGCGTTGCGGGTCCCGTGGATGCAGGTGCCGCAGGTGCGGGCGCCGATGTTGCAGGTATCGCAGGTGCAGGTGTCGCAGGAGCGGCCGTCGCGGGTTTCTTTGCAGGTGCAAGGATAGCCCCGCTGTCGTCGAGGTTCAGATTATCCTCGATGGGGGCGGGGGCGCTTTTGCCGCTGTGGCGGTGGAATCATGCGTTCCCGCACCGTTCGCGGTTTGAGCCTGCAGGGGGCCCATGGCCAGAAACAGACAAAAAACCGCTGTTGCCGCTATTCTGTCAAGCATACCATCACCCATTACCTGAATGCCTCTAGGAAAACAGCGGACCATTGGCGGCGCGGGCCGCTACATGCCCAGCACATCGCGCATCGAATAATATCCTGGTTCCTGATCCGCAAGCCATCGGGCGGCTGTCAACGCCCCTCTTGCAAGGGGGGCGCGGCTGTGCGCCATGTGACGCAGCTCGATGCGCTCGCCCATGCCTGCAAAGAGAACGGTATGGTCGCCGATGATGTCGCCGCCCCGTACGGAATGCATGCCGACCTCGTTTTTCCGCCGATCGTTCGCTTCCATGCCGCAGCGTCCATTGCGGATTGCCTGATTGTAGGGAAGGCCGAGCGCTTCCGCGCAGATTTCTCCCAATCGACGGGCGGTACCGCTTGGCGCATCTTTTTTAAAACGGTGATGCGCTTCAATGATTTCAATATCGAACTCATTTTTCAGTCGGGCACTGACCAGTTCGGTGAGCGAAAACAGGAGATTGACGCCTACGCTCATGTTGGGGCTTATCAGGATCGCCGACCTTTTCGCGGCTTTTTCAGCAAGGGCATAATCGGATAAAGAGAGACCGGTCGTGCCGATCACGATCCGCATTGTATTCTCGCAGGCCAGCGTCAGTATGGCGGCGGCAGATTGCGGCGAAGAAAAATCAATGACAACGGCGGTGAGCTCCGGCTCACAATCGGCGACGGATACGAGCGGAATATTCAGTGATCCTTTGCCCAGCGAAAGGCCATAATCTTCGCCGAGCATGGGATGATCCGCTCGTTCAATGGCAGCCCGAAGAGAAAAACGCCCGTCGGAAAAAATCGCTCCCGCTACTTCACTACCCATTTTTCCCAACGCGCCGTTAATAATAATCGGGAGCGGCAATGGAGCCATCCTCTCTAACGGATCGAAAATCCGCACCTTTGTAATACGCTGATAAGTTCCTGTTTATTGCGTTCGGACATCGATGTCATCGGCAGGCGCAACGGGCCGGCGTTCATCCCCAGGAGATTCATGGCGGTTTTCACCGGAATCGGGTTGGTTTCAATGAACATGGATTGCGAAAGTGGAAGGAGTTCCTCATGAAGAGCCAGCGCCTTTACCGGATCGCCCGCCGAAAAGGCTTCGATCATTGCAATCATCTTTGCCGGTGCGATATTGGCGACCACCGAAATGACCCCTTTGCCTCCGCAGGCCATAATGGGAAGCGTGAGCGGGTCGTCCCCGGATAAAACGGCAAGCCGATCGCCGCATCGGCGGTGAATTTCCGAGACCTGGACGATTAAGCCAGAAGCCTCCTTCACGGCAACGATATTTTTAAAGGAGCACAGCCGTTCAACCGTTTCCGGCAACAGGTTAACGCTCGTGCGCGACGGTACATTATAGACCACCATGGGAATATCAATCTGCGTGGCAATGGCGGCAAAATGCCGGTAGAGCCCCTCCTGGGTCGGACGGTTGTAATAGGGAGTGATGCTCAGAATCGCATCGGCCCCCCTTTCGCGCGCGTGCCGGGCTGCCGCAAGGGACTCCGCCGTATTATTGGAACCGGCGCCCGCAATTACCTGCACCCGCCCCCTGGCCTGCTCGATCGCGATATCAACGATACGATTGTGCTCGGCCCACGAGAGCGTAGCCGATTCACCGGTTGTGCCGCAGGGCACCACGCCGGCGACCCCTTTCCCGATCAGAAACTCTACATGCGATCGAAGCGCCTCTTCATTGACCTCGCCTTTTTCGGTGAAAGGAGTGACGATCGCGACGTAACATCCATGCAGGACCATAATGGTCAATTCCTCTCTTTCGTTGTTATAGTGAGGATTATTGCTGCTCCTCCTTTACAACCCAGACCTTCAGACGGGCGGAGATGTCCCGGTAGACCTTGATGGTAACGGTATAGACTCCAAGCTGCCGGATAGGCTCATCGAGATCGACCTGGCGCTTCTCGATATCGAACCCCTCCTTGCAGAGAAACTCGGCGATCTCCTGTGCCGTAACCGATCCGAACAATGTGTCCTCTTCGCCGACCTTGACGGGAATGGTGCAGGGGATCTGTTCGATCTTTACGGCGCGTTCGTTCGCCTCCGTCAACTTGCGCTGCTCACCGATCTCAGCGATCCGCTTGGTTTCGGCAACCCGTTTTTTATTGCCCTCGGTGGCGCGCACCGCGATGCCGGTCGGAATGAGAAAATTGCGTGCGTAACCATCTTTGACCGTGAGAACATCCATGGCCTTACCCAGCGTTTCGTGATCCCGTATCAGAACAATTTCCATGATATTTCTCCAATCCCTTATTATTTAATATTTTCCGCGACAAACGGAATGAGGGCCAGATGACGTGCGCGTTTGATGGCTTTTGCCAATCGCCGCTGGTTTTTTGCCGTTACTCCGGAGAGCCGTCTGGGAACGATCTTGCCCCGTTCGGTGATATACCGGGAGATGATGCGAATATCCTTGTAATCAGGCTCGATGCCGTTAGCCTCGAACCAGCAGACCTTCTTTACCCTTCTACGGCCCATGGAACGGCCGTTGTTTTCTTTATCCCTGGATCTTCTTTCAAACATCATGATTTTCTCCTTCGAAGTAAAGGTGTGTCAGGGAAGGCGGCTCGAAACGGATCATCCTATCCTTTGCCTTCTTCCGCTTCATCCGTTTTTTCACCTTCGGGAGTGGCAAGGGGACCCGGTTCCACGGGCTTGTCCTTCTGTTCGAAAAAGGCGACGCGCGCTGCATCGTTCTTGACGTTGCGAACGACGGTCTGATGGCGGAGAATCTGCTCATTGAGCTTGATATGATACTCAAGGGCATTGACGATGGTGCCTTCACCCTCATACAGAAAAAGACAATAGTAGCCGATTTTTTTCTTATTGATGCTATAGGCGAGGCTGCGCTTCCCCCACACATCGGTTTTCTCGAAGGAAGCGTTCTGTTTCAGGAACTCTTCGATCTGCGTCTGCTCCTTCTGAAGCGTTTCGTCGGGAAGAGTTCCATCAAACACGATCATCGATTCATACGGCCTTTTCACTACGGTACCTCCTTTGGTCTCTATCGGCCCTGAACCTTTGCAGGAAGGATCAGAGCAGGGTTTTGCGCATATCCTGCATGGCACACTATCTATTATAAGTATTCATCACCAGTTCGATGCCGCTTCGGGCGAAGAGCTTACAGGCTTCTACTGCCCGGGGAATTACCTGTTGCAGGATTCCCTCTTCAGCCCGTGAAAAGGGTTCGAGAACGAAATCAATGGCTTGGCTGCCCGGCGGCAAGGGTCCGATGCCGACGCGCAGTCGGGGAAAGTTTTCTCCTATTCGCTCGATGATTGATTTCAAACCGTTATGACCGCCATCGGAGCCTCCGCGGCGTGCTCGCATCGTGCCCAGCGGCAGGTGGTAGTCATCGACGATGACAAGCAGTTTTTCGGTCGGGCAGTGAAAATCATTGCTGATCGATTCAACTGCTGCGCCGGACCGGTTCATGAAAGTCCGGGGTTTTACGACGAACGAAGGCATCGATTCAAAGAGCATCCCGGCAAAATAATCGGATTCCGCCCGGTTGCCGGCAACTTTATTTTTAAATTCGAACGCAAGCGCATCGGCGACCCTGAAGCCGATATTATGCCGCGTATGAAAATACCGCTGCCCCGGATTACCCAGACCGAAAAACAAAACCCCCGCTGTTGGCGGCAGAGCGGCAGCGGCTTTTCGTTTCCATAAAAATGAAAAAAATGCCATTCCTGAGAGCCATCGGGGAGCGGCTGCGCCGTTCACCTTTAAGCTTTTTCCTTGCCCTTCGCAGCACTTGGAGCGGGAGCGGCTGCACCCGGAACAGGGGCGGCGTTCTCTGCCGGTTCCACTGCACCGACTTCTTCCACGACAGGCTTAACCGCCTCTTCTTCACGGGTCGGATGCGTAACGACGGCAACCACCTCATCACCAGGTGCCTTGATCGTGATATTTGGGATTACCACATCGCGGAAATGGATTGAGTCGCCGATGCGAAGTTGCGACACATCAATTGAAATCTTATCCGGAATATCGGTAGGCATGCACTCTATCTTCACCCGCTTGATCGGATGGCCGAGCACGCCACCGCTATCTTTAACGCCGACAGGAATGCCGACCAGCTCCACCGGGCAGTCAACCGTAACGGTTTTATCCATCGCGACGCGCTGAAAGTCGATATGAAGAAACCAGTCGTCCTTGATGACATGCCGCTGTATGTCTCGAATGACTGCAACGGAAGATTCCTGTTCGCCGGCAATGCCAAGGTCGATCAGGTGGGTCAGTTTTTTCCCCCGGACTATCGCGGCAAATTCACGATTATCGACTTCAATGCTCATGGGTTCCTTTTTTTCACCGTAATAGATTGCAGGCACCCACCCCTGCAGCCGTGTTTTTCTGGCGTACGATTTTCCCGACCCCGTACGCAGTCGGGTTTTCAACTTAATGATATCCACGGAAACGCCTCCTCAGTTGGTTCCACATTATTCCGAATGCCGAAATTAAATTCTTACGCTTCAGCCGGGCAATAGCTGGGGCGGAAGGATTCGAACCTCCGGATGCGAGGACCAAAACCTCGTGACTTGCCGCTTGTCGACGCCCCAGTTACAGAGAATTTCATAATATATATCACGATATCTGTCACGGAACACGGTTTTTGGAAGGGGACCGGTTCAGTTCAGCATTTCTTCAACGGGCGCCGCATCAATCGCCGTTATCGCCACAGGGGAGGAAATAGATCGATTCAACTCGCTCTCAAAGGCATCGAGCACCCGGTCCTCAATTCGTTTCCGAAGGTCATTGGTAATGGGATGCGCCATATCCTGAAAAGAACCGTCTCTTTTCCGGCGGCTCGGCATCGAAACGAAATACCCTTGCGAACCGCTGATGATCTTGAGGCCTCTCACCACGAATTCGTTATTAAAGGTAATGTTGGCGAAGGCTTTGAGTTTTTCCTCGTTCTTGAGCGTGATGCGGACTTCGGTGATCTCCATGGAGTTCCCCCTCATGGAAAATGATGGAGTATTTCCTCCCGCCGAGCGCAGGCGGCGTTTCCGAAACGCTCTCGGATCATCCGCCTGTTGCTTGACCGGATGGGTAGATCATTTGTCTGAAAATATACATATGGTTTGGAAAGGAAGCATAAAATTTATAAGGCGCGAATCATTTTTTGCCGAAGGATGGGTGGTAACTATTATTTTATCCAAATTCAGCCGGAAGCGGGTAGTGGTGGATTAAGCAATGATGAATCAGAAAAAAGACCTGTTGTCGCTCAATGAATTGTCGGCCGGAGAAATACGCTCCATTCTTCTGCAGGCCAGGGAGTTCAAAAAAAAACGGCTTTCGAAGGAGCGGAGGATTTTCGCCGATCTGACCGCTGTTCTCATTTTCGAGAAACCTTCCCTTCGCACCAGAATTACCTTTGAAACGGCGATTCACGAACTGGGCGGCCACGCCATAACCCTTGCCTCTGAAAATGTGGGACTCGGCAAAAGAGAGAGTCCTGAAGATGTCGCCCGGAATCTGGAGCGGTGGGTTCATCTGATCGTGGTCCGAACGTTCAGTCACTCCATGGTAGAGCTGTTGGCGAAATCCAGTTCCGTGCCGGTGATCAATGCGCTCACCGATGTCCATCACCCCTGTCAGGCGCTGGCATTCGCCATGACGCTCGATGAAAACTTCGGCGAGACCTCCGAAAAAAAAATCGCCTTTGTCGGCGATGGCAATAACGTCTGCAATTCGATCGCACTGCTCTGCGCCAAACTTGGTTACCGGTTCACCGTGGCATGTCCGGAAGGGTACGAGCCGTCTTCCGAACAGTGGCGCCATGCGGAGCGCGTCGCGGCAGCGTCAGGGGCAACTCTTTCCATCGTCCATGACCCCAAGAGTGCCGTGGCCGGGGCGACAGCGGTCTATACCGATGTGTGGGCCAGCATGGGACAGGAAAATGAGGCGGAGAAACGCGCAAATGATTTTGCGGCGTTCCAGGTGAATGCCGAACTGCTCTCGTGCGCTCCCCGCCGGGCCATCGTGTCGCATTGCCTTCCCGCACATCGGGGTCAAGAGATCACCAGCGACATTTTGGATTCGAAACAATCAGTTGCTTTTGATGAGGCCGAAAATCGGCTTCATGTACAAAAAGCGGTCATCGATTATCTTGTTTCATGACCTACGAGGATACAAAGGACAGCCCCATGGAAGAACCACGCATTCCTTTCGGCATCAATGGTCTCGATGAAATGATCATGGGCGGTCTTCTTCGCGGCAGCGCGAATCTCATTGAGGGCGCGCCCGGAACGGGGAAGACCACGCTCGCCATGCAGTTCATCTACAGCGGCATTGCCAGGTATAATGAGCCCGGCCTCATCATCACCTTCGAGGAGTTTCCCCAACAATACTATCACGATGCGCTCCAGTTCGGCTGGGATTTCAAGAAATTGGAGGAAGAGGGAACGCTGAAAATCGTTTTTTCCGATCCGCAAACCGCGGTTGAGGAGCTGAGCAAAATGGACGGCAGGTTTGTATCGCTCATCGAGGAGATGGGAGCAAGGCGCGTGATCGTCGACAGCACCACGCATCTTGAATCGCTTGCACTCGATTCCATCGAATTACGGGAGATCGAGAAGAAGCTTATCAATGCGTTGAAGCGCGAAGGGGTCACGAGCATTCTCCTGCGC
Organism: uncultured Fibrobacterota bacterium; assembly: GCA_963846695.1. Taxonomy (GTDB): domain Bacteria; phylum Fibrobacterota; class Chitinivibrionia; order Chitinivibrionales; family Chitinispirillaceae; genus BOG-1184. The sequence goes on along the minus strand of CAWJXL010000020.1, from coordinate 99,435 downwards.
GAAAACGACAACCTTCTGGGCCAGGTTGCGCAGGTCACGAGCAAGATCCCCTTTATCGTCGACTCCTACATGCTTCTGCGCTACGTTGAAATCGACAGCAGCATAGAGAAAGCGATCTGCGTACTCAAAATGCGCGGCAGCGATCATCAGAAGGATATCCGCTGTTTCAGGATTACGCCCCACGGCATCGACGTCGAAGAGAAGTTTGCAGATCGCGAGGGGATCATGAGCGGAACTTCCCGGCGGGCGACGCCGCAGGATGCTTTCGTCAACGTTTTCGGAAAGAAACGATGAATTTAAGTGCAGCAAATGTTCGGGTCGTATTTTTTGCAGGCTACCTTCTCTGCTTTGTCGCCTTGAATCTTATCGCATTCCTGATATCGCTGTTTTACCGGAAAAAACTTTGCCACCCTTCCCCCCGCTTCGGGTTCATTGCCGCCTTTGTGCTTACCGGCGCCTATTGCCTGTTTACCGTCGGACTCAGGGGGGCGTTCGTTCAGATGAGGAAATTCGAACTTCTGTTTCTGAATCTTCCGCGATTTGGTATTGTTGTACACCTGAACGCATCAATAAGGGAGATCGAACTCCTGTTTCTCGGGGCCGGAGCGGTGACCGCGGCGTTCAGCATTTTTCGCCTTTTTTTAATCATGAGAAGAGTGCAGAAATAGCGGAATAATGGAACTCCTGATTAAAATTATGCTGGATCTATCGCTGGTGACGACCATACTCATACTCTCGTATCTGAGCCGCAAAATGGGCGATGCGTTGAAAATCCGTCCTTATTATATAATTTTGATCATAGCGGCGATAGTCATTGTCGTGGCTGGCGGCATCGATGTCGGTATGCGGGCTTATTCGGGCGCTTCTCCGCCGGTGGCGTCTCTGGCAATGCGCGGATGCGCCGGGGTAGCGGCGCTGGGCGTGTGCCTGCGCTATTGGAGCTGGCTTTTTTCCGAATTTTTCGGGGGGTGAGGAGACGGGAATGGCTGAACGAAAGAAAATATTGATTATCGACGACGATAAAGACATCGCCGATCTGGTGAAGCTGGTCCTCGAAACCGAGAATTTCGAAGTCGAGGCCGCATCGAGCCCCGAGAGCGCTTTTGACAAAGCCAGGGACTATCGTCCGGATGCCATTCTCCTCGATCTGCTCATGCCCAAGGTGGATGGATGGACTATTTTCAAGCAGATTCGGCAGGATGCCACGTTCGACGGCGTTCCCATTGCGATCCTCACCGCGAAATCGCAGCAGGTGGATCAGATGGTGGGCCTCCACATCATGAACGCCGATGCGTATATTACAAAACCCTTCGGGAAACAGGAATTGATCGATAAAACCTATGAGCTTATCGGAAAAAGAAAAAAATCACAAAATCCTGATTGTTGACGATGAGTCGGATGTCCTGGAATTCCTCCGGATGTTCCTGGACTCTCTGGGATGGGAGGTCACGACCGCGTCATCGGTGGCCGAAGCCCGGAATGAGCTTGACCACGGGGGTTTTTTTCCTCGTGTTAACCGATATCGCCATGCCGGACATGGATGGGTATGAATTCATGTGTTACCTGCAGGAGAAGCGAATCGCCTCGCAGGTCGTGCTCATGACCGGATTCGGGTATAATCCGCACCATACGCTCGTAAAAATCAATAAGTCGCTGCGCTACCCCTGCCTCTTCAAGCCGTTCGACCGCGTCAAGGTCGCCGAGTCGGTCCTTTGTGCCTGGAACGAATACAATAAAAATCCGACGGCGCAGGATCGTGACGAAGCCGTCATTCCGCGGACGGAATCCACCACGCCTCCGGCATAGCGTTCTCTTATGCAAAGTCAAATCATCGTCATCAGGGGTGCGCGGGAGCACAACCTGAAAAACATCAACGTGGCCATCCCGCGCGGCAGCTTTACGGTGATCACCGGTCTCTCCGGGTCGGGCAAATCGTCGCTCGCGTTCGATACCCTCTATTCCGAGGCGCAGCGGCGGTTTGTCGAATCGCTTTCCGCCTATGCCCGGCAATTCCTGGGCCTCATGGAGAAACCGGATGTCGACTCCATCGACGGCCTCTCCCCGGCTATTTCCATCGAGCAGAAGTCAGCGGGACATAACCCCCGCTCAACGGTCGGTACGGTCACCGAGATTCACGACTACCTGCGCCTGCTGTACGCGCGGGCCGGGACCCCGACCTGCTGGAAGTGCGGACGCGTCATCACGAGCCAGACCGTACAGGAGATCGCCGACCAGGTCATGTCGCTGCCCTCCGGAAAGCGCTTCCAGATCCTGGCGCCGGTCATCTCCGGTCGCAAGGGGGAGTACCGTGACCTGTTCGATAAGTTGCAGAAGGAGGGGTACGCCCGGATTCGGCTCGATGGCGAAGTGCTTGCGCTCGACGGGGAGATCAAGCTTGATAAAAACAAAAAACATTCGATTGAGGTGGTGGTCGACCGACTCGTGGCGGGTCCCTCACTGCGCCCGCGCCTGACCGAATCGCTCGAGACGGCGCTCAAGATGAGCGCGAACGGCACCGTGCTTATCGAGCAACCCGGTGCCGGCATGCAGGTCTTCTCCGAACGGCTTGCCTGTCCGAATTGTCACCTGAGCATTGACGACCTGTCGCCGCGGATGTTCTCCTTCAATAATCCCTTCGGCGCCTGCGGGGCGTGCAGCGGGCTCGGGTACCTGCTTGAAATCGACCCCTCGCTTATCGTTCCCGACCCGACCCTCTCGCTCGACGAAGGCGCCATCGCGCCGTGGAATGCTGCCGCCGCCATGGGATCCTGGAACCGGCAGATACTCGTTTCGGTCTGTAAACATTACGGCATTCCGCTTTCCAGACCGTATCGCGAACTCAGCGAGAAACATCGCAGGATCCTGCTGAACGGTTCGGGCGGCGAACGCATCCATATGCGCTGGGAGGCGGGTTCCCGTGAGGGGTACGGCGAATTCATGCGCGACTTCGAAGGGGTGATCCCGAGTCTTCTGCGCCGCTACCGGGAGACCGCCTCCGAGGATATCCGGCGCTGGATCGAAGGGTTCATGTCGCAGCGCGAATGTCCGACCTGCAAGGGCGCCCGGCTCAAAAAAGAAAGCCTCGCCGTGCTGCTCGGCGACAAGAACATCGCCGACCTTTCTGGCATGCCGATCGGCATGGTCAGTGAGTTTCTCGGCAACCTCACGCTCGGGGACCGGCAGAAGAAAATTGCCGCTCCGATTTTCAAGGAAGTGGGACAGCGGCTCGATTTTCTCACGAATGTCGGGCTCTCCTACCTGACCTTGTCCCGCGCCGCCATGACCCTTTCCGGCGGAGAGTCGCAGCGCATCCGGCTCGCGACGCAGATCGGCTCCCGGCTCACCGGGGTCATTTACATTCTCGACGAGCCTTCCATCGGACTCCACCCGCGCGACAACGGCAAACTCCTCGACACGCTGCATGCGCTGCGCGACCTCGGCAATACGGTCGTGGTGGTCGAGCATGACCGCGATACCATGCTCGCCGCCGATTACCTGATCGATATCGGACCCGGCGCCGGCATCAACGGCGGCCGGATTGTCGCCGAAGGCGCTCCCTCCGCGGTGGCGAAGAACCCCTCCTCCCTGACCGGGGCCTATCTCTCGGGAAGCAAGTCCATTCCGCTGCCGCGCACCCGCCGCAAGGGGTCGGGAGAGCGGATCGTCCTGCGCAGGGCGTCGGGGCACAACCTGAAGGAGATCGACGCCGAATTTCCGCTCGGCATGTTCATCTGCGTCACCGGGGTGTCCGGCTCGGGCAAGAGCACGCTTGTCAACCATACGCTCCTGCCCCTTCTCTCCCGGAAGCTCTACGGCTCCCGCGCTGCCGCGCTCCCGCACGGCGCCTGCGAAGGCGTGTCGCATATCGATAAGGTGATCGCCATCGACCAGTCGCCCATCGGCCGCACCCCGCGTTCCAACCCGGCGACCTACACCAAGACCTTCGACCAGATCCGCGACCTGTATGCCATGCTTCCGGAGAGCAGGATCCGCGGCTATAAACCCGGCCGCTTCAGCTTCAATGTCAAGGGCGGGCGATGCGAAACCTGCGAGGGGGACGGGGTGCTGCGCATCGAGATGCACTTCCTGCCGGACGTCTATGTGGAGTGCGAGGCATGCAAGGGCAGGCGGTACAACCGGGAGACGCTCGAAATTCTCTTCAAGGGAAAGAGTATCGCCGACGTCCTGGCCATGACGGTCGACGAAGGGTTGCGCTTCTTCGATGCATTACCGGCGATCAAGAGCAAGCTTGCGGTCCTCTCGCAGGTGGGGCTCGGGTATATTCACCTCGGGCAGGCCGCGACCACTCTTTCCGGCGGCGAGGCGCAGCGGATCAAGCTCGCCTCGGAGCTTGCCAGGCGCGCCACCAGCAAAACGCTCTATATCCTCGACGAGCCGACGACCGGGCTTCACTTCGAAGATATCCTTATGCTTCTTCTCGTCATCCGGGAGCTTGTCGACCGGGGGAACTCGGTGGTGGTCATCGAGCACAACCTCGATGTGGTTAAATGCGCCGATCATATCATCGACCTCGGTCCCGAGGGCGGGGATGCCGGCGGCAGGATCATCGCGACCGGCACGCCCGAGGAGATCGCAAGGAATCCCAAATCCGCGACAGGGATGTATCTCAGGCCGTATCTTAAATAGGAATGGCGGGGCGATTAAAACATTTAAGAATTTTTTGGATGGCCGAGCCGCGTAACCCCCGGGCAAATGTGTGCCACGTAATTTACTTCCGTTAGGGGGGACGCACGAGGCTGTTGCGAAGAAAAATTAATAAAACCGTGAAAAAATAGTATTACAACAAATACGTGCGTTTCCCGCCTTATTATTCTCTGCCCGGCATAGCTGCGAGAAGGTTCTCACTTGCATTTAGTACATCATCAATGGTGACCCGCTCAAGGCAGGAACGACCGCAATTCCCGTCCTTATTCTCCCGGAGATGGCACGGGGAACAGCTTTCGTTCTTATGGACGATAACAACCCGAGGTCCGCGCGGCGACCAGACCGCCGGATCGGAGGGGCCGAAGATGACCACGGCGGGACACCCCGCGGCCGCAGCCAGGTGGGCGACCCCGCCGTCGTTGCCGATGAAGAGCCTGCATCGGGAGAGCATGGCGGCAAGGATCGGAAGGGTTGTTTCATCGACACAATAGTCTTCGGGATGAACATCGAGGAGCGCATCCGCCGGGCCTTTGATCCATAATATCGGTAAGCCACGGCTGCGCAGGCGATTCGCAAGCTCTGGAAAGCGCGCCGCCGGCCAGTTCTTCAGGGGAGAACCGCTTCCCGGATGCAACGCGACCGGTTCTATACCGGTCGGAAGCAATTCCTTCGAACTGTCAAAGGAAGTTGATGACGGTACAAGCCGGGGAATTTTGTCCGGCAGCGCTATAGTTGCCGGATCGATAAAGAGCGACAGATGATAGTCGATGACATGTTTTCCCGATCCCGCGGGGAACGGTGGTTGCGAATGCAGGTGCGCGATCCCGCTCCGGCGCAGGTTCGCAAGCAGGGGTGAGGAGTCGTCGGCAAAGACTATCGCGGCGTCAAAAACGGAAAGCAGTTCCGCGGCGGCGGGAGAATAGTCCTCGCGGAACAGGGGAACGAATCGCGAAGAGTCGATGTTCCATGCCTCGTCGATCAGCACGGCGTCGAGAGCCAGTTCACCAATCGCCGATTTCCCGAGGAGAACGAGTCGGTCTCCGGGCCGGCTCTTTTTCCAAAATTCAAGGGCGGGGAGGGTGGTGATGAAATCCCCGAGCGCGCCGGTGTGGTAGAGGAGGGTCGGCATGGAAGGATGAGGGATAAATTAAAAAATAAGGAGTCACAAGCCAGGAGCCAGGAGCCAGGATCTTGAAACCTGAAGCTTGAATGCTAAAGATTGGTTTTATTCACTCTGTCGTTTTTTTTAATAACCACAGACTTTTTTCAAGCTGCGCGATCGCTTTTTCAAACGGTGAATAGTCGAGTTTCATTTCAGGCGGCTCCTCCCTGAATCAAAATAATCCATGTGTTCATAAACCATGGTCACCTTGATTTTTATCCCTACGAAATCGCCGCACGGTTAAGCCATATCCCTTCGGTTACGTGGAAAATGACACCGTGTTGCGGAATGACACCAGCCTTGATGTGTAACAGGTTGAATTATTATTAGTTATATTTTTTGGCGTCGTGGAAATGGTACCATTTTGTCACCGAAAATATCACCGGAAATGGGGGTGCTATAATGATTTCACTTCCTGCTTCGATTTGAATCCGAGGTCGGTGTAAAGAGATGCGGAGACGTTGGTAAAAATAAGCCAGTCTATAAAGCGATATTAAACTTGGAACGGACGGGGAGAAATCTTGTGGGCGTTGCTTAAACCTGAACCCAAGGCCGGAAGTTCTTCAGTTCTTAATTTTGATGCAAAAATAAAAGTATGTTTTATTTTTGCATGCATAAAAGAATATTGAATATACCATTAAGCGTCAATGAAAGCTGCTTTTTATGGAATCCAAGACAGATCGGCAGAAGCACCTTGCTGGGCGAAATTGTTTCGGCGGAGGAGGTTAAACCACGGCTAATTTTTCCTATGTATATCATCATGGCAGATAGTACAAACAGTAATCAGGTTATCTTCCGTATTCTCACCACCGCTAACGTGTTGTTTTTTATGATGTAGTTCAAGGTGGCGTGGATCCGACCGGTTCCAATCGGCATGACTCCAACCGCATTTAACACATTTGTAACTATCTCTTTCGCATTACTGAACCACGAATCGGGTCCGAAATTTTTCTATCATGTTCCAGGTTTTGGCATGGCGATTCAAGGATATAGCTGTCGACAAGCTCTTTCTTCTTGCTATCAATAGAAATAACCGATTGGCCTCTTCTTTGAAATTCTTAATCGTAATTGATAAGCAATGGATGATATTTTAAAAATTCCTTTCCCCATCTTCCCGCCCCAGCACTACCGCCAGCGCCAGCGCATTGCGCAGCATGAATGAACCATAATCGTTAACCAGTCGGACAAGCTCTTCCGCGCCGCCATACGTCCAATCAGCCGAATTTTCCAGCTTTTGAACAACACTTGTTTCGGAATAGGTCAGTGGCGGACTCTTCAGAAGGTCACGGCCAAGAATCGTGGAATATTCAGAGATCAGTGAATCGATAGTTTCTCCTTCTTGCATCATGCTATCCTCCTTAAATGACTGCGAATCCAATTCCTTTTAAATATTCAAAGGTCGGATTGTAAAACGCGGGGTTTCTTGTCGGATCGGTGACATCCCCCGCAGGGACCACGATCACCATGCCCTGACGCGCGCGGGTCAAAAGGACGCGGTAGGCATTTTTGAGGTAATTCTGCTTTTCCTGTTTATGAATGTGATTCCAATGGGAACCGCAGAATGAGAAGTGCTGCCATCCCTCTTCTGTATAGCGGAAATCGGCATCCCAAGTTACACAAGCCCAATCGAGTTCGAGGCCTTGAACTATAAATTCTGTAGCCACATCCTCAAGGTAATACGACGATCGGATATCCTCTTTGCCATCGAGGAACCAATGGATAGGCTCTACCGGTGTTTTCACATCTATTGCATGCGGTTTTAGCCGTTGAGCTTGCGAAGAGACTACAATCCCATACCTTTCTGATCCACGGGCCTTTTTTTTAAGCCAATCTTTGGCTTTAGTGATTTCTCGCGTTATGACAATGGGGTAGTTATTATTAATTTTTGCAAATGTGGCTTGAATTTCATCATGGTTGAGATCGAGGAGTTGTTTGATTAAGAGCGAGACATGCTCAGCACGGAACGAACGCATCGATACGGCAAGATGCAATTCATTCTTATGAACAACACTTGATCGGGAACGGATTTGATCCAAGATCTTTCCCGCCCCATATTCACTATCGGTGAGCCGTGAGGAGAGGTAGATATGCCAATCCGGAAATGAACGTAAGATTGAATTAATCCATTCGCTGATTCCCGCTTCACCGGTGTTAATTTCCTGACCTCCACCAACAAGGCAGACCACGACCGCCCAATCTGTATGACGGTCGAGGCAGGAGATCAAAAACTCCGGTTCGGATTGGTTGAACCCAAATTTTTGTTTTTTCTGCTGCATGAATTTGGAAGTTTGTTCGAGATTCCATGCGCGCTGTGCCTCATCGAAAAGGGCCACATGTTCTATTGGCGGCTGGTCTTCCTTGACAAGACATTCATCACGGAAATGATGAACGTTCTGGATGAACGCTTTCACTTCACTTAAGGCTTCGGTTTTTCTGGTTTTTTTTCCACTTTCACGTTCTCGGCGAACCTTGTCTCGCGCCAAGGCCTCACGAAGAATTGCAACGAGTGGTCCATTTCCCGACAAAAAGACACTATGGAGGCCGGTTGTTTCATCGATGTGTTTTGTCGCGATATTGAGACCGACAAGGGTTTTTCCTGCACCGGGTACACCGGTCACAAAGCATATGGATTTATGGGAATTTTCTTTTGAATTTGCAATAATATCGGAGACCGCATTTGACGTATCGCTAAGATTTATTGCGCTGGCATCACTACGGGAAATTTCCTCAACCGAATGACCGCTATAGAGTGCCATAGCTGCCTCGATGATGGTCGGGGTCGGACAGTATCGGCCATTTTCCCATTGGACGGAATCGATTTTTGGGCCATAGGTAAAGCGTAAAACATTTTGAATAACATTGGCGAGCAAGGCTGCATTGCATTTGATCGGGAAAAACAATTTATCGGTTTGTGGGGAAGCTTCAACGCAGGCGTTTGGACATTCGGCATTAGTGGCAATCAAGATAGGGACAATATACTGGCCATGACTCGGTTCATGAAAATTCCCCAAATCCAAAGCATAGTCCCACACCTGATCGACCGCATATGCCGGAAATTCTTTTTCACCGACCTTGAACTCCAGCACCAAGATTGCGGATGCAATGAGTACAACAGTATCGATTCTTTTCCCCATACGCGGTATAGAGTATTCAAAATAGACGGATCCTTGGTAGGGCGATAAAACCTCTTTCAAGATATGAATTTCCTCTCGCCATGCTATGCGTTGGTTTTGCTCATCAGAGAAGGTACTATTAAGGCTGAGCGTGCCGATAATGGATTCCAAGGAATCTGTCACGAAGGAAGAAATTAGGGCGGAGTAGAAGGATCGGGACATGTTGTTTTAAAATATATCTTTCTGATTCCTCATAAAAAAACGCCGTAACCCCTTATTAGAAGGTGGTTTTAATGCCCTTTTAATGCCGTTAAAATGGCGTTTTTAGCGGGATTTATATTAAATATGCACCTGCATAAGCCAAGCCGGTAAATCCTGGTTGCCCAGCAAGCATGGCCGGGTAAAAAAACGGCAAGCCTTAAAAATGGAAAACGGTAAAGTTTAGTAAAGTTTTAGTAAAGTTTTTGGTAAGGTTTTAGTAAGAAGTAGCTTTTAAGTCATTGATAATTAAATAATTAGATTTTCACCGCCTTTTTCATCCTTGTATTCTTAACCCGTCAAACGCAAAATTCATCCACGGTTCAAGCTTTTCCCCGTCGATCTCATAATGGATATCATGGCCCATGTGGGTGAAGAAACACCGCCGGGGGGAGATCCGGCGCGCGATTGCCATGCTCTCCTTCAGGGTGAGGTGGGAAACGTGCTCCGGTTCATCACGAAGGCAATTAAGAATCAGCGTATCCGCGCCCCGGCAGGTTTTTAAACCCGTGTCATCGATGGTTTTCATGTCCGGGATGTAAACAACGGGTCCGATGCGAAAGCCGAGGCAGCCGGCGAGTCCCCCGTGGCCTACCGGGATGGGGGTGATGGTTTCGCCGAACAGTTCAAACGGCCCGGTGATGCCGAAGGTCTCGATGGACGAGATGCCGCCGCCGATGAAGGTTGCGGGGTCGAAGAGGTAGGGGTAGGTCGAGCGGATCATGGCGACCGATTCGGGCGAGCCATAGAGCGGGAGCGGCTTTGCACGCGAGCGGTCGTAGGAGCGCAGGTCCGGGATGCCGCCGATATGGTCGGCGTGCGAATGGGTGACGAGAGCCGCGTCGATGCGGCCGATGCGCTCGCGCAGCGCCTGGGCCCTGAAGTCCAGCGAGGCATCGACCAGGACGCCCATGCCGTTCCAGGCAACGATGATCGAGGAGCGGGTCCGGCGGTGGCGTGTATCGGTCTCCGAAAGACGGCAAACGTTTTTTTTGCACCGTGCATACCCGTTGATCATGCAGTCGAGCATGGGGACGCCGTGGGAGGTTCCTGTCCCGAGAAAGGTGATTTCCATAGTGATATATATACTACAGGTTCATCCCGCAGCCCAGGCTCGCACCGATGTTCTCGATGGAGATTCCAGTCTCCTGTTTTAAGTCTTTTGATTTCCGTCTTTATTCTCTTTTCTTCAGTTCTTTTCTCCTGACTCCCGGCTCCCGGCTCCTGACTCCTTTTTTTTACTTTGTCACTCCGTAACTTTGTCACTTTTTTCAGAAGGTGCGATATATTTTTTTAATCGTACCATGCCGATTAAAACCCATCCGGGCCGATTCAAACGCGCGCTTTTTTCGTTGCTTGGCGATGCAGGGGGCCGGAATTTTCTGGCCCACAGGGTACGAAAATGCGCGACGGATTTAGGGCCGTTTACCTTTCCCATCGATGGCGCGTCATTCGAACGGGTGCTGCTGATTCTGCCTGCCGATCGGGTGCAAGCCCTCTATCAGATCGAGAATGTCACGGCCCTCATCGCACGCTTCCCCGATGCGCGGATCACGCTGCTTGCCGAGACCGCCGTGAAGCCGCTGGCGGCAATGACCGGTTGCGCCGAGGTGATAGAATATCTTCCCGAGGAAAAGCGGCTTTTTGCGCCCGCCTTTACGGAGCTGTGCAACCAATTCCGGAATGAGGTGGACTTCTGCTGTCTGCTTACGCGGGACAGGGATGTGCCGCTCCTGTACCTCACCGGCCTGACGGGCGCGCGGCTGCGGGTCGGGTACCGCGGGGCGGCCGATTTTCCATTTATCAATTTGCGCATCGATTCCGACGCCGATCATCGTTACCTGCCCGAGAGCAACTGCGCCATGGCCGAGGCGCTCGGCGCCCAGGGTGGCGGGGTATGGAACAGGATCGAGGCCGGGTCAACGAGCGCCGATATCGATCAGCATCTCCGGGAGGTTCGTCTCGACGGCGTCAGCCGCTTGGTCGGAATCGATGCCCTCTCCATGTTTCGACTCTTCGGCGAAAAGGGGGCGGAGGAGTGCATCTCGGCCTTGATGACCTCCGCCGACGGAAGTTTATATTTCTATTGCGAGGAGGAGCCACGGCGCGCAATTGCCGGGCGGCTTTCGGCCATGGTGCCGCCGCTTTTCTCCGCACTCACCCTTCCGCAAACCATCGCTCTTTTGAGGCGAACCGAGTGCATCGTTGCCGGCTACAGCCTTTTATTCGGTCTTGCAACGCTTCTCGGCAAAAAGGCCGTCGGCGTATTCTCCGAAGAGGACCTTCCGCTTTATTGCAAACCCTCTTCCACGATGAGGGGCATCTCCTGTTTCGGCAAAGGGGCGAATGCGGAAGCGCCTGCCGCAATGGTTGCCGCGATTCGGGAACTTCTGTGCCGGTAGGGAGCGCATTCAGGCGCGAAATGCACGGTCATCGAAGTATTTTTGCAAAATGACGGGTTTCCAGGCCACGCTAAACACCGGTAGGTTGTAGAGTAAATTATAAAGGAGGTTCACGCATGCCAAAAGAGACCAGCCGTCGTGAGTTTTTCAGGTTAGCGACGGGGGCGGGCGCAGTTCTGGCACTCGCATCGGTGCATGGTTCGAAAATATTCGGGGAAGAGTCGCCGGAAGAGGATACCGTTTCAAACACGGATAAACACGGAATTGCCATGGTCAATCTACCCTATGAGGAAGCGAGCCTCGATCCATGGATTTCAGAAAAGACCGTGCGTCTTCATTATTTCAATCACCATCGCGGCTATTATAATACGCTGCGGACCTATATTCACTCCCACCCTGAGTATCAGCAGCAGACGGTCGAAGAACTGATCAGGAATAATCAGGGCCAAGTTCTGCTCGATGAGACGATATTCGAAATCTCGGTGCTTCTCTATAACCATAATTGGTACTGGCCGAGCCTTTCGCCAACGGGCGGGGGCATCCCGAAAGGAAAAATCGGCGAGTTGATCGCGACCGCCTACGGGTCCTATGATGCATTCCGGACCGCCTTCATCGAGGAATCGATGAAACTGGGCGTCGGCTGGGTGTGGGTGGTACGGGATGGGGAGGCGGTGAAGGTCTATCGCTCGGAGTACCATGATACTCCGCTGCTCAAAGGGTATGAGCCGCTCCTGGCCATCGATGTATGGGAACATGCCTACTATCTCGATTATCAGGATGATCGGAAGAAGTATGTCGAAGCGGTACTCGATCATCTTCTGAACTGGACTCAGGCGGAAAATAACCTGAACGTCGCTGCCGGCGGGAAGTAGCGGACGAGGCGGTTGTCGTATGGATCCTTCGCTGTTCCTGCCGACCGCGTCGATCGATGAGGCGACATCGTCCTTTATCCTGAAGGTGCAGGAGGTCAACCAGAAAGTCGCCCCCGACCTGATCGCCAAGGCTTTTCGTTTTTCCTGGAACGCGCATAAGGATCAGGTTCGCAAATCCGGCGACCCATTCCTGGCGCATCCGGTCGCGGTCGCCCTCATCCTTGCCGAGCAGAAACTCGATGCCGTGACCATCGCGGCCGGATTGCTGCACGATGTCCTCGAAGATACGCAGGTTTCGCGCGAAGCGCTCGTGCAGGAATTCGGCGAGGAGATCGCGCTGCTCGTCGATGGGGTCACCAAAATCCGAGCCTTTCAGACCAGTTCGATCAGGGAGCGGCAGGCCGAGACCTACCGCAAGATGCTGCTCTCCATGGCCAAGGACCTGCGGGTGATCATCATTAAATTCGCGGACCGGCTGCACAACCTTCGTACGCTCAAGTATCTCGACCCGCAGCGGATCCAGGATATCGCCTCGGAAACGCTCGATATCTATGCGCCCCTTGCCCATCGCCTCGGCATGGCGAAGATCAAGTGGGAACTCGAGGATCTGGCCTTTAAATTCCTGTTTCCTGACGAGTATAAGGAAGTTGTTTCCAAGATCGTCGCATCGCGTAACGAGCGCGAAGGCGTGATCGACAGCTTTACCATCCCGCTCCGGCACCGGCTCGAAGAGGAAAAGATCGAGGCCACGATTGTCGGCAGGCCCAAGCACTTCTACAGTATTTACCGGAAAATGGCCCAGCGCGGCAAGCCCTTCGAGGAGATCTTTGACCTGCTTGCCATCCGGATCATTGTCAACAACGTCCGCGACTGCTACCATACGCTCGGTATCATTCACTCTCTGTGGACGCCGCTCCAGGACCGGTTCAAGGATTATATCGGCACGCCGAAAACCAACGGGTACCAGTCGCTCCATACCACGGTCGTCGGTGAAAAAGGCAATGTCGTGGAGATGCAGATCCGCACCTGGGAGATGCATCACACCGCCGAAGACGGCATCGCGGCGCATTGGCTTTACAAAAGTGGTTATAAGGAGATGAGCCAGGACGACTATGCGCTCGTGTGGCTGAAAAACGTGATCGAATGGCAGAAAGACCTCACCGATTCCTCGGAATTCTTCGAATTTTTCAAGATTGATCTCTTCCATGCGGAAATCTTTGTGTTCACCCCGAAGGGGGATCTCATTTCGCTCCCGAAAGGGGCGACGGTGCTGGATTTTGCCTTTGCCGTGCACACGGCGCTTGGATTGCACTGCCTGGGCGCCAAGGTGGACGGCAAGATCGAACCGATCAACGGGGAGCTCAAGAGCGGCTCGACCGTTGAAATTCTGCATGCGGCCTCCAAGAATCCCTCGGTCGACTGGTTGCGGGAAGTAAAGACTCCCAAGGCGCGGAGCGCGATCCGGAGATGGCTGCGGACCACCGGCCGCCTGGAAAGCATCGATCTGGGAAAAAAGATAATCCAGGCGGCTTTTCGAAGGCTTCGGCTTTCGACCCCGTTTGCCGACACCGTTCCCGGACTTTTACAGTATCTGGGGATAGGAAACCTCGACCGTCTCTTTGAGCTGGTCGGCAGCGGGGAGATTCCCGCCGCACGGGTCATCGGCCACTTTCAGGCAAAATACGTCCAGAAAGCCGCCCCCGTGAGGATGGTCTCGCGTCTGGTCGGCTCACTTACCGGTCGCACGCCGCGCGTGCTTGTCGGGGGCACGGACAATCTGATGGTGCGATTTGCGCACTGTTGCAATCCGATTCCCGGCGACCCGATCACCGGGTTCGTGACGCGGGGCCGGGGTATTTCGGTCCACCGGGTTGACTGCGGCAATGCGCCGCTTTTTTCCGCCGATCAGGAGCGGGTCATCGATGTCGCGTGGGACGAGGGTGAAAAGACGAAGTACATCATTTCTCTTGAGCTTGTCGCGGCCGACCGGCCGGGTCTCCTGCATGAAATTACGAGGATTTTTTCCGAATTCGGGGCCAATGTCACGGATGCCGGCATCACAACCATCAGCCGGCAGGCCCGGTGCACCTTCCGGATCGAAATTTACAATCGCAATCAGCTCAAACAGATCATCCGGCGGCTGCAGAAAATCAAAGGCATTGAAAATGTTTCACGGGTAAAAGATTATATTTCCTATTCTCAAGAAACTACCCTCAAAGATTCCACCGACTCATTATGATACTGACGGGACAAGGCGGGATTGCCGCCGGCGGGCTCATCGTCGGATTGATTCTCGGCATGGCGGCGGTCGTGTTGATCAGGCGGCGGCGGGTGTTTTTGCGTACCGAGCAACAGTTCTCCACGCGTTTCATGTATTCGGGAAATCTGGGGCAGACCAATCTCCTCGATGCGATTCAATTTCTCGAACTGGGCAACCGGGAGGGGATTCTTCACCTGTACGCGGGCAGCGACAAGGGGTATCTCGTATTTCAGGACGGTCATATTATCGACGCCTTTTTCCAGGACACCTGTGGGAAAGGGGCTGTTTTTCAGATGCTGGAACTTGATAAGGGTGATTTCTATTTCGAGTCTAGGGTCATCAGGCAGCCCAGGATCATCGTTGAAACCATGATGGATATCGCCCTCGAGTGGGACGCCCTCCGCAGCGGCGTCGCCACCGACGGGGAATCACTGGAGCCTCCCGGCGAGGAATCGGGGTTACAATCGCTTCACGAAAGTCCCGCCGACTCCCTACCCGGGATGGGATCTCCCGGTGTCAAAGCGGGGATTGAAGGGAATACCGCATCACCTGCGCGAAAAGAAGGACTTCCCAAACATGAATGACGAGCTGAAGATTTTCTCGGGGAACGCCAATATCCCGCTCGCGGAATCAATCTGCCGCAGCGCGGGAGTCGAACTCGGAAGGTGCGAGATTGTAAAGTTCTCGAATGAGAATATCAAGGTCAAGATCGCCGAAAGCGTCCGGGGAAAGGATGTGTTCGTCATCCAGCCTTCCTGCTCGCCGGTAAACGACGGGATCATGGAGCTTCTCATCATGATTGATGCCATCAAGCACGCGAGCGCCGGCAGGATCACCGCCGTGCTGCCCTATTACCCGTATGCCCGGTCCGACAAAAAGGATGAACCGCGCATATCGATCACCGCCCGGCTCATGGCCGATCTGCTGCAGACCGCCGGCGCCAACCGGATCGTGACCATGAACCTTCACTCGCCGCAGATCCAGGGATTTTTCAGGATTCCGGTCGATCACCTCCTTGCGGGTCGCGTGGTGTGCGATTATTTCCAGAATCGAGGCACCGAAAATTGCGTGGTGGTCGCCCCCGATGCCGGCAGCGCCAAGCGCGCGGGCCATTATGCCATCCGGCTGGGACTCCCGCTGGCGATACTGGACAAACGGCGTTCAGACGATTCGGAAGCGCCGGAAATTCACCATGTCATCGGGGATGTCAAAGGCAAGCGGGCCATTATCTTCGATGACGAAATCGCTTCGGGCGGTTCCATCATGGAGGTCACCGAGGCGCTGCATCGGCTCGGGGTCCGGGAGATCGAAGCGTGTTGCGTGCATGCGGTACTTTCCGGAAGGGCGGTCGAGCGTTTGCGCGGCGTTCCGCTCAAGAAACTCGTGGTGACGGACACGGTCTATATCCCGCCGGAGAAGAAATTCCCGCAGCTCGAAATCATTTCCGTCGCCGAACTCTTTGCAAAGGCTATATTATTTACCCATCAGGGCGAATCGATCAGCGGCCTGTACGACCAGTATTAGACCGGAGCCTGAGCAGAAGATGCACCTATTGCGGCGGACGCCTGTTGATGCGATGAACGATGATTTCCATTGTGGCGCATGAAAAAGAGGCGGGCAGCCGGCTCGACCGGATTCTGCGGAAACGGTTGCCGCTGCTCTCCCTTTCAGGCATTTACTCGATGATTCGCTTGGGCCGTGTCCGGGTTACCGGGCATCGCAGGGTCAGCCAGGACTATCGCCTCGTCGTAGGCGACACGATCGACATCGATGCCGACCCTTCGGAACTGGCTTGTCCGGTCGCGCGGCGGCCGGACCTTGACAGCCGGCTCGTGAAGACCGATTTCTTCAGGCGTCATTTTTCCATCCTGCACGAGGACGAGGATCTCCTCGTCTGCAACAAGCCGGCCGGACTTGTCGTTCATCCGGGCAGCGGACACCTTTACCACGACACGCTTGTCGACCTGGCCGCCGCCTATCTGTTCTCCGGCGGAAAAATCAAGGACGCCGATGACGTTGCCCTCGTTCACCGGCTTGACCGCGACACTTCGGGGGCGATCCTGGTCGCCAAGAACAAACCGGCTCTTCGCCGGCTGCACGAGCTGTTCCGCCGTCGATCGCTTACCAAACAATACATCGCCATCTGCCACGGCCGGCCGCCCCGTAACGAAGGGGAGATCGAGCTGCACCTGCAGCGCGGGAGGGATGCCCGCGGCGAGACCATCATGCGCGTAGAATCCGGGGGCTCTCTCTCCCGCAGCCGCTACCGGATCGATGCTTTTTCCGGCGACCGGTCGCGCATCGAGGTGTTTCTTGAAACCGGCAAAACCCACCAGATTCGCATTCATCTCGCCCATCTGGGTACGCCCATCCTCGGGGACGGCCGGTACGGCGATGCGGCGCGCGACAACGCTTTTTTCACTGCCCGCCCCGGTCTTGCCGTGCGCCTCTACCTGCACGCGTGGAAGCTTTCATTTCTTCATCCCTCAAGTGCGCGGATGCTCACCGTCACCGCGCCGCTGCCGCATGACTTCGCCGAAGCCATGGAAGACCCGGGAAGCGGCGACGCCTTGTCGCACGCATAGCGGAAGAGGAGAACGAGTGGCGACCGAACCGAATACCCCGAAACGTAATGAGGCAGGCCCGCTGTCCATCCAGCCGAAGCTTGACGAATTCGAGCAGATGATCCTGCCGGTGGGGGCCACCATCGGCAAATATTGCATCGTTGAGGAGATCGATCGCGGCGGCATGGCGGCCGTCTACAAGGCGGTGCAGACCGATCTGGACCGGTTCGTGGCGCTCAAGATCATGCCTTCAAACATTTCCCTCAACGCCGGGTTCATGGAACGGTACATGCGGGAAGCGCATGCCGTGGCGCAACTCAGCCACCCGAACATCGTGTCAATCTACGAAATCGCCCGTGAGGAGAATATCTTCTTTCTCGCCATGGAATATGTACCGGGTCCCAACCTTTTTCATTTTCTTTACCAGAGCAAACCGAAACTCATCGAGGTGCTCGATATCATCGCCAGCCTGGCCGATGCGCTCGCCTATGCCCATGACCGGAAGATCATCCATCGCGATCTCAAGTTGAACAACGTCATCATGAAAAACGGCACTATGCCGGTGCTTATCGACTTTGGGCTCGCCAAGGTACTGGAGAGCGATGGTCAGACCGGCCTGACGCGCACGGGTGAGCTCATCGGTTCGCCGTCCTATATGGCGCCGGAACGGCTTTCGGGAGGCAAGGTCGATTACCGCAGCGATATCTGCTCCCTCGGGATCATGCTCTACGAGATGTTGACTTTTAAAAATCCGTACCTCGACCAGCGTAACCTTCATCAAACCGCGATGAACGTGATGGAGGCCTCTCCGCTTCCTCCCCGCAAGCTCGTGCGCTGGCTTCCCGTGGAGATTGAGGCGATCACGCTGAAAGCCATGGCCAAGGAGCCTGCGGACCGGTACCAGTCCATGGCCGAGTTCAAGGCGGACATCAACCGGTATCAGCACGGCGGGCTTGTTGAGGCGCGGCCTCCCACCGTTTTCTTCCGGGCGCGCCATTTAGTGAGGAAATACTGGCCCCTTATCGGGGTCCTGACCACGGTGGCGATTTTTTCCGCGCTCTTCGCCGCCTCGCTTTATATCCAGAACCGCAAGGAGCTTTCGCACTGGCAGATCCTCTTCCTCCGGCGCTTTTCCGACACGGCGGAAGCCGCCGAATGGCGTTTTTTTCCCGGGGGCGATTCCGTCGGACCCGCGGTGGCCGACGGATGGGTACTCCGCAACGGTACGCTTACCAGTCTGGCCGGCGGGTCGAACGGCATTTCTTCCGGGAACGCCCCGTACGGCCGGCGGCTGCCTTCCGTTCAGAGGTTCGCCGAGAACCTTGCCTATGCGCGATTCGAGAAGCGGATTACCCATGAAGTCCGCATCGAGTTCGATGTCGGGGCCGCCGGAAGGGACGACCTGTACGGCGCCGGCCTCTTTCTTTTCGGAGAGACCCCCGACAGCGCCTTCCGGTTTTATATCAGCCGTTGCGGCGACGGATCGTGCGGTATCGCATTTCCCGGCAATGCGTTCCTGTTTCAATCCGGCGTCCGGTCCGTCGATGTGATGAAAATCAGGCTCCTTTCGTCCAACCATGTTACCGTCGAGTGCATGCAGGAGTCCATCACCCTGACCGTCAATGGCAAGGTTGCGGCCCGGGTCAGGGATTGCATGCTTCCTCTTGGAAACCATCATGAGCGGCTCGGTTTCTTCGCCGAAAATGGAGGCGCCTGGTTCGGTAATCTGAAGATTTATCGACGTGCGGTACCCGCGACGCCGAGCCCGACCTTCGTGGCGGAGCGCTTTATGGAGCGGGGAGATTTTCAGACCGCCCTTGAAGAGTACCGTACGCTTCAGGTTGACTTCGCTGCGACGGAATGGGCGCAGGAAATACGTCTCAGCATTGCGGATTGCCTGGTGCGACTCGGCAGGTTCGATGAGGCGCTTACGGCGCTCGAAGCGGCGCCGCAAA
Source organism: uncultured Fibrobacterota bacterium (assembly GCA_963846695.1). Classification (GTDB taxonomy): domain Bacteria; phylum Fibrobacterota; class Chitinivibrionia; order Chitinivibrionales; family Chitinispirillaceae; genus BOG-1184. The sequence continues at coordinate 80,184 of CAWJXL010000020.1, read as the reverse complement.
CCGGCGACGCTTCATTCGACTCGCGGAAGTTGTTTATCCGTGGAATCGCCCGGGAGGGTCTCGGACGTGCCGGCGGGTCCGATAGCGACTTTGTCCGGCTTGCGACGCAGTATCCGGGTTCGAACGCCAATGACGCTGCAATGGCCCGCAAAGCGCTGTCGATCGAACGGGCTATCGCCGGGTCACAACTCGACACTGCGGAGAAGGGCATACTTGAATTTTCCGTGCGCTATCCCCGCAGTGCCGATGTCGGGGAGCGGCTTTCGGCGGCGCTTATGGATGCCTACCTCGATGAAGAGCTTCCTGATTCCGCTATCGCGGTGATGGACCGCTACCTGGCGGTACAGAAGGTCCTGCCTGAAAAACTTGCCGATGCCAATGCCGACCTGGGAAGGGCATGCCTTGCCAAGGGCGCTACGGAGATGGCTTCCGATGTGTTCAATCGCTGCATCGCCTCACCCATGGTTTCCAGGGGAGTCTGGGAAGCGTGGATCGGGCTCGGGGAACTGTACGAGTACAACCTGAAGCGGCCGGAGGCCCGGGCGGTCTATCGCAAGGTGTACCATGAGTGTCCCCGCACACTTTCGTTTCCATGGCTCTCGGCGCTCAGGCTTGGCGAGCTGACCGGGCCTGATTCCGTCCGGCAGCGAATGGAATATTTCCGGATTATCGCCCGGGGGAGCCACCCCTTTGCCATCCTGCGGTTGACCGCGCGATTTTATCTCAATGAGGTGGGCGACAGCGCCTTCAAGGTCGAATGGGAGACCTTGCAACCGGGCGACTGTTCCTACCTCTTCTGCTTTGCCCGCAAGGCGCTCTGGAACCATGACGATATCGCCGCCTCCGACTGTCTGCAGAGGCTCAAACGGTGCGTATCTCCGGAATCATGGAGCTACATCCTTGTAAGTAAGGCGCTCAATAACCTCAGGAAGTGGTAGTTCACGGCGGCTGCGGCTTCCGCTGTCTCCCTTCCGTTACCAGGAGCTATTTTTTAAAATTCCGTATATGCGGCAGTGCCGTGATGATGCCTTAATTACAATGATGCTTTAATCATGAATGGAACAGCGTAGCTATGTTTGATGCCAAGGAAGATACTTTTTTCGATGAAAGAACCGCGGACGACGAATCTTCGGAAAAGCTGCGATCGATGATTGAGGCCGGGGTAAAGGCGCCGCGTGCCGAGGTGACGCCGGGCGAAAAGGTGGCCGGCACGATTACCAAGATCGGTTCTGAATATGCCTTCGTCGATATCGGCGGCAAGACCGAGGCGGTCATCGCACTGCAGGAACTAGCTGTGGCCGGGGATGAAAAGGGACCGGTGGTCGGGGACCCCATTACCGCCTATGTCATCGCCGCAAACGGCGGAGAAACCATTTTATCGTTTCGCTATACGACCAAGGGCGGCTCGGCGGTAACGCAGGAACTCATTGACGCCATGAAAAACAGGGTGCCGGTTCAGGGAAAGATTACCGGAGTCAACAAGGGCGGTTTTAACGTCAAGGTGCTCGGCGTGCGCGCTTTTTGTCCGATTTCCCAGATCGACCTGAAATTCACGGACGATTCCACCACCTATATAGGCAAGAACCTCGATTTTGTCATTACCCGCATTACCGAGGGCGGCCGGAATGTCGTGGTGAGCCGCATCCCGCTTCTCGAAGGCGGTCTCGAAAAGAAAATCGATGCCCTTGCCAAGGCAGGGGAGGTGCGGCTCGTACTCAAGGGGAAGATAAGCAAGGTTGCCGATTTCGGCCTCTTTGTCGATCTCGGCGATTGCGAGGGACTCGTGCATATCTCCGAGGTCTCATGGGAGCGCGCCGAGGACCTGGCGGGATCGTTTACCGTCGGCCAGGAGATCGAGTGCGTGGTCCTGTCCGTCGAGAAAAAATCGCCGCTGCGCAACTCAAAAATATCACTCTCCATCAAGCAGACCGTCGATAACCCGTGGAACACCATTTCCGATAAATTCTCCGTGGGTCAATCGTGTGCCGGGACGGTGACGCGCCTGGCGCCGTTCGGCGCCTTTGTCGAGCTCATTCCTGGGGTCGAAGGGCTTGTGCATATTTCCGAGATGTCGTGGATCAAACGGGTGCGGCACCCCTCCGAAGTCCTTACCGTCGGTCAACCGGTGCAGGTGACGGTGCTGGCCATCGACGAAAAGAAGCGAACGATTTCGCTCACGCTCAAGGATGTCTCGAACGACCCGTGGCGCGATATCGACTACCAGTTCCCGGCCGGCTCCGACGCGACCGGCGAGGTCGTGCGCAAGGCGAAATTCGGATATTTCGTCGACATGGCCGAAGGCGTAACCGGGCTTCTGCCGCTTGCGAATATAGCGCCGGATAAGAAAACATCGATTTCGGTGGGCTCCCAGATCGCGGTGCACGTGCAGTCGCTTGACATAGAAAATCGGCGGATTTCGCTGTCATTCGGTTTGCAGGATCAGATCCAGGAATCCAAGGTGGTCAATGAGTATCTGACACGGCAGGCCGCCCCTCCGGCACGGGCCAAGGCATCGTCGACCGAATTCGGCGCGGCGCTCCTCGAAGCGTTGAAGAAAAAAGGTTAGAGCGTTCATGAAAATCCTCGTTGTCGGCGGGGCCGGCTATATCGGCAGCCATGTGGTTCGGGCGTTTCTTGAGAAGAACCATGACATGACGGTCTTTGACAACCTCTCCACCGGAACACGGGAGAACCTGTTTGCAAAGGCCGCATTCGTCCTGGGCGATATCCGTAATGCCGGGGAGATCGATGCGGTGATGAAACAGGGTTTCGACGGCTTTGTCCACCTTGCGGCATACAAGGCGGCGGGCGAATCCATGACCGCGCCCGAGAAGTACTCGGTCAATAATATCTGCGGCACGATCAGCCTGCTCAATGCCGCCGCCTCACATGGCGCGCCTCCGTGCGTTTTTTCCTCTTCTGCGGCGGTGTACGGCGAGCCGAAATACCTGCCGATCGACGAAGCGCACCCGTGCTCTCCGGAAAGCTATTACGGGTTTACCAAACTCGAGATCGAGCGGATTCTCGGATGGTACGACCGGCTCAAAGCCCTGCGGTTTGCGGCGCTTCGCTATTTCAATGCGGCGGGCTACGATCCCGCGGGCCGCATCAAGGGGCTCGAACGCAATCCCGCCAATCTCATCCCGATAGTCATGGAAGTCGCGGCGGGCATGCGGGAGAAGATCGATATTTTCGGCAACGACTACGACACTCCCGACGGCACCTGCATCCGCGATTACATCCATGTGAGCGATCTCGCCGACGCCCATGTTGCGGCGCTTGAATACCTTGTCACAAACCGCACAAGCCTCACGGTCAACCTCGGCAGCGAAATCGGCATCAGCGTGACCGCTATGGTGGAGAAGGCGCGCGCGATCACCGGCAAGCCGATCCCCGCGGTCTACGCGGGCCGCAGGGCGGGCGATCCAGCCAAACTCGTCGCCTCGTCCGGGGAGGCGCGGCGGATTCTCGGCTGGAAAGCGCGTTTCAGCGATGTCGAGACGCTGCTGGCAAGTACGTGGAAGATGTATAAGAATCTACGGAAGTAATAAGGAGAAGCGTCTTTTTCAGGTTTTCAAAGCCAGATGCATTCAATAGGCGTCTTTGCGATCCGTGATAGTCACCATCAAAACTATGGTTTTATCGCTTTCTATGCTATACAAAAGTCGGAATGAACCGATGCGATACCGATAGAAGGCGGAGAGCCCGCCTTTAAGTTTTTTGATGTTCGGGCCGAAATAGGGATTGCGCCGAAGTTGTGGATAAACGTAATCGACAATTTTTAGATAGAGAGCTTCAAAATGATGTTTTACTATCGCTTTCTGAAACTCTGCTGTTTCAATAATATCGAATTCAACCCACAAGGCGGTACTTCCCTTCTTTGTAATCTTTCATGCCTCGCTTTAATCCCCGCAGCAACTCCTTATCGCTCATTATCTCATTCATCTCCTCGTCGGAAACATAGGTCTCCTGAGAGATATAGGCGATAGCGGCAACCTCTAAAAAATTGGACATTGTTCTTTTGGCGCCGTCAGCCGCTTTTTTCAACATCAGGTATTCGTCATCGTCGACGCGCAGGGTTATGGTCTTGGACATGGTGCACCTCCAATGTATTCAAATATATTCAATGGTATTCAAAAATGCAAGAATATCGTTCAACCGTGAACCGGGTATTAACACGCAGTAGGACATGGGCTTTGATTGACCATGAAATAAAAATGCCGCATCGGTAGTTTTCATGGGTCGCCCCTATCTATAGTGTAACAGGTATTTTTGGACTATGAAAGACACCGAGTTTTTTTCCGAGCTTTTAAACATACGGTTCCCCTGGCATATCACACGGTTAGAGCTAAACCATCAGCAAAAGCGAGTAGATATTTGGATTGAACACGCTTCCGGGGTTGAATTTCCATGCCCTGAGTGCCGTCAGTTTTATTCCGTGTATGACCATGCGCCGGAACGTGAAATTCGACACCTGAATACCTGCCAGATGGCGACCTATTTGCATCTTCGAGTTCCACGCGTTCGCTGCGAACAACATGGGGTAAAACAAATAGTCTCTGGCCTTGGCGAAAATAATGCGACTACTACCTATGAGTTTGAAAGCCTTGTTCTTGATTTGGAACAGGAATGTAGTATTGAAAGCACTTGCCGAGTTCTTGACATTGACTGGAAATTGGCCTGGCGAATTTATGAGAGGGCTGTGAATCGAGGATTGGCCCGCAAGCCACATGCTATCCCTGAACGCATTGGTGTTGATGAGAAGTCTTTTGCCAAAGGGCACCGATATGAAACGCTGGTGTACGATATAAATAAATCCTGCGTGGTATACGTTGGCGATGAGCGGGAGCAGGAAAGCCTTGAAAGGTATTACCAGCAGTTTAAACCGGAAGAGCGGGCTACGGTTCAATGCGTTGCCATGGATATGTGGGACCCCTTCATCGCAGCAACGAAAAAGTATATCCCGGACGCGGCACAAAAAATTGTATTCGACCGCTATCATGTGACACGAATAATCACTAAAGCCGTTGATGCTGTTCGCAAGGAAGAACATCGGGATTTGATAAATCGCAACATTGATACGCTTAAAGGCACCAAATATCTGTGGTTGTGGAATAATGAAAATATTCCGGATTATCGTAGAGAAGAATTTGAACAATTGCAAAAAAGAGACTTGAAAGTATGCAGGGCATGGGCGATAAAGGAAAATATTCGGCATCTCTGGGACTATCAAACTCCCGGCTGGATGAGCCGATATTTCAAAGATTGGTATTGGTGGGCAACCCATAGTCGTCTTGCACCTATAGTCAAAGCGGCTAAATCAATTAAAGCACATCTTGCCAATATCGTTACCTATGCAACCCATCATATAACAAATGCTCTTGGCGAAAGCCTGAATGCAAAAATAGAAAAGGTGAAGCGTCTTGCGTGTGGGTTTCGTAATCGTAACCATTATCGTATCGCTATCTTTTTTCATTGCGGTGGTCTTGAATTGTACCCTGAGCGGCGTAACTTGCCGCTTCAAATTATGCATTCGTAATGTGGCTGGATTTTCCACGCTGGAACGCGGTGTAACAGACGGCCACACCAGGCTTAAAACACTATCTGTTGTGGGTATCATTTAAAGTACCGATGACCCATAAAAATAAACTTGGAAATTTCCATTATTTATATTACGAATAGTTTAATTATAGTATGAGGCCCTAATTTAAACTTGGGCTGATAAGCAATGACTTAGCAGTTTACGTTTTGAACCTTAAGGTGGCGGGTATATGCATAATCCAACAGCCGGATTATTAGGAATGATACCAATGTTAATAGTTATTGCTATCATAGCTACCATTGTAATAATAGCTCAAAGCAAGAAACGTAGTTCATCAGTATCGTCAATAAATGGGATCGACGCTCGAAATGAATCTGGTGAAAAGAAATGCCCATTTTGTTTAGAATCAATCAAGATTCGTGCGATAACATGTTGTCATTGTGGTAGGTCGGTAACGAGAAATAGAAATATTGCTGCGCTTCTGGCTATTTTTCTTGGCGGTTTAGGAATTCATAAGTTTTATTTAGGGAAAATTGGTTTAGGAATTTTGTATCTTGTGTTTTGCTGGACTTTTATTCCTGCAATCGTTGGAATTATTGAAGGAATTCTTTATTTTGGAACCGACGAATTAACATTTGCAGAAAAGTATCCTCTATAATTGCAGTTTTTGGCCTGGATTCAACTACCCATCGAATAAACTTATAAAAAAGAACTCACTCATAACGGTTCGGGTGGTTATCTGACTTCAAACTCAATCTTCTCCCCCTTCGCCGTCGCCTTTACCTCGCTTCCCTCCTTTACTTCCCCCGCAATGATCTTTCGCGAAATCGGCGTCTCAAGCTCGCGCTGGATCGCCCGTTTCAGCGGCCGCGCGCCGTACACCGGATCATACCCCTTGTCGGCCAGGAACCTTGTCGCCGATTCATCGGCGGTGAAGGCGATCCGCTGCGCCGCGAGACGCTCGGTGAACCGGGCAAGCTGGATCGCTACGATCCTGCCGATGTGCTCCCGGGAAAGCGCATGGAAAACGACGATCTCATCGACCCGGTTCAGGAACTCCGGCCTGAACTGTTTTCGCAGCTCGCCAAGCACGGTCGAACGTGTTTTCTCGTCGATCGAGGACGCCGAAAAGTACCGCGACCCGATGTTCGAGGTCATGATGATGATCGTATTCTTGAAGTTCACGACCCGCCCTTGCGAATCGGTGATGCGGCCGTCGTCGAGAATCTGGAGGAGGATGTTGAATACCTCGGGGTGCGCCTTTTCGATTTCGTCAAAGAGCACCACCGCATAGGGCCGCCGCCGCACCGCCTCGGTGAGCTGGCCGCCCTCCTCGTAGCCGACGTAGCCCGGCGGCGCGCCCACGAGCCGCGACACAGCGAATTTTTCCATGTATTCCGACATGTCGATGCGGACCATGGCGCGTTCGTCGTCGAACAGGTTGAACGCCAGGGCGCGCGCGAGTTCCGTCTTGCCCACGCCGGTTGGTCCGAGGAAGATGAAGCTGCCGATCGGGCGGTTCGGGTCCTTGAGCCCGGCCCGCGCGCGCAGCACGGCATCGGCAACCGCCTCCACCGCCTCGTCCTGCCCCACCACCCGCTCGTGCAGGTGGGCGCCGAGGGTGAGGAGCTTTTCCTTTTCTCCCTCCACGAGTTTGCTTACCGGGATATGGGTCCACCGGCTGATGATCGCGGCGATATCCTCTTCGTCCACCTCTTCCTTGAGGAGCCGCTTGCCGCCATCCTTGGCCTTGAGGGCCTTTTCCGCCTCCGCAAGCGTTCGTTCGAGTTCCGGGATCTTCCCATGGCGCAGTTCGGCGGCCCTGCTGAGGTTGTACTCCCGCTCCGCGCGCTCGAGCTCATGACGGGCCTGCTCGATCTGTTCGCGGAGCTTCTGCAGCTTCTGCACCTTTGCCTTCTCGGCTTCCCAGCGCGCCTTGAGCGCACCGGAGGTATTTTTTACTTCGGCAAGTTCGGCGGAAAGTTTTCCAAGCCGTTCGCGCGATGCCGCATCCTTCTCTTTTTTGAGGCCCTCTAGTTCAATTTCAAGCCGCATCTGCCGTCGCAGGGTTTCATCGAGCTCGCGGGGGTTCGAGTCCATCTCGGTCCGGAGTCCCGCCGCAGCTTCGTCGATGAGGTCGATTGCCTTGTCAGGGAGGAAACGGTCGGTGATGTAGCGGTCCGAGAGCACGGCGGCGGCAACCAGCGCGCTGTCGCGGAACTTCACCCCGTGATGCACCTCGTAACGTTCCCTCAAGCCCCGCAGTATCGAGATCGTATCTTCGACGGACGGCTGGCCGACGAGCACCGTCTGAAACCGGCGTTCGAGCGCCTTGTCTTTTTCGATATACTTCCGGTATTCGTCGAGCGTCGTCGCGCCGATGGCGTGCAGCTCGCCGCGCGCAAGCATGGGTTTGAGCATATTGCCAGCGTCCATCGACCCCTCCGCGGCCCCCGCGCCGACCACGGTATGCAGCTCGTCGATGAAGAGGATGATATCGCCGCGTTCCACGACCTCCTTGAGCACCGCCTTGAGCCGCTCCTCGAACTCGCCGCGGAATTTTGCTCCGGCAACGAGCGCGCCAAGGTCGAGCGACACGAGCGTGCGATGCTTCAACCCCTCGGGGACATCGCCCCTGACGATGCGAAGTGCAAGCCCTTCGACGATGGCGGTCTTTCCCACGCCGGGATCACCGATGAGGACCGGGTTGTTCTTGGTCCGGCGGGAGAGAATCTGGATGATCCGCCGGATCTCCTCGTCCCTGCCGATCACCGGGTCGAGCTTCCCTGCACGGGCCATCTCGGTGAGGTTGCGGGCATACTTTTCAAGCGCGCCGAAGGTGGTTTCCGGATCGGGGCTGGTCACGCGCTGCGTCCCCCGGACCTCCTTCAGTACGCGCAGGAGATCGGCCGGGCCGATGCCCAGACGGCGGCCGAATTCGCGCGTCGCATCATCCTTGTCAAACGCCGCCAGCAGGAGATGTTCGACGCTGACGTAATCGTCCTTCATCTGCTTTGCCTTGGCTTCAGCCCCCGTGAGCACTGTGGCCAGGCTTCGTGACATGGCGGTCTGAACGCCGGGACCAGACACCTGCGGCAGGTTGCGCAGCGACTCTTCAGCCGCCGCCTTCGCGGCTTCGGGTTCGATATTCAGCTTCGCAAGGAGCGACGGAACGAGGCCCTCGGGATCGGCGATGAGCGCGAGCACCAGGTGCATGGGTACAAGCTCCGGATGGCCCTTCCCGGCGGCAAGGGCGCTTGCGGCATTCAACGCATCGTGCGATTTACGGGTAAATTTATCGAGATTCATGATCAACGGTCCTTTCGTTACCTTTTACCGACTCCGCATGTTTGCGGCATGAAACATAGAACTCCCCGGAGTATTTACGCAATATCAGTGCCAGGGCTTACTCGTTCGATTTTCGGTCCGTTTGGTCGGATCCGGCGTGGTAATTCGTTTCACCCCGCGACGTGGCTTGACCAAAATAAAACACCCGCGCCTGAAATAATTTGCTTTTCAAAGCGTGTTTTCATATTTTTCCTATACCCTCCGTTTCGGGAATCAGAGAGCCGTTTCATGCCGAATCTAATCGTTGTCAATAACCCGAAGGACTGGACTTTTCAAATTCCCGGCGTCGAACTCGTCGAGGCGCGGTCCTACCTGACAAACGAGACCTACAGCCAGATGCGGCAGGCACGGGTTTTCAACCTGTGCAAATCGTACCGCTATCAAAGCATCGGCTACTATGTATCGCTTCTCGCCGCCGCGCGGGGTCACAAACCGCTGCCTAACATTTCGACCATCCAGGACCTGAAATCGCAGACCCTGGTCCGGATCGTTGATGACGAACTCGATGAACTCATCCAAAGGAGCCTGTCGCCCATCCAGTCCGATGCCTTTACGCTGAGTATTTACTTCGGCAAAAACGTCGCAAAGCGGTACGACCGCCTGGCGCTCCATCTCTACAATCTGTTTCCGGCGCCGCTTTTGCGGGCGGAATTCGTGCGGACCAAGGAGGAGTGGCATCTCGACGATATCGGCCCGGTTTCCGCCGGGGAAGTTCCCGGCGAGCATCATCACTTTCTGGTAGAGGTCGCTACCGAGCATTTTGCGGGCAGACGGGTGGGAAAACCGAAGACCCGGGCGGCGCGCTACGACCTGGCGATCCTGTGGGACCCTCTCGAAGAGGAGGGGCCGTCGAATGAGCGGGCGATCAGGCGTTTCATCGCCGCGGGCCAGCGGCTCGGCCTCGATCCGGATCTCATCACGCGGGACGATTACGGAAGCCTCTCCGAGTTCGACGCTCTTTTCATAAGAGAAACAACGAGCGTCAACCACCACACCTACCGTTTCGCGCGCCGGGCCGCTGCCGAAGGGCTCGTGGTCGTTGACGATCCCGAATCGATTCTCAAGTGCTCGAACAAGGTCTATCTGGCCGAGCTCCTCGACCATCACAACATTCCCACTCCCAAAACGAGTCTGGCGCATCGCGATAACCTTGAAAACGCCATCGCTGAGATCGGAGTTCCGTGCGTGCTCAAGCAGCCCGACAGCGCTTTTTCGCAGGGGGTCATCCGCACCGATACGAGAGACCAGTTTTTCCAGGAAGCCGGTCGGATGCTCACCAAATCGGATATCGTGGTGGCGCAGGAGTACATGCCGACCGATTTCGACTGGCGTGTCGCCGTTTTCGACAACAAGCCGCTTTTCGTATGCAAGTATTACATGGCGCGGAGCCACTGGCAGGTGATTAAGCGCGATTCGGTGGGAAGGAAGAAGGAAGGGCGTTTTGAAACGCTGCCCGCGGAGCTTGCCCCGCGCCAGGTGGTGCGAACCGCGCTCAAGGCCGCCAATCTGATCGGCGACGGCCTGTACGGGGTGGACATCAAGCAGATCGACGGCTTCTGCTACGTCATGGAGATCAACGACAACCCGAATGTGGATGCGGGGATCGAGGATGCGGTCATGAAGGAGACCCTTTACGACCGGATCATGGAGGTTTTCCTCAAGCGGATATTAACGAGCAAGAACGGTGTTGCCTTCTGATGGCGCCGCTGCTGTCCCGCGCGCCGGGTCTCTTCAGCGGATACGGCATTGAAATCGAGTACATGATCGTTGACCGGGCATCGCTCCGGGTGCTGCCCATCGCCGACCGGCTTATTCACGAAGCATCCGGGACGTGGGACAACGAGGTCGCGCGGGGCGATCTTGCCTGGTCGAACGAGCTGGCGTTGCATCTGGTCGAGATCAAAACAATCGGGCCGGCGACGTCGATTGCCGGGCTCGATGCGGCATTCCGCGGGAGCGTCCGTGAGGCGAATGCCCTGCTCGAACAGGGGGGTGCGCGGCTTCTGGGCACCGGCATGCACCCCTTCATGGACCCGCGCGGCGAAACGCGGCTCTGGCCCCACGGCTACCATGACATCTACGAAACTTTCGACCGGCTGTTCGATTGCCGTCGCCACGGATGGGCCAACCTGCAGAGCGTCCATTTGAATCTTCCTTTCGCAAATGACGAAGAGTTCGGCCGTCTCCATGCTGCCGTACGGCCGGTACTGCCGATCATACCTGCACTCGCCGCCTCCTCGCCCCTTGTCGAAGGCCGCCTCTCCGGATGGGCGGACACCAGGCTCGAAACCTATCGATCCAATGCCCTGCGCATCCCGTCCATTACCGGCGCCGTGATTCCGGAACCGGTATTTACCATGGAAGAGTACCGCGGGAAAATTCTCGCCCCGATCTACCGCGACCTCGCGTCGCTCGATCCGGAAGGTATTCTCCGCGACGAATGGGTCAATGCGCGCGGCGCCATCGCGCGGTTCGACCGCAATGCCGTCGAGATACGGCTCATTGACACGCAGGAGACTCCGGCCGCCGACCTCGCGATCGCCGCGGCAATCGCCGGCACGGTAAGGCTTCTCGCGGAAGAACGATTCTCGTCTGCCGCGTCCCAGAAGGCCTGGCCGGTCGAACCGCTTGCCGCCATTTTGCGCGAAACCATCAGAAACGGGGAGGCGGCAATCATCACCGATGCCGATTTTCTTGCCTTGTTTGGAATCGAAAACGGTCCCCTCAGTGTGCGCGATGTATGGAAATTTCTGGTTGAGCGGATCGATCGCAACGACCATGCGGCACTATCGCCGCATCGCACGGCCCTCGAAAAGATTCTTGCCGAAGGAACGCTTTCGTCGAGGATTGTACGGGCGCTCGGCGGCGAAGCGTCGCCCGAAAAGATCCGGGGTGTTTACCGGACCCTTGCCGATTGCCTTGAAACGGGGAGCCTTTTTTCTCCCGACTGATTTTCCTCGTGCCGCTCAAGGGCGTCGGAAACCCGCCCTCAGCTTCCCTTCGCAAAGCGCCTTGTCCTGCAAAGGTCACGATATATTTTTTTCATCACCTCCATTTCAAGGACCACACGTGATCTTCCCATCGCTCGAAGAAGCAAGAAGGCTGTCCTTACGGGGCAACGTAATTCCGGTATGCAAATCGATCCTCGCCGACACCGAAACGCCGGTTTCGGCATGGATGAAGCTCTTTCACAAGGATCCCTGCAGCTTTTCTCCTCGAAAGCGTCGAGGGAGGCGAAACGGTTGCCCGTTACTCCTTTCTCGGCGGGGCGCCGTTTCTCACGTTTACCTGCCGCGGCGTCTCATGGAAGGTGGAAGGGGAAAAACGGGCATCGGGCGAGGGCGATCCGATTGGCGAACTGCGAACGCTCATGGCCGCCCGTACGCCGGTGACGGTGGAGGGGATGCCGCGTTTCTGCGGCGGCGCGGTCGGCTACTTTTCCTATGATTCGGTGCGGCTGCGCGAATCGATCCCGGATAAAAATCCCAAGGACGATCCGCTCGACGACATCTTCTTCGGCTTTTACCGCGACATCATCGCATTCGACAATAGTGAACACCGGCTTCTGCTCATCACCAATATTTTTCTCGATAACGGCATTCCGATCGAAAAAGGCTATAAGGAGGCGATCTACCGTCTCGGCGCCCTTGAGGATCGCATGGCGGTACGGCTCCGGACCTCCCATATCGCGATTGATCAGGCTTCGGAGCCCGCCTCGAACTTCGCGGAGGCAGACTTCGAGGCCGCGGTCGAAAAATGCCGTGAGTATATCCGCGCCGGCGACATCTTCCAGGTGGTGCCGTCGCAGAGGTTCACCGTTCGTGTCGAGGCGGATCCTTTCGACCTCTACAGGATTCTGCGTGTTGTCAACCCTTCACCCTACATGTACTACCTCGCGATAAACGGCGCCTCGGTAATCGGCGCCTCGCCGGAGATGCTCGTGCGGGTCGAAGACGGCTCGCTTGAGGTGCGGCCGATTGCGGGCACGCGTCCGCGCGGGAAGACGCCGGCCGAAGATGAAAAACTCATCGCCGATCTGCTCGCCGATCCCAAGGAACGCGCCGAGCATGTGATGCTCGTTGACCTCGGCCGCAACGACGTAGGTCGGGTGGCGAAGCCGGGGTCGGTGCGGGTCGAGGAGATGATGCATATCGAAAAGTATTCGCATGTCATCCATATCGTCAGCAACGTTCGCGGCGACCTGGCCGATGGCTGCGATGCGTTTGATGCGCTCTTCTCCTGCTTTCCGGCGGGAACGCTCACCGGCGCTCCCAAAATCCGGGCCATGGAGATCATCGACGAAATTGAACCTGTCAAGCGTGGTCTCTACGGAGGGGCGCTCGGTTATATGGATTGGCGCGGCGCAATGGATACCTGCATCGTGATTCGGACCATCGTGTACCATAACGGCGTCGCCATCATACAGGCGGGGGCCGGCATCGTGGCCGATTCCGATCCAAAGCGCGAATATCAGGAGACCCTGCATAAGGCGGGCGCCCTCTTCACCGCCGTCCGGAAGGCGGCGCAGATCGTCGGGAGATAGAATCATGCTGCTTGTCATCGATAACTACGATTCGTTTACCTATAACCTGGTTCAGTATTTCAGCGAGCTGTATCGGGGCGATATCCGCGTTTTTCGCAACGACCGGATCACGGTGGACGAAATCGCCGCGCTCGCGCCGGAGCGGATCATCATTTCGCCCGGCCCCTGCACCCCGCTCGAAGCGGGTATTTCGGTGGAAACTATTCGCCGGCTTGGCCCCGTAACGCCGCTTCTCGGGGTCTGTCTTGGCCACCAGTCCATAGGGTTTGCCTTCGGCGGGAACGTGATCCGCGCACCCTACCTCATGCACGGCAAGGTATCCCGGATTTACCATAAGGGAACCGATATCTATGCGGGCGTGCCGAGTCCCTTCACCGCGACCCGCTATCACAGCCTCATCATCGAGCGCGCCACGTGCCCGAAATGTCTCGACATCACCAGCGAGACCGACGACGGGATCATCATGGGTGTAAAGCACCGTGAGTACCCGATCATCGGCGTCCAGTACCACCCCGAATCGATCCTCACCGAGGGCGGGAAGGTGCTGCTGAAGAATTTTCTGGAAATAAGGAAGAATTGACCTTTGAAATAGGATCCGCCGGGGTGAACCGCTTCGTGTTCCGCTCCGGCCTCACCACGCTTTCGATGTGTTTTCGGCATACCGGAAGGTAACGTCGGACTTTCAGAGGGAGACGAGTTTCATGCAATCACCCGTCATCGACTTTCATACGCATTATTTCCCGGATGCACTGGCCCCGAGAGCCGTCGGTCACCTGCTTGCCACTACCCCCGAAGCCCGGTGCTGGACAGACGGGACGCTCGCGGGTCTTCGCTTATCCATGGCCAGGGGCGGCATCACGAAAGCGGTCGCGCTTCCGGTTGCTACGAGGGCATCGCAGGTAGCGACCATTAACCGGGACGCTGCCGCGCTTGCGGCGACGGATGTCGTCGCGTTCGGTACACTCCATCCTGCGATGACGAATTGGGGAGAGGAGATCTCGTTCATTGCCTCGCATGGAATTCGCGGGATCAAACTGCATCCAGAGTTCCAGAATTTTTACCTCGATGCCCAGGCCATGTTCCCCCTCTATGAGATGTTGGCGGAAGCGCATCTCATCCTGGTCTTGCATGCAGGGAAAGATCCGGGACCATTTACGAATGATCATTCAACCCCGGCAGCCATCGCAGGGGTCGGCAAGCGGTTTTCCTCTCTCATCATTGTTGCCGCGCACATGGGCGGCCACGGCATGTGGGACGAGGTCGAGCGTCATCTTATCGGCCTGCCCGTCCTCTTCGACACCTCGACGGCGCCGGAGTTTTTGCCGAAGAACGAGTTCGTCCGGCTCTGCCGGAAACATGGGATTGAGCGCATCCTTTTCGGATCGGACAGCCCGTGGTTCGATCAGTCGTTCGACCGGAAATGGGTCGCGGAATCAGGGTTGACGGACAATGAACTGGAACTCGTCTTCCATGGGAATGCGGAGCGCGTGCTCGGGGGATAGACCACATACCCTTGTCTTGAACGCGAATAATGGAGGAAGTGCGTCACCCTTTATGCTGCGGGGTTAATCGAAATCTACCGTCATCCGCGCATTCATTCGGGATATTATCTGTTAATTAGTCTCCCTCACGCCAGATAATGCACGCACTCTTTCTCCACCAGCGCATCGAAGATCTCCTCGTTATGTGAAATCAAAAACAGCGCACTGCCGTGTTTCCGTTTTTCATCAAGCATGGCGATGATTTTTCGAACCGAATCAAAATCGAGGCCGTTGAGCGGCTCGTCGAGGATGATCAGGGGCGGGCGCATGATGATCGTTCGCAGCAGGTTGAGCCGCTGCTTCTGGCCGCCACTCAGAAATTTGACCTTGCGCGAAAGGAATGCCTCATCAAGCGTTTCCTCGAAGAGCTCGCCGAGGAAGGCAACCAGTTCACTGCGCGAAAGGGTCCGACCGAGCGGCAACCCGGCAAAGGTTTCGGCGACCGTGGCCTCGAGATCGAGCGCCTCGTCGGCATGCTGGAACACCATGCCCGCGCGCTTACCCCAGACCTCATGCTCAAAAAACGAGCGCGGCGTGGTCTGTGAAAACTGGGCGCCGGCAAGCGTCATGGAGAACGTATCCGCATCGAGCAATCCCATGATGATTTTCGCGAGCGTGGTTTTGCCCGTGCCGCTCGGAGCCTTTACATACACCATCTCGCCGGCGCGGATGAGGAGATCGGTCTCCTGCCGATGGTCCGCGTCGCGGTAGAGGCGAAGCTCCCGCCCGAAAACCGTAAAGCGGGACGAAAAGCGCAACACAGGCTCTCCGGTCCGTGCCGCGTTTTTTTTTAGGGAGGTGGAACCCAGCCAGGTGAGGTAGTCACGCGCCCGGAAATCGACCAGTTCCACCCGTCCCCCGCTCCTGCGGCGCAATTCCCTGAAATAAATTTTGTCAATGAGTTCGCTATCTTTGGAATAAATTTCGCTAATGATCGAGTAGTCGTGGGTGATGACGAGGGCGGTGAAAGGCCTGCGCACCCACTCCTCGAACAAGAATGCAAGGAAGCGGTTCCGGTACCGATTGTCCAAGCTCCCGGTTGGTTCATCGAAAACGAACAGGGCGGAGGCGTCGCCGGAGTGCGCGGTCCGGCGATGGATCTTTTTAAACGCCATGGCAAGAAGAATGCGCTGCTTTTCCCCGCCGCTCGGCCGGTAGGGTTTTGGAAACACGTCGAGAATCTCCCCGACCTTCCGTGCGTCATCGTTTTCCCACAGCCGAGATAGAATCTCCTTCTCATCTTCTGTTCCGTCAATACTACCCTCTCGGAGCTGCGCGCCTATCCGCATAAGGGGATTGAGGTGGGATGACGGCTCCTGAAACACGAAGAACCCCGATCGGGAGATATCCCCGGTTTCCTTGATGTCAAGATAGTGTCGGTAGGGCATGCCGCCGACCGTAATGTCGAGCTCGACCGGGTCAAGCAGGCCGTATATCGCCTTGCAGAGCATGGATTTGCCGATACCCGACTCTCCGAACAGGAAGGTGATCCCGCCTTGGGCAAAGGAGAAGTCATCAATGGCCGTGATGGTGCGCTTACCGGATGCGATGGTGACCGGCCGATTCGTTCCGTTCATAGCCGATGCCTTTCCGCATAGCCGTTCGCGATGTTATGAATGCAGAACAGCGAGAACACGATGAGAAACGCCACCGTCATGCCCTGCAAATGCTCGAAGAACAAATTCCCGGCGTAGCCGGGATGGGTGAGCGTGTAACCGATTGCAAGAATATCCTGCTTGCTGTCGATGCTCGCGAGCAGCCCGCCGAGCGTTGCGGGCAGCACGGTTTCGTTGACATCCGTGTACAGTCCGACGGAAATGATGAAATCGACGCTGCACTGGAGAAACACCGCATACCCGAGCACCGCGATGAGCTTGTTCAGGATATGGAGCCGGCTGTTTTTCCAGAGGATATCGAAATTGATTATCCGGCGTTCGGGAATGCCGCATACCCGCATTGCGTTGTAGAAATCGAGCCGCTTAAAATGCTGGATCCGTTCGCGCATGAGGTCGGCGACCTCGGGCACGATGAACAGGCTCATGCAGAACGACATGATGAGAAACAGGACGGTCCGGGAGGCAACGATATCATTCTTGACAAGGAGGGTCACCCCTGCATAGGCGAAGAGTATGCCGACAATCTGCGGGATCGAGCGGACAAGGTTCAGGAGAAAGGTTGTGATATAATAAAATGTCCGGTTCGTTTGCCTATCAAGATAATTGAAGAGGAGCGTTGCAAGCCAGCCTAAAAGCAAGGTGATAAACACGACCAGGAGCGCGATGACGAGCGTATTGCAGAATCCGGCGACCACCTTTATAAGGGCGGGTCGATTCAGATAGGCGAGGTCCCAGAGACCGACGACTATGATTGCAGTTGTCCAGATAATAATCCAGCGGAAATCTTTATTTTTTAACAGTTGCATACATTATTCCATACCGTAAATACATGATGTGGGCATTCCGGCTTACCTCATTCCGCGCTAACGCAGAGTCAACATCAATCACCCCTTTAGCAAGGGGGATACATTGTTACCGGCTGAAATTCCATTTCCCAATTGCCTTATTATTTGAACTTACCCCTCCAACTTTTTCTCCGCTTTATATATCAAATAATCCGCCACCATTTCAGTCGCCTTGACTGTATAGAAAATATACAGGATCATCACCGCTACCAACGAATAATTCTTATAGAGTAATTGCCGCAACATCTCATAGGTCAGGTGGCCATGAATGTTGAGCGCCATTTCTATGATGATGAGGCCGGAAATGAGAAACGAGGCCTGCTCCTTAATCGTTGGCAGATACTGGTGCCGCGCATTGCTGAAAATATGATCGAACACATGGTCCCTGAATTTTTTAAAGGGACGCAGGAGTGCGGTGAGCGGAACGCCGTCCGCTCCGCGAAATCGGTACGACGAAAGGCAATTCTTGACAATTGCGGTTTCGACATACCCCTTTCTGCTCTCGCCCACCAGGAAGGAGTAGAACTTGTTTGCATAGGTGACGAGCACGCCGTTTGAAATTACGCCCAGGAGAATCATGAAAACGACAGTATCGGTATTGAACTCGGTCCTGATCGCGTAAGCGATCACATAGGCCGGACAGAAGAGGAGGAAGATTCCCGCACCTGACGCAAAGAGTACTACTCCCCGCCGGATACGGTCCTTTGTCGTTGTTGGCGGCGATGCTGCCGCGCTTTTCGTGTAAACAAAGCGGATTGCGGCGAGCGTCTGGACGCCGTAGCTGGTCAGGGTCATGACCAGTGCGTACACGAGGAGAAATTTCGCGTACATGAGCGTTATGCCGAAAAAACGTACCCACGTCAGATCTTGCGCGACCCTCGAATCCTGGAGCTTCGCTGCAAACCGACGCTGTCCGAACTGCACAATAACGGAGTAGAGCGAATCGTTCAGGTCATGCCGGCCGGGAAAGGAGCTGTTGATCGCATCCTTGAGAAGGGCAAGGTCGAGCGGGTTGTTAAAATCGACAAATGAGAGATCGCCGAACGCATGGATCACCGACGGTTCACGGCTCGTCCCCTGCCGCGTGAGGGTATTAACTAACACGAGACCGGCGAGCAGCGCGATGGTGACAAATACAACTGCCGCGCAATGCTCGAGGAGTTTAGGTTTCATGCGGCCTCAAAAGAGCACCTTATCCACATCGCCGATCTTTTTGCACCGGATCAGGGTAAGCCCCTTATGTCCTTTAGTCCAATCGGCCCCGTCTCCCGAGCCGCTGACCACGCACTCCCTGAACCCCATGCGGGCGAGTTCCCGTAGACGTCCCGCCATGTTGTTGACAGGACGGATTTCGCCGCCGAGTCCGAGCTCGCCGAGGCAGGCGATATCTTGCCGCAGGGGATGGTTGCGGAACGATGAGAGAATCGCGGCGCCGATTCCGAGATCGATCGCCGGCTCGGCTACGGTCAGCCCTCCCGCAATGTTGAAAAAAACGTCATGGTCCCCGAGCGAGTGACCACCGTGGCGTTCGAGCACCGCGAGAATGATCGAAAGCCGCCGGGGGTTGATTCCCGATGCCACGCGCTGCGGCAGGCCGAAGTGCGATCGGTTGACAAGGGCTTGGAGCTCGACCACGAGGATTCGAGACCCCTCCATGATGGGGGCCACGGCTGTGCCGACCTGCGGGTCATGGCGGTTATGCAGGAAGAATTCCGAGGCATTCCGCACCTCGTGCAGGCCTGAGTCCGACATCGAAAACAGCGCGATTTCGCCCGAAGGCCCGAATCGGTTCTTGACCGCCCGGACGATCCGGTACTGGTAGGTGGAGTCCCCCTCGAACGACAACACGGTGTCCACCATATGTTCGAGTACGCGCGGCCCGGCAATGGCCCCCTCTTTTGTAACGTGACCGATGAGGAACAGTACTGTGCCGTTGGCCTTGGCGAAACGGAGAAGGAGCGCGGCGCTCTCGCGGATCTGCGATACGCTTCCCGGCGCACTTTCGAGCGCCTCGGAAAAAATGGTCTGGACCGAATCGATCACCACGATATCCGGTTTTCGTGCAGTGAGGATCGCGAGGATCGCCTCGGCCGAGGTTTCGGTCGCCATATGCACCGGCGCATCGGCAACCCCCAGGCGTTTGGCTCGCATCGACACCTGCTCGGTCGATTCCTCTCCGGAAAGGTAGAGCGCCGAGGCGCCACCGCGTGCCCAGGCCGCCATGAGCTGCAAGAGGAGTGTCGACTTCCCGATGCCGGGGTCCCCGGCGAAAAGCACCACGGCCCCCCTGACAAGTCCGCCGCCCAGTACGCGGTCGATTTCCGGGAGCGGACTTTTGATGCGAGGCGCGGGAGTCGTTTCGCTCCCCGCAAGCGATAGCACTGATACCGGACCGGAAGCGGCGGTTTTGGCGGCGCGCGAAACCCCGACCGGTTCCCGGAACTCGGTGACCGTATCCCACGCTCCGCAATTATCGCACCGGCCCACCCACTTTGGATGCGATTCACCGCAGGAGCCGCAAACGTATACTGACCGTACCTTTTGGTTCATGGCTTCGGGAGATCTGGGTTTCCGGGCACTCGCCCGTCCTGCATCGCACCGGGAATCGGAGTTTCCATTCCGGGTTGGGAAGCCAACGCTCCCGTTGTCCCGCTCCTGGCGTCGAATGGTGCCGCATACACCTCTTCATCCTGGACCGCATAGTGCATCTTGCGCTTGCCGCGGATGAACATCTGGATGTAGGGATTATGGGACTTTCTGATCTCGGCGGGCGCGCCGCAGAAAAGAATCCGGCCCTCGTGGATCATGGCAATCCGGTCCGCGATCTTGTATGCCGAACTGATGTCATGCGTGACGACAATTGAGGTCATCTGCAACCGCTCCCGAAGGTTTACGATCAGGTCGTTGATCTTATCGGTCATAATCGGATCGAGCGAAGAGGTTGGTTCATCGTACAGCATGATCTCCGGATTCATGACCAGCGCTCGCGCAAGACCCACCCGGCTGCGCATGCCGCCCGAGAGTTCAGCGGGCATCCTGGTTTTAAAACTCTCCCTGAGGCCGACCTTCTCGAGGGATTCGCCCACAATCTTGCGGATTTCCGCTTCGGTAAGTTTCATATGCTCACGCAGAGGAAAGGCGATATTTTCACCCACGTTCATCGAATCGAACAGCGCGGCTCCCTGAAACAGGATGCCGAACCGCTTCCGGTATTTTTCAAAGTCGGAAGGTTTGGTTGTTGGCGATGAGATTTCCTCTCCGTCGAGCGTGATACATCCGGCGTCGGGGAACATGAGTCCGATGATGTGCCGGAAAAGGACGGTCTTGCCGCTCCCCGACTGGCCGATGACGGCGAGAATTTCTCCCTTGTTTACCTCCAAATTGATGTCGTCCAGCACTATCTGGCCGCCGAACCGTTTCCGGAGATGTTCTATCTTCAACAGTGCCATGGTATCACCCTTATTACAGCACCAGCATCGCAATGATAAAATCAAACACCAGAATCAGCACCGCCGCCGTGATGACCGCTCGTGTGGTGGCCGCACCCACTCCCTGCGCACCTCCTTGTGCCTCGAGACCGAAGTGCGCCCCGGTCAGCGCGATCACCGCTCCAAATACGAGGGTCTTGACAATTCCTATATAAAGGTCGCTGGCATCGAAAAACAGCCTCAGGCCGCTCAGGTAGGTATGCATGGTAATGTCCACAGAGAGCGCCACCGTGAAGATGGATCCTAAAAATGCGAGAAATTCACCGGCGATCACCAGAATCGGCATCATAATAACGCAAGCAACCAGCTTGGGAACGATGAGGTAGCGGATCGGATCGAGCCGGAGTACCCGCATGGCGTCGAGCTGTTCGGTTGTTTTCATGGTGCCGATCTCGGCGGCGATGCCGGTAGCGACGCGGCCGGCAACCACCATGCTCGTGATGACGGGTCCCAGTTCGGTCGTAAGGGTTTTGCAGACCAGAACCCCAAGGTAGCGCATCGGAACGATCCCGGCCATCTGGTAGACCGCCTGGATGACGGTCTCGGACCCGAGGAAGATCGCGATGACCGCAACGAGCGGCAGCGACTCCACGCCGAGATTGAACATCTGCACGATGGTAAGATCGGGATTCCTGAAGACCAGGTACCAATGCGAAACGGCTTGTACGGTGAGCAGGGAAAAGCGATGGATGTGCCTGAAGAATCGGGACGCGGCGCCTGCCGCGGAGAGACCTCTTTCCCCGGTCAAGGCGACCAGGCGAAGAACCCCGGTCAAAAGGGTTCACCTCTTTCCGCCCCTCCCCCAAACTCAACCATGTTTTCGAATTTCGCGTATTCTCTCTTAAAGACAATCTTTACAGTTTCATTCGAGGGACCGTTGCGCTGCTTGCCGATAATGATTTCTGTTTCCGCTTTCTGATCCTCAGGCACATCTTTATCATAGACCGACTCACGGTACAGGAACAACACCACATCGGCATCCTGCTCGATGGCGCCGGATTCACGCAAGTCCGAAAGCTGCGGCCGATGCTCGGTTCGCTGCTCCGGGGCTCGGGAAAGCTGGGAAAGCACGATGAGCGGCACGTCGAGCTCCTTGGCCACCCCTTTCAGCGACCGGGAGATCTGGGAAATTTCCTGCTGGCGGCTTTCCGCCGGACCCGAAGAGCCCATGAGCTGCAGGTAGTCGATGATGATGAGCTGCAGGTTGCTCTGCGCCTTGAGCCGCCGCGCCTTGGCGCGCACCTCCAGCACCGATATGCCGGGAGTGTCGTCAATGTAAAGTGGCGCTTCGTAAAGCGGGCTGGCGCCGATCGAGAGCTTGGGATATTCGTGGCGTGGAAGTTTGCCGCTCCGCAACTGGTGCATATCCACCTTCGCCTCGGCGCAAACCAATCGCTGTGCAAGCTGGTGCTTCGACATTTCGAGCGAAAAAATCGCGGTCGGGCAGTTGCATCGAACTGCGGCATGAGCGGCAATCGAGAGCGCAAGCGAGGTTTTCCCCATCGATGGCCTGCCCGCGATGATGATCAGGTCACTCTTCTGAAAACCGGTTGTCAGCTCATCCAAACGGCTGAATCCTGATGAAATGCCGTTGTAACCCGCCTTCCCGTAGTTACTAATTTCCTCAAAAGTATGCGGAAACAGGATGCCAACCTTTTCAAAGCGGTTCGTGATGCGCGATTCCGCAACCCTGAAAATCCTCACTTCCGCTTTATCAAGAACCTCCTGCGCCGCCACATCAGGCGCAAAACATTCTGTCGTAATTTCCGCTGACGTGGTGATGAGCTCGCGAAGGGTTGCCTTTTCAAGGAGGATTTTTGAATAGTACTGGATATTGGCCGAGGTAGCGATACTCTCGGCGAGTTCCGCTAGATAAGGCTCCTCGCCGACCGATTCGAGCCATTGCTTTTTGCGCAAAACGTCGGCGAGCGTGATGATATCGATCGGGACGCTCTGGTTGAACATCTCCTTCATGCAGAGGAAAATCCGGCGGTTCGCACCCGAGTAGAACGCGGTTTCATCGAGCGTTTCGAACACGGCCGCGGCGGCATGGCCGTCGATAAGCATGGACCCGAGCACCGTTCGCTCGACGTCAAGGGCTTGGGGCGGAATCCGCTCCGACGAAGCGGCTGGCGGCGTTGAAATATTATACTGCTGCATGGTCGAGGTCTTCTTTCAATAATTGAACGACCCGTTGCAGATCCTGTTCCGTGCTGGCGCGATACTCCGGGATGCGCAGAATCGCGGCAGGATGGTAGGTAACGACGACCGTGATACCCCGGTAGTCAAGATTCTTCCCGCGCAGCACGCCGAGGGACTGGGTAGTATCGAGCACGGCCTGCGCAGCGGTCCGGCCCAAAAGAAGCAGGACAGCTGGTGCGACCACCTCGATCTGCCGGCGCAGGAGCGGCATGCACGCCACCATTTCGGCGTCGCCGGGCGTTCTGTTGGACGGCGGCCGACACTTCAACACATTGGTAATAAATACATCTTTCTTGCGATCGAGGAAACGGCCTGGAGCAGTATGGTGAGAAGTTTTCCGGCGGCTCCGACAAACGGCATGCCTTGCTCATCCTCATCCGCTCCCGGTGCCTCGCCGACGATCATGAGGCGAGCGTTCACGTTACCCGCACCGAAAACGAAGCTCTTCCGGGTTTCGCTCAAGGGACATTTGCCGCAGCGGGCAGCGTAGAGCTCCTTGAAGACGGCTCGTTTTTCATCGTAGGTCAGAGGTTGAAGCGATGCAATGGGGAGAGCGGCGTTGACCGGTATTGCCGATGGCCCGGATTTGCCGGAGACGGAGGTGAGGGGTTTTATGCGGGAGAGTCTGGTGTAGGGATCGATAAAGCCGGTAGGTAAAGCCGCCGGCACTTTTTGCGCTCTCGTTGTCCGGGCAGGGGCGGCGAAGGCTCTCTTCGCACCGGCACCGACCGGTCGGCTCGCCGGAGACCGGATCCGCACTATCGAGCGAAGAAATCCACCAAGGTCGAACGAAGGGCTCATCGGGAAATCCGGCATGTCCACTTCGCTCTGCTGTCGGAGATAAGCGGCCAGAAGGGCTTTATCGCTCATGAATGTAACCTGCCAAACCGGCTATGTACCGCATGATGCAATCGGCTGCCTCGGATTTGCTTTGAAGGGGATACTCTTTGGTTTCGCTTCCGCTTAAAATAGTTATCCGCGTGGTGTCGGTCTCAAGGGACTCGCTGGCAGTGTTGAGCACCATCATGTCACACCCTTTTTCGGCCATCTTGCGACGGGCCGCAGCCTCGCCGTCGTTCGTCTCAAGGGAAAACCCGACGACTATTTTTCTGCCCTTTTGCCGGCAAAGCTCGGCCAGGATATCGGGGTTGGTTTCGAGTTCAATGGCCAACCGCCGGCCTTCAGTACGCTGAATTTTAGAGGCGGAAACCTCAACCGGCCGGTAATCGCTTACCGCCGCCGCCATGATGCAGATATCGGCGGCCCCGAATTCGCGCAACATGGCTTCACGCATTTCAGCCGTCGTACGGACCTTCACTACCTCAGTGGCAGGCAACGAAACGCTTACCGGACCGCTTACCATGGTCACCTGCGCACCGAAGGCGAGGGCTGATCGTACGAGCGCGGCACCCATCTTTCCGGATGAGCGGTTGGTGATCAGGCGAACCGGATCGAGGGGCTCCTCGGTCGGACCAAGGGAGATCAGCACCCGTTTTCCTGAGAGCAGCGGCTCGGAATGCAGCTTTGACAGGATGCGCCCGGCAATCTCCTCGATATCGAGCATCCTACCCGGACCGACGGTGGAACAGGCCAGCTCTCCCTCGCCGACCGGCAAAATGGTCATGCCGCGCTTTGCAAGGAGGACAACATTCTCTTGCGTGGCGGCGTTCAGCCACATGACCGTATTCATGGCCGGAGCCACTAAAATTTTTTCGGGAGGAATAGAGATGGCGATGGTGGTCAGGAGGTTATCGGCAATGCCGTGCGCGATTTTAGCGATTGAGTTGGCGGTGGCGGGGCAGATGGCGAACAGATCGGTCCATTCCGCAAGCCGGATGTGCTCGATATCGTAGAATGAGTCGTCATCGCGGAACACCGGATACCCGGTAACGGTGCGGATGGTTTCATCGCCGACAAAGCGCAACGCCCACGATGTGCAAACTGCCTTGACCTCATTCCCCTCTTTTTTCAGCAGACGGATGAGCTGCGGAACCTTATAGGCGGCAATGCCGCCGGTGATGCCGATGAGGATCCGCTTCTTTTCCAAAATTTACTCTTCCGATTTTGTCTCTTCGTTTTCAACGACTCGGCCGTCATAGAGCCACTTAAGGGCCAGCGAAGCGGGCTTCTCCTTGGTTTCGAGGATGCCGAGCCGTATCTGCTCGTTAATGAATCGGGCTTCCTGCGAAGCCATTAGGACCGCCTTGTAGCGGCTGATGCCACGACTTTCAAGCTTCTCGATTTCCAGTTCAAACAATTCCTGCGGCATAGAATCTCCTTGCCGGGGTATGCCCATTAAGAGGGTGCCGGACTATTCGATATTTTGTATCTGCTCCCGTATCTTTTCAATATCTTCCTTGAGGATAACCGAAAGCTGAGCGATCCCGGTATCGTTCGCCTTCGACCCGATGGTATTTGCCTCTCGGTTCATCTCCTGCAAAAGAAACCCGAGCCTTTTCCCGATTGGTTCGTCAGCGCTGAGGTCCTCACTGAATTTCGCGATATGCGCCCGGAGCCTCGTGCACTCCTCGCTGATATCGAGCTTGTCGGCCAGAAGAGAAATTTCAAGGGCAAGCCGGGAGGGGTCGGGTTCTGCGGCAACGAGTTTCTTTATCCGTTCACGCAAACTTGCAGAGTACTCCTTGAGCCGCACCGGAGCGCGCTTTTCAATGAGGTTCAGGTTCTTTTCGATATTCTGAAGTGTTCGCTTGAGGTCCTTGAAAATAAAGAGCGCCTCTTTTTCACGGGTCTTCTGGAACGCTTCGAGCGCCTTCACCAGAACCGGCCGGATATGTTTCCATATCAGCTCGTCATCGAAGGTGCCGACATCGGCCTTGATGATATCACCGAAGCTTACGAGCTCCTTGAGTGATACCTTCCCGGCGAGCTTATGTGCGTCCTTAATCTCATTAAGGATGCGGACATACTGCTCAACGGTCTGCCGGTCGTAGGAGAGCTTCTTGCTCTCCTCCTCCCGGTCGCACACAATGATGACGCTTAAGGAGCCGCGCGATACAACGGCCTGGATCTCCTTGCGAATCTGCTGCTCCAGGTTATTCACGAAGCGTGGCTGCCGGAGCTGGACGTCGAGAAACCTGTTATTGACGCCGCGAATCTCAACGCGATATTCGCCCGACGGCGTCGATGCTTCCGCCAGCCCGAATCCTGTCATGCTTCGAAGGGGCATAATCTCTGTTCTAAAGATGTAGGAGTAGTATCAGGATGGTAAAACTTTTAAAATATACATGGTTTTCGAAATTAGAATCAATCTTACGGTCGTTATTATTAAAAGATGAAATAAAACCCGTTTATGTGAAATTTCAAAAACTGAAATGCCCTTACCTTTGCACCTATATGCTCTCCCATTTCCGCATCTACTGATCTTTTGCCGATTGCACCTTCACAGGCAGGACTGCTGCGGGGGGGGGCGGAACGCGTTCGCCCATAAGCGTAAAATAGTCGTCTGGCCGGCCTTCACGAAGGTGCGTTGATATCAGGAACCTCCCGCGACCGTACCAGATCATTCCGCCTTTCGATGCCGTTTTACGCTTTAAAAGCAACTCCTGTTGTCCGATTGCAGTGACTGCCGGTTGCGGGCCGTCATGCGAGTAGTGGAAATAATCCAAATCCACATACCCGCCAGAAGTGCCTGTGCTGAGGTTATAGGTAAACAAGCCGAACTTGATCCCCTCGTACCAGGTTCTTCCAACCACCTTATTCGTGGGTCCCAGCACCGTATATGTAAGGCCGTCCAGGGAATAGGCAAAGCCTATGCAGGAATTGGTATCGAGCGCCGCTTTCAAAAACACGCTATCGGCGGTAAGCGTCGGGCCCGTGGTATAGGTTCCATTGATGTTGGTGCGAATGCCGAGCACGCCGCTTGTCCTGACCACGCCGATCCAGCCGTACACCTGGCCGAACAGCGTCAATCCGGCGCGCTGCCCGTCGATCATGCCGCCGACGCTCATTTTAGTGATTCCGGAGCATGCCCTGCCCATGGCCTCCTGTACCAGCGTATTGTAGGCAAACTGGATATTGTCCTCTGAAAACGGTACCGCTGTGCCGGTGCCGCTGGTACCGCTCTGATTGGCAATCGGGCGGGCGGTGAGTCGCAACCAGCCGGGACGTGCGGCGAGCGACCAGCGCGTACTGTCAGGATTATGGTTCCATAGCCATTGCAAACCGAGGGTCGTCAATGAAAATTCGTCGGAGTTCTGGGGCAGCTGTATTGGAAAAGTCGCACCGACATTCGGTTTTGTGGGATTCAAAACAGGCTCGCCGATACCGGTTGTGCCAAACTCGACGCCGACGCTCGGCCAGTTGTTCGTATCCCATTGCGCCGGCTCCAGATGGCAGATTCTTCCCCATCCGTCCAACTCCTGAAAGTGGTAAAACCAGGACTGGCCGCTCGGCAGGTCGATCCACGACCCCTGATGCGGACCGTTGACCTTTGTAGTGCCTTTTTCAAGGATGGTTTTCGAGGAGTAGGGGCCATAGATTGTCTGCGCGCGCAACACGACCTGATACCCGCTGTCGATACCGCCTTCAGGCGCGAAGATGTAGTAGTAGCCATTTCGTTTGGTAAGTTTCGGCCCTTCCAGTCCCGAACCGGTCGCGATGGTTCGGCCGGTATCGAGCAGGGTTTTTCCATCCCAGCTCATCTTATGGAGGATCAGGGAGCCGGCTCCCGTCTTGCTACGGACCAGATAGGCTTGCTGGCCATTCGGACCGTCGCCGCCCGCGCTGTCGACGTTATCCCAGTAGGGGCAGGGGTCCTCCCACCCGGCAATGCTTTTGACCACATACCAGGGAGACCACGGTCCTGCGGCATTGGTTGCCGTCGACATGATCAACCCTTCGTACGGGGTGCAGACGTAAACATAAAAAAGTCCGTTGGTGTAACGAATCGCCGGTGCCCAGGTTCCATGCTGGTATGCCTGTCCCGGTGTGTCGTACCGGCTGGCGATATCCAGACGCCGGGAGATTCTGGCGATGATGGTCCAGTTGACCATGTCCGAGGAATGCAGGATCGGCATGCCCATGAAATGGTGGGTTGCGGCGGTCATGTAAAAATCGTTGCCCACGCTGGTAACGTCCAGGTTATTGTAATCCGCCCATAAAACCGGGTTAATAAACGTTCCGTTCCCCTGATCGCCCCAAAGAGTATTCTGGGCCCTAACTCCAATCGGGAGGGATATCATCATCGCCACGACTCCTGTCAGGTAAAACGACACACGTCGTCCGAAAATAACGATTTTATCGCGGCATGCACTATTCACTACGCCCCCTTTATGAATGTTCCGCTTCACCGTGGCGAAAAATTCAATCGGTTCTCCCCCACCGCCTCATCATCGCCTCAATCGCCGCTGACTTCCGCGAATTGTCGGTTTCGAACTTGAGGTAGCCCTCGAGATGCTCACGGGCGCGGGCCTGATCGGGAACCCGGGAACAGTAGAGCTGCATGAGCCGGTAGTGCGCGGTGGAGGCGGCAAAGCGGACGCTTCCCGCATCAACCGAGGAATTGCCTTTTGTCATAGCCGCATCGTCTGCAACGAGTTCCTGTTCGAGATATTCCCGACCGGAATCGATTTTTCCGGCATCCAGGTCAATAAGGCCGAGAATCAGGCGGCAAAGGGGGACCTTGCTGTCAAACCCGAGAGCCAGGCTGCAGTAACGTTTTGCGTCCGCGCTCCGGCTGAAACTGAAGAAGGAGCAGGCGGCGGCATCGGCAAGCGCCGGAACATAGGTGGAGTCGCACCGTACTGCCAGCCGGTACTGTTCAAGCGCCCCCTTCGGATCGCCGATCGCCCCGTAAAACTTACCGAGACTGTAGTGGAGGCGACCGTTACCGGGATTTTCTTCACTCGCCTCGCGCATGGTTTTTACTGCGGAGTCGCGGAATGAAACATTCCCGGTGACGTTGAACAGGTTGGCATAGGCGAACCCGATCTCCTGCAGTACAAGCGATTTCCGGGCATTCGTCGAAGCATTAGTCAGCTCTTGCCGAAGCTCCGAAACTTTCGCCTGCAGGGCGGCGGCATTCGTCCCGTCGCCCGCGGATTGTTCGAGACCCGCCGAGGGGACCGGGCTCTCCTCGTAACGGTGATCGTGGTATTTGACAAGAAGGAAGACCGCCCATAGCGCGAAGAGGGTCGCATAGAAGGAGATGCTTTTTTTGAAAAACGACCCCGTCATTTTCGGATCTCCAGGACATAGGTCTCCGGATCGGTAAGCGAATACACGATCCGGAATAGTTCCGGATGATTTCGTACTGCCGGGACCAGGTAGTGCATGGTCGTTCCGGTCCAGAAAAAATTATCGAGAATGCAGTAGTGCGCGCCGCCATTCTTCAGTCCGTCAATGACCTTTTCCGTGTTGGTTGAAAAGGGGTACACATAGCCACGCCGCTGCGCCCGCAGGTAAAAAAGTTCGGGTTTACGGCTGACCACTATCGCGTCGTGCGGCGTATTGACGCGCACCCAGTCGGCGCAGCGGTAAAAGTTCGTCCAGTCCGCCGTCAATGGGTTGTTTTCATTCAAAAGATGCAGATGATCGCACCCGTTTAAAAGGGCGATGACCGCCGCTGTGCTCCAGATGATCCCCGTTTTAAAAAAAACGGGCTCTTTACCTTTCGAAAAGATCCGCAGGAAAAAACGGAAAACCGTTTCGAGCCCGAGGAGCGCCATGATGAACAGGAACGGTACGATCGGGATGATGAATCGCTGGCTTGTCCATTGGGTCTGCCACATGCAGATGATGCCGCCGTAAAACAGCAGGTAGAAGCTCAGAAAGCGGGTGGGCAGGGTAAAATTGCGCATCCACCCGATCCCGGCGAGCAGCATGAGCCCGAATGAAAGCGCGAGTGAGACGCTTTGGGGCAGGAAGCCGCCGAACATTGCCTGCGGCAGGACCCCGAAGAGGTACTCGTGCAGGTTCGCGCCGATGCGCCCGATCATTTCCTGCATGGTAACGAAGCCGAGTTCCGGATTGTAGGAGTTTTTCCGGAAAAGCTGATCGACGTAAGGACTGTTCCAGGAGGTGGCGAGGTGCAGAAGAAACGTTGCTAAAATGAAGATAAAAATGTGCGCCGTCGCCTGTTTATATTTTTTGTCAATGACGTTTGATAACACCCAGGCGGCTGCAAACGAGATGCCGACCGTTCTAATGAATGCCGGCGCGACGGCGGTAATCGCGGCAGCCCAGAAAATGACCCCCATGCCGGCGCGACGGCGGTAGAGTTCAAGAAGCATGAGCGCGCCGAGTGAGGCACAGAGATAGGGGACTTCACTTAAAAGAAGCGTCGAATGACTGGCGATCGATGAAGAGAAGGCGGTGATGAGCGTCACCGGCAGGGCGAACCTGCTTAAGGTCAATCGCAGGTAGCAGAAGAGCAGGAGCAGCATGCAGCCGCTGAGGATGCCGACCGCTATCTTCGGGACGAGCAGTGTGCCGCCCGGAAGAGTGAAGATCCCGAGAAACGCCGGAAAGAGCGGCGGGTACTGCGTTTCGATCCGGTTGGCCGGGTCGTAAAGGCAACGATAGCCGTTACCGGATACCAGCGATTTACCGAGGATAAGATACTTTGCGTCGTCGCCGTTGGTACTGATATCCGGCGAGAATTCCGCCGCAAGGAGCACCATCTGTACCGCGATGAAGATCTTGATCCAGAAATCAGGGGAGGCAAGGAGAATCTGGCGCCTTGGATTTTTCGCTGCCGGCGTGCCGGTGTTTTTTGGGGCCATAGAACAATAAAAAATAGTTTGCGGAGGTCCGGCGGCGAGGTCGTTTACTATTTTGTTCCTATGGGGCGCACTGTAATTTTTCATATCGATATGGATGCTTTTTTCGCTTCCATCGAGCAGCGCGATGCTCCGGAATATCGCGGCAGGCCGCTCATTGTTGGCGCATCGCCCGGCATGCGCGGGGTGGTATCTGCCGCAAGTTACGAGGCGCGCACATTCGGTATTCACTCGGCAATGCCCATCGGCGAGGCGGTGCGGCGATGTCCGGGAGGCATTTTCGTGCGGCCACGCATGGAGGTATACAGCCGCGAATCCGAAGCGGTGATGACCATTATCGCCTCATTTTCACCTCTGGTCGAACAGGTCTCCGTCGATGAGGCATTCCTTGACATGACCGGAACTGAACGGCTGCTCGGTACGCCGCTCAAGGCTGCGAAGGCACTGGCCGAACGCATTCGGTGCGAACGGTCCATCACCGCTTCCATCGGCATCGCGCCGAATAAATTTCTGGCCAAGGTCGCTTCGGACCTGCACAAGCCGGCCGGTATCACCATGGCGCCGTTCGATCCTCCTGCCATTGCCGACTGGCTTGCTTCCCTGCCGGCGGGGCGGATCTGGGGGGTTGGCACGAGGACCTGTTCGATCCTTCAAAAAATAGGCGTAGTGACCATCGGCGACCTTCAAAAGCTTTCGCTCGAGTTCCTGATCGATCGGTTCGGGAAGCAGGGAGAAAAGCTATTTTCGCTCTGTAGGGGTGTCGATGACCGTCCTCTCGGCGCACTGGAGGGTGCGAAGTCGATCTCACGCGAGCATACCTTCAACGTCGATTCGACCGACCGTGAGGTGTGGAAACGAATGCTGTTTTCGCTTTCCCAGGACGTTGCCCGGCGGGCACGGCGAAGCGGTGTTAAGGGTCGCACGGTCGTTTTGATTTATCGCAGAGCGGATTTTTCGCGGCACTCCCGGAGAAAACCGCTCGCTCCGCCGACCAGTGCGGCCCGTTTTATTTATGAGGGAACCCTTGAACTGTTGGATGGAGTCACCGACCGCGCGCTGCGGCTCATCGGCGTCGGGCTGGCCGATCTTGATACAGGGGAGCAAACCGATCTCTTTGCCGGAGAGCAGCGGGGCGCCGTTTTCGAGGTTGTCGAATCGGCCATGGACCGGATAGCGGCGCGGTACGGACGCTCGGCGATTGCCAAGGGACGTGAAATGGAAAGAATTCCCGGATTCAGGGGCTCCGCCCGGACATCGGACGCCGCGCGGGACAGGGCGGCGTCGAAAGCTGGTAACAAGGGGTGGCCGTCAATGGTATACTCACCCGGAGAAAGTAATCGACCATGATAAGCGTTGTCACCTGCTATAAAAGCCCGATGCAACAGACGCTTCAGGAACGCAATATCGCTAAAACCGTCGGCATGAAGCACGAATATCTGGCCCTTGACGGGACCGCGCCATCCACAAATTTTGCGGCGGCATACAATCAGGCGGCGCTTCACGCCCGCGGCGACCTGATCGTTTTCCTCGAGCATGACTGCTTTTTCATGAACGAACGGTGGGGCGGATCGCTATCGGCCAAATTCGCCGCCGATCCAAAGCTCGGCATCGCTGGCGTCGCTGGAACGCAATATCTGTTCGCGGATAAATGCTCCTGGACGGCGGCCGGAAAACCCTATGTAAAGGGGCGCATCGTGTACCACCTCCAGAACGACGACTTTTTCGCGACGGTGTTTTCAACGGAAAAAGCCGATTCTCCGGTGGTGGCATGCGACGGCTGTTTCATGGCGGTCCGCAAGGATCTTTTCTCCCGATGTCGTTTCGATGATACAACCTTTTCCGGCCAGTACTTCTATGACCTCGATTTCTGCCTGCAGGCGCGTGGAAGCGCAACAATCATCGTGACCAACGGTGTGACCATCAAAAGGCGGGTCCAGCCCCTGTTCGACGAAGAGTGGCGCGCGGCAGGCGAG
Organism: uncultured Fibrobacterota bacterium; assembly: GCA_963846695.1. GTDB lineage: Bacteria > Fibrobacterota > Chitinivibrionia > Chitinivibrionales > Chitinispirillaceae > BOG-1184. The sequence goes on along the minus strand of CAWJXL010000020.1, from coordinate 47,347 downwards.
GCTTTTTTGCGGAAAAATCAAGCCCTTCTACCGGCCTCATGCATTGACTCGGTACCCGATCCAGCCCGGCTTACCGCATCATCTGTGGTAGATTTAAAAGGCAAAATCTCCTCCTCAACCATCTGCTGAGCAGCGGCCCGTTTTTTGCTTTTTCCCTGCGAGGGGGACTAACCCTGCTTCCTGAGACGGCAGAGGGTCGCAAAGAAGGGGGAGGAAGCGGATTATCTGTTATTTTTAACCTGAACATTAACCAGGCACTGTAGCAACGAGAGATCGACCATGCCTCCACTTTCCATCGTTATCATTACGTACAATGAAGAGCGGAATATCGGTCGATGTCTCGATTCGGTGGCGGGTATCACCGACGATATCGTGGTCGTCGATTCGTTCTCGGTCGATGCCACGGAGGCAATATGCACGAGGCCGGACGTCCGTTTTATCCGGCATCCATGGGAAGGGTATTCAGCCTCCAAAAATTTCGGCAACGGGCAGGCGCGCCATGATCGAATCCTTTCCCTTGATGCGGATGAAGCGCTGTCGCCGCAACTGCGCGGATCGGTTGCCGGGCTATCGGCGGGAAGGGGGGGCGAAACGTACAAATTCAGGCGGCTTGCCAATTACTGCGGGCACTGGATCCGTCACGGCGGGTGGTACCCGGATATAAAGGTCAGAATCTTCAATCGTATGACGACGAAATGGCGCGGCGCTATCCACGAATCCCTCGAAGGCATCGATGAACATAAAGCGACTCTTCTGGCCGGCGAGTGTTACCATTATACCTATTATATGGTCGCCGAGCATGTTATGCAGATGCGTGCTTTCACGGATCTCATGGCCGCAGATGAAGGCAGGCGGGGAACGAGGCCGCTTCTTGTCATGCTTTTCGTTTCTCCCCTTATCAAATTCATCCGCGATTACGGCTTCAGGCTCGGATTTCTCGACGGGAAAAGCGGCCTCGTCATCGCAGCGCTGTCGGCCTATGCCACCTATCTCAAATATGCAAAGCTGCGGGCCCTGACTTCGGGCGGCACGCGGCGGAAAATTTCATCATGAACATCCTTTTGACCAGGACCGACCGGTTGGGTGACCTTATCCAGGCGCTCTCAACGGTACCGAGCCTGAAGGCTCGCTTTCCCAACGGCACCATCGGCTTCCTCATTGCAAAGGCCAATGCGCCGGTGCTGAAAGATCATCCCGACATCGACCGGGTTCATTACATCGAGGAATCCGACGCGGCCGCGCTTCGTATCTGCGCCTACGAGGTCGCGATCATGCTCCGGTACGACCCGCGGGTGGTGCGCCTTGTCAAGGCGGCGGGCATCAGGCGACGCGTGGGACCGCTCTCGAAAATCGGGTCGTTCTTCGCTTTCAACGAGGGGGTTCGCCAGCACCGGAGCGCCTCGGTGAAAAACGAGGCCGAGTATAACGGCGATCTCGTTCGGGCCGTATACCCGGAGGTTACCCTCGATCGTCCCCGGATTTACCATCAGGGCGTCGCCCCGGCAGTTGACCTGCCGGGTACCTACGCGATCATCGCGCCGCAATCGCGTAATTCGGCGCCGAACATTCCGGAATCCACCTACCTCTGGCTTGCCGCGGCTATCGCGGGAAAGGGCGTCCCGATCGTGGTGTCGGGCACCGAAAACGACCGGCTCTGCGAGCGCCTCGCCGCCGAATGCGGCAATACCCTTAACCTGTGCGGCAGGACCTCGCTGGACGAATTGATCTGGATAATCAGGCGCTCGCTCTTCGTCATGGCGCCGAGCACCGGCACCCTGCATCTGGCGAACGCGCTAGGTCGACCGATCCTCTCCTTTTACCCGCCTGCGAAGGCCGTTTCAACAATCCGCTGGGCCCCGTTCCGTCATGAAGGGAAAGTTTTCTCGTCGCCCTACGAGTGCGCACATAAATGCAGGCCCGACCGGAAGTGCAACTCGCTCTGCATGAATTTTGACGCCCTCGGCGAGGTGGACGCGGAGATCGAGCGGCTGATACGCATGGGTCAGGCAATCGTTCCGGTCATGAAGTAAACATCGAGGCCGCCATTTGAAAAGGGCAGGCAGGAATCCGGCGCGAGTCTCGCTTTTGCCGCGAACTGCTTCTCGTCGGTAACAAAACCCCAGGTCCATCCCCTGCAGGCGCGCCGCAGGTGGCTCCCGAATCGACGCAGGAATTCCCCCGGTGCGGCTCCCTGCGCCGTCGCGCGTTTTCCATAGGGAAGGTTGGCAATGATGAGGCCGGGCCGGTCGAAGGCGCTGCCGGCATTGAACGTCAGGCAGTCAACGACGGAAAAAGAGGCGTAGGCCGCGATGCCGGCCCGTTCGGCATTGGCGGCTGCGGCCCGGACGGCGCGAACGCTGATATCCGATCCGACAAGCTTCGGCACCGGGCCGCAGCCATCCGCATTGGCCGGCCGGTCTTTCCTTATGCGATTCCACAGGTTCTCGTTGAAGCATGGCCATGCCCGGAACGCATAGGGACGGCTTCCTCCCGGATGACGGCCACGTGCAAGCAGCGCCGCTTCAATGATGAAGGTGCCGGAGCCGCAGAGCGGATCCACGATAACCGGGAATTTTTGCCAATTCGAAAGCAGCAGCAGGCCGGCGGCGATCGTTTCCCGGAGCGGCGCATGGCCGGTATCGAGCCGGTATCCCCGCTTATATAAAAGGGGGCCGCTCGCATCGATGCTGAGCGTGCAGACGTCGTCATTCATGCGGACCATGAAGCGCAGAGGTGCCGCGTCGTCGCGTCCAACGGCAACGCCGAGTGATCCGAGGCGGTCGTGGCACGCCTCGAATACGGCTTTTTCGATGTTGCCGGTATGGTGGAGGCGGGAGACGGTTGCCGATGCCTCGACGGCAATCCGGGTTGCAAACCCCGAATACCGCTCGAGTGGCATCCGTTTTACCTTGTTGTATAGCTCGGGGTACGACCGCGCGGTGAATTCCGTCACGCGCATGATGATGCGGTTGGCGGTACGCAGCCGTGCGGCGGCATGGTACATGAGTTCCAGCGGGCCACTGAACTCAATGCCGCCGTATACGTGCGAGACGATTTCCGCGCCCGGCAAGGCACGCACCTCGCTGTGCAGCACCCCCTCGAAACCGGGAGTGGTTGCGGCGAAGAAAACATGCCTTTCCTTAAGAACATGGCGTTTGAGGCGCCGTGTGAGCCCTGCCTGAGTCAACATCGTTGCATCGGGTTCTCCTCCGGGGCGCTCTTCAGTCCGCAGGCAAAAAGGGAGAGCCATACCGGTTTTGAATTGCCATTCTCTTTAACGTATTTTAAAAACTATCGGTCGTATACCACGTAAAATTAAGTCTCATCCCTTCTCAGGTGCCGGGACCGAGCCCTATGAGCGATATGAAACCGTCCGCGACGGTTCTTATCATTTCGAATGACACGATGTTCCGCTCGACCCTGGGCGAAAATCTGCAGCTCCAGGGTTTCTCTCCGCTCATCGCCGCATCTCAGGGAGAGGCGCTCGCTCTCCTTGAGAAGAACGCCGTGGAGATCGTTTTTCTCGACATCGAACGTATGCCCGCGTTCGAGATGGATATCGTTAATTACATCCGCGCGCGGCACCATGCCGAAATCGTGGTGCTTACCACCATCCATGAAATAGAGGAGGCGACCAATGCGCTGAAGAACGGCGCCGCCTTTTATCTTGTCAAACCGCTTAAGGCGACCGATCTCAAGGCGGTGCTCGATAAACTTACCGAACGCGTGGACCGGGCCAGGCAGCTTGCCGACCTTGAGCAGCGGTTTCTGGTCGACCTCATGGCCGGGTCGCCCGCCATGGAGAAGGTGCTGCGGTTCGCCCGGAAGATCGCGCCGACCGCATCCACCGTGCTCATCGGCGGCGAAAGCGGGACCGGCAAGGAGTTCTTCGCCCGGATCATCCATCGCCTTTCGCTGCGGCCGGAGGGGCGGTTCGTCCCCATGAACTGCGGCGCGATCCCCGAGACTCTTTTCGAAAGCGAACTGTTCGGCCACAAGAAGGGCTCGTTTACCGGCGCCGACCGCGACAAACAGGGGCTTGTCGAGGAGGCGCACCTCGGCACGCTGTTCCTCGACGAGGTGGGGGAGTTGTCGCCGAACGCACAGGTCAAGCTGCTCCGCTTCCTGCAGGAGCGGGAGTTCCGGCGGATCGGCGAAACGACCCAGCGGTCCGTGGAAGTGCGGATCATCGCCGCTTCGAACCGGGATCTCGCCGTGCTCGTCGAACAGAAGAAATTCCGGGAGGACCTTTTTTACCGGCTCAATGTTTTTTACCTCTACCTGCCGCCGCTCCGCGAGCGGAGGGAGACCATTCCGAATCTCATCCGGCTCTTCGTGCACCGCAACAACGAACTGTTCGGCAAGCATGTCACGACGATATCGAAAAATGCCGAGGCCATCCTGGCCAATTACGCATATCCGGGAAACGTGCGCGAGCTCCAGAACATCATCGAGCACTCGGTCGTGCTTGCCGAAGGCAGCGAAATTACCGAGCGCGACCTTCCGGAATTCATGTTTCGCGGCCGCCTTCTCCTGTCGCCGCCGGCGCAACGGAAAACGATAGGGGCGCCCGAGCAGGTCCCGACCCTTGCAGAAATAGAAAAGAATCACATCGCCGCGGTCCTGTCCGTTACCGATTTCAACTACACCGAGACCTCAAAAAAACTCGGGATCTCGCGTTCAACGCTCTGGCGGAAGATCAAGGAATACCGCATCGAGACCGGGTAGCCATGCAACTGCGCGTCTACTACGAGGATACCGATTGCGGCAACGTCGTTTACTATGCCAATTATCTGCGGTTCATGGAGCGCAGCCGGACCGAGTTACTGCGGGAACGGGGAATTGACCTGAACGACTACCATAAACGTGGAGTCATGTTTGTTGTTTCCGAAGCGCACGTTTATTACAAGGGTCCGGCCCTTTATAACGATCTGCTCGAGGTGGATTCGACGGTCGAAGAGCTCACCGCTGCGTCGATGCTTTTCCGGACGCTCATACGGCGCACCGGGGAAGAGGCGGTGCTGGTACAGGGCGAAGTGCGCGTAGCCTGTATTTCGACGGCGGGCAGACTCCTGAGAATTCCGGAGGAGATAAGAAGTAGTTTGAGTCCAACTATGAAGGTTGATGGAAGACAATAACTAAAGAAAAATTTTAAGTGGGGAGGTCTCCCCCTCGCTTCATCCCGGCCAAAATGCGCGGCCGGTATTCCGCTGCCCCCTCTGTGTCGACATGGATTATCGCAAATAAGCATCCTTGGTGTCCCAGCGATGCAGGGCTAAAAGGACCCCACGACAAAACCATTAAGGAGTTTGCCGCCTTTAAAATATCAAAAAGCAACTTTACCGTTACTTTACCATTACTTTACCGTTATTTTACCGTTACTTTACCATTACTTTACCGGAAATTGGCGTTTCCACGCTGTTTTGGCCATTTTGCCTGAAAATCGGGTAAATAAAGAAAGGGGTCGAAGGCAGGGTAAAAAACGCCCTTTAAACGGCGTTAGAATGATGTTTTTAAGGCGTTCGAAGACGCTGGAGCGCGCGGGTGCCCTTATACCGTGTGACATTGTGATCCCGTGGCCTGGATCTGCGATCCAGGTATCGTATTCCCCGTCCCCATTCTCTCTTCGTTTTGTCCGTCAAGGATAAGGCGACGGGTTTTTGCAACTCCGAGGTTCTCTTTTTCCCCGCCTTCCCATTGCTTATTTTATCATCCGGCCTGCAAGATACGCTGAGCGCCCGCTTTAACCGCCGCGTTGGTAGACCGGCCGGCCTCGGCGAGATGGAAATGATCTTCGGCAATCAGCACCCCTTTCGGGAATCGATCCCGCGCAAGTACGCCAATTTTCATGCCAACGGCGAACCGGTGCTCCGTCTCTTCGTCTGGTTCACCGGCAGCTTCGGGTTCGTTGACGCTCAGCCAGAGCAGTTTCGGGCACTGGAGGCCCTTGAGATAGCGGGATTTGGTGAGGTAGTGGAAGGACATGGGAGACCTCCGTGGGTTGAATGGGATATTTTCCGACTCTGGAAGTAAAATAATAGGGGAGGACGACAATTATTGTCGTTGGCACAAAACATTTTTACTAAAACAGAAAGGGAGTAAAATCAATCTGAATTATATACTTCACATAGATTTGCTATTTTACTTGGCAACTATTATATATTCCTAAAACTATCTAAGAAAGGATAGACTATGAAAGCAAAACGCTGTATAATGCTATCTAAAAAGAACAAAAATAAATCTTTCAATCCTGAAACGTATAAGGGCTTTATCAAAGAGCATACAAATTCACACATACAAATTAAATTGTTTCCTCTTGATAAGGATGTCTTAATTATTTCAGATATACTAACAGAAGACCTCGTGGAAATTGCACATTCAATGCTGCAAGAATTTCCTGATCTTGAAACGCATCCCGATTTTATTGATTAGTTGCCGAATTTATAGCCAAAAAGCTCAATAAAACCGACTTCTTTAGCAGGTACGAGGACTTATGAAATATTCCACGTGTAATTGGCCTTTTGCAATTAGTAATATATCTATAAGTCAAGCTAAGGTTATTTGCGCCGTTTGTATCAACCATCTTATAGAAGAAGGTAATAAAAAAGGTATTAGAATATCAAATCGACTCATTGAATCCTATATGGATGGTCATGGTGATATTGTCGCTTCTCTAAATGACGTTTTTCAATGTCTTACAGGATCTCTCCAAAATGCAAGTATGATGCCTAATGTGATTAAGCTCTATAAAGGATTGAAAATACAATTTCTATTTGGATATGACTACCAGAGAATACTTGATAAATACGGTTACTCAAGCAGAAAATTACGGTCTGCGGCAAAGAAAGATAATCCTAAAATTAATACAAGTGGGAGATTATGGCGGATGTTCTCAGAAGGTGTATTGGATGCTGCCAAATGGATGTCTCAATTTAAGGATTTCGAATCTTTTGAAAAATATCTTCTTCCATTCCATGAAAACGGACGTCACGGGGTTTCTATTCTTATTGCCAGTCTTTCAGATGGTCGCATTAAAGGTCTTGGTTCAGCTCTGGCATACGATTTTATTAAAAATTTAGGATTAACCATTTCGAAGGATTGTGCCAAGCCTGACACGCACACGAGAGAAACATTAGTCGCGCTTGGTTTATGCAAAAAAACCAGCAGCAATGATGATGTAGTAAGCGTGATTTCGGATATAGCTTTAAAAGCAGGTATAAACACGTATGCCATGGATAAGATACTTTGGTTAGCAAATAGCGGAAATTTCTATGATGAGACATTCGATCGGTTGTGGGAAGTGTCTCAAACCATAGAACACCGGAAAACCATTGTAAAAGCTATTAAGGGTCGATGGAAATTAACCCGTTAAAAATGACATAAAAAACTGTAATTATTTTTTTTCTGGTGAAAGCTTAAGATCATTAAACCTTGGAATGATAGATTAATAAAAGTTATGGGAAAGCAACAACAGGTTATTTTTATTAATACTGGCTGGCATCGTACCTATGATGGTACTAACGGGCATGAATTTTTCACTAGCGCAAGTGGCAGGGGAAGGAAAAAGGTCACATTAGTGACATCGAAAATTTTAAAGAGCATGAAGGAATGTATTATGGCTATGCTTCACCCCCGAAAGCGACAATAAACGTTTCTAATTTTGATGATAACGCGAAGGAGTGTTGTCAAAAAATCCTAGTGATTTTTGTAGCACCAGACCCAAGACCAAACCAGAAACAAAAAATTATTGGCTGGTATAGAAATGCGAAGGTATTCCGTAGGATTCAAAAACGACCTCCCTCCCTGTCTGGATATTATTACTTTAGCAGTAAAGTCAGTGATTCTCTACTCGTTCCGCCAGATAATCGTTTCTTTACTGTAAATAAGATATTTCGAACAATTTGGTATGCAAAAAAGCCAGAAGATGAATCCTTTATAAAAGAAGTTTTAAAATATATTGATAACTATGCTATAGATTCTTCCAACCAAACTATTTCAAATGAAAGTTTTTTTACTACTAAGAAACGTTTAGAGGCACACGCTAATAAATTATCGGAAAAAAAACTTATTCAAAAAATAGTTCAATCGACACATTCCCCTGTTCGTCAAAATGTAATTACGCAACAATATTCCAGAAATCAATTTGTTACGATCTTCGTAAAAAGACAAGCAAATGGGCTTTGCGAATTATGCCACAACCCAGGGCCATTCCCTGACTCATCAGGAAGTAATTTTCTTGAAACGCACCACATTATTTGGTTATCCAAAAAGGGGGGAAGATACCGTTCAAAACACTGTTGCCTTATGCCCTAATTGTCACAGAAAAATGCACCATGTAAAATCAAAAAAGGATGTTAAGGTGTTAAAAAAAATCGGTGTGAATCACGCTACGTATCTCTCCGAACATGCGATAAATTAATGATTTAAAAATCGTAAAAACACTAAGACTCAAAGATTGAAAGGGATAGTTTAATTATTATACTGTTTCACCAGCCTCCTCCCCACCTCCCTCATCTCTTTCTTCAGCCCCTCCGGCCCCACCACCTCCCCTTCCGGCCATCCTATCACCCAATTCAACAACTCAAACCCCACCGGTGCTTCCATAGTTAGAATCGTATTTCCCTTCTTATCTTCCTTGATTTCCTGTGTCCCATGAAACCGTCTCTCGCTCAATATTTTTTTGTAGTAGTCTCCCTTTGGAAATCTGATTATAATCTTTTCCGGTTTTGCATCTTCATCATCGAGTAGACCGAAGCTCGAATTCAGCCGCTTTTCGATCCGTTCAAGGTCTTTCTGGTCGGGAATAAACGACTCCCCGATGAGGTCAGCCTTCATGATTCGGGATAGCCGGATATAGAAATCCCTTTTCTTGCCAGCCAATGGTAAGCAACTGAAATACAGTTCGCCGCGATAGAGGATTAGTTTCACCGGGCAGATGATTTTTTCGCTCGGCTCCGGCCTGCCGGGGTTTGCATATAAAATCATGAGTTTTCGCCGGTTGGCGAGCGCGGTCAAAAGGACATTGAACATTGCGCCGTCGAGAGAGAGCGACGACTCGCCGCCGAACAGGAAGGTCGATCCTTCCAGTTTTTCATCGAGGTCTTCGAAGAGATCGTAATTCGCATCGCTCGCCAAGTCCGCAATTTTTTCGGATAGAAGATCGAGCGATTTCGTCTTTCTGGCAAAAAATGGCTGGAGTCTTTTAAGGAGGAAAAAGGCGAGCAGGCCATTCTGCTGAATCGGCAGGGACAGTTTACGCCGCATATCGGTCCGATAAAATAATACAGCCTGCCTTTTTCCCGTTTCGCCTCAACGCAGGAATTCGGAATGTCCGCCAGAGCCTTGAGGTCGCGTTGCACGTTACGCGTCGAAATATCCTGCACTGCATCGCCGCCCTCTTCAAGGTACCTTTTGACCTCGGCCACCGTGTAGTGCCGCCCCTGGTTCCTTATCAGGAATGCATAAATTTCGACTATCCGCCGGTATTTCGTCAGCTCGGCAGCTCTTTGTTTCATCGTGACCTCCTGCCCATGAAAATAATTAACTGCGCGACAATAGTTGTCGTTCAATCGTTTTATATTGAAGTTGAGGAGGAATAAGATGAAGGCAAAAAATGAAAGTATAGTTCTGCTGCGGGTGAGTCACCGCTCTCTTACCCGTGCACTTCATAAAGCGGAAGCTGCGCGATACAAGTACATCTGTACCATCCAGCATCCATTTAAAAATGGTGAGACGCCCACGTTCAGCTTTATTGCCACAAAGGAGTGGTGGTCCGAGGATTTGCGGCAATTTTTGAAAACAACTAAACGGAAGGGCATTAAACGAAATGTATCCTGATCGTCGACCAGGCAATAAACGTTGGAGGTAGAGTATGCCTTGGCTTAATGGCAAATTCATAGATGCTGCAACAAATAGAAAGCGTTCGCTTCGTTTTTATAATCATACCAGGGAAAAGAAATCCGTAGGAATTCCCGACATAGAGGTCGGGCTGCTGCAAAACAGGAAAAAGTTGGAATATTTATGCAATATGCTCGAAGTGGAAGGAAAGATCCCGACACAACAAATTCTTGACCGGTGTTTTGTTCTTATTCCCGGGCCGGCGAAGCGAAAATTTTTCAACCGGATTGTGTCGCTGCAAAAGGCAAAAAAAATTCCATCAATCGTTTCCACGAGGGAAATTAAATCTATATGCCCGAAGGAAGTGTATGATCGGGTTTTTTTAACCGAAAAAGCCGGATCGACGCTGCTTGGTCATATTCTCACGGAACTGAACGCAATCCGCAGGAAACAGGCTGCGCCCGTCTGCGACGATGTTCTGGAAACGAGGCTCGATAAAATCTGTACGCTGTTTGATATCGATGCTTCCGGCAGGGAGGTACTGCTTTTCTTATATCTCTACAAGACAGACGCATTTGTTGATGCCATATTTGAAACAATTTGCGAGTACATGAATGTAAAAACCCTCATCTATCCAACGCCGCTGATCCGGCCGATCTGTGTGTTCACCGGCTTGCCGAGATTCGATATTGCAGAGGCGCTTGGGAACAGTTCTCCGCTTGTCAGGTCCGGTCTTCTGGATAAAGACCGGGATATGGCCGCCGAATTGATATGTTATCTTGAAGGATACGGGCATGGCTCGCTTCTTGCACGTTATTTTACCGAATATACCGGCGATTCGATCCCGATTGAGAATCACTCACTTGATAAATCTCACTTGCATGCGATCACCACCCTCATCGCCAATAAGCCGGAATCGCGCGGAATGAATATCCTCCTCTACGGCGAACCCGGCACCGGCAAAACCGAATTCTGCCGGTCCCTCGGCGGATATCTTGGCCGGTCGGTCTATGAGATCAATAACATCGACGAAGAGGAGACCCGGCCTGAAAATCGCGTGCCTTTCAGACGCCGGGCCCTCCTTGCATGCGAGAGGAATGTCGATCCGCTGAAGTCGATCATCGTCGTCGACGAAGCGGATGAAATGCTTAATACTGAAACAATTTTCATGTTAACATCATCGGAGGTGGATAAGGGACAGATCAATAAGTTGCTTGATGATTCAAAGGCGCTTATTTTCTGGATAACAAACGGTTATCAATTCATTCGCGAGTCCACGATGAGGCGCTTCGATTATTCCGTTCTCTTCGAGGCTCTTGATTCTACCCAACGACAACGGATCTGGAATTCCAACCTCAGGAAGCACGGGATTGCGGCACTGTTCAGCGATGAAGAACTGGAGAAATTCGCCTCGGACTATGAAATAAGCGCGGGCGGTATCGATATCGCGGTCCGCAATGCGGCTGAAATGATAAAAAAAGGTGAGAATAAGGAGAATGTTCTATCGGTATCGCGGGAAATTCTGAATGCCCACCGGAAAATCCTGGATTACGGGGAGGTGAGGCGGGATGAACGGAAAATGAATGCCTCGGCCTACACGCTCGACGGCCTTGCGATCAAAACGGATATAAAGGAAACAATCGTTCTCGTTGAAAAATTTAATGAATATTGGAAGAAAAATCCCGATGAAATGACGATCCGGAATATGAATATGCTTCTTTATGGTCCTCCGGGCACGGGAAAAACCGAATTTGCGAGATTCATCGCCCGTCATACCAGGCGTCGTCTCATCATCAAACGTGCAAGCGATATTCTTAGTTGCTATATAGGAGAAACCGAAAAGAACATCAAAAAAATATTTTCCCGGGCGGAAAAGAACAAGGCCATCCTGCTTATCGATGAGGCGGATGGGCTATTCATGAAACGCGATCATGCCAATCAATCGTGGCAAATAACCCAGGTCAATGAGCTGCTTGCAAATATGGAGGAGTTCAAGGGAATGCTGATCTGCGCCACGAATTTTAAGGAATTCCTCGATAGTGCCGCGATACGGCGGTTTAACATCAAACTTGAATTCGTTTACCTGCGTCCCGATGGGAATATGGAGTTTTATCGCCGTTATCTGGCCCCTCTTATTGAGATTGAATTAAGTGACCCTGAAATTATGGAGCTGCGGTCCATTTCCGCTCTCACTCCCGGTGATTTTAAAATTGTCTATCAGCAAAACGCTTTTTTCGAAAAGTCGGAGCTTTCCCATCAGCGCCTGATTCTATCGTTGAAACAAGAAGCTCTTGCAAAAAATGAACAATCGATCAAGAAGATGGGATTTTAATGCGGTTTCAGGTACTCTCACCAAAGATTCGTATAGAATAATGACCTTGATAATTATCCGCAGGCCGGTATATTTTATCACTACATGAGTCTCAAGGCACAATGCCGTAGAATCCGTTCCCGGAGGATCCACATGAAAAAAAGAATCATCCTGTCGCTGCTGGCCCCATCGGTTGTCCTCACAATCCTGCCGGTTCAGGCTGCTGCGGCATCCATTCAGTCCCAACTGGCCGGGAAGATATATTCCGTCGTCGCCGCCGACGGCTCCGGGAACTATACGAAGGTCCAGGCCGCGATAACGGCGATACCCGACAGCAATCCGACTCCCAAGGTGATTTTTCTAAAAAAGGGGACCTACACCGAAAAAATCATAATTCCCTGGAAAAAAACGAATATCATCCTCGTGGGTGAGAATGTCGACAGTTGCGTTATTACCCATACTGAAGCAGCCACGCCAAATAACCTGGACACGAACACCTTTAATACCTATACTTTGCGGGTGGATCCCAATGATTTTATGGCCATGAATCTTACCATCCAGAATCCCGCAACCGCCGCGCAGGCGGTGGCCCTGCATACCCAGGGCGACCGGCAGGTGTTCCTGCATTGTCGCATAGTGGGAAATACGGATACTTATTTCAATAACATCCGGACCCGACAGTATTTGAAGGATTGCTATATCCAGGGAACGGGCGATTATATTTTCGGGTTCGGGATAGATCTGTTCGATAGCTGCCTGGTTAATACGACCTCGGGCAGCGGATCGATGACCGCAGGTTCAACCTCAAATTATTATCGATTCGGGTTTGTCTTCAGGAATTGCAGCTTTGAGGGTACGACCGGTTTTTATCTTGGAAGGCCATGGTTTGCCTACGATCGAACGGTAATTATTAATTGCTACGAACCTACCCAGCTCAATGCAGCCGGATGGGCCGCCTGGGCGGGAAGGGAAGATACCGCCTATCTGCGCGAATATAAATGCACCGGCCCCGGTTTCAAGCCGACCAGCAGGCCAAGCTGGGCGGGTCAGCTTACCGATCAGCAAGCTACAAGTTATCAACTGGATACCATCTTTTCCCACCTCTCCTTTCCGCAGGGTCACGCCCAGGATAGCGCTGAAATCGCCTTCATTCTGCATCGCTGGCTGGTGTCGACGACTGCGGGTATGGAACAGATGGCGAAGGACACGATTCTCCTGGAAGGCAGAGATACCATCCCCCCGATTCCCACCACCGATTGGCTGCCGGTGGTGGATACGAACAGCATTTATGCGGTGATCAAGGCGAATACGGTAATGTTTATGGACACAGGGAAGGTAACTCGGATTCAGGGAAACGGAGAAAATTCCTCTTTTACCGGACCCCGCATTCGTCTTGATGGCTTTCATAATAACCGGATCAATTTCGCGATAAACGCACCGCATGCCGGAAAAATCACCCTCTGCATTTTTAATGTGGCCGGTCGGGTGGTTTATTCCGGGGAATTTTCAACCGCATCGGGGAACTCCAATGATCTTTCATGCAATACCGACTTTTTGAAGCCGGGAGCTTATTTATATAAAGTCAATATGGAGGGGATCGGTTCGGAAGGAAAATTTGAAGTGATGCGCTGATTTTCATCGATTGCTCTTTTGCAGTCATTATCATTTCCGAACGTCATCGGGAAGATTTCCGGCCTGCGACGCCGCGACCGCGAGCGCATCGCACCGCTCGTTCTCCGGATGCCCGGCGTGTCCCCTGATCCACTGAAAGGACACGCGATGGCGTTCGAGAAGCGGTAACAGACGTTTCCACAGATCGATATTCTGCACCGGCTCGTTTTTGCCGCGCCGCCAGCCGCGGGCTTTCCAGCCGAAAACCCATCGTTTTTCGATTGAGTTGACCAGATATTGCGAATCGGTGACAACGGTCACTTCGCAGGGCTCGCGCAGCGCTTCGAGCGCCGTGATGGCTCCCATGATCTCCATCCGATTGTTGGTGGTGTCCCGGAACCCGCCGGAGAGCTCTTTTTCATTGCCGTTGAAGCGGAGAATGGCGCCGTAGCCGCCCCTTCCGGGATTTCCGGAACAGGCGCCGTCGGTATAGACGAGAATTTTTTTCATGGCACGTAATTCCATGGAAGCGGCAGGGGAGTTGAGCGGCCCTGCGGGCCGTCTCCGGCTCAGGTGATGAGGTCCTTCAGCTCCGCATGAGCGATCTTGACCTCTCCGATTTTCCGATCCAGCGCCCGGTACTTTCTGAATGAGTGGCCGATGATCCAGCTTCCGAGGACCAGCAGAACGATGCTGATGGATAACAGTGGAATGAGCAGGTAGAGAACTTTTGACGAATCATAGTAGTGCGACGTGGCGATAAGGATGCTCGCGACCGAAAGCGGGAGCGTCAAGAGCGCAACGCCTGTCCGTAAAAGCGATAAAGCGGTGCGTTTTTCCGCAAGCAGCAGTTGAACCTTCTCAAACTCATCGGCAAGCGAATCGTTCGTGCGCCCTTGTTCCATGCAACCTTACCCCTCTTCCGCTCGGTCTGCAAAAAATCGTTCCGTGCCGAGCCCTTCTCCGGAGCCCCGTCCGGCCGACGGGCCGTTTTCCATTTGAGAAATATCCTTCATGCCGGGCATGCGCGGCCAATCACCCTGCGCCAATCGTTGCCGCACCGCCTCGTAGATGATCGTTGCGCTCGCGCAGGCGACGTTAAGCGAGTCGACCCCTTCGGCCATGGGAACGGCGACCGTTTCATCGCATGCGTCCAGAACCGCCGGAGAAATGCCATCGCCCTCGCCGCCGAACACGAGGCAACAGTTGCCCGAGAGGTCCGCGGCAAAGAGAAGCCTGCTGCCTTCGCGCGGATGCGCTCCCAGGATGCGGAAGCCGTGACGGAGCCGGAGCGCCCGCAGGCCGGCGGCAAGATTGTCATAGTACAATATCGGCAGTTTGAAAATGGTCCCCATGGAGTTGCGGACCGACCGGCGGAGCCAGGGTGCGGCCGAGGTCTCTCCGACGAGAAGCCCGGCTACGCCGTACGCCGCGCAGTTACGGACGAGGACGCCGGTGTTTTCGGCGCTCGTCAGGCGGTCGGTTGCCGCCAGGATGCGGGGAGGCTGCGATGCGGCGACAATAGTTTCTAATGTCAATGGCGGCGGAACCGTACCGACCGCCATGATCCCCTGGTGACATTCAAAACCGACGATTTCTTCGAGCAGTTTCTTTCCGGCAATGAGAACGGGAATGGCCTCGCGATGCCGTTCCAGGAGCCGACGATGCCGTTCCAGAAGCTCCCCGGTCATGAGGACCGAGACCACTGCAAGGTCGCTTTCGAGGAAGCGGCAGACGACCTTTTCGCCCTCGGCGACGAACACCCCTTGCCGCCGATGCGTCAGCGGCCGCCGCAGCGTACGGTAGAGGGCAAGCACGGGCTCGTCGAGTGAAGAAATGGTTTGAACCGTACCGATCATCATCTCTCGCTTAATTTGATGAAATAAATGGTGTTTTGCCTTAGTGGAATATCCAAACAGGCCTTGGGTATTTTTTATCCATGCCAAAAGTTTTCTTCATCGAACCTCCTCCGACGCTTAACTGGACCTCCGATTCAAAAATATCCAAAGCAGGCAGACGCCATCCATGTCTCAATGAGACCGGCGAGCAGACCTACAGCTATCAGAATCTTTCCAGTGCCGCCGTTTTGAGGGAAAACGGTTTTGAGGTGGAATACCTCCATTGTCCCACGAAGCGGCTCGATTGCGCCGCGACCGGGGCGGCAATCGACGCGGCGCGACCCTTTGCAATCGTCATAATGAAAGAGCACATCAATGCCGGGGCGGCCGATGCGGTGAGCGCGGCGGCAAAGAAGGCCGGCGCGTATGTCATCTGGTGCGGACCGTTTGTCACGGCGCTTCATAGGAACGAAATTGCCAGGGAGTGCGTCGATTTCATTCTCCGCAAGGAGTGGGACTATGCCGTCCTTGAACTCCTGCGTGCGCTGCTCGAACATGCACCGCTCGGCGCCATCAGGGGCCTGACCTGGAAAAACGAACGGGGTGAGGCGACGGTCAATGCCGACCGTCCGGAAATCGACGACCTCGACGCCCTGCCGATTCCGGCCTACGACCTCCTCGACTTGAGCAAATTTTACGAGAGCGTCTTTGTCGCCTTTCCCGCCGCGACCATGATCACCTCCCGCGGCTGTCCGTTCCAGTGCATTTACTGCAGCTATCCCCAGACGATCTACAGTCACAAGTACCGCGCCATGTCGCCGGCGCGGGTGGTAAAGGAGATCAGGTACCTGGTAAACGACCTGGGAGTGCGGGAAATCAGGATCGACGACGACACGTTCGATATCGACACCGGACGGGTCATCGAAATCTGCAAACTTCTCGTTCAGGAACATCTCGAATTTACCTTTTCAGCCCAGTGCCGGCCGAAACTTTTTACGGACGAGGAAGCGTACTGGCTCAAAAAAGCGGGCTGCCGTATGGTGCTCTTCGGGATCGAATCCGGTAATCAGGAGGTGCTGGATAAAATCCGGAAGAATACCACCAAAGACGAATTGCGCCGGGGCGTCCGCATCGCAAAAAAGCACGGCCTCGATGTTCTCAATTGCATCATGCTGGGCTTTTTCTGGGATACGCCCCGGACGGTCGAGGAAACAATTCAATTCGCCTTTGAGTTGAATGCCGAGTTTACCCAGGTCTCGGTGCCGACCCCGCTTCCCGGCACGGATTATTATACGGTGCTTGAAGAAAATCACTGCTTTCTGTCACACGACTGGGAGCGCCATGACAGCGTCCATCACTCCTCGGTCGAGCTTCCGCACCTCACCAACGCCGCGCTCAACCGCTATCTCGGCACCTTTTACCGGCGGTATTACCGGCGGCCCGCCTACCTGTGGATGATGTTCCGGCGGATGTTCCGGTCGTGGGGAAATTTTTCGCAGAGCGTGCGGAAAGCCGGCGTTCTCGTTACCAAATAGATCCCGCATGAAAATCCTCCTCGCTTCACCATTTACCAGCATGAGCGGGAGCGCCATCCGTTTCTGGAACATCGCGGCGCAGTTCAGGGTCCACGGGTTCGAGGTCGTCTATACCGACCGCAATGCCCGCGTCACCGGGCCCCTGTATCAGGTTGACGGCATCGATTACCGTCCGGGCAGGACATTTTCCCCGCTTGTCATGGATATCCTGTTTTCCATGATTTTCACCGTTATACTCCTGCTTCGCAATCGGGATTGCCGGGTGTTCTATGCGCTTAAACCCGCACCCAACAACTGTTGCGCCGCCCTGCTGGCCCGCCTTTTCGGCAGGAAAATCATGCTGGATATCGACGATCTCGACTATGAATATCTGAAACCCGGCGCGAAAAGAACCATCGCGGAATTCTTTTTCAGGTTTTTCCCGCGTTTTTTCCCGGTCATCACCTGTCACACGCCGGCGCTCATGAACTATTGCAAAGACCGGCTGAAGATTCCGGAGAGCCGGCTCTATTACCTTGCCCAGGGGGTTTCGGACGAATTCCTTGGAGTGCACACCGGCGCAGGCGTGTCGCGCGAGGGGGGCGCACCTTCGATCATCTATGTGGCGACGCTCGGCATCACCTCGGATTTTGACGATCTCCTGCCAATGCTCGCCAGGGTGCTGGCCGGCAGTGAGGCGACGACCATGACGGTGGTCGGCGACGGCGTGCGACGAAGTCAGTTTGAGGCGAAAGTCCGGGAGCTGGGGCTCTCGCGACGGATACTCTTTACGGGGCGGATTCAGCATGCCGATCTCCCGGCGCTCCTGACGCGGCATCATATCGGGCTGAACTACATGAGAAAAACCTTTGTCAACGATTGCCGCGCCATCCTCAAGATCCGCGAATATCTCGCCTGCGGGCTCCGGGTGGTATGCAACGATTGCGGCGATGCGGGGTTGTTCTCAAACCATGCCTTCGTCGAACCTGACCTTGACCATATGGAACGGCGTCTCGCCGCATTATTGTCGGAACCGTGGAAGGAAAATATCCGGGGGCGGCGTTTCATCGAGGAGCGGTTTTCATGGAATACGATCGTTGCCGACTTCCTGCGGGATCTTCACCGAAACAAGTTTATTCCCTCGGAAGTTGAAAAGTAATGCGCATCGGGGTCGACATAAAGGCCTTCAAAAACGGCACCACGGGCATTGCCCGCTATCTGCGTTCACTGCTTGATTGGCTGCAGAAGCTTGACCGGGAAAACGACTATTTTCTCTTTTCATGTGCATCCTCCGACTATTCGGCGTCCAACCCGCGCTGGAAAAAAATCGTTACGTCGTGGCGGCTGCCCGGCATTGCATGGCAGCAGATGGTGTTGCCCGGACTGCTGAAAAAATACTCGATAGACCTTCTCTGGGCTCCGGAGCAGATGTGCCCGATTTTTTTAACCCGCGCCATCAAGGTACTACTTGCGGTACACGATTTGGCCTTCCTGCGGTATCCGCAGACCTGCGTGTGGTCCAACCGGCTGATCCAGAAATATCTCCTTCCGTGGGCCATCAGGCGTTCCGATATCATTGCGCCGGTATCCGACTATATTGCACGGGAAATGGAGCATGCCTATCCGGGGCTTTTGCCGGGGGAAAAAATGCGGCCGGTTTACGACGGAGGGCCAGGATGGCGTCTTCCA
The DNA here is from genome assembly GCA_963846695.1 of uncultured Fibrobacterota bacterium. Taxonomy (GTDB): domain Bacteria; phylum Fibrobacterota; class Chitinivibrionia; order Chitinivibrionales; family Chitinispirillaceae; genus BOG-1184. The sequence goes on along the minus strand of CAWJXL010000020.1, from coordinate 28,547 downwards.
CCGGGATATGCCGAAGGCAACCGCCGGGATTTTTTACTTTTCGTGGGAAATCTTGAGCCGAGGAAAAATCTGGTTCGTGTCATCGAGGCTCTGGAACTGTTGCGCCGGAACCATGGAATGACGATTCCGCTGCATCTGGTCGGTCCCGCCGGATGGAAAAACCGGTCGCTTCACGCGACGATCGAGGCCTCAATCATCAGGAAGGATATCAATGTTCGCGGATATCTATCCGAAGAGGAACTTAAGCGGGAATACCTTGCTTGCAAAGCGCTGATATACCCCTCATTGTATGAGGGGTTCGGGTTGCCGGTCCTTGAGGCGCTTTCGCTCGACTGCATGGTTTTAACCTCCGCGGGGACCGTTATGCAGGAAGTCGCTCAAGGCTGCGCGATGTACTTCGATCCTGAAAATCCGGAGAGCATCGCCGCCGCCATTGCGCATATTTACGGTCCGGACTTCGATCGCCGGAACTATCTCGGCGGAAAGGCCGAAATAATACGGAAATATTCATGGGAACAATCTGCGCGCACCTTGCTCCGGATCATGAATGAACTCCATGGTGGGTAGCCCTTCGGTGATGGGGAGAGGTCGGCGGTCAAACCACAAGGGTAACGGTCGGCGGCGAGTCCGATCATTTATATTTTCTCAGTCTTTGAGAGTGATCGGCAGGCTTGCAGGGGCGTCAGCAGAGAAAACTGAACATATTTTAACCATCATTATTTAATCAATATTCTAAAAGGAGGTTTTTCAAATGGCTCACAAAATCACCGATCTATGCCTTGCATGCGGAACCTGCGTCCCGGAATGTCCGGTCGAGGCGATCAGCGAGGGCGACCCGATCTACATCATCGATCCGGCGAAATGTACCGACTGCGGCGCCTGCGTACAGGCCTGCCCTGCGGAAGCCATCGTGCCGGCATAGCGTGCGGGTAATTACGTCGTAGAACCTGCGGCCCTCGGATGTGGCGGGGGCTTTTTTTATTTTACAAGCAAACCGGACCTATCATGCCACCTTCTGAAAATTATCAAGTCGTCGTCATCGGCAGCGGACCCGGCGGCTATGTCGCCGCGATACGGTGCGCAAAGCTTGGAAAATCCGTTGCTGTTATCGAACGGGACCGGCTCGGCGGCGTCTGCCTCAACATGGGGTGCATCCCCTCGAAATCCCTCATCCGCCACGCATCGCTCTTCCGGACCCGCCCGGTTCTCGAATCGTTGGGGCTGTCCATCGATGGTTCCCGCTTTGATTACTCTCGGGTATTCGCGGCATCGAGGAGGGCGGCGGACACCCTCTCGAAGGGCGTCGCCTGGCTGATGAAGAAGAACGGCATCACCGTGATAACCGGCAGCGGCGCCCTTACATCGGATCGTACCGTCGTGGTCGACGGCAGCCGGGAGATTCATGCCGCGAACATCATTATCGCTACCGGATCGCGGCCGCGGGAGCTGCCAGGATTTCCTTTCGATGAGACGCGGGTGCTCTCCTCCGAGGGGGCGCTCATGCTGCAAAGGTTGCCGAAAAAAATCATCATCCTCGGCGGCGGGGCCATCGGCGTCGAGATGAGTTTCATCATGAATGCGTTTGACGTCGAGGTGCACCTGATCGAGATGATGAGCCGGGTCCTTCCTCAGGAAGACGCCGAGGTTTCGGAGACCGTCCGGAGATCTTTTGTTAAGCGCGGGATCGCGGTTTATCCCTCCACCCGCGCCGTGGCTTTGCAGAAGGATGCGAACGGGGTTGCAATAACCCTTGAAGATGCCGGGAGCAGGCAAACGCCGCTAGCAGCGGATTGTGTCCTGGTTTCCGTGGGACGCTCGCCCAATACCGATCATATCGGGCTGGAAAACGTCGGCATCGTTCCGGAAAAAGGGTTTATTCCGGTCGGCGACTACGGCGAGACCGCCTGTCCGGGAGTGTATGCGGTCGGCGACGTCGTGGCGACGCCGCTTCTCGCCCATGTCGCCTCGAAAGAGGGGGAGATTGCCGCGGGGCGTATCGCGGGAGTCGCCGGGAACGGTGAGACGCATTGATCCGCTTGAAATTCCAAACGCCGTGTACTGCGAGCCGGAAGTCGCCAGCTTCGGCTTAACCGGAGAGCGGGCCGAAGAACGGGGCATTGCCTGCAAAGCTTCGACGTTTCAATTCCGCGCAGCCGGGAAGGCGGTGGCAACGGGGGAAATTGAAGGGTTCGTCAAGATAGTGCACGATCCGGCAGGGACCGAACTTCTGGGAGCGCACATCGTGGGCGCGCATGCGACGGAACTCATTCACGAACTGCTGCTGGCGAGGACGCAGAAACTGCCGCTGTCCGCGATTGCGGAGATGATTCATGCGCATCCTACCTTATCGGAGGGAGTGATGGAGGCGGCGAGGATGGGGATGGGGGAGGAGATTCAAGTTTAATTACTGGACCTAGCATGCGTGCGTTGTAGGTTTATGTGGGCATATAGTTTGTTTTTTAAAAGTGCGGTCTTTTTTACGATAATCATTTCAGGCATTTTGTATAAGCCTTTTTTATAATGTTAATTGCCCATTCGAAATCTTTTGCATTATTCAAATCGAACTCGATATCTCCCATACCCCAGTGTCCAATCTGACTAACATCTCTAACCTTTAGTGTTTCTTGTTCTGTAAGATCGGATATTTTTAAAGTGACCCAAACCTTAATACCAGATTTTTTGCCGTGTATCTGACAGAAATTCTTCAAGGAACCAACCCATCCAATGTAAAACTTCGTCGGATTTTCCTCAAAATCAATTCCGGCTTTCTTTGCTTCTTGGACCAAATCCATATATAAATTGCAGCTTAGTTCCCATTTGCCATCCTTGAATTGATAGGCAATAGTCCAACGTTCCTTATCTTGCCCTCCCGATTCCAGTTTCTCTTTCTCAGTTACTTTTTGTTCAAAAAAGTCGGTATTTACAGTAACCGCAATATTTTTTAGTGCCTCATCAATTTCGTCGTCCCCAAATTTATGCCCGAGATTTTCTTTTATTGAATTATTCAATATACCAATGATTTTTTTAGATGGATCATGAAGCAAAGTTTCAAGAGCAGTCTTCACATTAGTATAAATAAAAATATTTTTAGCATAGGAAAGCAAGCGGTCTTGTTGAAATGCTTCCTTTGAAAGCATGTCAAGAATATCATCATCATATTCATCTGAAATATTGAATTCCTGAAGCAACTTATCTTTCCCGACTCCCTTAAGTTCCACATAATAAATTTTATATAATTCACCATTTGTAATAATGAGAAATGGAACTTGTGAATTCAGGCAATAGTTAAGCTTCTCTGTAATCATCTTGTTGTCAGTGAGCAAATTTGAGACCGACTTTGCCTCTACAAGAAACTTTGTGCTATTATTAACAGTAAATGAATAATCGGGTTTCTTGCCCGTAGAATCGTCGTCCTCAGGTACAACTTCATCAGGATTCGAGAAATCCCAGCCAAGAGTTTCAAAGAACGGCTTTATTAACCATTCCTTTGTTTGGGCCTCATTGATATTTTTGGCTTTAAGGGTGGAAAGTTTAAGTTTAAGGGTTTTTATAAAGGATGACGTTGAATTCTCCATAACTGCATTCCTCCAATTTTAGAGGTCTCCATAAATGTGTTGGATTATTTCTTTTTTGGTGCCTTCCATCAATATTCTATACGTAATATAAAAAAACCGCATCCTTGGGTCAATAGATGCGCCCCATTTTCTCCAACGCATCTTTCACTTTCCCCGCCTGCTCCACCGTAACCCTTGCACAAAGGCGATCACCTCGGGTTGGACATTTCCAATTATTCCTCAGTTTCAGGATACTGCTCCGGCGAATCGCCGACTTTTTTGACGATGACCGGATACTTCGCTCCGGATCGCGGCTCCGTAATCGCCGTGCAGGTGATTTCGTGCCACCAGTCGTCGCCGAAATCGAAAAGGTAATGCATTTTTTCCTTTTCCCGAAGCCCGATATCGCCGATCTTCGTTTTCGCCGCCGTGATTTCTTTATCGAAAGAAAAAAGAGCGTCTTTATCTCCCGCATGCATGGGGTGAGCAAACTCCGGTGCGTCGTAAATTGCTCGCCTGCTTGTAGTGGCTTTACGGGTTATATAAAAGGAATACAGGTGCTCGTCGTACCGGTCGAACGCTTGAAATATGCATTTATGGAATCGGTCGAGCGTTTGATCGCCGCGGATGTCGATGATCCGATAAATGCCTCTCGTCCCGAGTAAGATCACCTTGAAGGTGAAAACCTTGCCGCGTAATGCCGGGTTTGCGGCGATGGGCAGGTGCAAACGTGCATGGGAGATAGCCTTTGGCATGGTGATAGATCCTTTAAAGAATTTTTATTTCAAGCAAATTATTCATAAGAGAGGTACAAATAGGACGACGGTTTTAAAATAATTTCCCCGAGATTTCTATGGACTAAACTAATTTTTCCACCGCCTCCTTCACTTCCCTCGCCCGCTCCACCGTCACCCCCGCAACCTTCGCAATCTCTTCCGCCCCCGCCTCTTTTAATCTCTTCACCGACCCGAACGCCTTCAGCAGCAATTTCGCCTTTTTTGGCCCTATTCCCGGCAAATCTTCGAGGCCCGACCGGGAGAACTGCTTGTCCCGCTTCTTGCGGTGGTAAGTAATGGCGAACCGGTGCGCCTCGTCGCGGACGCGCTCGACAAGTTTGCGCGCGGGGTGAGTGGACGGGAGTTGCACCGGGTCTTCGAGACAGGGAGAGAACAGGATCTCCTCCTTTTTGGCAAGCGAAACGACCGGCGGTGGATTCTCGAAGACCGCTATCGCCTCCATGGCCGCGTGCAGCTGGCCCTTGCCGCCGTCGAGCAGGATCAGGTCCGGAAACGGGATATTGTCATTTTTCAATCTGGTAAGCCTGCGCGAGACGACTTCCATCATCATCGCAAAGTCGTTCTGTCCCTCGACCGACTTTGATCTTATAGCGGCGGTAGCCGGACTTGTTCGGCGCGCCGGATTTGAACTGCACCATTGCCGCGACGCAGAAGGACTCGCCGAGGTTCGAGATATCGAACGCCTCGATGGTTTCCGGTATTTTCGGCAGTTGCAGCGCCTTCTGCAGGTCGAGGCAATCGTCCATGCTTCCAGGGGACGCCTTCTGCAGCAGGTGGAGCCGCGCATTCTTCTCCGCCATGGCAACGAGGCTGCGCTTGGTCCCTTTCCGCGGAATCGTGATGAGCGTTCTCCCCTTGAACAGTTTTTCCATTCCCGGCCGGAGCGTTTCCGCGTCGAACCCTCCGCCTTCCGGCAAGAGGATTTCAGAAGGGACCTCCCGGCCATTGGCGAGGTAGAACTGGAGGATCAGGCCGTCGTGGGTTTCGGCGGGCAGGTTCCAGAGTTCCCTTTTGAAAACGAACTGATGGCTGGACATGAGGAGCCCTTCGCGGAAGAGCAGGACGGACAGGCATCCCTGACGTTCCGTTGCGGCGAATCCGAACACGTCGCAATCCGCTCCCGGCAGGGTGAGGTCGACCTTCTGGAGTTGCGAGGCGTCGCGGATCAGGCTGATCTGGTCGCGCAGCAGCGCCGCATCCTCGAAGCGCAGGTCCCCGCTCGCCCGGTTCATCCGTTTCGATAATTCGTCCAGAAGCCCGTTGCGTTTTCCGGAAAGAAAGTGCAGCAGGTAGTCGATCTGCTCCCGGTACGCGGCCGTGGAGATTTTCCCGGCGCAGGCGCCGCTGCAGCGATGCATGGCGTAGTTAAGGCAGGGCCTTGCGTTTTTCGGCGTGGGGAGACCGCTTGAGCAGTCGCACAGTCTGAAGATTTTTTTGGCGAATTCTGCGAGGCGGCGCATGGCGGCGACATCGGTATACGGGCCGAAGTATCGGGCGCCGTCCTCCTCGACCTTCCGCACGATGAGAAGCCGCGGGAATGGTTCCCGCACCGTGACCTTCAGGTAGGGGTAGTGCTTGTCATCACGGAGATCGATGTTGTACCGGGGGCTATGGGTGCGGATCAGGTTGGCTTCGAGAATGAGCGCTTCGGATTCGGTGTCGGTCGCGATCCATTCAATCGTTTCGAGCTGCTGCAGCATGATCGGGATCTGGGCGCGATCCTCATGGCGGTCGACAAAATATGACCGCACCCGGCTCCGCAGGTTCACTGCCTTGCCTATATAAATCGGAGTTCCCCCGGCATTTTTCATGATGTAAACGCCGGGATTTTCCGGAAGCGTCCGGGCAACCCGCACCAGCCGTTCCCGGCGTGCGTCCGGTGACAACGAGGTCGTCATGGAATGAAAAATAGTTGAGCTCGGGGGCGGCTACTCTTTACCGTTTTCCCTGATCCGCAGCGCATCGCGGACGTGCCACCCGTAAAAATTCCTTCGCGACGGCGGCAACGAGGCCGCTTCCTGGAGCATTCGCAAAGCGGAATCGCCGTGGGACTTGATATAGCGGCGGCGGAGCCGGTCGGCCTTGGCGTCCGTGCCGCCGCTCTCCAGCAGATACTTTTCGCGCAGGGCCTGGAGAAATACCGGGTAGTAGGAAAAATCGCCCATGGCAAGGGAGGTGTCCGGCGATATCCCCGGGGTGGGAAAGGGGTCGATCAGCAGGTATTGCCAATTCACCAGGTTGGCATACCGTTTCGCGGAGTTGTCAAGCGGCCTGAACCGGGAGATCTGGCGTTTAAGGCGGTTTTTGTAGGAAAAATTGAAAACCATTTGCTGGTGGAAGCAGAGATTTTCATCGAGGTCGAGAAAAACATAATAGGGGTTCTTCGGGTAGCTCCGCTCAAGCGAATAGAAGATTTCCTGTTTTTCCGCCGCCTCATCTCCCAGGTAGGGGGAGAGAAATTCGAGGAGGTATAATTTTGCGATACCGTCGGCATAGCACCCCCGGCGTGCGCAGAGGCGAAGATAGGTCAATCCCCGCTCGAACGAAACATTCTTGCCGATGATGGTAAGTGCGCTCCGGACTAAAAACGGCGCCTTTGCCAGAATACAATTAAACAGGCCCATGCCGAGGTAGGCATCGTCAATACTGCTGTCCCCGGCGAGGGCTTTTTGCAGATGTCTGAGTGCCGCGAAGCCGCTGAAGGCGGCGCTGATCGGGCTGTTTTCAATATCCAGCGTGGCCACGAATCCGTTGATGCCGCCGATGATGAACTGGTTGGTTGCCCGGCATGAATCCGGATTTTTATCCGGATCGGCAAGTTCGGAGCCCCTTGCCCGCGAGTTTGTTAATCTCCCTCAGGAGATCCGCTTTCTCACGTTCGGACCCATACTCGCCGTTCTGAAATCGAAGTACCCGTATGCCGATGAGAAGGAGATAGCCAAGCGGAGGAAGTTGCCTTTTTTTTTCCAGCCGCATAAGCCTTCTGCCCGCCTTTTCCGCACCGCTCCAGTCAAAATTGCCGAAGGCGGCCAGCATCTGGGTCGCCAGCTCATGTTGCTCCATTGAAATTCCGGGATAGAGCCACGGTGGCCGCTTCTCTGTCGCAGTCTCTACCGTGATCTTTGGCATCGGCGAGGGTGGCATGGTGTCGACCGGGAGGCCGACAGGATAGGCGGTATCGATGGACGTGGTGAGCGTTTCCACGGGTGGGAGTCATGGTTGGAGTCGAAAGGGTGCCCTGCCTGCAGAGAGTCAAATAACCCCGTATCCTCGACCGAGGTATCACCGACGAACGACGGGGCGCCGGGCATGGCGGTATCGCCTGAAGCAACGGAATCAGCCGAAACCATTGCACTGCCGGCCTGCGGCGAAACGTCAGGAAGCCGACCGTTTACCGATGCACCGATAATTGAAGAAGTGTACAGAATGATGCCGAGGGCCGCACCAATCGAAATGATGCTTTCCATAAGGCCTAAAAATATATTCTCACCTCTTTGGAGCTTTTCCGCTGCCGGGGGTAATTGGTTCCTCATCCCGTGGTGGGCAACGGGGGAAATTCTTTTTTTCTTTTCCTGGAAAATTTTATGTATATTCAATTAATTTCTATGAACCTCCTGCCGGCGAACCTTCCCGGATTCGGGCGATCGCCGAAGGCATTGAAGAGCTGATTTCCGTGCATAGCTTAAGAACGCGTTTCCGACTGCAGGGGAGGGAATCCCTGCTAATTTTATTACTTTTTTGGCGACACATAATTTCGGAGGATCACTTATGAAGAGGCGAGGCGTGAATCGTTTGGCCTGCAAGGGCTTATTATTGATCGGGGCTCTTTCATGTGCGACACTGGGAGATGAGACCTTTGACCGGCTGATCGCGGCCGGAAATTATGCCGATGCCGTCAAGTATGCCGAGAGCAATATTCCCGTAACGACGCGCGACGCCGATATCTGGGCGAAACTCGGCATTGCTTACGAAAAGCAGAACCTGAACGAAAAGGCGATGGCCTGTTACATGGTCTCCCAGCGCTCAGGCAAAAATTATGATGCCTACCTCGGCGCAGCCCGCCTGTACAATAATCTGAAACAGCCCGAAATCGCCCTTGATATGGCAAAAAAAGCCATGGATATCAAGATGACCGGCGAAGCCAGTTGGGAGTTCGCCCGTGCCTCCATCGAACTGGGCAAACCTGCGGAAGCGAAGGCGGCCCTCGAACAGGTGGTCAAATCCGATCCCTCCAATATCGTCGCGAACCGCGAACTGGGTATGATTTACTATAAAGATGGAGAGTACGCAAGCGCCCTGCCGCTGCTCAAGAGCCTGATGCGCGCTGAGAACTCCTCTGAAACCGAGGTGATGATTGCCGCCTGTTTCCGCGCCCAGAAGCAGTTCGATTCGGCCATCGCCTACCTGAAGGTCGCGTCGCAGGATCCTGCTGTCGCGCACGGGTCCGCCGGCCTTGAGCTCGCGAGGATTTATTTCGCCCAGGAGCAGTACCAGTCGTGCAGCGAGGCCTACGCAAAGGCCGATCCCGCCCAGTTGACCGCAACCGACCTTTACCAGTATGCAATAAGCCAGGAAAAAAGCGGCGCCGATGAAGATACGTACATGAAAACCTATAACGCCGCTGCCGTGAAATTCGGAACAGCGACCCCCAAAGAGGCGCTTCTCGCCCGCGCGAACTACAGCCGGTACTGTCTGAAAAAGAAGAATTACGCCGAAGCGTTTGCGGAGTTGCAGCCGATCTACGCCGCCGACCCGCAAGGGAAGGTGGTCAAGGACGTGAGCTTCCTGATCGCCGACGCCCTTGTCGGTATGGGAGACAGGGAAAAGGCGATTCCCTACCTTGAAAATGTCATCGCGGCAAATCCGCAGAGCGTGGAGGCCTATGTGCGCCTGTCGGAAATCTACGGCGCCCTGGGTCGCGCTGATAAAGCCCAGGCCATCCGGGAAAAACTCGTAGGGTTGCAGCCGAACAATCCCAAGATTCAACTCGCTCTCGGTCAATATAACCTGAAAATTCACAAGGACGCCGAAGCGCTGCGCTACTTCCAGAAAAGCTTCACGCTCGAACCCTCGGCCGAGGCCGCCGAGGGGATGACCCAGGCGGCGTGGGAAACCAAACAGTACGACCTTGCGCGTGACGCCGCGGGATCGGCCCTCCATTATGATTCGTCGCTCACCGGTCCGCAGCGGATTCTTGCACTTATTTACATCAGCGACAAAAACTATCCCGATGCGCGGCAGCTGCTTGAAAAAATCGTCAAACAATCTCCGGGAGACAAGGAACTATGGGTCGATCTCGCACTGTGCTACGAGAAAACAAACAATGTGCAGATGCTGGCTGAAGCCGATAAGACCATCATGTCGCTTGATAAGCACGATATCACGTCTCGCGTCCGCTACGCCAAGTATGCGCTGTCGACCGATAACCTTCGCGAAGCGCTTTCTACCTATAAGGAGCTCATGGTGCTGGAACCCCGTGATCCGGCTATCGTGAAGAATCTCGCCGATATTTCCACCAAGCTCGGAAATTCGAGTGATGCGGTGCTCTATCTCTCAAAGTATGTTGAGCTCGTTCCCACCGATGCTGCGGCGCAGCGTGATCTCGGCAATCTGCTCTACGACCGCAAGGACTTTTCCGGCGCGCTGGCCGCCTATCGGGCCGCTCTTAAATCCGATCCAACCATCAAGGGTTTCTTCAAGAAATATGCCGAACTGGTCATAACGCTCAAGGCGCCGGATGCCGATGTCGTCTCCGTGCTCTCCGCCGCGGTCAAGGCTGGCGAAGCCAACGAGATGATTTACTTCACGCTCGGCGGTCTCTATCAGAAGCAGGGACTTTTCGCCCAGGCCATCGATATGTATCAGCAGGCGCTTCTCATCAATCCGCAGAATTTCGAAGCGCTTTCGTCAATGGCTTCGTGCCAGGCGAAGTCCGGAAAAAATTCGGAAGCGATTGTTTCGTACGAGCAGGCAACGGCGCTCAAACCCGGCAGCGCGCCGGAGCAGAAGGCGCTCGGCGATCTGTACCTGCAGCAGGGCAAGAAGGGACCGGCGATTGCGGCCTACAAGCGTTACCTCGAAAAGGCGCCCGCGGATTCCAGAGTTGCCCGCATGGTCGGGGACTATGAGTTCGATCAGAAGAATTATAAGGACGCGGTAGTCTTCTTCGGCAAGGTGACGGGCGAAGAATCCGGCAAGCCCGATTTCCTCCTGCGCTACGGCACCGCCGCGTACCAGCTCGGCGATTTCAAGACGACGGAAGAACTGTTCAAGCGGCTCATCGTGCTGTCGCCGAAGGATGCGGAACCGTTCCGCACGCTGTACGAAATAGCAAAGAAGAATAACGATCTGCCTGCGGGGGCCGAATACCTGAAGAAGTATACTGAACTGCAGCCGAACAACGATACGATGCTCCTTGCTCTGGGCGATCTCCTGTATACCCAGAAGGATCTTCCCGGCAGTCTCGCTGCGTACCGGGCCGCCCTCAAGGCGAATCCATCCGCAAAGGGATTTTACGAACGGTATGTTTCGCTCGTTTCGACGCTCGGAACGACCCAGGAACAGGTGGAGGCGATGAACGGGGCTATTGCCGCAAATGAAGCGAATGTCGCCATGTACTCGAAGCTTGGCGCCATCTATAAGAACGCCAATAATTTCCCCAAGGCGATTCAGATGTACGAGAAGGCTTCGCAGCTCGATCCCAAGAACGGCGCACTGCTTTCGGCTCTTGCCGAGTGCCAGGCAAAGAACGGCAATGCGGAAGCGGCGGTCGTCAGCTACGAGCAGGCCGTGGTTATCAATCCGGAATCCACCAAGGATTATAAGGCGCTCGGCGATCTTTACCTGCAATTCAAGAAAACAGAGGCGGCGGTCCGCGCCTACAAGAAATATCTCGAAAAGAACCAGGACAATGCCATTGCCCGCTTTGTCGGAGAACAGGCCATCGCCCAGAAAAACTATCCTGAGGCTGTCAAGTACCTCGGCATGGTCGGGGGGCCGGATGCGCAGTCGCCGCAATTCCTTCTGATCTACGGTAATACCTGCTATCAGGCACGGCAGGATTCCACGGCCCTGCAGATCTATAAGAAGCTTGCCGGCATCATGCCGCAGAATGCCGAAGTCTTCAATGCCCTGTATGAGTTGACGCTCCGCACCGGTACCAAGGACGATGCGCTGCTCTATCTTAAGAAATATGCCGAACTGAAACCGCAGGATGCCGTCGCGCAGCGGACGCTCGGCGACCTTCTGTACGAACGGAAAGACCGGACCGGCGCGCTGGCCGCCTATCACGCGCTTGTCAAAGCCGATTCAACCGCAAAAGGATTTTACGGCCACTACGCCGATCTCGTGATTCAGGAAGGAAACGAACCGGAAATCGTCACGGTCCTTTCCGCCGCGATTGTTGCGGGCGAAGCCGATGTGGGCATGTACACGCGACTCGGGAATATTTATCGCAAGCAGGGCCAGTACGCCAAGGCCGCTTCGATGTTCGAGCATGCTTCCCAACTCGACCCGAAAAACGCCGGGCTGCTCTCTTCCCTCGCCGAATGCCAGGTTAAAAACAACAACCCCTCGGCCGCGGCTTTGACGTATGAGCAAGCCATCGCCATGAATCCGTCGGCCGCCTCCGGCGAGTACAAGGCGCTTGGAGATCTGTATCTTGCCCAGAAGAAAACCGACCTGGCGATCATCTCCTATAAGAAATATGTCGAAAAAAATCCCCGGGAAATTGCGCTTGCCAAGTTTATCGGCGAACAGGAGTACCAGGCCAAGCACTATGCCGAGGCGAAGAAGTATCTCGGCATGGTGACGGGCGAAGAGGCAAAAACAGCCGCTTTCCTGCAGATTTACGGAAAGGCATCGTACGCCGCCGACGATCTTCCGACGGCGCTTGCAACCTTCAAGCAGCTCGCCGTTCTGACGCCCAAGGATGCCGAGGTTTTCAAGACCATCTATGAGATCTGCGGCAAGTTGAATAAGCCGGATGAGGGGATCACCTATCTCAAGCAGTATGTCGTCCTGCAGCCGACCGATGCGGACGCCCAGAAAATGCTGGGGGACCTGCTGTACGATAAGAAAGATTCACTTGGCGCGCTCAGCGCCTATCAAGCCGCGCTCAAGGCGAATCCGGCGCTCAAAGGTTTTTACAAGAGGTATGTCGACTTGGTCCTGAAATTCGGCAAGCCCGATGATTATGTCCCGGCGTTGAACGGCGCGATTGCAGCGGGCGAGGCTGATTCGAGGATGTACTCGGTACTGGCAGATCTCTACCGTAAGGCCGGCAACTGCGAAAAGGCCATTCCGCTTTACGGGAAAGCACTCGATACCGATCCCAGGAATACCGCGTTGATCTTCAGCCAGGCCGATTGCCAAGCCAGAAGCGGCAAGATTTCGGAAGCGACAATCTCGTATGAGCAGGCTCTGGCAATGAACTCCTCGGAGATCAAGGAGTACAAGACGCTCGGCAATCTGTACATGCAGCAGAAGAAAACCGAAGACGCCCTCAGCGCGTATAAGAAATACCTCGTTAAATATCCTGATGACGCGGCTATCGCCAAAATCGTCGGAAAGGCGGCCTTTGCGGCGAAAAAATATGACGAGGCGTTCAAGTATTATGGATTGGTAAAGAACGACGAAACCCCGGATTACCTCGCCGAATACGGTCTCTCCGCGATTCAGACAAATAATCTCCCGACGGCGATCGACGTTCTGGAGAAATTGCGTTCGGTAAAAGGCGAAATCGGCGATTTACGCATTACGGCCTATAAGGCGCTTGCCGAGGCGTATGAAAAGAGCGGCGATTCAAAGAAAGCGGCCGATGTGCTCAACAGCTATGTCCGGTTGCCGGGGGTGAAGGATCCTGATGCGGCCTACCGGCGGGCGGTCGTGTATGAAAGCATCAATCCGGCAATGGCTACGACAATGTACGAAGAGAATATCAGAGCGTATCCGACCGATTACCGGAACTTCTTCAAACTCGGCAATATCTATGCGAAAGATCCGGCCACCGCGGCGCAGGGCATTAAATACCTTGAACAATGCGCAGCGCTGGCCGACACCGTTCCGCAGGTATGGTTCGATCTCGGACAACTGTATGAGTCAATGAATAAGAGCGCCGAAATGCTCAAGGCATTTCACAAGTATACCACCCTTGATCGGACCAATGCCGAAGCGATCCTGAAAATCGGTGAGACGTTGCTTTCCAAGCAGATGCCCGACCAGGCCCTGGTGTACCTCGAAATGGCGAATACGCTCAAACCCAACGATCTCAAGACCATGTCGCTTCTGGCCCGTGCGTACCTGCAGAACAAGCGCCGTGACGATGCTGCGAAGATGATCGAAAAAATCAGCACCGTTACCAACGGTAATATCGACGACGATCTGCGCGCCGTCCTCGTGGATGTCTATCTTGAAAGCGGGAATTACGAAAAGGCTATCACGGAAATCAACAACCTGCTTGCCAAGAAGCAGACCAATGTGCTGCTCCTGAAGCTTGCGAAAGCGCAATATGCGGTCGGCAAATATGCCGATGCGACCAAGGCTGTTGAAACGATCAAGGCATCCGAACCCGAGAACTTGGATGCGATCATGGTGCTTGGAAAGATCCAGGTCGCCCAGAAGAATTACAATGACGCCATCGAAACGTACAAGGAGGCCTTGTACATCAATCCGAATTATGCCCAGGCCATGGTGGAGCGTGCCGATGTTCATATGCTTCAAGGAAAACTCCCCTGGGCGAAGGAGTTCTATGAAAAGGCGCTCAAGATCGATCCGAAACTGGCGATGGCGCATCTCGGCCTCGCGCGGGTAGCCAAGGCTTCAAACGATATGGCCACCTACAAGACGGAACTGGATCAGGCCCGGGAGCTGGAACCCCAGAACAGCGAAATTATCAACGAAACCAAATCGATGAAATAATGCCCGGACGTTACGGATCGAGGGGCGGTAAGAACTCTTATCGCCCTTTTGCTTTTGAAAGTCACAGGGTGCAGGACTTTCCATCATCTCTATACCACAGGGAGGCAGGATGAACGTTAAACCTTTAGCGAGGAGTTTTGCCATGACAGCGGTTGCGGCGGGTTTCGGAATGGCGGCTTCGGCACTGACAATAGATAAAGCGCCATTCGGCACGGTCGATGGAAAGGCCGTCGATATTTATACTCTTAAAAATGCGCACGGCATCACAATGAAAGTGACCACCTACGGCGGCATTGTTACGTCGCTGGTCGTGCCCGATAAAAAAGGCGTTCCGGGCGACATCGTGCTCGGATTCGATTCACTCACCGGCTATACTTCCGAAGACTATCTTAAGGGCTGTCCCTATTTCGGCGCGCTGATCGGAAGGTATGGCAATCGCATCGGCGGGGCGAAATTCATGCTCGAAGGAAAAGAGTATACGCTTGCAAAAAATAACGGTCCGAACAGCCTTCATGGCGGCGTGAGGGGATTCGATAAGCAGATCTGGGATGCAAAGGAAGTGAAGGGTAAGAACGCCGTCGGCGTAGAACTGACGTATGTCAGCAAGGCAGGGGAGGAGGGCTTTCCGGGCGATCTGACCGCGAAAGTCACCTATTGGTTGACCGATAAAAACGAAATGAAAATCGATTATGCCGCCACAACGGACACGGCGACAATCTGCAATCTGACCCACCACTCCTATTTCAATCTCGGTGGCGAGGGCAGCGGCGATATCCTCGGCACCAGAATCACGCTCCATGCCGCGAAATTCACGCCGGTTGACTCGACGCTCATCACTACCGGCGAATTGAAGGATGTCGAAAAAACCCCCTTTGATTTTCGCAAACCGACGACCATCGGTGCGCGTATCAACGACGATGATATGCAACTGAAGTACGGCAAAGGGTACGATCATAACTGGGTCATCGATCGCAAGGGTGCCACGGGTCTCGTGCTGGCCGCGACGGCCTTCGATTCGGCCACGGGGCGCGCCATGGATGTTCTGACGACCGAGCCCGGCATTCAGATGTATTCCGGCAATTTCCTCGATGGCACGCTCGTCGGCAAGAGCGGGAAGCCGTATATTCATCGCAGCGGTTTCTGCCTGGAAACCCAGCACTATCCCGATTCTCCCAACAAGCCCGAATGGCCGAGCGTTGAGTTGAAGCCGGGACAGACGTATAAAACCACGACGGTCTATACGTTCTATACCAAAGGCGGAAAATAACCGCTGCAGGCGCTTATGACTGAGTGAAAAAGCCCTGCAGTGCAGGGCTTTTTTTTTGGATCGATACTTAACCGGGAAACCCTATGAGCTTTACGAAAATCCGTCCCATTCCGCCGGTGGAGGAGATTCTTGCGAAAGATCCGCTGACTCCCGAGCTTGTTGTCATCAAGGCTGAACGCGACCGTCTGATAAGAGCGGTCCTGACCCATGCGGACCACCGCTTCCTGCTCATCGCCGGTCCCTGCTCGGCGCATGACGAGGAAGCCACCTGCGACTATGCCGGCCGACTCGCGAAAGTTCAGGACGAGGTGAAGGATCGCGTGGTCATCATCACGCGCATTTATACCACCAAACCACGTACCACGGGCACCGGTTACAAGGGCATGGTGCACCAGCCGGATCCGCATGGCGCGGCGAACATGGCCGCGGGCATCCGCGCTATCCGACGGCTGCACCTTCGGGCCTTACGCGAGTCACACCTGACCGCCGCGGAGGAAATGCTCTATCCCGATAATCATGCGTTCCTTGATGATGTCCTTGGCTATGTGACGATCGGCGCGCGCTCGGTCGAGAACCAGCAGCATCGCATGACGGCTAGCGGCCTCTCCATTCCGGTCGGCATGAAGAATCCGCGCAGCGGCGATCTCAGCGTGGCGTTCAATGCCATCCGGGCCGCCCAGGTGAAGCATGAATTTTCCTACCACGGCTGGGATGTTACGACAAGCGGCAATCCGCTCGCGCACCTCGTCATGCGCGGCGGCGTCGATCTCAACGGAAAACCCCAGCCCAATTATTACTTCGAACACCTCATGAACGCCGCCGAATTGTATGAGCGGTATACGCATACCAATCAGGCGATTATCGTGGATGTCAGCCACGATAATTCGGGCCGCAGGTTCAAGGAACAGCCCCGCATTGCCTGCGAGATCCTCGCCTCCCGAAGGCATTCCCCGCTGCTCCGCAAACTCGTGCGGGGAATCATGATCGAGAGCTTCATCGAAGAGGGAAGCCAGAAGCCTGAAGAGAATACTTATGGAAAATCGATTACGGATCCCTGCCTTGGGTGGGGAGAAACTGAGAAGTTGATTTATAAAATAGCGGAAATGTGCTGATGAGAGTAATAAATAAAAAGTCAAGGTCGAAGTCAAATTCTTCTGGATGGCTGAGCCGGGTCACCCGCACGTGGAAGGGGTGCCTAATAAGAGGCCTCTGGCAGCGGGGACCCCCGCGAGGCTATTGCGAAAAAAGCAAGAGGAAACATCTACGTCAATGTCTTTGCAGGAGACAGGTAAATTACCGGGTAGCGAAGCCGGAATGCCCAAAGGATTAATCTTTTGAAGTAATTCTTTTCTCCACGCTCATCGCATGATGCACAAATCCTTCCGCCCTCGCAAAGGTAGAAACATATGGCGCGGCTTTTAAAAGTCCTTTCTTTGAGACTGTCGCGACCGACATCCGCTTGAGAAAACTCTCCACGCCTAATGGAGAGGAGAATCGTGCGGCTCCGCCGGTCGGCAGCACATGATTCGTACCGATGAAATAATCCCCGAGCGCTGCCGGGGTGAAGGGGCCAAGGAAAACCGCGGCGGCATTCTTGACAAGCTTCAGGTCCAGCTGCGCGGAAGCCGTCATGATTTCGAGGTGCTCCGGCGCCAGGATATTGACAATATCGAAGCTTGACCTGCGATCGGCGGTGAGGAATATGGAAATGGCATGCGGCGGCAGCTTTCGGAATATTGCGGCGGCGGGAGACTCGTCGATAGCCCGAACCGTTGCATCGGCGATGTTCCGGGCCGCCTCTTCGCTTTCGGTAATGCACACCGCAAGCTCGTCGCCGCTCCCGTGCTCGGCCTGCGCAAGCAGGTCGAGGGCGACCCAGGAGGGATCGACCGAACCATCGGCCACGATCGCCACTTCGCTCGGGCCAGCGATCGAGTCGATATCAACGATTCCGTACATGAGCCGTTTGGCCTCCTGAACCCAGGCATTGCCCGGTCCCACGATTTTGTCGACCGGCCGGATGCTTTTTGTTCCCCAGGCGAGGGCGGCGATCGCCTGACTGCCGCCGATCCGATATACTTCGTCAACCTTGCAGAGCTTCAGGGCGATAGGCGATGCCCGAATCGAGCCTGCCCCGCGGAGGGGTGACGGCCACGATCTCCGCAACCCCGGCGATTTGTGCGGGGATGACATTCATGAGTACGCTCGATGGATACACCGCATGGCCGCCCGGAATGTACACCGCAATGCGGTCGAGCGGCCGAACGATCTGGCGAAGATCCCCCTCGATTGACCGCATCGAAAATTCGCATCTGTGCTGACGGTTATGAAAGTCGCGGATCCGTTTCGCCGCTTCGCGGATTGCCCTCTGCAAGACGGCCGGCGCCCTGGCGGCCTGCTTCTCGATTTCGGCGGGCGTGATCCGCAGCGTTTTGGCGGTCAGATGGACCCCGTCGAACTGTTTTGTAAAAGCGAACAGTGCGATATCGCCTTTCTCTCGTATGTCGATAATAACTTCAGCTGCTTTCGCAGAAATGGTTTCATCCGGTTTCCTCCGGAGGGACAAAAGCCGATTTAGATATTTTTTCCCGGCAGGGGTAGCGTAGTCGATTATGGGGATCATGCTTGTGGTGGCCATCATTTCTCCGAAAGAGTGTGGTGCCCTCTAAAAATCGTTTTATTCGTCCTTTGACCTGTCTGCCGCCAGGCAGGCTCAGGGCGAACGGTATTTTTGCAGGTTCACTGATGTTAAACCGTCGTCGGGATATCCAGAAAAACGCTCTCGATCCCGAACTCACGTTCAAGGGCTTGTCCGACCGCCTTCACTCCGAGCGTTTCCGAATAGTAGTGCCCGCCGTAGATGACGTTCAGCCCGGCTTCGCGCGCAAGATGGTAGTGGACATGGTTCGGCTCGCCGGTGATGAAACAGTCGACCTGCTTTGCAACCGCCTCGCCGATGATCGCCGATGCGCCGCCGGAAACAATGGCGATCCGCCGATTCAGATTCTTTCCAAAGGGAAGCGTAAGCGTCGTGCCGCCCGTCTCCTTCTCAGTCGCTCGGCAGAGTTCGTCGAGCCCCATCGGCTTCGCCAGGGTTCCCTCGAAGCCGATCAACGTACCCTTGTAAACCCCGAACGGAAGCGGCCGTCTGATGGCTCGATGGCGGCCGCGAGTCGGGCGTTGTTGCCGAGTTCGGGATGCAGGTCGAGCGGCAGATGGGCGGCGTAAAGATTCAGGGATGCTTCGATGAGAAAGCGAACCTGGCGATACACGTCCCCGGTAAGGGAAGGGAGACCTCCCCAGATCATGCCGTGATGGACGATAAGCATCTGACAATCTCGATGCGCCGCCGCCTCGTAGGAGGCGAGGCAGCCGTCAACTGCCAGACCCACGCGGCGGATCGTTTCAGCCCCTTCCACCTGCAACCCGTTGCGTGAGAGGTCTTCGATTTTTTCAATGGCGAGGAGGGTATTCAGGAAAAGAACGACCTCGGCGCGCGTCGCGGTTTTTCCCGTCTTGCTTCTCCCTTTTGCCTTTTCATCCTTCATCGTTTACCCCTCATCCTTCTGCAAAAGCCATGCCTCGATGAACCGATCGATATCGCCGTCGAGTACCGCGCCGGTGTTAGACGTCTCTACGTCGGTGCGGTGGTCCTTGACAAGGTTATACGGATGGAGCACATAGGAGCGGATCTGGCTTCCCCACTCGATTTTCTTTTTTTCCATCAGTTTTGACTGGCGCTCCTTCTCCTCGATCTCCCTGTAATGCTGCCTGACGCGCGCCTTGAGGAGACGGAGCGCCTGGGACCGGTTCTTCATCTGGGATCGCTCGTTCTGGCAGGCGACCACGATCCCGGAGGGGAGGTGGGTCATACGGACCGCGCTGTCGGTCTTGTTGATGTGCTGCCCGCCCGCACCGCTTGACCGATAGGTGTCGATGCGGATCTCCTTCTCATCGATCTCAAAATCGTCAATTTCCTCAACGAGCGGGTATGAGTAGACAGATGCGAACGAGGTGTGCCGCCGCGCATTGGCGTCGAACGGCGAAATACGGACCAGGCGGTGTACGCCTGTTTCCGCCTTGAGGTACCCGTAGGCATACTCGCCGCGCACCTCGATAGTCGCGCTCTTGATGCCCGCGCTGTCGCCCGGCTGGTAATCGTGCATCTCGTAGGAAAACCCCTTGCGTTCCATCCATCGGGTGTACATGCGCAAGAGCATGTCAGCCCAATCGCAGGATTCGGTGCCGCCCGCGCCGCTGTGAATCGAAAGAATCGCCGGTGCGGCGTCGTCCTCGCCGTTCATCTTCCTGGCGAATTCGATCCGAACCACCTCGCGTTCGAACGCATCGAGCTGGGGTGCCAGCTCGGCAAGAAGTGCGGCATCGTTTTCTTCGACCGAGAGTTTCCATAACTGCGCAAGATCGCTGCCGTCGGCAAGCGCCTTCTTCCAGGGATCCAGAATCCGCTTTGCCCCCTTGATCTCGCGCAGCGTCGCCTTCGCCGCATTCGTATCGGACCAGAAATCCGCCTCCGAGGCAAGGGTTTCGAGATCCGCTACTTTTTTCTCCAGAGCTTCGACGTCAAAGATACTCCCGGAGGTTTTGAAGCCTTGTCATGAGGTTATTCAACCGTCCCATATCCTGTGATTCCGCCATACCGTCGTCAACTCCTTTTCAAATAGTAACCATGAGCGCCGGAAGTCCGGCTGGCCGTCTCTTCTGCGGGGAGCAGTTGTCATAAAATACGTTAAGCCGTTTTTCCGGTAATGAACATTGTCAAAAGTCCATGGAGGGGATTCGCTACTGCGGCAAGGGCAGGTTCCGGAAAAATGCCGCTCCCCAAGGAGTTGTGGTCTCGTTTAAAACCAGCCGCAATATGTTGTGGGGCCTTCCTGAAAAAATATGTTGACTTGGATCGGGAATCACCTATTTTTAACTCCACGAAGAGAGAAGATACTGTCCGCTCACCGCATCTCCTGCTGCTTCTCCTCCGCGTGAACAGATCACCCATGCATGCGTGAAAATTCGACTTAAAAGGGGTTTTTCCATGGCTGCCGATATGACTGTTGAGGTTGGGTCCAACTTTGCCGGAGAAATCAAAGAAAAAATGCCGCTCAAGGAGCGGCTCATCAGGAAAAAGGCCGTCCTGAGCGACAACTCCGTAACCGTGCTGCAGAAACGCTATCTGAAAAAGGACGATGACGGCACTGTCTGCGAAACGCCGGAAGATCTGTTTTTTCGCGTGGCGGAAAACATCGCGGGCGCCGAAAAACTCTTCAACGGCGAAGCCAATGCCGATGCGTGGACCGAGAAGTTCTACAATTGCATGGTGGATCTCGATTTCCTGCCCAATTCGCCCACGCTCATGAATGCCGGTCGGGAGCTGCAGCAGCTTTCTGCCTGTTTCGTGCTGCCGGTCGGGGATTCGATGGACGAAATTTTTACCTCCGTGAAAAATACCGCCCTCATCCATAAGAGCGGAGGGGGAACCGGTTTCTCCTTTTCGCACATCCGGCCGAAAAACGACCGCGTACGCTCGACAAAGGGTATTTCGTCGGGTCCCCTCTCTTTCATGCGCGTCTTCGATATCGCCACCGAAACCGTGAAGCAGGGCGGCACAAGGCGGGGTGCCAACATGGGGATCCTCAACTGCTCCCACCCGGAGATCATGGAGTTCATCGAAATGAAGGAGAAGGACGGAGTCATGTCCAACTTCAACATCTCGGTCGCCATCACCGACGAGTTCATGGATGCGCTGAAAAACGATGAGGAGTACCCGTTGCGTAACCCGCGCTCGGGCGAAGTCGTGGGCCAGCTCAAGGCCTCCACGTTATTTAAGCGGATCGTCGAGCTTGCCTGGAAGAACGGCGAGCCGGGCATCGTCTACATCGATAAAATCAACGCGGACAATCCAACGCCGCATATCGGCCGGATCGAAAGCACCAACCCCTGCGGGGAGCAGCCGCTCCTGCCTTACGAATCATGCAACCTCGGCTCCATTAACCTCGCGCACATGATCTCGAATAATAACGGCAAAAAGGAGGTCAATTATTTCAAGCTGGGCAATACGGTGCGTACGGCGGTGAGGTTCCTCGATAATGTCATTGAAGTAAATAAATATCCGCTGCCCGAAATCGAAAAGATGACAAAGGGTAACCGCAAGATAGGACTCGGCGTCATGGGGTTCGCGGACCTTCTGGTCGAGTTCGGGATCCCGTACAACTCGCCGCAGGCGACGGGCCTCGCCGAAGAGATCATGAAATTCATCCGTGAGGAGGGGCGCAAGGTGAGCGCCTTTCTCGCCCGCGAGCGCGGCGTGTTTCCCGCCTTCGAAGGGTCGATCTACGATACTGGAAGCGATGTCGGGTTCCGGAACGCCACCATCACGACCATCGCCCCGACCGGCACGATCTCGATGATCGCCGGTTGTTCCAGCGGCATCGAGCCTTTATTCGCTATTGTTTACGAAAAGAACGTGCTCGACGGAAAGCGTCTGCTCGAAGTGCATCCCGCGTTCCAGAGGGTCGCTCAGGAGGAGGGGTTCTACAGCGACGAGCTCATGAAGATGGTGGCCGAAACCGGCAGTCTGCACAAGATCTACGGGATTCCGCGGCGCATCCGGGATGTCTTCGTGACGGCGCACGATATCGACCCCCGTGCCCACATCGCCATCCAGGCCGCTTTCCAGAAATACACCGACAACGCGGTGTCCAAAACCGTGAACTTCCGTCACGAGGCCACGGTCACCGATGTCGAGGAGGCGTTTCGTTTTGCCTTCGATCTCAACTGCAAAGGCGTCACGGTGTACCGTGACGGCTCGCGCCGGAACCAGGTCATCACCGCCGGTTCCGGCGGCAGTCGGACCGAGGCGGTTCCCGGCGGCCTGCCCGGCACGATCCATCCCCGTCCGCGGCCGTCCGTTACCCATGGCCGTACCTACAAAACCAAGACCGGCTGCGGTACCCTGTATGTCAACATTAATTCCGATGCCTACGGCTTCTGCGAGGTCTTCACCCAGATGGGCAAGTCGGGCGGCTGCGCGGCTTCGAACGCCGAGGCGGTCGCGCGGCTCGTCTCCCTTGCACTGCGCGCCGGCGTCGATCCGAACGCCATTGTCGAACAGCTTCGCGGCATCCGCTGCCCGAGTCCGACCTGGCACGAGGGTGAAATGGTCCTCTCCTGCGCAGACGCGATCGGCCGCATCCTTGAGAAAGCGCTTTCCGAGGTGCAGGGCGCGGCGGCACGGCCCCAGATCACCTTCACGGGGCTCGATATGGGCTACTGCCCGCAATGTCCCGAGTGCGGCGGCATCATGGAGAGCGAAGGCGGGTGCTCGGTGTGCAAGTCGTGCGGATTTTCGAAGTGCGGGTAGACTGATAAAAAGAGTTTTTGGTGGGGGAACCGCTTCATACCGGCCGAAAAAAACCGGCCGGTATTCCGCTACCTCCTCCTGCGAAAGTGCCAAGCTCACCCCGGCCAAAGCGGCCTGACTTCTCCCACAAGGAGAGGTGTTATAACGCAAGAAAAAGAGAGCACTTCGGCACTTCCGCAACGCCATTGCTGATGAATATTAATCAAGGAGGATAGAAATGAACAATGTTGCTTGGATTCCCCTTGGGGGAAACATTGAATGCAAAAAAACAGAATTGAAATATATACCTACTCTTTTAACGGAAGGTCCTTTTGCAGGGCAGTATGCTGTTTCCATTGCTAAATCAAACATTGAATTTAAAAATGGTAGCATTTCTTTTGATGTAACATTGAGCAATCAAGGATCAAGATGTCAGTTATTATTCAACCAGGGCATGGAGAAAAATCCGATAGTTTATGTTGGAATAAACGTTCATCAATATGCTTTTGGCATATGTACATTCAAGAATAATGCTTATGATTTGGAAAAAATGGTTGGCAGTGGCGGTCCTGCGGCAATTAAGGTTGGAACGCCTATGTCTGTGAGAATTGATGTTCAGGGATCGGTAATCAATCTTTTTATCGATGGAGTATCTGTTTGCAAAGCAAATTATATTGTCGATAAATGCCAGCTCACTGTTTGGTTCCATGGACCCGGGGAAGTAATTGTGAGCAATTTTAGAGCAGAACTAGTAGAGCCCGAAGCCTTTATTATAATGCAATTCTCTGATGAATTTGATGATCTTTATAAAGAGGTTATAGCTCCAACCTGCAAGAAATATGGGTTAAAAGCTATTAGGGCCGATAATATTCACAATTGCACTCAAATTCTTGATGATATCCACCGATCAATCAAAGAAGCTTATTTAATTATTGCAGACATTACGCAAGACAACCCGAACGTCTATTACGAAGTCGGATATGCGCACGCGCTGGATAAGTCAACCATTTTATTATGCGAAAAAAAACGAGCTGATTTACCTTTCGATATTTCAGGTTATCGAACTATATTTTATCATGATTCGATAAGTGGGAAAAGTGCCATTGAAAGCAGTTTAGGAAACTTTTTAAAGGCAATCATGGGGCCATCCCAAGATGAATCGCAAACGAAATAAAAATCACCCCTATGACAAATTCTTCCGCAATTTCCGAAGGCTCCAAAATTCACCGCATAGCCCCGTCCGAACCTTGATTTCTTTGATTTATCCGATTCCCCTGATTAAAAAATCACCCTAATCCTATGAATCACCAGAATCAAAGTTCCGACAATATGCAAATTCCCGCATCGGCCCAAAATCAATAGAATTTGAGATTCGCCGTATTAACCCCCCAGAATAGTATGCCCTTGTTATAATCTGGCATACAATTTTTAATAGGTATTACTTCGACATTAAAGTATATTATTATTAAAGGAGTACTACCATGGTCACTTCGAGAGTCACCGTCAAAGGGCAGGTGGTCGTCCCGGCCGCAATGCGCCGGAAGTTCGGCATTAAAAAGGGTTCCCGTGTCGCTTTCATTGAAGAGAAGGGCAAGCTTCTGATACGGCCTATCGATAATAAATACTTTGAAGGCATGGCCGGCATTCTCGGCACCGAGGGAAGCATGTTCAAATCGCTCCGGGAGGATAAGAAAAAGGAGCGCGAACTATGAAGCCCGTGGTCTTGGACAGCTATGCCATCATAGCATTTTTCGAGCGGCAACCGGGCTATGTCGAAGTCGCGAAGATTCTCGGGGAGTGTGCCGAAAATGAGGGTACAATATTCGTCAGCGTCGTTAATTGGGGTGAAGTGATCTACCATGCGCTTCGAACCGGAGGCGAACGAAAAGCCAAATCGGCAGAAGAGGCTATGAGTGCTATTCCAATCACGGTGGTGGAGGCCGATAAAGAGGTCACACGGCTGGCGGCGCATTTAAAAGCCACCCGGAAGATGTCCTATGCCGACTGCTTCGCCGCCGGGCTGGCGATGAAGTGCAAGTGCGAGTTGGTGACGGGGGATGAGGAGTTCCGCCAGGTAGAAAAGGAAGTAAAAATTCGCTGGTTGTCTTAAAATTGTATTTCTTTCTCCTATCTTGTCCCTCCCTCCCCCGGAAAACTATTTTTCACGATTCCTCTCTAAAGATGCCAACGTATTAGAATCCTATTTAAGGAGATACAATGCGCCATTTCTTTACTTCAGAAAGTGTAACCCAGGGACATCCGGACAAGGTCTGCGACCAGATTTCCGATGCCATTCTCGATGCCATGCTCGCCCAGGACCCCGATTCACGCGTCGCGTGCGAAACCATGGTGACGACCGGTCTGGTGGTGGTGGCGGGCGAAGTGACCTCCAAGGCGACCGTCGATGTGCAGGGCGTTGCGCGGGAAACCATCGCGAAAATAGGCTACAACGACCCCGCTCTCGGGTTCGATGCCAACTCCTGCGGCGTTCTCGTTTCCGTTCACCAGCAGTCGCCCGATATTTCGCAGGGCGTTACCGAGGGTGAAGGACTCCATAAGGAACAGGGCGCCGGCGATCAGGGCATCATGTTCGGCTATGCCTGCAACGAAACCGAAACCTACATGCCCCTGCCCATCTACTATGCTCACAAACTCGTGGAGGCATTGACCGATGCACGCGAATCCGGAGCGATTCCCTACCTGCGCCCGGACGGAAAGACGCAGGTGACGGTTGAATACGAAGACATGAAGGCGGTCCGGGTCGATACGGTGGTGCTCTCCACCCAGCATGCGCCGGATGTCGGCTATGCGAAAATCAAAAAGGATATGATCGACAAGATCATCAAGAAGGTGATTCCGGGAACCATGCTCGATGGTAAAACCATTTATCATGTCAATCCGACCGGCCGCTTCGTGGTCGGCGGGCCGCATGGCGACTCGGGCGTAACCGGCCGAAAGATCGTGGTCGATACCTATGGCGGCTATGCCCCCCACGGCGGCGGTGCGTTTTCGGGCAAGGATCCGTCCAAGGTTGACCGCAGCGCAACCTATGCGGCGCGCTGGGTGGCCAAGAACATCGTTGCGGCGGGACTTGCGACTCACTGTACCGTGCAGCTCTCCTATGCCATCGGCGTGGCGAAACCGCTGTCGATCCATGTTGATACCTGCGGTACGAGCACGCTCTCCGAGGAGAAGATCTGCGCGATCATCGAAAAGACTTTTGACCTTCGTCCGGCCGCGATCATCGGCAAGCTCAAACTCAAGCGGCCGATCTACCGGGAAACGGCGCGCAACGGCCACTTTGGCCGTGAACTCCCGGATTTTACCTGGGAAAAGCTCGATATGGTGAAGGCGATTAAAAAAGAAGCGGGGCTGAAGTAACGCACGAGAGGTCACGGTCAAGAATACGTTTGCGATCATACCCATTCCGAATGCGGGGTGGGTATTTTTATGAGTTCCTCGATACACTGCTCAAGGCCGAATAAAGGATTGTCATGGCAGAAATTCTCAGGAAGGAAGCGCTTGCGGACAGGATCTTTCGATACCGGCTCAATGCGCCGCGCATTGCCCGGAAACGGCGGCCCGGCCAGTTCATCCTTCTTCGACCGGTACGGAACAGCGAGCGCATTCCAATGACCATCGTTGATGCAGATGTAAAGGGAGGGTGGATCGATGGCATCTTCCAGGTGGTGGGCAGGACAACGGCGCTTCTCTCGATGCTGAATGAGGGGGATAGCATCCTCGATCTTGCCGGGCCGTTCGGGCAGCCGACCCGCATCGAAAAGCTCGGCAGATGCCTGTGCATCGGCGGCGGGATGGGGATTGCATCGCTCTACCCGATGCGCGGGGGCTGCGCGAGACGGGCAACAACGTCACTTCCATCATCGGCGCGCGGACGAAGAGTCTCCTCATCCTGCGGAACGAATTTGAATCGGCTTCCAACGAGCTGCATGTCACGACCGACGACGGCACATCGGGGCATAGGGGAATTGCATCGAATGTTTTCCAGGAGCTTTGCGACAGGGGCGACAAATTTAATGTCGCCTATGTCATCGGGCCGGTCATGATGATGAAGGCGACCTCGCACCGTACCATGGCGGCAGGCATCAAAACCTATGTCTCCCTGAAGCCGATGATGGTCGACGCAATCGGCATGTGCGGCGGCTGCCGCGTGACCGTCGGCGGCCGGGGCCGCCTCGCCTGCATCGATGGCCCGGAGTTCGATGCCGCGGAGGTCGACTGGAATGATACGGCCGGGCGGCTTTTGAGCCGCGGGGGGGGTGAGGCGACATCCCTGGAACGACACCCATGTGAACTGGAGAATTTACAATGAGTATTATGGACCAATGGCGCCGGACCCACACCTGCGGTGAATTGACTGAATCTAATACCGGAATGCAGGTGATGCTTAACGGATGGGTGCACAACTGGCGCAACCACGGCGGTATCATCTTCATCGACGTGCGCGACCGGTGGGGCGTCACGCAGGTGGTGTTCAATCCGGCCGACGACGCTGCGCTTGCGGAGAGGGCATCTCTTCTCCGGCATGAGTTCGTGATCGCCGCCGCCGGCGTCGTCCGGAAACGGCCGCCGAACATGGCGAACCCGAGGATGGCGACCGGCGGAATCGAGGTCGCGGCTTCGGAGCTGCGGATTTTCAATGCGGCCGATACGCCGCCTCTCCACGTCAACGATCCCGACTCCTCCGAGTCCGAAGAGCTGTGCCTCAAATACCGCTACCTTGACCTGCGCAGGCCGCAGCGGCAGCGCGCCATTTTGTTTCGCCACCGGGTCGCGCTTGAGGCGAGGAAGTTTCTATGGAACGAGGGGTTCGTTGAAATCGAGACGCCGATTCTCATGAAGAGCACCCCCGAGGGCGCACGGGATTTCCTCGTTCCATCGCGTACCAACAAAGGTCAGTTCTATGCTCTGCCGCAGTCCCCGCAGACCTTCAAGCAGATCCTCATGGTATCCGGCTTCGACCGCTACTTTCAGGTTGCGCGCTGTTTCCGCGACGAGGACCTGCGCGCCGACCGGCAACCCGAGTTCACCCAGATCGACGCAGAACTCTCATTCATTGACGAGAGTGATATCTTCGAGGTCTTCGAGCGGATGATCGCATCGGTCGTTGCGGCCTGCCTCGGCCGCACCGTGGCCGCGCCCTTCCCGCGCCTGCGGTACGAAGAGGCGTTCCACCGGTACGGC
The DNA here is from genome assembly GCA_963846695.1 of uncultured Fibrobacterota bacterium. Lineage (GTDB taxonomy): Bacteria > Fibrobacterota > Chitinivibrionia > Chitinivibrionales > Chitinispirillaceae > BOG-1184. The sequence goes on along the minus strand of CAWJXL010000020.1, from coordinate 455 downwards.
AGCGATAAGCCCGACCTGCGGTTCGGCCTGCCGATCGTTACCGTAACGCAACTCTTCGCCGCCACCGGGTTCCAGGTCTTCCGTTCGGTCATCGGGAGCGGCGGCGTCGTTGCCGCGATCGCCGGTGCCGGGTGCGGCGATTTTTCCCGCACAACCATCGACGCACTGACCGCGCATGTAGCAACGTTCGGCGCGAAAGGTCTTGTCTGGCTGCGTTTGACAGATGCCGGCTTCGACGGTCCGTCGAGGAAATTCTTTTCGGACGCCGAACTTCTCGATCTCAGGGCGAAGACCAACGCCGTGCCGGGCGACATGATGTTCATGATCGCCGCGCCGGAGAAGATCTGCTTCACCGCCCTGGGCCAGCTCAGGCTCCAACTCGCCAGGATCAAAAACATGGTGAAAGGCGTGGAGTTTAACTTTCTCTGGGTGACCGACTTTCCCCTCTTCGAATA
>CAWJXL010000019.1:0-33137 GCA_963846695.1 uncultured Fibrobacterota bacterium | reverse complement strand
GGACCGGAGACATTAAAAACGACAAGAATGGTATCGGTGTTTTTCCCACCGTTCGTGTTATCGACGCAGTGACCGTTTGCCGCCCGGAGCGAGGCGGTGATGATTGACACATCGGTGCTGTCGGCAATGAGAGAACTGGTATCCGCGTTGAGTTGCAGGGAAGTCGGGGTAATGCCGGGTACCGGGACGCCGCCCGAACCCGTATCAGGCACGCCGGTCCAGAATTGCCGGAATAGATAGAATAACGACTTGGGAATCCGATAATGGTCAACGGCTCCCATGGGATTCACTCCCCCGCTGTGATCCGACCAATAATCGTTAAAAGCCCATAAGCATGCGCCGGCAAGATGATTGGTTCGCGTAACGCCCCACAAATCAACCCAGTCATTCCACGCCTGATAGGCATTCCCCGTCGGGGAGAGGTCATCGGCCATCAGACCTGACCCCGTGCCGCCGGCGCAGCCGCGATAGCACCAGTAGATCCATCCCTGATGATATTCCGTATTGACAATTCGCTTGACCAGGGTGGCGCACGGGCCGGATAATTCAGCGTAATTCATCCCCTCGATGTCCGCATCGCCGGGAATACCGAGTATATCGAGATTATTATCGGCAAGATAAGTGTACCGGGTTGAGTCCAGCGTATGAGCGATCCCAGTCCTCCGAAGGAATCTGTTGCGGCGCATCATAGGGAGCCGGCGGTTCATTGAAAAGGCCCCAGGCAATGATGGAAGGATGGTTATAGCTGACTTCGATCAGCTCCCGCATGCAACTGTCCAGGTGGAGGAACAGGGAATCCGGATAGGTCCATCCGTTTGCAAGACAGCATCCCCACGTGGGTACCTCCACCATGACCAGCATTCCCAGTTCGTCGCAGGCATTATAGAAAGAGGGATCGCGCGGGAAATGCGCACAACGGATCAAATTGGCGCCCATCTGCTTGACCAGGCCGACCTCTTTGAAATAGCGCGAACTCGGCAGCGCGCTCTCGATCCAACCGAACGATTGATGCAGGCTCACCCCCCGCAGTGTATCGGATACTCCATTAAGGGCGAACCCTGCCTGTGGCGTCCAGGTATACCAGCGAACGCCGAACCGATCGACATAATCATCGACCAGCGATCCTTCAGGAATACCTGCGTATAAAGATAGTAAAGTTCCGGCGTGCGTTGTCCAGAGGACCGGGTTTGATCGTAATAAGGTATCGAAGACCGCCCTTCCATTCGCGGAAGGCAGTGTAATGGTCTGGCCGCCGGTTATTATCGCTGCTCGGGAAGTGGGAGGGGGCGTAGGCAATGGATAACGAACGGTGATGGTTCCCGGAGTTATGGAAGTCACCGGGGTGGTTATGTGCACCTTTGCACTTGCCGCGGAGGCGGTTGCCACGGGAATGGAGATCCTTGGCTCCAGAGGGGGATGCTGCAACTATTCGAGCATACCAGCCACACGTTTCGGTAATGCCGCTGTAAAGTAAATAATCCGGAGTCCCGTTGTGTTTACCGTTCGTCCGGGAGGAACCATGGCGTTGTAGGTATTGTCGAGCTGAACGGCAAGGACATTGGTTCCGGTAAGGGAAACCTGATTGGTAATATCGAATTGAAACCAGGTATACCCGCTGTTGGCATGGACCCAGTGGGTCCATTGAGCCAGACATTGGCGACCTGCATGGCGCCTTCGAACTCGACGGCGATCTTCCCGGTGTGCTTTGCCGATGCCGGCACGGTAAAATATTTGCGGTACCAGGAGATACCTTGATAGCGGACCTGTTCCCCGACCGTGGCGCCGGTTTGAGCCTTCGGCGCGGGATCGTCGTAGGACGCCGAATGGGGAACATTCACCGTCTGCCACCCAGCATCGTTGTAACCGCTGTCGTACGGATGACCCGAGCCGGTTGGCGTGCCATTATAGAATTTCCACGCATAGTCGAGACTGGCCTTGGTGCGCTGCTTATAAATCCTCTGCGGGTAAAACTCCGCCTGGGATGCGATGAACAGAATGCCGATGGAAATGCAAACTCCTGCCGCCCATTTTTCAAATCGCATAGATCCCCCTGCCGCCACATTAGGCGGTGATAACGGTGATGATACGATGATGATTCTTTAAATCGTTTCTATAAATTACAAAATAGTGAGTTACATAGCAAGGATGTTGTAGCGGTAAATATCAAACCAGACGTGCCGTCATACCGGCTCACCCGGCATTTTCACTCTTCCGCATCGTACCCAATACCCAGTTCAGCACGACGTCGGCCTGCTTGGCGGCGGCAATCGCCACGCAGGGAGCGTAGGGTTTCAGCCGCTCATCCACCGCGGAAACGGCATCACCGATCAGAAAAAAACGATCCTGAATCTTCCGGGTAACGATGCGGTCGCTTGTCCCATAACCGGCCAGCCCGCTTGCGCTCACCAGCAGCTTTCCGGAGCCGATGAATGTTTCGACGAGCAGGGCCTTGCATGCAGGATCATCGAAGGCTTCGATAATGATATCGCACGCATTGAAGAGCTTCATCACATTGGTTGCATCGATCCGCTCGCCGTGCGTTTCGATGACGATGGCGGGGTTCAAGGTATGGAGCAGTTCGGCGAGACAGTCGGTCTTGGGCCTGCCGATGTGCTGCGGGAAATAGGCCTGCCGGTTAAGGTTGGTGTCTTCGACACGATCAAAATCGACAGCGACAAATCGGCTGAATCCGCACCTGGCGAGGTTCATGGCGCAGTTGGATCCCAGGCCGCCCAGGCCGGCAATGCCGATTTTTGCGGACCGGATGGCATTAATTTCTTCCGGCGAAAAATAGTGCGAAAGCATCTTTTGAAAAATAGTATCCACGGGTTTACCGGCTTTTCATAAGAACTGTTCCCTGCACGGCCGTCATGGCCGATTAAAATACTATTATTTAGGGTTGACTGTCCTTGCCCGGAACATCTATATTAATAAAATTATATTTGCAGAATTATCAGACAGGCAGGTGCGGCTCTTCGTTTTAAAATTGATGGTGCGCAAGCGCGGGGAGGGGCGTCGGCGTCGCGGAACCAATGAATATCTCGAGAATTTTAAGCACGACACTATTCGGCAGTTTGTAGTTTTTGGGTATATTATAACACTTACCTACCGCGTAATCCGGGTCGTTCCGGGTGCGCACCATTTCCATCCCGCCCATGTTCATAGTGGGGGCAAATAGTAACAACTGAAGGAGGGGGTATGTCATTATTTAAAGTAAAGAAGTGGTCTGTCCCGTTTATCATGAGTCTGGCGTGCGCGTTCGGAGCCTGGGCCCAGACTCCCATTGCGCCGGTGCTCTCGTCGCCGACGAACGGCGCCATCGGCCAGGCGGCTGCACTTACGCTGCAGTGGGGATCGGTTGATACCGCGGTTTCCTACACCGTGCAGGTGTCCACGTCATCGACCTTCGCCGTCCTCACGGTAAACCAGCCCGGTCTTACCACGGCCTCATACGCGGCTGCCGGGCTGACAATCGGAATAGAGTATTACTGGCAGGTGAGTGCGACGAGCGCCGCCGATTCCACGGGCCCGTGGTTGGCGACATGGAGTTTTTCAACCCTCGCGGTGCCGGCAACGCCGACGCTTGCCGCCCCGGCGAACGCCGCCACGGGCGAACCCACCTCCCTGACGCTCACCTGGAATGCCGCGGCACGGGCAACCAGTTATGAGGCGCAGGTGTCCGTCGTATCCACCTTCGCGACAACGGTTTTAGACCAGGCTGGCCTCACGGCCCTTTCCGTGGCAGACAGCGGATTGTCCGTTGGGACCCTCTATTACTGGCGCGTTGATGCTAACAATAGCAGCGGGACGAGCGCTTGGGCCACCGTTCGGCATTTCACGACCATAATGCCCGCACCGATGCTCACCGCGCCCACCAACGGCGCGACGGGCGAGGCGACATCACTGATGCTGTATTGGGGAACGGTAACCGGCGCGGTTTCGTACTCCGTACAGGTATCCGCCGCATCGACCTTCGCCGTCTTCGCGGTAGACCAGGCCGGCCTTACCGCGGATTCACTCGCGGTTACCGGGCTCGCGAACGCAACGATGTATTACTGGCGGGCGAATGCGACGAACGGAACGGTGGCCAGCGCATGGACGACGGCGTGGACTTTTTCCACGGGCGGAACGGCACTGACGGCCCCCGTACTCTCAACGCCGACAAACGCCAGCACCGGTCTGGCAACTGCACTTACGTTAATGTGGGATACGGTAAGTACCGCTGCTTCCTACTCGGTGCAGATATCCACCGTAGCGACCTTCGCCGTCTTTACGGTAAATCAGTCCGGCATTTCCGCGACTTCATACGCGATTACCGGGTTGGCGGCCGGGGCAACCTATTACTGGCAGGTGAATGCGGCGAACGACTCTTCAACCAGCGTGTGGTCGACGACATGGCATTTCGCAACACTGGCGATCCCGGCAACGCCGACGCTTGCCGCTCCGGCCAACGCCGCCACGGGCGAGCCCACCTCGCTGACCCTCACCTGGAACGCCGCAGCGCGGGCGACCAGTTATGAGGCACAGGTATCCGTCGTTTCCACCTTCGCAACAACGGTTTTCAATCAGGCAGGCCTGACGGCGCTTAATGCTGCCGTGAGCGGGTTGGCCAGCGGAGCCACCTATTACTGGCATGTTGATGCCAGCGATGCCGCGGGATCAGGCGCATTCTCCGCCATTCGCAGTTTCACAACCGGCGTTTCCGCACCGGTGCTGATGTCGCCCGCGGCCGGAGCCACCGGACAGGGATCTTCGGTACCGCTTACCTGGGGAGCCGTGAACGGCGCGATCTCCTACAATGTGCAGATTTCGACAAATTTTTCCTTTACCACCACGGTCTCCAGCGTTTCGGGGATCACGGGAGCATCGCTTACCGTGACGGGACTTGCGAATGATATGACCTATTTCTGGCAGGTCGAAGCGGTCGCGGGAACGGTCACCAGCGCATGGTCTGCCGCTTCGTGGTTTACCATCGGGTACACGTCGGTTCACAGCACCGAGGTTGCCGCTGCAATCCCCTCGTTTGCCATTAAGAACGGCGTCATTTCCTATTCGCTGAAACGGACGGGGCAGGTTGAACTGGCAGTCTTCGACCTGCGCGGCAGAAACGTTTTTGCTTTCAACCGTACGCAATCGGCGGGGAATTACTCCATTGAACTCGCTAATCGTTCAGTGGCGCCGGGCCGGTATTTCGTGTGGTTTAAGTCCGGAGATTTTGTTCAACGGACGGCAACGGCATTTACCGGAAAACATTAATTCAGTTAAGTGACAGTATGCATTTCGCGGTGGGGCGCCCGGACGGGCTCCACCGCTTTTTATTGGGCGAATATTTTATATTTTAACCGATCCGAGGTCTTACAGCCAACAGGTTCTCACTCGTCTCCGGCGAACTCCTTTCTATCCGGAAGCTTCGTTGTTTTCACCGGGGCTGCCGGATGAAACCGCACCACAGCCTCACTCGGTGAGCAAACATTGTCGCTTATGAATGAATTATCACCCAAATCCGAGAGAAACAATCTTTCTCCGGAGTTGCGATCCGTCATGACCGGCGCAACGGTGGTTTTTGCACTATCGTTAATTCTGCGGGTCATGCACGTTCTCAGCATGCGTCATGCACTCTTTTTCAGCCATCCGATCCAGGATGAGTTCACCTACGACCAGTTCGCCCGTGCCGCCGCGGAGCAGGGAGACTGGGCAGGTAAGGGTGCATTCTACCAGGCACCCCTGTATCAGTACTTCCTTGCGGTGATTTATAAGCTCTTCGGTCATAGTTATCTCATCCCGCGGATCATTCAGACGCTCATCGATTCATTGTCTGCAACCGGGATCTTTCTCATCGGCGCGCGTTTTTTTTCGCTGCGGGTCGGCTGGATCGCAGGGGTAGCCGCCGCGCTCTATTCGCAGTTCATCTTTAACACCGGAACCCTCTTGCCTCCGGTAATCACGCTATTTCTCGATGTGGTGCTTCTCGGTCTCCTGTTTTACCTGTCGGAATCGATGCAGCGTCGGACAAGGGCGGGTAAAAATGCAATCAGTCAATGCTGGCCATGGATGGTGCCCGGCATGGCATTCGGCCTCCAGGCTCTTGCGGCGACCAATATCCTGGCACTCGCCCCGATTGTCTGTGCATGGATTTTCTGGGGCGCCGGGGACCCCGGAAAAAAGCAACATCTCCCCTCGAATCCTGGAAAAAGGAACAAAAAGAAACGGAACGCCGCTTCGGCACGACCCGTCGGCATTCCGGCATTCGCCCGCATCGTCGCCATCGGCTTTTTTCTGGGCGGCGCCGGCATCGCCATAGCGCCGGCAACCATCCACAATTATCTTGTGGGAAAAGAAACGATCCTCATTTCATATAATGCAGGCATCAACTTTTACATCGGCAACAGCGGCAACTATGAGAAAAAAGTGCTGTCCCGGGTCGGTTATGAGTGGGATGCCATCAAGGCGGTCGGCGAACGCGCAACGAATTACAAAGAGGCTTCCCGCAGGTTCATGGAGGCCTCTGAAGCCTACATCGCCGAACACCCGGCCGAATACCTTGGTTTGCTGCTTCATAAAACCTATCTGCTCTTTCATGGGAATGAGATTTACCGCAACCAGGCGATCTATCCGGACCGGCTGCTCTCACCCGTTCTCCGGGTACTGCTCTGGAAAGCGGGCGTGCCCGGAGGTCCGGGTATAGCCTTTCCCTGGGGCGTTTTATTGCCGCTGTGTATCCCCGGCCTGTTTATCGCCTTTAAAAACCGCGAGCGCAAAGGCATCTTCCTTGCGGTCTTCTGGGTTGCCTACGGTGCAACTATTGTCGCCTTTTTCGTCACCGAGCGATACAGGATTCCGCTGGTGCCGCTCATGCTCCTCATTGCCGCCGACGGTTGGGTTCGAGTCAATGAGTGGTGGAAATCCGCGTCGGTGCGTTACGGTCTTTTTGCGTTCATGGGCGCCGTGTTTCTGATAGTGAATTGGAATCCCGGCCACATGGAACGGGACACCAACCACGACGCGTATCTGAGCGTTGCAGAACAGTTCTTCAGCCAGGGCGACACCGCGAATGCGGAGATCTGTTACCGCAAGGGGCTTGCGCTCGATCCGGCCGATGCCAACGCGTGGTACCTGCTGGCCTGGCATTGCTTCGAGGTGAAAGGAAATCTCGACAGTGCCGCCGCGTATTACCGGAGGGCGAATGCTCTCCTGCCCCGTAGCAAGGATATACTTATGGGACTCGCGAGGGTGGCCGCCCGGCAGGAGCGTTACGATGAAGCGGAACAGTGGATGGAACAGGCCCGGGCCGCGGCGCCGAATGCTATCGGGAATGTCTTTGAAAATCTCGGCGGCGTTGCGCTGCAATCGAATGATTTTGCCGACGCTTTCCGCTATTTCACGGTTGCGCTCCGGACCGATCCCGGCTCGAGCCAGGCTCTTCTGGGGCAAGCTATTGCCGCCTCTGAGTTGAAGGGGATCGGGAATGCACTCCCCTATTTTGATAAACTATTCAGCATATACCCCCGGTCGGCCGAGGGGTATATCAACCTTGCCATCGTTTATGCACGCTCCGGAAATCCGGGCAAGGCTGTGGATGCGGCTATGAAGGCATTGTCCATCGACCCGTCAATTTCCGCAGGACCCCTTCTCATGCAGCAGGCGGCGCTATGCGGGCGACAAGGGGAGGTTCAGGCATTCCTGAAGCGCTGAAGGGAAAGAGCGATTCTTCCCTTCCTGCTCGGGAACCATTCTTACGATGGAGTGTTCTCTCTGGAAAAAAGGAAATCATTGAAACTGCGGCAGGGAACGGTTTCGTTCGCGGAGCCTGCCGCCTCGACGGCATCCGCTACGGAGGAACGAGGGCCGTTCTCTCCCTGCGCCGCCGGATTGCACTATTCCTGGGCCTTATCGGTCTTCTTCTGTATGCGAACACACTGCGCAACGGGTATGCGGTCGACGACGGCACGGTCGTTTCCTACAATGCCCTCACCACGCAGGGTCTAAAGGCCATCCCTGCGATCTTTACCTCATCATACCGGGCGGGAGACAGCGACCCGAGCAAGAAGGAGCGGGTCATTCTCTACCGGCCATTGTCTGTTGCGATGTTCGCCGCCGAATGGCAGCTCTCACCGGGAAACCCTCACCTCGGTCACCTGGTCAATGCGATTCTCTACGGTCTCACCGGCTTTCTTCTTTTTTTAACGCTCAGTTCGCTCTGGAGCCTGAGGGTTCCGGATATCGCGCGCCCGCTCCGCGCGACGGAAAGGGACATGGGGATTCATTACCGAAAGAGATCCCGTGGAAAAGCCCGGCGCTCGCGGTTCCGGGGATCATCACGCTGCTTTTCGTCACCCATCCCATTCATACCGAAGTCGCGGCCAATATCAAGGGGCGCGACGAGATTCTCAGCTTTTTATTTGTCATTGCCGCCTTACGCTGCATCGCGAGCTGGTTCAACCGTGAAACGGCGGGACGCCTGGCGGCGGCAGGCGGACTTTTTTTCCTTGCTCTTCTGTCCAAGGAGAGCGCCATCACCTGCGTCGCCGTGGTTCCGCTCCTTCCCTGGTTTTTCACAAGCCCGTTTTCCTTGCGAAAAGCGATCACCCCGACCGCGGCGGTGGGAGGGGCGGCGGCGCTGTACCTTGTCATCCGCACCGCCGTCCTCCACGGCTTCATGAGCTCTTCCGCCATTCTGCCGCTCAACAACTCCCTGGTGACGGCGCCGGATGCGCTCGGCCGTTTCGCCACCGCGATCATGATTCTCGGGCGATACCTGCTCCTGCTCCTTTTCCCCTATAAACTTTCGTTTGATTATTCGTACCGGCAGATACCGATTGTCGGCTTCACCGACCCGCAGGCGATCGTGTCTCTCCTTGCCCTCGGCGGGATCGTACTTTACGCGATTCTTCGTTTCAGATCAAGGGATCTGATCGCCTTCGCGGCGATGTTCTTCCTGATCACGGTCTCAATTGTCAGCAACGTGGCGTTCCTCATCGAATCGGTCATGGGCGAGCGTTTTTTATACATGCCTTCCTTGGGCTTCTGCATGGCGGCGGGGGTGCTGATCGGACGCATGCTCCCGCCCCGCGATCAAAATACCGTCACTTCCTTACGTAACTTTGCGGCCGGAAATCGCATGGTTCTGACGATTGCAGCCGTTGTCGCCGGATTGTATTCGATCCGGACTATCGCGCGCAATTTCGATTGGAAGGACGATGTGACCCTGTTGGCCAGGGATGTTGTGACCTGCCCGAACAGCGCACGGATACAGTATGCCTATGCAAGCTATATCCTGGTCGGCGGGGCGTTGAAAGAAACGGATTCCGCCAAAAGAGCCGGTTGCTCGACGAGGTGATCGGGCACCTTGAACGGGCGGTCGCGCTCTATCCCGAATTTTCCCGGGCATATTACCACCTTGGCGTTGCCTATAAGGAGAAGGGAGACTTCGGCAGGGCGGTTTTTAACCTCGAACAGGCCCAACGATATAACAATTTCGACGAGGCCGATTTCTTCATGGCCTTGGGATTGTCGTATGCCGGTCTCAAACAGTATGATAAAGCGGTTGAGGCCTTTAAAAAAGCCGCTTCGATAAATCCGAAACTGGCCCCCGCATATATCAATATGTCGATCAACAGCGACGCAATGGGAAATTACCCCGCAAGCATCGAGTATCTCAACCAGGCATTGCAGGCCGACGGCAATTCATGGGAGGCCTGCTTTAACATGGCCAACACCCTGGCGCACCAGGGACGCAACGGCGAAGCGATCGAATGGTATAAAAAAGCGATTTCACTGAACAGCCGTTACTCGGATGCGTATAATAACATGGGCATCGTCTACGCCACGATGAAAAACTACCCCGCGGCGTACGAGTGTTTCAAAGCCGCCGTCGCGGCGGATCCCCGACAGCTCCAGGCGCAGGGAAATTTAAACCAAGTCATGGCGCTTCTGAATGGAACGATTAAAAGCAAACAGCCTCGCGAGGCATCGCATTGACAATAAAATCAAAAAACCGCCGGCAGCAGCAGATGGCAAAAAATGATATACCGACTGCCGTTCTCCCCGCGTCCGCGGATAAAAGCCCGGTCTCATCATCCTTGCGATCTGCCTCGCCCTCTTCGCCGTCCGTGCGATCACCAGCATGGTGCAGGAATCATCGACCTGGGACGAGACGCACTACTTCGGCATGGGAAAATACCTGCTGCAAACCGGCAGATGGGATGTGCAGGGCTGCATTCTCCACCCTCCCCTTTCGTATTACCTTAGCAGCATTCCGCTGCTCTTTTTTTCAACCGATGACGCGCTCTGGAAGCACGATCCCGGCCACGAACAGGAGGGGCTCTTCCGTATGACCGCCGATGTCGGCCGGGGGCAGGCGCTTCTTTCCAGCCCGGAAAACCGGAACGACCGGCTCCTGACGCTCTCGCGCCTCATGATGGTTCTCGTTGCCCTGCTCCTCGGCTGCTATGTCTTTTCCTGGAGCTACGCTCTCTATGGAGGCGCCGGCGCCATCGCCGCGATTGTCCTGTACACCTTCTGCCCCAATATTCTGGCCCATGCCAGGCTCATCACTCCCGATATCGTCGTCACCGCGTTCTCGTTCATCGCCCTTTATTACTTCCGGAAAATGCTCAAGGGAAACCGTTGGTCAACCACCATTTCGCCGGCGTCGCCCTGGGTCTCGCCCTGCTCTCAAAGTTTACCGCCGTGCTCCTTATCCCTGTCTGCGTCGTGCTCGCCCTTCTCCGGCTTTTTCACGTACTCGCTTCCCTGCGCAACTGCCTTATTGTCGGCGTAATCGCCTTTACGGTATTGCTGCTCGGCTATCGGGGCACCCTTGAGCCGTACTTCTCCGGCATCCGGTTCCAGCAGGAACATGCAAGTCAGGGTCAGTGGGGGTTTCTTTGCGGCGATTATTCGCGAAGCGGATGGTGGTACTATTACACGGTGGCATTCTTCCTTAAAACGCCGCTTGCGGCAATCCTCTCTTGTGCAATGGCGCTTATTGTTTATTTCCGGAAAATTTTCAAGGGCGCCTGGATCGAGGAACTGTTCCTCCTGATCCCGGCCGTCACGATTTTCGTTTTTTTCAGCGCCAACCCCCAGGCCATCGGCCTGCGCTACCTGCTGCCCGCCTACCCGTTCCTTTTTGTCTTCGCCGCCGGGGGGATAGTACGGCTGGTCGCGAAAAAAATCACCGCCATCGCCTGCTTCCTCCTTGCACTATGGTATATCGGAGCGTCTCTTTACATCCACCCGCACTACCTCGCGTATTTCAACGAACTGGCCGGCGGGCCCGACAACGGCTACAAGTACCTCGTGGATTCCAATCTGGACTGGGGACAGGACCTGAAAGGCCTCGGCCGTTACATGCGCGACCACGACATCCCGAAGATCTGCCTGAGCTACTTCGGTTCCGACACGCCCGACCGGTACGGCATCGCCTATGACTGGCTGCCGAGCCTCGTGCTCAGGAATCCGGATCCGGGTCGGAAGGAGGTAACGCTGCATGACTATGTCGCCGTCAGCGCGACCAACCTTCAGGGGGTGTATTTCGATAACCACGCTACGTTCGCCATGCTGAAGTCGAAAAAGCCGGTGGCAAAGATAGGGTACAGCATATTCATCTATAATTTGAAGAGTTGATGCGGTCTCTTTTATCAACCGCCGATTTCACGACCATGATCGCGAGGTAGAGGAGCAAACCCGCAATCGTCGCCAGAAGTCCCGAATAAAAATAAGGCGGCACGTAGTCGAGCTCCACGGTATGGCTCCCTTTGTCGAGCGGAATCCCGAGAAAGCCGATAGTGACAAGAAGCGGTTTAACGCGCATGCCGTCGACCGTTGCCGACCACCCCTTATTGTAGGGGATCGAAAAAAACAAAAGTTTGCTTTTCGGAACCGTAATCGTTCCCCTGATATGATTCTGGCTGAAAAGCCCGATGGCCAGGGTATCTTTTTTCCGCTCGGCGAGATCCGCCGTATAGCGTTCCCATGGGTAGGGAACGGAGGAATCCGGAGCGACATACCGTGAAAAACGGTCAAGCTCCGTCCCTGCCGGACTATCGGCGACGAATGCCCGCTGGAGGGCAATTGTTTTCTGGCGTCTCGTCAACGGATGAAACTCATTATAGGGAATATATGCGTCATAGGTGAACCCGAGCGGGAGAACGTACCTGTTGCGGAAAACACGCACGTCGCCGAAGGTCGCGAGGGAATCGTACAAGAAATTCTTCCAGGCAGCGCCCGACTCCCTGGTCAGGACATACTTGAGGCTGACAAAGGCGTGCAACATCCGTTCGTTGACAACATACGCCCCGAGCCACCGGGTTTGCGATTCATTCGAGGCGTCGATGAGACCGAGCTCGCTCAAGAAGGCGACATAATATTTCTGGTTGAACGAATAGTATGAGGCAAGGCCGTAAAAATTCTGGACCTTTGCATCGTTGATGCTGAAATGCATGGCGTTGCCGGACGAATAATCCTTGTAAATCCTGAAAAAAGTCCTGTCGAGGGAGTGCAGGTACCCCACCGCATCGGTGGTGTAATCGTTATAGAAGGCGCGCTGCTGCAAAAGCCCGCGGGTGATGACCGGACGGGTGTCGATGGTAAGGCAGGCGCTATAGGCCAGTTCCGCACCGGTCCCGGCTAAAAGAAACGCGAGCACCACGGGTTGGATCCCGGGAAATTGCAGCAGCGACAGCAGGCAGGCGTATCCGACGAGCGACCCGGCCAGGATCGTGCGTAACGATTCATCAACAGCGACCGACGGATGCTCCCTGAGAAAAGGGTAGGGGAAATAGAGTCCCGCAAGAAGCAGGGACAGCGTCACGAACAGCACCGGAAGATGCACCTTGCTTCGCCTGATAATAAACGTCAGGGCTTTAACGCCGTAAAAGATAATCAGCACCGCCACAAAAAAACCGAAGGTCCGGTAATAATCCCCGGTAAAAAGCCAGAACGCATGACGGAAAAAGGGGAAAATGACGGGAACGATAAAAGCGGCGAGCAGGACGGCGTAGAGGATTCTGCGCTTTCCATCGAGAAACTGAAAGAGCTGCGGAAGCAGGAGAAGATTAACAAGCCCGCAATAGAAGAGCGGCGCTTCGAGGTAGTTGCTCCATCCGAAAAAAGCCGCGCCGGTGCCCAGCAGGTCGTTCGAAAAGAGCCGCAAGACGGCGGTCATCGTTTCCTGGGCATTGCCGAAGCTGAATATCGGCGATGTCGCTAATGCATGAAAATAGGACGACGCCCCGGCGCGGGGACTTTCCAGCATCTGCAGGATGGCGGCAACCGAGAAAAGACTGCTGACTAAAAGTCCCAGGACCCCCAGACCGGCCATTTTCAACAGGAGCGGCGGAAGCCTTGTCGGGCGCCAGTTTCCCGATTCGATGATGCGCAGCAGGGCATAGGCCAGAAGGAAGAGACCCTCGGTGTACATGTAAAAAGGCTGGTATGCGGCGATGAGACCGACCGCAAGGGGAAAAAAACGCCAGTCGTTATCCTGAAAAAGTTTCTCGAATGATACGAGGAGGAAAATGATGAAAACCGCCTCGGTCGAAAACGTCTGCCATGCACCCGCAAGGATAATAAAACCGGAGAACGCATACGAGATCGCTCCGATAACCGCGGCAACGCCCGAAACCGCGAGCTTTCGCATAAGTACATAAACGAGAAGCCCGGCGCAGAATAGTTTCAGAATCTCGAAATAGGCGATGCTATCCGCCATCGCATCCTTGCCGAAGATATACTGCAGGTCATAGAACGGATCAGAAAGGCTCAGCGGGAATATGTTCTGCCCCAGCCCCTGCCTGAAGGACCAGCGCGGGATGCCATCCGTGCGCAGGTAATCGGCAATGTGATAGGCGCTGGGATAATTAATGTTGATCGAATCGCTCCCGATGTCCCGGAAGAGATAAAATTTCTGAAGGAGGATGAAATCCTTGAAGATAACAAGGGCCATGACAACCATCAGCCCCATGAGAATCCAATGTCCTTTTTTATCGAAGAAACCATCAAACGCACGCGATCCCGCCGGTACTTCAAGCACCGCGGGGGAGAGATGATTCTTTGCAACGGAAGCGCGGGGAGGCGTGCGGTTTGCTTTTTTATGAGGCATGTGTCGTGATTGCCTCCGCGGTCGCAATGGCAAAAACTTGGATCCCCTCGCCCCTGCCGAACGCGGTCAGCCCTTCGCCGGACGTGGCGGTCACCGCAACATGGCCGATCGGAAGCCCGAGGAGGCCGGCAACCGATTCGCGCATGGCGGTGATATGAGGCGCCAGACGCGGCCGGGCGGCCTCGATGGAAATAGACAGATGCGTCAATTCAAGCGCGACCAGCAGTTCCATCGATTTCACCAGATAGATCCGGCTGTCGGTAATGCCTTCCTTACGGCAGAGGTCATCGGTCATTTTCCCAAGCACCGGCGTTCCATGCAGTCCGGAGATGGCATTGGTGATAGCATGCAGGACCACGTCGGCATCGCTGTTGCCGAGAAGCCCGACGCATCCGGGAATGCAAACGCCGCCCAGGAGAAGCGGCTTGGGCGAGCCCTCGGCATCAAATCGGTGCGAATCCTGACCTATCGCTGAAATTGACATGATGATACCTCTCCGTAAACCACGGGCTGGAGGAGAATGCCCTAAAAATACACTACGTTTGCAGTCACGGCACCCGGCCCTTTCCCTAATTATTTTTTAATCGTGGAAACCTTATTTTTAATCCGCTACCCGGAGCGGCCGATTCCGATACCCTCAAAACGGAAAACCTCCATCGGGAGATCGGATGAAAACGATATCGTGCTGACCGAAGCACGGGTCAGCCGACGGCATGCCGCAATCGGATGGCTCCGATTTCAAAAATCCTTCAGCATCAGCGATCTCGGCAGTTCGAATGGAACCTATCTCAATGGAGCTAAACTTCCCGCCTACCATGCCCATATTCTGAACGACCGCGATAAAATCCGCATTGCATCCGCGGTTTTCACCGTCCGCATCGTCGGGAACCCCGCCATCATCGCCGGCGAGTTCAGGGAACTCCGCGACCGCATCCAGTGCGAAGCGACACAACTCGTGCATATGGACGACATGGCGGGCACGGCCGATTCCGTCGGCATTACCGGCAGCCTTGCCCATCTCTGCCCGGTGGAGATCTTTCAAATGCTCGACGGGGGGAGCAAGAGCGGGATATTGTCATTAACCACAAGGGGCGGTGAAGGCCGTTTCTCGATCAGCGAAGGCAAAATCGTTACCGCTTCATTCAAGGAGCATCACGGCGAGCAGGCGGTCTACGAGGTGCTGCGGTACAATGAGGGGACGTTCCGGTTCGATCAGGGCGATGTCGTTGTGCCGGATCCCGAACGGGTTCTCAATACCGCCTTTCTGCTCATCGAGGGCTGCCGCCTTCTTGATGAATCTTCCAGAGAATCGGAAGGGTGAGGCGTCCGTCAATTGTAGAGACGCGACATCCCCCGTATCCGCAATTGGTTACAGCAGATTCGCCGCGAGCTCCGAGAGCTTTGATCGTTCTCCCTTTGTCATCGTTACGTGGGCGGCAATCCACTGGTCCTTGAACCGCTCCACCACATAGGTCAATCCATTGCTTGACGAGTCGATATACGGATTATCGATCTGGTAGGGATCGCCGGTGACCACGATCTTGGTACCGTCCCCGACGCGGGTGATAATGGTTTTTATCTCGTGAGGCGTCAGATTCTGCGCCTCATCGATGATGAGATACTGGTTATGGATCGACCGGCCCCGGATGTAGGTCAGCGGTTCGATAACGAGGATGCCCATGTCAACAAGCTCGGTGAAACTTCGGATCGGCCGGTTGGCGCGGCTGTCCTTGCGCATGATTAGCTCCACGTTGTCGGCGATCGGGTACATCCAGGGAGTCAGCTTCTCCTCGACCGTGCCGGGCAGGAATCCGATATCCTTTCCCATCGGCAAGGTGGGACGGGAAACCAGGACGCGGGAATAGATGTTTTCATCGACGGTCTTAAACAGGCTGGCGGCGACCGCCAGGAGCGTCTTGCCGGTGCCCGCCTTGCCGACGAGCGTGACGAGCTGGATCCCGTCGTGCAGCAGCGCATCGAGGGCAAACTGCTGCTCCCGGTTGCGGGGCGTGATGCGCCAGTTCTCGCGATTGTTCTCGGACAGCAATCTGACAACCGCGCCGGTCTGCGCATCGAACCGGCCGACCGCGGAAACCGCCGGATCGTTCGCCGCGACAAGCGTCACATACTCGTTCGGCCGCAGCTCCTTCCCGACCGCGACGTTCCCTTGTTCGCGAAACGCCCTAGAAGGGAGCGGTCCACGGTAATCGTCCGGTAGCCGCTGTATAACTCTTCGATATCCACCTTGTCGGATTCATAGTCTTCGACCGTGAGGCCGAGCGCATCGGCCTTGATCCGCAGATTGAGGTCCTTGCTGACGAAGACTGCCGGAACGCCCTCCGTCTCCTGCTTGACATCGAGCGCAATGGCGAGGATCCGGTTATCACGGGAGTCCGACCGGAGCGCGCCGGGCATCCGCCGGAGCGTGGCGGTGCTGCCGCTCCGGACGAACAGGGTTCCCCCATTGTCGAGCGGTATTCCCTTCACCACGGAGTTCTTCTGCCGCAAGGCATCGAGATGCCGGGAGGTCTGGCGCGCATTGCGGCCGGTCTCGCTCTGATCCTTCTTGAAATGGTCGATGTCCTCGATCACGGTGATGGGGATGGTGACGTCGTTCGCGCCGAATTTAAAGAGCGCCTGGGCGTCGTAGAGCAGAACCGTGGTGTCGAGGATGTAGTTGATGCGATGGGGAGAGTGCATGAATTTCCGGTTTCCAGTTGATAAAGAATAACCACATTAAAATCCGGGCTTTCACTTCGTGAGCCGGTGTTCGATGCCCCGCTGCCGCACTTCGGCCATTGGCCGGGACAATCAATACACGTTGCCTTCCCCTGCCTTCAGAGACGCAGCTCACTACGTCCCTTCGGAATGATTCCCCCGCACTCCCGTATGTCCGAACCCTTCCTCCCCGCGCTTCGTCTCCGAGACCTCATCCGCCTCGCGGAAATCAATATCCCGCGCAACGGCCGCGGGAACGGCCTGGGCGATGCGGTCGCCGCGCCTGACCGTAAAGGGTTCCGATCCGAGATTCACCAGGATCACCTTCACCTCGCCCCGGTAATCGGCATCGATGGTGCCTGGAGTATTGAGAACCGTGACGCCGTGTGTGGCGGCGAGGCCGCTGCGCGGCCGCACCTGCACCTCGTAGCCGGGCGGTATCTCGAAAATAAGCCCGGTCGGGATGAGCGTGCGGCCCAGCGGCGGTATGGTGACCTCGTTGTCAATGGCCGCCGCGATATCGGCGCCGCTGGCATGCAAGGTCATGCGCGCGGGAAGCGGCAATCCCTGCGCATGCGGCAGACGTTTTATGAGGATGGATGGCATGGGCTTTGTCCGGGGTGATGAACTCCAGGATTACTCTTTTAACTGACGGGAATCCGTCAAATCCGGAAAAAAAATACCATTCACAGCAGGCCTGTCGAACCATAAACGGGATTACCATCGCACCCATAAAAATACCCCTCTTCGCAAGCGAAGAGGGGCGTGTAGAAAACTCGCTTCAGGACTGACTGATGACCGGGCTATGCCTCATCGCCCGGCTGGAGCAACGCCTTGCGGCTGAGCTTCACTTTCCCGCGGTCGAAGCCGATGAGCTTGACCTTTAACCTGTCGCCGAGCTGCAACACGTCTTCGACCTTGGCGACCCGGTGATTCTCGAGTTCGGAAATGTGCACGAGCCCCTCCTTGCCGGGAAGGAATTCAACGAACGCGCCGAACTCGACGATCGACTTGACCACCGCATCATATACCGCTCCGAGTTCCGGTTCGGCCACGATTCCCTTGATTTTCGCAATCGCGGCGTCGCGTTGTTCGAGGTTGGTCGCGGCGATCTGAATCGTGCCGTCGTCCTCGATGGAGATCGTGGTGCCGGTGGTCTCTTGGATTTCGCGGACCATCTTGCCGCCCGGACCGATCACTTCGCGGATTTTGTCCTTGTCGATCATGATGGTACTGATGCGGGGCGCATGCGCGGAGAGCTCCTTGCGCGATGCCGGAATGGTTTTTTCCATGATATCGATGATCCGCAGGCGGGCGCTGCGGGCTTTGGCAAGCGCCTCTTTCATGGTCGTTGCCGTGATCCCCGCGATCTTGATGTCCATCTGGACGGCGGTGACACCCTCCCTGGTGCCCGCCACCTTGAAATCCATGTCGCCGATATGGTCTTCAGTGCCGAGAATGTCGGTGAGGATGCGCACCCGGTCGCCCTCTTTGATGAGACCCATCGCCACACCCGCGACCGGCGTCTTGATGGGAACGCCGGCGGCCATAAGCGACAGGGACGATCCGCACACCGTCGCCATGGACGAGGAGCCGTTCGACTCAAGCACTTCGGACACGACGCGAATGGTGTAGGGAAAGCTCTTTTCATCGGGCAATACGGGGGCAAGCGACCGTTCCGCGAGATTGCCGTGGCCGACTTCGCGACGGTTGACCGAGCCGAGCCGCTTGACTTCTCCCACCGAATAGGGAGGAAAATTGTAGTGCAGCATGTAGGATTTCTCATAGGCGCCCTGGATGTTGTCGATACGCTGCTCATCGAGCTTGGTCCCGAGGGTCGTCGCAACGAGCGCCTGCGTTTCGCCGCGGGTAAAAAGGGCGGAACCGTGGGCGCGAGGCAGGATATCGAGGTCGCAGGTAATCGGCCGGATCTCGTCGAGGCCCCGGCCGCCGATCCTGACGCTTTTGTCCAGAATCGTCGTGCGGATGTCGGCGCCTTCCAGATCATGGAAAATCGCCGCGATCGCCTTCTCTGACTCCGGGTATTTTTCGGCCAATGCGGCCTGTACCTCGTCGAGTAGTTTCTTGACGCCGGCATACCGGACCTTTTTGACCCCGTTGAAGTTGGGTTCGTGGATCCGATCTTTGACAAGGGCTTCGACATCCGCTCTGAGCTCAGGGTTAACTTCGGGCGGCGTGTACTGCTTCGGCTGACCGCCGGCCTTTGCGATCAACTCTTTCTGCATGGCGACAATTTTTTTAATCTCTTCATGAGCAAGGAGAATCGCATCGACGATGATATCCTCGGAAACCTCCCAGGCGCCGCCCTCCACCATCATGATCGAACTTTCGGTACCGGCGACCACGAGGTCGAGACGACCTCCTTCGGTTTCGCCGAGGGTCGGAAAAACCTTGAGGGTACCATCCAGAAGTCCGACGCGCACCGCAGCCACGGGTTCCGGAAACGGCATGTCCGAAAGACAAAGCGCGGTCGAGGCGGCGGTAATCGCCATAATGTCCGCGCAATAGAGTTCATCGGCGGAAATTACCGTGCAGATCACCTGCACCTCATTACGATAGCCTTCCGGAAAAAGGGGACGGATGGGGCGGTCTACCAACCTGGCCGACAGAATTTCTTTTTCGCTCGGCCGTCCCTCGCGCTTGATAAACCCGCCCGGAATTTTGCCGGCGGCATAGGTTTTTTCGATATAGTCGACGGTCAGGGGAAAAAAATCGGATTGCGTGAGCTCGTTCCCGCTGCATACGGCGGCAAGGACCATGGTATCGCCGATCCGGGCGACGACCGATCCGCCGGCCTGCCTGGCCAGCCTTCCGGTTTCAAGAGTCAACTTAGTTCCGGCAATTTCTTGTTCAACGGTTTGCAATGACATGTACTACCTCGGTCTTTTTTGTTGATTTTGGAATTTTTACCCGTGGCCACGCCGGCATTCGCCGGGCACCACCGCCCCTTGCCCGTCGATGGGCAGGTACGGGGAGGAATTTCAAAAATAGTTATCCGGTTACTTGCGGATATTCAACTTTTTTATTATGGCGCGATAACGCTCGACATCGATATCCGCGAGAAAATCGAGGTGTGAACGCCGCTGCCCCACCAGCTTCAGAAGTCCGGTCCGCGAGTGATGATCCTTTTTAAAGCCGCTTAAATGCGTGGTAATCTGGTTGATGCGCTCGGTCAGGAGCGCGATCTGCACTTCGGTCATGCCGGTATCCTTTTCGTTCTTGCCGTACTCTTTTACAATCTCTTCCTTACGTACCTTGGTCAACGCCATCGTCTGTTCTCCTTGGTAAAAAAGGTCGTTACTCTTTCCACGTCGTCTTTGATCTGCTCCACCAGTTCACGGGGCCCGGCAAACATCCTGTCGGCCCTTATGAATGAATACATCCAGATATCGGCGGTACGCCCTTCCGGAATTTCTTCGGTTCCACGGGAGAAAGAGTGAAACTCGAAGTGAACTTCACGGTTACCGCCGAAGGTCGGACACCCGCCGAAATAAAGCGCCCCCCGTTCGAGTCTCCCCTCATATTCAAGTTCCGCGGCATAAACACCCGCGGGTGGAATAACCTTCCGCGAAGGAGGACTCCTGAAATTGAGGGTCGGATACCCCAGCGTCGTTCCGAATCGTATCCCGTGCGTTCGTTCCGCGGAGATTAAATAGGGATGGCCGAGTCGCTCTACCGCTGCTTCAATGCTTCCATTCACAATGAATTCGCGAATTCGGGTGGAAGAAACAGTGGTTCCCTCTACCTGGAGAAGATCAGCGATAAGTGTTTTAAAATGGTATTTGCCCTCCATGCTTCGCAAAAAAATCTCATCACCGCTCCTGCCACGGCCTATTGCATGGCCACGTCCCAGCACCCATTCGGCCATGTGCAGCTTCGCAGAAAGTATCTCCTCGATAAACTTTTCCGGACTTTTTCGTCTGATATCCGCGTCGAAGGGGACCTTCATCAGATATTCGAGACCCTCAAGTTCCAGGAGCCGCGTTTTTTCCTCGAAGGTGGTGAGGATCTCATGCCCCTTGCTCCCCTGCGCCGCCTCCTCAATCGCCGCAAACCGTGTGTGCGGTTCGAAGGTGACCGCCACCGCCCGCCGCCCCCCGGCGGCAGCACGCTTCACCACCGCGTCGAGGAGCGTCTGGTGGCCGCGATGGACGCCGTCGAAGTTCCCCACGGTCAGGACCGAGGCTTCGTCTGGAGGCAAGGCATCATCCATCGAAAGAATGCGCATGGCGTTCTATGACCTCATCCCTGGCGAATCGGGCAGCCCGGCCGGGAACACCTTGACCGGATGCAATTGCCCGGGGGAGCCGGGTTGCATGACCGCAACGATTCTGTTATCGCGATCGACGGCAAGCGCGGGCCCCGCGGGTTGGGCTCCGGTACAATGAAGGGGGCATCCTGCGATAATCCGTCGTTTCTGCTCCTCCTCCACGACGATACGCGGCATCCCGTGGAGAACCTCTCCGGCCGGAATTACCGCCGTTCGAGCAGGATTGCATTCGTCAAACGGTATCGCCGCATCGACGTGAAAAGATCCGAGGGCGGTTCTGCGGACAAAAAAGGCGTACCCGCACGTTCCCAGAACCTCCGCAATGTCGCGCGCCAGCGACCGCACGTAGGTGCCGCCCGAACAGGCCGCTTCAAACCGTGCCTCGCCGGATTGTTCATGATACTTGACAAGACGAAGTGAATGGACCGTCACGGAACGCGGCGCTATGACCGGGACCACCCCCGCGCGCGCCAAGTGGTAGGCTCGGATTCCGTCGATTTTGGCGGCGGAGTATTCGGGGGGAACCTGCATAAGCCTCCCGCAGAATGACGGCAGCGCCGCGAGAAGCGCCTGCGCGCACGGCAGACTCCCGCCGGTTTTAATCACCTTCCCCGCCGCATCGAGCGTATCGGTTTGTTGCCCGAACCGAACGCCGAAGGAGTAACATTTCGGCTCAAGGGGGACATACGGAAGCAGACGGGTAGCACTGCCGAGCGCCACGACGAGAAGCCCGCTCGCCGCAGGGTCCAACGTTCCCCCATGCCCGGCCCGTTTCACGTGATACGCTTCCCGAACCGCGGAAACCACGGCAAACGAGGAGGGCCCTCCGGGCTTATCGACAAAAAGGAACCCATCCGTCCCGAGCTTCAACGGAGATCCTGTTCGACAATGGCGAGCATGGCCGTGAGCGCCCGGTCAAACGGCAACTGGAGCGTGCATCCCGCAGCGCTCGAATGGCCTCCGCCGCCCTTTATTTTCTGCGCGATTCTCCCCACATCGACCAATCCCTTTGATCTGAGGCTGAAATGCGTTTTGGAATCGGTATGTTTGCACATGATGCCGACCTGCACGCCGACGGCGGTCGTGGCGATGTCGACCATCCCCTCGCTGTCGCTGTAGAATGCACCGAGCTCATCGAGAACCGACATGGGCATTGCTAGGCAGCACACCCTGCCGTTGCAGTAAAACCTCAGACTGGACCAGATGCGAGATTGAAGAAGCAGGCCCGCTTGCGAGTGCGATGCATAGACCTTTTCATAGATCGCGGGCGGCGAAGCACCTTTTTCGGCCAGGTTCGCGCACAGGTGAAGAATATCGCTCGTGGTATTGGGAAAACGGAACCCGCCGGTATCAGTTAAAACCGCGGCGTAGAGCGCCTCCGCAACATCGGGCGGGAAAACGATCCCTTCCTCGTCAAAAAACCGGGTGATTATCTCCCCGGTTGCCGCAGCGCCGACATCGACGATATTGACAGTCCCGAAAGAACCGTTATCGCGATGGTGATCGATATTGATGATGGGCCTCCGGGAAAACCTCCCGGCATCCCATCCCAGGCGGGTGAGATTTGAACAATCGAGCACGGCCAGCACATCGAATGAATCATCCGGCAGATCCGTCCGCATGACCCCCGCATTCCTGAGGAACATGAATTTCGACGGCACGGGATCGTGATTGTAAATA
Source organism: uncultured Fibrobacterota bacterium (assembly GCA_963846695.1). Classification (GTDB taxonomy): domain Bacteria; phylum Fibrobacterota; class Chitinivibrionia; order Chitinivibrionales; family Chitinispirillaceae; genus BOG-1184. Next base: position 10,347 of record CAWJXL010000019.1, on the reverse strand, counting down.
ACCGCTCTCTTCCCGAGCGAGGTGAGATACCAATACAAGGAGAGCTGCGAACCGACGCAATCGCCGTCTAGGCTCAGGTGGGAAGAGATCAGGAATGAATCGTTCCGTTCAATCAGGCTGCGAAGGCTGTTCCAGGTCATCGCTGATTTTTTTAAGGAGTTCATTGATATGTTGACTATGTTCGATGGAATTATCCAGCTTGAAAAGAAGATGCGGGAAATGCTTGACCGTTATCTTGGCGGAGACAAGCCGCTGAATATATGCCGCCCCTGCATTGAGCGCCGCAAGAGCGACGGCTTTCACCTTTTCATCGCCGAAGATACTTACGAAAACCGTGGCATTGCGCGTATCCTGCGCAAGCTTGATCTGGGTCACCGTTACGATCGACGGGATGCGCGGATCGCGCATTTCCCGCGCGATAACCGTTCCGATTTCGTGCTGAAGTTGTTCGCGAAGCCGATCGATATGGTAGTGGGATGCGGGCATGATTTATGTTCGCCTGTTCATTAATTGCCGCAGAGACACACGCTCAAGGTGATAGCTTGCGGGCGACCTCGATCTCCTCGTAGGTTTCGATGCGATCGCCTTCGTGATAGTCGTGGAAATTATCCAGCGTGATGCCGCATTCCTGACCCGGCTGCACTTCGCGTACGTCATCGGCAACACGGCGCAGGCTGCCGATCTTTGACTCGCATATGACGACATCGTCACGGGTGAGGCGAGCCTTGGTGCCGCGCGTCACGGTTCCCGAGTTGACATAGCACCCGGCGATCAGGCCGACTTTGGTTACCTTGAAAACCTTCCGCACCTCTATGGTGGCAAGGATATTTTCCCTCAATTCCGGCTTGAGCATGCCTTCCATGGCGCTTCGCACAGCATCAACCGCTTCATAGATGATGCGATAGGTACGGATGTCCACTCCCTCTCTCCTGGCAAGTTCACGGATCTTGCTGTTGGGGCTGAGGTGGAACCCGACAATGAGCGCATTCGATGCCGCGGCGAGCATAATATCGCTCTCCTTGATCGCGCCCACGCTCTTATGGATCACGCCGACTTTGATCTCCCGAGTACTGAGCTTTTCGAGCGAATCGGCCAGCGCTTCGACCGAGCCGTCGACATCCCCTTTTATAATCAGGTGCAGCTTCTGAACGCTTCCCGCCTGAATCTGCTCGTAGAGATGGTCAAGCGATACCGTGCCGATCCTGCGAAGCTCCCGTTCTTTGGCGGCAAGCCGGCGGCGGGCGGCTATTTCACGAGCCGTTTTTTCATCTTCCACCACTTTGAACGAATCACCCGCTTGGGGAGTACCGGTGATGCCAAGGACCAGCACCGGTCTGGAAGGACCGGCTGATTCAAGGATGACGCCCCGTTCATTCAAAAGATCCCTGACGCGACCATAGTGCATGCCGGTTACGAAGGAATCTCCGCGGGTAAGCGTACCCTTCTGCACCAGTACGGTGGCGACAGGCCCTCTTCCTTTATCAAGTTCCGACTCAATAACCACCCCTCTCGCCATGCCTTCGATCTCGGCCTTTAGTTCAAGAATCTCGGTTTCAAGAGCCAGCATCTCAAGAAGACGATCGACATTCTTACCCGTTCTCGCCGAGATCTCAACGCAGGACACCTTGCCGCCGTAATCTTCCACAAGCACATTATACTGCGCCAGTTCCGCCTTGACCTTATCCGAATTGGCCGTGGGAAGATCCATTTTGTTAATTGCCACCACGATAGGGACATTTGCAGCGCGGGCATGATCTATGGCCTCACGCGTCTGAGGCATGACACCGGAATCGGCCGCAATGACCAGCACGATGACGTCGGTAATCTGTGAACCGCGCGCCCGCATTGCCGTGAATGCCTCGTGTCCCGGCGTATCCAGAAAGGTGACCGGACCATGCGCCGTTTTTACCTCATAGGCGGCGATATGCTGGGTGATTCCCCCTGCCTCGCCGGCAATGACATTGGTTTTCCGAATATAGTCAAGCAATGATGTTTTCCCATGGTCGACATGCCCCATGACCGTCACGACCGGCGCTCGGGGTGAAAGCGTTCCACCTTCCTCCTCCTTCTTTTCCTCTTCCTCGGCGGCATACTCGGTCATGAGCCGGGCGACATAGCCGAATTCGTCGGCAAGGAGTTCGATGGTTTCAAAGTCAAGTCGCTGGTTGATCGTGACAAACAGGCCGAGTTCCAAGCATTTGGCGATGACTTCCGAAGGTTGCACATTCATCATATTCGCGAGTTCATTGCCCGTGACAAACTCAGCGACATGCAGGACCTTTCGCTCGTCGTCAAGGCCGTCTTCCTTGATAAAACTGTCCTTCCTGTATTTCTTTCGCGCCGAACCCGATCCGATTTTAGCCAGAGTTCGCTTTACATTTGCCTTAAGTTCGAATTCATTGACCTCAGGCCGCTCGAAACGTTTTTTTCCGCCCCTTTTCCTGCCGCGGTCCTTGCTTTTCGCCGGAGCTGCTCCGGGTTTTGTTCCGCCGGGCCGAGCGGGTGCCCCTGCAGGGGCCGGAACCGGGCGCACGCCCATTCCACCATGCGAGGGGACATAGGTATCGCGCCGCGGTTCCCCGCCGAATGGCTGCTGGCGGGATGAATCAAATGACCGGTGGAACGGAGCTTCACGCCGGAAGGGTGCAGCGGCGGGATGGGTCACCGCCGACGATGCGCCCTGGGCCTGGGGTGCTGCCAGCGAGGCCTTCACTTCCATGGAAGACACCGGTGGATGCGACGGTGGAAGGATTGCATCTTCTTTTACGGCAGCCTCTTCCCGCGCCTTGGTGAGTATCTGCTTCTTGCGCTCATACTCGCGCTTTATAGAGGCCCGCTCCAGTTCGAACTTCTTCTTGATATCGTCGCGAAGATTCTCATCCACGGTACTCATGTGACTTTTAACGACAATGCCCATGCCCCGCAGCATCTGAACAAGCGCTTCGCTCGACACCTTAAATTCTTGCGCCAGCTTATAGACTTTCTCTTTTGCCATTTTCCCTGCCTTATACTATTGCATCACGCTCTCGGCGCGACCGCACCGTTAAGAAGCCACTGTAGCTTTCACGGCCTTCCCTTCCCCCGCCCGGCCGCTGCCGCACGTTTATCCGTCTATCGCCCGACCCGGAGAGCCTGCTTTTACGCCCTTATTCATCACTCCCCGAAGGTGCAAGGTGAACCTCTCCTCCAGCCTCAAGATCCGGCGGCAATGCGGCAGTCTGCTCTCCGGCAACAGGCTCGCCGCTTATGTCCGCCGGCGCTGCCGATTCTTGGCCTTCCTCGGCCAGCGCTTTCGCCCGTTGCTCTTCAGTCATGTTTGTAAATTCCTCATCGCCGAACACATCGATTTCGTGGTCGATCATTTTCGATGCAAGCCGGATATTCTGCCCTTCGCGACCGATAGCCTGCGCGAGATCCTCTTCACTGATTACCACGACGAATTTCTTTTCGCCGACCGGAATCACTCGTTTGACCTCGGCAGGGGAAAACACCCGCCGGACCAGAAGCGACATTTCATCGGTCCAGTTGATGATATCAATGCGTTCATTTGAAAGCTCGCGAACAATCGCCTGGACACGGTTGCCCCGCATGCCGACGCATGCGCCAACCGGATCAACCCGGCTGTCGTTGGTCGTCACGGCGATTTTGGAACGGTGCCCGGGATCCCGCACGACCTTGACGATTCGCACGGTTTTATCGAAAATTTCCGGCACTTCGAGCTCGAACAAACGGGCAAGAAACTCAGGGCATCCGCGTGAGACGATAACCATTGGCCCCTTTACATTATCTTTTACCTCGGCGATGCAGGCGCGGATATTCTGCCCCTGCCTGAACCGCTCCTTGCGAATCTGCTCGCGGTAGGGCATAATCGCTTCGGTTCGCCCAAGATTGATGAGAATATTCCCCTTATCGATCTGCTGTACGGTTCCGGTAACCAGTTCGCCGATACGTTCGCTATAGTCGGCGAATATCTTTTCACGCTCGGCCTCGCGAACCCGTTGGAGCAGTACCTGTTTGGCGGTCAGGATCGCCGACCGGCCGAATTGATCGATATCGAGATCCTGGATCAGCTCATCGTCTACCTCAAGTTCCGCATCGATTGCCTTGGCATCTTCAAGCGATATCTGGCTCTCAGGATCCGTCACGGTTTCAACCACCGTCTGGTGAGTTGAAACGATGATTCCGCCTTTTTCCTTATCGACCTTGACTTCAACCCGCGCAGGCTTCCCGAGATAACGTTTTGCCGCCGACGCCAGGGCATCTTTCAAGGTATCAAGGACAAGATCCATTGAGATGCTTTTTTCCTTGGTCACCGCGCCGATGGATGCAACGATATCGAGCGCCTTGATCGCCTCCGCTTTTGCCTTTTTGGTCATTCCTCATGTCCTTTTAAAAATCGCATTTATTTAAACCGTATTTCTTCCTTGCCGCTGGCGATTTCGGCGAGCGGCAGGTCCATGACCACGCCATCCGCTTCGCACCGTACAATGTTGTCGCCGCACTGAACCACCTTCCCCCGCAGCGTCTTCTTCCCAATATAGGAGGGACGCATCTGAAGCACTGCGAACCGGCCCGTTACGCGCTTGAAATCCCGTTCCGTTTTCAGCGGCCGGTCGATGCCGGGAGACGACACCTCAAGCGTATACCTCCTGCCCGATGAAAAATTTTCAACATCAAGGAGTATTGAAAGTTCATTCGACATCTTCTCGCAATCGCCGATGGTGACTCCTTTCTGGGAATCGATGGTCACCCGCAGGACGGAACGGGATCCGGCCTGAAAATACCTGATGTCAAAAAGTTCGAATCCCGATCCGGCAAGTTTTGCCTGGATCATCGTCCGTATATTTTCCATTACGCCGGCGGTCATTGGCGCTCCGCTTAACTTTTCCTGTAAAAAGCAAAAACGGGCTTTTCGCCCGCTCATACCGCACTACCCCTAATGAACCTGATAAATATACTTGGTCACGAAGGGAACGGCAAGAAAAATAAGGAGCCAGGCATCCGGTGGGGGCACCGCTTTGCGGTTCCCCATTTTGCCCAAAAAGCAAAATGGACCGACTATTATAGCCTGAATTGTAGCTGCCCCTGGCCTGAAGCCGCGAAGCACGTCTTCAGGCACACCCCCTCCAGCGGAAATGCTCGGCTAATCCCGCCTTCGGCGGGGCCGCAGCACTTCCGCAACGCCATCTCTAAGGAAGGAGAATCAAAAACTTTACCAAAACTTTACTAAACTTTACCGTTTTACACTTTTTGCCCGCCGTTTTTTCGACCTGCCACGCAAGTTTTTAACAGTCTTATGACGACCTCTATAAACGGGGAGAGCTGAACAACGTTTTTTGTAATCATAGACGAACCGAATGTTCTCAAGAAAATAAGAACCCTTTGAAGCGGCATGCATGAGTCCAACGTATCGGTATTCCGGAACATCATAGTATTCATAGATACTTCCATCGTGAAATTTTATTTCGAGCCTTTCAACATGATGAACATACCCGACCGATAAAAGGAGGGTCGAAGAAACACGAACATGAGCCAAGAGAACTCCTTTGTGAATTGTTTTCAGCCGTCATGCGGCCGTACTGCTATCGGTACGCTCCTCTCCGTTTTCGGGGCGTGGAAAGGGTGAGGAGGACGGGTTCACGCCGTCGGGCGGCGTATTGCGGAATTTTCTGTTGATCTCCCGAACGCCATTCTTATATTTGTCAAGAAGGTTTTCAATCGCCCCCTCCGTCCGGGCGGCAGCGTCCTCGTTGCACGACAGAATAACGTCCTTGTCAATCCCGATCGCGGTAATCTCCGCGTTCGTCTCAAGCTCCGCAATGCGGGCCGCGACCTTCTCCTCAAAAAGACGCCTCATTTCCAATCGCGTCGTAATGTTGACTTTAGATAGATCGGTCTCCTTGATAGCCACGTTTATCCTGGCGAGCATCGAGAGCGCTTCCTCAAGCTGGGCTTTCCTGCCGAGGCAATATTTTTCCATCAACTCGCGGGCGTTTGAATATTCAATAAGGGCGATTTTTTTCTTGAATGCAAACCACCATTTTATCAATGTTGGTTTTGATATGTCAAGTATTCCGGAAATTTTATCGAAGGACATTCCGGCGGCTTTCATGCAGATAAATCGATCTTTCAATTCTTGAGAGTACATGTAAATCTCCTTACGAGAGAGGGTGGTTGAAAATTCATGTTTAATAATCGTTTTTTTAAAGCTTGGCGTTCCCTTATCATTGATGTTGAAAGATCATTTTCATTCCCCCCGTTTCATTTGTGGATCGATAAATAAAAAACCCGCACTGCCTTATAAACAATGCGGGTATCAGATACCACGAATGGAATAAATCGTCTTATTTTATTCTATTTTTGCATTTTTGCCTCAGGGGTTATTATCGTATCTGAAACCGTGGGGAGTATCAGATACCCTATCGTTTCTCATCAGCTTCATCAAGGTATTCTTGTTCAGACTGACCGCCATAATCATCATTATAACGAACAGTTCGACGGGAAAGAGCGTCTTGCTTTAAAATCCGGAGTCCTGATTTTGAGATAGGAAAAGGGTTACCTATGTTGTGCAATGAAGGGAAAAGCCTCGATAATGCCTGATTCGCTCTTAATAAATCAGTCTTCTTAAAATCGTGCTCTTTTCCTGCACCGAAGGCATAGTATCGGATGGCATGCCAGGTCTTTGACGGAATTTTTGCGCTGTTTCTCCTCTTATCACCTAGATGTAACTCAACATAGGAATAATTACGGCCTTTGTGGCCTTTCTTGCTGATATAAATTTCAAGCGCAGTAGCATCCCCAAGACATAAATCAGACCAATTTTCAATGCTGGGTAAATTTAAAATCGCACGGTTATTTTCTATGTTCCCTGCTTCGTTCGAAGCGCCCGCGCCCAACTCCGGCGGTTCCGTTACCGGAAGGGATACCCTTTTCTGCTGTTCTTCTTTTGCCAATAATTTAAGTCCAAGTGCCAATGGTTCTAAATTGTTTTCTCTTAATTTTTTCAATATCAAATTAATTCGATCTCTCACTTGCAAGCGGAAAATTATACTTATCCATTCTTGTTTATAGTATCGATTCGTAGCCTGTAGCGCGGATTCAGAAATTTCCTGAAATTTCTCATTAATATAATCAAGGGCTGATTGGACTGAATTGATAGTCAGCTCATTTTTGAATTTAGAGAAATAAGACATGCATATTTCCTTCAGGCAGGCTACCTGCTTACCGCCTTCTGGCTTGTCTCCAATGAAGCTCGTTAACAGGCTGTCGTAAAACTTGTTAAGGGTATTATCAATGAGAGTATGGTATTCCTCATCCGCCCATTGCTGCCATGGATAGCGATAAAATCGTCGCACTCCTGCTTTGCTCATGGCGGCAGAATAAATCTCCACTGCATCTTTGTTAGGCCTGAGCCAATACAGGTCTATACTATCTTTGAGAAGGGGGTCGAGCATCTATTGTTTATTCCGGAATGCAATTGAGGCGTGACTCATAGGGCTTTTATGTCTTCATCATGGTAATCCTTTAATCCGGTGAATCGCGGATGAAGATCACCGGCTTCGTCGCCGAAGAAGACCCCCCGTCTTTGCCGCCCCCCTTATAGGGGGGATTACTTTTTTATTATCTTTTGTATACATTTCAATCTCGGCTTTTAGCGCCGCTTGAAGCTTTCCATTTATCCCCCTTGATAAGGGGGCGCCGGAGGCGGGGGATTATTATTTCTCTAAAACATCTCCTCCTGCTCCGCGTCCTTCCTTTCGAACTTCTCCGCCTTCTTGAAGGTCACGGCCCCGAAATAGGGAATCTCAGGCTTTCTGCCCTTCAAAAGCTCCTCGATCGTAAGAATCTGAATCTTCGGAAAAGCCTTTCCCAAGTCCTTCGACTCGTACAGTTCGGCGGCGCTCGCCTCCCGCAGCATGTTGCGGGTTGGCGGCTCCATGGTGAGCACTGCGCCCATTTCCGCCTTTTCCCGCTCAAGCACGCCGGCAAGGTCGCGGATATGGGATGAATGCACCTGGCCCGCCTTCACCGAGAAGATCACCTGGCGCGTCCTGCCGGAGTTGTCGTCATGAAAGAACAGCCTGCCGTCGATCCCCTTGTCCGCGCCCCTCTTCTGTTCCACCGGCCGCGCGCCGACCAGCCCCAGCGCCCACCACTGGAATTGATACGGGTCGGTTTTTGCCAGTTCGCGCGCGCCCGCGAGATCGACCGGCTCCCCTATCACCTTATACTCGGCTTTGATCGTCTCCCCGAAGGTATCCCGCAGCCGGTTTTTCATGAGCGATATCGCAAGGTGGGTGATGTCGATCCCGATCCATTGGCGCTTGAGCTTTTGCGCGACGGCGATGGCGGTGCCGCAGCCGCAGAAGGGATCGAGAACTACGTCGCCCTCGTTGCTCGATGCCTTGATGATGCGTTCGAGAAGGGCTTCGGGCTTCTGGGTGGGGTAGCCGAGCCGTTCGGCGGCTTGTGAGGAAATGGGTGCTATATCATTCCACATATCTTGCAAAGGAACACCGGGCATTTCATCCACATATCGTTTGTATCGTGGAACTGTACCCGGTTTTGCTTGAATTATCCGACCTTGACTAATAAGTTCTTTCATTTTATCTTTGCTAAATCGCCAATGTCTTTTTATACCCATTATTTCATATTCAGGATTTCCTTTAGCCGCACCACCTGGCCCGGATAGATCACCAAGCTGATATCTTCTTCCGGTTTTTTCTTCAATGTGTCGATAAAAATCATTTACATATTCTTCATCATATTTGGTAAAGATGGTATTCCAACGCCAATCTTCTCCCTTTGAATAGAACAAAATGACATCATGGATTTTTCCATACTGTTTTCTGCCTTGTTTCGCATCACTATGGGCGCTGCTTCTCTTCCAGCTTATTTCATTCCTGAAATTGTTCGGTGCGAATATAGCATCCATCAAGAGTTTCAGATAATGACTTGCCGTAGTATCACAATGCAGATAAAGGCTCCCCGTATCTTTTAAACATCTTCTTAACTCCACCAGTCTCGGCGCCATCATCACCAGATACGCCATCATATCGCTCTCGCCGAGGAACGACCGGAACGCCTGCATGACCACCGATATTTGCCCGCCCGCCTCCACGATCTCCTTGTACGCCACGGCGGCGATGTGGTCCCAGTGCCAGGTGTCCTCGAACGCCTTGATCTGCGCGCCGGCGGCGTCGCCCGTCTTCTGCTCGAAGATCACGTTGTAGTTCCGGCTGCTGTTGAACGGCGGGTCGAGATAGACCAGATCGACCGATTCCTTGTCGATGTACCGCCGCATGATGTCGAGATTATCGCCGTAATAGAGGTGGTTCATGGTCTCCTCATCGGGAAGGATCGGCCTTATCGTGTGGCCCTGACGTCGTGTGGCCCTGACGCCTTATCGTGTGGCCCTGATCTTCGATCGGGGCGCTCAGCGTATCTTGCAGGTCGGATAGATAAAATAAGCAATGGGAAGGCGGGGATAAAGAGGATCGCGGAGTTGCAAAAACTAATCATCTCACCCCTGACGGACAAAACGGAAGGGGGGCGTTCAGAAGATATGATACCTGGGTCGCAGACCCAGGCCACAGAAACACTATCTCACACGATAAGGGCACCCGCGCACGGGAACACAAGGACACTCGATAAGGGCGCCCGCGCGCGTGGATTGATATAAAAGATATTTACTCGTCTGCTTTTTCTATTAATCTTTCACTTCACCGGAATCGACACTCTTGCCCCATAATATTCAAGGTCCGCTCCAAGATTTATTTCGGTTATTCCAAGATGGATTATCACGATGCTAAAGGCCGCAGAGGGAAGCATCCACCAACCCCATGTGTGCGGTTTTGTAGCTGCCGGGACAATGAAGGTCGCGCCAAGGCCGATAATTCCAAAGATTAGTTTTACGGTTCCGTCATATTCATGAAAAGTGCCAAGGCGCTCGAATGCGTTAAAATCTTGGTAATCGAAGAAGGCAGTATTGTCATTAGTATTAACGCTTTGTTGTTTAAAGTTGTGGATACGTGATAGAACCATATCCCGTACCGAATCCCATCTCTGTAGCGCTTTGAGAGCTTCTGCGTTTAAAGGCGGCGGTGTTGCTGATAGTCTGTTTATTTGATCCTTAATTGTTCCCATAACAACCCACAAATCAGAAAGGGCCATAGTCGCAATTTTTGCGGAATCGAGTTCAAGGCGCAATAAAGGCCTGTTATTAACATATTCAAGATCTGATAGGACGATTGCTTTTATAGTGCGCCACCTATCTATAGCATTAGATGAGTCTTTAGGGTAGTAGGTCTTTAGGTAATCGATATGCTCATCAATAAGATATTTTGT
>CAWJXL010000018.1:0-14050 GCA_963846695.1 uncultured Fibrobacterota bacterium | reverse complement strand
GCGCTGCCGAAAAGACCCGATGGCTTGAAGGAGAGCGCTATAAGCAATATGGCGATGACGACGACATCCCGGTAGGCCATGGGCATGACGGCGACGCAGAATGCTTCGACAATGCCGAGCAGGAGCCCGGCGGCGACGGCGCCGGTGAAGTTGCCGAGTCCGCCGATAATCGCAACGGTGAATCCCTTGACGGCGAGCGGCGTACCGCAGTCATAGGTCGTCTGCGTGATGGGCGATACGACGCAACCCGCAAGTGCGCCGATCGATGCGCCGATCATGAACGACATGGTCACCATGTTGCGGGCGTTGATGCCGCAGAGCGTCGCCCCGATGCGGTTCGCGGCGCAGGCGCGCATGGCGCGACCCGCCGCGGTATGTGCGAAGAAAAGACTCAAGCCGATAACCACGGCCGTGCAGGTTCCCAGCACCCAGAGCACCTGCGGCGAAAGGTAGGCGCCGAAAAGCCTGATGGAAGAGATTTCATTGCCGGTGAAATAGGGAAGCGAATGCACCTTCTCGTCCCAGAGGTGCAGCGCAGCTTCACGAATAAGGATCGACAGGCCGATGGTAACGATGACCATCCGGATGACCGTCGGATTCCCGAGGCGCCGGATGAAAACGAACTCAAGCAAACCGCCGACCACGGCGGTAACCGCCACGGCGCAGGCGATCGTTCAGGAAGCGGCATGAAGCGGCTGAAACTTATCGCGGTCATGCCGCCCAGCATCGCGAATTCGCCCTGCGCGAAATTGATAATGCCGGTGGTATTGTAAATGATATTGAACCCGATGGCAATGATGGCATAGACGCTGCCGGAGGTGATGCCCGAAAAGAGATATTGCAGCAGAAGGGGGATGGACATAAACGGTCGGGCCATTACGGCATTGACAAGAGAGCGTTATTTCCCGATGTAAACAACGGGTCTCCGCCCTTTACCGTCTGCATGGCAAAGGCGCTTATATCAAGGCCGTTATGGTCGGTCGGCGACATGTTGAAGATGCCGCCGATACCGACGTATCCCTGTATGGTTTCGAGGGCGCAGCGCACCTTTTCCTTGTCGAGGTCGGGAGCGGTTTCAATGGCCCGTGAGAGCAGCATCAGGGCGTCGTACACATGACCGCCGAAGGTGCTGGCATCCTCCTTGTACTCCTTTTCATACTCCTTTTTGTATTCCAGGAGCACCGCCTTCTGAGGGTTGTCCTTCGGCAGCACTTCGGCGGTGATCAGGCGTCCGGAGGGGAACAGAATCCCTTCTGCCGCGGCCCCGGCCGCCTTTGCATAGCGGATATTGGCGAAACCATGGCTCTGGAAGAGCGGAAGCGTGAGACCGATCTGCCGCATGTTTTTCGCGAGAATGGCCTGCGCCGGTTCGATCGACCAGTTGACAACCGCCTGCACGTTCGCCGCCTTGATCTTGGTCACAAGGCCGGTCAGGTCGGTCGCTTCCTTTTCGTAGACCTCGTCCGCGAGGATTTCGATGCCATATTCGGGCGCCAGCTTTTCGAGCTGCGTCTTGCCGGCCTTTCCGAAGCCGGTATTGCTCGATGCAACGGCGATTGTGCTCAGGTTGAGCGTCTTCATGGTTTCGAAAATTTTGCGCGCAGCAAGGGCGTCTTTCTGTGCGGTATTGAAAACGTACGGCGCGACCGGATTGATGATCGCTTCCGCCGCGGCGCAGGAGATCAGGATCGTCCGCCCGTCGTTACAGAGCTGCTTGATTTTCAGGCTTTCCCCGCTCGTGGAAGGCCCGATGATGGCGAATACCTTCTCCTCCTCGATGAGCTGCTTGGCAAGCGACATGGCCTTCTGCGGATCGCCGCCCGAATCCCGCAGGAGCAGGATCACCTTATGTCCCTTGATCCCTCCCTTGGCGTTGATCCGGCCGACCAGCATCACCGCCGTGTTCGCCTCGGGCGACCCGAGGTTCGATGCGGGACCTGACACGGCGAAGATGGCGCCGATCTTCACGGGATCAGGGGCCGTTGCGGCTCCGGCTGACGCAACGCCGAACACCACGGCGAACACCGCGCCACCCGCCATTGCCAGCACTTTGCGGAAATCCATCATGTACGCTCCTCGTTATGAAGGGGCTACTTGCCGCCGTAGGGAACGAACCTGCCTTTTTTAACCGTCAACATCACGAAGGCGTTCTCGTCGAGCCCGTTATGATCGGTCGCCGACATGTTGAACACTCCCGCGGTACCGACCACTCCCGTGAGGCCCTCGAACGCGAGACGAACCTTTTCCGGATCCAGGCTCCCGGCATTCTGTACCGCGGTCGAAAGCAGGAGCAGCGCATCGTAGGCATGGCCGCCGAACGTGCTGACCTCTTCCTTGTATTTCTTCGTATAATCATTCTTATACTTCAGGAGCAGGGCCTTCTGCCGGTTGGTGTCGGGCAGGCTTGCGGCAACGAGCAGCCGGCCGGAAGGAAAGAGTATCCCCTCGGCCGCCTTGCCCGCTTCCTTGACGTAACGGATGTTGCCGAAACCATGGCTCTGGAACAGCGGTACCGTGAGGCCGATCTGCTTCATGTTTTTGGCCAGAATGGCCTGCGCGGGCTCGATCGACCAGTTGACCACCGCCTGCACGTTCGCCGCCTTGATCTTGGTAAGAAGGCTCGTCAGATCGGTCGCTTCCTTGTCGTATACTTCGTTCACCAGGATCTCGATGCCGTACTCGGGCGCCAGTTTTTCGAGCTGGGCCTTGCCCGCCTTGCCGAACCCGGTGTTGCTTGACGTAACGCCGATTTTAGATATGGAAAGCGCTTTCATGGTTTCGAAAATCTTGCGCGCCGCATCGCTGTCCTTCTGCGGCGTTTTGAACACCCACGGCGCGAGCGGATTGACGATCACCTCGGCCGCGGCGCAGGAAATGAGAAGCGTCTTCGCATCATCGCAGATTTTTTTTATGGCCATGCTTTCCCCGCTCGTCGAGGGCCCGATGATCGCCGAAACCTTTTCCTCCTCGATGAATTGTTTCGCGAATGATACCGCTTTCTGGGGATCGCCGCCGGAATCCTTGATAAGAAGGATTACCTTGTGTCCGCTCATGCCGCCCCGGGCATTCAGCTGGTCGACCAGCATCTCCGCAGTTTTTGCCTCAGGCGCGCCGAGATTCGAGGCCGGACCGGACACGGCGAAGATGGCGCCGATTTTTATGGAATCTCCCGTAACGTCCGCCCGCACGGCGCCGACGCCGAACCAGACGGCGGACACCACGGCAACTGCTGCACTGCACCGAAAGCGTGCGTTCATTATGCGACCTCCTTTGGTTTGGATGATCAATCGCCCCGATGATCTTTTTCGGTGGCGGTCACTGTACAGAACTATCGCCGCGGGCTGAATGCCTTCGCAGAGAGCCGGAACGACGGCATGGTCATATCTTCCGCATCTCCTCATCGGTAAGCAGCGTGTACCCTTTGCTCCGGAAGAGCGACGATGCCCGGTCGTTGTCTTCGAACCGCAGAAAAAGGATGGCTTTTTTAGAGTCCTGCTCGACAAATGAGTAGGTATACTCCACGTTCAGGCCGTTCGCGTCGCAGAGCTGCATCAGATCAAAGAAGATCCCCTGCCGATCGGCGATCTCTATGGCCAGAATGCCGCTCTCCCTGACCGTAAAGCCGGCTGTTTTCAGCACCCGATAGGCCAGGTCCGGATCGCTGACGATCATGCGAAGAATGCCGAAATCCGACGTATCGGCGATGGTGAGGGCGCGGATATTGATGCCGTTGTTCTTGAGCTCCTCGGCGACCTTTGCCAGCCTTCCCGCGCGGTTCTCCAGAAATACCGAAATTTGCTTGATGTTCATGAATTCCTTCTCCTTGCAGCCTTCCCGCGTCCGGCGCTATAGTTTTCTCTTATCGATGATCCTTTTCGCCTTGCCTTCACTCCGCGCGATGCTCTTCGGTTCGACGAGCTTTACCAATGCATGAATAAGCAGGGCCTCGCGGAGATCTTTTTCGATGGCCTGCTCCGTTGTCTCGATCTTTTTCACCTCATCCGAAAAGAGCCTTTCGCTCACCTCGACATGCACCTCCAGCGAATCGAGGCTGCCCTTTCGCTCCACGAGCAGTTCATAGTGCGGTTCGATGCCGTCGTGGCGGAGGAGAACCTCTTCGATCTGCGAGGGGTAAACATTGACGCCCCGGATAATGAGCAGGTCGTCGGTCCTGCCGAGCAGACGGTTCATGCGCACCGAGGTGCGGCCGCAGGGACACGAAGAGCGGTCGAGGAAAGTGACGTCGCGGGTCCGGTAGCGGACAAGGGGCGTTCCCTCCTTGGTAAGAGTCGTGACGACAAGCTCCCCATGCTCTCCTTCCGCAACCGGTTCGCCGGTCGCAGGATCGATGACTTCGGGGTAAAAGTGGTCTTCGAAGATATGCAGCCGGTTCTGGCATTCGCACTCGGCCGATACTCCGGGGCCGATGATCTCGGTAAGACCGTAGATGTCATAGGCCTTGAGATGCAGTTTCTCCTGAATCTCGAGGCGCATGTTGTCGCTCCACGACTCCGCGCCGAAGGTGCCGGCGCAAAGCTTTATTTTAGAGAAATCGATCTTCTCTTCGCGGGCGACCTCGGCAATGTGCAGGCTGTACGAGGGGGTGCAGGCGAGGATGGTCGATCCGAAATCCTGCATGACGGCAAGCTGCCGCCTGGTGTTGCCGCCGGAGATCGGAATGACCATGGCGCCGAGGCGGCGGCCGCCGTAGTGGACGCCGAGGCCGCCGGTAAAGAGACCGTACCCGTAAGCGTTCTGGACGATATCCTCGGCCGTTGCTCCGGCCATGGATAGGGTTCGCCCCATGGTTTCGGACCAGATATCGATGTCTTTCCGGGTGTAGGCATCGACCACCGGCTTGCCGGTGGTGCCGGATGAGGTATGTATCTCGACAATCTCCCGCATGTCCGAGGCAAGAAGACCGTACGGATACACTTCGCGCATCTCATCCTTGGTCGTGAAGGGAAGCTTCACGATATCGCGGATGTCGGTAATGGCGGACGGCCTGACCCCTGCCGCATCCATTTTTCTGCGATAGAACGGCACCCGCGCATAAACCCGTTCGATCAGAGCACGCAGGTTCCTGCTCTGCAGAACGGTAAGTTCGGGACGGGCCATCGTTTCAAATTGCGGACTCAGCATCATGAAGACTCCTGAAGCGGCCTAGAATGCAAAACCCGCACCGCTCCCCTCTCCGGCGATCCGGGCTCGACCCACGAGGATGGCGGCGATAAATAACTATAAATATGTAAGATACAATTTGGAACTATTGAAAGGAATTGTTTCGTGAAGGGGGCGATCAACCGCTTATCTGGTTCTTACCATTCGGACCACGCCGTTCGATTGGCCGGCAACCCGCATTTCTAAAAAGTAAACCGCTGAGGAACCGCTCCCCAGCCTGTCCCATGCAAGAGTATTCGGTCCCCTCCTCGCGTTCACCGTTTTCCGGTCGATGACCCTGCCGTTCAGCGAATACAGGATAAAGGTCGCCGGTGCATCATGCGCCGACATGAAGCGGATGGCGTTATCGCCCGATACGGTGGTAATCGGACAAAGTGCATTGGGAAAATCCCGGCTGTTCGTCAGTATTCCCGGCATGCTCACGGCCGTCGGCGACGGCAGCCCCCCGGGAAACGCGGTGTCCGAATATGCGGAGTTTCCCGCGGCATTATAGGCTTGCACCCGGTAAAAATAGGCCGCCGGCGCGGACATGCTGTCGTTGTACGAGGCCGCATTGGCTCCCGCCACGGTTGCGATCCGGGTAAAGGCGGTATCATTACTCGACCGCTCGACATGGTATCCGGTCGCCTTACTTGAGTTATCGACCCACGTGAGATTGACCGCATTGGCCGTCGGATACGAGACGGCGGCCTGAAGATACGAAGGGGCCACGGGCATGGTAGTTTGAGCGTCAAGATACAGTTTCAACGCATAGGCGTATTTACACGCTGCCGGTTTGGCCGCCGGCAGAGTCACGGTCAATGCCGTCGTACTCTGCGACCAGGCAAGCGAATCGCCCCCGCCGCCGAGCAATGTTATCTTCGCGATCAGGGCCTTGTTCAGATTCGCTGAATTATAATTGCCAATAGCAAGTTTTGCGCCGTTGCCGGGCCAGGCCGTGTCGAAGACGTAATAAACGTTATTAGCCTTATTTCTGGTAAACCAGAGACTGCCGCTTCCGAAGATGTTGGCCGTTCGCGTGGCGTAAATCGCCTCGCCGTTAGTCTGCAACCAGGCGCCGATTTCGTTGAGCATCGTCGTTACGGTATCCGGAAGCGTTCCATCGGGTTTCGGGGGAATGTCCAGCATCAGGTTTCCGTTTTTGCTGACGACGTTTATCAGATAATGTATGAGATAATTCGTTGATTTATAAATTTCGTTGGTGAGATACGCCCAGGAGCTGTCACCTATCTTCAAATCGGTCTGGAAGGTCATGGACTGCATGGCGGAGGGCACGCCACCCTCATAATCGAATACCGCTCCTCCGGTTACAAACTGATTGCTGTTACCGCCTCCCCCTTTATAAATCAACACCTCCCCAGGCGCGCCGTAGGTCCCGCGTCCCCATTGAATGCCCCTGTTGTATTCATACGCTCCAAGATATCTTCTATACGGTTCAAAAGTGGAATACATGCCCCACCCGTTATCGTAATAAACGTAATCGGGCTGAAATACGTCGATCATTTCGCGGGACAGCGCATACCAGCGCTGGAGCCACCAGACAGTCGGCGCGGTATTGTATATATCGGAGTCGTCGGCAGCATGCACGTTGTAGAGGTACTTTGTCGTCGTATCGGCGGAATCTTTAACGGCGTCAAATTTATTGCGAAAATTAAGCTGATAAAACCAGTCATTCTCCGCGAGATGGTTGCTTATGCCGAAGTGTATTCCCCTCTTTCTCGCGGCGGTCATGAGCATTCTGCCGACATCTTTCTGCGGCCCCTTGTTTACGCAGTTCCAAGGCGTAAGATTCGTGCCGTACATGAGAAACGCTTCATGGTGCGAGGTCATGTGGGCAAAATATTTGGCGCCTGATTTTATAATCTGATCGATATACGCATCGGCGTTGAAATTTTCGGCATGGAACATCGGGGCGAAATTTTTGTGTCCGAAGGTGTCGGGACTCCCGTAGGTTGCACAGTGCCAGAGATAAAAGGAACCGCCCGGCCCTAAATTATACTTATCGTACATTCTCCGGCCATCCATTCGTTTCCATACGCGGGAACCGACATAAGCCCCCAATGATGATAAATACCGAATTTTGCATCCTGATACCATTCAGGGACCGTGTAATTCTGCAAGGAAGCCCAGGTGGTATCATACGGTGAAGTAATAACCGGTGTTTGTTGAGCAAATAGCGTCGTCGCTAACACTATAATCGTCACACTGATCATGAGGCGATATTTAAGCATACCGATCTCCTTGTATTTAAATGGCTTGCGATTCTGCAGGCTGGATATTCAGAGGGAACAACGAATAAAAATAGATATTTCCGACTTCCGGTGGGCGTGCTTCTGATCACCCTATGAGCGAAAGTGCCCTGACCTCACCAAGAAAAAATCCCTTTACTCTTTCACCGTCACCATCCGGGCATACTCCTGCTCCGTCGCAAGCTCCCGCATACTCTCGACGCGATCGATAAAGAGCATGCCGTCAAGATGATCCATCTCATGCTGGATAACGCGCGCCGCGAACCCCTCAAAGAGAGGGGAATTCGGATTATACGCGATTTTGTTGCATCCTATTACTGTCTTGGCGGTTTGCCTTTCAGGCCAGTACAAATGATTTATTTTCCAATCCTCACAAAAAAGGAGGATCTCATGGCAACGCCTACCGATCGTTGATATTCAAAGACCCATGAGTGGATCAAGCTGGAGGGAACCACCGCCCTCGTGGGCATTACCGCGCACGCGCAGGAAGCCCTCGGGGGAATTACCTTCGTCGAACTGCCGAAGATCGGCGTCAACGTGAAAAAGGACGGTGCGTGCGGCGTCATCGAATCGGTGAAGGCGGCCAGCGATCTCAACGCCCCGGTGTCGGGGCAGGTGGCCGAAGTCAACCGCGCCCTCGAATCCGCCCCGGAAACCATCAATGCCGACCCCTGGGAGGGCGGCTGATTCTGAAGCTCGCGAACACGACCGCCGCCGAGATGGCTTCACTCATGGATGCCGCGGCATACGATGCCTTCGTGGAGAGCGAACAATGAGTTATATCCCGACCACCGGGGATGAGCGCGCCGCCATGCTCGGGGTCTGCGGCGCGGCTTCCATGGAGGATCTCTTCGAGGACATTCCGAAGCCCCTCCGACCCCGCTCCTTCTCCTTGCCGGAAGGGAAATCGGAACTCGAGATCCATGACCATTTCGAAAAACTGGCGGGACGGAATTATTCTCGCCTGACGAGTTTTCTCGGCGGCGGGTTTTACGATCATTTCATTCCCGCCGCGATCGACGCCCTCGCGTCGCGGAGCGAGTTTTATACCGCCTACACCCCCTACCAGCCCGAGACCTCCCAGGGCACGTTGCAGGCGATCTATGAGTATCAGAGCCAGATCTGCCGGCTGACCGGGCTCGATGCCTCGAACGCCTCGCTCTACGACGGCGGTACCGCCCTGTTCGAAGCCTGTCAGATGGCGATCCATGCCACTGGACGCCGCAAGGTGGTGCTCGACGGCGGCGTCAACCCGATCTACCGGAAGATGATCTATTCCTATTCCGCCAATCTCGCGATCGAATTCGTCGAGACCCCGGTAGTGCACGGCCAGAGCGACCGCGGCCGCGTGCTCGATGCGCTCGACGACCGGACCGCCGCCGTGATCCTGCAGAACCCGAACTTCTTCGGCGTGATCGACGACCATGCCGACATCGTGCAGAGGGCGCATTCCCTCGGAATCATCGCGATCCAGTCGGTGTACCCCATCGCGCTCGCGCTTCTCAAGACGCCCCGTGAGCAGGGGTTCGACATCGCAACCGGCGAGGGCCAGTCGCTCGGCATTCCGCTCTCCTTCGGCGGACCCTACCTCGGGTTCATGGCCGCGACGAAATCGCTCATCCGCAGGATGCCGGGCCGCATCGTTGCCCGTGCAACGGATGCCGCGGGACGGGAGGGGTTTGTTCTCTCCCTGCAAGCGCGCGAACAGCATATCCGGCGGGAGAAGGCGACCTCAAACATCTGCACCAACGAGGCGCTCTGCGCGCTCAGGGCGCATATCTTTCTCAGTCTCCTCGGCAGGGAGGGCTTGAAGCGGATGGCCCAACTCTGCTGCGACAAGGCGCACTACGCCAAGGAGCGACTGAAGGCGGTGCGGGGGGTGACGGTCATGGAAACATCGCCGACCTTCAACGAATTCGCGATACGGCTGCCGATTGACGCAGGAGAGTGCGCCGGCCGGATGATCGAGCTCGGATTCGCGGCCGGGTTTCCCCTTGGCAGGTACTATCCGGGCATGGAGAAGTACCTTCTCGTGGCAGTCACCGAGAAACGCACCAAGTACGAAATCGGCCGGTTTGCCGAATCGCTGGAGGAGGTCATATGCCGGTAATTTTCGACAAATCGGTTGCGGGCCGCACCGGGGTTTCGCTTCCGGCGTCCGACGTGCCGATGCGGCATGCGATTGACGGAAAGTATCGCCGCGCCGCGGATGCGCCGCTTCCCGAGCTTTCGGAGCTCGATGTGGTGCGCCACTTCACCGCACTGTCGCGGAAGAACTACGGCGTCGATACGAACTTCTACCCCCTTGGCTCCTGCACCATGAAGTACAACCCGAAGATCACCGAGAAAATCGCGGCGCTCTCCGGGTTTTCCACGCTCCACCCTCTCCTGCCGCAGCTTTCGCGCGGCGGCATGCTGACGCAGGGCGCGCTGGCCGTGGTGTATGAGCTGGAGCAGGCGCTCTGCGAGATCATGGGGATGGACGCGTTCACGGCGCACCCCCTGGCCGGCGCGCACGGCGAACTCACGGGCATGATGATCATCGCGGCCTACCATCGCGACAAGGGCAACCGCAAGACCGAGATCCTGATCCCGGACGAGGCGCACGGCACCAATCCGTCAAGCGCCGCCATCGCCGGGTTCACGGTACGGTCGGTGCCGACCGACCCCGCCACCGGCGTGCTCGTTCCCGATGCGCTCGAAGGGTTTCTCGGTGAAACAACCGCGGCGATCATGCTTACCAACCCGAACACGCTCGGGCTCTTCAACCCGCATATCGAAAAAATCGCGGCCCTGGCGCACCGGTACGATGCGCAGCTCTACTACGACGGCGCGAATTGCAACGCGATCCTTGGCAAGTTCCGTCCCGGCGACGCGGATTTCGATGTCGTGCATGTCAATCTTCACAAGACGTTCGGGACGCCGCACGGCGGCGGCGGTCCGGGCGCTGGTCCGGTGGGGGTCGGAAAGCATCTCGAACCGTACCTGCCGATCTCGCGCATAGTCAAGCGATCGGACAGCACCTATGCGCTCGACTACGATCATCCGAAATCCATCGGGTATATCGCCCCCTTTTACGGAAATTTCGGCGTCTGCCTGCGGGCCCTGGCCTATATTCTCATGCAGGGAGGCCGCGGCCTCGTTGACGTGAGTGAAAACGCGGTGCTGAACGCCAACTATGTCATGCATTCACTCAAAGACCTCTACGACGTCCCGTACCCGGAGACGTGCATGCATGAGTGCGTCCTGAGCGCGAGGAAACAGGCGGCGCACGGCGTCCATGCCATCGATATCGCCAAGGCGTTGATCGACGAGGGGTTTCATCCGCCGACCGTGTACTTCCCGCTCATCGTCAAGGAGGCGCTGATGATCGAACCGACCGAGACCGAGAGCAAGGAGACGCTCGATGCGTTTATCGCGGCAATGAGGCGGATCGCCCTTCTCGCGGCGAAGGACCCGGAAAAATTCCGCGCCATGCCGCGGACCACGCCGGTCGGAAGGCTCGATGAAACCAGAGCTGCCAGGGAGATGGACGTCTGTTACCAAGGTTGATTTCGTAACGGGGATTTATTATACTTCTAGAAGAGAGTGGGTAGCGCTCATCACACAAAAAAGGAGTGTGACAATGAAATTACGCCGGATTCTTGTTCTGATACTCATGGCCGGCACCGCGTTGTGGGCAGCCGAAGCGACGCAAAAGTTCGTCAAACCGATTGCGAATAACGTCGGGGTGTATAAAGACAAGACCCATGAATCGACTGACCAGCCGCTCTTCACCATAGGAACCGATGATCGACTGCTGATTGTCGAAACCAAGGGCGATGTCTATAAGGTGCAGAATGCGACCGGCACCGGATGGGTTGAGAAAAAACTCGTGACTGTGTTGGGTGCGAAGACGTTCAGCTTTGAAAACACCGATGTGCTCGGCTACCTCGACAATCCGACGCCCGTATACATTATCGACGTCGATGACCCGAATGCCGAGAAGATAACGCTTGACCGGTCATTCAAGGATGCCTTGCGGGACAATGTGGATAAATTCACGCTCGAACGCGAGGTCAGATAGATCCGATAGTCGGCGATTTCGGCAATTATCAGACGGAGAGGAGCAGTGGCACTCTCCGTTTTTTTTACCGGGATCGGTCGATGAAACGCCGCCATTGACCGGGAATGGCGCAAAGAGATATTTTAGTATGTTTGAACGGCAAAAATAGAGTAATTTTAGGGAGAATCCATGGCAAAAACCTGCGAAGTCTGCGGTAAGCATCCACAATCCGGCAAGACCATCTCTCACGCGCATAACGTGAATCTTCGACTTTATTATCCGAATCTGAGAACCATCAGGACCGTGATCGACGGCACCTCCCGGCGCATCAAAATATGCATGAAGTGCCTCAAGGCGATGTCCAGGACCTGATCACCGTCCGGCCGTGCTATCCGAAATACCGAAGGGGCCTGCCGCGCAGGCCCCTTTTTTTACGTGCGGATCGGGAATTATCATGATATAATTGTAATAATTATACTTCTATCGAGGAGAAGCGTAAAAGTACCATGCAAACCACGATTCTCGTGATGGATGATGATGCGGCGACCCGTATTTTCATTGCCGCGGTCCTTGAAAAGGCAGGATACGCGGTACAGACCTGCGCCAACGGCAAAGAGGGGATCGAAGCGTTCCGAACGAGGCACTTTGACCTGGTCATTACGGACATCCTAATGCCGGGGATAGGCGGCATTGAAGTGATAACGCTGATCCGCCAGGAAAATCCCACGGTCCCTATAATCGCCATCTCCGGCGCCGAACGATCGGAAAGCTTTCTGAACATGGCGGACTACTACACCGCCGATCTCACGGTACAGAAGCCTTTTAATTCAAAACAGCTGCTCGATACGGTAAAAAAAGCCCTCGGATCGTGATTCGCGGGGAACGACTATTTTTCGAAGACCTTCCTGATACGGTCAAACACCTCGTCGATGGCGCCGGTTCCCTGAATATCCCTCACGATGCCGTTCGGCCTGTAGAAGGCCAGACATGGTTCGCTCTGCGATTTATAGGTGGCGATCCTGTTTTGGATGACCTTCGGATCGGCATCGTCCGCCCTGCCCTCGATGGCTGCCCGCTTGAGGAGGCGTTTCGTGATCTCGTCGTCGGCGACAGCGATGTTAACCACATGATCGAGCCGGATTCCGAGTTCGGAAAGAATCATATCGAGAGATTGGGCCTGGGGAAGGCTGCGGGGAAAGCCGTCGAGCAGGAAACCGTTCTTCACGTCGCTCCGGGAGAGGCGATCCTTCACCATGGCGATGGTGACATCATCGGGCACCAATTGCCCTTTATCTGAAAACGATTTGGCGGTTATTCCGAGAGCCGTGTTGTTTTTGATGTTATAACGGAACATATCGCCGGTTGAAATGTGCGGCACCGCCAGCAGGTCGCGCAGTTTCGCCGCCTGCGTCCCCTTCCCCGCACCGGGCGGGCCGAATAGTACGACATTTTTCCCTGACATGGAAGTCCTTTCGTTGAAGCGCCGGATAGACGATGTAACGGTGTTCAATAAAGGTCAGAATATACATTTCTTCATAGAAAATTGAACCGAAAAACCAATGGTTCTCAGGGCCTCAAATAAAAGGTATGCATGAAAAAATACATCGTATGTGATAAATGGAAACTTCATTTGCTTCGAAGGTCGAAGGCCGAACAAAAAAAACGGGAGAGAAGATATTTACGTAAGTTTAGAATTACACAATTAGTTGCCAGTACACCACGTCATAAGGATAAATTTAATAGATTAGAGGCCCCCAAAGTATTTTCAGTAATAGATAATCACGATGAAATGTTGCAATATTTTCATTTAGCGAGAGAAAAATACAAGAACCGAGAACAAGTTGATTTTGACTTATCTAAAATAGATGAAATGACACCTGATGCAATAGCAACTCTCGTTGCGTGTGTGCATGACAAGGGTTTTTCACGTGGCCTTAATGCGAAAGGGAATAGCCCTGCAGAGCCTGAATTACGCAAAATGTTTACTGAATCAGGTTTTTATTCTTATATGCATTCTAACTGGGCATTTAATCCCGGAAACCCAAAACATTTGCTTCTGCACAGAGTGACCAAAAATAAAGTGGAGAATGATATCGCTAAGCAAGCATGTCAGCGGGCGGTTTATCATGTTTTCAATAACGATATTATCTTCTCTCCTATGTATGAAATACTTATTGAATGTATGGCTAACACAAATAATCATGCGGGGCTTAATCTTAGGGGAAAATATGATTGGTGGTTATTTGAGTATTGTGATCCATCAACCAATTCAACAAAGGTTACTTTTTTAGACCTTGGCGTAGGGATATTTAGAAGTTTATCGGTTCAAAATTATATCCGTACTGCAATGACAAATTTAGGCTTGGTGGATAATATAGATCTTATGCCCAAACTTTTATCGGGTGACATTTCTTCTCGTACGCGATTAAAATATCGAGGACGAGGACTACCATTGATTCATAATCATTCAAAACATGGCAATATTAAATTATTTTATATTATTTCAAATGATGTTTTTGCCGATGTTAAAAATGGAAAATATATTAAAACCAAATGCGAATTTGGTGGAACAATG
>CAWJXL010000017.1:0-210394 GCA_963846695.1 uncultured Fibrobacterota bacterium | reverse complement strand
TGCGGTGGTTCTCAGCGGGCCGATCGGGCAGCATGGGATCGCGGTTCTTGCCGCTCGGGGAAGGGGCTCAATTTCGCCTCGACGGCGGTTTCCGATTGCGCCAGTCTCCATCTCCTTGCCGGCGCGCTCCTTTCGGCCAGCCCTCATGTGCGAACCATGCGCGACGCAACGCGCGGCGGGTGCGCGGCGGTGCTCAATGAGATAGCCGCGGCATCGGGCGTCACGATTGTGGTACGCCAGAACGCTATTCCGGTGCCGGGCGAGGTGGCGGGCGCCTGCGGCTACCTTGGCCTCGATCCGCTCCATGTCGCCAACGAAGGGCGGTTCGTGGCAATCGTTCCCGCAGGGGAGGCGGAGGCTGCTGTCGCCGCATGCCGGACCATGGAGCATGGCGGCGGGGCGTGTATCATCGGGAGCGTGGAGCCTCGCGGCCGCGTTGCCGTGCTTCTGGAGACCATCATCGGAAGCAGGCGGGTAGTCGATGTGCCATCCGGCCAACTGTTTCCTAGAATATGCTGATAAAAGGATGCCAGTTGATGAAGGGTAAGGTACATTTCGCGCTCAGGTCGGCAGGATGCATTCCCGCGGCGGTTGCCGTGATGTTGCTCTGCATCGGCTGCGCCGCTCCTTCGCGGTTTGTGACCCCTCCGTTGCCAAAGGGGAGGGGGGAGACTTCAAAGCAGCTTCTTCCCCGAATCTCTGACTACCTTCCGGCAGACCGGCATGGCCTCCTTCTACTCGCCCGACCTGCAGAACTATATAACCGCGAACGGTGAAACATACGACATGAATGGATTCACCGCCGCTCATCCTACCTTGCCATTTAATACCCAGGTGAGGGTGACCAACCTCTCGAACAACCTCTCGGTGGTAGTCAGGATCAATGACCGGGGCCCCTATACCAAGAGAAGAATTATCGACCTCTCCCGGGCTGCGGCGGAGCAGATCGGACTTATTGAATCCGGCACGGAAATGGTGGAGATAGAGGTAGTGAAACCGCCGGAGCCGCAGCAACCGCAGCAGTAATCAGCTAACCGTACCTTGATACAAAGGAGTGCTCGTGCTTTTTCGTCCCTGCATCGATCTGCACAACGGCAAGGTCAAGCAGATCGTCGGCGCCACGCTGACCGATCAGGCGGGACGCGGTCCGGTCACGAATTTCGAGACCGACCGGCCGTCGTCATGTTATGCGGCGCTCTACCGCGACGACGGTCTGCATGGCGGGCATGTGATCATGCTCGGGCCCGGCAATGGAACGGCGGCTCGTGAGGCACTTGCGGCGTATCCCGGCGGGCTGCAGGTGGGAGGCGGCATCACGGCCGAATCGGCGGGGCTCGTTTATCGATGCGGGAGCGTCGCACGTCATCGTTACCTCGTATGTGTTTGCAAAGAGGCAAATACGATGGGAACGGCTCGATCTTTCGAAAAGGCCGTGGGCAAGGCCCGGCTCGTTCTTGATTTGAGCTGCCGGAAGAATAATGACCGCTATATCATCGCCGGTGACCGGTGGCAAACCCTGACCGGCGTGGAACTCACGCGGAAGAGCATGGCCGCGCTCGCCGTCCGCTGTGATGAATTCCTCGTCCATGCGGTGGACGTGGAGGGGAAACGGCAGGGAGTCGACGAGGAACTCGTGCGGTTGCTTGCGGCGTGGTCGCCGATTACGGTCACCTACGCCGGCGGGGTCAGGTCCCTCAACGACCTCGAAACCGTCCGCGTTGCCGGGCGCGGGAGGGTCAATGTAACCATCGGCAGCGCGCTCGACCTCTTCGGCGGCTCGCTTTCCTACCGGGAAGTAGTCGAGTGGGGGAAGAGAAATCAATAGTAAAATCCGGGTGTTCCTTAGTAGATTCTTTGGTGAAGGAACCGCGTCGGGGGACATTTCTCGGGAGAAAAGGGTGTTTTAATGCCGTTTTACCGACCATCTCAGACCCTTCATACTAATTTGCATTCGATTTGGTACTAACGATCCAGTTGAAACCAGTTATTGATGCAATTCGGGTGGTGTCATTTTCAAGTTCCCCAAGTCCCTTGACAAGCTGATCTTCAACGGCATCAAGACTCTTGAACACCTCGTTTCCAAAGTATTTCTCCCGCAATTCATCCCACAGATGCTCAGTCGGATTAAGTTCCGGGCTGTACGGTGGAGAAAGATAAGCCCTATATTGGTGGGAAGCTGGAGAGCTTTCGCAATATGCCATCCTGCCTTGTCCATGCTGGCTTCTTTCTGTGGCGTGAGCTTCTTTCTTTCAAAAGAACGACTATGTTCGGCACTTGTTCGGGAATTATAAAACTGTCAAATACCCCGTCATGAGGTCTCCCGCTCCATAGACATAGGTGTACTCGCGAACAATTGTCGCCCAACACTGGGGCGCACCTGCGACGGGCCCGACACCGCCGAACAGCTGTTCCAAACCTTGCTTCGTCCTCAAACATTAATCGTACCGGTTTTCCTTCTGTGTTGTACTTCTTGATGGCTTCATCGATAATGTCGGAGAAGTTTTTTTAAAAGTTTCCTGTACCTCTTGCTCAGTATCAGGATGTCGTGGCCGCGGTACAATTTTTCTCCATCCGTGTCGATCCAGTATGCGGTATACAGTAGACTTCGGAACCGGATGTCCTACACACTTCTCATATGCCGTTTTGATCCGGCTCACTTCAAGAATTCCTCCGCCTTCCGCTTCCCGGAAAAAACTATCCAACAACCCCCGCTCTTCTTCTTGGCTGAGATTCTCGTGGCGTCTTCCTCCTCGCTCCCTACCGCTCAGTGCTCCCACCCCATCTTTGAAATACAATGATTGCACCCGACGAACCGATGTCTCTCGCCAGCCAAGGGCAAGAGCTATTTCCGGGGATCGCATACCCAATGAACTTCGTAACCACAAACACTGTATCCGTTGATATTCGCCCTTACTCCGCGCTTCCTTCAATGCTTTCTTTAAATCATTCACCCCATTTCCGGATATCTCCCGTGCTGGACGCATCGGCTTCCTCCTTCAGGGTTACCATCTGGAGGAAATATATTATTCGTACTTGTTTGATAGCAACTTGGTATAAAACTTCTCTCTGCGGGAGAGGTCGCCCGGCTTCCGGCGGGTGTGAGGTCAGTGGCGCGACGGCGAAGCCGGAACACCCATAAGCCCGTATTTTATATTCTACTACACTTTATGGAAAAACAATACAATCCCTCCCTTGTCGAAGACCGGTGGTACGCGTTCTGGCGCGAACAGGGTTACTTCCACGCGGATGAGACCTCTGACAGGCCGAAATTCTCCATAGTCATTCCGCCGCCGAACGTGACCGGCGTGCTGCACATGGGCCACGCGCTGAACAACACGCTGCAGGACATCCTCATCCGGTACAAACGCATGGCGGGGTTCGAGGCGCTCTGGATGCCGGGCACCGATCATGCGGGCATCGCCACGCAGAACGTCGTGGAGCGCAAACTTGCCAAAGAGAAGAAGACACGCCACGATCTGGGCCGCGAAGCCTTCATCGAGGAGGTCTGGAAGTGGAAGGAGGCCCACCACGCCGTGATTTCGGACCAGCTCAAGAAGCTCGGCTCCTCGTGCGACTGGGACCGCGAGCGGTTCACCATGGACGAAGGGCTTTCGCGCGCCGTGCGGCGGGTATTCGTGCAGCTCTACCGTGAGAATCTGATCTACAAAGGGAAATATATCATCAACTGGTGCCCGCGCTGCCGCACCGCGCTTTCCGACGAGGAGGCCGAACACCGCGAGGTTGACGGCAAGCTTTACTATTTCCGCTATCCCCTGCGCCGACGGTTCCGGCTATGTGACCGTTGCCACCACGCGGCCGGAAACCATGCTCGGCGACACGGCGGTGGCCGTCAATCCGAAGGACGAGCGCTACATGAACGTTCGCGGGGCTATGCTCATGCTCCCCATTGCCGGACGCGAAATCCCCGTCATCGTCGACGATTTTGTCGACCGCGAATTCGGCACCGGCGCTGTCAAGGTCACGCCCGCCCACGATCCCAACGATTTTCTCATGGGACTGCGCCATGCAATGGAACCCGTCGTGGTCATGGACGAGGGCGGACGCATGGCGGGGAGCGTCCCGGAAAAGTACCGGGGTGTTGACCGCTTTACTGCGCGCGCCATGGTGGTGGAGGACTTGACCGGCCTGGGCCTCGTGGAAAAGATCGAACCGCACCGCCATGCGGTCAGCCACTGCTACCGCTGCCATACGGTGGTGGAGCCCTGCTACAGCGACCAGTGGTTCGTGCGCATGAAGCCATTGGCCGAAGGCGCGCTCCGGGCCGCCCTTGACGACCGCCTGCGATTTTACCCTCCGCGCTGGAAGCGGACCTACATCGAATGGATGGAAAATATCCGCGACTGGTGCATCTCGCGCCAGATCTGGTGGGGCCACCGGATACCGGTCTGGTACTGCCCGTGCGGCGAAACGATCGTGGAGGAAGAAGCCCCGGAGCGGTGCCCCCGCTGCAACGGCGCCGCGCTCCGGCAGGACAACGACGTTCTTGACACATGGTTCTCCTCGTGGCTCTGGCCGTTCTCCACCATGGGCTGGCCCGAACCGACCGGCGCTTTGAGGAAGTTCTACCCCACCGATGCGCTCATGACCGCGCCCGAGATCATCTTCTTCTGGGTCGCGCGCATGATCATGGCCGGGCTGCACTTCACCGGCACACTCCCCTTTACCGACATCCTGCTCCACGGCACGGTGCGGGACAAGTCGGGCCGGAAGATGAGCAAGTCGCTGGGCAATGCGCTCGACCCGATGGAGGTCATCCCGGTGTACGGCGCCGATGCGGTGCGCTTCTCCATGATTATGATCACGGCGCAGGGCGCCGATGTATTCCTCGGTAAAGACACGTTCGACATCGGCCGTAACTTCGCCAACAAGCTCTGGAACGCCTCCCGCTTTCTCCTCTCCACCATCGAGGGCCGCGTCACCATCGCCGGCCTGCCGCCCGGAGAGCGGCGCAAGGCCGAGGACCGCTGGATCCTGAGTCGTTTACAGGAGGTTATTGACACGGTGACCTCCGCGATCACGGGCTACCGGGCCAACGAAGCGGCGCATACGATCTACGATTTCACCTGGCACGAGTTCTGCGACTGGTTCGTGGAGGCCAAGAAGGCCGATATCTACCAGTCGGACGATGAGCAGCGGAAAAACGACGCCTGGGCCGTGGCGGTGTACGTGCTCGGCTCCATTCTCAAACTTCTCCATCCGATCATGCCCTTCATCACCGAGGAGATCTGGTCGCACCTGCGGGATAAGGCGGAATTCCCCGGCGTCATCGACGCCCGCTCGATCATGGTCGCGCGCTATCCAATTGCCGAGAGCTCGCTCCTCGACGCGCCGGGCGGACGGCTCTTTACGCAGGTCATTGAAATCGTCACGGCGCTGCGAACGATCCGTTCGGAAAACAACGTGCCTCCCGACAAGATCGGCCGCGCGATCGTCATCCCGGCGACCGAAGCGGACGCCGCTCTCCTGCGGACCCAGACGCCGCTCGTCAACCAGTTGGCGCGGCTCTCGGAGACGGTCATCGACCCGGCGGCGCGTCGGCCGTCCTTTGCCGGGTCGGCGGTGGCGGCGGGCATGCAGCTCTACCTCCTGCTCGAAGGGATCATCGACCGGAACGTCGAAACGGACCGGCTGACAAAGGAGATCGCCAGGGTCAACGGCCTCATCGAAAACACGAAAAAAAGGCTCGAAAGCGACTCTTTTGTCTCGCGTGCCCCGGCGGAGATTGTGGCGAAGGAGAAGGAGAAGTTTGAGGGGTTGCTTGCGAATAAAGAGAAGCTAGGGAGGAGCTTGGCGGCGATTGAGGGGTTTGGGACAGGATAACCTTATAAATACGGTATAAATGCCATATAAAAGGCTATTAAAATCGGCGACGTTTTACCACGCAACATAATAGCTTGCCGGCGCATTGCCTTCGAGCTTAACGACATCAAGCTCAATCATTTTGTCAATTTTCACCATTTTAAATTCTTCGATTTCCCGGTCGATATGGTTTTCCGAATCATCCGTCCAGTTTAATGGGTTTTCGTCGATATATTTTCGGATAAAATACAACGATTTTTCGTCACGGATAATATGATCGTAGAAATTACGTTGCCAGATAATAATGCCGGGATATTTTTCTCTGAACCATTTTGTTACACCGATTTTAAATCCGCGTACGATTGTTCCGATTGAACGCGGGGTAATATGCTGATATTGATTTTGTTGGGGTTCATGGTATTGGTTTTGTAGGGGTTCAAGATTTTGAACCCCTACGGAATTGCAAATTGCAATAATTCCGTGCATATGATTCGGCATGATGATGAATTCATCCAATTTTACAAAAGGGTAATGAACGGTAATATCCAACCAGGTTTTTTTTGCACATTCGCCCGCATCATTCAAAACCATAACTCCGTTTGTCACATTCCCAAACATATTCCGCCTGCGGTCATGAATACACATCGTGATGAAATAATACCCCGGTTGTGAATAATCGTAATCGCGCAACCGCATTGATCTGCGGTTGTGGTAACCGGTGTATATATTATAAATACCGGATGACATTATTATTTCTCTTCTTCCTCGGACCTTCCTGACTCCTCCTCCGCAATTTACTTAAACTCCCCAAACATGCACCACGGACATCGGGCGAAAACATGAGATCGTTCAAACTATTCGACAATCTTCTGGTCTTTAAGATACGGTCCAACAACTTTTATCAGTAGCTCTGATGTATCACTCCCATGGTTGATTGAAAGAATTTTTTTGCAGAGTTCAATAAGAATCTGCCGATTATCTTTCCCACGCAAGGTCCGCCCATCGAGAATACTCCGTAAAAGAACAGGTCGGTTTTTAATCGTCGTTAAACGTTCACCAAATGCTTCAATAGTGCGCTTATCTTTTGTTCCGGCATCGGGTAATAGCTGGCGAAGGCGCAATACCTGCTGCTCAGCAGCTTCGATGAATCCGTTCGCATGCTCTTCATCGACAAAGAATGGAATCGATAATTGGCGTTCAAGACTCATAATCATCCCGTTCTTATTCTACCAGGGATTTCTGTCGTTAGAAGATTGACGGCAAACACTACTCAGCCTGGGCTTCATGCACGCCAATGGCCGCGATGATTATGGGCATGTTCAACATGAATTCCAGATAGGTAAGTTCGCGACGAACTTTATCAAAATCGATCATGCCGCTATAGGAATGACGCCCTTTGGCTTCAGCATTTTTACGTCCAACCGCACAAAGTCTGCGGGCGAAATCCTTTGTAGGTATAACTAAGACACCGACCTCTGCAGCTTTTTGGTTGAATGCTATCATAAACTTGATATAGTCTTGATAATAGGTGCGTGCATTACCGAACTCAACTTCTACCTGCACAAAATCTTTTATAAAATCACTTTTCAGCGGCAATTCAGGTATGACCTTTTTCTCCGCCTCCCAGTCCCATTTGCCGAAGCCCTGTAATAATTGACGGTTATAATATTTTTGCCCCTCCATGTTCCTGAATTCAATGTTCTGGACGATTGCCGGGATCTCACGGATTGCACCATATGTATCGAAGATCCGATTACTTGTCCGATGGTAGATCCAATCTTTCACGATAAGCCGTTGAAGTGGCTGGCGGCTGACAGGAAAGGCGCTAACCCTGAAGGTGTCGTTCTCAATGCGAACAAATTCCAGATATTCACCCTCTGAACCTTTCATCGTTGCGGCAAAAAGTGATTTCAACCATTCTCTGAAAGGTAAGCAATCTTTATTTTCATACTTGATTTGGACATGGCTTCTCGCGTTTGCGATCCGTCGCAAAGTTGCAATGGTCTGTCCTTGCTCATAAAAGAGAATGATCTGCCTTTTCTCACCGGCAGCTGGAGCGCGAATCCAATCCTCAAGGCTTTTGGGAACAGCAATACCTTCAGCTAAAGTAGATTTACCGACCATATGTCGGAAGGTTGTCATGCGATTACCATTTTATTCTGGAACTGTACTTTAACCGAAATACCCACGGTGGTTGCAAGATTTTCTTTATAGGAATGATTAGTGTAGAGAAAGTCCAGGCGGGATGCATTTCGCCCTTCATAACGGATTTTCACTGTTTTAGGTGTGCCATTCACACTCCATATCCCTGTCAGTAGGTTTTGCAATATGACATTAGAACGAAAATAATAAAAGACCACCACGGAATCTATGAAAAAATTGACTGGCTTTTGGAGAGTACCTTTTCGGTACTAATTGTTTTTCATCGTGCCCTTGAGATCTTAAACAGCGGCGAGAGGAAAATTGCCTATTTAAGAGATTTGCTCTCTAATGCCTTTAGCCCGCTCTACCCCCCCCTTAAAACCTCGTAGATGGTATTTCGGTAATCGCATAACATATTAATAATAAACAAGATGCAAAGGTAATGGAACCAGTTTAAAAACCGTAATATATATTATCCTTGTTATTGCTCTTTGGCCTGTCTGTTGCATTTCAAGGAGCAAGCTTAATGGCGATATCGAAATTGCTTTTTCCGGTATACGACATTATCGGCCTTGGGACGTGGTCGCTTTCTTTTGTAAATATTTTTGCGCTGTTAGCCCAAAGAACAGCGCAAAAAAAGCGCAATTTTGGCCTTGGCTGCGTTTATTCGCGGTTTTTTCTTGCACCGCTAGCGCAAAAATGGTGAAAAATGGCGCAATTTTCGCCTTGGAAGCTATCGATCTGCCCTCAGGTGATCGCGAAAAGGCTCATGACTCGATTTCCTATAAATATTGTATTTTCCTCCCATGGAAAAAAATATCATCGTTTCGCACAGCCATGACGATTTGGAGAAGCGCGACCTCCGCCACTGGAAGTCGCTGACTCCGGAAGAACGGCTGGACCAGGTGGAACTATTACGATTGGAAGCAGGCAAATTCCTCTATGACTATCCAGCGCGACTTCGAAGAATTATTAGCGTTACTCGAAAAAAATGAGGTGGAATATTTGATCGTTGGCGGCTATGCGGTCGCCTTCCACGGCTATCCGCGCTTTACTAAAGATATTGATATCTACTATAGTCGCACCGAAACCAATGCCGATAAAATACAAAAAGCGCTTATTGAATTCGGATTCTCATCAACAGCTCTTCCTAAAGAGCTATTTCTGACTGGAGGGAATATCGTTACCTTCGGCGTTGAACCGGTTCGCGTTGATTTTATTAATGAAATAGCAGGCATTGAATTTCAAAGCGCCTGGAAGAAAAAAGTCAGGGGAAGATACGGCGGAATCGAGGCAAATTTCATCGGAAGAATCGATTTGATTAAAAACAAATTATCAACGGAACGGCTCCAGGATAAAGCGGATGCGGAAAAACTTTCAGAGTAAAAAATGAAAAATCCCTAAGGCAATGGGCTATTTCACCACCGTCACCATCCCGCGCTCGGTTCGTTGAAAGGCTCAAGGGTGCGAAAGGTGATGCCGACCGAATCCCTGAAGTATTGGGCGATCCGAGAGCGACCAAAAAAAACAATAATGGCGCATTCTTTCCAACGACTGTTTTCAGGTTAAGCGACAACGCCTGCATCGAAAGGCCCTCAACGCTTATTGTAAAAGTGTGCGCACTCGACGGCCCCGGCGAGCGGCGCTTCGGGGACGCCGGTCATTAAAGGGATTGCCTTTTCGCGATAAGTTTCATGCTCTTATCCAGCGACTCGAATTTGCCGCTGATTGTTTCGAGCAACCGGACCATCAGAGTGCCGGCTTAAAAAATACTTTTCTCAATACCGGGGGATTGATTATTTTACTTTACTCGATTCAAAGTGATAACTAATCCCATGCGGTTTGATTCAGCCATAGTGCGATTAATGATTTTTTGATGATACTTTCTCCAAAACCATTGAAAGAAAGAATTGGTTCCATGAGAAAATGGAATTTTTTGTTGCATGGTGATGGTTGTTGCCGCCCTGCTGTTTATCGGGTGCAGTAAGAAAAGTAATCCAACGGGAACACATTTCACTCCTACTCTTCCTGCCATGACCATGGTAAGCATTCCTGCCGGGACGTTCCAGATGGGCGATCACGAATGCAACTCTGGGACAGATCGCCCGGTGCATAGCGTGACACTCGGCGCATTCACCATGTCGCAGACGCTCATAACGCAGGAGCAGTATCAGGCGGTTATGGGAACCAATCCTGCCTATTTCGATTCCGGCAGGGCATGGCCGGTCGAGCAGGTATCGTGGTTCGATGCCGCGTGGTTCTGCAATTCGCTCAGCAGGCTGGCGGGATTGGATACGGTATATACCTATGCAGGGATATATCAGGGATCCGGCTATGATACATTGACTTCGGTTGCTATTGATTATACAAAGAATGGCTACCGGTTGCCGACTGAGGCGGAGTATGAGTATGCCTAACCGCGCCGGGACGACGACCGACTATTACTGGGGGAGGAATTATCCGCCGACAACGACTGCCGATACTCTGGCGATAGACAGCAATGCGGTGTGGTATTATAATTCACCGAACAGCACGCAGCCGGTGGCAAGTAAAAAGCCGAATGCCTGGGGATTGTATGACATGAGCGGGAACCTGTGGGAGTGGTGCAACGACTGGTATGGAATTACAGCGCAACCAGCCAGACCAACCCGACGGGGGCAACAGAGCGGCAGTTACCGCGTGCTGCGTGGGGGCTCGTGGAGCGGCTATCTAGCGCCCGCCAACTATCTGTGCGCGGCGTACCGCAACTCACTTCTTCCCGGTATACTATTCAGGGACATCGACTTCGGTTTTCGGGTTGTGTCGGTCCCCGGTAGATTTTTTTACCCTTTTCCCTTTTAACGCTTATTGTAAAGTTGCGCGCACTCCACGGCCCCGGCGATATCATCGCTGATATAGTCCCGGTAGCGGTATTTTCCCTCTTCAAACCGTATCCCGTACCTGGCTGAAAGCACTTCCCGCATTCGCTCCTTCGTCGCGTCGTCGTATTCGGAACTTTTCAGAGAACCGACCAGCTTTCCGGTCTCCCACCGTTCGTATGCCTCCCCGCCGTCGGCCTTTTTCCCCGGCGGGCGGTATTCGGGGACGCCGGTCATTGAAAGGGATTGCCTTTCCGCGATAAGTTTTATGCTTCTGTCCAGCGACTCGAATTTGCCGCTGATTGTTTCGAGCAACCGGACCATCCTGTTGATCTTCCAGTACCAGCACATCGCCTCACGGAGAACAAGAAACAGCGCCGCAAGGACTATGACGGTAATGATAAGGCCGGTTGGTATGATTCCCATGGAGTTGGCCTCGCTTTATAGATCCCTCTATTGATGGTGTCCGGCATCGCTGCACGCACGGTTGGAGAAGACTCTCTCCACCCCGGTAAAAAAATACATTCCCGGATAATGTGACACGTGCTATTATTAAGGCACCGCGGTGACAAAAATACTATTGTAGCGTTGGCCCCGGGAAAGCAGTATTTTCTTTCGAGGCGTAAGGGTATTTCAGCATAACTGTCTGATTAATTAATATATCATCTGCTTTAATATTATTTTTTATGGTAATTCACCCGGTGCTGACTTTAATTTAATTTCAATATAGTAGCTCCGCTCCATGAGCGGAAAGTAAGGTTTTTATTCTCGGATACATTCACAAATTATGGAGGAGGGCCATGTTTCGCTGATTAAAAGTCCGCGTTTTTATCGGCTCGATTGCGCTGGTTGCGATCGCGCTCTGCTGTAAGGGGTTCGGTTGGACCTGCCCCGGTTCGGAAAATGAAACCGTCTCAACGGGGAACTATCCTCTGGGAATGCCCATGGGAGGAATCGGCGGCGGGAACTTCAACTTCCTGCCGAGCGGTCTTTATAACCAGCTCTACATTAACACGACATCGGCCGCCACCGCCGCTCCGCTCTGCATCGTTTTCGAGAAGCGTGCGGGAACGGTGGTTTCCTCGAATTTGCAGAACGCGGGAAGCATGACCACCACCTTCACCGGTTACTGGCCGACCGTATTCATGACGTATCACCAGGCCACTCTGCTCGACAGCGTCGCGCTCAAGTGCTTTTCACCCATCATCACCGGGAAGGGCATCGCCAGCGACAACATGAACTCATCCCTGCCCATTGCCATTTACAAGTTCACGCTCACGAACAATACGACATCCTACGACACCGCGGGGATCGCCCTTTCCAACGGGGCAAATTCGTCGGCCGTTACCGTGAATAACAGGGTGGTAGGAATAGCAGGCACCAATATCTGCGTCGTGGTCGATTCCACGAAGCTCAATGCGGCCGACAGCATCACGTACGGCAATTCCTCCACTTCCTTCACCACGTCCGGGATCCTCGGCAACAGCGGCGCCGGCGTTCTGGCCAAGCGCATCGTCGGGGCCAGTTCGAGCCGCACCATCACTTTCTGCGTATCGTGGACGAATGTCACTGCCGGTTACTACACCAATTATATTACCACCGCCCAGGCGCTGGCGACCTATGGCGTCGACAGTGCCGCAATTCTCGAGGCCATGGTCGACAACTGGCACAATAAGATCTTAAATTCAAACCTGCCGGCATGGCTCCAGGTCATCGTCATCAACTGCCTTTACGTGTACAATACCAATACCCAATGGACAACGCCGACGGCCAACGGCATCACGGGCAGCTACGGCATGACGGAATCCATGAGCAGCAGCGGCGGCTCCATAGGCTGCAACGACCAGGCATACCATGGCAACTTCGCCCTGTCGTGCTTCGCGCCGCAGGCCGAATGGTCCCAGGTCGCCCGCATGACCAGTTCGCAGCAGACAAACGGGTTGTTCGACCACATGTTCGGCGAAAGCGGCACCGATTACCGCGTTGACGTGGGGCCTAAGTTCATTCTGGAGACGTACATTTACCAGTGGACCGGCAACACCGCCAATCTCACGACGATGTACCCCCATATTAAGAATGCGATCGCCGGCATGCGCACCCTGAATACGACCACCACCGACGGTCTTTGCGACGACAACTATTTCACCACGTTCGATAATCCGCAATCGGACGGGTGGGTCATCCCGTCAAAAGAGTATGAGGACGAACAGTATATCGCATCATTCGAAAGCGGCGGCGAATGCCGCAGTCGCGGCCGGCTCGCCGGCGGACACGACCGCCTACAAGGGCCGCTACGATACGGTCTCCGCAAGCTTTGAGCGGGCCACGAGCACCACCTACGCCAGCAGCGGCCTGTGGGACTCCACCACCCCCACCATAACCGGGAGGCTCGGCCATTACACCGGCTCGTCAAACATCACCAACGCCAATGGAAAGGCCATCTGGGACGGTGAGCTTCTCGGCCAGTGGGCCGCCGACGTATGCGGCTCGGTCCGATTCATCCCGAAGGCAGGATCGAAAGCTCGCTCCTTTCCATCTATGATGCATGCATAGATCATGATAATCCGCCGGTCTATACGATCATGATGGCTGACGCGAATACTAATTGCACGGGCCCCACTCCCACCGGGACTTTCTGTAATATGGGCGGCAGTCCTACGAGCTATATTACCTATCTTTCCTACGGGGCGGGTGAGCTGTGCGTCGGTTTCGGCCATAATGAGCCGATGTCTCCATGCGGGCGCTGCAATCATTCTGGAACGATTATTTCAGCAAGTACCTGCGGGTTTATAACATGCCGTGCAAGGAGGGGATCGCGGGAAACGGTACGGACTGGGGCCAGGACCGATACATGAACTCCCCGGCCCGCTTTGCCGCCCTTTACGGGATTACGGGTTTTACCATCGATGTTAACGCAAAGGCGCTCCGTCTCAAGCCCTCGCTGCCGGATAGCTCTTACTATCGAATGGATTCGCTTATTTCCGCGCCGCTCATCAATCCGATTTCATGCGGCACCGTGAGTTACAAGCGGAACACGACGGTGTCCCCGAACGTACAGCGGTTTGTCATCAAGTTCGATTCACCGATGCAGTTCAACACCTTCTACACCAAGAAGCTTTTCAGCCAGGCCGTGGGGGTGAACAAGCCTGCCGTCGGCGGCAGCCCGGTCGCGGCCACGATCGCGGTCAACCCGGCGGATACGTCGGAGTATATGGTGACGTTCGGCAGCACCTTGACCATCGACAGCGCCGGCGTGCTCATCGTCGTCGGCAGCAGCACGGTGGGAACGCTTTACAATGAACCGACGAAGGCGACGCCGATCGATTTCATCGTTGACACAAAGCGCGGGGTGATTTCGTACCGGCTGCCGCAGCAGGAAACGGTTACCCTTTCCCTGGTTAATTCGCTTGGCGAACGCATACTGTATGTCAAGGAGGACGCGAACGCGGGCGCCCACGTGGTGCGGTATGACTGGAAAAACCGGCCCGCGGGGGTTTATTACGCGCAATTCACCGCCGGAGAGGCGCGCAGCGTCAAGACAGTCGTTTACACGAAGTAACGGCGGGGCTGATGCGTTTCCGGATTAAACGTTCATCTGCAGCGCCACCGCATGGACATATCTACCACCGGTGAAAAAGGCTCGTAATGAGCGTGATAGATGAGCGTGTCTCCCACGGCGGTCAGGGAATCGTTCCGGAATGCCCAGAAGGTCATGACCGAGGGCGGTGCCACGGTCACGCTGAAATCGGCTTTTTGTAAAGGCCTGCCCCAGGCCTGTGCGGTTGTCACGATGTAGTTGCCCCGTCCCCGCCTCACCACCTGACGGTAAACGACCTGGAAAGAATCCACCGTCCCGGCCACAAGCGTCATGTCCCATTCGATGCCTTCCGGCAGCCTCGAGAAGTTCATCGGGCGTTTATCCGCAAGCCGCGCCAGCTCGATGGAGTGAGGATAAGCGGAGAAACTGTCGATCGGGAAGGGGTAATAGATCGGCGTCGAGACCGGAGCCGTGTCCTCGTTGACGAACCAGTAGATACCGCGGATTTCAAGCGTGTCGCAGGCGCGGATAGTCGCATCGACGCGTTCCCGCTGAAACATGAGCCCACCGCCTGCCGCCGTACCCGCAAGGGAACTGAGTGCGAGGGCGGCGGCGATATGCCTGCCCCGGCGGGCAATCGGCACGCTCACCGCAGAGTGACCCGCTGCGTCGCCGGAATTTTTCCGCCCGCCGTCAATGTGCACAGATAGGCGCCGGTGGCAGGTCTGGAGTGTCCGGCCGAGCCATCCCAGACAATCGTATACGTGCCGGGAGTGCTGAAAGAGCAACGTGAGCTCCATACCGTGCTGCCGGCGAGCGAAAGAACCTCTATGGTGGCGTCGCGAAGGGGCTGCTCGGCGGTAACGGCAAAGACGATGCCGCGGCCTGGCCGCGGAATTGCGGAAAAACGGAGGGAGGAAATGGCCGGAGCGGCGGGTTGCTTTGGCAAAACGGAGGAGTAGTCAAAGGGAACCAGGATCGTGTCGGATGTGGAATAAAGAGAATCGATATATGTTCCCGGCCAGCGGACCCCGGGGAAAATTGAAATGCCCCAGGCACCGGAGACAATCGAGTCTTGAGAAAATCCCCGCCACTAGGTCCATGCGCTGCCGCTCACGCTTACGGTGTCTATGAGAATCGGCGGAGGGCTGAATTTTCCGAGATTTTCCGCCCACACGACGTAAGCATTGTACATATAAACATAGGGAAGTTTATTCTTATTGCTGTCTAATAGATGCAGGGTATGTATGGTCGTATAATTCCCCCTGCTCCCGATGCTTGGACGGCAGGTTTCCACCGGATAAAAACATCTCATTGCGCTTGGGATCCTTGCGGAGTTGACTGCAAGGGTATCTATCAGAGAATGGCCCGGTTTTACCGGCCTGACAACGAATATGCAGGAATCCTGCATGATAGTGCCGGTCGTATCGAGTATCTCCAGGGTATCGTTCTGGTGAATGACTGCTGAGATCCGAATGACCGCTATGGTGTCAGCGTCAAAGGATGCGGTGAAATTGTATTTCTTATTAGTAGAGACGATCCTGAGCTTAAAAGCGGAGGTAGTACACGGTATATGTGCCGCCGAGGTAGCCGGCCAACTCGTGCTGCTTCCGGTGAGCTCAATCGCCCAAGTAATGCTGTCCGTCATCTGGAATTCGGAAATGTACGGTACCCGATAGGAAGCCACCGGATTCCCCGCGACTTCCACTCCCAAACCCAAAACAGCAATGGTCGCAACAAAAGCGTATCGCATAGATCCCTCCCTCAACACTGGAATCCGGGAAGATTGACTCGCCGTACATAGTATAATTTCAGCCGTTGTCGTAATCAATACAATTCCATAGTGGACTTCGTGGTCGTGGGATAAGCCCCCCGGGTCGAGATACGTTCATGAATAATCAGGGCTGATTGGTCTGCGAGAACATCTTCGACGCTTCGAGGAGGTACTCCTTCATAAACCGGTTATCCGGCAGATAGTGCAGGGCAAGGCTGTAATTGCGGCAGGCGGCGACATACCAGTTGAACGATTCCTTCATATCGTCTTCCGACGGGTTCAGTTTCTCCGATGCCACATTGCACATGATAGTGCAGATATGTCCCCTTATTCTCAGGCTGTCGCCCTTGCAATAGTCGGCGAACTTTTCCCCAGGCCGGCGGTATCCGAGGCGGAAACACCAACCAGCTCGGGTATGCTGTTTTCTTTATAGCGCAGGATATCCGCCAGCAGCAGGGCCGGGCACTCCCTGTTTCGCATGTCCGTTTTTCCTTCCGATTTTTTGAAGAATTCCGCAACGGGCAGATTGTCTGTATTGATGGCTTTAACGTCCGCGGTGAATGCACGAAGCCTGTCTTCACCCAGTGCGTACTGGCCGATAAAATCAAAACCATTGGAAAGGGTAAAATTGTTACATTGATTGATGTCTGCGGCGACCGCGCTTTCCCGCAGCTTTTCGTTGACAAGATTGTAATCGATGGCGAGCGGGTCAATGGATCCGATCAGATGCGTATGGGAAACTGGTGTTCGGAGAACCGTCTATCAGCCACAACGAGCTGTGGGGGTACACCTGCTGGAACGTCTTGACGATCACCTTGTAATCCTCCGGGGGCATGTGCATCGGCAGCCATACGCACTGGATGCCTCCCTTGTTAAGGCGCTTCCGGCAGTCTTCGAAAAAATCCCTGGTATAGAGAGCCGCGCTCCCCTGGTTCGACTGCGGATGAATGGGGCCGGAAAAGATGATGTCGTACGTTTGATCGGTCAGCCGGACGTAGTTCTTTCCGTCCTGGATGATCAGGTGGAACCGGGGATCGTCGAGTACCCCGTAATTCATCGCTGAGAAATATTGCCGGGCGGGCTCGACAACGCCGCCGCAGATCTCGACGACATCCAGCCGTTCAAGTTCATTATACCGCAGGATCGATCCTGAAGTGCCTCCTGCTCCGAAGGCGATAATGAGCGCTGTTTTCGGGTTTTTTTTCAGGAGTGACGTGAGATGGGCCGGGTACCGGTGCGAGGGCAGATCGGTCGCCCGTCACCTGCCACCTGCCTGCCGTCTACCTTGAGTATCTTTCCTTCCGTACTGCTCTGGGTCACCTCAACGTCTCCGGTGACGGTTTCTTTGAAATAGATGAGCCGATTATCCGGGCCAAGCCCCGCGACAGAGCGTCCTTCAGGCTCGGTGCATAGGTGAACATCAGCATGAAGCTTCCCGCAGCCAAGGCAATTGCCGCCGTGTTGGCCGCGATTTTTCGGTACTCCCAGGCGGTCGTGAAGAGGACCGCCGCCACCAGGAGAAAAATGGAGCCGGCAACCACGATACTTTTCATGACGCCGATAAGGGGAAGGGAAATAAATCCCGCCACTATGCTTCCAAAGACCGATCCGATCGTGTTGGCGGCGTAGATTGTCCCGACCCC
The DNA here is from genome assembly GCA_963846695.1 of uncultured Fibrobacterota bacterium. Taxonomy (GTDB): domain Bacteria; phylum Fibrobacterota; class Chitinivibrionia; order Chitinivibrionales; family Chitinispirillaceae; genus BOG-1184. Next base: position 192,619 of record CAWJXL010000017.1, on the reverse strand, counting down.
GGCGCCAACATTCATTCTGCCGTTGATGGTTATCTTCAGCGCAAGCGGAAAGGCCATGCCCATGAGGAGCGACGGAATGGCCATGATCGCCGCTGCTATTGCAATGAGAAAAACAAATGAGCCCAGTAGGAAGATGGCGGTAAAAAAGCATCAAAATTATGCAGGAACCCGTAGAGATTATTCATCAAGACAACCGAAAAAAGCACCGAAATGCCGATCAACAGTTGGATAATTCCCAGTTTTGGAATCGCGGCATGCATGCCTTTTTTTAAGAACCACGACACCAGGTAGCTTCCCAGCGCCAACCCGAAGAGAAACACCGAAAGCATCGAGGCAAAAGCATAGGCATCCATCCCCATTTCCCATACAAGGGCCACTGGTCCATGCTACCTCAAGAAACAGGCTTAGGAAACCTGAGAGCGCATACAATACGATGACCGTTTTAACCTGGGCGCTTTTAAAAGAACCGTTGTTAATTGTTTCAAGATGGTTATTTCCGGAAAACTCACTCTTTTCGTCTCCCGTAACTTCTACTCCGCCGGATCGCCTGCCATAGATAAAAACCGCGGCCGCGACAGCAAAGTTGACAAAGGCGGCGATTGCCGTTGTGCCGATAAGCCCGACTGTACCGATCAAGACATATCCCGAAACAAGGGAGCCAACAACCGCGCCGAAGGTGTTTGCCGCATATAGCCGTCCGGCCTGCTTTTCAGGCGTTCCCCCGAACGCTCCGGAAATGAACTTGCTGATCACCGGCAGGGTTCCGCCCATCAGCGTACACGGAACGATCAGGATCAGGAACGAGACAATAAGCCTGATCAGGCTGATCTGATAAAATGAAGGATGAAATTGTCTGTATATGACAGTATAGAGGGGTGAGGCGGCATGGATAAACAACGGCACCAGCATGCCGAAAATGCCGATGCCCGCTTCCAGGAACACATAGACAACAAGTGGATTTTTCCTGCGATCGATATATCTCCCGAACAGCCAGCTTCCTAATGCAAGTCCGGCCATGAAAACGGATAATACGGTGCTCGATGCAAAAACGGTGTTTCCGAAAACCAGGCCGAAAAATCTGACCCAGATGACCTCGTAAACGATGCCGCTGAGGCCTGAAAACACAAAAAGGAGAGTAATGAACCAAACACCGGATTTTTAGGAGTCCAAGAAGTGTTCCTTATAGTGCCGGGTACGCCTATTACACTGTTCTCAGCATAGGGGACAACCCTTCACCTCGGATGGGACAGGCAACGAGCGCGCAATAAAAATACATAATCGATCAACGCGGCCGCGGGATATATCCCAGTTCCCGGGCGCGCTGCATCGCAGCCTGCGCCTGTTCGATCCTGCCGGTTTCCCGGTACAGCATGGCGAGAAAGTAGTGCGCGCGGCCATACGTTCCGTTGCGGCCAACCGCGCGAAGCAGCTCCGCTTCGGCTTCGGCCGGACGGTTGAGATTCATATAGACAACGGCGAGATTGGTGTGCATTGCCGGATCGTCGGGCGAGGATGTCACCGCTTTCCGCGCATGTTCCAGCCCTTTTTCAATCAGGCCGAGGGAGTTATACAGCGTCGTCAGCTCGGTATGGGCGGGAGCGCACAGGGAATCAACCGCGAGCGCCTGCAGATATGCCTGTTCCGCCTGTGGAAGGAGCCTTGGCTGCGATTGCTGCGTGCGCTGTTCAGGCACAGCTGCACGGCATTGGCGACAGCCTCCTGCCTTATCATTTGTTGCCGTGGTGTCATCCGGCATGAACATGAGGGCGGAATCCGCGGCCATCACCGCAGGAATAAACTGCTGCCGTGCATTCAAAATTTCCGCTTTCATGATCAGGGATGACGCTTCTCCGCAACGATTGATCCCCGCCGCCGTGCCGCCGTCGATAGTGGTAAGGCAAGGCAGCCGAAACGCGGCGCTTCAGCAATTCGTTCATGTTATCGAGCCACATCCGTTGTGCGGAGATAATCAGATTGTGCGGCGCGGAGAATTCGATGCAGGGCATGTCATCGCTGAGGAGCGGAACATCCTTCACATACTCCGGATTCGTTCCTCGTCCATGAGAAAGCAGGACAATAATCGTTCGGGACTATCCAGCGATATCCTCGCGAGATCGCTCCTGACGGCATCCGGGGCCATTCTCAGTTTCAGTGCGGCAACGTCGATCCGCAGGGAATCCATGGTGCCGATGAGCACCCCTTCGGTACCCAGAAACCAGAGCGACGTGTGCGGAAACACCGATGCGAAAGCGGCGATAAGCATGCGGTACTCACGGGACGACAATACATGCATCGGCGCCCACTGTGCCATGACGCCGTGCCCGGAAAGCCGCTCTCTGCACAGCCGGTAAAAATCGCCGGAATAGAGGTTGGTCGCCGAAGCCAGATAGGGGTGCATGGGTTCGAGCGTAATGACATCATAGTGCCGTCGTGTCGTGAGGAGAAGGTTCCTGCCGTCGCCGCACATGAGGCGGACTTTCGGATTGTCCGCAACGTCATAGTTAACATCGGAGAAGTTGCGTACCGATGCGATGACCGCCGGCGAGATTTCCACGCAGTCCACCCTTTTGACGGCGGGGTAGAGACTTGCGGTTCCGCAGGTGGTGCCGGTGCCCAGGCAGATCGCGAGTTGCGTGTCCGGCGACGGCGCAAGCAGCGCCGGCAGGTGCGCCAGCAAGTGCATGTATTCGTAACGGTAGGTTCCCGCGGCATTGAACCCGTCGATATTGAGAGTGCGGCCGCGCTCGGTTTTCAGAACCGCCACGCTTGCGGTTTCGTCCTCCCTGCAGGACAGCACTGAAACGGCGCCATCCGCGCGGCGCACCACGCCGCTATAAAGGATCATCGGATTTCTGCCGATAAACGCGATGGAACAAACGAGCAGCGCCGCCGTTGCGGTGATGCCGGCGGTCAAGATTCTTGACGAACAACGAATGCCCGCTCGTAGTCCCGCAAATCCCGCCGCGCAGTTGAGAATGCCGATCAGCAGGAACGACCGTTGAATTCCCGCCGTCGGAATGAGCAGGAATGCCGCCGCCAGCGCGCCGGCGATTCCGCCGATGGTATTCAGCGACGACAGATAGCCAACCGTCCGTCCGGCGGTAGCGAGCGATTTGACCGAAGCCCCGATGACGAAGGGAAACGTCGCGCCCATGCAGAGCGCCGGAGGAAAAATTAAGGTGAAACAGACGAGGTACCGTATCGCCAGCCACAGCCGCCACGACGGAGCCAGATGACTTTCCGCGAAATGGATGACCGGATCGATGTGCTGTAAAACCCACGGCGAAGAAAATCCCAGGAGACCGATGCAGAGCTGCAACCCGGCGATCCAGCCAACGGCGCTATTGAGTTTCTTCGCGATGAGGGCTGCGATTATTCCTCCGAAAGCCAACCCCGCGAGAACCACGCTGAGCACCGTTGTAAAGGCGTAGGTGGTGCTGCTCAGAAAAAAGACCAACCCACGGCTCCACAGAATCTCATACGCCATTGCGCAGAATCCGGAACATGCGAGTACCGAAGGAAAAAGCCACGCCGGTAATGCACAAGGCGAGGGCAGGTTCCCCGTTTCTATGCAAGAGGCGACATTTGGGCCGCCGTCGCGACGGCGGGCGAAGAGCAGTGCGGCGGCGGCTACGGCAAAGTTTATTCCGGAGGCCAGGAAAAGCGATGAAGACATGCCGAGTGCGGGGAGCAGCGCGAAACCGGTCGCGAGGGAGCCGGCAACCGCGCCGAACGTATTGGCAGAGTATATTTTAGCGAGGTCGTTGCCGGGGAGCCGTTTGAGAAAAGTACACGGCTTATTGCGGGAAGGGTGCAGCCCATCAGCATGGTCGGGATGACCAGCAGGCTGCCGGCGACGATCACGCGGGTTACGGTGGGCGCCGCGGTCGTTGATCCGGTGAAAGACTGAAGGACGACAACTATCCGCCCTGACAGGCGCAGCAGTGCAGGCGAAGCGGCCCCGAAAAGCCCGATGCCCGCTTCGCACAGCGCAAAAAGGCGGAAGGGGCGCGTCCGGTCAACGAACCTTCCCCCCGCCGCGGCGCCGAGCGCCATCCCGCCCATATAGCGGCCAACACCGTTCCCCAGGCGGCAACGGTCGTGCCGATGATCAGGCCGAGCATGCGCGCCCACGTAATTTCATAGACAAGCGCGCTGAAACCTGAAAAAAAATAGAGCAGCAGGATAACGATGCGAATTGACATGAAGTCCTTGTCGACGAGGGCCATCTTCTTCGGCATGGGTGCTACGATAATGCCTCAGAAATATACCTCCCTGAGGCTTCCGTGAAAATGGCGGATGAATAGACCTCTCAAACTGCCGTTCATGGTTCGAGAGGCTCACCATAAACGGTATTTTTCTGCAAATTTAATGTATTCCCGTTCGTCCTTAGCCTGTTGAAGGACGATTAAAGCAATTTTTAGAGGTACCCTATATTTAATGGGAGTCTTAAAGATGAAAAAACAGCACGCTTATAAAACTCTCCGGCTGGCGATGGTGATGGCGACGGCTTTCGGCGCCCTTTTTATCGTGCTATGGTGTACCACCCCTTACGGTATCGGCGAAAGCCCCGACTCGATATCGTATATCGACGGGGCACGAAGTATTCACGCCACGCTCGTGGACGGTCACCACGACGGTCGCCACGGATTCAGATGGGTTCAACGGATATATCCCAGTGTCCATTTCCCCCCCATATATTCCGCGCTTCTAAGCACCCCCCTCTACATGGGTGTCGATATGCTCGAAGGCGCTCGTTGGCTTAATGCGGTCCTCTTTATGCTGACCGCCCTGGCGATAGGTGCATGCACGTATGTGTGCACGCAAAAATCGTTGCCGTCGTTGGCAGCGTCAATCGCCCTTTTCATGTTCAGTACGGGAATGATCAGGCTTTACACCTATGTTTTGTCCGAAACGGCCTTCAACCTCTTCGCCCTGATCGCCTGCCTGCTGCTCGCATGGTATATCAGCCGACCCAAAATGTGGACATTGACGGCATCTTCATTAGTGCTATCCATGGCACTACTCACGAGGTATGCCGGAATGTCCCTTATCGTACCGATGATTTTCGCCATTCTGCTTCTACAGAAATCGACGCTGAGAATTCGGCTCAAAGCCTGTTCACTGTTACTCCTGATTGCCTTGTCTCCGCTGTTTTTATGGTGCGTGAGAAATTATTGGATGGCGCATACCACCACGGGCCGTTCCTTCGCAATTCACCTCATCGATCCTTCCTGCTTCAGCCAGTTTGCCGCGACGTTGTCCGATTTCTGGTTGCCCGTTCCAGTGGGGGATTTCATAAAACCCCCGCTATTCCTCATTGGTCTTGTATTCGCACTATGCGCATTGTCTGGTTGCACGGCATGAGATTCGATCCTCTTCAAGCTTCAAAGGCATCCTGTTGCTGGTCATCGGGTTGTACGTTGTCTGCCATGTCTTCTTTCTTATTGCCTCAATCTCCTTTGCCGACGCGTATACCCCGCTTGATTATAGAATACTATCCCCGCTCCTTGTTTTTGGCGTTGTATTCGTTTCCGCCACTTTCTGGAACGCAAGCGCTATCACCGCACGTCGTACGGTATGGCGGGGCTACCTGATCTTCGTGCTCGTCATCACCTGTTTCAACGTAGGCCGTGCGCTGCCGCTTATGACACGATTGCACAACGGAGGCATAGGCTATGCAAGCAGTACGTGGAGAAGCTCCGCGTGCATCGCTTATGTGCGATCACTGACCGATACCATTCCGATATACTCGAACTGCCCTGACGGCATATATTTTTTAACGGGAAGGAAAAGCCTGCTTATCCCGCGTACAATATCCACGTACACGCGCCATCCCAATCCTGATTTCGTGCATGAACTCGATACGTTACGCAACAGCGTTCTGCATAAAGGCGCGGTTATCGTCTACATCAATTTAGTGACGTGGCGATATTTTCTCCCGACGCCGCAGGATTTGAAGGACTTGTACGGTTTCCCCGTTTGTGCTGAACTGAGCGATGGAACCATATTCGGGGTCACGAACCGCCGGGATTCCACGGTAAAAAAGTGATTGCGAATAAAGAAAGTAGACCATGACAGAAAAGTCCTGGACGTTTTTCTTTTCCCGTTCCGTGTACTATGCACTTCGCGCGGTTCTCTTCAGGGGACGCCGGTATGAGTGCCCCATCTGCGGAGGGAGATTCAGGCGATTTTGTTCCGCGGGAATCGTCAGACGGCCCAATGCCGCATGCCCGCGCTGCTCTTCGCTTGAACGACACCGGTTGCTGTGGCTCTATTTGCAGCGGGAAACGAACCTCCTGGCCGGGCCACGCCGGTTTCTGCATATCGCCCCGGAATTCTGTTTTTTGCGCGTGATGAAGACATTGCCCGATTTATACTATGTCGGTGTTGACAGAAATGATGTCCTGGCGGACTATCGGATGGACATTACGAATCTGGGCCTGAAATCCGAGAGTTTCGATTGCCTTCTCTGCATGCACGTTCTCGAACATGTTCCCGATGACCGGAAGGCTTTACGGGAAATGCGAAGGGTTCTGAAACCCGGGGCATGGGCGATAATCGGCGTGCCGATAGATCATACCCGCGAAACCACGTTTGAAGATCCCCGAGCGACGTCCGACGCGGATCGCTTAAAACTTTTCGGGCAAGCGGACCATGTCCGGGTTTACGGCAACGACGCTGTCCAGAGGTTTGAACGCGCCGGATTTGAAGTGACCGGGGTGGATTATTTTGAACACCTCAGTACGGTCGAGCGGGAGAAATATGCGGTCATCGGCGGTGAAGAGCTATTACTCTGTAAAAGAGTTCCCCGGTGACCCGGCGCATCATCCCTCTATCTCCGGCCCGGCTTCATCAGCACCACGATAAGGACCGGTCCGGGTTTTCCCTCCACGGCGGGAAGCGGCAGTTGCACGGCAGGGTACTCCTTATCGTTGATCACGATGCGGCGATTCTTGACGTCGGATATCTTCCGCACATCCGGCAGACCCACGATGGTCGTATCGCAGCGCAGGAAAACCATCACCCCCTCGCAGGGTGAAAGCCGCGAAAGCAGCGCGCTGTCGATGATGATCCCGCCCAGTGCGTGGAAGGTAATGCAGTCGGCAACCCTGAACGAAGCCGCTGCCTGCAGGGTTGGCATGGCGACCCCCATCACGTTATCTTCCATAAAGCGTGGTTCGCCGGAGAGCTGCGCCAACTTATTGGCTATCGAATTGCCGGCGCTTGCGGGAAAACGGCCCGACGACAGGATGGTGCCGGCCGAGTCGGTGATGTCAAGAAACGAAAATCCCATCGGTCCGAGGAACTCGGAGGCGCGGGCGTTCACCTCCGAGGCGGCCGGGTTGTTTTCGGCGATAAGGCGCAGGGAGAACAGCTGGTCGGATTTCGTCGCTTCGGCAAAGGCGGCGAGTCGGTCGGCGATCTCGCGCCGGATTTGTTCCACTGCACTATTGACCGTCTGTCCGGCGAAGGTGAGGCGGGCATCGGTCTCGGCCTCATGCCGGAGCCGGATCTGGTGATAGAGCAGGAGGGAAAAAACAATGCCGGCGACGAGAACTCCGGTCAGGAAAACGGTGATTTTTTTCATCAGTACGAATCGGCCAGAACCTGAAAAAATGCCTGCGGATGCTCGCAGCAGGGACATTTCCCCGGCGCCTCGGGTCCCTCGTGAATGTAACCGCACTCCCGGCAGATCCATCTGGTGCTCGAAGATTTGCTGAAGACCGAGCCGGTTTCGAGATTCGCCAGAAGCATGCGATACCGTTCCTCATGGTGCGCCTCGGCCTTCGCGGTCAGCGTGAACTGCGTCGCCGCCTGCGGAAAGCCCTCCTCTTTTGCAATACGCGCGAATTCCGGATAGAGATCCGTATGTTCCTCATGCTCACCGGCTCGCGGCCGCGCGGAGGTTGTCGAGCGTTGACGCAAGCGTACCGGCCGGATAGGCGGCGCTGATTTCGACCATTCCGCCTTCGAGGAAACGGAAGAAACGCTTGGCGTGCTGCTTCTCCTGCTCGGCGGTTTCGAGAAAAATCGCCGCAATCTGTTCGTACCCTTCTTTCCTGGCAGCGCTTGCGGCATAGGAGTAGCGGTTTCGCGCCTGGGATTCTCCGGCAAATGCCGCAAGAAGATTTTTTTCCGTTCGTGTTCCTTTGATACTCGCCATGGATCCTCCTGAAATGTTGGAAGGTAAAGGCCTCCCCGTTTCGATGAGGAGGAGAAGAGCGAAAATATACGATTTTGCGCGATGAGCAGGGTTCCCCGGGACGCAGAGACGGCATCCCAGGCTGTATTTTTAACGAGCCGTTTCGGCGCGAAATTGCCTTCCGAACGGACGCATCGGCTCATGACTGCTACGCAACCCCGACTCACGCTGCACTGGCTTGACAACGCCCGCATCGTTTCCTGCTGTGCGGTGGTATTCCTCCATACCGCCGGCAGCATCGTCTATCACTACCCCGGACCGAACGCCTCATATTTCCTTGCCGGAAGTCTCTATAATGCCTTTTCACGATGGAGCGTGCCGTTTTTTCTCATGATCAGCGGGGTGCTCCTGCTGAACCCGCAGAAGGGCGAAGGGGCCATTGAATTCTACCGCAAGCGGTTCGGCCGAATTCTCATACCGCTCTTTTTCTGGACGGCTATTTTATGCCTTTATCCGGCTCCTTCCTTGTCTGCACGATTCCGCCGCGCTCCGGAGCGAGTCGGCAAGGCTTGTCGTCGATATCGTGGCCGGAAATCCCTACTACCATATGTGGTATCTGTATATGCTGGTCGGTCTCTACCTTTTCATGCCCCTCGTGCGTTTCTGCGTCAGGGCGGCTCCTCCGGCTGATCTTCGCCTCCTGGCCGTCGTCTGGTTTGCCATTGCGATCGTATCGAGCGCGGTCTGGTCGCTAGGCGGCCCGCACGGCGGCCGTTTTTCGATTTTCATCGGCAGTTTCTTCATTTTCATGCCCTACTGCGTGGCCGGATACCTGATTGGGGCGGCGCCGCCGGGCGGGCGGACGGGACTCCTCTGGCTGATTGCCGGCGCTTCCGGCTTCGCGTCGATTCTCATGTCGTACCTGCTCGCGGGTGAACAGGATGAAATTCGCTTCTATTGCTACAGTTTCACCAGCATCACGGTCGTGCCCATGTCACTCGCCCTGTTCGCGCTTGCCCGGCGGCTTACGAAACCGCTTCTCGGAGAGCGGTGGACCTCACGGGTTCGCCGCCCTGACCTTCGGAACCTATCTGATCCATCCCGCGATTCTGAAGCTCATGGAATCGTTGGGAATAAGTGCGACCATGATGCATCCCGATCCTTGCACTCCCGGTCACGGCGACGTGCCGCATTCCTGCTTTCCGGTCTCGCTGCCGCGGCGCTCGCCGCGCTTCCCGGACTTCGCCGGACGGTCGGCTGACTACTCCTTATTCACCACCGTAACGGTCGCTTCCGAAAGGATCCGCCTTCCGTCCCGCACGCGTGCGAGGTAGATCCCGCGAGGCAGTGAGTTGTAGGAGTCTACCGTTGCACCCTTGGCAAGAATGAGTTCCCGGCTCAGGCGGCCGTTGATCGAAAAGTATTCGAAGGTAAGCCGCTCGGTTGGAGAGCGGAGAACCCCGGTGAAGAGCAGCCGGTTGCCCGGCACTCTTTTCAACCCCTGAATGGGCCGGATATCGCCACCCGCGGTCGGGAGGGTTGCGTTGATATTGAGAAGTTTTCCCAGCGCCCCGAGCGCATTCGCCTTGCCCGCGCCCCACAGGTTGTTCGGCGTGGTGATGATGCCGGTAGCCGCGTCATTGGTTGCGGTTTGCTGCAGGAGCGAACGCGCTTGGGTGTAGGTGAGCGCCGAGTCGGCCTGCAGCATTCAGCGCACGACACCGGCCACGATCGGAGCTGAACACGAGGTGCCGCCGGTGAGGCATAACGCTGATCGAGCAGGGGATAATCGGGCCAGTACGCGATTTCGAAATTCATGGTATCGATATCCCTGGCCATGGCGCCGACCACCTGCGACCCCGGCGCCATGATATCGGGTTTTATTCGCCCGTCGGCAGTCGGTCCGCGACCGGTATAGTGCGCAAAGGCATATGCAGTCCCGAATCGTTGTACGCCAACGACCGTTCCGTTATAGAGTTTTATGACCAAATTGTCCATTGTATGCACCGACGGTGATATTGTCTTTTGCCGTGCCGCCGATCTCATTGACCGACATCGTGCTGTCACCGCCGATACAGCCGGAAACCTGGAAGCTCTGGAACGCATTCTGGAAGAGGCTCCACGCCTGTACCGTGCCGCCGCTCTTCCCGCTTACGGTTACCGACACGCCGAAGCGGAGTTTGGGATTGCTGGCGTACATTTGCGCCTGCAGGTGAGGCTTACCGTTGAGCGAGCTGGCGGTTTCCGTCAGTATCAAAGGGAACCAGACCGTATCGCGCTTCTTGGTTGTGCTGTCAACGAAGGTAATTCGAATCGGTTCGTAGGTAAGCTGCTGCCCGGGTTTTCCTTTCGAGGTTATGAGGGTATCGATCGATTTGTAATAGACCATGGCGGCGGTATCCAGAATGGTAAAGTGGACGGTGAAGGTATCGCCCACCGCGCCCCACATCTCGATCCAGTACTAATAATAGCCGTCAGCCGCATACGGTGAAAGCCAGGTTCCCGCCGACTGCCCCGCTCCCACCGTGAGCGGCACATGCGCACGCTTGTCGCCGTCATTGCCGGCAGCCCCGACGACGATATGGCCCGGCTTTGCGGAAACGGAATCGATGACCTGATCGATAAGAGAGGTGCCGTCGTGCGGCCCCTCGGGCGAGCCGAGGCTCATGCTCACCACGCAGGGGAGCTTGAGCGAATCGGCCAGCGAAAACAGCCAGGAGAGACCGTCGATGATGCCCTGGTCGGTCGTGTCCATCGCCACGCCGGCAATCGATGCGTCCGGTGCGACGCCATAGAAGGGGCAGCTATCCTGCGACCCGGCCGCGTAGCTCGCCATGCAGGTGCCGTGGAAGCCTTCGGCCAGGCTGAAGAGGGAGTCGGTCAGAAGCTGCGTATGATTGGCAATGGAACCGTACCCGAAACGGTTCGGATATTTCTTCGTGGAATCCATCTGGTCCCATACCGCAACGAACCTCGTGACGCCGTTCGAATCATGGAAGGCCTTGTGATGGGTATCGAAATCGGTGTCAATGAGACCATACAGGACATGCTTGCCGGTCAGCCTGGGTCCGGTTCCAGCCGGGCACGGTTTTTTGGAGCTGGTTGACGTAGGTGTTTTTCCGGGCGGAGTCCATGACGGGATAAACGCGCGAGGGCATTTTGACATACCGGATGCCCCGGAGCGCGCCGAGATAGGGAGCGGATTCCGCACTCCCTTCGAGGGTTGCCACGTTGCCGATCCGGGAGATGAGGCGCCATCCATAGCGGCCAAGTTCCTCGATCGAAAGCGAATCGTTGACCAGCGCGCTCACCCTCGTGAGACCCCGACTTTTACCGGCGGCTACAAGGGCTTTCGCACGCGAGCCTGCCCGGACGTAAGCCTGCTTCAGGCTGTCGAGGGTGACCGGGATGAGGCGGAAAGCGATCGGAAATGTTCCGATACACCGCGCCTCACGGCCGGACCGTTCGTTGGCAAATACCATTGAAGTTACCAGCAGCGAAAGAACCGTACCTCTTTGAAAAACTCCCATGACATGCCCCCCTTGATAAGCCGGTTTCGCGCAACGTCTAAAAAAGCTGATTTTTCTTTTTTGCCTTTCGTTTTTCATCAAGGGCCGTGGTTCCGAAGATATCCTTTTTTTCGACTTTGGCCGCGCGGCCCTTGCCGTGCATGGTGCAGGTATCGACGACCGCGTCGCTCAGGAAGTAGTCGGTTTTGACACTGGGACAGGCGTCGGTGGCGATGAGATGCGACTCATCGCAGAGCCTTTCCGCCTTGATCCCCTCCGGCATGTCGAAATCCAGCTCGGGCAGATAGCGGTGGAGGGCGATCATGATGGGCACCCACACCGGAAGGGCGGCCACCGCGCCGGTGACGCCGGGCCCGAGAGATCGCCGCTCGTCAACGCCGGTCCACACGCAGCACACCACCTGCGGCGTGAAGCCGACGAACCACGCATCGGAGTAGTCGTTCGTCGTACCGGTCTTGCCTCCCGCCGGACGGGTGAACCCCAAGGCCGGAACCTCGGATGCCGTGCCGCAACAGACAACGGTCTTGAGAAGCGAAGCCATGAGAAAGGCGGTCTGCGGCGAAAGCGCTTCGTGCGACTCAGGCACATGCCGTTCGAGAACCCTGCCCGATTTGTCCACGATTTTTTCGATGAAGTACGGCTCGACCGCGATTCCCCGGTTTGCGAAGATCTGATACGCGCACGCCATCTCCATGGGCGTGACCTCGCATGCCCCCACGGCGAGCGAGGGGATCGCCTGCATGGTATGGCTGAACCCCATCCTGCGTGCATAGTCAACCACCATCTGCGGTCCGATTTTCATGATGACCTGGATCGCGACCATGTTGACCGAAAGCGCCACGGCGCGGCGGATGGTCGTCGGGCCATGGAAGGCGTGATCGTAATTTTTCGGCCGCCATTCGCCCTCCGGCGTCTGGAGCGTGATCGGCTGGTCGAAGACGATGCTCGATGGAGAAAAGCCGTGCTCCATGGCGGCGGTATAGACAAACGGCTTGAAGGCGGAGCCGGGTTGACGCAGCGCCATGGTCGCACGGTTGAATTTGCTCTCATCGAAATTCCTGCCGCCGATCAGTGTCCGTATGCCTCCGGTTTTCGCATCGAGCGCAACCACCGCAACCTGGGCTTTGCGAAGCCTGATGGAGTCGACGAGATTCCGGTACTCATTGCCGAATCGGGCATAGAGTGAGTCAAAATGCGCCAGGAAGGTTTCGCGGGGTATCTTATGCTTGCGTGCGGTGCGGGTGTAATCCACAAACATGCCGTTCAGCCGGGCCTGGAGGGAGGAAATTTCATCGGCGGCGGCTCTCTCGGCAGCCTCCTGCCCGGAGAGGTCAAGCGTGGTGTAGATGGTAAGTCCGCCATTATAGAGCACATCGTCGCCGAATTTATCCGAGATATGCTTCCGCACCATTTCAAGGAAATAGCCGCCGGTAGTGCCGCCCTCGGATGAAGACCGGGTGATAATGGGCTGCGCCGTCGTCGCCGAGCAGAGATTTCTATCGATGGCATGGATTTCCGCCATGGCGCGGAGCACCGCATTGCGTCGGCCGGTGCAACGGTGAAGATTTTCTTTCTTATCGGGACGGTATCGTTCAGGAGTCTGGATGATGCCCGCAAGCGTGGCACACTCATTAAGATCAAGGTCGGTGCAGTGCTTACCGAAATACTGCCCGCTGGCCGATTCGACCCCCCAGGCGCCGCCGCCGAAGCACACCTGATTGAGGTAGAGTTCGAGAATCTCCTTTTTTGTATAACACGATTCGAGCTGGACCGCAGTGAGCGCCTCCCGGATCTTTCGTTCCATTGAGGGTTTGGCGGTAAGATACAGGTTTCGCGCCAGTTGCTGGGTAAGGGTCGAAGCGCCCTGCGCATAGCCGTGTCTGACGACATCGATAACCGCCGCCTGAAGAAGCCTTCGGATATCCATGCCCCAATGCTGGTAAAATTTGCGATCTTCGATGGCTATGACGGCGTTCTGAAGGTTTATCGGGATCTTATCGAGCGGGACGAAGCTTCGCCGTTCGATACCGAACTCATGGACGATCCGGCCATCCTTGTCGAGCACCCTTGAGGCGAGGGGCTGCTCGATATTCTGTAACTGCGAAATGGTAGGCAGATTCTGCGAGAGGCGGAATACGAACCATACGCCCGCGGTTCCCAGGAACACCACGATGCCGATACCCGCAAGGAGCGCTCCGGCAAGCGGTCGTGCGCGAACCTTCCGGATGACGAGACGAAGGTGATTTTTCAGGGCATTCTGCATGGGAAACGATACGGCTCCCCATTGATGTGATTAAACGTACCGGGTTACACGTAATACTTCTCATCAACGCGGGGATGGACCCGGCCTGAAGTATTTTCCAAAATAAAGCTCCCCCTTAATAATTTACTCTAAATCGAAGGGCGATGCATAGTATAACAAGGAGAGATCCGTGAGGAAAAAGGCGCTCATTACCGGTGTGACGGGGCAAGATGGCTCCTACCTGGCCGAACTGCTCCTGGAAAAAGGCTATGAAGTTCACGGCATGATCAGGCGGGCAAGCTCATTCAACCGCGAACGGATCGAACACATTTACAAGGACCCCTACGGCAAGCAGTTGAGTTTTTTCCTTCATTACGGCGATCTGACCGATTCCAGCAACCTGAACCGCATGCTCGAACGCGTTCAACCTGACGAGATCTACAACCTTGCCGCTCAATCGCACGTGCGGGTCTCGTTCGATGTCCCGGAGTACACCGCCGATGTCGATGCGGTCGGAACGCTGCGTCTCATCGATGCGATACGGGAGACCGGCATCAACTGCCGGTTTTATCAGGCCTCGACATCGGAGCTCTATGGAAAGGCGCTGGAGTCGCCCCAATCGGAAAAAACCCCGTTTTACCCCCGATCACCCTACGGCGTGGCAAAGCTCTATGCGTACTGGATCGTGGTCAACTACCGCGAAGCCTATGGCCTTCACGCCTCGAACGGCATCCTATTCAATCACGAATCTCCGCGTCGTGGAGAAAACTTCGTCACCCGCAAGATCACCCTTACGGCGGCGGCCATCAAAGAGGGACGTAAGGAGTGCCTGTACCTGGGAAACCTCAATGCCAGACGGGACTGGGGCTATGCGCCGGATTATGTCCGGGCCATGTGGCTCATGCTGCAGCGGGATACGCCGGACGATTACGTCATTGCCTCCGGCGAGACTCATTCGGTCCGGGAGTTCATCGAGAAGGCCTTCGGTGTTTTCGGCATGCCGATCGCCTGGCGGGGGAGCGGAATTCAGGAGGAGGGGATCGATACGAAAACCGGGGACGTGCGCGTGCGGATAGATCCGAAATACTTCCGGCCCACCGAGGTCGACTTTTTGCACGGCGATCCGTCCAAGGCGAAGAAAATTCTCGGCTGGAAGCCGTCGATTGCTTTCGATGCCCTGGTTACCATCATGGCAAAGGCGGATGGGAATATAAAAGGATGAATAGGGTGAAGAGTTTCTTTATAAATAGATTTCAGTACCGTTACCTGTTCTTTGCCGCGCTTCTGGTGAATTGTGCCGCCGCGCCTGCCGGGACCTGCAATGACGGCGATGGCAGCTGGCAGGAGGCCGCCCGGTCCGTCGATACGCTGAAGTATGCAAAAACCTTTATCGATTCGGTGAAGGGCGCCTACTGCGTCGCCTTTCCCGCCTCGCCGCTCAGGACCGTTGCTGAGCAGAGCTTTGCGCGGGGGGAGATTCTCGTGTACGATGTCGGCTGGGGTCCCTTCAAGGCCGGGTATGTCGTTTTAACGGCCGAGCCGGATGATGCGACCCGCACCATCAAGCTCGACGGTAAAGCCCTTTCGAGAGGATTCGTCAGCACCTTTTACCGGATGCGGGATAACGTGGTCTCAACCGTGGATGCGGACGGGCTCTACCCGCTTTTCTTCGAACAGCACCTCCGCGAAGGAAAGCGCTATAAGGCGGACACATGGATTCTCTATGACCATTTCCGCGATTCGGTACACATCAAAGACGGCAAACTGACGGCGCTGCACGCGTCAAAATTTACAAACGATTACCTTTCGATATTTTACCGCCTGCGGAGCATGACCTTCGGACCGGGCGATACCTTCTCGCTGCCGATCTGCGTTGACAAGAAGCTGCGAACCATCACCATTTTCTGCAAGGGCCGCGATACCGTGGCGATGGACGGCAGAGCGATTCCCTGCCTCGACATCCTGCCGAGAATTTCCGATGATAAGGGCGCCTTCAATAAAAAGAACGGGTTTGAGGTCTGGCTGTCGGACGATGCGATCAAGATGCCCGTAAAAATGAAATCCAGAATCACCCTCGGCTCGATCAATGCCAGGCTGATCTACGCATTCAGACCCGCGCTCCGGACCGAACCGGCAACCGTTCGTCCCCGCGATGCGGTCCATGCCGCCGACACCCCGCAATCCCTGCAACCCCGCTATGCCGCCGGAGTGCATGACGCCGCGCCCGCTTCCGGAGCCGGGGGCGCTCTCTCATCACCCTGACCTTGCACCCGACGATGCTCCACTCGCTTCTCCACTGGGATGCCGCGCTCTTTCTCCTCGTCAATCACGGACTGGCGAATCCTCTCCTCGATGCCCTGTTCGTCACCATAACGAACGGCAAATTCTGGATCGTTCCGGGCATCGCCGCCGCCGTCATTTACTTGATAGTCGAAAAGAGGCATGGGCTCCTGGTGCTCGGCCTTGTCCTCGTGACCGTCACCCTCACCGACCAGCTCGCGACCGATCTCATCAAGCCGATGGTGCATCGCCTCCGGCCATGCAACCCGCACGTTTTCGTCGAGGGCGGCCGTTTTCTCCTCGGATTCAAGAGTTCCTTCTCCTTCCCCTCCAACCATGCCATGAACATGTTCGGTCAGGCCATGCTGCTGACGTTTTTCTACCCGAGATTCGGCGCGTGGTTCTTCACCATTGCCGGCATCATCGGTTTTTCCCGCGTCTACGTGGGCGCCCACTATCCGCTCGATGTCGCCGGCGGAGCGCTGCTGGGAGTCATGTGCGCGGCGGCGGTATGGCTGGGCTATCGCAGCGCCGTAAGGCGGCTTTCCGCGACAAAGGCCCGCGGAGTCGTTGCTGAAAAGGAGTCAATCCCATAGCGGCGGTTTATTGCATTACCGCGCCCTGCGCTATCGCACCGGGGATCGAATTCGATTCGCCCGCTCCGGGTCGTGAAGATAGAGGCAGATTCCCACGAAGTTGCTCAGGTAGGCCGGGTCGATCTTAGGATCGATCCTCAACGCCTTTTCATAGAAATCGGCCGCACGGGCGTAGTCCGCCTTCTGCTGGTAGGCAAGCCCCATGTTTCCGAACGCGAGAGCGGAATTGGGATCGATGGCCGCGGCCCTTGAACAGTAATAAATCACGCTGTCCGGCATATTCAGGCGGAAAAAACAGAAACCGGTTTTGCAGAGCGCCATGACATTGTCCGGATGCAGCGCGAGAACCGCCTTGAAATCCGCCAGGGCATCCCGAAGATTTCCAAGATCAAGGTCGCAATTTCCGAGACAGACTCCCTCGTTGGGCTGGTCGGGTACGATAGCCATCGAGGCGCGCAGATCGGCGACCGCCGCGGTAAGCAGTTGCCGCTTCGCCGCCGGATTGCCCTCATGCTGCGATTTATCGAAGAAGGCCACGCCGCGGCAGGTGAGGGCGGGGGCGTTCCTGGCGACAAATTGGAGGGATATCGAGCAATCCCTGATGGCTCCTTCATCGTCGTGGAAGACGTTCATCCGGGCGAGCGCGCGATTGGCATAGGCTTCGAACGCCGTGGGCTCCTTGGCGATACAATCGCTCCAGAGCGTGAAGCTGTCGTGCCAGACGCCGACCCGTTGCCAGGTGAGCGCTGAAAGCAGGGCGATATAGGCAACCATAAAGGCGAACCATGTTTTTTTCAGTGTGGAATTGGCCGCGACCAGCCGGCGGCTTGCGGCGATGGCGAGGCAGAATCCCACCGAGGGGATATAGGCATAGCGGTCTGCCACGATTGCCCTGCCAACCGGCAGAAGCTGGAGCGTAAAGGCTATGGTAACGGTAAAAAACATGATTCCAAAGGCGGTCAGTTTATCGCCTTTCCTGATGCTCCGGAGGAACAGGAGTCCGACGCATGCTATTAAGGCAAGGGAGGAAAGAAACCAAGAAAGGGGAACCGCGCCGGTCGCCGCAAAGGGGTAGGGATACATCGCGGCGAGGCGGATCGGGAGCAACAGCTTGAGAAGGTAGATCGAATACCCGTAACATGCCACCGGGATGCGATAGATCCAGGCGACATCTTTTATCGCTCCGCCGGTGCGCTGGGCGAAAATGGCCACGATGCCGAACACGAGCGCAAGGACGAAGAACGGGATCTTTTCGAGGAGGGATTTCCTTGAAAAGGGCTTTTTCCGGAGAAGCCAGTCGATCGCCATGACCGAGAGCGGCATCGCCGCCGCCTGGCCCTTGGACAGGAGCGAAAGGAGACAAAGCAGGAGCGACAGCGCATAGAGCGCCGCCCGATTGCCGGAACAGTATTTACTATAGGATATGAGGCCGCCGAGGAAAAAAGCGGCGTACAGGAGGTCTTTCCGTTCGCTCACCCAGGCCACGGATTCGACATGCAGGGTGTGAACGCCGAACAGGAGCGCGGCGAAAAAAGCGATGCGGCGCTCGCGGGTAAGGATGAGGAGGAGGGCGAAAACCAGAAACGTGTTGCAGAGATGGAGCAGCAGATTCATCATATGGTATGCGAGAGGATTCTTGCCGGAAAACACGTGGTCGATATCGAACGACAACAGGGTCAGCGGATGATAATTCCCCTGGAAAAACGTGGAAAAAACCTTCGACACCGCATTCACGGAGAGGTCGCCGAGGTAGGGGTTCTGGAGCACGTACCGGTCGTCGTCCCAATTGGTCAGTTCATTGCGGAACGACATCGCATACGCCGCGATGGTGACGACGGCGATTATCAGGATCGCCGCTACGGGAGGTTTTGCACGGTCGCCGGAAGCAGGCATGCGGGGAGGAAAGAGGGGCGCTGAACCGCGTTTTTTTTTCATGGGCATTGATATTAATGTATGCTATGGTTTCGCCGCGGTCACCCGATGCGGCAAAAAACGCCGGTTTTTAAATTACTTCGTTCAGGCTGCCAAAGGCAAAAACAGGCATAAAATTCACAGCTACCGGTGCATAGCCACCCGCACGATGGATTGATATAATTTTGGAATAGCAGCAAAGGAGATACCGTGCCTGACTATGAGAAGATCATCCCGGCGGATCATTGCATACTACGGCAGCATGAAAGAGGTATTTCCCGCCAACAAATACTAACGGTTATTGAAGACCCGACGAATGAGCTCCCTACCCAAAGAAAAGGACGGAGGAAGTTCTGGAAGAGGGTGGACGGATCACGATTAACGGTGATAGTGAAAGAGGTCAAAAATGGAAAAGATGCAATCATCATCACAGCCTATTGGAGTGATTAATTTCAGCATTTACCGTCATGAAAAAGAGATAGAGGCTATCTATATCCGGCTCAGAAAGGGAAAAATCTCAAAGAGTAAAGAGATCGGCGCTCACGGGGAGGCCGTGGTTGATCTTGATAAAAGCGGTAATGTGATCGGGATTGAAATGCTCGAGCCCGGCTTGGTAACGGTAAGGCTGGTTAACCGGATTAAAAAGGAATATAAAATCCCGGAGCTAGATAATTTCCGGATTGATCGCTTGCAGGAGGCTTTCGCTGCATAGGAAGGCCTTTTATCCTATCCCACCGCCCGCGCTGCATAAGACTAGGCCCTCCTCCTTCTTCTCTGCCCTCGCCGATCAATATTGCAAGGGGATAGTGAAAACGATAAGCAACTTTACCATTACCTTACCGTTATTTTACCGAAAATTGGCGTTTCCGTGCTGTTTTGGCCATTTTGCCCGAAAATGGGTGAAAAAAAGGAAGGGGTCGACCTGCCTACCGAAGCGGCAGCGCAGGCAGGAGGCAGGGTAAAAAACGCCATTTAAACGGCATTCGAATGATGTTTTTATGGCGGTTAAAGATGCCGGAGTGGTAGGCCTGTAGCCGCATCATTGATCCTCAACCGGTGGTCGATAAAACATGCTGACCGAAACTCTTTTTCCAGAATTTCTGGTTCCAGAACTTTGCCTACCAGCTATGGGTGGTACGGTAAAAAAGGCAGGCAGGATAGGGCGGACGGACTATAGTCGGTGGATGGAGGTTAATGAGTGGTTGTGGGAATCGAGGGAGGGGTTTGGGAGTTCGGGCTGTGATTAAATGGTATATTTTGCCGAAAGTTCAATATTTTTCAGCATCACAGCTTTCTTTTTCCCATAATGTGTTGATGTGAAATAAAATAATCGTGTATATGTCCTTTTTGGTTAAAATGTTGTCCCAAAATCGTTTTTGATCCATGAAATCAGGCATTCCGTTCTGACTACGGATCAGAAGGTTGCAGGTTCAAGTCCCGCTGGCCGTACCACTAAAAGCTCCCTATAAATCAGTAACTTATGAGGTTCTTCTTTTTTCCTGTGTAAATTTCAAAAAAAGAATACTGTTACAAAAAAAACACTTTTAGGCCTGTTCGGATTCGGGCGAAATCAGACCCGGGATGGATTCAAGAACAGGCAGGTTTTTCATTCCTGTAGATAGTGCCTTTCGAAGGTCTGATAGGCAGGTTCAAGCCTAAAGGTCTGGCAGGGGCCGGGCAGGTTTAAGCCTCTGTAGGTGATCTATTCAGCCTGTTTTAAGTCCTGCCACTATGGGCAGACCGTGTTTCCAGACCTTTTAAAACACCTTTTTCCCTTGCCTTTTGCCTGACTCTAGCTGTATTTTACCGAGACTCACACTAAGAGGAATAAACATTATGTTCCCAAATATTCCAACTGATAATATGTATAAATTTGTAGCAATATCAGGCCTTGTATATTTGATATTTACCCTTTATCATTTTTCTAAACCAATCGAAAACCTTGAAAATAAAATTGCCAAAAATTCATATGAAATCACAAAGTTGCAATTGCAATATGCTTTGTTAGATAGTGAAACTATGCAGCAACATCGATATTTAAATGCATTTTCAGGAAATCTTTTATCGACCTCTTACGATTCTAATTTATCAATTTTACAATTAAATGAATATTGCTTAGGGCTGAAAATTGATTATTATAAAAACCAATTGAATACCAAAAAAGCACTTTCAGATACATTATTGATGCTGATTGGTCAGGAAATGATGTTAAAGGATAATTTAGAAAAAAGAAATTTGCTAAAGTCAAAATTGGTTGAGATTGAAGCCAAAGCCACAGTTTTGAAATCATTATCTGAAAAATATTGCAAAAATCTAAAATTCCTTTGGTTTCAAGTCTTTTGGGGCCTCCTAATAACCGTTATTGGCTTTATTACTTGGTATTTTAAAATTCAAATCCACGAAGACCGGGCAATAGCTAAGAAATAATTAAGCCTGTTCACAGGGTTAGACATATGGGGATGTATAAAGGCACGCGGGTGCCCTTACCGAGTGTCCTTGTGTTCCCGTGTGCCAGGTATCGTATTCCCCATCCCCATTTTCTCTTCCGTTTTGTCCGTCAAGGGTGAGATGATTAGTTTTTGCAACTCCGCGGTTCCCTTTATCCCCGCCTTCCCATTGCTTATTTTATATATCCGGCCTGCAAGACACGCTGCGCGCCCCGATCGGAGATCAGGGCCACACGACGTCAGGGCCACACGACGACGATCCTTTTCGAGGAACCCATGAACCACCTCTACTACGGCGATAATCTCGACATCATGCGGCGGTATATCAAGGACGAGACGGTCGATCTCGTCTACCTCGACCCGCCCTTCAACAGCAGCCGGAACTACAACGTCATGAATAATCCGGGTTAGCCGTTCGTGGTGAGCCAGTTCACCAGTTTCGGGATGAGCGGTATTTGCCAAAGATAATAATTATGAACTGATTTTAAAAAATCTACTATTTCGGCTCGATCGGAGTACCCTTTTTATATTGTTAATTGCAGCGAGAGGAAACTCGACTATGTTTTCTCGCAAAACTATTTCATTTTTTTGTTAAAGCATAAGGGCTTTGCCGGCGAATTGTCAATGCCGGAAACGACGGCAATTTCGTGCATGCATAAAGTTTTCCACCAACGATTGCGGCCGAATGACTGAAAATCAAATTACCTATCAGTTATCAATTTGTATGGGAACGCTTTTAGCTGACCTTCATGAATGGGTTTCATCCATCCTATCCGATTTTACAATTTGGTCGTGGATAATAAACATTGCCTATATACTGGTATTCATTCTTTCGATTTATTATATCCGGTGCATCAAGACAACGGGAAATAAAGAATTAAAATTCCTATGGATCTTCATAGCCGGTATCCTTTTACTCTTAGGAATAAATAAACAATTGAATTTCCAAACCCTTTTGATAATTTTTGGACGATCTTTAGCAAATAGCCAAGGGTGGATAGAAAATCGTAGAATGGCGCAGGAATGGTTTGCCATCACTTTTGGTATAGGAATTGCTGTTCTTAGTGCAATAATCATATTCCGGATACGGCGTATACTTCTCATGGCTTGGATCGAAATTTTTGGAATAGCGGTATTGCTTGCTTTTACGTTGATCAGGGCAGGATCAATAAATCATTTTCATAAAACCGAAAAAATAGAGGCCGCTTTCATTCATATTCATACTGTGGAATTTGCAGGAATTTTAATCATTTTGTTGGCGCTGTATCGCAATTTAAAAAAAATAAAAACTTGAACATGATGCAATTTACTATTGGTTCATGGTCTCTCGGTATCGGTGATCCGTCATTTTTGGGATGGTTTACGGTTTATTCCTATTACGCTGCTGCGGCAATTATTCTTTTAATCGCCCTGTGCGCAAATCCCAAGAGCTGCGGAAACGACAGAACCTTCAAATTATTCATTTTCGCCTCCATGGCATTTCTTGGCCTGTGTAAACAATTCAATCTGCCCTCGGCAATCACCGAAATAGGAAGGCTTTTGTTTATTGCCGAAGGGTGGATAGGTAGACGCCGGATCGCCCAGGCGTTTATGATAGCGGGGTTTTGCGTGGTTTTATTTTCAACAGCAACAATAGTATCGTATCGCCTAAAAAGATTTTTGCCGCATCGGTAGTTTTCATGGGTCGCCCCTATCTATAGTGTAACAGGTATTTTTGGACTATGAAAGACACCGAGTTTTTTTCCGAGCTTTTAAACATACGGTTCCCCTGGCATATCACACGGTTAGAGCTAAACCATCAGCAAAAGCGAGTAGATATTTGGATTGAACACGCTTCCGGGGTTGAATTTCCATGCCCTGAGTGCCGTCAGTTTTATTCCGTGTATGACCATGCGCCGGAACGTGAAATTCGACACCTGAATACCTGCCAGATGGCGACCTATTTGCATCTTCGAGTTCCACGCGTTCGCTGCGAACAACATGGGGTAAAACAAATAGTCTCTGGCCTTGGCGAAAATAATGCGACTACTACCTATGAGTTTGAAAGCCTTGTTCTTGATTTGGAACAGGAATGTAGTATTGAAAGCACTTGCCGAGTTCTTGACATTGACTGGAAATTGGCCTGGCGAATTTATGAGAGGGCTGTGAATCGAGGATTGGCCCGCAAGCCACATGCTATCCCTGAACGCATTGGTGTTGATGAGAAGTCTTTTGCCAAAGGGCACCGATATGAAACGCTGGTGTACGATATAAATAAATCCTGCGTGGTATACGTTGGCGATGAGCGGGAGCAGGAAAGCCTTGAAAGGTATTACCAGCAGTTTAAACCGGAAGAGCGGGCTACGGTTCAATGCGTTGCCATGGATATGTGGGACCCCTTCATCGCAGCAACGAAAAAGTATATCCCGGACGCGGCACAAAAAATTGTATTCGACCGCTATCATGTGACACGAATAATCACTAAAGCCGTTGATGCTGTTCGCAAGGAAGAACATCGGGATTTGATAAATCGCAACATTGATACGCTTAAAGGCACCAAATATCTGTGGTTGTGGAATAATGAAAATATTCCGGATTATCGTAGAGAAGAATTTGAACAATTGCAAAAAAGAGACTTGAAAGTATGCAGGGCATGGGCGATAAAGGAAAATATTCGGCATCTCTGGGACTATCAAACTCCCGGCTGGATGAGCCGATATTTCAAAGATTGGTATTGGTGGGCAACCCATAGTCGTCTTGCACCTATAGTCAAAGCGGCTAAATCAATTAAAGCACATCTTGCCAATATCGTTACCTATGCAACCCATCATATAACAAATGCTCTTGGCGAAAGCCTGAATGCAAAAATAGAAAAGGTGAAGCGTCTTGCGTGTGGGTTTCGTAATCGTAACCATTATCGTATCGCTATCTTTTTTCATTGCGGTGGTCTTGAATTGTACCCTGAGCGGCGTAACTTGCCGCTTCAAATTATGCATTCGTAATGTGGCTGGATTTTCCACGCTGGAACGCGGTGTAACAGACGGCCACACCAGGCTTAAAACACTATCTGTTGTGGGTATCATTTAAAGTACCGATGACCCAGATTTTTAAACAAACAATATAAAATTACGCTCGTATTTTTCATATATTTAATTGCATTTGTCGTAATCCGCGCTATATCGCTGCACCAATATGAAACGCTCCTTGGCTATACGGTCCTTGGATTGAGGTTGAATAACGTTGGCGAACTGGCGGGTATCTATGGTGTATGCTTTTCCATGCTCTGTATCCGAAACGGGTCTGTAGCGCCTGATCAATCCGGCAAATAAAAAAAGTGCAAAGTTTAAGTCGTTTTAACCCGCGTGGGCGCCCTTATCATATGACATTGTGATCCCGTGTGGCCTGGATCTGCGATCCAGGTATCGTATTCCCCGTCCCCATTCTCTCTTCGTTCTGTCCGTCAAGGGTGAGATGATTAGTTTTTGCAACTCCGCGATTCTCTTTATCCCCGCCTCCCCATTGCTTATTTTATCTATCCGGCCTGCAAGACACGCTGAGCGCCCCGATCGAAGATCAGGGCCACACGACGCAAAAAGTTCAGCAGCGTCACCTCCAAATCGCAGGCAATAACCTTTTCCCCGCCTCCGTAATAGAACTCCATGCCTCCATTAACATATTTATGGTATCTATGCTAGGATTTATCCGGCTTCCACAACGTTGCACACGGAAGAGGGCGGTTCGCCTGTTCTCTTCCGTGTGCGCGCTT
This sequence comes from uncultured Fibrobacterota bacterium, assembly GCA_963846695.1. GTDB lineage: Bacteria > Fibrobacterota > Chitinivibrionia > Chitinivibrionales > Chitinispirillaceae > BOG-1184. The sequence goes on along the minus strand of CAWJXL010000017.1, from coordinate 167,722 downwards.
TTCCTCTGCTTCTATCTGGGCGCCCTGCTTCCCCTCCATCATCATGACGACGGGCGGGAGCATGACGATTGCAGCCTCTGCATCGCCCAGGTCCAACCCCTTGTAGTTACGGGCATTTTCTTTTTCGCGATATTCGTTTCAGCTTGGATTGAATTGCTTGTAATTTATATAAGGCAAATAAGTCCCAGACTCCCCACATACTATCATAGCCGTGCGCCTCCTGCATTGATCCCCGTTTTTTAAACAGCTTCGCTTGAATTTCAAGGGTGGCCGCGCCGAATGCCCACGCAGGGAAGCGGGTCTTTCGGGTGTCATCTATTTCATTGCGCAGCAATCGAAATTTTCCATAAGCTGAAAAGGCAAGGAGGCTTCCTCCTGCGGTTTCCGTTTATGCAAGATTTTAATGGATTTCGATCCTTTGTCATCATGCGTCGAACTCTTTTGTCCGGCAATGGTCGTTGCAGGCAATGATTACAATGCCCGGACCACATATTAACTTATGAAAAAAGGAGCAATAATGGAAACATTTACTATAAGGTTAATGGTATGGAGGTGCCTGGCGCTGACCGGAGTTCTTGCCTTCACTCAGGCCGCGCAGGCGCAAATTACACCCGATTCCGTTGCCCCGGCTAAGGCTGTAGTGGTAACTGATTCGGGTGGACATTCTTCAAATGTCGCATCGGATTCTTCGAATAATGTAACCGCTGCGGCGCCCGCGGCGACTCATTCCAAACCCGAGGTTGACACTACCATCCAGGTAAAGGGAACCCGGCGCGATGTGGACCGCCTCGGCGCTTTGTCAAATGCCATCCAGCCCACCAGCGTGGTCACGCCGGAAGCCATCTATCGCAAGAATGCGGATGATTTCACCCAGGCGGTGACCGACGAACCCGGCGTCTGTGTCTGCACCGGATGCAGTTCGTGCGGCTTCAAGCAGATTCAGATCAACGGCCTCGGCGCAAACCAGACCACGCTTTTAGTCGATGGCTTTCCATTATACACCCCGGTCACGAGTTTCTATGGCGTGGATGCGCTGACCACGGCCGGGATCGCCGACATCGACATCTCGCGGGGACCCGGAGCTTCGCTGCTTGCGCCGGGCGCCATAGGCGGCGCCATGGACGTTCGTTTTCGGGACCCCGCTCGCACGGGCTTAACGGCCGATGCGGCCATAGGCAATAACGGTTGGGACCGTCTTTCGTTTTCAGGAACCACGGTGACCGACAGCGGCAAGCTCGGCATCCTCGTCGCGGGGCATCACTTCGAGGAGGGAGCATGGTTCGGCGATTCCAGCAACGTTTCGTCATCACCGTCTCTCAAAGACGAAAGCGCCCTGCTCAGGCTGAACGGGTTAATCGGCGATAACTGGTCGTGGAATCTGCGTTACGTGCATAGCTTTTCACAGGTTTTCGGTGCAGCCAATACCTCGGATTACATGGGTGCAGCGGTCGGGAACGGAGGAAATCCCACTCCGCAATATGCGGGTGGAAATGTGGACAGCGCCTATATCGGCAACCCCCAGGACATCATCGAATGGATCCAGACGGAGCGGGACGAAGCCGCGGGCAGCCTGATCTGGGATTCGCCTAACCTGGGGATATGGCAGCTTCGGGCGGGCTACTCCGTCCAGACGCAAGCCTCCGAATACGAGAATGGGGCCGACTATGCCAATCTGGATCGCAACGTCGTGGCGGATGTGCGTTGGCAGGGAACGGCCGGCGCCAACACCGTCACCCTGGGCATTGACGGAAACGCCGAGAGAATGGCATCGCAATCGTACTACTATTACGACAGCCTCCACATCACGCCGGATTCTTATTACTCGAATTTCGGAGGAGGTTACGGCCAGGACGTGTTGAACCTCGGACACAGCCGCGACCTCTCGGTGGCGCTGCGCCTCGATGATATCGAGGTGAATTGGTTCGACAAGCCGGGTGCGAAGATCGATAATTTCATCGCCGCGCCAAGGGCAAGCCTGCGCTGGGAGTTCGCCGAAGGGTTGACGGGACGCCTGTCCGCGGGTTTGGGGTGGCGTCCGCCGCTTACCTTTTTTGAAATGGACCACGGGCTCCTGAATGACGGTTTCGACATCGGTGTTGATAAGTTGGAAACAGCCGAAGGCGCGGGAGGCTCGCTTTCCTACGATAAGGGGCAATGGGACTTCACCGTGGCGGCCTACGGCACCCGGGTATCGAATCTGGAATACGTGGACGCCGACACGACGTTGCCCCGTCCGATTCTGCAGAGCGATTCCATCCCCCTTGACTTCCTCGATGTGGATGCCGAAGCGTCCTATCTGCCAACACCATGGCTCAAGCTCGGCCTGGGCGTCGAGCACGAGCAGATTCCCGATGCCTTCAAAGCCGTCGAGCTGGTGGCGGCCGTTGAAACCGAGGTCATCGGCCGCCTCCAAATGAATTACGGGCCGGGTTCCCTTTCCGGGGACGCGGACTGGACCGCGCCGCGCGATTTGGCGCCCTATGGGTATGCGGGTCAATACAATGTTTTTGAAAACGGCGTTGCCAGCGAACCTAAGATCACCAACGCCCCGGGTTATGTCGTGGTCAATATGAAGGCGACCTGGAAGCTCCGTCCCGTGGTGGATCTTTACGCCGGAGCCGAGAACCTGTTCAACATCACCCAGGAGGGAACCTTCGGGGACGATCCCCACTACTGGGATGCCTCGGGCAATTTCAACACCTCGCATATCTGGGGACCTTTGCGCGGACGGCAGCTCTATGTCGGTCTGCGGATAAAGACATAAATCTAATCGTCCGCATGCAGGCCTCATAATCGCCTGCATGCGGGCACCATTTGCAATTAAGGAGGAAGTATGGTTCATCTCATCTCGTATCTCGCGCCGGTCTTGATCCTGATCGAAAAGACGATTCTGGCGCTTCTCATTTTTCTGGAGGCGGCTATCCTGGCAATTTTTATCGGGAGGATGCGCAACTATGCCCGCACAAAAGGCGACGCTTCAAAGTGGATAACGAGCTTGACACAAAACCTGAAACAAGGCACCGGCCTTGGTATAGTCAAGGTAGAAGGAAAAGATGCCGCCACCGTTCCGGGCCGCACGATTAAAACCGGATTGGACAACTGGGGCCTTGCTCCCGAAGCCATGGAAAAAGTTTTTGAAGCGCAGGAGTCCATGGAAAAACGGGGATTGGAGAAGGGGCTCTCCTTTCTCGGGACCGTGGGCGCGAACGCCCCCTTCCTCGGCTTGACCGGTACGGTGATCGGCATTCTCGTGGCATTCGATCGTTTCGCGGCCTCGGGCGGAAAGGGGAGCAACGAAGTCATGGTGGCAATCTCCCAGGCACTGGTGGCCACGGCCCTCGGGCTCATGGTGGCCATCCCGGCCGTGGTTTTTTACAACATGTTGCGGAATCGCAGTAAGGAAATCCTGAATCAGTCGCGGGAAGTTCAAGCGCTTATCCTGGCTCATTTCCTGCACGAAACCTTTGTGCGTCCGGAGGTATGACATGGCCGCGCATTCACCCCACGATGATGAAGAGATCATTTCCACCATCAACATAACACCGCTGGTAGATATCTTCCTGGTTCTGCTGATCATCTTCATGATCACCAGTTCAGTTCTTGACCAGCAGGAAATCAAAATCAATTTGCCCAAAGCAGCGCATGCGGGTTCGGAAGCCCCCAAAGCCTCGGGTCTGGTGATGGACAAAAACAGGAATTTGTTCCTGGATGGCGTCCCATCGGATTCCACGCAGGTTATTTCGGAACTGCGAAGCGCCGTTGCAAAGGATCCGGACCATCAGGTTCTCATCGCCGCGGATCAGGACGTTGCCTATCGGGAAGTCGTCCGGCTTATTGATATGGTGCGTGGTTCCGGCATCGTCCGGTATGCCTTGAAGGTTGTGCGGAGTTCATCATGACGAGACTCGTGCCGCGTTCACGCCGAGCGAGACCGCGTACCCCTTCCCGGACTGACGGTGCCATTCATGTGAATGCGCCGCCTGAAAACGCTTTCAGGAAAGCGAATTTGTTTCTGACCGTGGGCTTTCTATGCGGTATCGCCCTCGCAGTGCAGTTCGGAAGCCGGGTCCTTCGATCCGCGGCATTGGAAGAAGATCAGGTGCAAATCATCCAAGTAACGCCGCCACCCCCACCGCCGCCCATTGTTCAGCCGGTTAAAGTTAGGCTTAAACCTCAGCCGGAGCCCACAAAAGTTGTTCAGCCGCCGCCGCCGGTTTTTGGAATCCCTGAAGATGCGACGGATAAAGCAGGGGACATGGCCGTTGCGACGGGCAATACCCTGATGAAGCCCGCCGATTCCATCGTACAAAAAGCGCCTCCTCCATTACCGGCTGCTCCGGTCCAATTGGACAGACAGCCCGCGATCTTAAATCAGGTCATACCTGAATATCCGGCCTGGGCCGAGGAGCAGGGCGTCACCGCAACGGTGAAATTGCTCGTAACCGTCGATGCCAGAGGGCAGGTGCAAAATGTTGCCATAGTAAGCTCGGGGGGGAATGATTTTGTCCGCAACGCCGTCAAGGCCGTACAAGCAACGAGATTTCAACCATTGGTAAAGGATGGCGTTGCCCTTCCCGCCCGGTTTCTATTTACGTATCGGTTTGTCCTCTAAAATTCTACGACGTATGCGGCGGCAGAGCCGGTTCGCCGCTAAAGTATCAGGCAATAACTATTTCAGAACGCCCGTAATAAGGTGCAAATTAACCCTTAATGTATTTATAAAGGCTATGCCGACATCTATTCGCTTTCCACGACGCTGCACGGTAAAGAGGTCGATGTGCCTGTTTTCGGCTCTGTGCGCGCTATTCCTCTGCTTCTATCTTGGCGCCCTGCTTCCCCTCCATCACCATGACGACGGGCGGGAGCATGACGATTGCAGTCTCTGCATCGCCCAGGTCCAACCCCTTGAAACCGCGGGCATATTCTTCATCACGCTCTTCGTATCGGCCTGGACCATTCTGACCGTTTTTTGCATAAAGCGCGATTATTCCGGACACGAAACATACTATCATAGCCGCGCGCCTCCCGCCTGATTCCAGCATCTTAAATAGTTCCGTTTGAATTTTCAGGATGACCGTTTCCGAAGTCCACGCACTCTGTGTGGCACGTCGGTTGCGAAGTGTTTCATGGCGCGGCATCGAATCGTGCGCGCGGGCGGGGCCGGACCTTTAAAGGACGGAGCGACAATGAAAACATTCAAGGCATTTCTTCTGGCATGGTGGTGCCTGGCCCTGGCCGCGGCGCCCGGAATATATGCCCGGAAAACCGTGCTTCCCCTGGATTCGCTCAGGCATCAGATCGCGGCGTTGCAGCAGCAGATTCAGGATGTGAAGGAAAATTACTCGGTTGCGGATACGACGATGACCGCCGCCCTGAAGCTTTTCCAGGATTTGCAGTATCAGGTCCAGGATCTGGGCGATAAGGTCAACTCGGTTTCCGAGGCGCAGAAAAAGACGTTGCCGAGTGAATTCAATCCGGCAATCGGCCTCGTGGGCGAGGAAATTACCTCGTATGACACGAAGGGCATGAGCGAAAACAACACCGGCCGTCCCGGCGGCATCGACGTGAACGTGCGGTCGGTGGAGCTCAATGTCGCGTCTGCGGTCGATCCCTTTGCCAAAGGGTATGCGGTGATCAACGCCTCGGCGGACCCGATCACCGGTGAAGCCTCCCTGGGGATCGAGGAGGCCGCGCTGCAGACCACCTCGCTTCCGTGGAATCTCGAACTCAAGGCGGGACGGTTTTTCGGCGAATTCGGGAGGCTTGCATACATTCACGACCACGAGCTGCCGGTGGTGAACCGGCCGCTCGCGCTCGATCAGTACATCGGCGGGGAATCGCGAACCGACGGCGTTCAGGTCAACTGGCTGGCGCCGCTCCCGCACTACCTGAGCCTGACGGCGGGAGCGGGCGACCAGTTCGGCGGCGACATCCCGCCGGCCGATCCCGGCGATTTCCGCCATTTCAACGCCCTGAACTACTGGAGCCGGCTGTCGACCTACTTCGATCTTACGCCGGACTGGGAAGCCGAAATGGGGGTTTCGGGCCTCATCAACCCCGGCGGCGGACAGCTCGCCCAGCCGGACAGCAGCGCCGTCATGACGGAGCGTCGTCTGGCGGGAGCGGATTTTTCGCTCAAGTGGGCGCCCCTGCGCGACAATCAGTTTCAGAGCCTGACGTGGGGCAACGAGGCGCTCTTCAGCGATAACCGCTACGGCGCCCTCGCGAAGGGCGTACCGATCGACACCGTCGCGGTCGGGGCATGGGGCCTTTATTCCTATTTGACATGGAAGTTCAGCCGGGTGTGGTCGGCGGGATTTTGTGTCAACTGGGTCGAGAACAATCAGAATGCGGCCTACCACACCACCCAATATTCCCCCTACATTACCTGGGCGCTCAGCCACTGGAACCAGTTGCGGCTGGAATACACCCATACCGAGTACACCGATAATCAGGTCCGCGGCCTGTCGAATGGCGATGCGCTCTATCTGCAACTGGCCTGGATCATCGGCGCGCACTCTCACGGCTGGCAACAGCGCTGATCAGGGAAGGAAGCCCATCATGAACATGAAATTTTTGCGGCTCGATTTTTTTGTCATGGCGTTTACCGTTTTGGCGGGGTGGACGTTGCCCGTTCAGGCGTCAAAGGTCCGCATCGTGACGACGCTCACTGACCTGGCGGACTTCGCGCGTGAAATCGGAAAAGACCATGTGCAGGTCCATAGTCTCGCCACCGGCGTCGAGGACACCCACGGCGTGCCCATGAAGCCGAGTTTCGTTCCGCTGCTCAACAGAGCGGATATGGTCATACTGGTTGGTTTCGATTGCGAGCACGCCTTCCTGCCGGCGCTCCTGGAGGCGAGCAAAAACCCGCGGATCCAGCAGGGACGCCAGGGATACGTCGACTGTTCGAGGGATATCATTCCGATGGACGTTCCCCGGAGCACCGATCACTCCGCGGGGGACGTGCACCCGTACGGCAATCCCCACTACCTGCTCGATCCGGTCCTGGCAAAGACGGCCGTCAAGGAAATCTGCGAGGCCCTCGTCGCCTTCGATCCAAAGGATGAAGCCGACTTCACGCGCAACCGCGACGACTACCTCCGGAAGCTTGACGATAAAATAGCCGATTGGCGGGAGAGGATGAAGCCGCTCGCGGGCTTGCAGTTTGTATCGTATCACGAGCACTGGCCCTACTTCGCCGAACGCTTCGGCTTGCGGTATGTCGGCACCATCGAGCTGCGGCCGGGCATCGACCCGACGGCGCGGCATATCGAGGAGTTGATCGGGACGATGAAAGCCGACCGGGTCCAGCTTGTCGTCCGTGAGCCGCAATTCCCGGAAAAGGTTCCCCGGCTGATCGCGGAAAAAACCGGCGCTGCGCTCGTCACCCTGCCGATCATGCCCGGCGGCGTTCCCGACACCGACACGTACATTGCGATGATGGAGTACATCGTCGGCGCCATCCAATCGGCCGCAACGGTCAAATAGGCGGCCTTTCAAAGGATCGTTAAAAAAATGAACAACGCCATACTTGCTTTTGAGGACTTGAGCATCGGTTACCGCGGCGAGCCGCTCCTGAGCGGCATCACCCTGGAGATCGCACGGGGGAGTTTTACCGCCGTGCTCGGAGCCAACGGCTCCGGCAAATCAACCATGCTCAAAACCATCCTCGGCCTCATTCCTCCCATAGCAGGGCGCATCACCCGTGCGGGCGGTTCCGGGGCGCCGTTCATATTCGGCTATGTGCCGCAAACCACCAACCTGGACCCGCTCTATCCCTTTACCGGGTTCGATGTCGCGCTCATGGGCGCCTATGGGCGCGTCAAGCCGGGCCGGTTCGTGCCCGCCGGCGAACGGGCCTTTACGCGTGAGTGCCTCGAAGCGGCCGATGCGCACGGCTTCGCGCAGGCGCGGTTCGCCGAACTCTCGGGCGGGCAGAAGCAGCGTGTTCTCATCGCCCGCGCCCTTGTTACGCGGCCGCACATCCTTGTGCTCGACGAGCCGACCTCGGGCGTGGATGCCGCGGCGACGCACGCCGTCCTGGAGTTCATCTCGATGATACATCGGGAACGGGAGATCACGGTGCTGCTGGTAACGCACGACCTGCCGATGGTCCGCAAACACGCTCAGCAGGTCATCTGGTTGCACCAAGGCAGGGCGCTGCATGGCCCGGTAGCCGAAATGTTGATGCCGGAACGTCTGATGTCGGTTTTTGAAATGGAGGTCGGGTAAGCATGGAAACGCTGCTGCAGATTTTATCTCCCGACTTTTTGCTGCGAAACTCGGTATACACGAGCATTCTGGTGGGCTTTGCCTGCCCGCTCGTCGGGGTTTTCCTCGTGTTGCGGCGGCTCGTATTCATGGGGGTCGCGCTGCCGCAGATTTCATCGACCGGGGTGGCCGTGGCCCTATCGGCACCGCTCTGGCTCGGAATAAGCCATGCCGCTCACAGCTCCCAAAGCGAACATACGACGGCGTTTATCGGTTCGATAGCCTTTACGCTTGCCGCAATTCTGGTGCTTGCGTTCCTGGAACGCCGGGGCCGCGGGCAGCCTGAAGGCCGGCTCGGCACGGCCTACGTCGTTGCGGCCGCGCTCAGCATTCTGATCCTCTCGAAGAACCGGTATGCCGAGCTGGGCTGGCTTGACCTGCTCAAGGGCGAAGTCATCACCATCTCCAATTTCGACCTTGCGCTGACCGCGATCATGCTGGCGCTGGTGCTCGTGGCGCTCGCGCTGTTTCATAAGGAATTGTTTCTCGTGTCGTTCGACCGCGTGATGGCGGTTACCTTGCGGAAAAATGTCGTATTCTGGGACATCCTTCTGTACCTGCTGCTCGGCCTCACCGTGTCTCTGGCGGTGCTGAGCGTGGGGCCGCTTATCGCCTTCGGTTTTTTACTCATCCCGGCGCTTACCGCGCATCTCTTTGCGCGCACCATGCGGCAATTCCTCGTGCTCGCCTCGCTTCTGGGCGGGATTTCGTCGCTTCTGGGCTTCTGGATCGCCTATACCTGGGACTTCCCCGTTGGTCCGGCGGACGTGGCGCTGCTTGGCGTCGTCTATGGCTGTGCCTGGATCGTCGCCCGGGTTGTCGGATTGACGCCGGGAAAACGAAGGGTTCCCCGGTCCGCTCAATGAACCTATATGAAATTCAGTATCGCGGTGCGACAGTGCACTCTGGTCCCGCGCCCGACGGCGCTTATTTCCCCTTTTTTGCGGGCGTCTTTTTGCCTTCGGTTTCCCGGTGGTCTTCTTCCCGGAAGCGCCGGTATTCCTGATAATCCTGTAAATCATGGAATAAGACAAGCCGAATTTTTTGGCAATTGCGCGTCCGAACATGCCCTTTTTAAAGAGTGCGATGATTTTTTCATTTCTCCCGCCGGTATCGGCAAGGCCCGCAGGGATGTCATACCCTTTTCGCATCCGGTACACGTACTGGCGCGTTATTTTGAACTTCCTGCCGATTGCAGCGTCTGTTTTAAATTTTTTCCGTAACCTGATCAATTCCGCCTTGGAAAATCTCGGCATGGCAACCGCCTCCCTTCGGGTTAGTAATTTTAGAAAATATAATTATCTTGCCAATGGTACTTTCGGATAATATTTTGTAAGACATTGGTTTGAAGGACTCGGGCGGGATTGAATCAGGTAACCGTGTTTTTTTTCCGGGCTGCGTGTCGTACTTTTCCTTCAAAATTGTGCCTTGTAATTTTTGGTCCCGCTGGTTACAATCGTTTTTGTTTTTACGGCTTTAAGGGCTCCCTTTCGTTGTCCCGTCAGTCAAAGGACGAAAAAACAATTTCAGAGGCGCCTCTCAATATTTTCCCATGGGATTCGGTATGAAAAAAAACAAATTGCTGTTGCTGCTGGCCGCAGGTTACGGGGTTTCGCTGCTTGCAGGATGCACGCCTCCGGTTGTGATCAATTATTCGACGATTTCCGTCCCCGAAGAAGGGGGAATCAAGTTTTCCAGGATCACGTCGGACGACGATCATTTCCTCGGGTCGCCGCTTCGATGGTCGCCGTATTCGGACTCCTGGCGCTACGATCTGCGCAACCGTTTTTCCGTTTCCGGCGATGGAACGAAGCTGGCCTATATGGCCAGAAAAAACAATAAAATCAATATTTTCATACGGTCCCTGGAGGCGGGGACCGCCAACCTCCAGAGAACCTTCCGGGATTTCGTGATCGATCCGTGTCTCTCACCGGATGGAAAGAGCCTGGCATTTTCCGAATATCGCAACGGCGCCTGGAATATTTATGAAACGAGCGCGGAGGGCGGTTCCGCGATCCGGCAGATTACCGGCGATAATTACAACAATTTGTATCCGCAATACTCACCCGATCAATCGGAAATACTGTATACCCAATTGGCTTTTTCAACTTATCAGCAAGGGGATACCGTTCAGACCCTGGCTCATTCATCGCTCTGGAGCTACAATCTCCAGACCGCGCGGGTGACGCAATACGGAGAAGGGTTCTGCCCGTCATTCAGCGCGGACAAGAGTAAAGTCGTCGTAACGAGATATAATCCGCAAAGCGCGACGACGGAGTTCTGGCTTCTGGATCTCGATAAGGGGGCGGAAACGATTATTTTCAGCCAGAAAAAGCGCGGGGCCGTCGAGCCGGCCGTTTCGCCCAAGGGAGACATGGTCGCTTTCGTCAGCTTGACCGAAGCGTCCGATCAGACCCAGGTACCGGCGAATCTGGATATTTATCTGATTAAAATAGACGGGACAAACCTTACCCAGTTGACCTTTCACGCGGGCAACGACATCTCTCCCCGGTGGGGCTCGGACGGCAAATCGCTCTATTTCGCAAGCCAGCGCGGTACGGTGAAGGGCGAATGGAACATCTGGAAAATGGATCTGCCGGAAAGTTTCCTCAAGGGGGAAAAACCGATCGGCCCCGGAGAACGCGGCAGTCCCTTCACCGGTTGCCCAGCCGGTCGTACAACCATTGCAAACAGCGCCGGCTTCCGCGACAGGGGCTTCTCAGGCGGCGGTGACGGATACGGGCACGAATAAAAATCAAATCCAGCCGGGAGCTGCGGCCGGATCATCACCGTCGCCAAATCTGAATACCTCCTCTTCTTCGGCGACATCGCCGGCGGATTCAATGGGAGAGTTTCGGCGTATGAAGCGCTCAAGGGCATGAATGTCATTATCACTACCACCGAGGGCAAGGAATTGCGCGGCCGTCTGCTTGACGCACAAAAAGATGTCATCGAGATCGATTTTTTTGGAACGCCGTTATCAATGCCGATGTCCAAAATCAAATCGCTTTCGGTCGGGCAGTAACCTGAGCGCCACGGGAAAGTCCAAAGCCTATCAAGGAGATAATCGTGAATTGGAAAACAATCGTCATTGCAGTTGCCGTTTTGAGTTTTTCAGCGTGGGGCGATGATAATGAGCAGCTTATAAACGCTTCGCCTTATTCGGCAAGCGGATACTCGGGAATCAAATTGATTCATATGGAAGGAAACGTGGGTTCAGTACCGGCAACTGCCGGGGAGAGTGCCGGGAAATACTCTTCAACGTTCGGCATCGGCGTTTCCTCCTCCGGCTGGCAAATCGCCTTTGGAGGGTATCCCGGTGCAAACAGCTATGTTACCAGCAATTTTATCCTGGGATATTACAGTACCAGCAATTTGATGAAAAAATTCACTCCTTATGCAATTTCCAGCGGTCAATGGGACACTACTCAGTCCTCATCGCAATTTTTGCAAAAGGCCTCATTCGATCAGGCGGTTTTCACCGCTTCGGCTCAGCTCAATGTTCTTCCCATAGTGCTCGCCGCCGGTGTCAAGGGGCTGCCTTTCCCGATCAATCCATTCGTGGGAATCGGCTTCAGCAGCAATGTTTTATGGGGTACCGCCGGGCAATATTTCGATTCGGTGAGTATTAATAATTTTGGTGCTACTGATACCCTCGGGCTTGCCTATCACAACACCGGCGTCGCCTGCATGGAACTCGGTTATGTCATTCCCTTCGGGGTTACGGTTTTTCCGTTCCAGCCTCTCCACAACGATTTTCTGTCAAAAATAGGCGTTACCCTGGGCTATGCCTACCATCGGCTATGGACCATTCCTTTCTGGGACCCGAGCGTTGATATTACGGTACCGAAAAAAGTCGGGTTCGGCACGCAGGACAACATTAAAGAAGTTTATTTCAGACTTGAATTGGCCTATTGAGAAACGCTAAGGCATTCAAAGCGATAAATTATCAGTGACAACCTATAACGGGCATTATTTACTTCTTCAACGCCTCTTCCACCGCCTTCAGCAGTTCATCCGGTTTCACCGGCTTTTCGAGGACCGTCTTCACCGGTAACCAGTGGTCTCAACGATACAAATTTTTGCCATGGCCCGTTCCCCCGGCATCTATATTTTCTCCCTTTTAACATACGTCGTATGCAGGAGATGGTGCGATTTCTCGCCGAGAGGCACGTCGAGGAATTCGGCATAAATCTGCTTGATTTTCGGGTTATCGTGCGATTTGCGGAGCTTCTTGCCGCGATCCTCTTTGTAAATGGCGCCGATGCGCGCCCTGCGTTTTTCATTCGTGGTGAGGCGCGGCTGCCCGCCGCCGCCGATGCAGCCTCCGGACAGGTCATCACCTCCACGAAATGGTACGCCGTGAAACCCGACCGGACCGCTTCGACCACGGATCGCGCATTGGCAAGACCGTGCGCCACGGCCAGGTTGACCGTCACGCCTTCGAGAAACGACCACTCCGGCGCGGCACCGGAAATGGTCAGCGACAATTCCTGACACCGGTAAGACCGGCAAGCTGGTTCACGTGCAGCCCGTCGAACGGCAGTTCCCTGCCGGTCACCACCTCGTAGGCGGTACGGAGCGCCGCCTCCATGACGCCGCCCGTGGTGGCAAAGATATCCGCGGCTCCCGACGATACGCCGAGAATCCGGTCGGCCTCCTCGTCGGCAAGGGTCAGGAAATTGATGCCGGACTGCTTGATCATGCGGGCAAGCTCGCGCGTAGTCGACACCGCATCCACGTCCCGGACGCCGCTCGAATTCATCTCCGGCGGTGGCCTCGAATTTCTTCGCGGTGCACGGCATGACCGAAACCACGTAGATATCCCCGGGTTTCCTGCCGATCTTCGCCGCCCAGTAGGTCTTTGCCACGGCGCCGAACATCTGCTGCGGGGACTTGCAGGTGGAAAGATTCGCCAGGTATTCCGGATAAAAGGTCTCCATGTACTTGATCCAGCCCGGCGAGCAGCTCGTGAACTGGGGAAGGGCGACCGGCTTTCCCTCCTTGATCGCGCTTTTCAGCCGGGAGAGCAGCTCCATCCCCTCCTCGATGATGGTGAGGTCGGCCGTAAAGTTCGTATCGAAGATATTATCGAACCCGAGCCGGCGCAATGCCGCTACATCTTGCCGGTAACGAGCGTCCCCGCCGGGAGGCCGAAGCATTCGCCGAGCGCCGCCCGGACCGCCGGTGCGGTTTGAACGACCACGGTTTTGGACTGATCTTCGAGCGCGGCCCAGACCCGCTCGATGTGGCTGTTTTCAACAATCGCGCCCACCGGACATACGGCGGCGCACTGGCCGCACTGGACGCAGGAAACGTCGGCGAGGCCGAGCGTGAACGCCGGACCGATGACCGTCTGCAAATCCCCGTTTCTGCGGGAAGAGGGCGCCCACGCCCTGTACTCCGGGTGCAGGCGGTAACGCACCGCCGGCACTTGATGCACTTCGAATTGTCCCGCACGAGCGCCGGCGTCGATCGTCGATCATCGCCTTCGTTTTTTCTCCCTCATAGCGCAGCGTGCGGATGCCGAGCTCATAGGCGAGCCGCTGGAGTTCGCAGTCCTCGTTGCGCTCGCAGGTTTGGCAGTTGCCGTCGTGTTCCGAGAGCAGAAGTTCCACCACGGTGCGCCGTGCTTCACGCACGCGCCTGGTATTGGTGCGGACCTTCATGCCTTCACCGACAGGAAACGAACAGGCCGCCGCCAGGGATTTCACGCCTTCGACTTCCACCATGCAGACCCGGCATGCGCCGAGCGGTTCAAACCCTTCAAGGAAACAGAGGGTCGGAATTGCGACGCCCGCCTTTTTCGCGGCATCGAGGACCATCGCGCCGTCCGGAACGGTCACGGAAACCGCATCTATCGTACAGGTAGGCATTATACACCCCTTTCAGCACTGACGGTTTTTCCATAATCGCAACGCAGGCAGCGCTTTGCCTGACGGAGAGCGACGCCCTCGGTCCAGCATTCCTCCACCTCGTTGAAGTTGTTGCGCCGCCGATCAACGGCGATCACCGGTGGTTTTTCGCGCGCAAAGGGGACGGGATCGGCATCCGGATCGAAGTTCGTCCGCACCTCTTTATCCCTGCGCCAGAAGGCGTGCGAGGCTCCGGTACAATGGGCGTCGATGCCGATTGCCGCGCGTTCGCCGGCGCCGATGGCTTCGACCACCGACGAAGCCCCGGTCACCGCATCGCCTCCGGAAAAAATCCACGGCACCGAGGTCCGGCCCGTTGCCCGGTCGACCGCAACGGTTTTCCCTGATGTCATAACTACCGGGGTTCCTTCGAAGATATCGCGGCTTTCCAGGCGCTCGCCGACGGCGGCGATGATCTGATCGCACGGCATCACGAATTCGGTCTCCCTTGACAACTCGGGCCGGCGCCTGCCTGATGCGTCGAACGCGCCGAGCGTCATGGAACGGCATTTGAGCCCGACGACGCGTCCGTTCCCGACGACCACCTCGATGGGCGCGGTGAGGAGTTTCAGCCCGACCCCCTCCGCCTTTGCCTCCTCGATCTCCTCGGCGTAGGCGGGCATCTCTTCACGGGTGCGACGATAGACGATGGTGACGTTTTTCGCGCCGAGACGGATGGCGGTGCGCGCGGCGTCGATTGCAGCGTTCCCGCCCCCGACCACGACCACCCCGTTACCGACCGGCACCGGTCCGCGCAGGTTGTACCGGCGCAGGAACGCGAGCGCATCCGCGACCCCGCAAATTTCTTCACCCGGAATGCCGAGCTTTACCGGCTGCTGCGCGCCAACGCCGAGGAACACCGCCTCGTAGCCGCCCGCTTTCAATCCGGCAAGGGTAATGTCGCGCCCCAGGCGCATGCCGGTGATGATTTCGACGCCCATGCTCTTCGATCATTCGTACTTCGCGGGCAAGAATTTCCCGGGGCAGGCGGTAACTCGGAATGGTCTGGACGAGCATGCCGCCCGGCCGTGTCTCGGCTTCAAAAACGGTACGGCCGGTACCCGAGCCGGGCAAGAAAGTAGGCGCAGGAGAGTCCCGGCGGGCCGGCGCCGATGATCGCGATCTTCCGCGCCGCGTTGACCGCGGTTTTCCCGCACCTCGGGTACCTGGATGGTTACCTCCTGATCCACCATGAATCGCTTGACCGCCCTGATGGATACCGCCTCGTCAAGCGAGGCAGCGGCGGCACCTGGCCTCGCAGGTATGGAAGCACACCCGTGCGCAGACCGAGGCGAACGGGTTGCGCTCGCGATGGAGCCGTAGCGCTTCGGCATACCGTTTTTCGCCGACCAGCGATACGAAGCCGGGCACATCGACCGACGCCGGGCAGGCGCTCTGGCACGGTGCGCGTACGAGCCCGGCGCAGGCGCCCGACTTCGCATGCTTATCGAAGATATGCGCCTCGTACTCGCGGCGGAAATGGCGGATAGTGGAGAGTACCGGGTTCGGCGCGGTCTGGCCGAGGCCGCAGAGTGCGGTGTCGCGGATCTGCTCACCCAGTTCGATGAGTTTTTCAATATCGCCTGCGACTGCCCTGTCCGGAGCAGATGCGTTCAAGGATCTCGAGCATCCGTTTCGTGCCAACGCGGCAGGGCACGCATTTTCCGCACGACTCGTCCTGAACGAACTCGAGGAAAAAGCGGGCTACATCGACCATGCAGGAGTCCTCGTCCATCACAATCAGCCGCCGGAGCCCATGATCGCGCCCGAGTCATTGAGCGATTCATAGTCGAGGGGTACGTTGAGATGCTGCCGGGGAATGCAGCCGCCCGAAGGCCCGCCGATCTGGGCGGCCTTGAACGCCTTGTTGCCCACGATGCCGCCGCCAACGTCGTACAGGAGTTCGCCGAGCGGCGTACCCACCGGTACTTCCACGAGGCCGGTATTGTTGACCGCGCCCGCAGTGCGAAGACCTTGGTTCCCCTGCTCTTTTCGGTGCCGATAGGAGGCATACCATGCCGATCCCTTACGCATGATGGCCGGAACGTTGGCATAGGTCTCGACATTGTTAAGCACCGAAGGCTTGCCCCACAACCCCTTCTGCGCCGGGAACGGCGGCCGCGGGCGGGGCTCTCCGCGATTGCCTTCGATGGAGGTCATCAGCGCGGTCTCTTCACCGCAGACAAAGGCGCCCGACCCCATGCGGATTTCGAGATCGAAATCGAACACGCTCCGAGGATATTCCGTCCGAGAAGGCCATACTCACGGGCCTGCGTTATGGCAATACCCAGGCGCTCGACCGCACAGGGATATTCGGCGCGGACATACACGAAGCCCTTCCGCGCGCCCACGGCATAGGCCGCGACGGCCATGCCTTCGATAACGCCGTGCGGATCGCCTTCGAGCACGCTAAGGTCCATGAATGCACCGGGGTCGCCCTCGTCCGCATTGCAAAGAACGTATCTTTGACCTCTCCCGGGGATCTATGTGTAAAACTCCACTTGCACCGGTTGAAAAACCCGCGCCGCCGCGGCCGCGAAGCCCGCTCTTCTTCATTTCATCGATCACCTCATCCGGCTTCATGGCGAAGAGGACCTTGGCGAGGCCGGCATATCCCTCGCGGCCGATGTAGTCTTCGATGGAGAGCGGATCGATCAATCCGCAATTGGCAGAGAACGATCTTGGTCTGCCGCTTGAAAAATTCCACGTCGCCCAGTTTTTCATTGATCGCGCCGGTTGCGGAGTTTTTATTGAGCAGGCGCTCGACGGGCCGCGTGCCGATGATATGCGACGAAACGATCTCGGCCGCGTCGGAAGGGGAGACATGCTGGTAGAACGTATCGTCCGGTTCGATGCACGAGCACCGGGCCCCTGACGCACGGTCCGAGGCGAACCGGTCGGATGAACCACGCGCACGTCTCTCCGCATTCTGACCGGCGAGTTCCCGCGCCAGCGCTTCCCGAAGCCGCTCGGATCCCGAGGCGATGCAACCGCCGCCCATGCAGATAAGAATCTGGTACGGTACTGCTTATTTCGCAAAGCCTCCTCTTCGGCAATTTTCCTTTTTGCGCATGCAGAAAGGTCGGCGGGGGTTGTGAGCAATGTTGTGGTCATCATTATTTTTTCTTCTCCGCATCCGCGTGTTCCTTCGCCCGATACCCCTTGAGGAGTTCATTGATCCGGGCCGGCTTGACCCGCTGATGCACGTCGTCGTTCACCATGACGACCGGCGGCCAGCCCGCAGGCGCCGAAGCAGCGGCCCACCTCGATCGAAAAGAGGCGGTCGCGGCGTTGTTCTGACCCACGTCGATTCCGAGGTGCTTCTTGACGGCGTCCAGAACCTGCTTGCCGCCGCGCACATAGCAGGCGGTTCCCAGGCAGACCCTGACAAGGTATTTACCGCGCGGCACCGTGGAAAAAAACGAGTAAAAACCGACGACGCCCGCCACCTCGCTATACGGTTTGCCGAGTGCAGTTGCTATTCTCCGCAGGGCGCTCTGCGGCAGATAGCCGAACATGGTCTGGACGGTCTGGAGGACCGGGATAAGCGCCCCCGGTTTTCCCCGGTATTCCTCGAGCACGCCGTCAAGGTGTTCGAGCAGGTGCTCCTCGGACACCTCTGCGTCGGCGGCGCAGGAGCATTGGTCACACATCGCATATCTCCTTGGGTTTGGTGAAACGGTTCACTTTTTTATGCTTTCAGCGGTTCATTATTTCGGTTTCAGCGTGAGTGGCACGGTAATAGATGAATGCGTTCCCCTGTTCGCGCGGTTCATGGCGGATCCTGCCGCCATGCCGCTCCACAATTTGGCGGCTGATAAAAAGACCGAGGCCGGTGCCGCGGACCCGTTTCGCCTCCGGGGATGCATCGAGCCGGGAAAACCGCTTGAAAAGCTTCTCTTCTTCAGTTGTCGGTCAAGGGCCTGCCGTCGTTATACACTTCGATGGCCGCTGCGGCATCCAGGTGGTTCGCGTTGATCCGGATCGTGCCGTTTTCAGCGCCGTACTTGACCGCATTACCGATAAGGTTGTTTATCACCATGAGGAGCATCGCGCCGTCGGCCGTTACCACCATGGCGGGAGAGATGTTGTTTTCAATCGTCATATGCCGCTCCTGCGCCTGACGGCTGAATGCGGCTGCCGACTCGTCGACAACCTCTTCCTTGAGTCGTAATTCGGCAATCGTTAAGCGAGAGCTCATTCTTTTCGATGCGGCTCAGGTTGAGAAAATTTTTCACGGTCATATCGAAGTATTCGAGGTTGCGGGCGACCGAGGACAGCGCCCGCGCCTGCGCCTCGTTCAGCGCGCCGAAATAGCCGTCCCTGACGCTGCATGCGTTCAGCATGGTCGACGAGAGGATGCCCTTCAGTTCATGCGACACCATGCCGATGAGATCGATATACCGTTTGTTGAGCACGGCGAGTTCCTCGTTGGCGCTGCGGAGACGCGCATCGCGTTGGTGAACCTTGGCGGCCATCTCGTTGAAGGAGCTGGTCAGCTCGTGAATTTCCCGCAGACGGTCCCCATCCGGAGCCCGGAGCGTGAGGTCGCCGTCGGCCAGGCCCGTCGTCGCCTTGACAAGATGGGTGAGCGGGTTTGCGACGCTTCCCGCCAGGACCAGTGTGAGAATAAACGCCAGGAGAGTACAGCCGGCGATTATGATCAGAAACACTATGGCGTACGAACGTATCGTATCGCGCAGGGGCGCTTCCAGCAAACCGACGTAGAGGACGCCCACGATCCGTCCGGTTACATCGCGGATCGGTTCATAGGCGGTCAGGTACCAGTCGGTTACGACAAAAGCGCGCGAGTACCACGGCGCCCCTCCCCGCACGACGCGGTCGTAGACAACCGATGAAATCCTCGTCCCGATGGCGGGCTCGCCGTCGTCGCCGAGCACGTTGGTCGCAATGCGGATATCGTCCTGGAAAATCGTCACCGTTCCCACCGGCTTTGCATCATAGAGCTTGTCTTCGAACACCATCCGGTGCATACGGTTGATCAGATCGTTGTACCGGTTGATGACCTTTCCGCCGAAAATGACACGCGCGACCATGCCGGTGGAATCGAATACCGGGGCGGCGCATTCGAGGGCCATGGCGCTCGACAGGCGGGTCCGTGAGGAAAGGTTCGCCCGCGGCGTCTGCCTGACGGCAATGGCCGATCGTTCAAACAGACTCTCGCTGATCCCGACCAGTTCAGTGCTGTCAATGATCCTCGTTCCGCTCCCGGTATTGCCGTGGAACGCCTGCCGCACCAGCGGACTCCGGGCTGCGGCGGAATCGGCCCGTTCGACGACATAGAGGTAATCGAGGTTCAGGCCTTCCTTGATTTTTGCGGGATCGTGGATGAATCCGAGCATTTCGAAGGAGCGCTTCATGCTTTCCAGTTCGTTTCCATATACCGAGCGCGCCGCCGATAAATTGTAGCGCATCTGCTCCTGCGCGCGGTCGATCAGAGATGTGCGGAGCGCCCAATACCCCAGGACGGCGATAAGTGCTCCAAACAAGACGATGATGAGCAGGAAAGAAAGGACAATGCGTGTCCGGAGGCTCGATCGTCTCATTCCGCCGCTCCGAGTGCTTCTGCTCCAGAGCGTTCCAAGCCGGCAATAACTACGCTTTTCCGGCAAAGCCGGGAAACTGCATTATCCGATATCGCCATTATGCTCCTCAAAACGAACTTTCATAAAAATACGCGATGCTCCATTGCAAGTCAATCAAAAAAGTGATAATATTCACATTAAAATGAAAAACGATCACTTATTGTTGTCATTTTGAATGGACGATGGCAAGGATTAATGAGTATGATTTCACATTAATTGCGCATACAAGATGATGGTGCGGCGGCTGGGGCATATAACCGCGGTAACGATTCAAGCCCTGCACTATATTGTATTTTTATGAATTCTATTAAGTTATTTATGTTATTAATGAAGACGTATCGTGCCGCGCAGCCGATTTCACATCCGAATCTTTCATGAAATGAGTTGCCCGCATGTCCGACTCAAGCCGTAGAAGGGCGCTCTTCCTCGATTGTGACGGCATCATCAACGAAGATACCGACTACCCGCACACGCCTGAACAAATTCTGTTCAACGATGCGGTGTTCACGCTCTGCCGGAAGGCCGCGAAAAAGGGCTATCTTCTGATCGTCATCACGAATCAGGCTGGAGTTGCCAGGGGGTTGTTCCGCGAAGACGAGGTCAGGGCGCTCCACGCATGGATGACCGAAGAATTCAGGGCCCGCGGGATAGCAATCGCTCGATTCTACTACTGCCCGCACCATCCTGATGCCCGCGTTGCCGCGTATCGTCTCGCCTGCTCCTGCCGGAAGCCCAAAAGCGGCATGATCGAGCAGGCGGCGAAGGATTTCGGCATCGATGTTGCACGGTCGCTGGTCGTCGGCGACAAGCCGTCGGACCGGATTGTGTTCGATGGACTGCGGAGCATTATCGTTAAAAGTCGCTATACGGGCAACTATTTTTACGTTGAAGAGATCGCGGACGTCGCCGCGCTCCTGTAAACGCACAAGTTTTTTTTTTTTTGGAGGAATGGTGAACGCACACGATACCCCGAAAAATGAGAGTCTCTCCTTTATGGCAAAATACGGACGAAGTACGTGGTTTTATGTCCTTGCGCTTGCGGTGCTGACTTTTGCCGTATTCTCCGCCTTTTTTCTCTCCGCCGGAATGCTCTACAGCTCAGACCAGATGCAAGGTCTCGACTCCAAGGTGTTTCTGAAAGACGCTATTGTAAAATTTCATCAGGTGCCGTTCTGGTTCAGCCCGCGCCTGAGCGGAATGCCGACCATCGATGCGCTGTTCGGCGATATGTTTTATCCTATTTCCATCGTTCTTAGCGCCATCCTGCCGGTACCGCAGGCAATCAGTTTCAAGATGATTTTCCATGTCTTTCTGGCCGGGTTCTTTTTCTTCCTGCTTCTGCGACGGGGATTCGATCAGGGCCCCTCTCGCCTTTGTTGGCGGGGTATTCTACATGCTGAATCCGGAATTTCTCTCCCTCATCTATCCCGGACACGATGGCAAGATGTTTGTGATTGCGTGGGTTCCATTTCTGGTTTGGCAGATTAAAGAAATGGCCGAAACGCGAAAATTCGTACATGCAATATTCTTGGGCATCGGCATCGGGATGGCGATTCTTACCTCGCAGATCCAATTGACCTATTCGCGATGTGGGGGCTCGCCGCCTATGCGGTCTTCGCGATCGTGCGCGCCCTTGTGCGCCATGAGGCCGGGAAGGCATTGCGCATCTTTTGTTTCTTTGTCCTCGCCTGCTTCGTCGGCCTTGGCATCGGGTTCATCCAGCTCTACCCTTCGTTCATGTATGTCCGGGATGCGTTCTCGGTCCGCGGCGTGGATCGCGGTTTTGACTATGCCACCTCTGGTCGCTCCACTGGCCCGAGTTCTTCTCGCTCTGGGTTCCGGAGTTCGGCAACACGCTCGACTACTACTGGGGAGGCAACGTCTTCAAGCTGAACGCCGAATATGCCGGAGCGGTCGTCGCCTTTCTTGCCGTCCTTTCGGTAATCTGGAAATCCCGGCCGTGGCGATGGTTCTGGGCCGGTGTTGCCGCATTTTCCGTGCTCTTCGCTCTCGGGGCCGAGACCCCCTTTTTCAGCATCGTCTATGCCATTGTCCCCTATGTAAAAAAATTCCGGGCGCCCAGTATGATCATGTTCTGGTTCTCCTTCAGCACGGTTCTCCTCGCGGTCTTTTCCTCAAGGACCTTGTTACCGGAGAGCTTGCGGGAATGAATGAGCTTCGCAGGAAGAAATGGACCAGAGGCCTTCTTATCACGGCGGCGGTTTTCTTTCTCGTCGCTGTAGTTTTCTCGGTGAAAGACCTGATCTCCGGCTCTCCCGTTTATTGCCGCCCTCGATACGGACAAACGGCAGGTATTCGAGGCGAATTTTTCGAAAAATTTCGTTCCCATGCTCTGGCTCTGGCTCTTTTTCACTATGATCACTATAGGGTGCATCATTGCCGTACTGCATGGAAAAATCAAGGCGGGTGTGGCGATCGGCGTTATTCTGGTCATCGGCGCGATTGATGTCCTGCGCGTCGATTCGCAGTTCATCAAGATTATCAACCCGCAGCCGTATTTTGCCGTCGAGCCGGCTCTTCAGGATCTTCGCGATAAAATGGCGCAGGTGCCATTCCGCTGTTTCTCGATTGCGGGCGCTCTCCCGCAAAACGCCGAGGGCATCCACGGGCTCGAAGGGGTTGGCGGGTTCCACGATAACGAATTGTGCTGGTACCGGGAGTTCCGGGGCGACCAGCGGGATCGCAACTATTACGAAAACCTCGTGGGGCAGACGGGCGACGGCCAGGCGTATTTGATTTCCGAGAACCTGAAGAACGGAAACAACTTTCTCAACCTGGCAAATGCGAAATACTACCTCATCCGGCAGGGGCGCGACCTGCTCAGCATAAAAAATGAAGGCGCGCTGGAAAGGCTTTCCTTCGCCGCGGGGTATGTGGTCATCGACAGTTCACGAATCATCGATGCGCTGAAGAACAATGGTACGATATCAGGACGACGGTGGCGCTTGCGCAGGAACCTGACGAGAAACCCGGATGTGCGTCCGGTTTGTCAGTCGGCGGTAGATTCACTCGGCGCGCGGGCGTCCCTCCTGTCGGTGCAGTGGGAGAAGTACACCCCGAACTGCCGGAAGGCGGCCGTTGATGCGCAGGCCGACGGGATTCCTCCGCATCTCCGAAGTCTATTATCCCGGCTGGAAGGTCAGTATCGACGGGAAGCCGGTAAAAATTTATCGGGCCGACGGGGCGTGGATGGCGGTCAACCTGCGCCGGGGAAGGCATGTCGTGGAGATGATGCCGTACTCCCTGTTTTTCGCGAAGGCGGAGCGGGTGACGTTTTCCACCCTAATCTTTCTCTGTCTGTATGCGCTCTTGTGGATCGGCATGCGGGCTCGAAGGGCGACCCGCCCTGAGAGTGCGGGTCCGCTTCCACAGTCCGGTGCATAAAGCGTGCCTCAGCGGCGGCGTTTTGTCTGCACATGAGAGGTAACACGCCTCCTGCGATTGAGCGACGTTTTCCCACATGAACTTCCGCGCCCACGCATTGCCGTTGTGTCCGAGCCTCTCTCTCAAAGCAACGTCGGAGAGGAGCCGCGTCATCGCCCCGGCAAGCGCCATGCCGTCTCCCGGCGGAATGAGAAGGCCGGTTTCATTCTCGACAATGGACTCGAGAGTCCCGCGATTCTGGTCCCGATGGTTGCCTTTGAACTTGCCGCCGCCTCGATGGCGGCAATGCACCATCCTTCGAAACGAGACGGGATGCAGACGAACGTCGCCCGGCGGAAGAGTGCTTTCTTTTCGGCATCAGAGACATCTTCACGGAAAAACAATCTCTCTCTCGCCGGCGATTCGCCCATCCGGTTTTTCAACCATCCGACATCCCGCAGCGACCCTCGCCCCGCCATGATGAGCCGGTAATCGGGAAAAACCGCGGTGATCCGTTCGAAGGAATCGATGAGCAGGTCAAGGCCCTTCATGTGGATATCGATCCTCCCGAGATAGAGAAGGTAGCGGTCGTCGCCGGTGTTTTCCGAAAGCAAGGCCGGGTCGAATCCTGTATACACGGTGAAGACCTCCTTGTTCCGGTAGTCGCGGGCGATCCGATCCGTCACGCTTTTGTTGATACAAATGACTCGCTTGCTGAAACGAAGAACGCATTTTTCGAACAGAAAGGGAAAGATCCCGAAAAGGGAATATTTTCTGAACGGCGCATGGTTTGCAAGATGAAATATTTCGACAATACACCGGTTCCCTCGGAGCAGGAAACCCATGACAGGGGAAAAAATGGAAAAACAGATGACGATGATATCGGTTTTCACGAAGAGGCTGTGAATCGTGGCGAGGAGGGAATAGGTGATCCTGCTGATCAGGTAGCTGCGCGACCATCCGAGGAAGGTGAACCGAACTCCTTCCTCCGCGTAGTTGCCGCACCCCTTGAATTTTCCGCAGTAGAAGTGAATCTCATGCCGCCCCGCCATCTGCCGGTGGATGGTGAGGTCCCGGAGCGCGCCCCCGCCGCCGCAATGCGGGTTTGCAACATGGTCGTAGGAATAATAGGCGATCTTCATAGCCGTGCATGCTTCGGTTCAGGGCCCGACCAACCTATTGCCTTCAGGAAAATCAGGCAGTATACGCAGGTAAAATACGCAATTTCAATCATTTCTTTCCAGGTATATCGCGGCCATGATACCATGATGACAAATGAGTAAAGCATTTGTTCCCGATGGCGCCATAATGTATTTATTTATTTTTCAAATCGGAAGACCGGGCTACTCGTGAAGGGCGCCTCCATACGGTTGGTTCGTTCCATCGTTCCGCCATCTATCCGCCGGGGCCGCAAAAAAAGAAGATCTGATGAAATCGGCACGCCGAATACTTTCAATTGTTGCTTCAGGGATTTTGCTTTCAGCGACATTCTGGCTGGCAAATGCTCAGCAGGGAGTCGTCGCCTACTGGCCGTTCGATTCGATGGCGGGCGATACGTTCAGGGATAATTCCGGCAACGGCTACAATGCGACGTGGACCGGGTCGGGCGTCGGACTGACGCAGGGGTTCAGGGGAAATGCCGTGGAATGTCCCATCACCGGCGGGTATGATATCGCGGTCGCGAATTCGGCAAACAGTTTTGTCATGAACCATTTCAGCATCGAAGCATGGGTGTCGGCGGACACAATTATGACCGGAAGTCAACAGAAAATATTGGATTTCTGCAGTGTTACCACGGGAATACGCAACGGTTATTCTATCGATCTCGACGCAGGACGGCCTACTCTGACCGCTTCATCGTTCGATGGCTCAGCGTGGATCGACGATATCGCGCCCTCCGTCATCCAGTCGAAAACCTGGTACCATCTTGTCGGGACGTTCGACAGCCTTTCCTTACGAATCTACGTCAATGGAATCCTTCAAAATACCGCCGCCGCCCAGGGGGGAATACGCCCGCCCGACGCTAATGCCACTATCGGATGTGAGAAATCTTATACTGGAAGTTTAGGTTATTTTTTCGGCGGAAAAATCGATGAACTCAAAGTTTACAACTACACCTTGCCCGCCGACTCGATCCTTGCGCATTACCAGAACTATACGCAGGTGCTTTCACAGGTTTCCCCCGCAAACGGCGCGGTGAATCAGCCGATTGCCCTTACCCTTGCCTGGGCATGCGGGAGCAGCTACGGCGGGGCGCCCTATGCCCTGCAAGTCTCCACCACGATGAATTTTTCAACGACAGTCGTCGCGCAAACCGGCCTGACCGCCGTATCCTCCGCAATAAGCGGATTGGCAAACAGCACCGTCTATTACTGGCATGTAAATGCGACCACCGCTTCCGGAACCGGTAACTGGACCAATGCATGGAGTTTCACGACGGTGCCGCTTGTCCCGGGCGTGCCGGCACTGGCATCGCCGGCGAATGGCGCCTCGAATCAACCGCTGTCATTAAATTGTATCTGGGGAGCTTCCAGCAGTGGGGCATCCTATACCATCCAGTTATCCACTTCATCGAGTTTCTCCCCGACAACGGTGAATCAAACCGGCCTGACGGGAACCGTTGCCCCGGTAAGCGGACTTTCAACCAATGCGACGTATTTCTGGCGCGTAAATGCTACGAATACCGGAGGATCCAGTACATGGTCGGCCGTATGGAGTTTTGCTACTATATTAGTCGCACCGAATATTCCGGTCCTTCTCGCGCCGGCATCCGGGACAACCGGGCAGCCAATAGCCTCGACTCTTTACTGGAGCGCCGCAAACGGTGCGTCAACGTATGGCATGCAGGTTTCAACATCGTCGGTATTTTCAACAACCGTCATCAATCAAACCGGGATATCAACGACATCGGCATCGATCAACGGATTGGCTTACAGCACAACCTGCTACTGGAAAGTCAACGCTTCCGGCACCGGCGGAACGAGCGCCTGGTCGAGCGCATGGAATTTCGTTACCACCCCGCCGCCGGCACCGTCAACCCCCGGCTTATCCTCGCCTCCCAACGGCGCGGCAAACCAGCCGACCGCCCTGACGTTCTTTTGGGGGGCGGCCGCCGGGGCAACGTCATATTCCCTGCAGATATCCAAAGTTTCCAACTTTGCTGCCACGTTTTCCAATCAGGCCGGTATCACTGGGACATCCCTCAACATCACCGGTTTGGCCATCGGTTCCACCTACTACTGGCATGTCAACGCCGCCAATGCAGGCGGCGCCGGGTCATGGTCGGATGCCTGGAGCTTTACCGTTACCGCTTCTTCGGTTTCCGTTTCAAATAAAATCACCGCCGGGCCATCTTTTTGCCTTAAACATGGAACGATGGCGTACTCTTTGGACCGGCACTATCCCGTTGAAATCAGGATTTACGACTTGGCAGGAAAAGAGATATTTGAATTCACTCGATTGCAATCGCCGGGAAGCTACTCTCTTCCGGTTAAAACGCTGAATCTCCCATCGGGACAACTTATTATGCGTTTCAAGGCTGGAACCTTTGAAAAGCAAACGTTTATGTTGACAATCCCGGCTTCCGCCCGGTGAAAAAGATGGGGATCGCTCCGATGAGACGAAGCAGATTTGCCGAAGACATAATTATGACATATATGCCTAATTGCTCATTGGTTAGACCGATATGCTTGAACATGAGCGCAAGAAGCGTTTCACGGATTCCCATGCCGTTGGGCGTAAATGGCACCGACATGCTCACGATCTCGATAAGCGGTATATAGGCGAGACACTCCCAGAAGAAGATCCTCCCGGAGATGCCCAAGATTAGAATCGAAGTATTGAAAATCAGGATGGCCTGGAGAAAAAACGTAAGAACGAGGGTGAGGAGCATCTCCTTTTTTTTGCCGCGATACTGGTAAATCTCCTTCCCGGATGTTTTCAACGACGCCAAGGATTTTTGCCGGGATTATCGATGCCGCCAGGCGCCTGACCGGCGCGGTGAGCCCCTTGGAAAACGATATGACGCCGAGGAGAATGATCAGAAGAAAAAAGCCGAAGATCCCCATGATCATTACGTGGGGGAGCGAACCCTTGGAGAGCGATGTCAGCCCGTACACGGAAAAAAGGAGTGAGAGCATAAGCGCGGTAATCTTGCAGACCCAGGCTGCTCCCCAGCCCACGGCTGCCCCCGCTTTTTTCAGCACGAAGAGCGTTCGCAATACTTCCTGGCCGGCACTGGTGGGCAGCACCGTCGAGTAATAAATAGACATGAAATGGTAGGAGAGAGCACGTAAAAATGGAATTTCATCCGTGAATGCGCGCAGAAGAAGCCACCACCGAGTACCCTGAGTAATCATGGTGGCAAGCGTTCCGGCGAAGACCAGTGGAACCGCCCACCACGCTACCGTCGGCACGTCGGCAAGCATTTTGTGAAAATCGAGACGATGAAAGATCCACATGAAGGGAAGTATTGCGACGAGAATTCCCGCCCGCTTAATCCAGGGGTTCTTTAAATCAGGCATTATCCGCCATCGTATGTATTGATTAAGTTGATTATGAATGAGTTGAAAATATACCTCATGAGCCTCCTGCATGATCGGACTCGGGGGATTTCCTGCCGCGGGGTACATGCGCTCTTCCGGCTACCCCTCTCTTTTTTACGACACAGGAAACTGCCGAAATACCGGACGGAGAACAACGGCTCACGATGAAAATTGGGTTCGCCGGTGCGCCCATTTTTTATTTTCAGTGATTCGGCATTTTTGGCCTTGCGTTTCATCGTAATACCATACTATTCATAATCTTCAAAGGAGCAGCAACGTGGGCAAATTAGTTGGGAAAGCCGTCGTGGCGCAGGGCGGAGGTCCCACCGCCGTCATCAATCAAAGCCTGGTAGGTGCAGTGCTCGAAGCCAGGAAGTACGATTGTATCGAAAACATTTACGGCGCACAGCACGGCGTTAGCGGCATCGTAAAGGAGAATTTCCTGGACCTTGCCCAGGCCACGACCCGGAATCTCGAACTGGTTGCAAAAACACCGAGTTCGGCCATGTTTTCCACGCGCGACAAGCCGGACGCCGAGTATTGCGCGAAGATTTTCACGGTTCTCAAGGCGCATAATGTCCGGTATTTTTACTATATGGGAGGCAACGATTCCGCAGACACCTGCAGAATCGTGAGCGAAAATGCGCAGACGGCCGGATACGAGATGCGGGTTGTTCACATTCCCAAAACTATCGATAACGACCTCCTGGTGACCGATCACTGTCCGGGCTACGGTTCCGCCGGGCTCTTCGTGGCCAATGCCTTTGCCGGCATCAACCTCGATAACCGGAGCCTTCCCGGCATCTACATCGGCGTGGTGATGGGTCGTCATGCGGGATTTCTTACCGCAGCCTCCATCTTCGGCAAAAAGTATCCGGATGATGGACCGCATTTGATCTATGTTCCTGAAAAGGCGTTCGATATCGACAAGTTTCTCGGCGATGTCGACCGAATTTACAAACAGTATGGGCGCTGCGTGATTGCCGCATCGGAAGGCATCAGCAATACCGCTGGTGAGCCAATTATCACGACCCTCACGAAATCCGACGAAAAGGATGCGCACGGAAACGTGCAACTCTCCGGCACCGGAGCGCTCGGTGATGCGCTTGGCGATATAATCAAGAAACAGCTGAAAATCAAGCGGGTGCGCAGTGATACCTTCGGGTATCTCCAGCGCAGCTTCCTGGGAACCGTGTCCGCGGTCGATGCAGGCGAAGCCCGCGAAGCGGGCGAAAAGGCCGTCAAGTTTTCGGTTCGGGAAGAGGTCGACGGTTCGGTGGCAATTCGCCGAATCGGCGATTACGCTGCCGACTACGTGCTCACCCCGCTTTCCACGGTGGCGCGAAACTCCAAGTCGATGCCCGATGAATTTATCGATGCCGATGCTTCGATGGTCACGGATGCGTTTGAAAAGTATGCCCGTCCGCTCATCGGAGAAATGGCCGAATATGGCCTCATCTCTGCGCCGGGTGTAAAAAAGATACTGAACCTGTAAAGCACGCTGCAGTAATCTTCGCAGTGCAGTCCCGGGAACATTCCAGAAGGGACCGCACTGCGGTTGTCTCCCATGCTCCATGCACGGCGGCCTTTCGAACGAAAGGGAATCACCCGGTGGATTTTTTTCTGAGGATACACCGCAGCATCTTCGATCCTTCCTTGTATGCTGAATTGGCTGCGGAACCGCGACGCCGGAAGATTTCTTATGTAGTGCGGATAGTTCTTTTGGCGTCCATCGTTGCCGCTCTCAGCCATACCTATTATCTTCTGGATGCGAAACGGGGCATCGCGGCGCCGCTCGAGGAGGCTTTTTCCGGAGTGGAAATCACCGACGGGGTGATAACGGCAAACCGTCCGATTCCCTTTGTGGCCGAGCCCCGGGATGTCGCCATCCTTTTCAATCGGCTCTTCGATTTTCCCTTATCGTTTGCACCGAATGCCGCGCCGGTAGTTCTGGTCGACACCGCCTATGCATCGAAAGCCGGCGATGCTTTCCCGCGAATCGTCATGAGTGCCAGACAAATAACCGTCTATAACACGGCCACATCATTCATGGCTCTCCCCTACACCCAGGCATTCCCGGGAATCCGCCGTTTTTCTTTCACCGTTTCCTTTATCAATACTTTTTTGCATAGGAGAATTTCGTTCTTGGAGGTATATTTTCTTCTCCTCGAAGGAGCACATTGCGGATTTTTGATGCTCTTCTCCATCTGTATTCTCGCGCTTGCACCATTTATATTCAGAATCGACCGCAGCCGCACGTATTTTCAATTTCTGTCAATTGCCGGTTTTGCCGTGACGCCGGTGCCGATCGGTTTTATGCTCATGGCCATTTCGGGAACTTCGATTCCCGGAGGCGGAGACGTACTTTTTCTGATTTCAGCGGTGGTTATGTTCAGGGCTTTGAGAGGAATGAGGACCATACCGTTAGTGCGGGACGCGGGAGATCGCCGGCCATGACCTTTGATATCCAGCAAAAGAAAGGCGACCCGCGGAATCTTGATGGCCGCGTCACCGTCTATGCCTTCGTTGATGTCGATGCCGAGGAGCTCCTGAACGCAAAGCACACTTTCGCCTCTATGATCCATAATGGGCTGCTTGCGGCCCAGGGCAACTTTAAAGACCAGTATAACTTCCGCGATTTTTTAAAGTCGGAACTCGGAATAACGCTCGAGGAGGGATTCGAAGAGAGCCTTACACAATTGCTCGAACGCATGGAAGGGCTTGAATCCACGCTCGACCCGCAGAAGCTGAAGGAACGGCTCGAAAATATGGACGATATAGAAGAGTTTATTCCCACCCCGGCCAAAATTGTGCCTTTTCATTCGGAAGAGGAGATTGTGGAGCAGGAGGGCGATATTTTCTTCATTGGACGTTTCAAGTATATCGGCAATGCGGTGCTTGGCGTACAGGCGTTTCCGATGTTCTACCAAGCGAAATATCGTGAGCAAGAGGCTGGAAGAATTCGGGGCGAAATCGAGTCAATCATTTCGCAGATTGAACATACCGATGCCGCAGCCGAGGAACCTTCCCGTGAATCGATCGAAGCGGCGATTTTGAAGCGGTTTATTCCTGATATGCTGTACTATCGGCACGAGCAGCACACCTTCGCCGAAAAAGCCGGGGAATTTCGATCGTTTTTAAAACATTACCGATTTCAGGAAGATGTCGAGTCGGTTATTGCCGTGCTCGCCACTCCTGGCGAGTTGACCGATAAGGAAAACATGCTTCTCGAACTCTATGCAAAAAAAATTGCATGTGTGGAGAAGGAAGATTTTCAGACCGCCGACGATGTCACTCGTGAGATACAACGGTTGCAGAACCCCCCTTCCCCTCAATGATCGCTACCTTTATGGAGCACGACGCTTCACTGTTTTCCCGTATCGTCGATCAGACCCCCATCGGCATCGTTATTCTGACGCCGATGAGAACCATCCGGTACGCCAACCTCTATGCCGCCCGGATCTTCGGCAGCGACCGCCGTTCGCTGCTCGGCGCTCCCATTGATGCTTCCATGGTGGATTGCCGGGACGGAATCTCGTGGCATGAACTCTGGTCCGCCGTGATTACCGGAAGAGAAGGAGAAACAAGGATTGCCGTTTCCCGGCCCGGCGGCGATCAGGTCAGTTGCTCGCTCATTGCATTCTTTCTTCCGGCGCATGAGGGAGACGAGGAAGCTGTTGCACTCGTTTTCATAGACCAGACAAGCGAACTCAGGGCGGCCGATCAGCTTGAGAAAAAAAATATCGAGATGGCGAAAATGAATGCCGAGCTCATTCGCTCGAATGTCGAGCTCAGGCGGCTCGCGGAGATGAAGTCGAATTTCCTAAGTATCGCCTCGCACGAGCTCAAAACTCCCCTGACTTCCATCAAGGGATATTCTGATATCATAATTGATGCTATGCGCGATCGCCTCGACGAAGGCATTTATCGCATGATCGAGAGCATCAACCGCTCCGCCGACCGGCTCCATAAGGTCATCGATAACATTCTCGACGTGACCCGCATCGAACAGAAGAAACTGCGGCTGAAGCCCGAACCCTTCGATCTTCGTGAGGCGGCCCGCGATTGCATCGCTGAAGTTAACCAGCTGGCGGCAAAGCGCAATATAGGCTTCACCTGCCTCTTCGCCGCCGACGTCCCCGAATTTCCCGGCGACCGCCAGCGCATGCAGCAGGTCTTCACGAATCTTTTTACCAATGCGATCAAGTTCTCCCCGGACGGCTCGACGGTTGACGTTTCCATCGTCCGCGAAGACAACGAGCACATTCATATCATCGTCAGGGACCGCGGCATCGGCATCGACCGGATCGAGCACAAGCACATTTTTGATCCGTTCTACGAAGTGGGCGATGTCCGGCGGCACAGCACCGATCAGATAAAATTCCTGGGAAGCGGCACCGGGCTTGGGCTCTCTATTGCCAAGGGTATTGTGGAGCGTCACAATGGGCGGATCTGGGTGGAAAGCGAAGGTATGAAGCCGAAGGAATTCCCGGGCAGCCAGTTTCATATTGTCCTGCCGATGAATCCGGCCATCGGCTCGGATGATGTTGAGCGGGAAGAACCGAGCCCTGATGACGGCGATAAAGGTGCAGGGCTGCTTACTGCCTCCAGGGCTTTGAACGAAGAGAAACCCGCCATTCTTCTGATCGACAGCGACCGCGAGACCGTTGAAGTGGCACGCATGGTTCTTGAAAATGCCTTTGAAATCATAGCAGCACCGACCGGTGAATTCGGGCTGTCGCTTGCGTTTCAGTATAAACCGTCGGTGATCTTTCTCGATTCCCTGCTCCAAGGTCTCGATGCGTTCCGCCTCTGCAGCCTGCTGCGAAGCCAAGAGGAAACGAGGGAAACGCCCATCATCTTCCTCTCCTCAGTTACCGATCGCGAAGAGATCGAAAAATGTTTCTCCGCCGGCGGCAATGACTTCCTCATCAAGCCCTTCAGCGGCCGCGAGCTGATTCAGAAGATCTGGCAGATTCTGATGAAGAGGAAGACGGAAGCTTTCTCTTAGAGAAAGTCTTCCTTAAAACACCAAAAAGGGGAAAATCGCCCATTTTGTCCAAAAGGCAACATGGAAAGTGAGAGCCTGAAGGAAGCGCGACCCCACAACCGAGGTGCACAAACAGTGTTACTGCTTTTCTGTATGCGGTTAATTTCCCATCCTGATCCGTTCCCATATCTTATTGTAAAGTTCAAGGTTCGCTCCCAGGTCTTCCTTGAATTCGCAATTTTTCAGATCGGATAACTCATAGTTCGGCTTTCGTTTGAGATAGGGCCGCGCCGCCGCATTGATGCAGGGATAGCCGAGGAAGTCGACGATGCGGGCAAAGACCTCCGGGGAGTGGATGTAGTTGATGAAGGCGTAGGCCGCGTCCTTATCCGGCGCGTTTTTCAGGATGACCAGATTGTCCATGTACATGGGTCCTCCCTCGCGCGGAATGAAAAAATCGACCTCATCGCGACGGGTGGAGTCGTACTCCCGGAAAACGTTTTCGGCATAGCCGTGCACGACCCAGAATTCACCCGCCGCGAACCCCTTGGCGAACGATTCGGCATCGAACTTGACTATATTCTTTTTCCAGCCGAGGATGACGGCTTGGGCCTTCGCGAGCTCGGCCGTATCGGTGGTATTGACGGAGTAGCCCAGGTACTTCAGCGCTGCGCCGATAACCTCGCGCATGTCATCGAGCATGGTCATCCGGTCCTTCAGGTCGGCCCGGTCGAAGATCGACCAGCTATGGTCGATGCGGGCGACCAGCTTTTTGTTGACCGCGATGCCGCTGCCGCCCATCATGTAAGGAACCGAAAAACGGTTTCCCTGGTCAAAGGTTACACGGCGGAGCACGGCCGTGTCGATATTCCCGAAATTCGGCAGACGCGCCTTGTCGATGGGCGCGAGCATGCCCTCGTGGATCATGATGGAAACGAAGTCCCCGGAGGGCACGACGATATCGTACCCCGTGGCGCCGGACTTGAGCTTTGCAAACATGTCTTCATTCGACGGATACACATCGTAGACCAGATCGATGTTGAATTTTTTCCTGAAATCGTCAAGGACGCCTAGCGGCATGTAATAGGTCCAGTTGTAAACGTAGAGCTTCTGCCGCCTGTTGCCGCCGCAGAGGCAGAGGAGTGCGCAGAGAAGAAAAACGAGATACCATGAAAATTTTTTCATAACAGTTCCTATCTCTGGAAAATGTACCGGTAAACGCCTTTGCTCAGGAAGGCGAGAGCAATCGAAGTGGCCAGGAGCATGACAGAGAGGGCGTTAATCACCGGCGAAACGCCGAAACGGATCATGGAATAGATCTGAAGCGGAAGCGTCGTCGACCCGGGACCGGCCACGAAGAAGGTAATGACGAAATCCTCGAGAGAGAGCGTCACCGCGATGAGGAAAGCCGCGGAGATGCCCGGCATGGAGATCGGGATCACCACCCTTGTGAGGGCGTCCCACTCGCGCGCGCCGAGGTCATAGGCCGCCTCGATGACCGAGTAGTCAAATTCGTCCAGCCGTGAGGAGACGATGAGTACGACAAAGGGCAGGTTGAAGGTGACATGCGCGATGAAAATCGTGAGCAGCGACAGGGGCAGTCCGACGGCGGCGAACAGGATGAGCAGCGATACGCCCATGATGATCTCGGGAAGTACGAGCGGAAGGAACGATGCGATGCTGATATATCGCTTGAACCGGAAGTTGTACCAGTAAATTCCGATCGCACCAAGCGTGCCGAGCACGGTGGCGGTGATCGAGGAAGAGAGGGCGATGATCACGCTGTTGCCAACCGCGTGCCAGAGATCGCGGGAGTGGAAGAACAGCTCGTCGTACCAGCGCAGGGAAAAACCGTTCCACGCCATGGTACGCGACCCGTTGAAGGAAAAGAACACCAACACAAGGAGCGGGGCATAGAAAAAAACGATTGTAGCTACAAATGCGAAAAGCGAGATGTGGCTTTTCGACCTGTTCATATCATGTCGTCCCCCGTATGACTTCACCGGGACTTCGGTTGAGTCGCATAAACACCATTACACTGAACGTAGTCATCACGGTCAACGCTGCCGCAATGGCCGACGCCAGCGGCCAGTTCCGCGTCACTGTCAACTCGCGGGCGATGACGGTCCCGAGCATGAAGGAATCACGGCCTCCAACGAGCTGGGGCACGGCATACTGGCCGAACGCCGGGATGAACGTGAACAGCACCGCGGTCGTAATCCCAGCCTTGATATTAGGCAAAAGGACGCGGATCACGGCCTGGGCCTTGGTCGCCCCGAGGTCGTACGCCGCTTCGAGCAGCGAAAAATCGAACTTCTCGATCGCCGAATACAACGGCAGGATGGCGTACGGGAGGTAGGTATACATCAGCACGATGACGACCGCATACTTATTGTAAAGAAAATGCGCATAGGCATGGCGCAGACCGGTATGCAGGAGAAGACTGTTGAGAAACCCATTGTTGCCCAGAATGGCGATCCAGGCGTAGATCCGGATCAGGAAATTGGTCCAGAAGGGAATGATGACGAGCAGGAGAAGCGAGTTTCGGTGGCGGCTGCAGGCGATACAATACGCCGCCGGCAGGGCAAGGACGAGCGTGAGCAGAGAGGCGATTGCCGCGAGGAAGAAGGTCGTGAGGGCAGTGCGCAGGAGCGATTCATTGCACAGCTCCCGGTATGCCGCAAGGGAGAGGCGGGGCACCACGCCTCCATAGAGTCCCTTGGAAAGGAAACTGTAAACGAAAATGACGGTGATCGGCGCCACGAAAAAAAGCGTGATCCACATGCCGATCGGAGAGGCGTAGACCGCACCGAAGTTCCTCCTCACGATTCCCTGACCTCCACGACAAATGCATCCTCGGCATGCCATCCGACGTATACCGGATCGCGCCAGGTAATGGTCCGTTCGCCCGCGAGGCGGTGATCGGCGTGCTGCCGGAACACCCGGAGGGTGGCATCATTTATCCGAATGAAGTATTTGCTCAGGAAACCTGTATAGATGATCTCCTCGATCACGCCCTGGAAACAGTTCATATTATTGCCCGCGATGTCGGCCTTTTCCCGTGAAACGGCTATCTGCTCCGGGCGGACGGTCAACGCAACCGTGTTACCCGGCGTCATGGACTTCCCGGATTCCACCTCCACCGTTCCGATACCGGGGATCGCTATCTCCGCATGCGAACCGTTGCTGCGGACGACGCTTCCCTGCAGGATGTTAGTCTCCCCGATGAACCGCGCGACAAAGAGGTCGGTAGGGCACTCGTAAATCTCCCGCGGGGTGCCGATCTGCAGCACCGCGCCATCGTTCATCACCGCAACACGGTCCGAGACGCTTATCGCCTCTTGCTGATCGTGCGTTACATAGATGAAGGTGATGCCGACCTTGTCGTGGATGGTGTCAAGCTCGATCAGCATGTGCTGCCTGAGTTTGGCATCGAGCGCTGCGAGAGGTTCATCGAGCAGGAGCACCTCGGGCTCGTTGATAAGCGCCCGGGCGATCGCCACGCGCTGCTTCTGCCCGCCGGAAAGTTGGGAAGGGAATTTATCCCGATGCTCTTCGAGGCGGACCATGACCAGATACTTATCGACCGCAGCGCGAAGGGCGTCCTTCGGCTTTTTTTTAAGCCGTAGCGGGAAAGCGACATTATCGAATACCGACAAGTGCGGGAAAAGCGCGTAGCTCTGGAATACCGTATTGACATGACGCTTATTCGACGGGAGATCCATGACACTTACGCCATCGAGCCGGATGTCGCCGGAGGTTGGATCGTCGAAACCGGCGATGAGGCGCAGAAGTGTGGTTTTCCCACAGCCCGACGGCCCGAGCAGGGAAAAAAACTCCCCTTTTTTAATTGAAAAACTGACGCCTTTAATCGCCTGAACCCCCCCAAAGGATTTCGTGACGCTCTCGATCGTTACCTGACAGCCCTTCAAGTCGTCCCTCCTCCTCTTTCGAGCAGTGGCGGGTTATGAGCGACCCGCAGGGAAAATATATTTTTCAACCCCTGAAAATTGAGCAATGCCCGTCAGGCACCGGGTTCCGCCGGAGCGGCGGTGTCGCTTCCTAGGGCGGGATGTGGCGGCCGGCAAAAAAGCTTCTATTGACCGAAATGCCGCCTATATCTTATTTTAACTAAGCTTTTTCTCCTTACTTACACCGGAATGGATTTCAACATATGAAAACGATCGTGGTCAATTCAAAATCCATCGAGCGTCACTGGTACGTGGTGGATGCGAGCGGTCAGATGCTCGGAAGACTCGCGTCCAAAGTGGCGAGGATCCTCATCGGCAAGGGTAAAGTCGCTTTCTCACCAAACCAGGATCATGGCGATTATGTCATCATCATTAACGCCGATAAAGCTCAGCTTTCCGGAACCAAATCGGAGACCAAAAAGTATTTCCGTCACTCCGGATATCCGGGCGGCGAAAAGTTTCGCTCATTCAAGGAACAGATGGCGCTGGATTCAACTAAGGTGATAACGCATGCCGTTCACGGCATGGTGTCGAAGAATGCGCTCGGCAGGAGCATCATGGGGAAATTGCATGTCTATAAGCACACCGAGCATCCGCACGCGGCCCAGAAGCCCGTGCCGCTTGTGCTGTAATTTACCTTTTTTAAGGAGTGGAGCATTTGGAGAACAGATATTCAGCTATCGGTAAGCGGAAAAATGCGATCGCGCGCGTGATAGTGCAGCCCGGCAAGGGTGAGCGCACGGTCAATGGGAGGCAGATAGGGGAGTTTCTCCGGAGTGACGTGCTCGTTATGAATGTTGAACGTCCATTTGTGCTGGTAAGCGGTGGAGAAACCTTCGATGTCATTGCCGAAGTACGCGGCGGCGGTCTTTCCGGCCAGTCCGGTGCACTGCGCCTCGGCGTCGCCCGCGCACTTGCCCTCATAAGCGAGGCCAACCGGAAACTTCTGCGCAAGAATGGCATGCTGACCCGCGACTCACGCATCGTTGAGCGTAAAAAATACGGCCAAGCTGGCGCTCGCCGTCGATTCCAGTTTTCGAAGCGCTGATTTTTTTTGGGTTTATTCTCTATCACGCAACCATGCACACGGAGCGAGCAGAGAGCTGGGTGCTGTTCGGTAATTTCTGCCGGATAGTCATCTCGCTGCGATGATACCCGTGGAAGCACAACCCGATAGGAGATGGTATGAGTTCATTGACTTTACAAGACCTTCTGGAAGCCGGCTCGCACTTTGGCCACCAGACCAAGCGATGGAACCCGCGGATGAAGCGTTTCATCCTCTGCCCCCGTAACGGCATCTATATTCTTGACCTTAACAAGACACTTCAGTGCATGGAAAAGTTCCTTGCACGAGTCAATAAAGAGGTTGCGGCCGGTGGCAAAGTCCTTTTTGTGGGCACCAAGAAGCAGGTAAAAGACTGCCTGTGCGAAGAGGCGAGACGTTGCGGCATGCCCTATGTTACGGAACGATGGCTGGGCGGCATGCTTACCAATTTTACCACCATCAGGGCAAGCGTCACTAAGCTTGATAAAATCGAGGCCATGGAGGCTGACGGCACCTTTGAAGCGCTTACAAAAAAGGAGCGCCAACTTCTTCTAAAGCGCAAGGCAAAACTTATCACCGCGCTCAGCGGCATCCGGCATCTCAAGCGTCTTCCGGCCATCATTTTCGTGGTTGACACGATTAAAGAGCATATTTCAATCACCGAAGGACGCCGTCTTCACATACCGATCGGCGCCATTGTGGATACCAACTGCAATCCCGATCTTATCGATTATCCCATTCCGGCCAACGACGATGCGCTGAAATCAGTGCAGCTCATTACCAAGGCTGTTGCCGACGAAATCGTCTCGGTGCTGCAGACGGTCACTCCGGAAGAAATGAAATCGGACTCCGCTGCCGCCGAAAGTCCGAAAGGTACGGTCGTTGTCGAAGGTGAGGAGACCGGAGAGGTCGAGGTCCCTGGAATAACCGATGAAACCGCATCCGGCGAAACCAAAATCAAGCACCATCGCGTTATTCATAAAAAGGTGGTTCATTTTACCGAGGAAGGTTGACATTTTTCACATGAGTCATCGGGGAGAGTTACCCCTCCCCGAGAACTTCCGGCAACGATTTCCCGACCGGGTCGAACGCCCCGGTCCTTTTCAGCAAACCGCAAACAATCCGACCTTTTCGTCTACCGATACCAACAGGAGTGTGTCATGGAAATTACCGCCGCACAAGTAAAAGATCTACGGGAAAGAACCGGTCTGGGAATGATGATTTGCAAACAAGCGCTCATGGCGTCCAACGGCGACATGACCCTCGCCATCGAAAATCTTCGCAAGCAGGGACAAATGACCGCCGCCAAGCGGGCAGGCAAGGTGGCAAAGCAGGGCATCGTTGCCATCGTGTCCGATGCGTTGACCACAATTGTCTACGAAGTGAATTCTGAAACCGATTTTGTCGCCCGTAACGAGAATTTCTCATCATTTGTCGCCGGCTTGGGCAAGCTCCTGCTGGCCGGAAAACCGGTTACCATCGAGGAAGCACGCGGTCTCATTCTCCCTGAATCGGGCATTACCGTCGAAACCCGGATTACCGAGCTTATCGCCAAGATCGGCGAAAACCTGTCTTTTCGCCGCTATTGCAAGATGGATGCCGATCCGACCTGCGAACGCATCGTTACCTATCTTCACGGTCAGGGGAAAATCGGGGTTGCCGTAAAACTCCGCGTTGAATCCTCGATCGCACTTGCAAGTGAAGCTATCGCCTTGCTCGGAAAGGACTTGGCAATGCAAGTTGCCGCGGCCAATCCGATTTCAGCCGATCGCGGAAGCATTCCTCCCGCGACGATCGAAAAGGAAAAGGAGATTTATTTCACCCAGGCCCAGATTTCCGGCAAACCGGAGAAAATCTGGAACAAGATCGTCGAAGGTAAACTGGCAAAGTTTTATCAGGAAACCGTACTTATCGAGCAGGGGTTCATCCGAGATCCGGAAACTCCGGTTACCGACCGGATCAAGCTGGCGGAAAAAGAGTGCGGCGCTGCGATTAAGGTGGTGTCATTCATCAGACTTGAACTTGGCGCCGAAGAGTAAAAATCAATGGGAGCCCGAAAACCAGCCTAC
This sequence comes from uncultured Fibrobacterota bacterium, assembly GCA_963846695.1. Classification (GTDB taxonomy): domain Bacteria; phylum Fibrobacterota; class Chitinivibrionia; order Chitinivibrionales; family Chitinispirillaceae; genus BOG-1184. The sequence goes on along the minus strand of CAWJXL010000017.1, from coordinate 127,924 downwards.
CGACGCATCCTTCTCAAACTCTCCGGCGAAGTGCTCGCCGGAGCGGCTGGACGAGGTCTTGACGTCAATGTTTGCCGGGCCATAGCCTCTGAGATCGCAGGAGTGCAGGCGATGGGCGTGCAAATCGGCATCGTCATTGGCGGCGGAAACATCATGCGCGGCGCATCCGCCCGTGAAATTCCCCGGGTGACGGCCGACACCATGGGCATGCTGGCAACGGTGATCAATTCTCTGGCGTTTCAGGAGTTCATTAAGGGAAAGGGGTGCCGTTGCCGGGTAATGACGGCGGTCGGCATCGATGGTGTCGGCGAATACTTCAATGGTTCGAAGGCGTGTGAGTACCTTGAACAGGGCGAAATCGTGATCATCGCTGGCGGAACCGGCAGTCCCTTTTTCACGACTGATACCGCTGCCGCGCTTCGTGCCGCCGAAATCGGCGCCGAGGCGCTCTTAAAGGCGACCAAGGTCGACGGCATCTACGACAGCGATCCCATGAAAAATCCGGCGGCGATAAAATTTTCCCGTCTTACTCATGCCGAGGCTCTTTCACGGAAGCTCGGAGTCATGGATGCCATGGCATTTTCATTCTGCATGGAAAACAAAATTCCCATCATCGTCCTGAAGCTTGCGGAGAGCGGCAATCTCCTCAAATGCCTCGAAGGCGGGCGAGTGGGATCAATCATTACCGCAGGAGGACAATGATGAGTGCTTTCCAAGCTGTTCATTCCGAAACCAGTCAACGTATGCAGAAAACGGTGGATACCCTGAAGAAGGACCTTTCCCGTATCCGCACCGGGAGGGCGAGTCCGGCGCTTCTCGACGGCCTTACCGTCGACTACTACGGATCGCCGATGTCGATCAATCAGGTTGCGAACATTTCCATCCCGGACGCCCGGATGATCGTGATACAACCATGGGAGAAAAGCATGCTCAGCTCCCATCGAGAAGGCTATCCAGGTGGCGGGACTGGGGCTCAATCCGCAGAGTGACGGCAACATGCTGCGCCTGCCGATCCCTCCTCTCTCCGAGGAACGCCGTGCCGAACTGTTCAAAAGCTGCAAGCGAACCGGTGAAGAGAATAAAGTGGCGATCCGCAATGTCCGTCGCGATGCAAACGAAAAACTGAAGAAGGCCGAGAAGGACAAGGAGATAACCCAGGACGAGTCGAAGAAAGCCGCCGAGGAGATTCAGAAATTGACCGATAAATTCATCAAAATGGTGGATGAGATTTTAATTGCAAAAGAAAAAGAGATAATGGAAGGTTGATATTAACAACAGCACACCGGCAAAAAACAATCTCTTATTCGTACTTTATTATGATGCAGTATATAAGACGGCATTTTTGTCCTGCCATGTTAAATAATAAATAAACCCTTCCAAGAATTACTCCTTCTTCCCATTTTTCCTCTTCCCTTTCATATACCGCTCGGTCACCTCGATCACCGCCATTCCCTTCCGCTCGGCAATCTTTACCAGATCGTCGTTCTCCATCTTCACATAGGAGTGCCCCTTGTACGAGCACCATTTCTCAGACACGTTAAGGCCCTGAAAGGTCACTTTCCGTACCTCACGCTGTGCAACAACCCTCCGCATCCGCTGCATACGCACCCCGAGGGTCCGCGTATTGAAAAAAATCAAATCGGTCAACGCGGGCGTTGTGCCGGGTTTTGCGATCACGGTGAGGCGGTAGCCTGGCCGGCATTTTTTCATGAATATCGGCGTCCACGACACATCGAGTGCGCCCTGTTTCATGAGGAGCATCACGGCATTGCCCATAAGTTCGCCCGGGAGGTGATCGATGTCGGTTTCAAGGACATCGACTTCGTCACCGGTTAACGGATCAGCCGTGCCGTTGGTCTCGATGATCGATGCCCGCAGGAAGTTGGGGTGGTGTTCAAACTCCCTGGTACCCGCAACCGTAGCCGGTTTTTCTTGCGATGCCTTCGGGGGGGGTGAGCGACTGGGTACCAAGGGTCGTGAGCAGCGCGGCACCGGTCGGTGTCAGTAGTTCGGAAGGGACATTGAGCCGCGTCACATGAAAGCCGGCAATAAGGTTCATTGTTGCCGGCGCCGGTATCGGCATGACGCCGTGCTCGGTTTTAATAGTGCTCTGGCCATCGGTGAGCGTGGAAAAAAGGATCCTCTCGATCTTCAAATAATCGAGCGCCAGGCAGGTACCGACGATGTCAACGATCGTATCCACGGCGCCGATCTCATGAAAGTGAATCTTGCTCTTTGCAAGGCCGTGTGCGGCCGCCTCGGCTTCGGCAAGCCGGTTAAGTACCGATTCACATCGCTCGTTGATCGCCTCATTGAATCGACCCTTTTTTATGATTTCCAGAATGTCGGGCAGGTGGCGATATCCCTTTGGCATCGTCCAGCGCATGATCATATGACGGCATCTGATGCCGCTGCGCTTGAGGTGGGTTGAGGTAATGGTCAGCCCCGGAATTCCGAGCCTTCCAAGCTCGCGATTCAGAAACTGCACCGGAGCACCCAGATCCACGAGCGAAGCAAGGATCATATCCCCGCTTGCACCGCTGACAAGATCGAAGTAAAGCGTTGTTCCCATAATTCCTTTCGCGTGTTTGCGATGAAATCCGATAATGGTACGGCACAGGAAACGCACACAACAGAAGATAAAATATATCGAAAATGGCTCTCATTATTTATATTTTCGCCTGGGATCGATCTCGGTCCATTGCCGAATTTTATAGCGAGATTTTTTTTCACGCAGGTTTTTCACGCAGGGCATCGCACGTTGTTCGTATGACTATTCAGGGCCGCATAATCGAGGAACGGAGAAATTACTACATTATCGATACCCCCGAAGGCTTTGTCCGCGCTTCAACGAAAGGCCTGTTGAAGAAAGACAAAGTCCGCGTCTGTGTCGGCGATATGGTGGATTGTGAAATCATCAACCGTGACTCGCGCGATGGCATCATCCTGGAAATCCATGAACGGAAAAGTTTTCTCAAACGGCCATCGCTTGCCAATCTTACGCAGGTTATCCTGGTCGCGACCTTCAGTGAGCCGCCGGTTGATCTCGAGGCGCTCGACCGGTTTCTTCTGTGCGCGGGCGCGTACGAACTTTCGGTTGTCATCGTTTTCAATAAAAGCGACCTCAATCCCGCCGGGGGAGAGCCGAAGCAGCCCATCATCGATGCGCTGCTTACAATAGGATATTTAGTTCTGGAAACATCGGCCCGAACTGGCGATAACCTTGAGGCGCTCATAGCCCGCTGTGTCGGGCACGTTTCCGCATTCGCCGGATTATCCGGGGTCGGTAAAAGCGCTTTGCTTTCCCGGATTTTTCCGGAGCGGAATTTCGTACTCGGTGAAATTTCAAGCGCCAACGGCCGCGGAACCCATACCACCACCCATGTCTCGCTCATCCCGCTGCCAGCAGGCGGCTACATCGCCGATACGCCGGGAATGTCCTTTATCGACCTCCCGCTTGTACCGGAGGAAGATGTGGCGACTTATTTCCCGGAAATCGATGGACTGATCGGCGAGTGCAAATTCAATAATTGCATACATGATAATGAACCGGGGTGCAGGGTGCTGGAAATGGTGGAGACAGGGGAGATTGCGTCCTGGAGATACGAACACTATCGAAAAATTTACCGGGAGATGCGGGACAGGAGAAGGAAATACAAGGAAAAAATATAAATATTTTGGACGTTGGGGCATTTCCGCTGTCGATTTATTTGATAATTCCTTCATTAATGCCGATGTCGAAGAGGTGATGGTGAGGATAAAACCGCTATAAACTTAAAAACCTTCGAAACTCCTCCGGCAGTTTAGCGCGGCCTTCGGAAAGCAATCGTGCCGGAAACGGCTGCGAATTTTTGGTGTTCCAGAATAGAAGTGGCCCCTCTGCGGCACTGCCGGCAGCGGCGAGAAGCGCAGCAAGTGCCTTGCCGGTGTAGGTGCGGTCGAGAGTGATGCCGTCCGTTTTCCGGATGAGTGCAATCGCCTCGTTTACCGACGCGGAGGCAAGGCCGTAACCCGGCTCAAAGTAGTCATCGCAGATGGAAAGGTCTCCCGCGTGATCGCGGAGGTCCGGGAATAAGGGGTCGAGCGTTCGGAGTAGTTCGTTGGTCTTGCAATAAAGCGCCTTGAACTTTTCCGGGGCGGCAAGCGTTGAAGGGGTAACGCGCACCCCCACGAGGCGGGTGGAAAGACCGGCGGCGCGCAGTCCGAGCAGAAGACCGGCGGCGGTGCCCATGGTGCCGAGCGGCACGAAGACGGTTTTCGGCTCCCCCAGATGGCCGGCGTCGACCGCTCCCTTCAATTCAAAGCCCGCATTCACAAAGCCCAAAGCGCCAACCGGCGAGGAGCCGCCTGCCGGTATGAGATAAGGGTCAATACCTTCGTCCTCATTGTAAAAACGATAAAGATTGGCAATCGTACGGTCGTACTCCTCATACCGCTCCCGGTAGATCATCTCTGCCCCGGATGCGGCGTCCATGAGAAGATTCTCCTCGACCTCGGCTGATGGCGGTTGGTCGAAGAGGATGAGGGTCGCCGAAAGCCCCGCCTTTTTTGCATAGAGCGCAGTGGCCAGAGCATGGTTTGACCCGGCAGCGCCGGAGGTGATTATCCGGACAGCGCCTCTCACTTTCGCTTCGGCGAGAAGGAATTCAAGTTTCCGGACCTTGTTTCCGCCGTAAAGGTTTGAACTGATATCATCGCGCTTGATGAAAAGATCCTCGCGGTGAAACCAGGTGCCCAAGCCGCACAGGCGCTCAACCGGGGTCGGGGTTGGAAAGCAGCCGATGGGAATCTGCGGAAGTCGTCGTTCGAGGCTGGGAAAAGCGCGAAAGAGCGGCAGTAGAGAAATTCGATCCAAATGGTGTTGAGAAGGCATCCTAAAAAAATAATGCATTATTCTTGCGGATTATGACAGAATGGCGAGGTTCATTTCGAAAAAAAGGATTTTCCGGAGAAAGTTTCCCGCTCCTGAAAACCGATTTTCTACTTTTGAAAATAATCTGCACTGCGCCGAGAGTTTTGGAGGCGCTGAAATTCTTAAGGAAACCTCAATTGGCATGGAATTTGCGGTATCCCCGTAACACATATCGGTAGGCAATGAGCCGAAAAACAAGGCTGACGATTCATGCGCGAGGGGTCGTCCCGATGCAGGAACTACCGATTCACGCCGCCGAAAACGGAGTGTCTCACTTTTTAACGGGGAACGGAAATCATGAAAGTGACCACCGGACATAATCCGATAAAAACCTATTTCCGGGATATATCGCGCTATCGGCTGCTGAAAGCGTCGGAAGAGGCGCTTCTCGTAGCACGAATCAAGAAAGGCGATGCGAAGGCCCGGGAAGAATTGATTAATGCCAATCTTCGCGTCGTTGTCAGCGTCGCGCGCAACTACCGCAACCAGGGTATGGACCTCGCGGATCTCATCAACGAGGGTAACCGCGGCTTGATCCGGGCCGTTGAGAGCTTTGACGAAACAAAGAATTTCAGGTTCGTTTCCTATGCGGTCTGGTGGATCCGCGAATCGATTTTGAAAGCGCTGGCCGACCAGTCACGCAATGTGCGGCTGCCGGTCAATATTGTGGGCTCGATCTACCGGATGTCGCGGACGCAGGAAGTGCTGACGCAGCGCCTCAAGCGTGAACCGCGGTGGGAAGAGATCATCGAGGCCTGCCGATACAGCGAAGAGGTGGCAAAGCGTCTGGTCGGCATGGATCAGCGTCTGTTGTCGATCGATTGGCCGTGCGGCGACGGCGGCGATTCCAGCCTGGGCGAAAAAATTCCCGATTCCGACGCGGAGCGGACCGATCATGCAATCTCCTGTGCCGATTTTGGGCAGGAGGTTCGGCGGATACTGGAGCTTCTTGACTCAAGAGAACTTGAAATCGTGGAGCAGTATTACGGCATCGGGCGAGAGGCATGCAATACACTTAGGGGAGATTGCGAAAAAGATGAACCTCACCCGTGAGAGGGTGCGGCAGATCAAATACCTCGCGCTCAAGCGGCTGCGGAATGAAGTAAAGCGCGATCTTCTGCATGAGTGTATCCCCGCATCCTGCAGCGAGGCGGGGTGAGCGGCAACCGGAACCCGTTTTCAGTCGTGCTCATCGAGCACGACGCTGACGAGTTCTATGTTCGCTTGGGGGGCGATAGCGAGGATTCTTTCGTCGCGATAAAACTCTAGATACAGGATTCGTTTAATGCCGCTGTTGGCGATGAGTTTGAAACAGGTCCAGCAGGGAGAAGCGGTGATATAGATATCGGCACCGTCGATGGCGGTACCGTTTTTGGCGGCCTGAATGATGGCGTTGGCCTCGGCATGAACGGTTGCGATACAGTGGCTGTTTTCGAGCATATGGCCGACGTCGTCGCAGTGCGGCAGGCCCCGGATGCTGCCGTTATACCCTGTCGAGAGAATAGTCTTATCGCGGACGATGACCGCTCCCACATGCTTTCGGTCGCAGGTGGACCGGGCTGCGGCTTGGACCGCTATGCGCATGAAGTACTCATCCCAGGATGCCCGATGTGACGTTCCCGACGCGGAAGCGTCGTCTGTTTTGCTTCTCGTTTTTCGTTGCGGCACGGTTACTCCATGGCGTCGAGCTGTCGAACGCGCCCTTCATGACGTCCACCCTCAAAAGCGGCCGAAAGCCAGGATTCGATGATGGAAAAAGCCTTTTCCGGCGGGGTAAGACGGCCTCCCAGCACCAGCACATTCGCATTGTTATGCTTTCTTGACAATAGCGCCATTTCCTCGGTCAGGCAGAGCGCCGCACGCACTCCTCGTACCCGATTTGCCGCAATCGAGGCGCCGATTCCTGTTCCGCAAATGACAATGCCCCACGTAAACTTCCCGCCGGCGACGGCTTTCGCGACTCTGAAGGCGTACTTCGGATAGTCATCCGCAGGATTCAGCGTGGGTTCGCTGACATCGGAGATGGCAAGCTCTTTGTCGAGCAAATGCGCTTTTATCGCCTCTTTAAGGTCCCACCCTGCATGATCGCTGCCGATAACGACGGCGGTGCTTTCGTCCTTTTTCATTGATTTCCCTCCTGCATCATCTCATGGTCCATGAAAAAAACGGCCTACTCTTTTCCGCCGATCTTCCGGATGAGCTCTTCGGTCGAATAGCCCCTAAGCTGCGGGATAATAACCGTTTTCCTGGCATACTCCTTTCCGACGACCTGATCTTCGCGGTAATTTCCGCCCTTGACAATGACATCGGGTTTTATCCGACGCAGGAGAGCCCTCGGCGTCGCCTCGTCGAAAAACGTGATGTAATCGACCCCGTCGATTGCCGCAATGAGATGCGCCCGGTCGTTCTCGGTGTTGAGAGGGAAATTCGGTCCCCGCAACCGGGCTATGGACCGGTCGCCGTTGATCGCCACGACCAGAATGTCACCGCGCTTTTTTGCCTCGTGAAAAAGATAAACATGGCCGCGATGAAGAATATCGAAGCATCCGTTGGTGAAAACGATTGTCCGGCCCGACCTTCGCTCGTCCGCGCACCTTTTGACAAGTTCCTGCGGAGAAAGCAGTTTAGCATTGCAATTTTTGTCAATTTCAGCCCGGAGTTCGCCGAGCTCGACGGGCGCCGTACCGATCTTTGCCACAACGATACCGGCCGCCTTATTGGCGATGGTGACCGATTCGCCGAGCGTGTAGCCGTTTGCAAGCGCGGCGGCAAGCGCGGCAACGACGGTATCCCCGGCGCCCGAGACATCGAATACCTCGCGGGCATGGGTCGGGAAATGGAGCACGGATTTCTTCCGGACAAGCATCATGCCTTTTTCGGATCTCGTTACCAGAAGCGCTTCTAGGGAAAGCCGGCTGAGGATTTTCCCGGCATGCGTTGCAATCGCGGCGTCTTCATTAGGCACCGTTGCACCAGCGCTCTCGCCCAGCTCCTTTACATTAGGGGTAACGACCGAAGCGCCGCGATATTTGTCCCAGTGACTCCCTTTGGGGTCCACGATCACCGGAATGCCTCGAGTGCGCGCTTCACGGATGATCCCCGCGCATACGTCGGCGGCGCAGACCCCTTTTCCATAATCGGAAAGCACGACCGCGCCGGAATCCGGAAGACTTTCCAGCGCCTTTTTCAGTATGGTTGCCGCGCATCCGGCGAGAGCGGGAGCCTCCTCTTCGAAATCGATTCGCACGATCTGCTGATGCTCGCCGATAATACGGGTTTTTGCAATCGTTTTCCCTCCCGAGGCGATGGAAAGCAGCGCAATGCGGCTCCGGCCGCAGAGGCGTTTGAAAACAGCTCCGTATTCGTCGTTTCCAAGCGCCCCGATGAGCGTCACGGCCGCGCCGAGGTGTGCACAGTTATTGGCGACATTGCCCGCGCCGCCGAGGGTATCGCGGGTTTCCGCGACCTTGACAACGGGTACGGGGGCTTCGGGGGAAATCCTGCCTACCGATCCGAAATAATACCGATCGAGCATGCAATCGCCGATTACCAGAACCGGCCGGTTGGAAAAATCAAGGCGCATGGTCAATGACTCCCCGTTCCGCCAGATCGCAGATGATGTGGCCGATTAAAATCTGACACTCCTGAATCCGGGGGGTATCGTTCGAGGGAACGACAATCGAACTATCGCACAGGGAGACCATGCGGCCTCCGTCGTTACCGAGAAGGCCGATGGTCGTACAACCGATTTCACGCGCGACCTTGAAAGCCTCGATGATATTGACGCTGTTCCCGGAGGTCGATATCCCGAAAACGCAATCGCCCGGCCGGGCGAGCGCCTCGACCTGGCGGGCAAAAACCCTGGTTACGCCGTAGTCGTTTGCAATGGCCGTCAGGATGGAGGTATCGGTCGTGAGGGCGATGGCGGAAAGTCCCCGCCGCTCCCTTTTAAACCTGCCGACAAGCTCGGCGGCGATGTGCTGGCTGTCCGCGGCGCTGCCGCCGTTGCCCATGAGCAAGATTGTACCGCCGTGTAGAAGCGTATCGGTAACTTTGTCCGCTACGGCTTGGATGACCGGCTCAAGCGCCTCCACCGATTTTACCGCGGCGGTATGACTATTCAGTGATTCGATAATCAGCGACATAGGGGCTTCCTTCCCGCTTCCCCCGCACCGGCCAGCGGCGTTGAAAAGGTTTAAAAAATATAAGTTACTCCGGGATTCGGGGAACAGGCGGCTATTTATTGGGTGGCAGTAGAAGAGGCGGTGGAATGCGCCCCATGAGTCGAGATGAATTTCACTAAGGATTGATTGCTCTTTGCAGTGTTCCCCCCTCTAATTTACTATAAGGACCACGGTTATTCGAATGTATCGGCTGCATGCATTTTACATCAAATAGTCCGGGTTCAGGCAAGACAAACCGGGTAATGATCCTTATCTTTGTGTCTATCTGACTCATAGAACAGATTTGCTGCGTGAAGTCCTTACATGTTGCTTAGGATGCAGAGATTTACTTACTTTGGATCATCGTCCCGTTTGCAGGTGAGGTATAAAGATAAAGATTTTCTGATATCATCAAGCATATATTCAAATAATATGAATTGTTCCCTCTTTACGAGCCGGGACGCTCGAATCCCTGCCGATATACCCGATTGCGGCCGCTGAGCAGATGGTATGTTCTTTGGGAATCCCCAACTCAAAAAGGTAATCTCATAAATTGACGTCGTTACGCAGCCAGTACGGCTGGTTGATGTAGCAGCTGCCCAAACCCAGCGATTGCGCCGTCAGAAATATGTTTTCCAGTGCTAAGGCGCAGTCCGCCATGGCATTTTCATAATTTGGCTTATTGGAGGCGATGATGAGCGTCGGCGCATGGTGGAAAAAATGAGTGTCTTCTCTTTGCGCATAAGCCTTGACTCCGAGTTTTCCAGGGTAATTATCATCAGGTGTCCAATGTTGAAACCCCTCCCGCAACAGTCTGTTGATTTTTGCAATGATATCTTTGTTCTGAACGGCTGTAAACAGCCAACTTTGATTGTTGCCACCGCTTGGCGCCCATATGGCCGCGTCCAGCAGGGCTTTCAGCTGTTCCGCCCCGATCTGTCGTTCCTGAAACTGGCGTGTGCTTCTGCGTGCATGAATACAATCAATTACTGCATTATGAATCATCACCTTCCCTCCTCTTCACCGATAGCTTTTATTATCTGAAAATCGATCACTGGAGAATTCCTGAATTGCTCTACGTCAAACCACTTCTGCAAACTAAATAGCATTTTTGCAACATAGGGTATGGATCATTCCCTTTAATACCTCAGCCTGATCAGCTTCAGCCGCTTGTCGAAGTTAGCCGCCTTCATCCTTACGATGTACACGCTCGACCCTACTGCGGCCTCGCGGTCCCCACTGCAATTCCACGTCAAGGCATAGTGCCCTGCCTGGTAGATCCCGTTTGCAATCTGTTTCACGAGACTTCCCTTCAGGTCGTACACATTAATTTCTATCGCATGCTGCGAAACCCCCGCTATCGTTGGCACATCGAACGCGATCTTCACCGACCCTCGAAAAGGGTTCGGGCAGACTCGCGGAAGGTTGAAAGACGATATGAGCGCCCGCGCGGGAACGGCGAGCGTTGCGATGAGAATCTTATTGACCCCATAGGTCGGAACGCCGCCGCTCGTTACCGCGAGAGGGTACTCGTTGCGGCCGTCCCATAACCGGAAGGAGATTGTTTCGGAAAGTTCGCAGCCGTCTTTGGCCCTGGTCATCGGGTCTTTTCCCCAGATTGCAAAAGCGGTCAGCCCATTGACCACGGTTCCTGCGCCGACCAGGTTCCCCTTCGTATCAAAGGCGCCGACTTCGCATTTGTCGGCAGCGACGCGCCCGGCGATAACGATATGTCGCGAAATAAACGAGGCGTTGTTGCCGGTTATGCGGTGTTTCGCATAATGCAGTGGCTCCGGCAGGCTGAGAAGCGCCTTAAAACCGGCGACTCGCTTCGCCGCACTCGAGGGATAGGTGAGGGTCGCGGCGGCGCTCGTGTAGATCCAGTACCCTTCGCCGACGACCATCGAGTCGATCGTATTGACTCCGACGGAAGGAATATACTGATCGCCCGCGTTATCCTTGACAAGAACTATTTGGGAAACGATTCCCGCAAGCGCCGTTGTGACGGGCATATTTACCTGCGGCAGGTAGGCGATGATGCTCCAAGCCGCGGAATCCAGCGAAATCGGAGACAGGGCGACGTTGACCGGCCCGCCCGTCAATCGCATGGTGTCGGTCGAATCGTCATAGATCTGGTATCCCATGCCGGTTCGGATGGTGTCGATCTGGTCGATGCCATCCGACGGGATGTACTGTTGGCCGCCTGCGCTCTTAACCAGTATGAATCCTTTGAGACCCTTGAAAACGCCGCCGGTCGTTGAATCGGTCGGATGAATGTTGAGAGACTTCATATTCCAGCCGGCGACAAGCGGGATGACAAGATTCACACCGGTGGAAAAACTCCAGACGCCCGACCATGCACCGGTAACGCTATAGGTATTGATGCCATTTACCTCCCAGTAATAAATGGTACCATAGAATAATCCGCCGAGGGCATACGAGGTAGAGGTCAGGCCTGCCGAATTTACCACGGTCGTTGAAAAAGCGCTGTTCGTTGATACTTGCACGGCATAGGAAACCGCGCGGGCGGCGGTGTTCCATAAGAGGGTCAGGTTGAGCGGCTGGCTGCCGCTTCCGCTCGACGGCGAGGAAAGAATCGGCTGATCCGGCGCGGTCAAGGCCGTTAGGCTTGCCAGGGCCCCGATTCCCCCATCGCTATAGGTTGGAGTGGCATAACCACTTTTCCATGTAACTGCGGCAATGCCCTCCTTTTGCGTGGAATAATGCCACACCCGGAAGTAGATCGAGTCGCCCGCATTCAGTCCATCGGGAGTCCCGGAGAGCGGATCCTGACCGACAACAATAATGATTTGACTATGGATGCTGTCCCATATCGCGCTGCCGACACAAAGTCCCGTAATACTGATGGCGCCGACTTCGTCGTATTTGCCAAGCGGCGCTCCATTGACCGTCGGGTTCGCCGAAGTCTGCAATGCAATCGACATGGATACGCTGGTAGCCGTGTCATAGACATAATGAACGGTAGTAAAGCTCCACGTCGTCGACCAGACGCTTGTTCCGGCCGCATCGGATGCCCGCGCCTGCCAGTAATAGGTTGTGGATGCGGAAAGATTTTGCAACAATGCCGTATCCCCTGTCACGGTATGATCGAAGGTGGTAGTCCCGAAACTCGATGACGCGGATATCTCAACCTCATACGAGGTTGCCGAAGCAGCCGTGTTCCATGAAAGTCCTTCCAGAATCGATTGGGCTCCTATGCCATTTGCCGGAGATTTAAGGACCGGCGTCGAGGGAATCGTTTGGGCGCCGACGCTGGTAGCACAAGCAAGAACGAAAGCAATCGCTATTGATACCCACTTCAATGTAAAATTCGGCTTTTCCAAAGAGTTTTTTTTGCGGTTCATCGGTCTCTCTCACTTTCAGCAAAAACCATAAATCGACAATGAGGTTCTGATTGAATCGAGCAATTACATAAAAGCTGCAACACCAAAAAAATAATGATCATAAAAAACTTGCAGGATTCAGAGGAAAGATGCAAGACTCAGTTGAGAAACACCACCGCACGTTGTATGAATCACTCCGGCATAAAAACCATTCAAATGCATATCTGACAATACGAAATTGAAAACCGATAAATACTATGCTACAATTCTTCCCCTTAAGCTCTTGTGAATACTCAACAAGTCGATCTTCTTAACAGTGAGTGAAATAAATGATTCTTTAGGGAAGAAGCAAGAAAAATCTTTGCATTCTCTGAGGACTTACGCTGATAGCTAAACCGGCCGGGTCATGTTTTTACGGAATTCTGAAGAAAATAACAAGGCGAGTTGTTGAAACTCAGTATTTACTAAGCAGTTCATAAGTAATAGCACTAAATTAGGGCCATCTTTCAAGAAAAACAGTTTTTCCCCTGAATTATGTGAAAAGAGCATGAAAATGCTTCCTTGTTTATGACAATACTTATGAACTGATTAATAATGGTTTTCTATCAAGCCGGCTCGATCTTGGTTCCCAGCTCGATTTCCTCAAGCACTGAAGCAACGAGTTCACACCGTTCAAAGCCACAGGTGATAACGATAGCTCGACCTCGGTGATGCGCTTCAAGCATTATGGCATTCGCTCTCGCATGACCACAGTGTATTGCCGCTTCAATCTGTGCCGTAACTTCGTCCATTTCATGAATTTCATCGTTGAATAGAATCACGTTGTGAGGCCGACCCAGGCTGATTTTCTGGTCAGTCTTAGTTATGGTATCAGTGAGTTCCATAATTTCTCCTCTTTAAACCTCAAGCCTCCAATTTAGCAATTTCCAGTCCCACGAATAGGCTGAACGAATTAACAAACCCCTACATTATTTCACCTTCAGAAAGGAAGGCGGTATGAATTTAATATCTTGTCGTACCTCATTGCAAGTGGTAGTAATTATAGTTTCAGCGATAATTTTTTCCGCACAGATTCCCGTTGGTGCAGAGCCGAACGAAGACTCCGTTCCGGTCCTCAAATCCGTGAGCTACGCATCGTTGCATGCATTGAACTGTCTCGGAAGAAAGGTACAATTCACCGGGACGGTTAAAAGGATCCTTGAAAGCGGCATGCCTCTGGAAGTGCTCCTCACCAGTGGCGGGTATAGGTGGATCGCTCAGTTCTACGACACTGATACAGCATCACTGATGGTGTCATCGCGCCACGTAATCGAGTCGTCGTTGAGGGAGTCCTGCTTACCGTCGATGATCGAACCCTGATAGGAGGAACCAGCCAGGCGCTGATAACGGTGATGGCGTCGAGGGTTTATCAGCAAAAAACGAAAAAGAAGTGATCGTCTCAATTATTCCACCAGGAGGAAGCGACTTGGCAACTACAGTTGCGACCATGAGGCGGGAAGCGGAGACAATCATTGAGCAGAGCGAGGGCTGGCAGGAGCGGCTAGAGGCGACGATTCTGGATACGGTCCTTGTGTCATAACTGTCGATCCACGGGGTTGTACCACTTACAGATAAAAATGGGTTCAGGAAAATCAGAGGGTACCAGTTCATTGCCAAGACCAGGACAGCCATAGCGCTGCGGTAGAAAAAACTTGATGTCGTAAAGTGGCGCAGCGTAATTTATAGTCTTAGGAGATTCTGGCAGTTTCAACTTAAAAGGGGACATTTCCTCGAACTCACAATTAGCAAGGAGAAGCCGATGAGAAAAGGAATCCTTATATGCGCGGTGCTTATAGTAGCATTGGTTTCTGGCTATGCTCAAACCGACACTACAGGAAAACATATTGCGCGAGCCGGAATGAAATACATTCCCGGCGGGACATTCCAGATGGGATCAAATAATGCGGCATTGGAATCATCGACTGGAAATCTTGAAGAGCCGGTGCATTCTGTAATGGTATCAGCGTTTTACATGGACACGACGGATGTGACGCAGGCAAGTTATCAGGCTTTGATGGGGGTGAATCCGTCATATTTTGATACCGGGGTATCGGCACCACGCAGGCCGGTAGAGGATGTTAATTGGTATGATGCGGTTCTCTATTGCAATGCGCGGAGCAAACATGACGGTTATGATACGGTGTATAGTTACAGCAGCATTTATAGCGATACGTTTGGAATTCATGATACCCTTGCTGGAGTAACTATAAATTACACGAAGGATGGATACCGATTACCGACCGAAGCGGAGTGGGAATACGCATGCCGCGCAGGAAGCAGGGCGGATTATTACTGGGGACAGAGTTATCCACCGCTTACAGCCGCCGATACAGCATTAATAAGCTCAAATGCGGTGTGGTATTTTAATTCACCCAACTACAGTACGCAGCCTGTAGCGACAAAACCGCCGAATGCATGGGGGTTGTATGACATGAGCGGAAATGTTTGGGAGTGGTGCAATGATTGGTATGGTGATTATAGCGCAGGCAAGCAGACCGACCCGACGGGAGCAACAACCGGCAAACACCGCGTACTGCGTGGGGGCTCTTGGGGCGGCTACAACGCCGACGGTCTGTGCGTGGCGTACCGCGGCGACGACCAAACTCCGGGGTACCGCCTTAGCAATTTGGGTTTCCGGGTGGTTTGCGGTCCCCGGTAGATTTTTTTACTTTGCTCATGTCTCGATTATGCATTGGCCCACATCTCTTTCTCAGTCAATATTCTAATAGATATTAGTTCCCTCGGCTATGCCGAGGGGTCTGCGCCCTAAGCTCTTGCTGTCAGCGCGGCCATGATGTACCTCCGATGGTGCATAAAGTCACCATTAACCAAAGGAGGTACAGATGAGCCGCTTTCAGAAATTAAGTCATACGGTGTGGGAGTGCAAATACCACATCGTATGGTGCCCGAAATACCGTTTTCGGGTGATGCAGTATAAAGTTCGGTATTACGTTCGCGATGTAATGCGCGAATTATGCCGACGGCACAAGGTTGAAATACTGGAAGGCAATGTCCAGACCGATCACATACACTTGGTGCTGAGCATACCGCCGAATTACTGTGTAAGTCGGGTACTGGGAAACTTGAAGGGGAAGAGTTCGATACAGATATTCCGGAAATTTGTAGGATTGCGCAAGAAATACTATGGTCAGCACTACTGGTCGCGCGGTTATGCAGTGACGACGGTTGGTATGGATGAAGAGACGATAAGGAAATATGTCCGGTGGCAACAGCAAAAAGACCGGGAGGAAGATGCAACCCAGCTGCAATTACCATTGGAATAGGGAGGCGCCCTTATAGGGCGCTCAATTAATGCCCCCCGCTATGCGGGGGGATTCTTTACTCTCCTTACCCGCAAATTTCTGCGCCAGTCGGAATGATAACGGCATGAATGATAACGGCATGTGCAATTCCGCCGTTTTTTCCCTTCTCTCGCCGACTTCAGGGGCATGAGGCCCCTTCCTTAAAATTCTGTGCAGGTGATCGATACCCTCCAATAACCCATCCGGGAATCCGGCATCACGCATGATATCTTCAGGCTTCGTTTTTTCTTTTCCAAGATAGAATCCAATGATCCGGTAAAGTTTTTTATCTTTTCGAACATTTTCAGTGCGTTATTCAGTTGGTCTTGCGGTCTCCCGGTCAGGATTATATCCCGTCGATTCCTTCTATGACGCCAGGGACCCGGCTCAAGCATGGTTTTGTACTGGACAGGAATTTCTTCCTTTTCAGGTGTTGTACCGGGAGCAAACTGAGGCGCATGTTTTTCATTTTCTCCACCTCTTTCGACGTTTCGGCTCTGATGGATCGGTCAGATACCCCAGGCGCCTCAATCCATAAATTCTTCAGCATTTTGGGCAGGTCCGAAGAATGCCAGCCACGGAACTCGCGACCGTTCCCACATCGATGATTTTATCGGCATCAAATTCACGTCTCAATGACTTGGCAATACTGAAAAATAGCTCTTTTAGAAAATCCTTCCGGAGTTTGATCAGTTTTAAGGAAATCCACCAGTTCGCGGTCTATCTGTTCCTGAGTGCCGTAAACAATGGGCTTGGGTTCCTTGCTATGAGTAACCCGGCCTTTATTGGCGCTTCCTCCACCACCTTCATTCTTGAAAGGATTTTCAAACAGATGTTCCCATTTTTTCATGGCATCTTTAAACGCTGATGGCGTAGATTTCAACCAGTTTTTCTCGATGTAATCGATGACGCTCTTTCTGGAAGCGATTCCCTTAGAAATGGGTTTTATTTTGCTCATGGATAATTTCGGAAATACCTCAGCTCTTTGTAGATTTGCAATCTCTTTAAAAAGGTTGGGATATTTTTTGATCACCCAGTATGAGGTGTTCTCTTTCGACTCATTTACTTTCGTCCATGTTCGGACAAATACTTCCAAAATGGCGTCCATATATTTTTTCAGGAGGTCTCGTGGATCGACCCCGGCCCTTTCCGCATTACTCTTCAAGCGTGGGGGCGGACTTAGAAATTCCTTTTTAAAAAAGTCGTATATTTCGTTCAATTCCTCTTCGGCCCAATCATAGTGCAGAACTCGCGATTAATTGTATTTTTGAAAACAAAGGGAAGGTATAAGGCCATAATGCCGATAATATCCAGATTTTTTGGAATTCTCATTTTCATATTCTGGCGGGAACCTCATAAAGATGAATTATTTCAAGACTGGGAGCTTGCAAAAGAACGCCGGGAACTCAATCGAACTAGTCCTTTGGAGTAAGGAGTACTTTAATGATACTGCATGTACGGGAAGCGAAATATTTTCATGACTATGTTCTATGGCTTCGCTTCAATGATGAAGCGGAAGGTGAAGTTGATTTGAAAGACGAACTGAGCGGCGAAGTGTTTAAAGCTGTGCAGGACATCAATCGGTTCAAGCAATTCACCGTTGACCCGGATCTTGAGACAGTCGTATGGAAAAACGGCGCTGATATGGCGCTTGAATTTTTGTATGAGAAATTGAGGGTGTACGCCTGAAGTGGAATCCTTCTCTTTATCCCATTTTTCCTCTGCATGTCTTGCAGCCCCAGACCGATGAAACTTGTCCATAAATCGACGTGGAGCGTTGCATGATTCTTGTCACCGGCGTGGCTGGATTCATCGGATTCCACGTTGCAAAAAAACTGTGCGAGCGAGGCGATGAAGTCTTGGGGATTGATAATCTGAACTCCTATTACGACCCTGCGCTGAAGGAGACGAGGCTCGCCATCCTTAAAGGTGATAAACGGTTTTTGTTTGAAAAACTTGATATCTGCGATCTTTCCGGGCTCGATGCGCTCTTCCGGGCGCACCGCATCGACCGCGTATGCCACCTCGCGGCGCAGGCGGGCGTCCGGCACTCGCTGACCGACCCGTGGAGCTACCAGAAATCGAATAACGAGGGTTTTTTAAATATCATCGAGCTGGTGCGAAAGTACCAGCCAAAGAACTTCGTGTACGCCTCGTCGTCGTCCGTGTATGGCGCAAATGCCACATTGCCCTTTTCGGAAGAGGACCCGACCGACAGCCCGTGTTCGCTCTATGCCGCCACGAAAAAAGCCAACGAGCTGGTCGCGAAATGTTACAGCCATCTGTATGGCATTCCCTGCACCGGGTTGCGATTCTTTACCGTTTACGGTCCGTGGGGCAGGCCGGACATGGCGCTTTTCAAATTTACGAGGGCGATTCTTGCCGGCGAACCGATCGATGTCTACAACAACGGACGCATGCGGAGGAATTTCACCTATATCGATGACATCGTCACCGGAACGCTTTGCGCGCTCGACCGGGCTGCGCCCTGCGAAATTTACAATGTCGGCAACGACCGGGCCGAACAGCTTATGGATTTCATCGCGGAGATAGAGAGACAGTGCGGGAAAAAAGCAGCGATGCGTTTTCTGCCCCTCCAGCCGGGGGATGTGGTCGACACGGTCGCGGACATCGGCAAGCTCCGGGCGCTCGGCTATGATCCGAAGACCGATATCGACACGGGAGTGAAGGCGTTTGTCGAGTGGTACCGGGAATATTTCGGGGTGTAGGGGCGGTTCTTTTCATCCACCGCCCGTTAAATCGCGACATTGACCGGCTCGACGTTCCAGATTTCCTTAGCGTATTCGGCAATGGCGCGGTCCGAGGAAAAAATCCCCATCTTCGCGACATTCAGGATCGACATTCGCGTCCACTCTTCGGGTTCATTTTTATAAACAAGCGCCGCCTTGTGCTGGCATTCCGCATAGGCCTCGAAATCGGCCATGACCATGAAGGGATCGCCGCCCGCAAGCAGTGAATCGTAAATCGGCTTGAACAGGTGCGGTTCTTCCGGGCTGAAAAACCCGGAGTTGATGAGATTCATGACCTTCTGAAGGACGGGGTTTTTCCGGCAGTACTCGGAAGGGTTGTAGCCGCCAGCGCGGAGTTTGTCGATCGCATCGGCCCGCAGGCCGAAAATGAACATATTTTCCTCGCCGATCTGCTCGGCCATCTCGATTGTCGCGCCGTCCATGGTGCCGATGGTCAATGCGCCGTTCAAGGCGAATTTCATGTTTCCGGTGCCCGATGCCTCGGTTCCTGCCGTTGAGATCTGTTCCGAAAGGTCGGCGGCGGGGATGACATACTCCGCGAGCGACACACGGTAATTGGGCAGGAAGTGGATCCGGAGAAGCCCGGTGGTGGCGGGATCGTTGTTGATGATGCCGGCGACATTGTTGATGAATTTGATGATGAGCTTGGCCATGAAGTAGCCGGGAGCGGCCTTGCCTCCAAACATGACGGCCCGCGGTACGAAATCCTTCGTATCCCCCGCCTTGATACGGGCGTACAGTGCAATCGTATGCAGGAGGCAGAGCAGCTGCCGTTTGTATTCATGGAGCCGCTTTACCTGTACGTCGAAAAGCATCGAAGTGTCGATGGTCATGTGCTCCCATTTGTGCATCTTCCTTGCAAACCGGTCCTTCGCCGCCGTTTTAGCCGCTCTCCAGAGTTCCTGGAATGCGGAATCCCCCGCATGATCCGCGAGTTTCGTAAGCTCGCCCAGGTTCATCACCCACCCGGGACCGATCGTTTCGGTGATGAGGTCGCGCAGCGACGGATTCGCCTTGTACAGCCACCGCCGCGGCGAGATGCCGTTTGTTTTGCTGTTGAATTTTTGAGGCCACATTTCGAAGAAATCGCGGACCAGCCGGTCGCAGAGCAGCCGGGTATGCAGTTTTGAAACCCCGTTGACCGAATGGCTGCCCACGATCGCCAGATACGCCATCCGCACCTGCTGTTCGTCGCCCTCCTCGATGATGGACATCCGGCGCAGCCGGTCCGTATCGCCGGGGAACCGATAGGATACCTCCCGCAGGAAGCGCGCGTTGATTTCGAAGATAATATCCAGGTGGCGCGGCAGAAGGTTGCGCATGAGCGGCACCGGCCATTTCTCCAGCGCTTCGGGCATGAGCGTATGATTGGTATAGCCGAAGGTTCCGGTCACGAGCGCCCATGCCTCATCCCATTCCAAATAATGTTCGTCGAGAAACAGCCGCATGAGCTCGACAATAGCGATGGTCGGATGCGTATCGTTCAATTGAATGGCGACCTTGTCCGCGAAGGGGCGGAAATCGCTGTTCGCCGCCCGGTAGCGTCGGATGATGTCCTGCAGGGAGGCCGAGGTAAAAAAATGCTGCTGCTTGAGCCGGAGTTCGCGGCCGGAAACATTGTTGTCGTTTGGGTAAAGAACCTTGGAGATGTTCTCGCTGACCAGTTTCGACTCGCAGGCGCCGATGTAGTCGCCCTGATTGAACTCCTGAAAATTGAACTCCTCGGCGGCCCGCGCCGACCAGAGGCGCAGGGAGTTGACATTGCTGACGCCGAAGCCCGGAATAGGTATGTCGTACGGAATGGCAAGCACATCGATGGTGTCGATCCACCTGAAGCGCATTTTTCCGTCATGGTCCTTCACCTGCATGGTCTTGCCGTAGAATTTGATGGTCCTCTTGAATTCGGGCCGTTCGATCTCCCATGGATTGCGGAACTGAAGCCACATTTCCGGCATCTCCACCTGGTTGCCGTTCACGATTTTCTGGTTGAAAATGCCGAAATCGTAGCGGATGCCGTACCCCACAGCGGGGAGCTTGAGCGTGGCCATGGAGTCGATATAGCATGCGGCCAGACGGCCGAGGCCGCCGTTCCCCAGGCCGGCATCATGTTCCTGGTCAATGACCGATTCCATGTCAAGCCTGAGGTCCTCTGCCGCCTGGTTGCAGGCGGAGAACAGCTGCAGGTTAATGATATTATCGGACAGCAGTCTCCCTAAAAGGAATTCCATCGACAGATAGTACACTCGCTTAACGTTTTGCGAGTGGTACTGCCGGCGGCTGGCGATCCAGCGCTCGATGAGCCGTTCCCGTACGGTGTAAGCGAGGCCTAAGAATTCGTCGAAGAGCGTATGAGAATACCGATCCTTGGCAAGATTGTATTCGAGGTTGCTGAGAAACCCGCGCCGGATATCCGCCGTCGAATTGCCCTTATACATGAGCTTCCACGCAAATTCACGTGAGGGGCGGGTTCCGTTTTTTTCAGGCACCGCATCGTTCTGTTTCATGGATTTCCTCTCCGATAGACGCCACCGTATGTACGTCGTACAAGCACCCCCCCCCCCCCCTTCCGGTCGGGGCGGTTTTCCTAAAAAAATGGCTCCGCACTCTATTCGAGGTACGGAGCCCCGGGGTGGTGTAAATGCGCTGAGACTATATCCTCTTCTGCTTTCCCTGCATCATTTCAACCTTGAGGCCCGAGGAATCGCCTCCCGCGCCGGCTTCAACCTTCTTGCCCTGGCGTTTGACCTCGGCCTGCAACTCATCCACGCTTGCCATCTGTTCGCCCAGATGCAGCATCATGAATTCCGCATCGTCGATAAGTTCGCAATCTGGAGCGTTTTTCAAAACCCACTTATAATTGACCTCCGCCATATCGGGCTTATTGAGATACTCATCATAAATGAACCCGATCATGAACATCGTATTACACACCTTGCTCCGGTCGGCATCGACCACGAGCGCCCGCCGGTAATCTTTAATGGCATCGGTGTACATCTGCTGCTCGGTTTTCATCTTCGCGAGTTCGAGAATCGCCTTTCTGCCCTCTTTTGCAAAGAAGAAATTGTCCACCAGCGTCCGATAGGTGTTCTGCGCTTCGGCGACGTTGCCGGTATCCCGCAACGAATCGGCCCGTCGCAGGAGCTTCGCGGGATCACTCACCAGGTCATCCTTCCACTCGTTCTTGAGAAACCGGATATCCTCCGTGCGACGGAGCTCATAGATGAGGCTGTCGAACTTTACGTTGACTTCGCGTTCGATGAGCTTGGCACAATGATCGTTGAACCGGGCCGTATCGGACGCGGCGGGCAGATTGATTTCATCAAGAAAGGAATACCTGGCCATCGCGGTATCGATGGTAACCCCTTTTTTGGCCTGAGGAACGATTGATTCGGTGATGAACTTCTGGGCAAGTTCAAATCTCCAGGCCCACTTCAGCACGTTGCGAACGGTCGGCGTTGTGGAAAACCCCATATCCGACGCCTTATCGGAAAAAAGCTTCCAACGGACCAGCCAGAGCGCAAGGTTCCGGAGTTCCTGCGGATTTTTTTTATAAACCTCCCGCCGATCGGCCGGGAGCCAGGAAAGAATGAGATCCACATCCTGCTGCGAAATAATCTTGCCGGGGCCGCAAAAATCATTCAATGAATCCGGGAGGGATCTTCCGTATTTTTCCCGGTAATAGATCCGCTGGAACACCACAGGGCCGCCTTCCTCATGAACATATTTAAGCCACTGACGCCTGATAGCCTCGGTATCCTTGAGAGGAAAGGTCTTCAGGAACTCCGAATCGGGCTGATGGAAGGCCTGAAACATTTTCTCCGCCACCATCGGTTTTGCCTCGTCGAACGGCTGCACGACCGCCGCGGGCTTTTTCCCGGTCGAATTGGAAGGAGGGGTATTCGAGAATTCCATCGGATGGTTCGTATAATATTTTCGCAACTGGTCATCGGTAAACCCTAAATTCGGCTGGAGGATTTCCTGCTGAAATAGAATTGCGGTATAATAACGTTCCTTCCATTTCCAGCCGAGACTATGCTGCAGCTCGAATGATCCGAGTTTCCCGTGTTCATGACGATAGATCGCTTCGGTTTCAACGAGAGCGCTGACGGTCGGCCGGGTTCCGAGGGAAAACTCCACCGGCGGCGTGGGGTAGAACCGGGCGGCGGTGCCGAAGGCATCCGCATCCTGCTGGGTTACCAGCGTCGATCCGACATAGGCAAGACGATCATTTTTTACCGCGCCATGGTAGCAGAGGCAGAGCATGAGCGGGATTCCAAATGGAAGCAGTAAGAGATACTTATGATTCATGTGGCATCCTTATGACGTTAAAAGAAGGAATTGAGACGCATTCAGTTGAACGAGGCGATGGCCTCATCAACGGTATCATAGATTTCGAGAATTGATGACGCGCCGATGATCTCGACGATTTCAAAGACATTTTCATTAACATTGGCAATCTTGAAACGTCCGGATTTTTCCTTGGCCGATTTATTCAGATGCAGGAGAATTCCCAGACCGGTGCTATTGACGTAACGAAGATTGGAGAAGTCCGCGACGATATGCACCTTGCCTTCATTGAAGAGGGTAGAGACTTTTTCGAGAACCGTCTGGACATTCGTCGCATCCAGGTCGCCAGCAAACCGGATGACTTCGGCGTCATTACGTCCTTTAACGGCTTCACAAGTAAGCTCGAATTTTGATTCCATGACGTTAATCCTCTTTTGTCTTGGTTACGTGGACGATGGTTCCCTCATCGGTGATATCGGCGGAAAAATCGCTTGACAATAATTTAACAAGGGCAAGCCCCCTGCCTCGTTTAAAATCTCCCTCACGGGGCGCTTCGCATGAAACAGTGCCCATGACGGCTTTTAATTGATCGCGTTTTTCGGGATCACTGACGTTCTCCGCGTCAATTTCGACCTTCTCCCGGTCTATCCGCAGGCGAAGCGTAATATTGTCGGCTTCATTTTTTGAGCCGTATTCCACTGCATTGTTGCATAGTTCATCGACGATGGTTTTAACGCGGAAGGCGTCGCGGCCCCCATAGCCTTTTTGAGTCATTATGCCGCTGACGAAGTTTCGGATGGCCGGTACCAGGCCGATCTTCGGCGGGAAGGAAAGTTTGACTTTTTCCGCTTCGTGCATGACGTCCCACGCGTAGGCATTCATGGCTGAGTGAAGGTCGTTATACAACGTAAAAATTTTATCAACGCCCATCTGAAGACATTTCATTTTAATCTCGAGATTGATGGCCGCCAGAACAAGATCGCCGCCCTTTTCACTGAAACGCCGCTTAAGCCCGAGAAGCTTCCCGAGCGCAACCGAGCCGATCATCGTGACGGCGCTCAGGTCGGCTATTGCGAAATTTTTCCCCCTTGCAGCGGAATCAGAGAGGCATTTGTCAAATACCGAAGCGCTCCGGGCATCAAGATCGCCGCTCAGCCGGATAACGCAGACATCGGGGGTCTTTGGAATCTCCTCAATTATTACTGCAGGAGCATGATCGCTCATGAATTCACTTCCCCCTGCGCGGAGGCGACGGTTTGCTTCGCACGGCGACCTCCCTACGCTTCACGTTTACGTACAATATGAACATGAGAAACGTTATTACTGTCGATGGTACACGTCACGGCATCGGAAAGCAGGCGAATGAGCTCAAGTTCTTTGCCTTTTCCGAGCGTGGCCTCGGCGACAGCCTCCCGGAATCGCGGGATAGTTTCACGGCAGCCGTCCGGACCCGGACCCCTGACGGATATTTCGACCCGGTCGCCGTAAGCGTCGCAGAGCACCTCTACGGGTTGACGATCCCACGGGAAACCGTGAATCACCGCGTTGTTGCACAGTTCATCCACGAGAAATTCGGTACGGAAACTGAATTGAGGGCTGAACCGAAAAACCCGGAGCGTATCGGATACCAGTTGCCGGACAAACGGAATATAATCACGTTCACCCGGAAATGAAATCATCAAGCGGCCAGGGATTTCATGATTCATACGAGCCAATCAATGTGTTCCTTTCATGAGTCCTTCCCGCGTACGGGCCCGGCGGCGCTATTCCCTGCCATGAAGGATATACGCCTCATCCCCCGAACTGATGATTCCTTTTTTCGTCAGGGTCTCCACTGTCCGGCCCATAATTGACATAAGTAATCCAAAGGAAGGGGCCTCATGCAGCCCTTTTATGGCGAATCGCGTCTTCGTATCCTTTTCGGAACGATTATGGAATCCATCAAGAATGCACTCCATGACATACATTACTTCGCCATAGGTCAAATTTCCCTTCCGGTACTCCGAAAACCTGGCTATGGCGTCATGGATGAGTTCCTGCAGCTTGTCAAATTCTGTTTTATCATCGAAAACATTTTTATATGAACTCGCCGAAGCCATTGTTGATTCCCTCCCGCAACGAATTTCCGCCGCGCCGAAAATTTCCAGCGGCGACACTTCCCCGCCTGTGACTAGAACAAACAAGTACTACGCATGCACCGGATATTTATTGCCGCATAAAACGTCACAAGAGGGTATCCGCAGCCGAATTAATGCAGGTGCGCGAACGAAGGTTAAAATATACATAAAGACTCGGCAATCCGATAGTATTCAATAAAAGTGCGGGCTGCGGGCTAAGGACTCGGATCGCTCCGGTGCGCGGTGACCGGAATCGCCTCATCGATGAGACCGAACCGGAAGCGGTAGCCATGTCGCCCGATCACGGTTGCATGGATATCGCCGACAAAAGCAAGTCCATGTCCGGGCGAAGATTCGGATTGAGAATCGGTTGTCGCGGGTTGCCCGCAGAAAACGATCCATGTATTTTAATGAAACTACTGATGGATAATCCGCGCAGAAGTGTCTTGAAGAACAGCCTAGTGCGGAGGTGGGGAGACGGGCCAGACCTATGTTGAAATTCATGATTTTTTCAGAGGGCAAACTTCTCCAAACGCTGTTCTTCGATGATCCCGTCGTTACCGTGGGACGACTCGCGGAAAATACCATCCCTCTGGCGGGCGCAGGGGTTTCGCGTCGCCATCTCCGGATCGAAGAGGATTACGACGGCTCGTACGTCCTGAATGATCTCCACTCGCTGAACGGCACCGTTGTTAACGGCAACTCGGTGCGAAAAGTTTCCCTGCATAGCGGTGATATCATCGTCATCGGGAGCTATTCAATCATTTTCGAGGAGGTGGCGCAGCAGGCAACCGTTGCGTCCGGGGCAAGCGCCCCGGTCATGACATCGCCGGCGGCGGGAGATTCGCTTGAAACCGCTTTCGTAAAACCGCGATTCCGGGCGCGGGAAGGGGCGGTCATAGATAACGGTTTTCCCGTTCTGGTCGAGTTGTCGCAGAAGCGGGCTTTTAAACTCGATAAGAGCTTCATGACGCTCGGCAACGCCGCCGCCGATGATATCCCGGTGTCGGGGTTCATGGTTGGCCGCCGGCAAGCTTTCCTGCGCCTCGATACCGAGGGATGGAGGATCGGCACCAATAAAATGCTCGGAATGCTTAAAGTAAACGGCCGGGCGGTGAAAACCCATCTTTTGCGGAACAAAGATCACATCGAAATCGGCTCGATCACCTTCCGATTCATGGAAAACGGTTGACATTATGCGCCGAGCCTTCATATCCGATATCCATGCCAACCTCGAAGCGCTCGAAACGGTGCTTGAGGATATCGGACAACAGGCGATCGACGAAATAATCTGCCTTGGAGATATCGTCGGGTACGGCTCAGAGCCGAATGAGTGCACGGAGATCGTCCGGAAGAGGAGTACCATCGTTCTGCTCGGCAATCATGATGCGGCGGCGGTCAGGCTCCTCGATACCAACTTGTTCAACAATTTTGCACGGGCCGCCATCGACTGGACCGCGCGAATCCTGCGAAAAGCAAATCGCACCTACCTCGCTTCGCTGCCGCTTACCGCCACCCGCGAATCGTTCACCCTGGTTCATGCGACGCCCTACGAACCCGGCATGTGGTACTATATCACCTCGCTGGAAGAGGCCTCCTTCAACTTTCGTCACTTTGAAACCGAGGCGTGTCTCGTCGGTCATACGCATATTCCGATGATCGTCGTCCTCGATGGGAAAAAAGAGGTTTATGCCCACCAGGCTGGGCATATCAATCTCCGGGAGACGCCGGGCGCGCGGTTTCTCATCAATGTGGGCAGCGTCGGCCAGCCGCGGGACCGGATCGCGAAGTCCTGCTACGGCATTTTCGACGATGGCACGGGAGATTTCTTTTTCCGCCGCGTCGCCTATGACATCCCGAAGACGCAGGCACGCATGCGCAAGGCGAAACTGCCGGAGTTTTTGATTACGAGATTGACTGAAGGAAGATAGTGGTAGGGACGATAGCTCAAAAGAGGGATTAACTCCGGCTTCCAGGTTATGAATCGCGCACTACGGATCGCGGTACGATCGCTCATCATTCTTATCCTTGCCTTCGGCGTGGTGGCCCTTCTCTTGAGTGCGGCGGTCATGACGCCGCCGGTGCAACGGGGCATCAAGGCCGCGATAGAAAACCTCGCTTCAAAGAGACTCGGCAATCAGGTAACCATCGGCGCGATACATTTAAATTGGATTGAGCGTTTCGATTTTCGCGATGTGGTCGTTGTTGACCGGGAATTCGGGGATTCAATGGCGATTCATACGCTTCGCATCCGTTGCGCCCTCCTGCCGCTCCTGAAAAAACGGTTGGAATTAAAGCGGATCACCATTCAGGGCGCAACGGTCACCGGGATCAGGACCAAAGGAACCGGTGTGCATTTTCCGTTCATCTACAAACATTTTTCCCCTCCTTCTAAAGTCAAAATCTGGACCGTCACCATCGGCACGGCAGTGGTGAACGGGCTCTCGGCGCGGTACGACGATTCGGCCGCCGGGATGTATTACTCGCTGACCGGGATCAGGAGTCACCTCCTTTTCAGGCGCCTCGATTCTCTTACCGGAACGCTTACCTCCGGCGCCGGCGAGGCGATAACGCCGTGGTATAGAGGCCGCGTAAAAAATATCGATATCAAGGCCGAACTGAGCCGCAAAAAACTCGTGGTGTCGAAGGGGCTTATCACGGGAGATTCGTCGACCATTACCTGTCAGGGAACCATTCCATTCTCTTCGAAAATAGGGTGGAAGGCGCACGCGGATGTCAGGACGTTCCTTTTGCCGCTCCTCTGTGTACGGAAAATCAAGGGCTTGCAGGCGAAGGGCGAGGTGCATGCCGTCGCATCGCTCTCCGGGCTCCTCGATTCGCCGCGCATCTCACTTCAGATGACCGCCGGAAAGGTGATGTTTGACAGCATCCCGTTCGAAACGGTTGCGGCGACGGCGAAATATGCCCCGGACGGAGGTTTCTCCGGAACGCTCGATTGCGCGTCGCCCATGGGACAGGCCGGAATAAGGGCGAACGCCTCGATTCCCTTGCTTTCAAAGAAACCTCGCCTCGACACCTGGAATGCCGTCGTCGTGGCGGATGTCCCCCGTATTTCCGATCTCGCAAACCGCTTCGGCCTGAAACTCGCACTACTTAAAGGCACCGTCCATGTGGAAGGCAGTGCGAGCGGCAGGGGCATGACGACCCTGCCCGGCCACGCCGTCCTCTCGGTTGCGATAAAGAACCCGGCTGGTCCCGACGTCACCGGCCGGATCGATTGCACGACGAAATTGGATAACCGGCAGTGGGCGGTGGATATTGCGGCGGATTCGGGAAACAGGCTCCATGCGCAGGGGACGATCGGCGTTCATGACAATGCCCTTGCCGGCGCATTTTCCCTGAACATCGCGAACGGAGCGACGATCTCACGGTTATTTCTGGCGTATCCGGTAACCGGTTTTCTCTCGGGCGCCGGGGACCTTGGTGGAAACGTAAAACAGCCGGTCCTCAGGTTCAATCTCCGGGCTCATGATCTTGCGTGGCGGGGAGCGTCGATCAACCGGTTATCGGCAGCCGCTTTTTATGCGAATAAGCAACTTTATATCAACAGGGCCTCCCTGCGAAGCAACGGCGAGCTTGCGGCGATCCTTCCACTTTTCGGAATTCACAACGCGGGAGGGCGTTTCCATGTTGCCGCCGAAGGGTATGGCCCCATTGGAAATCCAAGCGTTTCTGCGGAGATCGGCATGACGGATCTCCACCGTGATAACCTTACCGCCGCTTCCTTTATCGCATCGCTGGCCTATCGGAACGATACCCTGCGCTGGGATAACGTCCGCCTGGGAAAAAACGCGGCATGGATCAAAAGCTCGGGTCTCGCCTTCCTGCATGGGAAACGCCGCTTCGCACGGGTAGCCATTATGGCCGAACGACAAGGATATAAAAGCGCCTCATGCACCGCTTCCGGTGTTTCGGTCGGAGACTCCATCGACGCCTCGGTGAACGTCGGCGGCATGGATCCGGGCCTCCTTTCTCCCTGGATAAAGGGAAAGATGCCCCTGCATGGAATGCTTGCGCTGCGGGCGGAAGTGCATGGAACGACCGGAAATCCCACCGCGCGGGTGCACCTCGATTTCGACCAGGCGCTCGGTCGTGCGGCGACCATCCGGTACCGGGCCGAGGCCGACCTCAAAAACGGCGTCCTGAATGCGTCGGCCAGGGCCTTCTCCCCGGAACAGCCGGAGTCGCTTCTCGTTTCCCTCTTCGCCCCGCTTGCATTGTCGCCTCCCTGGACGGCGGATCATCTCATCATGGACGGCGCCCGCATCGACGTCGAGGGCGCGGATCTCCCGCTCGACGACCTTTTGGCGCAATTTCTGCCGGATGTTACAACGAAGGGAAGCATTTCAATCCACGCACAGATTGACAGGAGGCAAGAGTCATGGGAGGTGCAGGGAGGCGTGTCCGGATCGAGTGACCGGGTAATCGACCCGCACGATCGATTCGTATTCATGGGTTGTCGGCCGAGGCACGCATCGGCGGCACCGTCCTCTACCCGGTGTTAACGGTTGCAGTGCAGTGCGACTCCCTTATGTGGAAAACCAATCGCTTTGAGAAACCGTTTCTTCGCTGTCACGGCAACAGAGAAATGCTGTACCTCGATACTGCGGGGGCAGGCGTGTATAAGGGACGTCTCGCGTTTTCCGGGTCCGTTCCCTGGGATTTGAAGAGGCGCAAACTCGATAAATCGAATGTATCGCTGCGGGGCGTTGCGGAAGCGATGCCGCTCACCGTTTTTACTCCCATGACGCCGGACGCGGAGTTCTCGGGCGGAACCCTCGATGGCGACGCAACCTTGACCTTGCGGGAAAATCGGCCCCGTATTCTCGGTCACGTTTCCGTTCGGGGCGCGGGCTTTGCCATGAAAGGGTTTGAGCAGACATTGGGTCCCATCGATGCCGAACTCTCCCTGCGCGACGACTCCATCATCGTGGATTCCCTCAGGGGACGCATCGGTTCATCGGGAACCTTTTCCGGCGCCGGATTCGTTGAACCCGCCGGATCGGGTCATGTGCGGTTCGCACTATCCGCAAAGGATTGCCCGCTGCGGCTTGCCGACCTCAATGCGGTCATCCGTACGGCATCGGTGCGACTCGCCGATTCCGCGAATGCGCTGGTTCTCGGAGGCAGCATGACCCTTGGCGAGTCGCGTTATCAACTCTTTCTTTCGCCGACCGCCATGTTCCAAAAGGCACCGGTCGCGAAGCCGAAAAAAACGCTCTCAAAAAACTCACTGCTCAGGCGCGCCGCGCTGCGCATGGTTGTCGATCTGGACAAAAACCTGACGATTGAAAGCAATGTGGGCAGCCTGTCGCTGGACGGCACATGTACGATCGTGGGGAATCCGGAGCGTCCCGGCATCGTCGGAACCATCTCCGCCACCGAGGGATATGTCTATTATCTGGACCGGAAATTTACTGTCCAGCAAGGGACCTTCCGCTTCACGAATCCTGATGATATGAACCCTGCGATCAACCTGATCGCAACGGATACGATGACTGCTTCTACGGTCTCCGCGCAAACCGGGGCCGTTGTTGAGCAGCCTCAATACGTGATTACACTCACGGTAACCGATAGCCTCCGCAAGCCAACCGTCCTTCTCTCATCCAACCCGCCGCTCCAGCCGGAACTCATCGTGCGTTTGATCACCTTCGGCACCACCCAGGGGGTCCTTGCAAGCGGCGTTGCAGGAGCCATCGAAGGTCTTCTGGCCCAGCAGCTCGCCGGTTTTGGAACGCGGCCACTGCAGCAACTGCTCAACATCGAAAGTCTCAACGTTGAGACCGGCGCCGTCGGGACGACGGTCACGGCGATCAAGCGGCTCTCGCCGCGGTTATCGGTCACCTATCAGGCTATCCTGCAGAATCTGGACCGGCCCAATGTCTCGGCATCATACCGGCTTCTACCCAACCTCTATATTGTCGGCTCAGGGTACTACCTGAACAGCGGCATCGACCTGCACTTCCGCCTTTCACGGTAGAGAGACCATAATGGCTGAAAGACGACGATACCCCTTTAGAAAAACTACCGGCCGGATGCAAAGAAACAGTTCGCTTATTTTCTTTGCCCTTGTCGCCTCCCTGAGCGCCAGGGAGTGGACGGTAAAAAAAATCAGCTTCTCCGGAAACACGGTTTTCACCTCGGGGCAGCTCCTCGGCTTCATGGAAACGAAACCCTCTCACTTCTGGAAAAAGTCCGTTTATTCCCATGTCAAGCTCGAATCGGACACCGCGGTGATAACAGCCGCCTATAACCAGAAAGGATACCTCGCGGCCGAGGTGGACATCGACTCAACCGTTCAGGACACCGCGCATCACCGGGTTTCCCTCTTCCTCTCGATCATCGAGGGGTCCCAGACGATCATCGGCGCGGTCGTCATCAGAGGCGCTTCGACGCTTCGGCCGACCGAAGAGCTGCAACGACTCCAGACAAAACCGGATGCGCCGTTCAGCACGAGCGTAATCGATCAGGACGTCCAGAAAATCGTCGCCGATCTGGCTTTGAGGGTACATCTGTACAGTCACGTTCTGGACAGTACCGCCATCGATACGGTTGCCCACCGCGCCTCGGTGATCTTCAGCATCGATCAAGGACCGCTGGTATTTGCGGGACCCTTCCAGGCAGCAGGGCTTGAAAAGGTGCTACCGGTTGTCGTAACGCGCGAATTGAAATTCAAGGCGGGAGATACCCTGACGTCAAAAAAAATGGACGCGTTGGTGCAGAAACTTTACGCGACCGGGCTTTTCAATTACGTACAGCTCAAGACGCCGCCGGAAAGCCTGATCGTGGCCGAAAAGCGGCGAGATACGGTAACCGCGCCGGTAACAGCGACCATTGAGGAGGCCAAATTCTTCAGCTTCGATGCCTCGGCAGGTTACGGCACCTACGACGAGTTCAGGGGATCCCTCGAAACGCGCTATGTAAACCTTTTCGGCCTGGGACATGCGATTACCCTCGACGGTCTTTATAATCACTATGAACTCAGGGGAGATGCGACTTATTCGTACCCCTGGATCTTCTCCCTGCCCGTCGATGCGTCGATCACCGCATATGTCCAACACAACGATATCACCTACCTTGGCCTCTTCGACGGCATCCAGTTTTCGGTGGCCAAGGAAACCAACTGGTATTTGAGCTACCGGGTGTGGCTGAAGATCGAACGGACGGAATATCTTGTGCCCATCCAGGACACGACCGGGACAACCTCGCTTGCGAATACCCAGAGTGTCGGCACGGATATTTATTACGATACCCGGAAAAATCTTACCGATACCACCTCCGGCGCTTATATCCAGGTGTCTCCGGAACTCGCGGGTCTTGGCGGCAGAGGGACGAACCAGTACTACCGGGCACTCCTCGATATGCCCGCGGCTATGTAACGCCTCTGCGCGGGCTCCGTGTCTCCTCAGCGGTTGAATTTGGGTATGCCCAAGGCTATGGGCCGCGAGGCGACAGCGTTCCGGCGCAGATTATCTATAACATCGGCATCGAAGGTGTGAGGCCGGTTCGCGGGTATGAACAGAACGACCTGAGCCCCGGCGGCGGAAGGATGGCGCTCGTCGTCAACCTCCTGCAGGCGCAGCGTGCCGTTTATAAATGGATCGGCATCTCGGCGTTTGTTGACGGCGGCTACGCCTGGAGCGACCCCTCCGTCGAATTCAACCTCTCCGACCTCCGGTGGACCCTCGGCCCCGGCATTTACGCCAAGACTCCGGTTGGCCAGATCGAGTTTGACTGGGGCTATCGGGTGAATTACGGTCCTAAATGGGGAACGCCGTATTTCAGTATCGGGCAGGCATTCTAGTTTATTTCGCCCGGATCATGATCAGCACCATCTTGAATCTCCCCGGCGCGGATACGGCATGGGGCTTATGTGCCGGAAGAATGATCTGACGACCGGCGGAAACCTCATGATCGGTTCCTTCTATGGTAAATATGCCGGCGCCGTCGATGACCTCGGCCAGCGCGTCGAAGGGAGCGGAATGGGTGCTGAGCCGCTGCCCCTCATCAAAGGCAAAGACCGTAACGGTCCCCTCGTTTTTATCGATGATGGTCCTGCTGACGACAGATCCTTCCTGATAGGCGACAAGGTCGTCGTAGCAGAACGGCGTAGCGACTAATTTGCAATCGGTCCCTTTTCTTTCCTGATCCGTCATGTCGGGAGCCCCTTTCAGACTGAATGATCTTTTATCAACTCCTCCACCGCTATTTTCAACTTCCGGTAGTGCGACCCCTCCCAGTATACTTTCCCGCAATTCAGACAGCGCGAAAATTCATCATAGTATCGTTTCGTTTTTTCCTCCAGCCGGTCGAGGATCCCGGATTTTTCCACCGGCTCGATACCGCCATTGCAATCCGTACACCGCGTAAAAGGATGGATTGAATCGGCACAATCGAATCGCCGCAACACCTCGCGGACCTGCTCGCGCCAGTCGTCCGACCGTACGCAATGGCCGTGGGTCACCTCGCGGCGCTTGAGAATTCCCCGGTCCCGCGTCAACACGATTCTTCTCTCCTGCCGGGCAATGGCCGCCATCTCGCCGTCCGTATAATCGTTGCGGAAGAGGGTGTCGAATCCGAGAATCCGCAGCATCCGGCTCAGCCGTCCCAGGTGCACATCGCAAATAAACACGGCAGGGCGCGGCGGCAAGGGCCTGAGGCGTTGAAACGACGTAAGACCGGGCGACGCTTCATCCGGACGGACGGTCACCTCATCGTCACTTTCCAACCGGTAGGAAAAACCGACAAATTCGCCGTTAACGGCAATCGAGCCGATCTCGGTATGCGGTATGCCGAGCGATTCGATTGCGTCCTTGATGGAGGCGTTCCCGCTGAAAGACGCCGAAAAACGGACTTTTTGCCTTTGAACCGGCAAAAAATCATTCAAATTTCCACAAAATTGGAATCGTACGGTTATCATGAGGAGCGGGAGTCGGCGAGCCTTCTTGGAGAGTAGAGACCTTGCATGCAAGGTCTCTACCGCATAAATTCAGCGTTGTAGTGAGGGGCAATGCCTGGTTATCACGTCTCAATCGATCCCAGATATTCCTCGATGCTTTCCATGTCTACGGCGACGACTTTATCGATATCCTTGAGCAGCTTTTCCAGGTTGATGCGAAAAACCTGCCAGGCCCCGGCCAGAATTTCCGATTCGAGCTGCCCGGCCGCCCAGCCGGAATAGCCCAGGAAAAGACGCGTCGACCCGTCGTCGAAGTTGAACATCTGATCAAGGTTATCCCATTTCCCGCCAAGGAAGACACGCGGCGCCACCCGATGGGAGTCAGGCACCGGGTCGTCGGTAATCTGGATGATCTGAATCTCCTCCTGCTGTACCGGTCCGCCGATGAACACCTCACGGGGCTCAAGCATTTCTGAGAACCCGTCAAATATCTCCGACAGCGGCATGTGCGAACGCCGGTTGATGACAAGCCCGTAAGCGCCGGCCTCCTTGCTGTAGATGCAGATGAGTACCACCGCGGATTTAAAATTAGGATCCTGCAGCGCATCGCGGGCAAGGAGGACGGCGCCGTTGCCCAGACTGTCGAGATACTCCTTCGCCTCAAGATCTATCGGTTCACTTGGATTGATCGGTTCCATCATGCTGAAAAAATACTTTAATCCGCGGGGATTTTCGTGGGAAACGGCTCAAAAATGGTACGACCGGTCGCGCTGTGCGGAGAGTGCCGGCGGTTGTTCTGGCAGCATCCTTTTTTTGTAGGATGCTGTTTTTCCGTCACCATTAATAAATAATTACCTATAAAAGAAAGTTCGCCGATCTGCTTGTTGACTATTCGCGGGAGTTGCTGTTCGCGGATGCGGGAGCGGGGGATTAGAAATAAAGTTGCCGGGGCGTTTTCGTTGGCTTTGAAGAATGTAGGATGTTAAGCGAGAGGAGACCTGGATCGGAGATCCAGGGCACACAGAATCGGAAAGGCACTTGATAAGGGCACCCGCGCGCCCTCTACGGTGGACTTCCCTGAAATTTTTAGTTTGATTCGACCGGGTTCTTTCCTTATACAGTTTAAGTTGAATCGGGGCATTCACTCATCAGGATCATCAAGCATATTTTTTTGCATATACATGAAAAATAATGGTTATATTATTATTGTATTTTGCTTACTACTCGTAGGGGTGGTTTTTATGGTCGATTTTTTAAAGGCCGGAACGGGGAGGAACGGATTATTCCGTTGAGTTCTAAGGGAAACAGCATAGTTGCCAACCATCTTTGAAAATCAAATTACCCGGTTACTTGAAAAGGGAGGCTTTTTACAAAGAAATCAAATTATTTGCTCACTTAAAACAAGGGAGGTTTTTTATGAGATACTCTGGGGTGTTTAAGTGTTTCAAGGCGATGGGTGTATTTTTTGTATTCACCATAGCTCAGCAAAAGATCGATGCCCAGCCATGTCCGTGCGACATCTATGCCGCCGGCGGAACGCCATGCGTCGCGGCGCATAGCGTGGTACGCGCCCTTTACCAAACGTACGATGGGCCCATCTACCAGGTCAGGCGGAAGTCTGACAAGACAACCCTGGACATCTATCCCCTGGCTCCCGGAGGGGTAGCAAATTCAGCAGCAGTGGACACGTTCCTGAAGGGTGGGAGAGGCACCGTTTCGATCATCTATGATCAGTCCGGACATAACAACAATCTTACCGTTTCGCCCGGGGGTTGTTACGTCACGCAAGCCGATACCGAGGCAACCGCGACCGGCGATTCGGTGATGCTCGGCGGTCATAAGGTCTACGGACTTTACCAGATTGGCGATAATGGGTACCGGAAAGACACGGCCAATGACGTCCCGACCACCAGCAAACCGCAGGGGCTGTACTTCGTAGTAAACGGCAAACATTATAACATTGGGTGCTGCTATGACTACGGAAACGCAGAGACGAACCGTTGCAGCGGCGGCACCGGCACCATGGAATGCCTCTACTTCGGAAATACCAACTATTGGGCTACCGGCGCCGGCGCCGGCCCCTGGGTCATGGCCGATTTAGAGGGCGGCCTTTGGCCCGGTGGAAGTGGAGCTTCCAGCAAAGGCAGTGTCTATTCCGCCAACCCGACCCTTAACTACAATTACGTCACGGGCTTTCTTAAGGGCGAACAGTTGAACTCAACACCGACCTATGAATTGAGGGATGGCAGTGCGCAATCCGGCGCCCTGACAACTATTTACGACGGAAACGCTCCCTCCACCTGGAAACTGACGGGCTCCTTCATCCTGGGCATCGGCGGCGACAACAGCAACTCTTCCGTGGGAACCTTCTACGAAGGGGCCATGACAGCCGGCTGGCCGCCGGATTCGACTGAAAACGCCGTCCAGAAAAATATCATCGCCGCAGGATATGGGCAAACCACCGCGACTTTGCCTATTGCCAATGGCAAGGCACCATCCCCGTTTACCGTCCGCTATAATCCGTCGAATGCCGATGCGGTCATCAGCTATGCTTTGCAGAACGCCGGGCGCATGAGCATAAATATTTTTGACCCGCAGGGGAGGCATATTGCCGCGATCTTTGACGGCATTAATTCCGCAGGCCCGCACGAATCGGTCTGGGATACAAAGAGCGTCCACGCCGGCATCTATATCTTGAAAATGGCGATTGAAGGGCGAGCCGAAGGAACGGGGAGAATCGTTATAGGGAAATAGCCGCTTTATAAAGCGGCTATTTCCCTATGCAGTCGCGATGAGTCGCAAGAGGGGCTCTCCCCGGCTTTTCCAAGCCGGGGGGTCGCTCAAGAAGTGAACGCGGCTTATGCAGTCGGAATAACGAGTAAGGTTGAACCGTCCGTTTACGCCCCACGAATCGAACTGCCGGACCAGGGTCAGCCCGTTTTTTTCGAGCAGGGCCGTAAACAGCCTCGCGGTCATCCTGCTTCTGCGCATTTTCGGATGGCGCACTGCGCTCAATGAAAAGAGAGTTCGCCGATCTGCTTGTTGACTATTCGCGGGAACTGCTGTTCGCGGATGCGGCGGCGGAGGGATTAGAAATAAAGTTGCCGGGCGCGTTTTCGTTGGCTTTGAAGAATGTAGGATGTTAAGCGATAGGAGACCTGGATCGGAGATCCAGGGTACACGGGATCACAGGGTCACTCGATAGGGGCACCCGCGCGATAAGTATTTTATCCACACTCCAGATGCTATTCAACATAACCCTTTCATAAAGATAGGGTTTGTTATTGATGAAGTAATTACGATATCCTTTTCCATGAAAAGCGCTGATGTATGAATATTTTAAAAGAGATAGAAAAATATGGATTAAAAATAGCTGTACTTTTATATTGCTTGGGTTTTTTTATTAACACTGTATATTTAATGCAATTTAAATTTGTTGAATTCGACCTTCTTCAGACACGATATATTTATACGGGCATTGTTCCACTTCTGCTATTTTCAGGTATCGTCATTTTTGCTTTTATTCGTTTAAATATTGACGAAATGAGAGACAACTTTAAATCTACTAATTTACTTAATTTTGTTTATAAATACACACTCGTTTGCTTTATCCTATCAAATTATCTTTTTTCATCAGAACATTATTATGGGGCTTTTCTTGCAAAACATTTCAATAGGAATTTAATTATATCTATTTTAATATTCTATGACGCTTTTGCGGCGTTTTATATTTGGGGTGTTTTTTATCTTGCTATTGGAATGTCGAATCCATTTTGGGAGAAAATAGCCAAAAGGCTAAAACCCGTTTATGGTATAATAGCATTGCCCTCAATAGCATTTATTGTTTATGTTTCATGGTCAAATAAGGAACTGTCATATATTAATTATTTTGTTGTCATACCATTTTTTATCGTTTTATTCTTTATGAGTTCTGCTTTAGATGCAAAAAAAGGTATTTCCTTTATAGGTGAACCGGTAATTACTAAAAATGAAGATACAAGAAAGAAATATGATAATTATTTTATTGTTTTGAGTAGATTTTTATTAATTTTAATTATGAGTTATATTTATGCTTTAAATATTTACCCTCGCCTACCATCTAATCTTGGTGGAGCTCAGCCAATTCATGCTACACTTATTACAAAGACCGATTCACTTAAAGCGCAAATTATTTATGAAAACAGCAATTACTTCCTTGTTAAATTAGCTGACTCAATTTATACACATAGGATTCAAAAAAGCATGATTCAGCAGGTGATTGTGGAGCGAGATAAGTAGACATGCTGTTTTTTGAGTATTTTATTGGCCTTAAAATGCCAAGCTGAGTATGCATTATGAAAATTATAGTATCTGACATTTATGAATATTCTGTAACAGGTATAACCGGTGTAATCATACTTAAACTTTTAGCGAAGGCATATCAAGCAGATTCTATATCAATATTAGGGTCATCGGTACTTTAAATGATACCCACAACAGATAGTGTTTTAAGCCTGGTGTGGCCGTCTGTTACACCGCGTT
This sequence comes from uncultured Fibrobacterota bacterium, assembly GCA_963846695.1. Classification (GTDB taxonomy): domain Bacteria; phylum Fibrobacterota; class Chitinivibrionia; order Chitinivibrionales; family Chitinispirillaceae; genus BOG-1184. Next base: position 89,548 of record CAWJXL010000017.1, on the reverse strand, counting down.
CCAGCGTGGAAAATCCAGCCACATTACGAATGCATAATTTGAAGCGGCAAGTTACGCCGCTCAGGGTACAATTCAAGACCACCGCAATGAAAAAAGATAGCGATACGATAATGGTTACGATTACGAAACCCACACGCAAGACGCTTCACCTTTTCTATTTTTGCATTCAGGCTTTCGCCAAGAGCATTTGTTATATGATGGGTTGCATAGGTAACGATATTGGCAAGATGTGCTTTAATTGATTTAGCCGCTTTGACTATAGGTGCAAGACGACTATGGGTTGCCCACCAATACCAATCTTTGAAATATCGGCTCATCCAGCCGGGAGTTTGATAGTCCCAGAGATGCCGAATATTTTCCTTTATCGCCCATGCCCTGCATACTTTCAAGTCTCTTTTTTGCAATTGTTCAAATTCTTCTCTACGATAATCCGGAATATTTTCATTATTCCACAACCACAGATATTTGGTGCCTTTAAGCGTATCAATGTTGCGATTTATCAAATCCCGATGTTCTTCCTTGCGAACAGCATCAACGGCTTTAGTGATTATTCGTGTCACATGATAGCGGTCGAATACAATTTTTTGTGCCGCGTCCGGGATATACTTTTTCGTTGCTGCGATGAAGGGGTCCCACATATCCATGGCAACGCATTGAACCGTAGCCCGCTCTTCCGGTTTAAACTGCTGGTAATACCTTTCAAGGCTTTCCTGCTCCCGCTCATCGCCAACGTATACCACGCAGGATTTATTTATATCGTACACCAGCGTTTCATATCGGTGCCCTTTGGCAAAAGACTTCTCATCAACACCAATGCGTTCAGGGATAGCATGTGGCTTGCGGGCCAATCCTCGATTCACAGCCCTCTCATAAATTCGCCAGGCCAATTTCCAGTCAATGTCAAGAACTCGGCAAGTGCTTTCAATACTACATTCCTGTTCCAAATCAAGAACAAGGCTTTCAAACTCATAGGTAGTAGTCGCATTATTTTCGCCAAGGCCAGAGACTATTTGTTTTACCCCATGTTGTTCGCAGCGAACGCGTGGAACTCGAAGATGCAAATAGGTCGCCATCTGGCAGGTATTCAGGTGTCGAATTTCACGTTCCGGCGCATGGTCATACACGGAATAAAACTGACGGCACTCAGGGCATGGAAATTCAACCCCGGAAGCGTGTTCAATCCAAATATCTACTCGCTTTTGCTGATGGTTTAGCTCTAACCGTGTGATATGCCAGGGGAACCGTATGTTTAAAAGCTCGGAAAAAAACTCGGTGTCTTTCATAGTCCAAAAATACCTGTTACACTATAGATAGGGGCGACCCATGAAAACTACCGATGCGGCCAATATTATTAAACATTACCTTGCCAATTATAGGCATTTTAGGAGTTTTGTCTGCCTTATGCTATGCGGCATGTTTAGCAGAAAAGCCCAAAGCTGAGTTACAAATTTTTCATTGGCACGGGTGTCCCTATCGCGTGACCCCGTGATCCCGTGTGCCCTGGATCTCCGATCCAGGTTTCCTATCGCTCAGCATCCGCCATTCTTACCTGCAAACCTGACTCATCGTTAAGCAGCCCTGTTCCCGTTACTCTTGCATACGCCGATCCTCAGCGCCATTCCACTGGTCTCTTTCCAAGTTTTTTGCCTACAAAAATATAGCTGATGTTAAAGAATCTGGTGATTGGAAACCTGGATCAAAGATCCAGGCCACACCCGATCGCCGTTCGTTTTTGCAACCCCGACGATATTTGTAGTCAAGTAACGCTTATTGTCACCCCGGAAGTTGGCAGCACCCCGGCCCGCTTCGGTCGGCATGACGCTATTCCTTTCCATCGCCGCCGTAAAGATTGGCGCCGGGCGATAGTTTTCCTTTGAAGGTCGCATACAGGTACCAGTTCAGGGCGAGATACATTATCGCCGCCGGGACGGCAATGCCGATCAGGACCCTCAGGGTGCCGGGTTGAGCCGAACCGTTGAATATGGTGATCGACCCGGAAGAGTCCGCGCTGTTCCTGATAAGATCGGGAAAGAGCGACGTCGCCTGCATAAGCCAGATCGAAATGACGGCGAATGACGTTGCAAGGAAAGAACATCGATCCATCTCGCGTTGCATCAGGATTTTTGCCGCCCCGAGCGCGAGAGCGGTCGCCGCCGTTGCACCCCAGAAGAGAAGCCTTGACCTGGCCTGGGGCATCTGGAGCGCCATGATGCCGGCAAGCCCGGCGAACGCGACCACGGTGACGGGCCACAGCCGCGCCGCCGTCTTCCGGAGCTCTCCTGAAAACGCGGGGGGCAGCTTGCATGCCGCGAAGAGCGATCCCTGAAGAACGACGAGAAGGATGCCGGTCGCGGCCAGCGCGAGGGGAAAGGGTCGGAGGAGCGCCATGATGCTTCCGCCATACTCAAGCGACCCGGACAGGGGAAGGCCGGCGATGATGTTGCCGAGTGCGACGGCAAGGAGAAACGGGATGATAAAACTTGCTGTTGCAAAAACACGTTCCCATGCGCGGCGGGTAACGGCCCGTTTGCAGAGATGGCGGCATTCGAAGGAGGCTGCGCGGAGCATGAGACTTGCGGCGATGCAAAAAATCGGCAGGTAAAAGCCGCTGAGCGCGGCGGCATAGGCCTGCGGAAACACGGCGAAAATCGAGGCCCCCGCGATGATGAGCCACAGCTCGTTGCCGTCCCACACGGGCGCAAGCGCCGAAAAAAGGAGATTCCTCTTCTCTTCGCTCCTTGTAAAGAGCGTGAGCATACCGACGCCCAGGTCGAATCCGTCGAGCACGCTGTAGGCGACGAGGAACAGGAGCAGCAGGCAAAACCAGGCTACCTGGAGATGCGTCGCTTCCATTAGGGTCTCATCCCGTCGGCCGCGGACGGCTCTCCCCGCGGCCCCTCATTGACGAGACGCATGCCGAAATAGATGAAGGAGAACAGGAGGGCGGCGTAGACGATGGACAGCATGATGAGCGTGATCAGCACCCGCTCGCCGGAAACGGCCGGCGAGACCGCGTCGCGTGTGCGCAGGAGTCCGTAGATGACCCACGGCTGTCTGCCGATTTCGGCGCCGATCCACCCCAGTTCATTCGCGATAAGCGGCAGCGGGATGAGAAACGGCATGAGCTGCAGGAACCATGCGGCCGAAAAAAGTCTCCGGCGAAGGAGGAGAAAAAGGCCGATGAAACCCGAACCGATCAGGATGAGCCCGATCGCGACCATGGCATGGAAGGTGGTGAAGATCACATTGACAGGAGGGAGCACGGTCGGGTCGAACTCCCCGAGGCCTTTCACGCGCGAATTGAAACTGAAGCTCTCGAGGAAGCTGAGAAGCTTCGGAATCGCAACCGCGGCATGGATGGTTGTATGGTCCGCGTCCGGAATTCCGAACAGGTAGAACGGCGCACCGGTTCGCGAGAAGAACATCCCCTCGTAGGCGGCATCCTTTGCGGGCTGGTGGTGGATTACATTCATGATCTGGTTGTGGCCGACGATAAGCTGCGAAACTGCGGTGAGGGCGAAGATCGGGACCGTGAGGGAAAGAATTTTTGCCGCGGCAACCGGAGCGATGCTTTTCCGGTACCGCCATGCCGCAATGCCGGCAACCGCAACCGTCCCGGTGAGCCATGCGGCCAGCGTCGTATGGACGAAGCGAACCACGGTGGACGGATTGAGGATAGCCTTCCAGAAATCAACCAGTACGACGGTCCCGTTCCGGATCGCATACCCTGCGGGCGTCTGCATCCAGGAGTTGGCGGAAATGATCCAGAATGCGGAAAGGTGCGAGGCCAGAAACACCGCGGCCGCGGCGGTGAGATACGCGCTTCCCCGAACGCGGTTCCTCCCGAAGAGCAGGATACCGATGGCAATCGACTCCACGGTAAATGCGGTAAACGCCTCGATGGCAAGCTGAATCCCGAAGAGCTGACCCGAGAAAATGGAGAATTTTGCCCAGTTGGCGCCGAAGGAGAACGGCAGCAGGACCCCGGTGGCAACGCCAAGGGTGAAGACCAGCGAGAGAAGCTTTACTAAAAATTCCGATATATTCCGATGGATGGCTTTGCCGGTGAGGGCGAATGCGGTTTCAAAAATCAGCACGTACGGCGTCAGACCGAGCGTCAGCGCCGGAAAAATGAAATGAACGCCCAGCGAGAGCCCGAACTGAATGCGGGCGAGGGGTAGCGCGTCGATCATAACGGTCGGTGGTGAGTTCCTGTCCGTGGTGAATTCAGTCCGGAAGTCCTCATCTTCGATTTTTAAAATACATGGATTTGCGAATCCGGTACCAAAGTGGGGATAAAATCATCCGCATGGGTTTTCCCCCCCGGTGCGAAGTGAAGTATTATTTTATTCAGCATCTTTAAAGAGGGGATGATTGATGCTTGATGCTTTTTATGAATTTTTAGCAAAACACGGCTTTAACGAGCCCCTGCATTCCCCCATAACCCACATGCCTATCGGACTTTCCGTAGGCGCCCTTATTTTCTTTCTGGCGGCCATTGTTTTTAAAAAAAAACAACTGGTATTTTCCGCCCGGCACGCATCAATCCTTGCATTCGTTTTTATCTTTCCCACGATCCTGCTTGGCGTTTGTGACTGGATTCATTTTTATCAAGCAACTCTTTTCGTCCCCATCATAATAAAGATGTGCCTGGCTTCATTGGCCTTGATCCTGTTGGGCACGGGGATCATTGTAGGCGGCGAAATTAAATTGCACACCATTTCCATGACCATTATTTACGCTCTGACCGTCGTGGCTATGATCGGACTCGGATATTTTGGTTCGGGAATAATTTATGGCCGCGGATTGGCGGTTAAAATGCCGAAAAAGATCGCTGTCGTTACGAATAATCATGCTGTTCCCAAAGCGGATACTTCACATATAAGGTAATGCCTATGCTTGACAAAAAAATAACTTCGACAAAAAACAGCCCGCCGATTTTTTTTCGTTCAATCACCTTCGTCATTTTTTGTTGTTGTGCAGGTCTTGTTTTTGCGCATCAGGGGCATCACGGGCATGCGGCGCAAGTCGGTTCAATTGATACGCCCGCCATGGAACCCCCTTTGCTTCCCACCGGGGAAAATTCCGGTTCAATGGGCATTGATGAGAAACTTGGGAATCAGGTCCCTCTTGATTTGATATTTGCGACGGAAACCGGCGACAGCGTTAAACTCGGCAACCTTGTTAAAAGTCCGACCATCCTGTCTTTCTTGTACTACGGATGTTCAAATGCCTGCGGGACATTATTAATGGGTATGGCAACCGTCCTGCGGTCGTTTACCGATAAACCGGCAAGCGCCCCGAATGTGATTTTTATCAGCGTCAGCGACCGAGAAACTCCGGCCATTGCCATGAAGGCGCATATCATCGGCTTTGAATCCATTCAAAAGCCCTATCCCGTCGACCGGTGGCATTTTCTCACCGGATCAGCGCACAACATCAAAAAAATCACCGATGCCGTCGGGTTTCGCTTTATTAAACATGGCGACGACTACGATCATCCCCTGGGTCTTATTATCCTCTCTCCCCAGGGCAAGGTGATGCGCTATATCAACGGCACGGATTTTCTTCCCATGGATATTTCCATTTCACTCATGGAAGCGGCACGGGGAAGCATACAGCCGAGCATTGCCCGCGTCCTGCGTTTTTGCTTCAGCTACGACCCCAAAAGTCATGCCTTCGTTTTCAACATCCTGCGGGTGAGCGCAACCATGATTTTTTTCCTTTTAGGAATATTCATCGCGTATTTAATGGTTTCCACGAGAAAACAACGTGGTCGGGGAGCCGGGTAATGGCTGAACTCGCTGTTCAGGGCCGCGAATACGTGCCCTATTTCGATGATAAGGGAAAATATCCCGGTATTTTAGGTTGGGTTCTCTCCACGGATCATAAACGTATCGGCATTCTCTATCTAATGGCAATTCTCGTTTTTTTTTCTTCCGCAGTACTGCTTGGCGTTTTAATGCGGATAAACATGCTTCCAGGACATAAAATATTTACGGGGAAGCAATACAACGCGATCTTCACTCTTCACGGAATCATTCAGATATTTCTGGTAGTCATTCCGGCAATTCCAACTATTTTCGGAAACTTTTTCCTGCCTATTCTTATCGGCGCGCGCGACATGTCGTTTCCCAGGCTTAATTTGTTCTCATGGTATCTTTTTATGAGCGGCGCGATATTGGTTATGGTGTCGGTTTTTTTCGGCGGCGGAGCCGTTGACACCGGGTGGACCTTTTATGTACCCTTCAGCCTCAAGAGCACGGTCAATGTGCCGCTTGCGGTGTTTGCGGTGTTTATTTTGGGCATGTCGTCGATACTTACCGGTATCAATATCGTTACCACCGTGCATCAGTTGCGCGCGCCGGGGATGAAGTTTTTTAAAATGCCGCTTTCAGTGTGGGGTTTTTATTCCACCGCCTGGGTGCAGATACTGGCAACGCCCATTATCGGCATTACGTTACTTTTAGTTATTATGGAGCGGCTGTTCGGCATCGGCGTGTTTGACCCGCTCAAAGGCGGCGATCCGCTCTTGTATCAGCACCTTTTCTGGATTTATTCCCATCCCGCCGTTTATATCATGATACTTCCCGCAATGGGCGTTATTTCGGATATTTTCCCGGTTTTTTCACGGAAAAATATTTACGGCTACAAAATGATCGCTTTTTCCAGCATGGCAATTGCAAGCGTAGGATCGCTGGTGTGGGGCCATCACATGTATGTCAGCGGACAAAGCGACACCGCGGGCATTATTTTTTCGCTCCTTACTTTTTTGGTGGCGGTGCCAAGCGCCATCAAGGTTTTCAACTGGCTTGCCACCATGTACAAAGGCTCCATTCAGGTTGAGCCGCCGTTTCTCTTTGCGTTGTCGTTCATATTTTTATTTTCGATCGGCGGCCTCAGCGGGCTTATGCTCGGAGCGCTTGCTCCAAATGTTCAGCTTCACAATACATATTTCGTGGTCGGACATTTCCACTATGTCATTTTCGGCGGAATGGGTTTCGGCCTGTTTGCGGCGCTTCATTACTGGCTTCCCAAAATGACCGGAAGAATGTATGGGAAGCGAACGGCGATTACCGCGTGGTTTATATTGTTCGTTGGATTTAATTTGTTTTATTTTCCCATGTTTATTCTTGGATGGCAAGGCATGCCCCGTCGGTTTTACGAGTATCTGCCGCAATACGCCCAATTGCATCAGATTATAAGTTACGGATCGTTTGTCATGGTTATCGGGCTCTTCCTCATGATGGCGAACCTGATTCGCGGCGCATGTATTGGGGAAAAAGCCCCGCGAAATCCCTGGGGCGGAGCAACCCTGGAATGGACGCTTCCCTCACCGCCTCCCACCGAAAATTTCGAGGAAATCCCCGTTATAACCAGAGGCCCCTATGATTTTGGGAATACGGCGGCGTTACGATGAGCGCCGTTCAGGAGGAGAACTCCGGCGGAAAATTGGGGATGTGGCTTTTTTGTGCCACGGAAATGATCTTGTTCGGCGGGCTGTTCTTATTGTATTCAATGTATCGATTTAAAAACCCCGCAAGTTTTCACACGGCATCCGTCGAGCTTTCGCGACCCCTGGGTACGCTCAATACATGCATTCTTTTGACCAGCAGCTTCATGGCCGCGCTCTCCGTCCTGTCGTTAAAACGTGACAAACGTAATAAATCCGGGTTCTTTTTGCTTGCAACCATCGGACTGGCAACGGCGTTTTTGACGGTTAAGGGTTTTGAATGGGCGGCAAAATTCCATCATGGGCTTTATCCGAATTCTCCGGAGCTTATGCTCAAATCAAAGGGCGAAATTCTTTACTTCGGGCTATATTTCACCATGACGGGACTTCATGCCATCCATGTGATGATCGGGATAGGCATAATGTCGGTCATCTGCGCCTGGATTTTGCAGGGGAAGGTAACGGCGAAGCGCCCGATTCTTTTGGAGAACACCGTACTCTACTGGAGCGTCGTCGACGCGATATGGCTCTTTCTGTTTCCCCTTTTCTATCTTGTTTTGTAAAGGTCGGCAATGGATACTCATCAAATAACGGGGAAAAAGCCCCCCTTGAAACACGTGACCGGTAAAGGGTATGCGGCCGTGTGGTCAGCGCTTATGGCGCTTACCGGGGCGACGGTTTTGACGGCAAGCCTGAATATAGGGCGAGCGGCGATCTATATATGTCTGGGAATCTCATGTATTCAGGCGCTGCTCGTGTTTCTGTTCTTCATGAATTTGTGCTTTGAAAAAAGCATGGTCATAAAACTGGTGGTTCCAATCGTGACAACGCTTTTGGCGATTTTCATCGGACTGACTTTTTCCGATATTGTTACCAGGTAAGGAACAACCCGCACATGTCCACCTCAACCGTAATCGTCAACGGAACACTGATCTACATACTCGCTTTCTGCGCGCTTTTATTTTTCCTCGTCGTTTTTTTTATGGTTTTTTTTCTCGTTCGCTACCGGAAAAACCGTAATCCGGTTCCTCAGGAACTCAAAGCCTCTCCGATGCTGGAAATTGTCTGGATCACTCTGCCGACGCTCGTGGTGACGACGATGTTCATGTACGGGTTAACGAGCTTCCGATTTCTCCGTAACGCACCTCCCGATTCCATTCATGTAAAGGTTTATGCCCGTCAATGGTCATGGCTGTTTCAATACGATAACGGTAAAAAGAGCGCGGACCTGGTCGTACCCATGGGGAAAAACGTTACCTGCGAACTTATTTCCCAGGACGTGATTCACGGATTCTACATTCCCGCTTTTCGCATCCAGCAGGACGTTGTTCCCGGGCTTACCACAAAAGTATGGTTCAACGTCAACACGCCAGGCAGTAATTACATTCTTTGTTCGCAATATTGCGGGCTTAAGCATTCTGCCATGATTGCGAAGATTATCGCCGTGATGCCCGACCAATTCGATGCCTGGATGAACGGAAAAAAAATACAGCTTGAAGGAAACGCCTATGCGAATATGGCTGCAGGTGAAGCGCTTTTATACGAGCGGGGCTGCATGTCGTGCCACTCTCTTTCCGGCGCAAAAATGGTGGGCCCAACCTTAAAAGGTATCATGGGAACGACGATTGCCGTGATGACCAATGGTCAAAGGCGCTCACTACTGGTGGATAGCGTTTATATCCGCAAATCTATTATTGATCCTTCGGCGGATATCGTGGACGGTTTTCCCAGTACCATGCCGCCAAGCAGAGACATGCTTACGGACGAAGAAATCGGTCAACTCGTAACCTACCTTAAATCACTCAAATAACGCCGATCAACCGGGTATGAACTCTTTTGCAACGCGCATACATGGGTATTCGATGCTTTTCCGGATGTATCTCTCCCTTTTTGTAGCCTTTTCGGCTTTTACCGGATACATTTACTTTCACCACGGTGTTTCATGGAACGCGCTCTTCGTTTTTGTGGGAACCGCGTTGCTGTCGGCGTCCGCATCGGGGTTCAATCAATTTCAGGAACGGCATGCCGACGGGCGTATGAATAGAACCCGCAATCGACCTTTGCCCTTGGGTCAACTTACCAATAGACAAGCACTCGCCGCAGCGGTTTTTCTTGGGCTTCTGGGGTTCATTACGTTGTATCGGGAGGCAATGCCATCAGCCGCCTTTTTCGGCCTTGTGACGATTTTATGGTATAATGGCGTATATACGCCGATTAAGCGCAAAACCGTTTTTGCCTCGATAATCGGAGCGCCTACCGGCGCACTTGCGCTGCTCATCGGATGGGCCGCCGCCGGCGTGAGTTTTGACAGAAAAGCGCTTTGCATCGTTTTGTACGTGTTTCTTTGGCAGGTGGCGCATTTTCTTCTGTTGCTTTTGAAATTTGGAAAGGAATACGAATGCGCCGGATTTCCCGCGCCTACGGCATCAATTGACGCCGCAACCCTCAAGCGTATCATTTATATGTGGCTCATTGCCGCTTCGTCCATTACGTTGTTCTTTCCGCTCTTTGGCGTTATTGTGAATCTGCCGATGATGTGCGCCTTGATACTTGGTAATGGCGCGATATGGGTATATTTTTATTTTTCGATGATCCGCCAAAAAATGAATACTCATTTTATCGTCTTGTTCCGGTGCATGTATCTCCTTCATTCGGGAGTGCTCGCATCGCTCATCGTGGAAGGGCTTCTGGTTTGAATTGAAACGATCTCTTTAACCAGCGAGTATATTTTTTGAAACAATTGGTTTCCTCACCTTTAAAGGGGGTTTAAGTATGCGTAGAATCTCAATTATGTTTCAGTCAGGAATTGTTTTCGCTTTTTCGTGGAGTTTTGCCATGAACGGCCAGCCCATGAAAGATACGACCATTGGCGGACTACGGATGGAATTGCATGTATTACAGGCGGAACCATTCTTTACAAGGAGCGAGGTCGATACGGGAAAGGCGACGCAGGGAATGTTGATAATGGGGGGGGAGAAACCCCTGGCGCTTGATGCGAAACCGCGCCCGAACCATCATCTTGTAATTCACGTTTTTGACGTGAAAACGGGAAAGGCCTCCGTGAATGCAAGGGTCAAAATGAGTTTTCAGCATCTTGACAGTTCAGGAAGAGCGTCTGGAAAAGTCATAGAAGTACCGGTTGTTATTATGCAAGCCATAGGAAAGGGTACTCAATCAACTCATTACGGCAATAACGTCGTAATGGCCGACGGCCACTATATCGTTTCGGTCGTTGTTAATGGAAAAAAATGTAGTTTCAAAATAAATCCAACCTCTGCTTCGGATGCTTCAATGGACGGGATGGACATGCATTAATCAAGGTCTGAAACATAACTCAACAGCTTTTGACGGGGATTATGGTGCGCCGTAGAGGAATCGAACTCCCTTCGCCTGAAGTTCCGTTCGCATTCCGGGGATAAAGGAATCAGGCAGACGTTATTTTAAAAACCGACGCTGACTGCTTATAAAGAGGCCCCCTGGCCGGGAACTTTTAAAATGCCGTTTTTCGAAGGTACCATTGCCGAAGCGGCGCGCCGCATGGCGCGCCGTGACCTCAAATGCCGCGATGTCGTCGAACGCTCTCTCTCGCTCATCGCCGAGAAGGACGCCGGTTCGGCCGGTCTGCATGCCTTTCTTACGGTCACCGGTGAAGCCGCCCTGCGGCGCGCCGAAGAACTCGAATCCCTGCCCGAAGCCGCTAAAATAAGGATGCCGCTTTTCGGCATTCCCGTTGCCCTGAAGGATCTCATCTGTACCAAAGGCGTTCGCACGACGTGCGCCTCGAAGATGCTTGAAAATTTCGTGCCTCCCTACGATGCAACGGTGGTGGAGGCGCTGCGCGAGGCCGGAGCGGTCGTCGTCGGAAAAACCAATCTTGATGAATTTGCCATGGGATCGAGCACCGAAAACTCGGCGTTCGGCATAACGCACAATCCGGCAGGTCCGGAGTATATCCCCGGCGGGTCGTCGGGAGGCAGCGCGGCCGCCGTTGCGGCGGGAATGGTTCCCGCGGCGCTCGGCTCGGATACCGGCGGCTCGATCCGGCAGCCGGCAAGCCATTGCGGCTGCGTCGGCCTGAAGCCGACCTACGGCCGGATTTCGCGGTACGGACTCGTCGCATTCGCATCCTCCCTCGATCAGATCGGCCCCATGGCCTCGGACGTCCGCGATATCGGCCGTCTGCTTGAGGTGCTGTCGGTTGCCGACGAGCGCGATTCGACGAATGCCCGGCGGCAGTATGCCGACTGCGAATCGGCCTACGATACCGATTGTAACGGCCTGAAAATCGGCCTGCCCCGGGAGTACTTCGGCGAAGGGCTTTCGGAAAGCGTCAGGCGCGCGCTCATGCGGCTTCTCGACGGGTTGAAGAGCCGCGGCGCAACGGCAATCGACGTGTCGTTGCCCAATGTCAGCTATGCGGTGGCCGCCTACTATATCATCTGCACCGCCGAGGCGTCGTCGAACCTCGCCCGGTTCGACGGTGTCAAGTACGGGTATCGCGCCGACAACGTATCCTCGCTCCTGGACATGTACGCGCGCACGCGCGAAGAGGCGTTCGGCGCAGAGGTCAAGCGCCGCATCATGATCGGAACCTATGTGTTGAGCTCGGGGTACTACGACGCCTATTACCTGAAAGCGGCGCGTGTGCGCACGCGTATCGCGCGCGATTTCGAACACGCCTTTGCCGGATGCGATGTGATTCTGTCGCCGGTCGCGCCGACGCCGGCGTTCAAGCTGCATGAAAAGGTCAGCGACCCGCTCCAGATGTACCTTACCGACATCTATACGGTCTCCGCGAACCTTGCCGGCATTCCCGGCATCAGCGTTCCGGCAGGGGAGTGTGACGGGCTGCCCATCGGCGCGCAATTCATGGCGCCGAAATGGCGCGAAGACACCCTCCTCAAGGCGGCCTACGCCGCCCAGTGCCTGCGGCGGTGACCTCGCGTCCGGCTGCAATCCGGCATGTCGCGCTTCCTGCATGCGCGGCAGGGGGAATGCTTGTCATTGCCGTTCTTGTTCCCGGATGTCTTACCTCGACGATACGGTACGGCCATCCCGCCGAACAGGCACAGAAGCGAGGAGAGCGGAAGCCGGCCCCCCTCTTCGATACTTCGACTGCGGGCGGACGACTGCTGCCGGACACCTCGCAACTGCGCACAGTGCTCAACTCCTGGCTCGGCACGCCCTATCGGTATGGCGGGATGTCGCGGGACGGGGTGGACTGCTCCGGGCTCGTCTGCCTGGTATTCCGGGAGATCTGGAATAGGGAGCTCCCGCGGTCGGCAACCGACATGGCAACCATCGGAAGCGAGGTCCGTATGGACGGAGCGAAACCCGGCGACCTCGTATTTTTTCGCTGGGGATTCGTCGGAGGTCCCGACCATGTGGGAATTTACATCGGTGCGGGGCATTTCGTTCATGCCAGCAAGCGGCTCGGGGTGATCGAGAGCACGCTTGCGGACGACTATTACGGTTCACATTTCATCGCAATGAGGAGGGTTGTGCCGTGAACGTTGCCTTTTCCGGAGAGCGCGGCGCCTTTGCCGAGCTTGCGGCTATCGAATATTTCGGCGGCGGGGTGAAACTCTGCGCGGTGCCGGAGTTCGGCGATGTTTTTGGCGGCGTTTTAAGGGGCGATTACCGGTTCGGCGTGGTGCCGATCGAAAACTCATTGGCCGGAAGCATCCACCAGAACTACGACCTGCTGCTCGAAAGCGGCCTGCATATCGCGGGAGAGGTACAGCTTCGCATCCGTCATTTTCTCATCGCCAATAGGGGGACCGATGCGAGGACAATCCGGAGGATCCTGTCGCACCCCGCCGTTTTCCCGCAATGCCGGAGATTTCTGAAAAAGCATCCCCGCTGGACCCCGGTGCCGGTTTCCAACACCGCCGCGGCGGTCAAGACCATCCTGAGCGAAAAGCTGCACGACGCCGCGGCCATCGGCTCGCTTCAGGCGGCCATCGACTTCGACATGGAGGTGCTTGCCCGCAACATCGAGGATCCCGGCGAGAACACCACCCGCTTCCTCGTGGTGGCGAAGAAGCCGAAGTTCCCGCCCTCCTCGGCGATAAGGATCAAAAGCTCCATCGTCTTTTCGATGAAGAATATCCCCGGCGCGCTTTACAAGTGCCTCAGCGTCTTCGCGCTCCGGGATATCAATCTCTACAAGATAGAGTCGCGCCCGGTGCACGGGAAGGGGTTCCAGTACCTCTTCTACCTCGACTTCGAGGGCGATGCCCGGCGCGGGGCGCAGCGGAACGCGATCAACCATCTGCGGGAGATCGCGAGCTTCTACCGGTTTCTCGGGTCGTATGCGGTGGATGAGCCGAGGGATCCGGTGCAGGGCAAGAGAAAGTAAATCAATGCCGTTCGTGGTGAGCTTGTCGAACCATGAAGGGAATATTTCACTCACAGAACAGACATAAATATGAACACCTACTTTATTCGTCATACAACCGCACTTGACATAACTGATAATGATATAAATGATTTATGGAATTGCGATGAAATTGCGATACATTTCCCTCATGCAAAAAATGAAAATGCAGATGATTTATCTAAACCTGATTCAATAAGCATTAATCCCAACGATTATGATGGGTCGGCTCGATTTTCAATGGAAGTAATGCAAGAATTGGGAAGTCAGGGGGGCTATGCATGCGCACAATATAGAGGGTATGCTAATTATAAACTTGGATATGTTGATTCTGGAACCAGTATTTATATCAAAGATGCCACATGGGGAAAAGTTTGGAATAGATCTGGTCAAACCGCGAAATTGAAAGTGTTAAAATTAAGAGCTTATCCATAAATAATATTGACATTGAGGTTGGCATTTATCATATTTAGTGCATGGATGAAAACGCGTCGAAACGGCTGTATTCATGGGATATTTCTGATGAATTTTGGGAAAAGGTTGAGCCATACATACCCAAGAAACAGAGGAACCGGAAACGGAAGTATATACGCGACCCCGGAGGAGGAAGGAAGCCAATTCCTCCAAGAAAGGTGCTTGAAGGCATTGTATACGTATTGCGCACGGGAATACAATGGAAAGCTGCGCCCAAAGAGCGTTTTGGCAGCGCAAGTGCGCTCCACCGATATTTTCTTGAATGGCAGGCTGCCGGATTATTTGAAAAACTTTGGAAAGCAGGCCTTGCCGAGTACGATGAGATGGAAGGAATCGCCTGGAGATGGCAAAGTATTGATGGTTCAATGAACAAGGCACCACTGGCAATTGAGGAGGTGGGGCCAAATCCCACAGATCGGGGAAAAAAAAGGAACCAAGCGAAGCGTTCTCGTAGACGGCCGTGGAATCCCACTGTCGATCATCGTCAGCGGAGCCCAGACTCACGACATGAAATTACTTCCTGAAACGTTGAACAACATTGTGGTAAAGCGTCCGAAAACGAAGCAAAGGCGAACGCATCATTTGTGTGCTGATAAAGGATACAGCGGTGAACCTGCGTTGAAAGAATGCTTGAATCGACGCTACATTCCGCATATCAAACAGCGGGGTGAGGAAATCGAAATGAAACGCAAAAATCCGAAGTATAAAGCCCGCCGGTGGGTGGTCGAGCGATGTCATTCATGGCTTAATCGATATCGGAAATTGCTGGTCCGTTTTGAAAAATTAGCTCGTAGTTATGAAGGACTTATTCAACTCGCCTGTGCGATGATATGTTTCAGACAAACAACTTTTATTTATGGATAAGCTCTAAGTAAATCATTAGAAATTGCGCCCAAAACTGCGGCATTGATAAATAATGGCAGGCCAAGACAAGGAACTATAAATAGATGGTGGAGATGTGGAGATATTATTAAAAAAATTGTAGAAAAGGAAAAGTTTAAAGATTGGAAAATGGATTTTTCGCCCAGCGACCAAGAACTGGTCTGTTATGAATATTTAATGAAGAATAAAAACGTACCTGCCGCAACATCAATGAAGTTAGCCGCATCGGTAGTTTTCATGGGTCGCCCCTATCTATAGTGTAACAGGTATTTTTGGACTATGAAAGACACCGAGTTTTTTTCCGAGCTTTTAAACATACGGTTCCCCTGGCATATCACACGGTTAGAGCTAAACCATCAGCAAAAGCGAGTAGATATTTGGATTGAACACGCTTCCGGGGTTGAATTTCCATGCCCTGAGTGCCGTCAGTTTTATTCCGTGTATGACCATGCGCCGGAACGTGAAATTCGACACCTGAATACCTGCCAGATGGCGACCTATTTGCATCTTCGAGTTCCACGCGTTCGCTGCGAACAACATGGGGTAAAACAAATAGTCTCTGGCCTTGGCGAAAATAATGCGACTACTACCTATGAGTTTGAAAGCCTTGTTCTTGATTTGGAACAGGAATGTAGTATTGAAAGCACTTGCCGAGTTCTTGACATTGACTGGAAATTGGCCTGGCGAATTTATGAGAGGGCTGTGAATCGAGGATTGGCCCGCAAGCCACATGCTATCCCTGAACGCATTGGTGTTGATGAGAAGTCTTTTGCCAAAGGGCACCGATATGAAACGCTGGTGTACGATATAAATAAATCCTGCGTGGTATACGTTGGCGATGAGCGGGAGCAGGAAAGCCTTGAAAGGTATTACCAGCAGTTTAAACCGGAAGAGCGGGCTACGGTTCAATGCGTTGCCATGGATATGTGGGACCCCTTCATCGCAGCAACGAAAAAGTATATCCCGGACGCGGCACAAAAAATTGTATTCGACCGCTATCATGTGACACGAATAATCACTAAAGCCGTTGATGCTGTTCGCAAGGAAGAACATCGGGATTTGATAAATCGCAACATTGATACGCTTAAAGGCACCAAATATCTGTGGTTGTGGAATAATGAAAATATTCCGGATTATCGTAGAGAAGAATTTGAACAATTGCAAAAAAGAGACTTGAAAGTATGCAGGGCATGGGCGATAAAGGAAAATATTCGGCATCTCTGGGACTATCAAACTCCCGGCTGGATGAGCCGATATTTCAAAGATTGGTATTGGTGGGCAACCCATAGTCGTCTTGCACCTATAGTCAAAGCGGCTAAATCAATTAAAGCACATCTTGCCAATATCGTTACCTATGCAACCCATCATATAACAAATGCTCTTGGCGAAAGCCTGAATGCAAAAATAGAAAAGGTGAAGCGTCTTGCGTGTGGGTTTCGTAATCGTAACCATTATCGTATCGCTATCTTTTTTCATTGCGGTGGTCTTGAATTGTACCCTGAGCGGCGTAACTTGCCGCTTCAAATTATGCATTCGTAATGTGGCTGGATTTTCCACGCTGGAACGCGGTGTAACAGACGGCCACACCAGGCTTAAAACACTATCTGTTGTGGGTATCATTTAAAGTACCGATGACCCTGAAGTTATTATTAGCGCCAATTGGCAGAACAATGAAAGATATTGATATAATTGGAATAAATGCGAATAGAACCATTATATTCGTTCAAGTTACCTCGGATAAAATTGAAAATATACAATGGAAAATAGATAGGTTACGAAAATATTCTTCTTCAAATTCCATATTAATCTTATTTTGTGACTGCAAAAACGAAGGCCTGTCTCAAGGCATCTACTTTTTTAACATTAATAAAGTGATAGAAGAATATCTTGAAAGCGAAGATGGCGAATTGTTTTTATGCGGAAAAAATGAATTGCTAAAATAGTATCTATAGAAATTTGATAGCTTAACCTTATGGCAAGAAAATGCCGTCCTGCGCTGTGCTGACACCGCAATGTCAATCTCAAAAATTCCGAACGCCTCTCCCGCTTCCACTATCCTTTCCAACTTTTCTGCCACCCTCCTGACCTCTCCCGGCGCGCAACGCGCCACCCTCCCCTATCAGGGAGGGTAGGATATGGCCTTCGGCCATTGAAGAGGCCAAGCATCGAATCTTTTCAAGAACAAGCGGCATATGGTCCAACACGTCTTCATTTGAAAAACGCAACTCTTGCAGTCCCCGGGCCTCAAATACTTTGCGCCGATGGTCATCCATTTTTTTCCGCTCTTCGGTGGAATGAATCCCGCCATCGACCTCAATCACCAATTTCAATTGTTGACAGAAGAAATCAGCAATAAATCCTTCGATTATCTGCTGCCTGCGGAATTTGATTCCGATTAGATTTTTCCTTCTCAGTTGCCGCCACAAGGCATTTTCTGCTTCAGTCATAATCCGCCGAAGTTTTCTCGCTTCTTGAAGTTTGGCTTTATTTATGCGTTGAAGGAAAACGACTCCGGTTGTATCCATAAAGATCTCTTCTTACAAAAAATTTCTTTCGCCTTCTTCCCCTCCCTGATAGGGGAGGGGACAAAGGGGAGAGGTCAAAGGACTGTCATCAATCCGTGGCCTCAATTAAATATTCAAGAAATCCCGAATGCCTCCACTGCAATCTTTTCAAGTTCCTCCGTCCCCTTTGCCCTGAATATCCGGTCGCGAAAAATCGCGGCATGCGTCGATCCCTTGAGGTACCACGCCGCATGCTTGCGCATCTCCCTGGTCGCATGAAACTCGCCGTACCTTTCGCGGAAGCGCGCGATGTGCGCCAAAAGCTCTTTTCCCCGCTCCGCCGGAGTGGGAAGCGCCACGGGGTCGCCCTTCAAGGCCGCCTTGATCTGGCCGAAGAGCCAGGGATTGCCCACCGCGCCCCGGCCGATCATGAGCCCGTCGCATCCGGTTTCCTGCAGCATGCGAAGAGCATCGTCGGCGGTCCGGATGTCTCCATTGCCGATGACCGGAATCGACACCGCGTTTTTCACCAGCCGAATCCGTTCGAGGATCACCTCGCCCGAGTAACGCATGCTTTTCGAGCGAGCGTGCAGCATCACGGCCTTTGCCCCGCTCCCCTCGGCAATCCTGGCATACTCCTCGTCGACCCACTCTCCGGTGTTCCAGCCGGAACGGATCTTGACCGTGAGCGGGATGGCGGTTGCCCCGGCCATGGCCGCGACGATCGCTTCGAAGAGTTTCGGGTCCCTGAGGAGCGCCGCGCCGCCGTTCCGTGAAACGACCTTGGGGACCGGACAACCGGCGTTCAGGTTGATAAAATCCGGCCTGAACATCGATTCCGTCAGGGAAGCGGCGGCGGCCAGTCTCGCGGGGTCGGCGCCAAAGAGCTGGATGCCGATCGGACGCTCGGATTTGTCGAAGGCGCAGAGCCGCAGGGTCTGCTTGCCGCTCCGTAAGAGTCCTTCCGCGCTGACCATCTCGCTGACGACCGCATCCGCCCCGAACTTTTTGCACTGGCTGCGGAATAATGTTTCGCTGATGCCGGCCAGCGGCGCCAGGTAGAGCGCCGTTTCCTGAAATTTCATGGGGTTTAAAATACATCGCACGATGATGGCAATCCCTTGCGCATTCGCTGCTGTCGGTATATATTTTGCAGTTACTTACACATGAAATAACGACCCGTGCCCTGAGACGTAACGAGAGAGGAATAATGAAATTATTCGAGAATGTGTCGTTTGCGAAGCACCCGCTTGTCCTGGCCGCGTGGCCCGGGATGGGAAACGTGGGGCTCATAACCATCGATTTCCTTCGCCGGAAGATGGAGAGTCGTCCATTCGCGGATATCGATATGCGACCGTTTTTCTTCCCGGATTCGATCATGGTGAAGGACGGGATCGCCCAGTTTCCCGATCTTCCCGCGAGCCGTTTTTATCATACGCACGACCCCGATTGCATCATCTTCGAGAGTGATGCGCACAGGTTCGGCGGCCGCGACGGGCTTGTCATCATCAAGCTGTTTCTCGATGTCATCGGCCGCTTCGAGGTGGAGCGGATTTTTACCTTTGCGGCTTTTGCCCAGCCGATGTCCTACCGCAATCCCTCCCAGGTGCTCATCACCTGCAACGCCGAAACGCTGCTCACCCGTATCAAGGATCAAGGGGTCGTTCCCATGCCCGACGGGTTCGTCGCCGGCCTGAACGGGTTGCTTCTGGGAGAGGCGGCCGCGCGTCATATCGAAGCGGGCTGCCTGCTCAGCACCATCCCGAGTTATGCGATGAATTTCGGCTATCCCAAGGCGTCACTCGAATTGATACGGACTATTTCCAGGCTCCAGAATTTCACCGTGGATACCAGCGAACTCGAGGAGAGCGTTGAAGAAATGGACCAGCAGTTCGCGACGATCGAGGAGCGCATCCGGGAGTTTTTCCCTTCCGTTAACAAGGAGGACGATGAGGAGATCGCCACGATCGAGGAGGAGAAGGTCCCGCACTACGTGATGGAAAAAATCGAACGGCTCTTCCTGGATGCGAAGCGCGACCGGACACGGGCTGAAGAGCTTAAAAAAGAGCTCGATCGGTGGAACCTGTTCGAGCTCTATGAGGACCGTTTCCTCGATCTTTTCGAGGATGATAAGAAAGACCGGAAGAAATGATAATCCGGTCGATTATCGCATCATCAGTCCCGTTACCGTGATGTTTTCCCGAGTTCGAATAATATAAAGCCCGTTCGGCAACGTGGCGCCCGCGGGACATCGCACGCCGTTAATGGTGAAAACGGCGGCGGATTTTGTTTCAGCCCCAGTCAATAAACCGTTTATTTTCGGCGCGTCGGCGCGCTGCTGAAATTGTGATCCGTTCGGTAGAACGGGGGTAAGGCCCTGGTAACCCTTTAGTATATATGCGAAGACGAATACACCGGATTCCGTAAGATTGGCGCTGGTCCAGGGACCGGTTGCGCTGGTGCCTGCAGTGAAGCATGCGGCGCCGCCGTTCTCGTCGACGCACTCACACCCCCAGTTTGCGCTCCCGATGGAATTCGAATCAAGGAATTTATACCACAATCGCGTGTCCGCGGTGTCGGTAGGGCCGCCTCCGCTTGCGTTGCACGTGCCGTATTCGGTAATAAAAATCGGGCAACCGCAATTCATTGCAGTCTTTATATTGGGGCCATACGTGGAAACGTGGTGGCTGTAGGCGTAAAAGTGCATCGTATAGGCGATGTTCTTGAAATCGGTAATGGGACCCCCCCCCGTACAAATCTCATTAGGCAGCTGATTCCATTGCGGGTTGCCGCACAGGATGATATTGGCGGTGTCAATTTTGCGTATCACGGCTATTACCGACTCCATATAGGCTTTGATGACGGCCCACGTGTCAGAGCTGCCGCTCGGTTCGTTCCACGGTTCATACATGATATTGGGAATATTCCCATACTTAGTGGCCACGGTTGTGAAGAACGCCTCGGCCTGGGTGAGCAGGGTTTGATCGCCGCCGTCCGAATGCCAATCGAGAATCGCGTATATTCCGTTATTGATGCACGCCTGAATGGCGGTGTCATAAATAGCCATCGAGATGGAACCGCCGGTCTGGTAGGGGATTCGAAGGACGGTGCATTTATAGGTCTGGGCAAGGTACTTGATGGCGCTGCTATTGTAAAAAGCATATCCGCACGCGTTAGTCCAGCCGTACATCGACATTCCATGCAACTGAATGAGATTGCCGTTTTGATCAACGATATGTGATCCCTGCACCTTAAGCTTGCCGTGTATCCCGACAAAGGTCGCCTGCCCGAAGCTCAGGGAAACAAGGGCCATACCGGCAAACGCAACCACGGCAAAACGTGAAAATCCGCGCGTCGTTCGGCTGAGCGATTTGAAGAGATTGAGTTTTAACATATAATAACTCCTTGTAGAAGGTTATTAAATGTGGTGATTTCATCCGAAACGAATGCTGAATGTATTAGATAATATAATAAAGGCATGGATACAAAGCAATTCCATGTTTTTTATCGATTCCGCCCTTAAAAGTTGACGCCTGCCCTCGCGAACCAATACCATGAGTTAGGCCAGGCGCACACATCTTCGTAACTGTACTCGGTGTTGACCGCCGTGGGCAGTACCAGGTGGTCGTTGGCAAACTGGAGCAGGATGAAGAAGTGCCTGAAAAACGACCGTTTCGCATAGATGGTCCATTTCCATTTGGTATGGGCGTAAAATGCCTCGGGAATGGCCTCATTCAGAAATATCGGATTTGCATCACCGTTTACATAAGGCCAGGGATTATATTCCACTTCCGCCGCCAGCACATCGAGCGTCTTGAAGGTTGGAACATCGAAGCCGGCCATTCTCGGTATTCTCTCTCTTACATTGCTGTAATAGCCGGGGTAATCCTTGACGCCTAATATCACCGCTTCGCTGTAAATTTTGAGGTCGTTCGGGCCGAGAAACCGGTCGGAGAATGATTTGAAAAGCGGCTTGGGATCAAGGCTCGCACGGGCCATGACCTTGGTTCCGGCAAAGGTATAATAACCAGTGGAATCGGGGAGCGAGGGGTTGACATAGGCAGTTGCCGCACTATGGCTTGACGTCGCCGCGCTGTCGATGGAAATGAACCGTGAAACCATGACGCCCCCGCCGATCACGAAAACCTTTTCGATATTCACATCGCCGAGAAAACTGAGCGACGGATCGAAAAATGAGGGCAAGTCGGCCTCCTGCGTCAATAATGCATGCACATGGACCATGTCCCATAAGGTTACGCTCGCATGCACGCCCGCCAGCCTGCAAAACGTCTGGTCAAGGGTGGTGACGAGAAACGGCGGATACGTGCCGCTGCGAAACAGATACTCCCCCAGATTCCGGCAGCTGGAATCGTATGTAAAGGGAAAATAGCCCGCCTGCAGCCCCAATTTGACGTTGTCGAACCGATTATAGGAAAAAATTCCCTGCGCGTCGCTCGGATACACGGTAAAAAACGACGTCATAGGGTCGGAGCCGTTATTTTGCCGTTGTTCAACCGGATATTCATCATACCACATCCGGGCGGTGATGCCGACCACCGCGCGGAAGTATTCGTTGTACACATATTTACCCGTAAGATTGACCTGCTCCCGCATGAGCCATTGACGCGGGATGTCATACTCAACGTTTGCTCCCGCGCCGGGGGAATAATTCATATGGTATAGTTGCCCGGTTTCATAACTCCCCCATCCGGTGAGGACCACCTTTCCCGTGTCGCTTGAGGAGCGGGCTTTACCGCTGTCGGCGGTCTGGGCCGTTAACGGGACGGCTGCCGGGACGGCAAGGCCGATGAATGCATAAACACCGATGTTTAATACATAAGCATGCCCCTTCATCACTACTCCTTTCTTGACTCATAAAATATAGCGGGAAGGTCGCCGCATCCATCAAGGGCCTTCCTCATAAGCGGCGGAAGACAGGTTGAAGACGGCCTATTGCACCGTGATTTTTTTCACGTATGAGCCTGCGCTGCGCCTGATGTCTACCAGGTAAGCGGCCGGTTGCAGCTTAAGGGAAGAAAGAACGACCGCGCGCGCCTTGAGATAGCTGGCGGCGAAACAGCGCCGTCCGCTTAAGGTGTAAACGGCGACCGAGAAATCGGCGTTTGTTCCCATATCAATCGACAGCATTCCCCGGTCGGCGACGACCGAGATCCTGCCGTTTCGAACCGGTTGTGCAACGGCGCTTTCGACCGCCACGGGAGCCGATCCAAAAGCAACAGTCATCGGCATAGTGGCGCCGGCCACCGGCTTCAGCACGACGCTGAAGATATCGTTGGCGAAGGTTACCGTACCGAGGGTGGCGTTATTTGAACAGACGGCAGCGGGCTTCGTCGTTGCATAGCCGCTCAGGACTACCGAGTCCACCTGCGGTTCGAGATTGACCGTCGCCGTTACCTGCGTCGCGGCATGGACGAGCGATGGTATCCGCTGCCTGCCGCACGAAATGTACTTGCTTAAATCCCCGAGGAATGCTATCCCTTCGGCGCCGAGGGGGGCAACCACCCAGTAATGAAACGTATTGGTACCCGAGGCGAGCGTCGAGGTCAGGCTGCTGCCCGCCGCAACGAATTGTCCGGTCTTGGAAAACCAGTTATAGGCGTACATGCCGTTCGCGGGCGCGGGGAATCCTTCGGCCGCGGGGCTGAAAGAATACGATGTAGAGGAAGTGGCCTCTCCCGGCACCCATACATAATACGTCTTGAAATTGTTGCCGTGGTCGGTATAGGTGAAGGTAACCGGGTTGGCGGACTTGGACTGGGCATAAGCGATATACGTCGCCTCGGTGGGAAGCGCCGGGACATCGCACTTGATAAGGGCGCCGTCGCGCCTGGTCGCGGGGAGAATATTGGCGACTACTTCAGCCCCGATCTGGTCGGATGCCCCGAATACCCCTCCCGAAAGGACGCCCGAAATGATGCACCCGGTATTAGCGGCAGTGCTTTTGAAATTATCGGTCCACGGAAACATCCCCATCGACCATGCGAAACGGCTGGTAAAAATGTGGTCGATCCAATAGGTCTGTTTGTAACCGTCATTTGTCGAGCGGATGTGCGTTACAGTAGGATATTTCGCCGCCTGCTGGAAATACATCGGGAGCTCCATGCAATACTGCTGGGTCAAATTCAGTTGTGAGCAGACCTTTGCGGTATTTCCCATGGCTGAATCGAGATCGCCGATATGCTCGGCAACGAGCGCATTTTGATTGAGCCAATCTTGCTGGAAACACATGACGCCGCTGTCCGCGTTGGGAGTAATGATGCTTTTCCAGGCGGCATATTGCAGGGGGAGCCCGCCTGAAAGGCCGTAGGCGCTGTCGATCGGTGAGCATGGCGCCTGGTACCAGCGGTGGTGCGCCAGGAATGGCACCCCGATCTTCTTATAGGCCCCATAGAACCCGTCGGGAAAAACCGCCGGGACCACCTGCCACAAATAAATGCCGTTGGACGTCTCGTTCCATCCCTGGTCACACCCCTTTTTATACCACCAGCTGTCAAGATCCAGGTATTTAATAGGCATTTTGAGCGTATCGTAATGGAGTTTGACGGCCACCATTTCGGCCTCATAGTTCGCGAATTGAGAACTGATGGTATAGTAATAATAGGCGTAATGATCCGTCCAATAGCCCAGAGAACTCAGCGGCAGCGAATTCTGATTGCTCGGCAGGGGTTTCCCGTAATACCCCCGCAACCCCTGTCCCCATATATCGCAGGTATGATTGATCCCGGTTCCAACCGCTAAAATGCATTGGTGGTTCCATCCCGACGGGAGCGGAGTGGCCCACGAGTTAATGCTGCTGCTGATGGCGGAGGACGTATACGTGTTGGATACTTCCCAGAAGTGGTCCGCCGCGGAAAAAACGAATGTCTGGCTCTGGGTATTGAAGGATACCAATGCGGCATCGGCTCCGATGGATGAAAGGGTGAATACCGGCGTAGCAAAGACAATGTGCTGCTGCCCCATATAGAGCATGCCTGTGGATGGATAGGTAGTTAAATTCGGGAAAGTCACCCCCAGAGTCGCCATCTGGGCGAGGGTTTTCATGCTGAACATGACCACGGGAATCGATTGATACAAACGTATGGCGCCCTGCAACGGGCCGGTGCCGGTGAGATTGAAGGTGATTCCGGTATACTTCCCAAGCGTATCCGTCGAGTCCACCTCCGCGATATTCGTCAGCGTTTTCGAAAGATTTCCCCCAAAGGTCCACGCCGGGCTTGTCATGGTAATGGTGTAGGCGCCCGTTGATTCAACGTCAAGCGCTATGCCCGTGGCCGTCTGGGTGACCGTAAGAGAATAACCGGACGAACAGATGAAAAGAATCGCCGCTCCCGCACGGAAGATTTTCCGAAAGAAATCGCCATGGATAAAGTTCATAACACTCCTTAAAAAAGGTGTTTCAGGGTTTTTCGTGGGTAACCAACAAGTTGTGTTCTAGATAATATAATAAAGGAATGGATGCAAAACATGGCGCATGCGGACTTTGGTCCGATAGGATACCAGTATCGCCAAAGGCCTTATAAGGATGAAAAATTTCATGCTTAGAACGGCAGATCGAGGCCACAGGGATCTGAAGATCACGCGATAAGGGCACCCGTGCGATCACACCGACGCAAATGATGATTCTTCTTTCATGATGCGATTTAAAGATGCACAAAAAAGCCCCGCCGAAATATCTACGACAGGGCTTCGTTCCCTTGGCCATAGCTAATGCAGTGCTATTGGAGCCTGACCAGCTTAAGCCGCTTGTCAAAATTATTTGCCTTCATGCGAACAATGTACACCCTTGACCCCATCGAGGACTCATCGTCTCCGCCGCAGTTCCAGGCTAAAGCATAGTGACCGGCCTGATACATCCCGCTGGCAAGCCGCTTCACGAGGTTCCCCTTCAAATCGTATACATCGATTTGAAGGGCATGCTGGGAAATGCCCGCAATCGTCGGCACATCGAATTCGATCTTTACCGCCCACTTGAAAGGATTCGGATATGCCCGTGTCAGATCGAAATTAGTGATTTGAAGGGCTTCCGAAGCATAAAGTTCGGCGGAAGCCTCGATCTTCCCCCTGCATACTTTTCGATGGACATCTGGAACCTTCAGGTCGCAAATGAATATTTGATCCGTCTCATACCGCGCCGTCGTCGCGTTCAGGGTTATATAGTCCAATGGATACTCCCGTCTTTCATGCCACAGCCACAGCTTGAACATGATCGGCTCCGATGCGGCGCAACCATCCTTCTGTGTTACCTGCGGGTTCTGGCCCCAGATCGCAAAGGCCGTCAACCCATGGATGACGGTCCCTGCGCCCACAAGACTCCCGGATGAATCGAAGGCGCCGACTTCACTTAGGTCCGGAACCGTTTTCCCGCAGATTGTCACCTGCTTCGCCAGAAGAGAGGCATTATTCCCGGTTATCACATGGGTCGCAAAGTGCCGGGGGTTCGGCAGGTGAACCATCGGCTGACTGGTGCTGGAAGTAGCCGGGTTCGAAACCCTGGAACCCTGTGCCGAGGGACCAACCGAGTACGATCCGAATAGCGGGGCACCCGGAGCCGGGTAAGTAAGAGATCCCGAAGCGGTTGCATAGATTTGATACCCCTGCCCGACTAACATAAATACAATATCGTCGATTCCATGAGACGGCCAAAACACATGGCCGGAATCATTTTTGACCATCACCATAGACCCTTCAATGTTGTAAAGCGCATGCTCTATAGAATCTTTTGTCGGGGGAAGATAGGCGATCATGTTCCAGCCCGAGTTGAGCGATATCGGCGTATTGGCATAAACCACCGGCATACCTTGCACTTTAAGGGTATCCAATGAATTAGTTAAAACCTTGTACCCCTGGCCGACCTGTTCATGGCCTAGATCGTCGATCCCCAAAGACGGCCAGTACGCGCGACCAGAGTTATTTTTCGCAAGCACTAATCCGGTGGAACTAGTTCCGAACACTATCGGTGTAGTGTCATTTTCAGGAACGATATTGAACGAAATCATGTTCCAGCCGGAAGTAAGCGGAATCTTCTGGGTGGTCGCCGGGGCCAGATAGTAAAAGTTCTTCGAAGCTCTAGCCGTATCATTTGTGTTGATGTTGATGATAGGAACCGACACTGTTATTTTACCGGAATAGCTAAGCATGCCGGTATCACCAGGAGTGCTTGTAAAGCTCCAATATGTTGAATTCCCCGATGGTGGTATGCTTGGCATAGTGACAACAGTATTCCATGAAGGCAATGGGAAAGAATTAACAAAGAAATATTCTGAAGTGGTACCACTTTGACATGGAATATAGGTTTGATTGGAATTCAGGAAAGATATGGTCCAACTCCAGGTAGGACCGGTGGAAGAAAGAGCTTCAGAATCAGAGATCCAATCAGCAGTAAAGGTTGCTGAACTACCTGCGTTAATTGGGGACGGACAGGTTAATTCGAGAACATTATTAAGGACGGCATCTGCCACTTGTACTGTCGGGCCTGCAGTGGTCATTGCTAACGATTGAAACCACCCTACATTACTTGAGAGGCCAGCCATATCAATATAGGGGGTTATTTCGTATCCATCTATATCCTCCTGATTTAGAGGGTCAAGCCAGTGAACGGAGATATCAGTCGAATCAAAGCCCATGATAACTACAGCATGCCCGGGCGAAGAAGAAGCAATTGCAGCAATGATTGGCTTGCCGCCCATAATATACGAGACAAGTATGGGCCATGGTAAATATGATGATGAACTATCCAAGCCTATACCTTCTTTCGCAATTAATCCGGCAATTGTCAGCAAATCCCCTGAGTTTGGAGCTCCAAAAAGGTTATCGCCGATATTTGCGCCATCGGTACCCCACATTATTATGGTATCCTGCGGAATGGATTGTCCAGATATGCTATCAACCATACACGTTTTATGATAAGCATTAAAAATCATCTGGCAGCAGGCTGCCCAACAGCAATTAGAATATGAAGATTCTATCGATTCCCAGGTAATTGCTATATTATATTGATTGGCAGCATTAATCGGAAAAATGCTTATCAGGAGCAATAAAAGGATTTTAGCGTATTTCATATTTACCGGCCTCCTTCAAAAAAGTGTACCGGAAAATCAAAATTTATTTCCTTCATTACAATATAGCTTGAGTCTAAGGATGTAAATGATGTGTCAATATTGCCTTTATCGCTGGTTCTGCGACGATAAGGGCTTAAATACGTTATATTTTTATCTCCTTTTTCAGGTATATAGAAATAGCAAAAACCGGTAATCATTCCGATAAAAACTGGGTGATACCCTGCTGATTCGGGCCATAGTTGGCGTACCCTATCACATCTTTTTGCAATTTGGCCTTGACCATAGCCCATTATATGCCATATTGGATTTGTTCGCGATTTACTTATCTCAAGCAAAATTTTAGGCTTGCCATTCAAAAGCAAGGGAACTCCCCATTCATCCAATGGCTTTATTATTGAACTAACCGGCGCATTCGTGCCCAGCTTTTTAACTGAGTCCGGGAAAAACCAATAAAAATGAATCGGTTCTCCGGCTTTTAAATCGGATAGCTTGTATGCTGCATGCGGAACATTCATATTAAAATGAACCATAAAAGGGTGTTTTCCACTCATCGAACTATCGATTAATTGCTGCACCTCCACCGGCACCTTCTCCGCCAATACCGCACTTACCCCTACGCCCAGCATCAACATCATCAGTACTTTTTTCATGATCCACTCTCCTTTACGCTAAGGTGATCTGATTTGGGATTTTAATTCCTTCGGTTAAAATTCCCCGAAGCGGTTCTTCGACCTCCGCCCCACCCTGCCCGTTGGTCATCCCTTATAATAATAATCATGCGTAGAAAAAAGTCTTATCTTTTTCCTCCTCCTGACTCCCGGCTCCAGCAAATCGCTCAAAGCTTCCGCAGGATCAAGGTTGTTTTTCGCCCGTTTAAACCCCGTTCTAACGGCCATAAAAGGCTCTTCAAACACCATTTAATGATATATTTATGATACATTTATAATGCATTTCTGATGCGATTTTACGATAAAATCATACCAAACCGCTCCTATTTCTGGTCATTTTCTGGTACTTCTGGTACTTTCCCGAGGGCCCCAAAAGCGTCCCATTTCGTCAAGAAAAAGACCCTTTTTCCCGGGCTGAAAACCGGGCCGCTTTCTTGACAAAAAGGCGATAAATCCGGGTCGGTCCTGCGTGTTTTTAAGCCGCTTTTTGGCGGAAAGGATCCGGTAGTTTCCCGATAATTCCGGTAATTTCATTAAACGCGGGCGAGAAGACCGAAAGGAGGAGGAACCATCCTCTCTTAAGCCTCATATTTTTAAGCCGGTTAGCATCAGTTGCCAGGCTCGGTGAAATACTTCCCCGTAAAACAGGCGGTGCAGAAGTTTTCGCGCTCTTCCGGTTTGAGCACCGAGAGCATGGAATTGATCGAGAGGTAGGCGAGGGAGTCCACGCCGAGGTAGGCCCGGATATCCTCGACGCTCTTTCGACGAGGCGATAAGCTCCTCCTTGGTCGGCATGTCGATGCCGTAGAAGCAGGGGCACAGGATCGGCGGGGAGGAAATCCGCAGGTGAATCTCGGCAATTTCCCTATTCGCCGGGAAGCATCACCGTTTTCGACAAAGCATATACCGATTTCACCCTGTTCAATTCTTTCTGCACGATGGGTGCGTTTTTTGTTACTCGGTTGAAGGAAAATGCCTTGTACGAAGTCCTCGCCAGCTTGGATGTCCCGGCAAGAAGCCCGGTTCGTTCGGATCGATTGGTCCGATTCACGGGTACGGTAACCAACAAAAAGTGTCCACATATTCTTCGGATCGTCGAATACTACGACAGAAACATGATCGCATTTTCTTTTTCCTGACCAATCAAATGAGATTCGGCGCCTTGACCAGGACTGAAAATAAATAACAAAACTGAATACTATAATTTTTTTTCGAAGAACAGGGGAATTCGCCATGTTGTATGCCTTAAAATCCCGCAATTTATTTCTCTTCATTCTCTCTTTTTGCTTCGCCCGGATCAAAGTGTATTTTCATAATCCTGATCGCATCAATTACATCCCTGTGTGACTGATTCATCATTACCATGACCTCATTTCGCTTTTATTTCCGTGAGGGTGCTGCGGGTTTCATCCGACCGACCGCAGCCACGTTCGCCTCGCTCGCCACCATTGCCGCCATGCTCCTGCTTGCCAGCGTGATCACCGCGGGAATGTATAATGTAAAAAAATTCCTTGAAACCGCCGAAGAGCGGGCGCAGATGGTGGTCTATGTATCCGACGCGACCTCCGCCGATTCCGGGGCGCTTAAAGGTCTCGAAACCGCCATCCGAAGCCTGCCTCAGGTCGCCCGTGCGACCCTCATTACCAAGGAGGCGGCATGGGATCGCTTCTCCGCCATGTACGGCAAGGAGATGCTGAGCGCAGTCGACGGAAATCCACTACCGGTCTCGTTCGAAATTTCCCTTAAACCGGGCTACGAAACGCCGGGCGCAAAGGCGGCGGCGCTTCAGAATGAAATCATGACCCTGGGCGGCATCGAGTCGGTCGTGTACGCCGGAGAGTGGCTGAACTTTTTAACGCGCTGCCGCCGATACTTTTTAATCGGCGTGATTGCGTTGGCCTCATTGCTTTTCTTCGCCATGATCACCACCATTGCCAATGCGGTGCAACTGACCGCCGTGAACCGTGCGATCGACATCCGGGCGATGCGTCTCGTGGGTGCAATGCGGTTTTCCATCGCCATGCCCTTCATCATCGAGGGGATGCTGCATGGGCTTGCCGGCGGCATCGTGGGAGAGGGCGGGTTCTGCCTTATCAAGGCTTTCTTCCACTATGAACCCTCGCTGCGCCAGATTCCGATACTCTGGGGGCCGCCCCTTCTCCCGGCTCTCTTTCTTCTACTCGGGGTGGTATTCGGTTGGATTGGAAGCATTTTCGCCGCTCGCCGCTTTCCGGCATAGTCGCGCTGACCTTTATTTCGCTGGCCTTGGCCGCTGATAATGCGGGCAGGGTGGAGCGCATCCCCTCTCTATATGAAAAGGAGATAAAGAAGAAGAGCGACGCCCTGGACTCCATCCGCGCTGAAATCGACTTCCGGCAGAGGAAGATCCGCGAGCTGGAAAAGGCGGAGGGCAGCTCCCTCGACCGTCTGGAATATCTGGAGACGAATATCGTTGCTTCACGGCGCTATCTGCTTCTACTTACGCGCAGGATCGATTCCGCCGGAACGGCCATTGAACCCCTCAAGGACTCCCTGGAGCAGGCCGGGGTTCGGCTTGCCGAACGCAAGCGGCTCATGGGACAGCGGCTTCGCCGGGCATACATGGCGCCCCGCGAATCGTCGCTCATGATTTTCTTCATGGCGCGAAGCCCGGCCGAGGCAATCCAGCGCGCCCGTTATCTGGAGGCGGTGCATGCTTACGACCGCGCTCTCGCCGAAAAGATCGATCGCGAGCAACGCCTTTTCAACCTGCAGAAAGGCGTGATGGAGACCAGCCGTGCCGAGCTCGCTGCGCTTTTAGTCGAAAAAACCGGTGAAAACAACGAACTCCTGCGGGAAGTAACCGAGCGTCGCGCGATAGTCAAGGAGATCCGCTCAAAGGAAAATGCCTACATGGCCAAGATCGCCGAGCTTGAGAGCGCCCGGAAAAAACTGGACGAGGTGATCAGGGCCCTCGAACAGAAACGCAAGCTCGTTGCTCAGAAGGGGCGTCCGCAGCCCGGACTGCCGGCCATGGCTTTTGAAAAGCTGAAAGGCGACCTGCCATGGCCCATCGACGGCAAGGTCGTCGGCCGCTTCGGCAAGGTTGTCCATCCCGTCTATAAAACCGTCATTACCAATAACGGCATCGATATCGAGGCGTCACCCGGCCGGTCGGTGAAGTGCGTCGCCGTTGGTGAGGTGCTCTATACCGGTTACATGCGCGGTCATGGGGAAGCTGGTGATTGTCGATCATGGAGGAGGTTATCTTACCATCTATGCGAACCTCGACCGGATCGCCGTTTCGACCGGCCAGAGGCTGGATGCCGGGAGCGATGTCGGCAGGGCAGGCGACGACAGTGTCGAAGGCGGCCTGCAGGTACACTTTGAAATCCGGAAATCGACCGACTCACTCGATCCCCTGACCTGGCTCTCCGCACGGTGATCGCCGGATAATTCTCCCAAGCTTTTGATGTATTTTATGTTAATGTCCCCCCTCGCGTGGCCGCACTGCGCCGGTCAGACCCATATCAAAGAGGTTCTCGAAGCTGCGATTGCCAACAATTCCCTTGGCCATGCCTATCTTTTTTCCGGTGATGCGGGGAGCGGAAAATTCGCCGCCGCGCTCGATGTCGCGCTCAGCCTCCTCTGCGTGAGCCCGGCCGGGCGGCCCTGCCTGAAATGCCAGGCCTGCAAAAAGGTGCTCGACTATGCGCACCCGGATTTTCATATCATCATGCCGGTGCTGCTCGGGAAGGAGCACAAGAGCGACGGCGACTTGTCGGAAGAGGGCTGGAAGGAGGTGGCGAAGCGTGCAAAGGAAAGGATCGGCAAACCATATGCGCCGCCCGCCTCCGGCCACGCGAAGACGCAGCCCTCCATTCCGGTGGACTGGATCCGAGAAGTAAATCATGCGATACAGGGGGGAACGCACGGAGCCGGCATGAATGTGGCCATCCTCGACGGCGTGGACCTGCTCAACAAGGAGTCGGCAAACAGTATGCTGAAGCTTCTCGAAGAGCCGCCCGCCGGCACCGTGCTCCTGCTCCTGACCGACCGCGTGAGCGAGGTGCTGCCGACCATCGTTTCCCGTTGTCAGATACTCCGGTTCGCCTGGTTTTCACCCGATGAGATCAGCGCCGAGCTGGGCCGCCGTTTCGGTGGAGGGGCGGCCGACGCGGACCGAAGCGTTTTCGATACCGGATCGCTCGGCAAATCGCTGGAGATCTTCGAACACCGGCTCGCCGCAGCGCATGCGGATGCTGCCGCATTCCTCGATCTCTGCGCCGGCGGCGACTGGCCGGCGATAGCGCGGTGCATCGATGGGATGCTCGGCTGGGAGGATTCCGACCGCCACGTAAAACTTTTCGGCGCGATCGTGGAACTGGTCCGCGGTGCATTCCTCCATGAACTGCCCCGCATAGAGAACGTATTTTTAAACGGGCAGTCGTGGCGTGCAACAATGATGCTTTCGCCCGCCGGGGCCGAGGCCGTTCTTGATATATGTGAGCGATCGGTCGCCGCGGTGCGCGGGTACGCCAACATTCTGCTTGTGCTGACCAACTGCGCCATCGCGCTCGTGGAGGTTTTTCGTGGCGAAAAACAGTAAAATCGTCGAAGTCCTTTTCAAGGGCGAGCGTCGCGCCATCTATCGCGACCGGAACGAACTTGATATAAAAGAAGGCGAGTATGTGATTGTGGAAGCCGAGCGCGGCCAGGACATGGGCGCGGCGTCCACCATCGGTCCGCTCGTGCGTCTCAAGCGCGGCAAGGGGGAGACGAGGAGCATCATCCGCAAGGCGGTGCCCGGCGACCTTGAAACGCTCGCGCGGAACAAGGAAAAGGAGAAAAGCGCCTTCAAGGTCTGCAAGGAGAAAATCCGGGACTACCGGCTCGATATGAAGCTCGTGGACGTGGAGATGCAGTTCGACGGCAGCAAGATCACCTTCTACTTTACCGCCGCACAGCGCATCGATTTCCGCGAACTTGTCAAGGACCTCGCCTCGGTCTACCGGACCCGTATCGAACTGCGGCAGATCGGCGTTCGCGACGAGGCGAAGCGGATCAGCGGGCTGGGCATCTGCGGCCGCAAGCAGTGCTGCAGTGCCTTTTTGGACGAGTTCGAGCAGATCACCACGCAGATGGCAAAGGACCAGCAGCTTGCGCTCAATCCGGTGAAAATCTCGGGAAACTGCGGCCGCCTCCTCTGCTGCCTGCGCTACGAGGACGACCTCTATAGGGAGCTGTTCAAGGCTTTTCCCGAGATCGGCTCGACCATCATGCTCGACGGGAAACGTGGAACGCTCAACGTCATTAATATTTTCACAGAGAAAGGACTGGTGCGGTTCGAAGACGGTACGCAGCAGTGGTTGACGTCAGAGGAGATCAGGAAAGGGACGGTCGAACATGCCGCATGAGCTGACCGGAGGAATCCCGCGGAAGTTTCTGGTCACCATGGCGCTTCCTTATGCCAATGGCGACATCCATCTGGGCCACCTGCTCGAAGCGGTGCAGACCGATATATACGTAAGATACCAGAAATTGTCCGGCAACGAGGCGGTATATGTCGCGGCCGACGATACGCACGGCACGCCGATCGAACTTTCCGCCCTGCGGCGCGGCATCTCGCCCGAGGCCCTCGTGGCCGAGGTCATGGCCGACCATATCCGCGACTACGCCGGGTTCAACATCGGCTTCGACATCTTCTCCTCGACCAATTCCGAGGAAAACCGGCTCTACGCCGAGCGTATCTACGAAAACCTGAAAGCGAACGGACTCATTGTCGAGCGGGAAATCGACCAGTTCTACTGCGAACACGACCGGCGGTTCCTGCCCGACCGGTTCATCATCGGCACCTGTCCCAAATGCCGCGCGGCCGACCAGTACGGCGACGTATGCGAATCGTGCGGCACCACCTACCAGCCGACCGATTTGGGAGAACCGCACTGCATGATCTGCAAGCGACCCCCGGTCATGAAACAGTCGAAACACCTGTACGTGCGGCTTGAAAAATGCGAACAGTTCCTGCGCGGTTTCATCGCACGGCCGGGCCTGCTCCAGGACGACATGCGCAACTTCGTGCAGTCGTGGATCGACGACGGGTTGCGGGAGTGGTGCATCTCGCGCGACGGGCCGTATTTCGGCTTCAGGATTCCGGGCACTCCCGACAAATATTTCTACGTGTGGCTCGACGCGCCGATAGGGTACCTTTCATCAACCGACCGCTGGTGCAGGGACCACGGCCGCCGCGTGGAGGAGTTCTGGTCCCGTGAGAGCGACGCGCGCGTCGTGCACTTCATCGGCAAGGACATCGTTTACTTTCATACCCTGTTCTGGCCGGTTTTGCTGGAGAATTCCGGGTTCAAACTGCCCACGACGATATTCGTACACGGATTCCTGAACGTCGGGGGCGAAAAGATGTCTAAATCGCGGGGAACGTTCATTCTCGCGAAGGACTTTCTTGCAAAAATCAAG
Source organism: uncultured Fibrobacterota bacterium (assembly GCA_963846695.1). GTDB lineage: Bacteria > Fibrobacterota > Chitinivibrionia > Chitinivibrionales > Chitinispirillaceae > BOG-1184. Next base: position 54,656 of record CAWJXL010000017.1, on the reverse strand, counting down.
CATCCGCAGGCGCCGGAGCTCCTGCGATATTTCTTTTCGGCCAAGCTCGGGGGGACCGCGGCCGATGTCGATTTCAACGGACCCGAGTTCATAGCGCGCGTCAACACGACGCTCGCGAACAACTTCGGCAACCTGCACCATCGGACCTTCGTGTTCTGCGACCGGTATTTCGATAAGCGCATCCCGGATGCGCCGTGGGACGATCATATCGCTGCAAAGGTGCGGTTTGCAGCAGCCGATATCAAGCGATTCTATGAGAATGCAGAATATAAATCGGTTGTCGAACGGGTGCATGAGCTCGGTAACCTGGGCAACAAGTACTACCAGGACAACAAGCCCTGGGAGCTTGTCAAGAACGACCGGGCGGCCGCGGGCGCGGTCATGGTGACCTGCGTCAACCTGATCAAAGCCATGGCCGTGTTCCTGAAGCCGATCATGCCGATGATGGTCGCGAACCTCGAACAACAACTCGGCCTCGACGGTCCGCTTGCGTGGAGCGACCACGCCTTCTCGCTTTCCAACAGGCCGCTCGGCGAAACCGGAAAGCTCGTGATCCCTCTTACCGAAGAGGACCTGTCGCCGCTTTTCGCGCCCATTGAAGCGGGCAAGGAAACGAAACCACCGGTGCGGGAACCCATCGACATCGACGCCTTCCGGAAGGTCGAGCTGCGCGTTGTCGGAATTCTCGCAGCTGAAAAGGTCGAAAAATCGAAAAAACTCATCAGGCTGCAGGTCGATCTCGGCGACGAAAAGCGGCAGATCCTTGCCGGCATTGCCGAATCGTATACCCCGGAAGAACTCATCGGGAAACAGGCAATCGCGATTATCAACCTGAATCCCGCGAGTCTCATGGGCCACAAGTCAGAAGGCATGCTTCTGGCCGCAACCGGTCCGGATGGGAAGCCCGTCCTGCTCGCCCCGGAGAAACCCGCGCCCGACGGAGCGAAGGTTACATGAGCACGTTTACCGCCGCACGCGAACGGATCACCGTCCGCAAAGTCGACGAAGCGGCGGTTGCGGATCTCGCCGCAGGACTTCGCATTCCGCCCGCCGCCGCGCGTATCCTTGTCGCGCGCAACCTGACCGATGCCGAAACCTGCCGGAAATTCTTCCGGCCCTCGATCGACGACTTTCTCGACCCCTTCCGGTTCACAGGTATGGAAAAGGCAGTGGCCCGCATCCGGTGTGCGATTGAAAGGTGCGAAAAAATATCGGTCTACGGCGACTACGACGTCGATGGAATCACCGGAACCGCAATGCTGACAAGCAGCCTGCGGCAGCTCGGCGCGGCATGCGACTACCACCTTCCCTATCGCCTGACCGAAGGGTACGGCGTCTCGGCGGGGGGGGTGCGGCAGATCGCCGAATCCGGCGCTGCGCTCATGATCACCGTCGATTGCGGCATTACGGCCATGAGTGAGGTCGCCCTGGCCCGTGAGTTGGGGCTCGACGTCATCGTGACCGATCACCACGAGCCAAAGGAAACCCTGCCCGCCGCAATCGCCCTCCTCAACCCGAAGGTTGACTCATGCGGCTACCCTGACCGGGACCTCGCGGGCGTTGGCGTGGTGTTCAAGCTCTGCCAGGCGCTCGGGCAGGCATTCGGCCTCGGGAAGGCATTCTGGGAGCCTTTTCTTGACCTCGCCGCGCTCGGCACCGCCGCGGACATCGTTCCGCTCGTGGGCGAAAACCGCATCATCGCCCGATTCGGCTTCGAGCGCATGCGCGCCACCGGCAATATTGGTCTTGCCGCGCTCATCGAGTTGCAGGGTCTGACCGGAAAGAGGTTCTCCACGAGCGAAGCCGTGTTCCAGCTGGCCCCGAGCATCAATGCCGCCGGCAGGATCGGCGATCCGCGCCGTGCCGTGGAACTCCTCCTCACCGGAAACGCGGAGGCCGCAGCCGCGGCCGCGTATGAGTTACGTAATGCCAATTATGAACGCCGCTCCATCGACAGCACCGTGTGGGACCAGGCCGAAGCCTGGGTGGCCGAGCACTGCGACGACGACCGCGATGTCGCGATCGTCGCGGGAAACGCCTCCTGGCACCCCGGCGTGATCGGCATCGTGGCTTCGAAGCTCGTGGAAAAATTTCACCGGCCCGCCATTCTCTTCGCGATAGCGCCCGATGGATCGGCACGCGGTTCAGGCCGCAGCATCCCGGGAGTGCACCTCCTCGATGCGCTGGCCGAATGCGCCGACCTGCTCGACGACTTCGGCGGCCATTCCGCCGCTGCCGGCATGAGTTGTAATAGCGGCCTGATAGGCGCTTTCCGCGAGCGGTTCAACGCGGTCGTTGCGAAACGGGTGTCGCCCGAGAGCCTGTACCCGTCGATCTGCGCCGATGCGGAACTCCCCTTATCGGCCATCACGCCCGAACTATTCTCCTGCATCAAGGCCATGGAGCCGTTCGGACCGGGCAACATGCAACCAGTGCTTCTCTGCCGCGGCCTGCGCCACCGCAATGCCCCCCGCATCGTGGGGTCGGGAAACAAGCATATCAAGATGACCGTGTCCTCGGGCGCGCTCGCCATGGACGCCATCGCCTTCAACTTCGGGGACCGGCTCGACGAAATCAAGGCCGCTCCCGCGCTCTCGCTTGCCTTTACGCTTGACGAGAATGAGTGGAACGGCAGAACCACCCTGCAAATGAGGGTCAAAGGAATCTCGTTATGAAAATGTGGGACGGACGTTTCAAAAAGCCGACCGACCGCCTGATGGAGGTATTCAACAACTCCCTTTCCTTCGATAAGGCGCTTATCGAGGAGGATATCGAGGGGTCGATCGCCTGGGCCGATGCGCTTGCTTGCGCAGGGGTTCTGAACGAAAAAGAACGCTCGACTATTATAGTGGGACTTACGTGGCATAGTCGCCGACTATAAAAAGGGCAGGCTCGTATTTGACCCAACAGACGAGGACATCCACATGGCCATCGAGCGGCTTCTCACCGAGCGCATCGGCGATGCGGGCGCAAAGCTCCATACCGGTCGCTCGCGGAACGATCAGGTAGCGACCGACGTACGGCTTTATGTCCGGCAAGCACTGCCTAGCGTCATCGCTTCGCTTATCGCATCTGCAAGAGGCAATTGTCAGCACGCGCAGAAAGCGATGACCGCGTATCGTAGTCCCGGCCTATACCCACCTGCAGCAGGCCCAACCCGTACTGCTTGCGCACTACTGGCTTTCGTTCTTTTTTGTCATTGAGCGGGAGAAAAAGCGTCTCTCTAACGCACTCGAAAACTGCGACACCTGCCCCTGGGCTCCGGGGCAGTCGCCGGAAGTGGTTTTGCGATTGACCGGCAGAAGCTCGCCGAGGAGCTCGGCTTTTCGAAGGCGACCGAAAACAGCATAGACGGCGTTGCCTCGCGTGACTACCTGCTCGAAACCCTTTCGGCAATCGCCTCGGTCGGCATCTCGCTCAGTCGGCAGGCGGAAGACCTCATCATCTGGTCTTCGCGCGAATTCTCCTTCATCGAGCTCGACGACGCTTGGTCGAGCGGATCCAGCATGATGCCGCAGAAGAAGAATCCGGACTCGCTCGAACTCATCCGCGGCAAGAGCGGCCGCTTCATCGGCAACTATATGCGTCTCGCAACGACCCTCAAGGGGGTCGGGCTAGCCTACTATAAAGACTTGCAGGAAGATAAGGAACCGCTTTTCGACTCGCTGCAACAGATTACAATGGTCGTCGAGGTATTCACCCGGGTGCTTGCTACGCTTACGGTCGATGTCGAAGCCATAAAAAAACGGCTCGACCCGCTGCTTCTTGCCACCGACCTCGCCGACTACCTTGTCGTGCACGGGCTTCCCTTCCGCCAAGCGCATAGGGTCGTTGGCGCCCTCGTCGCCCATTGCGTTGAAAAAAAGACGACCTTCGCCGACTTGCCTCTCGACGATTTCAAAACCTTTTCCCCCCTCTTCGGGGAGGATGTCAAGAAAATCCTCTCCTGGAAGAAAGCGATCCGGCACCGCGATATTCTCGGCGGGACCGGGCAGAAGAGCGTTGCGCGGCAATTAAGGGAAGCCGGGAAAATACTGAAGGTTCGGAAAAATAAGGAATAATTCAGACGCCCCTCCATGAGCGTACCCCTCTGCCGCTGGGCAGTGGTCGGAGGGTATCTTCTAAACGACAAACGTTTCGGAAAAGATCTCCTCGATAGCCTCTAAATTCCGTACCTCATCTCCTCCATCGACAATCAGTTCAACTTCGCTGCCTTCTATCGCACCAAGAACCATAAGCTCGATGATCGAAGTTCCCCGTGCCCGGCTATTCCCTTTTCCTACCGTTACCAGGGAATCAAGGTTCCTGCTTATTTGCGCAACCCGTGTGGCGACTCGCGCGTGGAGGCCATGCTCATTCATGACGGTTATTTTTTTCGAGATCATACAGTATCACCTTCGTCGTAATTCAGCGGCCTCCGAATAAGCAGAAACACCCTTTCCTTCTCTTGATATATACGGCTTACCTGCAATCAAAATTTATAGGTGACTCGGAATGGCGACGGGCGCACTCCCCGGCACGCCTTCACCCCGGGATCGCAATAATTATCCACGACAACGCGTATCGTATATTGCGTGGAAGAAGGGGGAGTATGTTATCTTTATCCATCCAGGCTATCGATTATGAAAGCAATGAAATTTCTGATCATTTTCCTTCTGGCCGGGTCGCAACCTGCGCTAAGTGCCATCCAGTCCTGTACGCGGGGCGCGGCGGTAATCACCGCGGATTCACCGCACAGGTGCTGCTGTTCCGGAATGCCCTGTTGTTGCTGCAATAAGGGCATGCACAAGAAACAGGGCGCTTCTTCCCACGCAAAGAATCCGTATGGAACATGCACGAATCCCTTCTGCTCGGCTGCCTCTGGCATGCCGGGGCAGGAGATCACGGGAGTGGTGGAGGGCAGCCTGATCAGTTCGTTGCTTCCCGTACCGGCCGTCGTCACCTTCATGCTGTGGGCCGACGTTCCGGACATGCAAACCCGCCTGTTCAACGTCTTCGCTTCCCCGCCGACCGCGCTCTTCCAGGCGTACCCCCCTCTTCGCATTTGACAAGTACCGAGAATGTCCCGGCTTCTTATGCACAATTAGTCGTTTCTAATTGCGGTATGCGAGCTGGTATGATATTTGCTGGATCTTTAGTATCTATATCGTCTCGGTCATTTTCCATAAAATGAATAAACGATAGCAGTTCGTAAAAACTTATTGCACAATGGAGGTTTGGTATGGTATCACCGCTTATTCGAACCGTTCTTCCCATCCTGGTCGCCGCTTCCTTCGCCTTCGCGCAGGCGCCCTCAACCGGCACTCCTCAAAAAGGCGACACTCTGTCACCGAGGCATGACTCGACCGTGCGGGTGCCGCCGAAAAGAGCCCCAAAGGTCAAACAACCGAAGACGGCGGCACATGCGGCAGATCTCAAGCCGCAATCGACTTGCCCGGTGCTGGGAAGTCCCATCGACAAAAATCTCTACGTCGACTACCAGGGCAAACGCATCTATGTATGCTGCGCCGGGTGCATTGACCAGGTGAAGAAAGATCCCGCAAAGTATATCGAAAAGCTCCGGAAGTCGGGGCAGTCGGTTGAAATTATCGACTCGAGCAAGGTGAAACACGTCTCACCATCACCGGACAATGGTTCCGATGCGAAGGGGTCCGGCATGGGTTCCATGAAGATGTAACCGGGAAAACTGCCATGTACTGCGGGCTTTACGTTGAGGGTCGGGATTAAGGAGATTGTATGGGTAATGATGAAAAGCTCAGGTCGTCAATGGTATCGGTTCTCATGAATGGCCGGAATCGGGGGACTGTGATAGTTCCATGTCTCGGCGCATTTCTTTTCACATGGGCGCAGGCGCAAACCGCTTCCCCTTCCGATTCCACTATGGTGATATTTACCGCCCGGCTCAACGCGATTGTAAACGAGGTCTGCGCCGACAATCCGCAGATCAAGGCCGCGGGGAACCGGGTGGATGCGGCGAAGGCCTCGATCGACTATCAGAAGAGCCTCGATCCGCCCCTGGTAGCCGTGGAGTCGTACCAGACTCCCCTTGCTTCCTTTCCCGACCCTCTCAGGAACTACCAGGAGATCGACTATTCGATTCAGCAGATGGTGCCGTTTCCGGGCAAACTCTCCTTGTCGGCGACGGTGGAGACCAGCCGCGAGGAGATGCTCAGCCGCGACAAGCAGTCGTTGGAGCAGAGCCTGGTCCGCGATGTCAAATCGGCTTTCTTCGAACTTTACTTTATCGACCGCAGGCTGGAGATTATCGCTGATAACAGGACTATCATGAAAGGCTTCATCGAGATCGCCCGTACACAGTATGAGGTGGGGATGGGCAGGCAGTCGGATATTCTGCGGGGCCAGACCGAGCTTTCGACGTTTTCAAGCGATGAACTGATTTTGTTGCAGGATAGAAAATCCGTCGAGGCGATGATCAATGCCTTGTGCAATACGGAGCCGAGCCGGAGCGTCCCTCCTCTTCCGACAATCCAGCCGTTACTGGTGAATTATGACCCGAATACGGCGGCGCGGCTTGCCGAGGCTAACAGGCCGGAATTCGCCTCCCTGCGCTCTGCCATCAGCATGCAGAAGAACGAACTTATCGCCGCCCGGAGGGAGTTCCTCCCCGATTTCATGGTCCGCGGGACCTACAAACAGATGAGCGGCATACCGGACGATTGGGCGCTCATGATCGGATTGACGGTTCCCATCGCGCCATGGTCGTACGGAAAGTATTCCGCAGCGGCGGTGCGCGCCGCGGCGAACGAGCAAGCCTCGCAGAGGGAGTATGAAAACATGAAAAATATGGTGCTCTCGCAAGTGCAGACTGCGCTGGCAAAGGTTGCAAGCTCCCAGGAGAGAATACGGCTTTACATCACCACGGTCATTCCACAGGCCCGCCAGACGCTGCAATCGACTACCGATGCTTACCGTACCGGAAAGATTGATTTCCTGAGCCTCATCGATGCCCACCATATTGTCCGTTCTTCCGAGCAGGACTATCATATGGCGGTCATGAATATGCTTACAGGTGAGGCGGAACTAGAAAAGGCGGTGGGGTTGCCCATCGACGAAATCAGGCTTCAGGCTTCACGCCTCAGTCATCAGGAGGAACACCAATGAGAAAGGGACGTGGAATTTGGATGGTTTTGCTGGTTGCATGTGCATTTATCGCCGGCGTGACAGGTATGGGGATCATTCGGCATGCCCAACATAAGGAGGGAATGGTCGCCGCTGCAAACGGTAAAAAAATAATCTACCATTGCCCTATGCATCCCCAGTACCTCTCGGATAAGCTCGGTACCTGCCCTATCTGCGGCATGACGCTTGTGCCGGTAGATGAAAACGCCGCTTTGTCAGGACTCCGTGAACCCACCGGCGGAGAAGCCGGCGCGGTAAAGATCGATCCCACGGTCGTGCAGAACATCGGCGTCACCACCGAGCTCGTGACGGTCCGGGATCTTACAAAGAAGATACGGGTTTCGGCAACCATCGAACCGGACGAGACCGCGATCAGTAACGTCAATACCAAGGTCATGGGATGGGTCGAGAGTCTGTATATCGATTATACGGGCCAGCGGGTGAAAAGGGGACAGCCGTTATTGACTATTTACAGTCCCGATCTCGTCAGTACCGAACAGGAATATCTTCAAGCCTTGCGGTATCTGCATAGACTGCCGGGGGGAGCATCGGAGGCGGGACAGGGCGCTCTCGAACTGGTCGAAAGCAGCAAGCGCCGGCTCCAGAACTGGGACATCCCGGAGGAGGAGATCGATGCAATCGCGAAGAGCGATACCGTTGGGAAATCCATGACCATATATTCGCCGGTAAGCGGCGTGGTGCTTGAAAAATCGGTGACGGCCGGCCAGAACGTGATGCCGGGCGTGGAGCTCTACAGAATCGCCGATATTTCAACCGTGTGGGCAATGGCCAATGTGTATCAGGAAGATGTTCCTTTTATTAAACCCGGCCTTGGCGCCAAGATCGAGGTGTCTTCGGTGACGGGAAAAATATTTTCCAGCAAGGTCGAATTTATTTCGCCTATTCTTGACACAACGACAAAGACCGCAACGGTGCGCGTCGGCATCCGTAATACCGCCGATGATCTCCTGAAACCGGGGATGTTCGCGACGGTAATAATATCCTCACCTTGCGCCCTCAGGGCTCTGTCGGTTTCACGGCAGGCAATCCTGCATACCGGGAAACGGGACGTGGTCATCATCGCGCTTGGGCAAGGTCGTTTCAAGCCGCAGGAAGTCCGGCTCGGGGTGAGCGCCGAAGGCTACACACAGATACTTTCCGGACTTGAAGAAGGGCAGATTATCGTTACCTCATCGCAATTTCTTATCGATGCCGAGTCGAATTTAAAGGAGGCGGTCGGGGAGATGGGCGGAATGGAAATGCCCGGGGAAAAATGAATTGCGCGGCGATGACCAGATCGCCCGCCTCCAACAGGGACAATGGTATGCTAGAAAAAATCATCGAATTGTCGATCAAAAATAAAATCCTTGTGATCATGCTCACGATTTTTGCAATCGGCGGCGGGATTTACTCTCTTTTTTCGACTCCAATCGATGCGATTCCCGATCTGAGCGATGTGCAGGTAATCGTTTACACCGAGGATAAGGGGCAGTCCCCGCGAATTGTCGAGGACCAGGTGACCTATCCTCTGACGACATCGCTCCTTTCGGTACCGGGTGCAAAGGTCGTTCGCGGCTATTCGTTCTTCGGCTACTCGCTTGTGTATATCATCTTCAGGGACGGCACCGACATCTACTGGGCGCGAAGCCGGGTGCTCGAATACCTCAATTACGCGCAGAAACGGCTGCCGCCCGGCGTACTTCCCACGCTCGGTCCCGACGCCACCGGGGTGGGATGGGTGTTCGAATATGCATTGACATCAGATAAACATTCGCTGCAGGAGCTCCGGTCGTACCAGGACTGGTACCTCAAATACGGCCTGTCGGCGGTTGAGGGCGTCGCCGAGGTCGCGAGCATCGGCGGCTATGTGAAGCAGTACCAAGTGACCGTGGATCCCGCGAAGCTGCAGGCTTATAACATTTCCGCCGGTGATGTGGAAAGGGCGATCAAGAACGGCAATGCAGATGTAGGCGGCGAAGTCATCGAAATGAGCGAGATGGAGTTCATGATCCGGGGACTCGGCTACATCAAATCCATCGACGATATCAAAATGATACCAATCAAAACCGATGTGCGGACCGGAACAGCCGTCCGTATCGGCGATATCGCCGATATCGCCATCGGACCGGAAATGCGGCGAGGGCTGGCAGAGCTTGATGGCCAGGGAGAAGTCGCCGGGGGCGTTATCGTCATGCGATACGGTGAAAACGCTCGCGACGTTATTAAAAATGTGGAGAAAAAGCTGGAAGTCTTGAAAGCCGGGCTTCCGCCTGATGTAAAGATCGTGCCGGTATACGACCGGTCGGCGCTTATCGACCGGGCCGTCGATAATCTCACCCATAAACTGATCGAAGAAATTTTGATTGTTGCCCTCGTCTGCATGATCTTCCTTTTCCACCCTCAGAGTGCCCTGGTTGCCGTTTTTACTCTTCCGACTGCAATATTTATGTCATTTATTGTCATGCATCGGCAGGGGATAAATGCGAATATCATGTCGCTCGGCGGCATCGCCATCGCCATCGGCGCAATGGTGGATGCGGCGATCATCATGATAGAAAATGCACACAAACATATCGAGGCGGAGAACACGAAGCCGCCACAAGAGCGGCTTCCGCACTGGCAGATCATCCTTCTGGCATCAAAGGAGGTCGGGCCGCCGCTCTTCTGGTCGCTCGTGGTCATAACGGTGTCTTTCATTCCTATCTTTACACTCGGGGCACAGGAAGGAAGACTCTTTAAACCTCTTGCTTTTACAAAGACCTATTCAATGGCCGCCGCCGCGATCCTTGCCGTGACCATTGTACCGGTGCTCATGGGATTTTTTGTGCGCGGCAAAATCAGACCGGAGCACAGCAATCCTATAAACCGTTTTCTCATTTCGATATATCGTCCGGTAGTCCGATGGGTGCTCCGGCATACGAAGCCGGTGATAGCGGTAGCAGTCGGGATCGTAGTCATTACCGTTCTTCCATTCACCCGGCTAGGGTCCGAATTCATGCCCCCGCTCTATGAAGGCGACCTGCTCTACATGCCGACCACGTTGCCGGGCGTCTCGATCACCAAAGCGAAAGAACTGCTCCAACAGACCGATAAAATCATCCGATCCTTTCCGGAGGTAAAGCGCGTTTTCGGAAAAGACGGTCGGGCCGAGACCGCCACCGATCCTGCGGGGCTCGATATGTTTGAGACTGTGATCATGCTCAAGCCCGAGAAAGAGTGGCCGAAAGGCATGACGCCCGAAAAGCTCATTGAGAAGCTCGATGATGCGATAAAGTTCCCCGGCCTCACCAATGCCTGGACCATGCCGATCAAGGCCCGCGTCGATATGCTTTCGACAGGTATCAAAACACCGGTAGGGATAAAGATCTCCGGCCCGAATCTCGATACCTTGCAGATGCTCGGCAAAGAGGTCGAAGCCATGGTCCGAGGCGTACCGCATACCGCGTCGGCATTTGCCGAAAAGACGGTGGGGGGGAATTATATCGATGTCAAGATCGACCGTGATGCAGCCGGGCGCTATGGCTTGAATGTCAACGATGTTCAATCGGTGATCCAGTCGGCCATCGGCGGCATGGATATCACGACGACGGTCGAGGGACTGGAACGGTATTCCGTCAACCTGCGCTACGCACGGGAGCTTCGCGACAATATCGACGCGCTTAAGCGTGTGCTGATAGCATCTCCGGGCGGCCAACAGATTCCCTTGGGGCAGGTCGCATCATTTGAAATCAACAAAGGTCCTATGGTTATCCGCAGTGAAGACAGCAGGCCCAATGGCTGGGTGTTCGTCGATATTCGGGGGATTGATATCGGCACCTATGTGAAGAACGCGCAAAGGGCCGTTTCGCAGCAGGTAAGGCTTCCGACCGGCTACAGCATTATCTGGAGCGGCGAATTCGAGTATATGCAGCGCATGCAGCGAAGGCTCATGGTTGTCATTCCCATGACGCTCATGATTATTCTCCTTATTATTTTCCTGAATACGAAGTCGATGACGAAAACAGCTATCGTTATGCTTGCGGTGCCATTCTCGCTTGTCGGCGCGGTGTGGATATTGTTTATTCTTGGCTACAACATAAGCCTTGCCGTATGGGTGGGGATCATTGCGCTTGCAGGTCTCGACGCCGAGACCGGGGTGGTGATGCTGCTCTACCTAGACCAAGCGTTCGAAGCGGCCAGGAAACAGGGCGCCTTGACTATTGCCGGACTCAGGGAGGCAATTGACCACGGAGCCGTCAGGCGCGTGCGACCGAAAATCATGACCGCCTCGGTGATCGTAACCGGTTTACTTCCCATTATGTGGAGCCACGGCGCCGGCTCGGATGTCATGAAGCGGATCGCCGCACCCATGGTGGGGGGCGTCGTCACCTCGGTCATCATGGAGCTCCTCGTGTATCCGGCGGTCTATTACCTGTGGAGAAAGAGGGCGACCGGGGCGGAGGCGCCATCAACCTCATTGGACGCGCTTCCCTGAAACGGCGGAAACCATCGTTTTGGCCTTTGACGCCGAAAGATGCCGCCTTTCAAACGAGCATATTTTAATTTTGAAAACCTAGGCACCGACGATTTTTTGCGGAATCGGAGCAGCTCGATGAACATTGCCACGGCGATAACGGCTTTACGTCTCATTATTGCCCCGATATTTGCTTTGTTTTTCATAACCGGTTTTTCCTCGGCCCATTCGTCCGCGTGGATATGGATTTGCGCCGTTCTGGCAATGCTCGTCGAAGTCAGCGATATGGTCGATGGCCGTCTGGCGCGGTCCCGGAACGAGGTTACGGATTTCGGCAAGGTGTTCGATCCGGTGGCCGACAGCCTCGCGCGGCAAACCATATTCCTCTCCTTCATGGTAGCCCGCATCATTCCGTGGTGGCTCTACCTGGTGTTTTTCTACCGTGATGCGCTTATCCAGCTCCTGCGCATCATCTGCGCATCGAGCGGGCTCGTGCTTGCAGCGCGGGCGTCCGGCAAGACCAAGGCGGTGCTTCAGGGAATCGGGACCTTCGGCGTACTGGCGGTGGTGGCGCTCCAGCGCTATCATGTCGTCGGGATGCCTGAAAAGATCTGGGGGTTCCACCCCGCCTTCTGGGTAATGCTCATCCCGGCGATTTTCACCCTGATTTCGATCGCCGATTACGTGGCCCCGAATATCGGGCTGATCCGACGGATGATGCGCAGGCGCTCCTGACAGTTCCCGGCTCATTGGGATGAGTATTTTTTTGCTTGAAACATTGCCGCTGAACTCTCTTTTTTATTATTTTTAAAAGCCTTTTTGCGGTCGGACCGTACGGATGAATTGATGGGCCAGTAACTCAGCGGTAGAGTATCGCTCTTTTAAGGCGAGAGTCGAAGGTCCGAATCCTTCCTGGCTCACCATGTAAAAAGCCTCGAACTCCTTGAAACTTAAAGAGAACGAGGCTTTTTTATCCATTTTTATTTTATCAGTTCCCAAATATCTCTTGGAGTATTGCCGCTAACCGAATTCCACTAATAAAAACTATCAGAGCGATGCGGAGTGGTGAGTTTTCAGAACCATAGCGGGGGATAAAAAAAGGCCAGCGATATCATCACAAGCCTCGTTAGTGTGTGTAATTGTAGAAATTACAGCGGCGTTACGTTCTGTGCATTAGGGCCTTTCGGCCCATCAACCGTTTCGAACTGCACTTTCTGACCTTCATCCAGTTTTTTGAACCCGGATGCCTGGATTGCGGAAAAATGGACGAAGACATCTTTGGAACCGTCGTCCGGTGAAATGAATCCGAAACCTTTGCCCTCATTGAACCACTTAACAACACCTGTCGGCATACAGTAAACCTCTTCTGAAAAATGAAAGGATGTAGATGTCACGAGGACATCCGATAACGGAGAAAAATATAATTTTTGCGCATGGAGGGTACTACGGGGTAGCTGAGGGTAGATGGTAACGGCGGTTTTTCTATGCCTCACCATTCTTTTTTTCAAAATATCTTTCTTTTCTTTTAAATCCACCGTATCCTAAGTTTAAAATAGCAGATGCCGGTGCGATTGTGAGTCTAACCCACTGAAATTTAACAGTCTATTCCCACCTTATTTGACCGTTGCCCTATCAAAAAAGAAGGTAGTGGCCATTTAAAAAAGCCCGATTACATTTCTCATCGCCATTTCTTCCTCATTTCCATCCGCAACGATATGTAACTCACATCCATGTTCAGCATCAAGTAGAAGAAGTTCAAGAATTGAATTGCCATTAGCAATTTCACTTCCCCTTGAGATTGTAACCTTACTATCCATATTCTTGCATACATTAACGATTTTTGCAGCAGGTCGCATACGGAGGCCATGAAAATCGCGAACAATAACATTTCTTTGTAACATGAATATCTCCTTAAGGTAATTTAAAATAGATGAAGCAAGAACAACGTTTACTTCATGATATTTAGACTTAAGATATGATTCAATTGTTACATAAATAGATAATTGAAATTACCACTCTGGACGATAAAACTTCAATGAGGAGTCTGGCATTAAACTCGGTCGTATTTAAAAAGGCACAACGCAAGACCACCACTTCACATCACCTGTAAAACACTCAATCAACACTGATACTACTCTTGCGTCGTGCCTTCTACTCCACTCTATACACACATCAAAAATACGGGACAAGGAGACAGATATTTCATGTTTTTTCAGAAAAAAACGCTCCATCATGCATCTTGACCTATTTTTATCATCTATGAATCATAAAAACCCCACCAAATCCACAGCATTAAAGAATCTTGGCGATATTCTGGCTCGCGTTAAACCGGATAAACCTGGCAAGAATACCAAACCTACAGAGCAAACGACCGAGACGAAATACAAAGGATGCCGGATAGTGGATAATATTGAAGCCGGCTCGTTTCAAATATTCCTTAACGACTTCCCATCCCAGCCTGTGCGTACATACTTGAAGCGTCATGGATTTGATTGGTCTGTAATTAATCAGTGTTGGAGTTGTAAAAGGTCTGAGCAAGCGAGGTATCATGCTGAAAAAGCTATTGATAAAATGACAAATGGGTAAAAAAACAGCAAAATAAAGCTACTATGAATAAAATATTGATGATATTGATTCTAATCGTAAGTCCTGCTATTGCAGAAACGGTTCCGGTGGAAGTTCATCAATTTATTGATAGTGCGATGAGTGGAAAGGTACATAGTGCGGGATGGGGATTCATAGATTATTTCCTAGGGTTAGAAAATGGTAGTAAATTATCCGACCTGAAAGCAGGAGACCCCATTCATGTCTATAGAATAACCGCCGATTCGGTGCGGAAAATCAGTGCCGATGCACCGGTAATGACTTATGCAAAACCGATGGATGTATGGTATGTTCCCATGTTGCTGCATGGCAAGCATGTAGGGCAATTAATCGTATTTAAACCCCGTGGAGACCCGAAATGGCAAATAGGAGGATATGGTGGAGGTGGTATTTCAGAAGCATGGGAAAAGGTGTGTAAAACCTGGCCAAAATCTTCTGGATATAATCCGATATATATTGAAGGTCCCGTTAGTTATTATTTTTTCCATGTTCCTGAAAAAGGGGATAGCAATTTAACTGACCTATTTTGGAAGAGTATGAAAGGAGGCCGTCGTTCCAGTACCGATACTTCATATCGTATCTTATGGTCAAGCCGTGATGTTATTAAAACTATCAAAAAAGCAATTGGGCCTAAGAGAAGTAATTTTGGAGGTGGTGGATAAAAAGTACAGACTTATTCTGAAATAAATAAACTTCCCGCCGTCGCCACCACCATAATCCGTCCCCGCTCCCTTTCTCTACCGACGTGATTTCATTATCGTGGCCATTCCCGACGCATCGTGGGTACCTTATAATTACCTTGCCTGTCATGGATTCCCGATTATATCTTGCATACCGAAGGATAAAAATCCTTATCAGGATTGATTCAAACAAGTTTCACGGGAAATCCGGCAGAGGCGGGAGTTATGAACTTCGCTCAGGTCGTCGTTCTGGTCGCATCAATGCTTGGGATAACTGGCTACTTTCTTCACCGTAGCCGGATTCGAGCATCCAACGGGTCGGGGAACCGCGAGGGGGAATTAAAAAGGGTGGTGTTTAATGGGCGTTTATCACATACGGAAAGAATGTTCCGGGATGCAAATCTACCGGTTATGTCGTTTCGCATTGATGATGATAGCCTTCAGGAGGAAATCACCTCGGAATTTTTCAAGCTGCGAACCTCGCTCTTTGAGGCAAGGGTATTTGCCCGCGAACCTTCCAATCATTCCGGCCAACCGGCGCAAACAAAAGTACCGGTACGTTTGATCGATGGCGCCGTCGAAATACTCGATCTGAAGTGGTAGGCCGAATCCGGTTCAAAACCCGGCTGACCGAGGGATTCGATATGGCCCTGTTTCAAAAAGATAGTATTCTTTGTTGGATATCGATAGGCATTGTTGCATCAGTGTCTATATCGGAGTAGTGCAGTGGTTGCCATCCGGCGGCGTATGGGTAAGTGATGATTCCATCAAGCGTTTGCAGGCTCAATCGTTGGCGACCGACCGTTTTAAGGATTTTTCATTGCCCGTTAATGGGCAGGTTCTGGATACAACGCTGAAGTTCGCGCCGATCGCTCCCCCGTTTGCCGTACGAAAAAACGGGAAACTCTACCCGGTATATTCGACTCTATTTGCCGTTGTGAATGCCTTTTTCTATTCCAGATTCGGTCAGCGGGGACTTCACCTTATGACGGTGCTTGCCGCCGGTTGAATGTGAAGACAGGCGCACGTAGGTACTTTTTAAGCATTTCCTGCCGAAGCCTTAATTATATTCTATAACGTTATCATCAAACATCGTGGGGATATTCCAAGGAGGAGGACTCCCGTATGAAATGGTATAATTTCGTCGCATGCTTTTTTGCGGGCTTGTTTCTTGCAAATATGGTTCCCCACTTTGTACACGGCATCTCCGGTCTCCCGTTCCCGACACCCTTTGCCCATCCCGCCGGCAAGGGCCTGTCCTCTCCGACGGTCAACGTGCTGTGGGGTCTGCTGAACCTGGTCATCGGCTACATCTTGTTCAGGGCGGGGAAAATAGCGACCGCAAAAACAGCGAATCTCGTGGTATTTCTGGCGGGTATTCTATTTGTAAGCGTGATGTTAAGCCATGCGTTTGCAGAATATACGCCCTATAATCAACTTTTGAAACAGTTAATCACGTTGCATGGTTTAAGATGACGCATGTAAGAAAAGGAAACAAGGTGGCAAATAAGAAATAAACAGCCGTCGGTTAATAAAGCAACGCCGGTATTAACAGGAGGCGAAATTTATCATCTCCTTATTTAACTGTCAATTTTCTGTGAGTAATTGATGAAACGGATAAAGAAATCCAAGCCGAAAGCCGAACCGGTCATACCCGCGATAGATGCCGACGTTCTTGCGCGTATCAATGAAAAAATCGCGAAGGCGCATGAACAAAATGAACGACCATATGTTTACCATAAACCGATGCGGGCGCCGAATAAGGAGTGATGGTGGAATAATCGCCTCCCTCTCCGTTATCATCGTCTATCGTATCCGGCTTCAAACCTCTCTCTTTAATTTCTCATCTGGATGATTTTCATTCTCTTGTCAAAATTATTTGCCTGCATCCGCACAATGTAGACGCTTGAGCCTTCTCCACTGGTCTTGTTGGCACTCGCGTTCCATTGGAGAGTATAATGCCCCGCCTTATAATTGCCTTTTGCAAGTTGCTCGACGAGCCTCCCCTTCAGGTCATAGATATTGAGCGTAATTGCATGTTCGTCAATGCCGTTTATTGTCGGGACATCAAATGCGATCTTCACGGCCCCTCTGAATGGGTTCGGGTAGACTTTAGCAAGATCGAACTTTTTAATGAGCGCTCCCGGTGAAACGGACAGCATTCCAAGGAAAACCGCATCCACCGAATAGCGCGTTTCCGTCCCGTTTGCAGGATTGCTGGGAACATAATCAAGCGGGTACTCTTGGGTGCCATCCCATAGTTTGAATGAAATCTTCTCGGATCCAACCGCCCCGTCCTTCTGCTTCGTCTGCGGGTCCTTTCCCCAGACTGCAAATGCGGCAAGTCCATGCACCACGCCCCCCGCGCCTATGAGATTGTCCTTTTCATCAAACGCGCCTATCTCGCTTGAATCTGGAACAAACCTGCCGCCGATAATCACCCGCTTTGCCAGAAGCGTGGCATTGTTGCCGGTTATCGCATGAGAGGCATAGTGCCGGGGTTCGGGCAGCCGAAGCATGTGCTTGCCGCCGCTTATGGCAACTTCCTTAGCCACCCCCGGAATGGGTGTTGGATAGATGAGCGATGCGGCCGCACTCATAAGCACCTTATACCCTTCTCCCACGCGCATGACGCCTATGTTATCTATCCCCAGTGACGGCCAGTAGGCATGGCCCGAATTGTTCTTGACGATAACGATAAACGAGTTAATGCCTGAAAGCGCGTGCCACATCGAATCATCCGCCTGCGGGAGGTAGCCGATCATATTCCAGCCGGTGGAAAGTTGGATGCGGGTATTGGCAATATTGACCGGAGTTCCCTGTACCTTAAAGGTGTCTGCTACAGTGGTGTAAACCTGATACCCCTGGCCTGTTTGAGCGATGTGAATATCATTCTGACCCGCCGCAGGGCAATACACGTTACCGGCGTTATCTTTAACCAACAAAAAGCCGGAATCCGTACCGAAAACCCAGGACGCCGAATCGTTTATCGGCTGGATGTTGAATGATTTCATGTTCCATGCGGTACTAAGAGGAATCTGCATCAACGTTACCGTTGAGAAGTTCCATGCGGTGGACCAGGCGCTCGTGCCGCCGATATTCGTGGCACTCACGCGCCAGTAATACTCACCGGCATACGAGAGACCGCTGACAGCAATCGAGGCGCCGGATAAACCACTCTGGTCAATAATCGTCGAGGAGAAATCCGATATGTTGGAAACCTGCACTTCATAGAAAGATGCACCAGTCACCGTTCCCCAGTTAAGCGTCAGGGAAGTTAGTTGACCAGCCGCGTTATTAATCGGTGAGGACAGCGCAGGCATTGCCGGAGCCTGAATAATGGTCGTGAAACTCCAGACATTCGACCAGTTCGTACTGTCGACATTCGATGCATTCGCACGCCAGAAGTAAGTCGTGCTGTTTGCAAGACCGCTCACCAACGTACCCGTCAGCGCCGCTCCTGTCTGGTCGAAGAGCGTGGTACTGAAACCGCTTGATGTCGAAACCTCTACCTCATACGCGGCAGCCAGTGCCGAGCTTCCCCAACTTAAACTGAGCGAAATAGCCTGATTTGATGCGCCATTCGTCGGAGAGGCAAGAATCGGCGCCGCAGGAGCCGCAATAATGGTCGTGAAGCTCCAGGCGGTTGCCCATGCCCCGGTTCCGCCCGTATTCGATGCATTTGCTCGCCAGTAAAAGGTCGTGCTGTTTGTAAGACCGCCCAGAGATATGGTAGTGCCTGTTATGCCGCTCTGGTTTGCTACCGTCGTTGAAAAATCCGATATCGTTGATGCCTGCAACCCGTAGCTCGATCCGCCGCTTACCGATGTCCATGAAAGATTCAACGATAACGGCTGATTGATTGCACCGTTTGTAGGAGTGGTTAAAACCGGCGCCGCCGGTGCGGTTATAAAACTCCATGCTCCGGTCCAGCTCGATCTCCCTCCGCCAATGCTGGTCGCATTAACACGCCAGTAGTAGGAGGTATTGTTTGTCAGACCCGCCAAGGCTTTTTGTGGAGAAGATAGCGTGGAATCCAGGGCAAAAAATGATGAAAACGAACCGCTGGTTGACACTTGGACAAACCACGATATGGCATTATTGGTTGATGTCCAGCTCAACGTTATAGTAACCGGCTGATTGGTTGCACCGTTCAACGGCAGGGAGAGTGCCGGAAGAGAAGGCGGGAAAGAGACCGTGGTGAAACTCCATACGCTTGACCAGGGGCTTACGCCTGCAGCGTTCTTCGCCAAAACCCGCCAATAATACGTGGTAAAATTGCTTAAGCCGGTTAATGCACACGACCCCGAGGTAAGTGTCGAACTATCCAGCAACATGTTTGAAAAAAGTGAATCCGTCGCGGCCTGTAACCGGTACGTCGCAGCGTTAATCACGGTATTCCAGCTCAACGTAAGGGAGATATTCTGCGCGGTGGCACCATTTACAGGAAGAGTAAGCAATGGCGTCGCCGATAGGGCGACGATGGTAGTAAACGACCATGTGCCTGACCACGCGCTTGATCCGGCAGTGTTGACGGCGTTCGTTCGCCAGTAGTACATGGTATTGTTCATCAGCCCGCTCACCATCATGCTGGCTGCCGTGACTCCGCCCTGATTAGACACCGTCGTTGAAAAGTCTGAAATGGTTGAAACCTGCAAACTATAGGAGATAGCGCCGTTGACAGTTCCCCAACTCAATGTCGGTGAAACGGGTTGATTTGTCGAGCCGTTTGAGGGCGAAGAAAGCACCGGGGTGCCAACAACGGTCGTGAAGTTCCATGCATTCGACCACGCCCCGGTTCCTCCCGCATTTGCAGCGTTCGCCTGCCAGTAATAGGTCATGTTATTCACGAGACCATTAATAATGAGGCTTGTAGCCGTCACTCCACTCTGAGCAGATACCGTCGTCGTAAATCCGGAATTAGTGGAAACCTGTAATGAGTAGGATGCTGCGCTGCTTACCGTTCCCCAGCTTAATGGCAGAGAAACCGGCTGATTTGTTGAACCATTTGATGGTGAAGAGAGTACCGGGGCGCCAACGGCAGTCGTGAAATTCCATGTATTCGACCATGGGCCGCTTCCAACCGCGTTCGCGGCATTCGCCTGCCAATAATAGATGGAGTTGTTCGCCAACCCGCTCAGCATAAAACTTGTAGCCGTTATCCCGGTTGAATTGGACATGGTCGTTGAAAAATCCGAAATGGTTGAAACCTGCAAACTATAGGAGATAGCGCCGTTAACGGTGCCCCAACTCAATGTCGGTGAAACGGGTTGATTTGTCGAGCCGTTTGAGGGCGAAGAAAGCGCCGGAATGCCGGTAATAGTCATAAAGTCCCAGATAGTCGACCATGCGCTGGTTCCGCCGGCGTTCGCCGCCTGAACGCACCAATAGTAATTCACGTTAAAAGCCAATGGCCCGACAGCCTCCGAGGTTGACGTCAGACCGCTCTGGCTGATGACCGTGGTGGAAAAGGTTGAAACTGTTGCAACTTGCAAAGAATAGTAAGCCGCCCCGCTTGCCGTGTTCCAAGTCAGAGTCGGTGAAACCGATTGGTTGGTCGCGGTATTTGAAGGTGAGCCGAGCACCGGCATTGCGGGTGGAAGAGGGATAGTCGTAAAACTCCATGTACCCGCCCAGACGCTTGAACCGCCTATGTTACTTGCCCGCACCTGCCAGTAATAAGTGATATTGTTGCCAAGACCGGCAACCGCCCCCGACCCGGATGTCAGCGAGGAGTCCTGTAGAAAGTAGGTCGAAAAAGCGCTGCCGGTTGATACCTGGACAAGGTAATTGGAGGCCGATGCAACCGTGCTCCATGAGAGCGTGAGCGAGGTCGCCAGATTGATGGAGGCATTTGACGGAGAGGCAAGCGCCGGCATTGCAGGCGCTGCGATAATGGTCTGGAAAGCTGCCGAGGCCCATGAACTGACGCCATA
Organism: uncultured Fibrobacterota bacterium; assembly: GCA_963846695.1. GTDB lineage: Bacteria > Fibrobacterota > Chitinivibrionia > Chitinivibrionales > Chitinispirillaceae > BOG-1184. The sequence continues at coordinate 33,843 of CAWJXL010000017.1, read as the reverse complement.
GTCGTTCTTTGCCCGTACCCGCCAGTAATATTGGGTATTATTGGCAAGGCCGGAGATTGCTCTGGAACCGGTTGTTATTGAGGAATCCAGAAGGACGAAACTCCCGAAGGAACCGTCGGTAGAAACCTGGACTTGGTAGCTATAGGCAGTTGCAAGGGTGTTCCAAGTAAGGTTCAGGGAAATCGGCACATTGGATGAACCGTTAGCCGGCGCGGTAAGAATGGGTGTGGCAGGTGGGCTGGCTGCTATAGTGGTGAAGCTCCACGCATTCGACCACGCGCTGGTTCCACCCGGATTCGTGGCGTTTGCGCTCCAGTAGAAGGTCGTACTGTTGGCAAGCCCGCTTACCGTCAGGCTGGAAGCCGTTACCCCGCTCGAACTGAAAATTGTCGTTGAAAAATTTGAAACAATCGAAATCTGCAAACCGTACGAAGCCGCTCCGCTCACCGTTCCCCAACTCAGCGCCGGAGAGGCAAATGGCGTCGTCGAGCCGTTGATTGGTGAGGAAAGTGCAGGAGGCATCAGGATTGTTGTAAAGCTCCAAGTAGATGACCAACCGCTTGTACCTCCGATGTCGGTTGCATTCGCACGCCAATAGTACAATGTACCATTGGCAAGACCGGTCGGGGCGGCGGTGACGGTGCTTCCCCCCGATATCGTAATGCCCGTCTGCTGGAAGACCGTGCTGGCGAAGGTCGCAGCCGTCGATACCTGCACCCCGTACGAGGTCGCCGCGAGGGACGTACTCCAACTGAGGGTCAAGTTCGTCTGCAATCCCACGGACAGGTTTGTGGGCGAGGAGAGCGTGGGTGTTCCAATCATGGCGCTCAGGCTCGTCAGCGCGTCGGCGGCCTGCTCGTTCTGATAGCTCAGCTTGAGCCAGTCCGGGGAGCGGCGGACGTTTTCGACCCGCGCCTCGCATATCTCGCCGAAGAATGCCGTTCTGCCGGTGTTGCCGCAATCGGCCCCCAATACCATCGACGTACTCAAATTGGCTCCGGTTTGATACACCATCACACCCGACGTGGCATTGGTAGTTCCCAGCGCCTGCCCCAGCGCCCCGTTTACATATACCGCGCATGTATCAAGGGTAGAACTTGCGCTATTTATAATCATTGCAATATGCTTCCAGCCCGGAGGATGAATCGCGCCCATCGTATATACCGGCTGCAGATTCCAATTTGTGGAAGCGCGATACGCACAGTGCAAGGTATCATATACATTTGCCGTTCCATTACTATTGACGTCCACGGAAAAATCATTTCCAAGCGAAGCCACGGTGGTTTTATGACTTGACTGGTCTAGCGAATCCGGCTTTACCCATGCGGAGAACGTCACGGCATTACCGGCGCCGTTGCCCGGACTGCCGAGCAGGCTGTTGATATAGATGGAATCTCCGGTCCCCCCGTTGGTATTCGGCAAGTTCCATTTATTGAAAGCGCGGGCGCTGTCGAGAATCACCGACGGGGAATCCACTATGGTGGTGGTACCCGTATCCATGTAGCCATGTCCCGTGGCGTCGTTAAAGGTCTCCTTGCCGTTGCCCGCGACCCCGGCGCTGTCAAGGTGCCATACCGCGACGAACCCGTTCGCCGGCGCGAACACCGCCGGCCCGTTCGACCTGGCCGCCGCGGCGCCATTTCCCCACCACATCTGTATCGATTGCGTCGAGTTGCTCCCCCTTATCGTATCCGGCTTCACCCAGATATACGCCGTCTGCGTCGCCTGGTTGTACTTGCTGATCTGGTAGGGGAACTGCGCCGTGTCGGTGGCCGACCGGGAGAACCGCAGGTCAGCGCCGCTTGCCTGCGCCGTGGCAAACACCGCCGCCGCATTGAGGCTTGTCAAACGGACCAGAACGGGAAAATTCGTCTGCTTAGTGGTAACGTTCGCTCCGGTGACGGAGGTATTGAGCGTAATGGGTGTATTATAGAGCCACGTCGTCAGCGTGTCCTGGCCGAATGCCGCCTGTGCCAGCGCGCCGACCATTCCAGCAATGCACCAGAATCTTTTCAATGAGGAGCTGACACGTTGAATGGCGTGCTGGACTTCGCTCGGATCCTTTATATGATCCATACTTGATCCTCCTCTTTCTCAAATGGACTATGATATCAGGTCTTATTGGTCGAGGAGAGCGCAAGGAGTAGTTTAGAGAAACACAACACGTTGTGTGAATCACTCCCGCTTACAAATCAATCAAATGAATATCTGACAATACGAAATTGAAAACCGGTAAACACTATGCTACACTTCTGTCTATCACGCTCTCTTGAGCACTAAAAGGGTTGATTCTCGTGGCAATAAGTGAAATAAATGATTTCTATGGGAATAAGCAAGAAAAAAATGCATAGCCGCAGGGCCTTAAGCGACCGCCAAAATTCATAAGCGTGATTAGTAAGGATTTTCGGGGGAAATATCGTGGTTGGTTGTTAAAACTCAATGTTTACGGGCTTTCTGAAACATCATACGCCGTATCTCCTTAAGCCATAACCCATTCCATCGCCTTCCGTATTCCCGACGCAATCCATTCCTTATTAACAAAGGGTTAAACATGGAACCCGATATGATTGAAGCCGTGAAACCGGGAAAAAAATCCAGGCGTAAAGCCAGGCCGTCTATTTTCCGGATTGATGCCGACGTTCGTGCCCGCATCAACGTTAAAATCAAGAACGCGCGTCATCAAATTGAATTACGTGGCGATATCCATAAACAGAAGCGGGACGTGTGGCACATTGAATAACCTTGAAGGAATCGCAAAAAATTGATAATTAAAAGTGTTAATACCGTTATTCCGGGAAGATAAAAGCAAAGAAATCAGATTTTTCCCCCTTTCATGATAATCTCACGCGGAGGTAACGGCATCCTGACGCGGGTGAACGATCTTTTGTGAAACTCTGACGCGGGGATGCCTATGATCGACTACTTCAGGAGGAAGCGATTCCATCACTACAACACGCCGGGACATGCGCACGAGTTGACCTTCTGGTGCCTGCGGCACGCCCGGCTTTTCGACGACGCGCTTGCATGCGATCTGTTCCTTCAAGAGTTATCGCGGGCGCGGGTGGCGTACCGGTTCAAACTCTATGCCTATGTCGTCATGCCGACGCACGTGCATCTGGTGATCGGTCCCTCGGAGCGGAAATACGATATCATTAGGATCAGGAAGGGCGTCATGGGCGGGTTCGCGCGACGGTACCGGGCGGCGCTGCACGGCACCGACGGCGGATTCACCGTCTGGGAGCCGGGCGGCGGTGAAGACCGCAACCTGTGGGATGCCGAGTCGGTTCGTGACTCGATACACTATATCGAGGCCAATCCGGTGCGATCCTTTCTGGCCGACGGTCCGGAAGCGTGGCAGGCGTCATCGGCCCACGCGCGCCGGCGCCGGGTCGGCGTGATTCCCGATCCCTTCGGCCATGAACCCCGGCGGTCTCTACAGGACGTCGATATTGACATCCCCCAGGATCCCGGACGGGCGGCCGTTCAGGCGGAGAACGTTATCGATCGTGTTGGCGACCGTTACGACCAGCTCGTTGCGTCGGGGTTCACAGAGGCTCGTGACATCGGCTTCGATCGGTTGCCATAGGAAGTTGCCTACCTCCTTGCCGTTGATCTTGATATCAACGACGCCGGAGACGCGCGTCATGCGCAGGATGAGACGACTGTACAGGTGCGGTATCTCGAACATCTGGCGGTACACGCCGACGCCGCTCAGGTAGGGATACCCGTAGCGCGTCCACGAATCGATGCCCACGAGCGCGGCGCCTTTATCGATGATCCAGCCGTTCTGTCCGCGCACGATGGCGAAGGTGCCGAGCACGAGCGGCGGATACAGGATCGTCTGCGGATCGAGGGCCAGCCCGGAAGTCCGGATCGAGAAACGGTTGCTGCCCTTGACAAGGAGGTCCTTCATGTTGTAAAGGGTCACGGGCGTTCCGAAGAGGTAGTGCACGTTCACCTGATTCCGGGGGACGATGAAGGAAACGGCTTCCGGGACGATGGCGGCCGTTTCGTCGGCGGGCGAGGTTCCCTGCGGGGCCGAGGTGGGAACGAGCGGCCGGTCGAGACGCGTGCCGTTGAGGCTTATTTCCGCATGGCTTTCGGCGCCGTGCGTCCGGGCGCGGTCGCGGCAACGGTCCGCGATGGCGCAATAGCACTCCGGGGGCACCGTGCCGATTTGAAAATACGACTCGTAAAAATGGGAGAATCCGCCGGATTCACGGCTGAGCCCGATCCGCAGGGTCCAGTTGGAAAGCGGCAAGGCATTGAAGGTCAACGGTTCGAAGGACCATTGATTCTTGAGCACGATCCGGGAGTTACGGTGAATGCCGGTAAACGGTGAAACCGCCGGCGGTCCCTGCTTGAGGGGCGCGGCGGCGGCGGAAGGCGAGCCCACGATGAGAACGGTCCGCTGCGGCATGAGCCGCATTTCGAAGCGGCAGGTCGCCCCTTCGCGCGTCACATCGGGAATCTCGTAAACGGTCCCGTTCTCACAGTCGATTGCCGACAGATGTTTCTCGTGCGGCACCTGCACGGTGAGGATATGCTCACGACGATCCGACCGGTTGTGGATGATATAGTAGCCGCACTCGTCGTCGACGCCGTCGGCGCAGAGAACGTCCGGTCGTTCTTCCTCAAGGCCGCTGATTTTCAAACGTGAGGGGATGTCGTCCAGCGAACGGTCGAGTTCCTCGAGCGGAACGACGCGGGACCCTCCCTTTTTCGGATGGATGAGTTTCTCGATGCGCCTGGCGATCTTGCTGTTGACGCCGTCCTCGAAGGTGCCCCGCGGAAGTTCGTTGACAAAAATAATTTTGCCGCCGCGACACGCCAGCTTTTCCAGGAAAACGAGGGCGCTGCGGGAGATGAGCGGGGCGTACGGCAGGAGCAGCGCGAGAAAGAGGCCTTTCCCCTTGCGGTCGGTTTTGCCGAATTCGCCGGTCGGTTTCACGGCGCATGAGGTAAGATACTCCTCGGAGAGAATCTCGAAATCGATGGTCCGTCGGAAGAGTGCGTTCACGGCTTTCTGGAGGAGGTGAAGCCCATGCCGGGACGGTTCGCCGTCGGAAGGGAGATAGGCGGCGCGTATCGCCCCGGTCGGCGAAAGGACCGCAATCGGGCGGGAAAACGTGACGTTTCGCAGCAGCTCCTGAAGGGTCGACGCATAGTCGCAGAGCGACTTGAAATGATTGCCGATGAAGGGATACCAGATCGGATTATGCGGCGTCTTGAGAAAGCTTCCCTGATCGAGCGAGAAAAAACCTCCGTCGATGATCACCGGCGAGGAGCCGGCCATGAGACTCAGGACGACCTCGTTCTTGAGGCTCTGAATCGTTGCCGCGGCGCCAGTCGCATTCCGTCCTATCATCGCCAGGGTTCCGCGTCGGTACTCGGTCGCATTGCAATCGGCCATGGCCTTGACCATGGTGAAATTGCCTTCCGTACCGTCAAAGTTCTGAATGCCGACCGAGGAGAGCCCCTCGTGCGTGCGGAAATCCCCGTCACACAGCGCGTTGTTGGCGCGGAGGAGGGGCCGTTCCGGGCAGAGCACCCATTGGGACATCCTGTAGTTTTTCGCCCACGCTTCAAGGAAGCAGGCAAACCGCTCATACATCGATTCATCGAGGTAGGCATAGACCTGGTTCCGGATGCGACCGGCCTGCTCCGCGTCGCAGAACAGGGCGGGCAGGTACTTGAGAAGGTCTTTCTTATATTTGGTCCTGAATTTAACCACCAGGTCGTTATCCCATGGCAGACCGTTGTTACAGGGACGATAGGCGGGCATCTCGGTGAGAAAACCCTTGAACGTGGCGCCGATGTACTTCGCGAAGCGGGTTTTGAATTCGTTGAGTACGCACTGAATATAGAGTTGGGCGGTCCGGGCATTGAACACGTTCGGCATGTAGCCGCCTGCCGGGTCAAGGGTATACTCCTGCTTCAGGACAAAAACCCGCCACTCGCCCGCGGGCGCTTTCCAGAGGAGCGGGGCGGAGCCGCTGAGGGTCAGGTGCCTGACATCGGTAAGACTGATCTCGAAGTTTTTTACCTTTGCGGCAAGGACGATGGCGCCGTCCGATTGGTCGGCGGCGTATTCAAAAAACTCCCCTTCCAGCCGGGTAACCGACTCCCTGAGCACGAGGCTGCGGGCGCGTAATTTTCCATTCTGGTTCAGCATGGTCCGGAAGCAATCGCTCCACGGCATGGAAAAATCATCGGCTATCCTTATTCCCATACCATGCTCTTTGGCCGCATCGAGTACCGTCTTGAAGAAACCGAAGAACTCCTCGGAGAGGTAGGCCGGGAACATCTCCCGTCCGGGGCGGATGATGATGCCGCCGAACCCCTGCGAAAGTAAGCCGTTGAGCTGCGTAAGGAGCTCCTCCCGTGAAATGGCCATGTTCCATATCCAGACGAACCACGGCCTCGCCTCGTGACCCGGCTTGCTGAATATCTGTTTGAAGTTTTTCAACGTATCTCTCCCATCCTTAGTGAGGGTTCGGCGGGTATCCAATTTTAAAACAGCATCATAAATTATATCGTGCAATTGCCTTAGTCAATCAATTTCATCACATGGCACGAAATGATGCCTGATAAGTGACTTTAAATAAATCTCATAATCTACTTGAATTAAAATAGATACGACAAATCATACTGCCTGAAAAAAATTTAAAAAATTGTGAGGAAAAATAAGTTTAGCGGTTAAATTACGGCGTAGTGATAATTTCCTACTCGGTTGTTTCGGAAGATTATATCGAGGGGCTGGGTAAACAATTTGCGTATCAGGCGAACTGAAGTTGGAGAGTTTAAGACGGATTCCCTTCCATCTTTTCCAGCCGTTTTTTCGCCTCACGCTTCCCGATCCCCCTGATCGCAAGAATATTCGCCAGCGTCTTTTTCCGCATCTTCAGACGGCCCGTCCTGTGCTCCATGAAAAAAACGTTCTGACTCAATACGCCGATGAGTTTTCCGAACTCCGACCGGAACAGGCCGAGCTTGTTTCGAAGCGCCCTGATGCTTTTCGCCGTTATTCTGACTTTTTCGGGAGACACTGCCTGCTGCTGCTCCTTAATAAATTTCTGAGACGTGGGAAGGCGCTTGTTCCCAGTTTCGAGAGCGGCGATTCTCTTCTTCAGATCGGCGACGGTCTTCTTGAGCGAGATATTAGATGCGTGGATCAGTGAGACCGACGTTTTTAGTTCTCGGCGGCTCAGGCGTTGAATTTCGGATTTGAGGGGTTGAGCAATGGACATGGGAAGGATGCCTTTGGTTAAAACACTGTTAGATTCTAATCATATCTTCTGCTGAAAACTTTCGGCGGGTATTACGACGGATTTCCCTTACGACCGCTTCATCCCTCCACTTCTACATGCTTGACAGCATGTGATTATCCTATTGTTATAGTACGAGGAGGTATTCGGGGGTATTTGAACCGGTTTGAACTTCGAGGCGGGGAAATAAAAAACCCCTCAAAATGCCTTGCCTTGCGTTTTTTGAGGGGTTTAGAAAGCTGGAGTGGAGGGGCTCGAACCCCCGACCCAGTGGTTAACAGCTTTTACAATTTTCTTAAAAGCCGCGAAATTCTTCAAATTTCGGCGTTTTCATCCCGTTTTTTGCCGTTTCGTCTTCACACCGTCTTCACACTTTCGGCTGAAACATACTAATTCAAGTGCCCTCTTCGGCTCTCGGTGGTAGTACGTGCTAAGCATGTTTGTCTTCCAACCTGCAATCGACATTACCACCCTTTCAGGTGTTCCATTGTCGATTAGATTGGTCGCGCTTACATGCCGCGTATCGTGAAAGTGGATCAGAGGAAGTTTCGCTTCCCTGCGGATAGTATCCCAGGAATGTTTGAAGTTTCCAAGTCCGACGAAGTAGGAATTCTCCCCGGAACGATCATTTCGACCGCCGGAAATGATCCGACCGAATACGTGCTCATCTTTGCTCTTGGCCTCATTTTTCCGCCTGATGAAAAAAGCCATCATATCAGGCGGAATCGGTTTCCACGTTCCCATATCGTTTTTCGTCGTTCCATTTCGGACACGAACGGAGGGAGACGCGCCGAAAAGGTCAACATCTTCAATCTTCATATTCACCAATTCGGACCGTCTAATAGGCACCTGCATTGCATAATTAATCGCATCGGCAAGGTGCACCGGTGCGTGGATTCTTCAATGCCGCCTTAATCAGTTCTTCCCGGTCTTCCTCACTTATGGTAATGTCGCGGGGTATCTCTTTGACTTCAGGAAAGCGGACCTTATTAATGGGATTCGTTTTAATCAATCCTAAAGCATACAAGGTCGAAAAAACCGCTTTCACGATCTCTATTGGCCGGTTAATAGCAGCTGGAGACCGTAGATTACCACGTTTTGAAGGCGTTATTCGAAAAATCCGAATATATTCTTCAAAACGATCTTCGAAGCCTTCCAAGGGAGCCTCGCCAAGGTCATTTTCCACCCTTTTGATGCTGCCCTCGTATTCGACAGAAAATGGCCCGCGTTTTTCACGATAGATGCGAAGTGCATCGGCAAATGTCTTGAACGGGAGTTTCAAAGAGCCTGCGGGCTTCGCTTCGCGGAGTTCCCGCTTCAAAAAGTAGCGCCGGTCTCGTGCTTTTTCTTTCGTTCCGCTTACAATTTCACGGCGTTCTATAATCTTGCCGTTTATGCGGATTCGAACGGTTATCCGGTATTTTCCCGGTTCAACCTGCTCGATTCCCGGCTCTTTTAATCTGGCATTCATATTCCCTCGATTCGGGTTATGAATGCCGGATGCTTGCCCCTAAAAAATAGCATTTTATGTCCCGCCATGCCATTGTTAAAATAGAGCGCCTGAAAGCAGTTTTTTCTCTACCGCTGCCTTGTCGAAACGCCAGATTCGGCCTATCTGTAGTGGACCCCAAAAATTGGACAGGTATCTAAGGTAGTTTTTATTGACATGTTGCACGGTTCAACCGATTTTATAGGAGGAGGCACCGATGCAACGAAAACGCCACAGTGCGGAATTCAAGGCTCAAGTGGTACTCAAGGCACTCAGCGGAGAAATGACTACCGCCGAGATCGCCAAGCGGTATGGGATCCACCCTCTCATGGTCACGAAGTGGAAAAAGCACGCAGTCGATCTTCTGCCCTCGCTGTTTTCCCGGAAGCCTGAACACGAGCGAGAGGAACGGGAGGAGCGTGAAGCTGAGTTGTTCCAGCAGATAGGCCAGTTGCAATATGAGCTGGAATGGTTAAAAAAAAAGACGGCGGCTTTCAACCGATGAAAAGCGTCGCCTTATCGATCCGTCTGAGCCTCGGCTTAGTATTGCCGTCCAATGCTCTCTGCTGGGGTTGGCGCGTTCGAGCTGCTACCATGCAAGTCAGGGAGAGAGCGAAATTAATCTTAGCCTTATGCATACCATCGACGAATTGTATACGCAACACCCCACCTTTGGAAGTCGGAGCATGATGGCCATGCTGAACCGGATGGGGCACTCGGTTAACCGGAAGCGCATTCAGCGATTAATGCATCTCATGGGTCTGGAAGCGATTTATCCTAAACGGAATCTGAGCGCACCAGATAAGCAGCACATGGTGTTTCCGTATTTACTGCGGCATTTACCTATAGAACGTGTCAATCAGGTCTGGGGTGTCGATATCACCTACTTGCGGCTACAATCAGGCTTTGCGTTCCTGGTAGCGTTTCTGGACTGGTTCAGTCGATATGTGCTTTCATTCGCGGTCTCAACGACGCCGGATCACCAGTTCTGCTTATCTGCCCTTAATGAGGCCCTGGAAATCGGTAAAGCTGAGATCTGCAATTCCGATCAGGGCGCACAATTTACGGCAGTTCCTTTCGTTAGCCGCCTGCAGGAAGCCGGAGTACGGGTCAGCATGGATGGTCGTGGGCGTGCACTGGATAACGTTTTCACTGAACGTCTCTGGCGAACGGTTAAATACGAAGACGTTTACCTGAAGGACTATCTGTCGCCGCGAGATTCATTCCGCGGGCTCACCGCCTATTTCCAGTTCTATAACTACGAGAGACCGCATCAGGCATTGAATTATCGAACACCGTCAGAGGTTTTTTATGCACCCGTTTAATGCCGTAACTGGACACACCCGGGGCGGGGGGACACATTCCCCCCTGCACCCCCTTTGCACAACTATTATTTTATTTCAAAAAGCAAAAGCAAAACAACTAATCAACACAACATGTCAACTACCTTATCCACCCCTTAAAACTGTCCAACGATTGGGGGCCACCTCAATCATCATTGCGCCGGAAATAGTCCGCCTATGCGATACAATAAACTTTTTGCTCACATTCAGGCGGATTGCAAGAGATTCCGTAGTATAACAGCCGTGATAGTCTTCCTGTTTATTGATGGGTTTTTCGTCAATAGTCTTGATTTCTTTCATCATGCCGCCTTGCCTTTTGTGCAAAATAAAAAAGCCCCATGAAGTGAATCATAGGGCCCCAAGTAATCATTCCTCTTCCTGCTCAATGGCTTCTTTGACTTCATCGAACGCCGCGCGCGCTTCGGCCTCGTCGGTGAACGGCTCAATACTTTCCTTGCCGTCATTCCATTCTACGACAACAGAAAGGCCGCCATGCCGGAAAAGTTCGACATCGTGACCTTCCGACAGTTCATCGTCGTAGTCGCCATAGCACTCGACAGAATCGCCGTTTTTAATTGCGGCATCGACTAAGGCATCAAGCCTTTCACTTGCCACACTCATACGAATCACCTCCTTAAAGTTAGTTGAATGATTTTTTAAGCAGGCGGGAAAAACAAAAAAAATCCCCTGCATACGTCCATAGTATACAAGGGAATTAAACTAACTTGCTATATACAAAACATTACTTTTATTAACTTAGCTTTTCTCTCAATTCTTCTTCAGTTTTAGGGATTTTTTCCCAATTCTTTTTTCGGTAGTATTCTTTTACCAGCAAAAGCAATTCCGCTAGCGGTATTTGGCTTCGTACCTCATCGACAAGGTATTTGTTGAATATTTTATTCCAAGGTGAATCTCGTTTGCTCAAATAAGCTTGCGAAATGCCGAGTTTATTTGCAAGTTCTACCCTTCTTAGTGCGGGAGTAAAATCTTTGTCGTCTCTCAATTGTTTTCTTCGAGGCTTCTCCTTAAATGGTTCCAATAATGAATTTATCGATTTGTATTCTGTGACACTGGAAGTTCCCACAGTGACTGAAGAATATCCTATTTGTCCTGCCAACCGATCTCTTCCAGCGGAAACGAAATAATTGGACGCGCTATTAATTAAATGCAAGCAAAATTGTACGTGAATCTCTCGAATATTCAATTTCTTGCTAATTTCTTCGGATGTGAAATTCCGCGGAATAACCTTATTTACGAGTAAATCATTCTTCATAAATTCAACTATTTTATCAGACCACTTAACAAAGTCATTTTCAGGATCATAGCAATAAATGGCATAAATAGTAAGAATGCCATCTCTGGAAAACCTATCATTACCGAGAACGCGACGAATACCATCATGGGAAAGGCTCCTCCCGCTTTTCAGGATTATGCTTTCTATCTGGGGATACTCATTTTTTTTGTAGCAGTTCAGGTATTCAATAATCCATGCCAGTTCTTCTTCATCGTTAATTTTAATTACTGAGGCAGACATCTTTTTTAACCTCCCTTAATATTACCATCCTCTTCATTTTTTGTGTGCCTTAACCTGCTTGCATAGGTTAAACAACTTCCTTCCCTGCAACAGAATAATTCCTCAATGGACGGGTTATCCAAGCGGATATATAGCTTTTCAAAATGTCCCCCGCAATGGGAACATTCAAAAAGCCATTTTTGCCGAAAGAACCCTTTTCGCTGAAATGCCTTAACTTTGATCTTATCATCTGCTACAAGATCACCATTGGGCTTATGAAAATAAATCGAAATTGCATTATCCCGAAGAACAAAATTTGCGGGAAATGATTCTGGAGGGGTTTTTCGCGTTACCTGAATTACTCCTAACCCATGAGATTTTTTCCCGTCGGCGAGAAACGGCGAAAATTGGGCAATATCTATTGCCCACGTCTCTTCAACGATTGGCCTTCTTTGATAGTTTTTGCACCATCGACTGGATGTGCTTCCACCCATTTTTTCGACGCTCCCTGAATAGGGTTATAAATATAGCGGATTTTTCGAAATCGTGGGAATATTTATCGAAATACGGGATAGTTTATCGAAATCGAGAGGGTTTATTGAAATCTATTAATGAGGGAGGAGATAGTGGAGATAGTAGTAAATAAAATGCCAATTTTCTTTGAACAAGCCAACAATAGCGGTGACAGCAATGATAGAAGTCAGAATAACAAGAACCCTATTTAAGAATATTATTCTTTCGTTTAGTACATTTGTTGTTATACTACTTTCATTTACTGATAGCATTATGTGTGATATCCCTGTTTTAATAGCTTCTGTTAAATTATCAATAGATCTTTCTGTTGGTTCGACATGCGGATTAGGCGCATCAACTATTTGATTTTTAAATTTCGCTGCATCTCTTGCTTGATCTTCCTGAGCGATTTGTGCTGGCGTTTTGTTTGTAAAGTCTATTTTTCCAAAGTTAGATTTATGTATTCCCATAACTTATCTTTTCCGTGAAAAGGTGTATATTCACTATAATAGATGTTTACGCAAAAAATGCAATAAATTTAAAATGATTTGTCCTCTAAGTAATTATATTTTTCGTCCATACGAAGACTTACTCATTATATAATAAAACTTGCTCTTATCTAAATGGCACAAACCCACCGACATGAAGCATTTTAGTATCTATAAGTTTAACACTTCCAGTTTTACTGTATTTTGCCCAGTTGGTGTATTCTTGGTAACCATAAGCGCAAGCCTCTTCAAATGTGTGAGTACCAATCATGGTGGTTTCAAGGAATTCACATTCCTTGCTACCGGGCATTATTTTCCATCCAAGAAAGCAATGGTGCGGTATAATAACAAGTAGCGGCTCAAGATCAATAGCCTCAAGAGCTGACGCCATTAGAACGCTCCCATCAATGCAATTAGCAGATTCCTCTCTTAATGCGTCTTCTGGCAACCTGATTCTTTGTGTTCCGACAGGAAAACTAATTTCTCCATTTACATAGGTTAAACCTCTTTTTTTGAGAGCCTTAAAAATTGCTTCCACCTGTCGGCGAACGGCTTCTTTCCCCCGAAAATACCCAACAAATTCCTTGTTAATAGAATATTTTTTTGCAGTAGCAAGAAACTCTTCGATGGCTGGCGCAGTAGGAGTAACCCACAGAGCGGCAAACCCTGTCATGTCATAGCTTTTGTATTTCCAAGGAATGACATCCGCAGCCATAAGTTGTACCAAGTGAGATTCTCTATAAATTGAATTGTGATGCTCACCGTTTGACGTTGAAATGGAAACTTGATAAGTTGATTGTGTCAGGGCTGAAAGGGTGGCTAATTTTACCGGGTCGATAAACAGGATCGGCGATAATGTTCCCGTATCACCGGCAGCGATAGATTTTGTTTCAGTACCTGGGGATGAGGTATAATCTTGAATAGACACAGAAGCAATAAATGCGGCTGCTTTACTGCTATTGTTTTTTATATGAACTTCCACTGGCCCACTCCCTCTATGTGATTCAAAACATTTTAGCAGAGCGGTAGGCAGAGTATCGGTATAGGTGGCTAAAATTATATAATCGCCGACAGTCGTTCCCTTGTCGTAACCCGTGTTTGTTGAAGTTTCACCATAGTTCAATGAAAAAAATGCCATCGCAAAAAAAGGTATTGCAAACGATCTGAATTGTTTCATAAATAATACCCTTATTGTAAATGGTGCTTTATGAATAAAAATTGAGTAAGGTCATAAGGCTAAAATATCTTCATCTGTCCATTAACGACATTATTTTCCATATGCAAATACCCTAACTCGATACCAGTCTTTGTCTTTATGAAACATATTTGCAAACGCGCCCCAAAGCGTAGGTTCTTTGAAGACTATATTCATTCTCGCAGTTTCTAGAGACTTAAAGTATTGTGTTGTGGTGTGTGTCCAAACCTTATCACCTTGAGTTAGAGTTGCTTCCATAGCAATCACACCGTCCCCACCATCATTTCGAACATCCGCCCAAGTTTCTATAGCGTACTTTGTAAGGGTCGTAGCTGATAAGTCGCTGCTTCCTTGGTTTAGCAAGACTGGCTTAGGAGGTGCAAATGTTCTATAGAGCGTTTGCCAGTTGAGTGCTACAACCAAGGCTCCCAATGCGAGCAGAATCCAAATGATTTTTTTCATAATTCCTCCTTGAGATATGTTTATCCAATAAAAAAGGCGCGAACTCCAAGTTCATGCCTCCAACGAGGGACCAGCAAGCCCCACTTACGAAGCATAAAACAAGAAGCCGCGCCCTTTTGGGCGCGTTCCCGTCAGCTTCGCTTCGTAAGTTGAAAATTGCTGGTTTTCGTTGGAAGCGATACTGCGCGTTAACGCAATTTTTTATTCGATATTTTTAAAATCTTATATTCTGCTCTCCTTTGAATGAACGGAAACAATATAAAACCCATTCACCCTGAACATCAAGCCCTTTGAAAAAAAGTGTGGCAAGCACCCGGCATTCCGTTTTTTTCGTGCTTTTTATCTTCACGTTTTCAGGAAAAACCGTGAAAAGCAGCATGTTCGCGGCGTGTTCGTCTTCACACCGTCTTCACACTGTCGGGAAAATAGGGGTAATTTCAGGGTATTTCAGGACTTTCAGCGGAAATGGAAGGGGGAAATAAAAAACCCCTCATAAGCGCCTATTTATTGAAGAATCAGCAACTTATAAGGGGTTTTAAAAGCTGGAGTGGAGGGGCTCGAACCCCCGACCCAGTGGTTAACAGCCACTTGCTCTGCCGACTGAGCTACACTCCAAGTCGAACATCATCGGGTACTGATGAAAAATTTCAATCCATCTAAAATATATCTATTTCGCCGCAGAATCAATCCGTTTCGTCCACGCATCCCCGATACTCCCAGTGACGCCCTAACGAACCGCCGGCGGATTATTTATGGCACTGCCGGCGGGCTGGAGCCTTTCATCGTCGAATAAATATAGCGGGCGAGCGTGTCATAGCCCGCCTGAGTCGGGTGAAGACTGTCCGGAAGCATGGCGTTGGTGAATATGCCGTGGGGACACAGGGCGCTGTCAACTTCCACCATGAACGCATGAGTTCCCGCGGCCTGCCTTGCCTGTATCGTATCCGCAAGTTTCACGTTGAACGTATCGATATAGTAGCTCGCCGTATAGTCCGTGGACGGTCGGGGGAGCCCGTCCAGAACGTAAATCCGGCTGTCCGGATTGCGCTGGTGCATGAGATCCATTATCATGATCGCATATGTTAATCCCGTCGGATTATACCCGTCGTTGACTCCGGTCATCAGGACCCAGATATCGGCGGTCATCAGCGGCGCCACCGTGTTCAGCAATTCAAACACGGTGTATCCCGTGGCGCCGACCATCGCCAGGCATGAATCGTCGACGATGGATCGGCTCATCCACGGAGGAGTCACCGGTCCTACCGGCTTTACCCGCTCATAAGGACCCAGATGGGAGCGCAGCGAGTCGAGGACGCCGCCCCGGAATCCCCCATTTATGCCGTCTCCATTGACGCCGACGACAATGGAGTGACCGACGAAGCCTATCAGATATTCCCGCAAAACAACCACGCTTCCGCTTTTCGAGACGACGCGTCCGAAGCTGTCCCAGGCGAGAATCTTCCAATAGTAGCCGCCCGGACCGATCCCGCTGATCCTGGCGCTCTGGTTCGGGCCCTGGTAGACCGCGGCGAGGGAATCGGCGTTTGTGCCCCACGACAAGGAATAGGTGAGAGGATTGAGGTCGGGAGCGACGGCGGCGAACGAGAATGAGAGCGTGCATGCGGGCGTTTTCTGTTGAAGGATGACGGTATCGTTGGGCTGCGGGGTCATGACGACGAGGCTTTCCGGCGGCCGGATGAAACTGACGGCAAACGTATCGGCCCCGATGAGTCCATGGTTGTCGCGTGCGCCGACGATCGCCCGTACCTGCGGTGTGCCCGTATATCTCAGGAGATGGCCGGCCGATGCCGTACTGTCGGTCCAGGCGGCGCCGCCGGAAAAATTCCAGAGGTACTTGACAATGATTCCGTTGGAATCGGAAGCCTGACAGGTGACGTTCAGGGTGTCGGCGCTTGAAATCGTGGTATCGTGCAAGGGAGCGAGAACCGGACCTCCCCGCCTGACGGTGATGAGGGCGGTATCGGGCAGCGAGGAAAGCGAATCGGCATCGACGGCGGTAACGGTTACATAATGGGTCCCGGCCGACGGTGCATCCCAGTTCACCGTAAGGCTGTCGGATAAAACCGGTACCGCCCGCCCGTCCAGCGTCCAGGAGTAGCGGACAACCGTGCCGTTCGAATCGTATGCCGATGCCCGCAGCCGCAGATTGGTGTTGGAATAAACCGAGGTATCGTGGGGAGCAAGTGATACCACCGGGCGCCGGAGCAGCACATGGATCGTAACGGTATCGGTATCGGAATAAAAGCCGTTATTATCCATGACCGCAAGACGAACGGTGTGATACGCATCGGCTTTGTCATTGAAAATCCATCGCACCGAATCGGCTTTCGTCATGAAGGGAAAGGAGTCGATCATCCACAGGAAGGTCTCGATGGTCCCGCAGGAATCGTCCCCCGCGGCCGTACAGAGTTCGGTGTCGTTGACCGCAATCGGGGTCAAGGCGTGCAGCGTAACCCTGGGCCGCTGCCAGTGCACGCGGACATGCAGGGAATCCGGTGCCGAGACCGCATCGCCCTGGCCGATCCCCTTGACCACGATGCAGTGCCTCCCGGTATCCGCAATGGTAAACACTTCATAAAGAATGCTGTCGGCCGAGGTATCGGGAGCGGCGGGATTATCGACAAACCATACGTATCGTATCGGCCCGGCATTCGCCCCCTGCGATGCCACCCGTATCCGCAGCGTATCGTTGATCAGCACGGTCGAATCCGCTTCGGCGCTGATGACCAAGGTCCTATGCGACGGCGAGACGGTATCGCTGCACCGGAGAAGCAACAAAATACACGCCAGGACCACGGCTATCGCCCCGACAACTACCCCCGGCCCCACGCCGTTCCCTCCCACCGCAGCACCCCGGATAACCATTGCGCGCTCCTCTCAATGAACCCACAGACGGATGAGACTGTCGAGCTTCGCGGCTATGCGTATCCCGCCTTTATAGTTCAAATGGCTGCAATCCAATGCCTCGCTGTCGACGAAGTCATGATGCCCGTAATTATTGGCATCCCAAAAGTGCACATGGCTATTGTTCTGAGTCAATGAATCGATCCAGGCGACAAGGTTCGTGTAGGTTGCCACGCTCGGACCATACCTGCCGATAAAAAGGGTATCCTCGTACCTGACCGAATCGTACCCCGGATTCTCCGGCATATAGACGAGAATGAGATGCACGCCATGGGCGGCGGCCGAGTCGCCGAGCGCCGCTATAGAGCCGAGGCTGGTCCTGACCGCCGGATCGTTGATGGCATAATCCCCGGCGAAATCGAAGAGCGGCACGCCCCAACCGCTTCCCGCCTGGGGATTCAATGGCAACCCCGATGAATCGACCCCCGCCCAGTTGACCGGCTGCGTGAAGGCGGCTGCCTTCGCAATGACCTGCGAAGGCAGGCCGTTCCCATAAAAATTATTCTGCGAGTCACACTCCCATCCCTTGCTTTGGGCAACTCCGTCGAGCGCCGGGAATGCCGTCAGTCCGTTCAGCGGCAGAAACCCGGGGAAGAGGTCGAACAGGAGGACCTTGAGATTGGGCGCGAAGGGGAGAAGATACTTCTGCGAAAAAACCGCGTCGGTAATCGGGTCCGAGGCCAGGCCGGCGACATTGAGCGTCCGTTCCGTCATTCCCGAAGGATTGAAGCCGTCATAGATCGGAGAGCTGCCGATGGCAATGACGCTCGGCGCCTGCCGAAAGTGCCAGAACAAACGCAACTTCTGGGCGAAAGCGATGTCGCCGGCGTCCATGGCCGGCAGATCGTACGCGCCGAACCAGGGAAAGGAGTCCGGGACCTCGGATACCTGCGACGGGTCGATCCAGAGCGCAGGGTAGGACAGGTTCTGCCCGGTTGCCACCTGCAGATACGTCCAGTCGGAGCGTCTGATCACGTACACCGCGTCACTGCTGCCGGACAGGGAATGCGCGACGGAAACCGCAAACAGGGAGTTATTGGACCACCGGGGGTACTCCCATGTGTCATATCCGGACGGCTTCTCGATCCATTTCGTCACCTGCTGGGGGGTCAAAAGGAGCAGATTGCAGATCCAGAGAACCTGGTGAGGGAGGTACGACTGTCCGACGAGTGTGTTGACGGCGGCGTCCCCGTAATCGAGGAACAACGCCTCACCGGGTTCGGCAATCGACGGCGACATCTGCAGATTGCAGAGTTGGGGCAACCCCGTATCCGGATAGGGATGGCCGTTAAACGGGTAGCAGAAATAAAAGTTATTGGTGTCGTAGAGCGTGCTATTCAGTTGCAGGTCCACGGCGCGCCCGATCCTGTAGCCGGTGCCGAGAAACCTGCCATCGCTTGACAGCCCGCCATGATACGACCCGAGCGGCGTCATCAAAACGGGGGTGGCGCCGAGGGTGCCTCCCTGGAACCTGCCGCGAATACGTTCTCTCGGTATACCATTCCGGCTGGCTGTTATCCGATGCGCCGTTTGAATAGATCATGGTCGTTTCGGCCGAGGTCGGCGGCGAGGTCCAGAAATGCGGAAGGTAGGCGCCAGCGAGCCGCACCGGGCCCGAACCCAGCGAATCGAGGCGACGTACCGTCGTCGTGCAGGGGGACGAGAATCCTTCGCCGTTCGAACTGTAGGCGATAAAATTCCCGTCCGGTGTTATTGACGTTCCATAAATCGAGCTGTCACGCCCGCATCGGTGAAGATTCAGATCCGGCTGCGAAAGATCGAGGTACGCGAGGCCGCTCTGCCGCGGCCCGCCGACCGCGAAGGCGATTTTTATCCGGGTGGCGCCGATGAATTCGAGCAGATCGGTTTTGCTGCATGATAGCTTGCCCAGGGAGGTGTCGGTCAGCGCGGCTTTCGGCTGCTGCGCCGCTCCCGGACTGAAAGCGCCGAGAGCAACCCGGAAGCCGATATCCGGCCCCATATCAAAGGGAGCCGTCGAATAGGGTCCCTGCCGGCAGCTCGATCGCAGAAACGCCGTGCCGAGCCGGTACGACCCGCCCCGGAGCGGCCGCGGCTCGCCTGAGGCTTCGTAGTCCGCCTGCGACAGTTGCGACGGCCCGATCGGATCCGTCACCGCCGTATCCGGATAGTAGTCGAGCCAATCGTTTACCCACTGAGAAACATTACCGGACATATCGTAAAGACCGAAGGCATTCGGCTTCAGGAGTCCCACCTTGTGAGCATTCCCTCCGGAAGACGGGGAGTACCAGGCATAGGCTGCGGCGGAGGATGCCGCCTGAGTACCGCCGCCCCAATAGTAGTCGGTGGTCGTGCCGGCCCGGCAGGCATACTCCCACTCGGCCTCGGTGGGAAGCCGGTACCCGAACCTGTTATAGTTGATGGTCAGGTTTTCGAGCACCCACGGGCAGATGGAATCCGTGCAGATTGCCGAATACGAGTAGACGGTATCGTAGTTTTCCATCCTGCTTCGTTTGTTGCAGTACAGGACGGCCTGATACCAGGTGACATAGAAAACCGGAAAACTGTCTCCCACGCTCGCGGCGGGCGCGCTTGCGCTCGGGTTTGCGCTCATGATCGACGCATACTCCTTCTGGGTTACGGGACAGGGGCTCATATAAAAATCATGCGCAAAATGCACGGTATGGACCGGATGCTCATACTGCTGGGCCATGCTGTCCGACGAACCCATGGAAAAGGAACCGCCGTTCGCGTGGATGGGCACGAGCCCGGCGGGCGGCTTCGCGAAACAGGCGACCAGCGAGAGGTTTTGCTCGATGGTAACGTTGAGCGGATTCACATTGCTGAACGTCTGGCCTTGCCATCCGACAAACAGATATCCGGAAGCCGAATCCGGCACGGCAGTCAGAGTCAGGCGGGTTCCGACCCGCTGCATCGTATCGGCCGGAATGCCGTCAACGCGGCCACCGGCTTCCACCATCACGGTGAGCGTGGCGAAACCGGGGGTGGAGTGCGGCCGGATGCATCCGTCGCCGGCCAGGAGCAAAAGCGCGAGGAGACACGGCACGGCACGGGTCGCACCGGACAGGCTTGCGACGCGCGACTTCATCGAAGGAGGCTCCTCAGGCGTTCCATCAGACGTCGCAGCGATGATTTTTTGTCGATAACGCGCGAGCGCAGCGGGATCGTTCCCAGATGTTTTTTGAATTCAATGACGCCGGGCAATCCGGCGCTCGGGTTGCAATCAAACCAGCGATACCCCTCCTCCGCCGCATGCCGGATAGCATGTTCGTAAAGCAGATTGTTCGGTCGATGCATGAAAAACTCAGCCCCCCAGCCCCGTTCCAGGCAACCGCATGGCGATTCCAGTAAAAGCAAATAATTACTGTTACCGGGACCCCTCGTACTTCGGCCAGCCACGGTTTTCACCGCGACATCGCGCTTTCATCGATAGCTTTGAACAGCGAGCGCGAATAGCCGTCCCTCTTCGAGAGTTTGCGCTCTTTCCATCGGGCGCACAAATCCATATATAACTCAAAATAACTCTTCCACTCCTCAAAATGCACCGCTCCGATGCGTTTTCAAACTCTTCCGATAGGTTGATCGTCCGGGTAAAATCTCCCCAGCGCGGGGCAGTTCCACGGATGTAAGGATGGGGTGACAGGAATTTTCCCGCCATCGCAGATCCGGCAGGTTCTACAAGCATCCCCCAAGGGGTCTCGTATGCTTATTAGTCAATTAATCCGACGATGCAAGAGGGGCAAGGGCCAGCATGCAAATCCTTTGTACTTCGACTATCCCGACTGCAGGCCCAAATTCATTACGCGACTACGAGCACATGGCCGACATGGCCACCACAGCAGGCATCGAAGGCGGGTATTTGACTATTAAACCACAATCACCATTCTAATAACCAAAAATTTAATTTTTGAGATGCCTTTTTGCCATCTATTTGACATTTCGAAGAACAAACAGGACTTTATCAGCCATTGAAAAAGATAGTGCACGAAGAATAGCCGAAATTTTCTTTGAA
The DNA here is from genome assembly GCA_963846695.1 of uncultured Fibrobacterota bacterium. Lineage (GTDB taxonomy): Bacteria > Fibrobacterota > Chitinivibrionia > Chitinivibrionales > Chitinispirillaceae > BOG-1184. Next base: position 12,635 of record CAWJXL010000017.1, on the reverse strand, counting down.
GAAAACAGCATGCCGGTGTTGACTAAGAATCCCCTCCGCTTGATGTAAATCATTTTGAGGTGATGCCGAGAAAATAATCTGCATAGATCCTTCTCTCTGAAATGGTTAGGATGCCCCCGATCTATCCTGAACAATTCAAGCATATCCGCAAGGAAAAAACCCCATTGAGTAGTAGTAAAATTCCGCAAGTAGATAATGTTCCCCGGTGTTAGAACACGTCTTATCTCTTTCATCACGGCGTCGATATCTTCGCAATGATCAAGAATGTTATCTATAATAATCAGATCGAACGTACTATCCAGAAAGGGAAGGCATTCTCCCTTTCCGGCGAGATAACGGACGTTCTGTATCCCGATTACTGCGGCATTTTTCAATTCGACCGTAGAATTGTTCCAAGGGATCTATGCCAATTCTGAAATCAGAATCGATATGCGTTACTATTCCTGCCGGTCCGGAACCAATTTCAAGAATTCGGGTTGTATCGGTTATTGAGTATAGCCCGCGTAAGGTTTCAATAAGCTCCGAGGCGAATCGCGCAAAATAGCTGAAATCAAGCGATGCCATTTGACCTTCCCACCATTTCCGTTCCTGCACCTGAGCAATATGCCAACGCTCCGTTTTCTTTTTCATGATCGACATTTCTCCTGTACCGAACAATCAAAAAAGCACGGTACGGCACGGGTCGCACCGGACAGGCTTGCGGCGCGCGACTTCATCGAAGAAGGCTCCTCAGGCGCTCCGTCAGACGTCGCATCGCTGATTTTTTGTCGACAACGCGCGAGCGCAGCGGGATCGTTCCTAGATGTTTTTTGAATTCAATGACGCCGGGCAATCCGGCGCTCGGGTTGCAATCAAACCAGCGATACCCCTCCTTCGCCGCATGCCGGATGGCATGTTCGTAAAGCAGATTGTTCGGTCGATGCATGAAAAACTCAGCCCCTCCCGCCCCGTGCCAGGCAACCGCATGGCGGTTCCAGTAAAAGCATAAAATTCCTGCTGCCGGGACCCCTCGTACCGTGGCCAGCCACAATTTTCGCCGCGACGGTGCGCTCGCGTAGATGGTTTTGAACAGCGAGCGCGGATAGCCATCCCCCTTCGAGAGTTTGCGCTCCTTCCATCTGGCGCGCGAAGCCTCGTATAGTTTAAAATAACTTTCCCACTCCTCAAAATGCACCGCTTCGGCGATCGAAACACCGGCCGCCGATGCCTTCTTCACGGCCTTTCGATGCGCGTAATCGAACCGTTTCTCCGCCGTTTCAAACCCTTCCGACAGATCGATTGTCTGCGTAAAATCTTCCCGTGCGCAGGGCAGTTCCATGCATTTCAGGATCGGATCATAGGGATTTTCGCGCCATACCAGGTCCGGTCGACTCTGCAGGCATCCGGCAAGAAGCCCCGCATGTTCAACGGTCAATGTATCGGACGACAGCCACCCCCCGAACGTATGGGCCGGCATCGACCAGTAGAGCCGCACCATGCCTCCGGGATAGCGCCTGCAGGCCATCGGCAGCACCGCGGAGGCGCCGTCGCTGAAAGTGACGACTTCCGGCGACGGCGCCATGGATCCGCCGTTCGCCTGTACGAAGAGATCGACCCACCCGGGCGTATGAAAAAAGGTCGCATAGTCGCACGCTCGGCAGGCATTTTCCCATTCGTCGAGTCCCGCGGGACGACGTTCGACGATGCGCAGGGAGGCGGTCGGCCTCATGCGGCGCCTCCTCCGGATCGGCAACGCACGGCGGCAGGGGAGGCGGAACTTTGCCTGCCGGCAAGGAGATCGAGAAGCGCGGAGCCGTCCCGTCTCCCGATGCTGCGCAGGACTTCCCTCCTCCGTTGCCCCATGACGGCAAGGTTCATCGCCGCATAGGCGACCACGCCGGCCGTGATCAGGACGATAAGCTCGACAAGGGGCGACAGGCGGGCGCCCCGGAGCGACCAAGAGAGGCCGAAAACGATTGCGGCCATGCCCGCGCTGTTCAGGAAAGGGGTCATGAAGCTTCCGAGGTACTCCCGCAGCCGGAGGCCGATCGTTGACCCGTAGTAGTTCGGAAAACTGAACAGGAGGAAAAAGAGGGAGAGCAGTGAATAGACCCCCGCAACCGCGCCGACCCCCCGGTGCACCACCAGCAGAAAGGCCGCACCATTCCCGGCCGCGATGATGCAGTTCCAGACAAGCCCGACCTGCACCCGCCCCTTGGCGATGATGATCGAACCGGAAAGATTACCGATGATTTTGCAAAGTCCCATCAAGGTCAAAAGCCAGATGAGCGGTACGGCACGGTCCCACCCCGGCCCGTATACGACCGGTATGAAAATCCGGCCGGTCGCGCAGAGACCGAGAAGGAGCGGGAACGTGCTCAGACTGAGAAGACGCAACGTGGCGAGAATGCCCTCGCGCAGGGCGCCGTCATCATGCTGGCTTTTGGCAAACCGCGGAAGCGCAAGGGAACCGAATACAGGGTTGACAAGGCGAAGGGGAGCCACGACCAGTTCATAGGCGATTTTATAGAACCCCAGATCCCTCATGCCGAGGAATCTGCCGATGATCAGGTAATCGACATTTGCGGCTAAATACGTAACAAGCCGCTCCCCCATCTGGAAAGCGCCGAACCGAAGAACCGCGCTTGCCGCGGCGACATCGAACGCCGCGACGGGCCGCACCAATCGAAGGCCGGCGATGAGCTGCGCTATCGATTTGACGCCCGTATAGCCTATCTGGCCCGCAAGGTAGGAAAAAATTCCATGACCGCTCAGGGCAAGTAGCACCACCGTCGCGGTCCCGCAGCACCGGGCGAGGGACTCTATAACCGCAATGCGCCGGAAACGCAGCTCCTTCTGGAACTGAAACTGGTAGAGACCGCCGATCGGAAAGAGAAGGAAACTGAAACCGATCCACCCTGCAAACGGCGTCAGCGGCGATTGCGGCTCCAGTCGCACAAGCAGAAAATGACCGGCAACCCCCAGACCGAAAAGGACCGCGCCGAAAAGAACCAGAAGCCAGTAGATCGAGGAGAATGCCCGGCGGGAAAGGGTTTGAAAATGGATGAGCGCAGTGCCGGTTCCAAGATCGGCAACCGAGCGGACAAGACCGAGAATAACCGCAATGAGGGCGATACATCCGAGATCCGGGGGCAGGAGCGTTCGCGCCAATACGAGGATTTCAAGAAATTGCGTCCCGGCAATGATGAGATTGGTCGTGGAGACGTTTGCCGCATCGGCAATGATGCGACGTTTCATTTTCATGTCCCGGCTTCAATCCTTGCCATGCGTAGACCCACTGCGGCCGTCAGGGCGCGATAATGAGTCTGCCTCTGCTGCTGGCGGCCGCCTGAATGGTATAAAGATATATCCCCGGGACAATGCCGGCAGGCGGCGTCCAGGCGCATTCGGTACCCGAAGCGCTCTGGCCAACGACCGGTGCGACCGCAACGAGCGTGCCCGCCAGCGTGTAAATGCATACCTTGCTTGCAGGCGGGAGTTTTTCGAAAATTATGGATTGGTGGCGATGTTTCGAAAAAGGGTTCGGATACACGAAGGGAGCGCCGTTATTCTGCGGGATAATGCTGTAGCCGATCGCATATCGGGAGACGCCGAGGTCCGTGCCGACCCATAGATAGCCGTTTTTCCGGTCAAGAGCCAGACTCTGGACATTGTTGGAAATCAATCCCTGCGTTGCTTCAATCGCGGTCCGCGTGCCGCCGGCAAGATCATACCGGATAAGGCCGCTGTCCGTCGTACCCAGCCACAGGTAACGGTCATCCTGAAGCGCAAGCGCCTGTATGCCGGTCAATGTCGTATCGATCAAGGAATCGGACCCGTTATAAAATGTATTATTCGGCAACAGGCGCCGCAGCCCATGCCGCAATTGGCTATCGGCGGCGGAATAAGTAAAGATACCCGCCGATGTCGCGAGGAAGGTCAGCGAATCCCTGGTCGTCGCGGCATCATTGAAGCTTCCGACTCCCGTAACGAAGCACTTGATGGAAATTGTGCTTGTCAAAGGATTTCCGGAATAGGAAATGACGATGAAATCCCCCGTTGAGGTGAAATCCCCTTCACCGAGGATGATATCATTCGCCGCATCGACGCACATGACGCCGTAATTCGCGCTCCAATGCGGGTCGGTGCTTGGGAAAAGGTAGCGGTAATGGGCAAGGGCCGGAGCCGTTTGGCTCGTATCCGGTAAGTAGCGTGGGTCGTAACAGAGAAGAGCGCCGTAATCATTAACCCACGAGGTAAACCACATGTATCCGGCCGAGTCAACGGAAATCGCATCGCAGATTCCCCACCCCGTTCCCGGTCCGAACTTTCCCTTGGAAAAATCCTGGACCCCGGGATTATACTGCAGCCATGAATCAGAAGCGGGGTCATACCGCTTCACCTGCCCCCCACGGGAGCCGAACCATCGCCGCGAGGACGCGTCCTCGACCGCTCCCTTGAATCCTCCTCTCGTCCCCCCGAAGGTCCCCATGGAGGGATACTGCGCGGGGCTGTAAACCTGCCAGCGGTTATTCCTCTGGACGCTGATCCCTTCCCACCAGGGATTGTTCGAGAATGCGCCCTGTTTGGAGGGGCCCACCCAGGTCAGCCCCTCATTGTCGACATATACTTTCGTAACATTGGAAAAGGCGGGGCCGTCGATCGGGGAATTGACCGTGTCGCTGCCGTCCCAGAAATAGAAATAGTCGTAGAGCGTCCCGATGAGACAGCGTCGCCTCCCGTTGACCGTATCGGCCATGATGGTGGTGGCCTGGCTCGGCAGTTGCAGAACGCCGCTGCCGTCGACCGCAAGCGCTCCGGGAGAGACAATGCTTGCGCTGTCCGGCGTACAGGTGACCAGGTGACCGTTCAGCATCGCCGCCGGGCTCGGCAGTCCTGTGTAGCCGTTGCCGCCGGCAATAACCGCACGTACTGGGAAGGAGAGAGAACTGTCGATTGTCCAGATTGATGGGTCGTAAAAGTTAGCGGTTGTAAGTCCGGAATTGCCGATGAAGAGTTTTGCCAGTCCGCGCATGCATCCCAGAATGAGGGTATCGCGGAATATCGTCATGGCAAACACCTGCGGGCCCGGCATTCCCGGGCCGAATCCGGCGGCGTTGTTAACGGCATTATGGCTTACCGTATCGAAAACGCTGCAACCCTCGTTCGATCCGATAACCAGATATCGTCCGTACGAGAGAAGGCGGGTGACTTGCCATCCCGCGGTGAAATAGGCGGTGGAAATTTCCTGGCCTCCCTGCGGCGATCGTTCATAGAGATACCCCGCATTGGTACCGATCCAGAGCGTATGGTTCGAATCGAGGCAGAGGCTGGTCAGGTTTAAATCGGGAAACTTCGCCGGGTCGGTATACAGCGTCCCGATTTTTGCCGTACAATCGTACCGGTAAAGCCCCCCGCTCGACGCTACCCACAACACATTGCCGTCGATCGCGAAGTCGTTGACCTGCAGCACCGATGTGTAATTGACAAATTGATTGAACTGCGGTACGGTGGCGGGAAAAAGGGAGCCGGCGAGCGCCACGAGCAGGAATCCGAAGAACGGGGTTTTTTGTTTCGACATGGCTCTCCCGGTCGTCATGAATAAGCTATACCGCCGGATTATATCGGGCATCGTCGTATTGAAGAGTTCGCCGCAGAGGGAAAAAATATTGTCCGCTATCCCCGGTCCGCATCGCGGTACGTGGGAGCAGTGTCGATGAAATGGAAATATGGAGCTGAGGGGGATTGAACCCCTGGCCTCGACATTGCGAACGTCGCGCTCTCCCAGCTGAGCTACAGCCCCATTGGGAAAAACAGTTTTTCAAAATACATCGGGCGAAACGCCGCCGTCGATACTCGTACCCATGTCGCTCCTTAAGCGGCTTCGCTTCCCGAAGGCGCCAACGGCAAACGACGGATTTTGGAATCCGTTGAAGAAATAATTAATTTTACGGTTGCACCAGGGCCTGGCATTGCGGAGCGGGAGAGTCCGGATCATGGCATACATCGGCATCGGATATTCGGGAGAAAATGCATCGTTCCTGCACGAGCTTGTATCTCTCAACGGAGCATGGCTCAAGGGAGACCGGCTGCCGCGGTTTTTCGGCGATGGCTTCGTCGTCCTGTACGACTCCAACACCGCACGAGAGTTCGTCAAGAAGTGCAAGGCCGCCGCGGAAAAAAATTCGATCACCATCTACCCCATGGATCGACCGATTCCCTGAGCGGGCATCGAGCGAACGCCGCGGGGAGGGAAAACGGGTGCCGTGCGTCCATAATGCTTAACTTTACAGAAAACATCGAACCTCTCAAAATCCTTCGACTGCTCTCTCGGAGCATCCCTTCGTACCTGAAATCATGGCGCGCCGTCGATGATGACGCCGGGCTGTTCGGCAGCACCGATCCCGCGAGTTTCAATATGCGGTCGGTCGGCTCTTCGTCGCCCGTCATCGAATATGTGGTACGCCCGCATATTAACGTTCTCTGTCTTTTGGGAAGCTTCATCCATCTGGACCAGACCGATCTCCTGAGCGCCATGATTTCGCGCGAGGAGCTCACCGACCGGTTGCGCAAAGGAATACGGTGGGCCTGCGAAACCCACCTTTCCGGCACCCGGGACGTGGATACGTTCCTTGAGCGAAAACGCTGGGGCGAGAACTGGCGTTCGAGCCTGTGGACGACCCTGCTGGGGCTCTGCGGCGTGCTGTGCCGCCCGATCCTCGACGAGGAAGCCGTTTCACGGATCGGCCGTGTCGTCGCTTTCGAGGCGGACCGCTTCATCGGCGTCATGCCGCCCGGCGGCTGCGCGATCGACACCAAGGTCGAGGAAAACGCCATTGACTCGATGGTGCTCGCCTGGGCGATCAACCTGCTGCCCGACCACCCTCATGTCAAAAAATGGGAACGCGCTCTGCACCTCTGGTCGGTCAATATCGCATCGAGCATCCTCGATCGGGCCGACCATTCGCCGTTTCTCGGCAGTTCGCTCGCCCGCGCGGTCACGACCCAGAACCTGTACCCGGACATGACGGCGGAGAACCACGGTTTCTTCCACCCCGATGTCCTGACCTACAGCGCATGGATCGTTCTCGCCATCGCCGCCTATACGCTGCATAAGCAAACGCCTCCCAAATGCCTGCTCCGCAAGGCGCACCATCGCACCTTCGATCTGCTGCTGCGGTTCTGCCTGCCCATGGGACTCATCTATGCGCCCGGCAGCCACGACCTGCCGATGTTCATTCCCCGGCCGTTTTCCTTTGCCTGGGGATTGCTCAACAACAACCCCCGCGCCCGTATACTTACCGCGCACCTGCTCTCGTGGATGGATACCTGCCTTCTGACGAAAAAGGAGAACGAAGGACCGTGGGTATTCGGACTCGAACAGCACTACGACGGCTGGAACCTGCTCTTCCAGAGCAATGTCGGACTCGAACTCGCGCTCCTGGCGTGCGTGCCATTCTCCGCCCAGGCGGCGATCCCGTCCGCAACGACCCAGATCGAGAATATGGCGGATTCGCGCCACATTTATCCCTATGTCGAGGTATGCTATCGGCGTAATTTCCGCACCACGCGCAGCGTAGCCTGGAAGGCGCTCGGCGACCATCCGATCATCGGGTTCGCGGTTCATTCGCAGCCCGAACTCCTGATGCCGGTCAAGGCGAGCCTCCTGGGCATCCCGCAGGTCTCGAACCACATCCAGACCTGCGATACGGCGTTCCACGTCGACCGCCTCCTGCGCGACGGGTTCGACAGCTACGGACTCATCCGGTACCGCAACGCCGCGGGAACGCCGGTGCTCCGGCGCCAGGTGCGGGTTCAGACCTGGGGCGAGGACGGCATGATCGTTTTCGACGAGATCACCGCCGAAACGCCGCTCATCGTCTTCGAGCAGTACCTCTCGCCGCTTCATCTCGTCAACGACCACTGGACCGGTGACAATCTCGATTTCTACAGCGGTTCCCTGCGCGAGAGTTTCCCCTCCTCGGAACACCCCTTCAGGGAGGTTCAGTGCCCTTCCTTCTGGGTAAGCATCGGCACCCATCTCCTGTTTCAGCTCATCTGGGGCCGCACCAAGGGGCTGTACTACCTGCCGGGCGGGGAGCGCAACGCGCCGCCGCTCTGGAAAAACTGCCGGCTTGACATGCTCGGCGTCCACGTGGAATCGCGCGAAGCGGCTGCCGGCGACAGCATCTACCGCGTCGGTTTCTTTATCGGAACCGGCAAGGGGCCGCGCTCCTTCAAGGCGGCCGGGAACGCGGGAGAGTTCTTCAAGGGGCTCGTCATCATGGACGGAAAACTTACCGCCGGGCTCGACTGAGCTTCGGCCCGGACACGCCACCTATGGCAACACGCGAGGATATTCTTGAGGAATATACCAACCTCACTGATTATTGCGACGCCTTCTGGAAGCGGGTGGTTGGCCGTTTCCCGGATCAGTTCGCCTGCGCTCCCGGATGCGGGACCTGCTGCACCCTCTCTTCGGTTAACCATCTCGAAGCCGCGGTCCTGGCGGACTATATTCGTCGGAACCGATTGCCCCCGCCCGCGCGCGGCGCCGGGAGCACCGCCGCTGAAACGATCTCGCCCTGTCCCTTTTTAATTGACGACCGGTGCGCCGTCTACCCCGCCCGGCCGCTCATCTGCCGTACCCACGGGTTACCGCTGAAAGGCGCGGAATTCACGGAACGGGTCATGCCGAGCTGCCCGTTTAACTTTGCCACAATGGAAATCACCGAAATCGACGAAGGATTCGCGCTTGCCGTCGAGCAGGTTTCGATGAACCTGGCCCGGCTCAATGGGGCGTGGTGCATGGCGGTAGGGCTTGAAAATTCGACAGTTGAAAGAATTCCTCTCGCAGAGCTTGCAAAAAGTTAGATTATTTGCTTGTAAGTCAATAAATATTCTGGGCATTCCTGCTTCGCCATCGCGTGTCTTCCGGGCTCTCACTTCGTGAGCCGGTATTTAATACCCTGCGGCTGCGCCTTGGTCATCAAATACTGTCGCCCTCATTCCATTCCGGGCGACACCCTCCAGCCTCGCTAACGCAAAATCGAAACAGGTAGATGCATATATAGATACTGGGAAACAACTGAAATTACCCGGCAGCCAATTTTATCCAAAATGTAGATGGATGCATTATGATAGACAGAATTGTAGCAGCGCATCTCATTGATAATAGGTACAAAGGGGGACCCTTCGTTTTCCGCTTTTCCATATCTACGCATCTACGGCTTTGCCTTGCCGGTTTTTCTTTCCCCCTTACAACGCCGCCTCTATCGTCTTGATGACCGTCGTCAAAATCTTTACTCTTGCATAGTATTTCGAATTCGCCTCCACTACGGTCCAGCGGGCGTGGGGCTTGTCGGTCCGGAGAAGCATCTCGTCCACCGCCTCCCGGTAGGCGTCCCACTTCTCCCGGTTCCGCCAGTCCTCCGGCGTGATCTTCCACCGCTTGTCCGGGTCCTTTTCCCGCTCGCGGAACCGCTTCAACTGCTCCTGCGGACTGATGTGCAGCCAGAACTTCATGATGGCCGCGCCAGCTTCGGCCCACTGCTTCTCGGTCTCGTTGATCTCGCGGTAGGCGCGCTCCCATTCCTCGCCGGTGCAGTATCCCTCGACCCGTTCGACGAGCACGCGGCCGTACCACGACCGGTCGAAAATCGTGAGGTGCCCGGCCTTGGGAAGGCGGCTCCAGAACCGCCAGAGATAGTGATGCAGCTTTTCGACATCGTTGGGCGAGCCGAACGGGACCACCTCGTAGCCGCGCGGGTCAAGGGAGGCCGCGAGACGCCGGATGGCGCCGCCCTTGCCGGCAGCGTCCCACCCCTCGAACGCCACGATGACCGGCAGCCGCTTCTGGTAGCAGCGGTGTTCGAGCTCCCAGATTTTCCGTTGGCAGGCCGCCATTTCCTCTTCGTACTCCCCGGGCGCGAGGGTGCGGGAGAGATCTGTCTTGTCAAGGAGGCTCACGGCGGGAGGCACCGCAGGAACCGCCCGCGAAACGGCCGCGGCGCTTCCGGAGGCCGCCGCCTTTGCACCTCCGATTGCCCGTTCGAGCGCGGTCACGAGCGTTTCGAAGGTCTTGATCGCCGCGAAACGGCGGTCGTGCGCCTCCACCACGGTCCACGGCGAGGCATCGGTGCCGGTCTTCGCCAGCATATCCTCGATCGCGGCGACGTACAGATCGTACTGCTTGTGATGCCGCCAGTCCTCCTTGGTAACACGCCAGGCCGTGGCAGGGCTCGACTCCAGCTTTTCGAACCGCTTCCTCTGCTCTTTTTTGCCGATATGGAGAAAATACTTGACAATAAGCGCGCCGCCGTCGATGAGCTGCCCCTCGAAGGAGTCGATCTCGTCGTAGGCGCGGGTGATTTCGCTTTTTCCCACGATCGAGTCCACCCGGTCGCCGAGCACCCTGCCATACCACGACCGGTCGAAGAACGCGATCCTCCCCTTCTCCGGCATCCTGGTCCAGAACCGCCAGAGAAAAGGCCGAAGTTGCTCCTCTTCGACCGGCGGCCGGGTGGAATAGACGGTGAACCCGCGCGGGTCGAGAGAGGTGATGAGCGTGTTGATGAGGGTGCCCTTGCCCGCCGCACCCCATCCTTCGAACACGATGATGACCGGCACGCCGCGTTCACGCGCCGCGCGCTGGAGTTCCCCGATCCTGATTTCCAGCGGCGCAATGCGCCTGCGGTATTGTTCCTTGTCTATGACCTGCGTCAGGTCCAGCGATTCGAGCATGGGCATGTCCTCCGGCGATGGTGCTATGCTTCGTTACGGGGTTTTCCATAATATGCTACATGGTACATTGAATAGGGAAATGGGGAAAAATTCCCGATATTCATATTAAATCAATCGTATTAGTAATGATTTTCGGAAAGATACGTCGATATACAAGTAGAGGGGTGGCCTCGGGATCAAAACTCGGCACCGGGGTTCTTCGTGTGAAGGGGCTCCGGAAAGGTCGGGGCACGGCGGTCCGCACGCCGGAAAAAAATATCCGGAACCCGGAATAATTCATATATATTGTACTTGGGTATAAAACGGAGGGCAGTTCCCGGTTGCTGAGAAATTTTTTCAGGCTGAATGCGATTGTATAATTACCATATCGTCAACTCATCCCGCCGTTTCTGAGATCGTGTCCGTTTTCTCCGTTGAATTAAACTAACTTTAATAGGATTGGAATGTGGAATCGGGGGCGGAGAAAAGGACAGAATGGAAAACAGTCAGTCAGGGTCAGGTGGGCAGCAAGCCCCCCGGAAGAGACGGCATTTATCCGGGGAGAAGAAGTATCAGGTTCTTTTGGAGGTTAAGACGAACCCCGGGAAGAAGGGCGAGATCCTGCGCCGGGAAGGTCTTTACCAGAACGAAATCAGGCGGTACGAAGACATCGCGAAGGAAGCCAGCATAAAGGCCCTGGGGCAGATGCGGCCGGGCAAAAAGCGCCCGTTGGAAGTTCCGGCAGAACAATATGAAGCCTTAAAACGAGAGCATGCAATACAAGAGAAAACGCTGGCCGCGCTGACGGTAGAGTTCATGGCTCTTAAAAAAAAAGTGAATGGGGAATAGTTGGCCCGATACATGGTGAGCGAGTACCCGAGGCAACGAAGAAAGCGATTATGGAAGTAATTCTTCAAGGTAAAGCAAGCGGCATTAACCGGAACCGAACATGTAAGCTGCTCCAGATTGGGGCGCGGCGTGTCCGGAACTGGTTTGCCCGGCCGATCCTTGCGGATACCAAACCAGGGCCTCTACATGCTTCTCACGCCCTGCTGCCGGAGGAACGAAGGACTATACTTGCAGTAGCGAAAGAAGAGCAATATGTGGACGATTCCCATCGAGTATTGACAGCAAAATGTGTGGACTCCGGCAGTCTTGCGGTAAGTGCCTCAACGGTGTATCGTGTAATGAGGATCGAGGGTTTAACCACCGACCGTACTGGGCGCAGCCATCGGAACGGCAATAGTCGCAAGCCGGATCGACCGGAACTTACCGGGCCGAACCAACGGTGGTGCTGGGATATCAGTTATTTACGGACGTTCGTTCCCGGTACGTTTCTTTATCTCTACGCACTTCTTGACGAATATTCACGTAAAGTCGTGGCTTTCCGCATAAGCTGGAGGCTGATAAACGAGGAAGGAAAAGAGCTGGTTGAAGAAGGCATCGAAAAGGAAGGACTGACGCCTGAGCAGGTTGCAAGGCTGACTCTTTTCAATGACCGTGGAACTCAGATGAAAGCCAAACCGTTTAAGAACTTTCTGGAAGACCTGGGCATCAGTCAGAAGTTTGCCCGACCCCGAACACCCAATGATAATCCGTTCGTGGAATCATTGTTTGCCACGACTAAGGGTGTGCCGGAATATCCGGATGCTTTCACCGATGATGTCGACGGCATCATCTATTTCACGGTATTCTTTGGCTTCTACAACAATGTCCGCCTTCATGGCGCGATCGGCTATGTAACGCCCGCACAGCGTCATTTCGGTGTGGATAGGGCCATTCTGGCCCTACGTAGCGCCCGCCTTGCCGAAGCCCGTAAAATGCGTTTGAGGAGGAATCGCTTAGCCATCGATACTACAGCAGTAGCAGGGGAAATCAAAGATAACCAACCAATGATGTGCTTGACGGGTAATCTGTAATGAGCTTAATTAAAA
>CAWJXL010000016.1:0-122828 GCA_963846695.1 uncultured Fibrobacterota bacterium | reverse complement strand
CGTTCTTGCGGAATAGGCCTCTTACAGAATTCGCATGTAAAGGCTTCTTTTGCAGTGAATTCATTCATTGAAAGGGACCTTACAGCTTCGGCTACACAATCTTCAATGTCCGCTATCGTAAATGCTCCCCAAAATAGTCGTGTAAAGCATTTGTTCTCATTTTCAAGATAATTCAAGAAAAGAGACCGGCAAACAACTTGAAAATTGATATCAGGATGTAATCGGAAGAACTCGGAATTAGGTGCTTGCAATTGGTTAAAGCTACCATTTTTATCATTGGCGACCACTGACTTTATAAGGTCACTGCGTTTGACCCAACCCTGTTGCATGGTACGCTTATTACCATTGGCAAAATTAAACTTATGCGACCTTCCATCTACGGACAAAATATAAACAGGCAAGGCACAATAAAGAAAATTGTCCCAAGAGGCACCGGACATTTCAGAAGTAGCGCCAGCGAAGGCATATTTGAGCCATTCAATACCATCCCTTATCAACGCTTGAATAATCCGAGGTGGGAGAGGTATAGAATATAGCTTTGAACGTGACGCTATCTCTACACCCAACAAATAAAAGGCGGTCACTTTATCGGATTCAGTTATTACATCATCGTTTATATTGAATTTTGCAATTTTTCCATTTGAGAGTTTTTCGTATTTTCAGAATACTTGTCGGGAACAGTACCCTGTTGAGATCGGAAGAATTAAGCGAGCAAAGAAAATCAGTTAAAGCGCAGGTTTTTTTAAATTCATCTTTCTCATTCAGGAAATTATTAAGAAATGTAAGCGATTCCATATTTTATCCCTTCCGGCTCTTTAATCTGCTTTCATACGTTAAACAACTTCCTACCCTGCAACAGAATAATTCCTCAATGTGCGGGGGTGCAAGCGGATATATCACTTTTCAAAATGTCCCTCACAATGGTGGCACCCAAAAAGCCATTTTTGCCGAAAGAACCCTTTTCGCTGAAATGCCTTAACATTGATCTCATCAACGACAAGACCACCATCGGACTTATAAAAATAAATCGAAATTTCATTATCCCGAAGAACAAAATTTGCCGGAAATGATTCTGGAGGGGTTTTTCGCGTTACCTGAATTACTTCTTCTGAACCACGAGATTTCTTCCCGTCGGCGAGTAACGGCAAGAATTGGGCAATATCGATTGCCCACGTCTCTTCAACAATCGGCCTTCGCTGATAGTTTTTGCCCCATCGACTGGATGTGCTTCCACCCATTTTTTCGACGCTCCCTGAATAGGGTTATAAATATAGCGGATTTTTCGAAATTGTGGGGAGTATTTATCGAAATCCCGAAGGTTTTTATCGAAACCGAGGAACGGGAAAGAGACACTAATTAAATAAAATACAATTCCCTTTTAAAAATTAAGGGAAGTTTTTCAAAAGCGGCAATGTTGTTTTGGTAATATTTTTCTATTACTTTTTATTTTTGATTGGCTTTCGTTTCTTTGCAGATTTATTTTTCCTCGTTGTTTTTTTTGATGTTTTTTTTCCATAAGCAGTTTTCTTTTTCTTTTTTTTGTCATCGACACCATCATTAAAGACTTTTTCTGTTAATTTCTCCGCGGCGATTTTCCCCACTGCCTTAATGATAAGAGGCATTAGCATATTTATTCCTTTCTTTTGAAGGTAGTAAGTTGTATGTATAAAAGCAAACGCCTCTTTTTATTTGAAAAAGGCGTTTGCAACATCATAATAATAGCCCATTTAGTCTATGTCTTTGTCAATGCAAGGGCAGCGGTACCGCTTGAATTGTTCAATTTCAGCCAGGGGAAGGATACTACCCAGGTGTTTCCAGCAATTCCGGAAGTACCTGTGGTATCCGAGTATGGAGCAGTTTGAATCGTTGATGTAGCTCCGTTCATAGACACCCACAACCGCGGAGTCGAGCAAATAATGGTGTTTCCGGAAGTGGTCCATGTACCGGTGTCGGTATAAACATCGGTGATCGTAATACTGCCAACGTGAATGACAGGAATTGTGTCGTATCCCCCTAGGCCTAATAGTATCGGCACTATCGAATCGAGCAAAGTATCTGAAACCTCTTTAATGGTGTCTATCTGGGTTCTGTTATAGCTGCTGCTGGTGATATACCATTGGTAATTAACTGATTCATTAAGTTTAGTTGGGTAGCCCGATACAAGCTCACTGTCAGTCATAGAGACAGTTCCACTCCAGTTGCCGATAGCTGGCGAAGGCGCTGGTGAACTGGGGCTACTGCAACTGAAGGCGAATACTCCACAAAATACGGCTACACCGCAAAGAATCTTTTGAATAGTCTTGAACATACTTCCTCCTTTTGATTGGGTTGAGGGGCTCGAATCCTGACCTCAGTGGTTTAATAGTGAAACGCTCATTTGCATTTGAAACAGTTACTTGGTGGACATGAAATCGATTTTATGATTCATGCAGTATTTCTCAAAGCCATCTTTTCCCAACTGCGCCATCAACTTCGTCGTATTAATCGGCGTTCCTTCAACTGAATATCCCCAAACATCCTTGTAAACAACTCCATCGATAAGAGCATCATATCCGGGTCCGGCTTTCTCGATCGCCTCATCGACGGCTGCTTTTACATTTGCCCCTATACCTAAAAATCCCATGCTTGAACCCTTAACCCGTTGCTGTCCCTTGCCGCCATCCTGAAACTTTAAGGTTACATTCTTTGAACTGATTACGGTAAAATCAATCAATCGGACGGAACAAGCGACCCCGGAAAGTATCAGCGATAACGAAACGATTGAGACGCTCAAAAAAGAACGAATCGACATACGAAAACCTCCTTGATAGAAATGGGGGGAGAAATAAGGTTTTAATACTCTGAATTAATAAATTATTCGCATAATCGATTGACGCTATGAGGTATCTTCTTGCACGAATTGATCTCCTTTCCATTATGGTTAATAAAAAAGCATCGATTTTCCCCAATAAAAAAGGCGTCGCACACATCCCTATGCGACGCCAATCACACACTTTGCTTTCGCATCGTGCCCCGACATTCCGGCTTTCGCCGGACGTCAGAATAGGAAAGGTACGACGCCATTTCTTGTGGTTAGCAAGAAACAGCGTATACCGTTTTCCTATCTGTGATTGGTTGGCGTCGAGGGATAGAAAAAACTGTAAACGGTTTTTAGTGGCTTTTTATTTTCCTATATAGGTATAGCTCTCCTTTGAATGAACGGAAACAATATAAAACCCATTCACCCTGAACATCAAGCCCTTTGAAAAAAAGTGTGGCAAGCACCCGGCATTCTGTTTTTTTCGTGCTTTATAGTCTTCACGTTTTCAGGAAAAAACGTAAAAAGCACCGCGTTCGCGGCGTGTTCGTCTTCACACCGTCTTCACACCTGTAGGGAAAACAGGGGTAATTTCAGGGTATTTCAGGGATTTTGCATTGCAGGGAGACCAAATAAAAAACCCCTCAAAAATGCCGTTTTTAAGCGAAATTCGACAATTTTGAAGGTTTTTTAGTGGTAGCGCTATGGGGAATCGAACCCCAGTTTGATGGCTGAGAACCACCCGTCCTCACCCCTAGACGATAGCGCCTTCATGATTACATTGGCTGGGGTGTGAGGACTTGAACCTCAAACGCCCAGATCCAGAGTCTGGTGTTCTGCCAATTGAACTACACCCCAATAAGAGTCACAAAAATAGATAGTAACCTTCCGGCGGGGCAACTGTTCTGATTGGAGATTCTATTCTTCATCGTATTCGATTACTTCCTGATTTCAGCCGCGCGATTCAACGTCTAAAGGTATTTTTTCTACAGCATGTCCTCTTTAAACAGCCCACTATTGTGTCCCCACTCTCCGCAGTGCGGCGGCTGTTCGCTCATCTCCATGAACTACGAGGAGCAGCTTCGCATAAAGAAGCGGACATTGCATGAAATCTTCTCGCCGCTCGGCATAACGGCCATGCCGGATCTCATCCCGAGCTCGGTGGTGCGCAACTACCGTCATAAGGTACAGCTCCCCTTCGGCGTAAAAAAGATGGGCAACCATATGCGGGTGATTGTAGGATGCTACAGTCGCGACTCCCATGCGGTCGTGGACCAGCATACCTGCCCCTTGCAGGACAGCGACCTGACCGCAATTGTCCGGGCAACACGCGACTGGGCGAACGGGCAGGGTGTATCGGCCTATGGCGAGGCCAAGCACCTCGGCTTCCTTCGCCACATTCTATTGCGCAAGGGCGCGGGAACGGGCGAAATCCTCATCGGGTTGGTGACGAACGGACCAAGTCCCATCGGTTCGCGACGGCTCGCCGATATGCTGCTCGAAGCCGTGCGCCGGACGGCGCCGGGCGCGAAAATCGTGGGAATCGTCCAAAACGTCAATATGCGGCGGACGAACGTGGTGCTCGGCGATAAGGAATTCACCTGGTGGGGGAGACCTTTTCTCTTCGAAAAGCTCGGCCACTATACCTTCAAAGTCGGCATCTCGACCTTCTTTCAGGTCAATCCGTTCCAGATGTCTTCCCTTTACAACGAAGTGCTGCGCTGGATCGAACGGGGCCCCGCCGTCCTCGACTGTTACTGCGGCGTCGGCTCCATTTCCCTCTGGGTTTCCGGTAAATCACGCTATGTGACGGGCATCGAGGAGAACGCCGCGTCGATCGCCGCAGCCTAGAGGCGCTGCCCTGACAAACGGCGTGCGGAACGTTCGCTTCATCCGCGGGGCCATGGAAGCGGCGCTGCCGGAGGTTCACGAGGGCGAATTCGATACGGTTATCCTTGACCCGCCGCGCAGGGGTCTCACCGATCCGGTCCGCGAAGCGCTGCGTCATGCGCCGGTCAAAAGATTCATCTACGTCTCCTGCAATCCCGAATCGCTCGCCCGCGACATCGAGGCGCTTCAACCGGTGTGGCGGCTCATTTCGCTGCAGGGGGTCGATATGTTCCCGCATACCGGGCATATCGAAGCGGTGGCGGTGCTGGACAGACAATAAAAATGCCGAAAATGGTCGTAGCAATCGGGTTCCCCAGCGCCTTGCTGAAGCGATGCCGGACGGTTGCGTCGAGGATCGACGGCAACTGATCCGCTTCAAATTCATTTATTATTTGCTTTATCGGTAATTTCTTCCGGCCTCTCCCAGAGGAATAGTTCTGCAATAAGCAAGAGGCACAGCACAATCCATGGCATATACGACGGCAGTCGCCCATGGTTATGGACGACATCAAGAATCTGTCGTTCGGATAAAACCGCCATGTTGTCCCTGCCAGCGTCAGGGATTTTCGGAAGGGTATATTCGAGCCTGCTCTCGGCAGGGTCGCTGTTGACCGCGATCCAATAAGCGTTTTCGCCGTCCGGCGTGATTTTATAGAGTCCCGGTTCCGGGAATACGACCATGGGCTGCGACTGCCAGCGCGCCATGACAATGCCGTCGCTCCTGACAACGGTGGCCCCTTTACCTGTGCCGTAGCAGGGATTACGGCGGGGAGCGCCGGCGATCCAGGGGTCTGCCGCCGGGAACTTGTCGGTGGCGGCATAACGCAGTATGCGGTCGAGGCATGGTACGAAAAATCCTGTTTCGCAAAGATTATTTGCATCGGTAATACCGATCGGCGTGGCCAAAAGAATCCAGGTCCGGCCGTCACGGTCAATGAAGCAGGTAACGAGGGGCGCCCCGTTGCTGAGGCGCAGCAGCACGGTTCCCGGCAAGCCTTCGGCGTAGCAGTAGATCACTGCTTCGGCGGCGTTGAGCCTTGGAAACCCGCGCCAAACTTCGGAAATAGTGTCCGGAAGTATTATCGTGACGGGCTCGATGAGCGATACGGTCGTAAGCTTGATCGCCGGCGAGAGCACCCGGTAAAGGAAGGCAGAGGATTGCGCCGACTCCTTTTCATCGCCCGAAAGCGTCAGAAGAACGATTTTTTTCGAGAATGCATGCCCATCTCGGAGCGCTTCGAGAGGACTTGACTGCCGGTCAAGTTCGTTGATTACGATGACGTCGGCGGAATCAAGGCCGTCGGAAGTCACCGTTTCGCCCGTTGCCGTCGTTACCGGGTTCCAGCGGGCGGGGGATGCGACGGAAAATGCCGCTGCAACGGGGTAGTTTTTCTGCGAGTCGCCGACCACGATGACCCTTGAGGAAGCGTGCGCCTGCGAAGTGAACCAGAAGGTATTATCAAATGGCAATGGATCGGGTTCCGCCAGTGTCACGCTTCCCCCTTCGCGTTTAGTCGAGGGAACTTCAAGGTCGACTTGAGCGGAGTCGCGCGCTGCAATGGAAATCCTTATTGCGCCGCATCGGACAGAAGACATGGTAACGGCCAGTTCTCCGGAATCGAGCGGCCTTTCCCCGGTTGCGACGACGGGATGGACCATCGGCGTGCCGGCTCTGTCGCGCAGTTTCGCAGTGCGCACCGTATAGTTCCACGGCGAACGGGGAGCGAGGACCGCGCACATAAGGTGAGGGAAGTTTTTGCCGGAGCGCATCCGGAGAAGCGAATCGAGGCTCGCGGTTGTTGATCGTTGATAGTCGCTGCAGAGCAGGAGCAGGGGCAGCGAATAATTGCCGCGGTTTTCATCCCATGCATGCAGTACGGCCGCGAGACGCGCGTCGCCGTGACGAATGGCGAGGGACGGCGGCGCGGCCGGATTATATGGGATGAAATCTTCGCGTGCCTCATTATAATCGAGGCGCCTTACCGTTGCCGGACAGGACCCGGTGAGCGAATCGAGGAGAACGGACGATTGATCCAGGAGTGAAAGGTCATGCTCGGTGTAAGACATGCTGGGGGTCCGGTCGATCCAAGTGAAAATGGTCAGGTGTGGATCGCGGAGTATGCTGAATCGGTCGTGCTTATTAAATGGCGTTGCAAACAGCGCGATGATGGTCGCCGCCGCCGCAAGTCGCACGAGCAGCTGGAGCCATTTCCGGAGGCGGCGCATGCGGGATGCATGGAGAACGGTCGTCTGAAAGAACCGGAGGGTCGAAAAATCGAGGTTCTTTACGCGCGCGCGCCGGAGCAAATGGATTGCCAGGATGGCGCCGAGAAAGAATAGCGTCCACAAAAATTCGGGGCGGTAAAATGAGAATGCCTTCAAAGCAAGCGCCTCCGTTTTTCAAGAATACGGAAAAGCGCCTTCTGGAAAGGATCATCGGTCGAGATGATTTCAAAGTCGATGCCGAGCTCCCTGGCGGCATGTTCGATCATGCTCCAGTGGTTTTTCATGCCTGCGCGGAAAAAACGGGCGGCGATTTCGCCGTCGAGCGACAGATGGCCATGCGTTTCGAGATCGTGAAGCCGGAACCGTCCGGGAGTGTGGAAGGAGAGTTCCTGCGGATCGAGTATCTGAAGCAGCATGACATCCTGCTCCTTGAACCGCAAGTGCCGCAGACCGTAGACGATCTCCCCCGGGTCGTCGAAGAGATCGGAAAAGATCATGCAGAGGCCTCGTTTCGCCACATGAGCCGCAACGGCGTTGATCGCGACGCCACACCGTGTCTGAGCGCCGCCGCTGAGGGAATCGAGTGCGGCGAGGATCGCCTGTAGTTGGACGTTGGTGGAGCGCGGCGGCAGCATGGTCGAAAGGGTCTCGTCGAACGCCGCGAGACCGACGCCGTCCCGCTGTCGGATGAGAATCCAGGCGAGCGCCGCGGCAAGGGTTTTTGCATAGTCGAGTTTCGACATGCCGCCTTTCACCGAGGAAAAAAGCATTGAAGCACTTTTGTCAATAAGTAATTGCGCACGCAAATTGGTTTCATCCTCGAAGAGTTTCACCACGGCCTTGTCGGTGCGGGCGAATTTCCGCCAGTCGATGGCGCGGGTCGATTCTCCGGGCAAGTAGGGCCGATACTCGAGAAACTCCACCGAGAACCCGTGAAACGGGCTCTTGTGAAGCCCAGCCATGAAACCCTCGACAATGAGCCGCGCCCGCAGCGACAGGTTGCGGATGCCGGCGAGGTGTTCGGGTTTTATGAGGGTGGCGGTCTTCATGCGGAAGGCCGGGGCATTTCTCTACCGGAAATAAGGCTTTTCATCCTTCCGGCGATGATGTCCGCCATCTGTTTCTCCCGTTCGAAACTCTGGACCGCGCTCGCGAGCCGCTCCTTGACCAAGCGCAGGTCATCCTTGCTGAAGGCGGAAACCAGCAGGGCATCGGGATAGGAGAGGGCGAGCTTCTTCCGGATAAAGGGATCGGTCACCAGGTCCGCTTTATTGAGGATGAGAATGCGTGGAATCGTTTCCGCGACAAGGGTCGCCAGGACGGTCTTTACCGTTTCATATTGTTCATCGGTCCACCGGCTCGATGCATCCATGACTACGAGCAGCACGCTTGCCTCGGAAACGACGGACATGGTGCTGCGGAAGGAGGCGACCAGGTGATGGGGCAGCTTGCGCAGGAAGCCGACGGTATCGGAAATCACGATGGGGCCGATGCCCGGAATGAACGACCGGCGCGTGGAGGTATCGAGGGTGGCGAACAGCTTGTCTTCGACGGTTACATTGCTGCGGCAGAGTCCGTTGAGGAGCGAGGACTTGCCGACGTTCGTATAGCCGACAAGGGCGGCCTTGAAGATGGTCCTGCGGCTTTTGCGCTGTACTTCGCGGCCGGTTTTGATTTTTTTCAGACGTTTTTCGAGATCGGATATTTTTTTCTGCACGAGCCGCCGGTCGACCTCCAGTTGTTTTTCGCCGGGACCGACCGTTCCGATGCCGCCGACCTGCTGCGAGAAATGGGTCCACGCATGCGTCAGGCGGGGATAGAGGGTCCGCAGCTGCGCGAGCTCCACTTGGACCCGCGCCTCGTTCGTGCGGGCATGCTTTGCGAAAATATCAAGGATGAGCTGCCCCCGGTCGATGACTTTCCCCTCCACGATCTCCTCGATATTCCGCAACTGGCCCGGTGAGAGGGAGGCATCGATGATGAGCGTCGTCGCCCCGCTTGCCTGCATCATCACCCTGATCTCTTCGAGTTTGCCCGGTCCCATGTAGGTCGAGGCAAGGGGTCTCTCGCGCTTCTGGACCACCTCGGCGACTACCGAAGCGCCCGCAGTCGTCGCCAGAAGCCGCATTTCATGCATATCCTCGGCGAAGAGGCGCTCCTCATTATCCGATGTCAAAAGCCCGGCCAGGATGACTTTTTCATGTGAAGCCGCAGGCGGCATGAAATGAGGTCCTCTTCAGGTGAATGCAACGCCGTCGACTAAAAGCCGCGCGACTGCGGCGATCTGCGACGGCGTGCGGGTCAGCGTTTCCGCGCCGTTCTCGGTGACGAGCACGGTGTGCTCGAATTGCGCCGACAACGATCCGTCGGTCGTGCGCACGGTCCAGCCATCACTTTCGTCAAGCATGACCTGCCATTCACCGAGGTTTATCATGGGTTCGATGGTGAGGGTCATCCCGGGTCTGAGCGCCACGTTGTCGCACTCCCGGTCGATATGGTGGTATACCGAAAACGATTCGTGGAACTTCTTCCCGATGCCGTGCCCGGTATACTGGTGCACTACCGAGCACCCCTGCGATTGCACGTACGGCTCTATCGCTTCGGCGATAACGGCCAGGGAGCATCCCGGCCTCACCGCATCGATGCCGCGGATAAGCGCTTCGGCGCTCACCATGACGAGATGGCGGGCCTTCCCGGAAACGGTCCCTATCATGAAGGTCTCGGACGAGTCGGCATAATAACCCTTCACAATGGTCGTGCAATCGATATTCACGATGTCGCCCTCACGAAGCACGGCCTGGGGCGAAGGGATACCGTGGCAGACTACGTTGTTGATGGAAGTGCAAACCGATTTCGGGTAGCCGTGGTACCCCAGACAGGCGGGGATGTGGCCGTTGTCGATCGTGTACCGATGGATGAGCGTGTTGATTTCTTCGGTGGAGATGCCTGCTTTGACAAAGGGACGGATATAATCGATGAGGCTGCCGTTAAAGGCTCCTGCCTGCCGCATTCCCTCAATTTCCTTCATCGTTTTGGCAGGGACTTCCTTCATGTGGGGAGATGCCACGCCCCGCTTGTTTCCGGATACCGCATCGTCAAAAAAATGGCACCGCTTATACTTTTTTCCGCTTCCGCACCAGCAGGGATCGTTACGGTTAATCATGCTGAATAAAATCGCTATCTTCGGCTCGCCATGTGAAGGAGTGCCGCTTATGCAGGTCGATTATAAAGATTTATCAATTATAAAAATAACCCCTCGCAACCTGAGGGAAGCAAGGTTTTGTCTGACCGCGATAAAGATTTTCAGCGAGTTATTCAGAGTCTTCGCCCTATATCGAAAATGGACCGTATAACCCATTGGAGCGGAGAGGCGAATGGGGAGGACAGAAGCTATGAGTTTTTTCGCATATACATACATATGGATGCAAGCAGGCAGAAACAGCTAATTTTATAAACCTTGAGATTTCTTTTTTTGGGGCGGTCATTGGATTAAGCGCCATTTGTGTTATCCTGTCTCGAAGAGATAAAGTCCTTCATTTCGCGTCCGGTTATCCAAGAAAGAGGAGTTGCAAGCATCCAATCGGAGGACTTCTGAGGTTCAGATATCGTTAATGGCAAAAAAACGGGTAATAACAAAAAAACGGCGGCTTGTTCGACCAGACCCGGCAAGGGATTTGCGAGTTGTAGTGGACCCCAAAAATTGGACAGGTATCTAAGGTAGTTTTTATTGACATGTTGCACGGTTCAACCGATTTTATAGGAGGAGGCACCGATGCAACGAAAACGCCACAGTGCGGAATTCAAGGCTCAAGTGGTACTCAAGGCACTCAGCGGAGAAATGACTACCGCCGAGATCGCCAAGCGGTATGGGATCCACCCTCTCATGGTCACGAAGTGGAAAAAGCACGCAGTCGATCTTCTGCCCTCGCTGTTTTCCCGGAAGCCTGAACACGAGCGAGAGGAACGGGAGGAGCGTGAAGCTGAGTTGTTCCAGCAGATAGGCCAGTTGCAATATGAGCTGGAATGGTTAAAAAAAAAGACGGCGGCTTTCAACCGATGAAAAGCGTCGCCTTATCGATCCGTCTGAGCCTCGGCTTAGTATTGCCGTCCAATGCTCTCTGCTGGGGTTGGCGCGTTCGAGCTGCTACCATGCAAGTCAGGGAGAGAGCGAAATTAATCTTAGCCTTATGCATACCATCGACGAATTGTATACGCAACACCCCACCTTTGGAAGTCGGAGCATGATGGCCATGCTGAACCGGATGGGGCACTCGGTTAACCGGAAGCGCATTCAGCGATTAATGCATCTCATGGGTCTGGAAGCGATTTATCCTAAACGGAATCTGAGCGCACCAGATAAGCAGCACATGGTGTTTCCGTATTTACTGCGGCATTTACCTATAGAACGTGTCAATCAGGTCTGGGGTGTCGATATCACCTACTTGCGGCTACAATCAGGCTTTGCGTTCCTGGTAGCGTTTCTGGACTGGTTCAGTCGATATGTGCTTTCATTCGCGGTCTCAACGACGCCGGATCACCAGTTCTGCTTATCTGCCCTTAATGAGGCCCTGGAAATCGGTAAAGCTGAGATCTGCAATTCCGATCAGGGCGCACAATTTACGGCAGTTCCTTTCGTTAGCCGCCTGCAGGAAGCCGGAGTACGGGTCAGCATGGATGGTCGTGGGCGTGCACTGGATAACGTTTTCACTGAACGTCTCTGGCGAACGGTTAAATACGAAGACGTTTACCTGAAGGACTATCTGTCGCCGCGAGATTCATTCCGCGGGCTCACCGCCTATTTCCAGTTCTATAACTACGAGAGACCGCATCAGGCATTGAATTATCGAACACCGTCAGAGGTTTTTTATGCACCCGTTTAATGCCGTAACTGGACACACCCGGGGCGGGGGGGACACATTCCCCCCTGCACCCCCTTTGCACAACTATTATTTTATTTCAAAAAGCAAAAGCAAAACAACTAATCAACACAACATGTCAACTACCTTATCCACCCCTTAAAACTGTCCAACGATTGGGGGCCACCTCAAGTGAAAGATTGCCTCGCTGCGGATGCCGGCCGATCGGCTTTTATTCAGGGATTTATCGTCCTCTCTCTCTCTGTTGCGGTATATTGCATCGTTGCCGCGATGGTTACCAAGTGGTATCATCCGGATCTTTCGCGTGCCCTGCAACTAGCGCGGGAAATGCTGTTTGATGCGAGCTCCGCAGCACCGAAGCCCGTGGAGAGGCTTCTATATTCAATCGCCGTGCTGCTGGTGCCCATTTGCGTTTTCGTATTTTCAGGAATATTTCGCAAATGTCTGGCGAACACTTCGCCGAAAGGCATTCGGCTTTTATACATCGGTGCCATGACCTGTGGTGCGTGTGCGCTCCTGCTCATTGCGTATGCGGGATTCTCGGCGCCTAATCCATGTGCTGCCGCTCCTCAGAATGCCCATGATAACGATGCAAAAACCAATCTGGATTTTTATTTCATTTCGTCGTTTGTGTACAATCATTTTGCATGGTATTGCTGCCTGCTGTTCCCCGCAGTCCTCGCCTACTTTCTGTATATCGAGAATCTTCCTCCCCGGTTTTCATCGTGGATGAAAAAAGCTGAAGCGTGGATATCCTATGGCGGAGGCGCATCGATTGCGATAGTTCTGTTTTTCATCGCGGTATTTAAGTTTCCATATACTATGGAGAATAAATACGATTTTAATGCGGTCTATTATTCGGTAGTGCAGGTATATAACGGTGTTCCCATGCTGGTGAACCATTTTACCAATACGTACGGGTTATATCCCCACTTCGTGGTTCCCATCATGAAGCTTTTCGGGCCCGGTATTCTTAGTTTTACCGCTATAATGGCTGCATTGGTCAGCCTGTGTTTCGTTTTCCTGCTCCTGTTTCTTGGCAAAATTATTAAACATAAGCTCCTTATTCTACTATCCATAACGACTGTTTTTTATAATTGCTATATCTATGGTAAGATTCTGATATCGTTCGATGCGTATTATGCCTTGACGCCGATCAGATGGATCATGCCGTTTTCTTTATTGTTTTATGCAGTTTGCTACCTTAACCGTCGGTCGAAACTTCTCTATTATTCGTCATTTTTCTTCTATGGACTCGGAATCCTGTGGAGTCCCGATTTCGGGCTGCTGACCTTTCTTTCACTTGTTGCCTTTTATTCATTTCTTGAGTTCGAAAATGCGCGGTTAATAACGTCCGTGAAACGGATTGCCCTCCATGGTCTGACGGCAGGTCTTGGCCTTGCAGCGGCATTCGCCGTATTTTTAATCGTCATCAGGATTTTTTATGGCGCCTTTCCCGATTTGAGGCTATTGTTCTCCACATTGAAAGTCTTTTCCATCGTCGGCATTGGAATGTTACCGACGCCTTCAACCATGCATCCGTGGATGCTTGTGGCGCTGATCTATCTTATTGGTATTGTAGTTTCGGTGCGCAGCATACTGACTAGGAGCGTTTCGCCGCGCTCAGCTCTGGTATTCTTATTGACGGCAATCGGAACAATCGCTTTTCAATACTATCTCGGGCGGAGCCATAACTGGAACTTGTTCGGCTGTTGCCCATGGTGTTTTATGTTGCTGACGATTTTTGCAGATGATGCGCTGACCATTTTTAAAAAACAGGGTATTTTCTTCCTGCCCGTTGCCGGATTATTATTTGTGCTTTCATTTTCCTTGTTCCAGGTGATAAATGACTATCAAAAAATCATCGGGTTGATGTTTGAGAACAAGGCTAAGGAAAATAATAGGGATGAACAGGCATTTATCATGAAGAATGCCGACTTCATCCATTCCATTGCCCGGGAGAAAGAAAAGGTAATGATTTTTTCTATAAATTACTTTCAGGGACTCTATTACGGTCTTTCTCATACCGCGGCGGCGATAAACCCCGGGATGGAAGAATTGTTTTTAAAGACTGATTATGACCGTATCTTATCATTTATAACCGACAATACAGCGGTAAAGATATTCTATGATGCTGGAACATTCCGTTATGGCAGGGCGGAGATCCCCATTCTTTTATCGAGTCTTTATGATATCCGGAATGTCGAAAAGAGTCATGGGAGCATGCTGTATCTTACGAGAAAAGCGGAGAATACGGCAAGCACGTTTCTCTTCGCGCAGGATACCACGTCGGTGATCCATGAATTGTTTGACAAGGATTTCGTGAGGAAGGTGCAGTATGCGGAAGGGCGAGGCCCTTCGATCAGGCTTGGCAACCGATTCTCGATACAGGTGCTTTTCAAGCCTGCAGTTCTTCCGCAATCCTTATCAAGTACATTGCAGACTGTTTTCAGCAACGCCGGGGATAAGAAAGGTCTTATGTTGATACAAAATGATCGTAATCAGGGGACCTATTCTTTAGGGATATCAGGCAACGCCGTTAATTGCCCCGTGGAGAATGGAACATGGAATTACCTCGCTTTTGAAATAAATGGAAAAGCGGTGCGGATTTTTAAGAATGGCCAGTTCATCAGCCATCTTGAGATGCCGGCAACGTATCAAAACAGCGACCTCCCATTTTATATCGGCAATTATAACATGGAGGGAGCTACATTCTGGGGAGATATCAGGGAGGTCCAAATAGCCGGTTCATTACTGAACGAGAAAGAGGTGATTGCTACTTGGAAAAAAGCGGTGGAAAATTTATAATTCCTGCCCCGGGGGTACATCAGGGGAGTACTATCAAGAAGCTTTTGCCGCCTTGACGTTTGTGCCTGGTCTGAACGCTAGATTATCATTTTCACTGGCACAATGGACCTGATTGAAGCCTGAAGGTAAAACCTTGTTTGCTATTCAAAACTTCTTGAAGCAGAATCACCGAAGTAAGCCAAGCATTCGATGCCACCAGAATGCGTCAGTTAGTATTTTTATAAAATGACTAATCCGGGAGCAGGAATTAATATTCATACCCCCATTTTATTAACCGGAGGCACGGGATTTTTAGGCCGAAATCTCTTAACACGCTTATTATCAGATGGTTGGCCGGTCATCCTGCTGAAGAGAAGTTCGTCCGATACTGCCTTGATCGAATCCGCG
The DNA here is from genome assembly GCA_963846695.1 of uncultured Fibrobacterota bacterium. Classification (GTDB taxonomy): domain Bacteria; phylum Fibrobacterota; class Chitinivibrionia; order Chitinivibrionales; family Chitinispirillaceae; genus BOG-1184. The sequence goes on along the minus strand of CAWJXL010000016.1, from coordinate 107,843 downwards.
CTCAGGGAGGTTGAAGGGGTATATGATACCGACCACGACCCCTTATATCGGGTTTTTCAGGAGCAACATATTGCCGCCATTATTCATTGTGCGACTAATTACGGTCGCGCTGAAGAAGAGCCTACTGAAATCATCGAGGCGAATCTTACCTTACCCATGCAGTTGATTCAGCTGGCCAGGCGGTACGAGAGCAGGTGCTTTATCAATTCGGATACCATCCTTGATAAGAAAGTAAATTTTTACAGTCTGTCCAAACGCCAGTTTGTGGACTGGCTGCCATATTTTTCCAGCCGTCTTCTGTGCGCGAATGTGGCGTTGGAACACTTTTTCGGCCCAGGGGATGATCCATCCAAATTTGTAACCAAGATTATCCGCGATTTGTTACGCGATGTTGAAAAAATTGATTTGACGCCGGGGTTTCAAAAAAGAGATTTCATCTTCATCGACGATGTTGTTGATGCGTATATCAAAGTTCTGCATTTTGCACTTTCTTCGCAACCCGGTATTTGTCGATTTGAAGTCGGTAGCGGGCAGGTCTTTGAGTTGCGTCAATTTGTCAAACTGGTTAAAAAGCTTACCGGAAACATAAGAACGCATTTGAACTTCGGAGCCTTACCTTACCGCCCGAACGAAGTGATGGTATCGCATACAGATATAGCGTCACTTCGGGGCCTCGGCTGGGCGCCCGAAGTCTCTCTCGAAGACGGGTTGCGTCGTACCATTGAACATGAAAGGGGCAACATTGATATATGAGATATCTTATTACCGGCGGATGCGGGTTTCTTGGATCCAATCTTGCAGCTGCTGTTATCAAAAAAAATGAAACGCTCTGCGTCATTGATAATCTTTCACGCTATGGCAGTGAGGTAAATCTTGCATGGTTGAAAACCCAAGGCGATTTTGATTTTCACAATCTTGATACACGGAGTTTCCAAGGCGTCGCCTCCCTGGTGCAGCAGTTTCAACCGGATATCGTTTTTCATTTGGCCGGACAGGTTGCCATGACTACCTCGCTTGCAGACCCGCGGCATGACTTCGAGGTAAATGTACTGGGTGGTCACAATGTCCTTGAGTCCATTCGTCGTCATGCCCCTGATGCGATTCTGGTATACTCTTCGACCAATAAAGTATATGGGGATTTGGAATATATCCATTACGATGAAAATGCCTTGCGTTATTTAGACCCGACTCATCCTTATGGTCTTGACGAAAAGACCAACCTTGACTTCAGAAGTCCTTATGGCGTCTCAAAAGGCGCCATTGACCAGTACATGCTTGATTATGCCCGAATGTTTAATCTCAAGACAGTCGTTTTCCGGCATTCCTCAATTTTCGGCGGCCGCCAATTCAGCACGTTCGATCAAGGTTGGATCGGCTGGTTTGTACAAAAGGCATTGGAAGTGCGTGACGGCACACAGAAGGAAGGATTTACCATTTCAGGAACAGGCAAGCAGGTCCGTGATGTATTATTCGCCAGCGATCTCGTGGACCTTTATTTCTCTGCTGTCTACAACATTGCGAAGTTAAAAGGACAGGTATTCAATATTGGCGGAGGAATGGAAAACAGCCTTTCGCTTCTCGAATTGTTCGATTACTTGAACAAAGAGCTGAGTATAACACTCTGCTACAAGCAGTTGCCGTGGCGCTGCAGTGACCAGAAAATATTTGTTGCTGATATCCGGAAGATTACAAGCCTTTCAGGCTGGATCCCGAAGGTCGGAAAATGGGAAGGGTTGCGGCGGATGATTCAATGGACGGGTTCCAATCATGTGCGATAATCAAATTCAATTCAGCATCGTGCTGCCGGCCTATTGCGAGGAGGAGAACCTCCGCTTTTTATTGCCACGGGTGAACGAGATGCTCCGGCGACTGAAGGGCCCAAATGAGGTTATAATTGTTGATACGGTTCAACCCATGGACGGAACGCATCTTGTTTGCCTGCAGCTGGGGCTTAAATATGTTCGGCGATCCCCATCAAATTCTTTTGGCGATGCGGTTCGAACCGGCATTAGAGAAGCGCATGGTAAGTGGATCATTTTCATGGACTCCGACGGTTCACATGAACCGGCATGGATACCTCGCCTGGCTGAGGAAGCGGGACCATCCGACATCGTGATCGCATCCAGATATATTAATGGAGGCAGTACGGAGAATAGTCTCCCATTGATATTTATGAGTAAGTTTTTAAATAAAACCTACTCTTTTATTTTACACTTGGATATTCATGACGTTTCAAACAGTTTCAAGCTCTACCGCGCTGATTTATTAAAGAACCTGGAACTCAGGTGCCAGAATTTCGACATTATTGAAGAAATCCTTTTCAAGATCAAACGATCTCACCCCGATGTCCGGATCAAGGAGATTCCTTTCATTTTTAAAGAACGTCAATTTGGGAAAACCAAGAGGAACCTTTTCTGGTTTATGATTACTTACCTTTTCACTATTATTCGGCTCAGGTTATTTTTATGATGAGAGTAAATCTACGAAGGAGGCGAGTAATGTGCATATTACCAGTCAAGAAGAAAGTCGTCGCACAATGAGAAGAGAAAACTTCTGAAATGGTGATTAAGGAAACATGAGGAATGCTGCATGAAAGATAGAGCGGATGAATTGCGTAACCATATCTTCGATCTTGGTGAGAGAGTACTATGCCGAGGCATTCGCCGTCTCGACGTTTGTGCCGGGCAAAACGCCGGTTCGCTATGCTGGCCGTGTATTCGATGACAAAGAGATCGTCTCGCTCGTCGATTCTGCGCTTGATTTCTGGCTGACGGCCGGGAGGTTCACCGAAGCGTTTGAAACCGCGCTTGGCGCGTTTGTCGGAACGCGGTTCGCCATGGCGGTCAACTCCGGTTCCTCGGCCAACCTCTTGGCTCTTGCGGCGCTCGCGTCGCCGCTTCTGGGCGAAAAACGGCTGAAAGCCGGGGATGAGATCATCACCGTTGCCGCCGGGTTTCCAACCACGGTCAATCCTATCATCCAGAATGGGATGGTTCCGGTTTTCGTTGACGTGGAGATCGGCACCTATAACACCACGGCCGACCGGGTCCGGCGGGGCTTTAGCGATAAGACCCGTGGCATCTTTCTGGCGCATACCCTGGGAAACCCGGTCGATCTCGATGCCATAGGGCAATTCGCACGGGAAAAGAATCTGTACCTGATTGAAGACTGTTGCGACGCCCTGGGCTCTCGGTACCGGGGAAAAAACGTTGGAACGTTCGGCCATGTCGCCGCCTTCTCTTTTTACCCGGCGCACCATATCACCCTTGGCGAGGGGGGGGCGGTAGCGACGAACGATGCGGCAATTGCCTGCGCCGTCACATCGTTACGGGACTGGGGCAGAGACTGCGCCTGCGCTTCCGGCGAGAATAACCGTTGCCGTCAGCGGTTTGCAAAGCAGCATGGCACGCTGCCGTTCGGATACGATCATAAGTATGTCTATTCACACATCGGGTATAACCTCAAAGTCACCGATATGCAATCGGCGATCGGCGTCGAACAGTTGAAAAAACTGCCGGAATTCTGCCGGAAAAGGCGGGAGAATTTCAAGGTATGGGAGCAGGGTTTTAAAAAATGGCCCGGCACATTTATTCTGCCGGAGGCGACGCCCGGCTCCGATCCGGCTTGGTTCGCCTACCCGGTGACGGTGCATCCGACCGCACCATTCAGCCGAACCGAGCTTACCGATTACCTCGACCGGCATCTGGTGGAAACGAGAAATCTTTTTGCCGGCAATCTGCTGCGGCAACCCGCCTATGCCCCCATTAAGCACAGAGTTGCGGAAAATCTCACCAATACCGATATTATTATGGAGCGGACGTTTTTCCTCGGCACCTATCCGGTTTTGTCGGAAGAAATGATCGATTATGCACTTGGCGTTATCGATGCCTTTATCACGAAACGGCGATAATCGGGACCTGAAAGGCGGATTAGTATGAAAGTGGTCATTCTTGCCGGAGGCTACGGCACCCGCATCAGCGAGGAGTCGCAGATCAAACCCAAACCGATGATTGAGATTGGGTACAAGCCTATCCTGTGGCATATCATGAAGATATATTCGCATTTCGGCTTCCATGACTTTGTCATCTGTCTGGGCTATAAAGGGTACATGATCAAGGAGTACTTTGCCCATTACTTTCTTCATGAATCCGATGTAACCTTCGATTTCTCGGACGGAAACCGGCAGATTGTTCACGGGCAATCCGCGGAGCCATGGAAAGTAACGCTTGTGGATACCGGGCTCACGACCATGACCGGTGGACGGCTGAAGCGCGTTCAGAAGTATATCGGCAATGAAACCTTCATGCTCACCTATGGCGATGGTGTCGGCGATATCCCGATAAACGGGCTCATCGATTTCCACCGGCAGCATGGGAAAATGGTAACCGTCACCGCAGTTCTGCCCGGTGGGCGGTTCGGCATGCTTGAAATAAATCAGGATGCTACCGTTACAAATTTCAGCGAAAAACAGCAGGGCGATGGTGGATGGATCAACGGCGGTTTTTTTGTCTTGCAGCCCGAGATATTTAATTATCTTGGAGGAGACGATGTCATTTTCGAAAAGGAGCCTCTCATGAAAATCGCGCGTGAAGGCAAGCTGAAGGCATATTTGCATTCGGGATTCTGGCAGTGCATGGATAAGATGAGCGATAAGCAGTTATTGGAATCGTTGTGGGAATCGCCGCGGGCGCCCTGGAAACTATGGTAGAACCATGATCGACGCTGCCTTCTGGAAAAACAAACGGGTATTTGTTACCGGGCATACGGGCTTCAAAGGCTCGTGGCTCTGCCTCTGGCTTCATTCCCTTGGTGCAAGTGTCACCGGTTACGCCCTGAACCCTCCCACCAATCCAAGCTTGTTTGAAGCGGCAGGCGTTGCCGCGATGATCGATTCAATATCGCCGACATCAGGGATGGGGACCGGCTGCAAAGAGCAATCGACGCCGCAAGGCCCGAGATCGTCTTCCACTTGGCGGCGCAACCCCTTGTCCGCCCATCGTATGTCGAAACCAGCCGAAACCTATGCGATCAATGTCATGGGAACGGTAAATCTTCTGGAGGCCGTCCGGCAGTGCAGCGGTGTACGGGTAACGGTTAATGTCACCACCGACAAGGTGTATGAGAATTGCGAGCGGATCTGGGGTTACCGCGAGAATGAGCCACTCGGGGGCTTCGATCCCTACTCCAACTCCAAGGCATGCTCGGAACTGGTAACCGCCGCGTACCGGTCATCGTTTTTTTGCGACTCCGGCGGTCCGGTGCTGGCTTCCGCACGGGCGGGCAACGTCATCGGCGGAGGGGACTGGGCCGAGGATCGTCTTTTACCGGACTGCATGCGGGCGCTGACGAAGAAAAAAAAGATTATCATCCGCAATCCCGGCTCGGTAAGGCCGTGGCAGTTTGTTTTGGAGCCGTTAAGCGGCTACCTGATGCTTGCGGAAAAGCTCTATACCGAAGGCAATGTCTTTGCCACTCCTTGGAATTTCGGATCGGATGACCGGGACGAAATGCCGGTCGGGAGGATCGTCGAGGAGGTTTGCCGGCAATGGGGAAGCGGTGCGGGATATACGATCAAACGTGCGGAGGACGATCCCCATGAAGCTGGACGCCTGACGCTGGATTGCTCTAAGGCAAAGATCCTTCTTGGATGGCGTCCGCGGCTGTCGCTGGAAAAGGCCATTGCCATAACTGTCACATGGTATAAAAGATATTATAAGCGGCGAGGGAGATGCTGCAGGCTTGTCTGGAGCAGATAGGCGAATATAGCTGACTATAGCCTAGAAGCCTCGAAACCATCGAGGTACGGGTTCGGAAAGTATCTGAATAGATTTATGTTATTACCCTGAAAGTTCTTAACAGATATATGAACAACAAAAAGAAGGCATTTGTCACCGGGGCTTCAAAAGGAATAGGAGCCGCCATAGCCGCTCTGTTTGAGCGTCAGGGTTACACTATTATCGCTCCCACGCACAAGCAGCTTGACCTAGCCTCTTCGGCTTCCGTGGATTCGTATCTGTCTCGGATGCCTCCGGATGCGGACATTCTGGTCAATAACGCCGGCATCAATCGCATCAATCTCCTCGATAACGTTATCGAAAAGGATATCGACGAAATGATGGCGGTAAATCTTGTTTCGCCGATGCGCATCATCAGGGCCATTGCTCCTTCGATGATCCGGCGTAACTACGGCAGGATTGTCAACATAAGTTCCATCTGGAGCACGGTCTCCAAGCCGGGCAGGTCGATCTATTCGAGCGCAAAGGCAGGAATCAACGCCCTGACCCGCTCGCTGGCGCTGGAATTGGGGAAGGACGGCATTCTTGTAAACGCCGTCGCTCCAGGATACGTCAATACCGCATTGACTAAAAGCAACAATTGTAAAGAGGAAATCCGAAAGATTGCCGATGGGATACCCCTCGGAAGGCTTGCCGAGCCCGAAGAAATTGCGAAACTAGTCGTTTTTTTATGCTCTGATGATAATTCTTATATTACCGGGCAAACCATTCTCATTGACGGCGGCTTTACGTGCCAATAGGGAAAACGGAGTTATGAAAAAAATCAGCATTGTTACCGCATGCTATAACGAGCAGGAGAACGTTGCCGCATTGTGTGAAACAGTACGCGGAGTCTTCAGCGGGTTGCCCGAATACACCTATGAACATATATTCATCGATAATGCCTCTTCGGATGATACGGTAAAAATTTTAAAAAGCATTGCACAGAGCGATAAACGAGTTAAAATTATCGTCAATTCGAGGAATTTCGGTCATATTCGTTCTCCATTTCACGGGATTCTCCAGGCGAGCGGCGAGGCGGTTATCTCGCTGGTTGCCGATTTTCAGGACCCACCTTCCATGATCGTCGAATTTTTAAAAAAATGGGAAGAGGGGTACATGATCGTTGTCGGGGTTAAAACCGGCAGCAAAGAATCGAAAATCATGTTCATGGTCCGGAAACTCTTTTATAACCTCATCAAGAGCCTTTCGGATATCGACCAGATTAAGGATTTCACCGGTTTCGGACTCTACGATAAAAAGGTCATAGAAATACTGCGAACCATTGATGATCCGTACCCGTATTTCCGGGGCCTGATTGCCGATATCGGATTTGCTATCTGCACAATCGGCTACACCCAGCCTGCCCGCGCAAAGGGGTGGACCAAAAATAATTTTTACACCCTGTATGACATGGCGATGCTCGGGATAACCAACCATTCAAAAGCGCCGCTGCGGCTTGCAACCATGCTCGGTTTTTTTGTCGCCGCTGCAAGCATCGTTTTTGCGCTGATATATTTCATCTATAAATTGATATTCTGGAGTTCGTTCACCGTGGGAATCGCGCCGCTCGTCATCGGTTTGTTCTTCTTTTCCTCGGTACAGCTTTTTTTCATCGGCATCATCGGGGAATATGTGGGGGCGATCCATACGCAGGTGCAAAAAAGGCCCAGGGTCATTGAAAAAGAACGGATCAATTTTTAATCGCATGCTCGGATATTTTCGGCGTAATACCGAATTCATCCGGTTTCTCCTGGCGGGCGTATGGAATACGGCTTTCGGTTACGGCGTTTTCGTCCTTCTGTTCTATCTGACGCCGAAGTTTCACTATATTGTCGTCTTGATATTGAGCAATATTATCTCGATCACTAATGCCTACGTCTGCTATAAAATATTTATTTTTAAAACACGCGGTAATTATCTGAGGGAGTATCTTAGGTTTTACGGCGTCTATGGAACGACATTTTTAATTAACCTGTTGCTGCTTCCTTTTTTCGTCGAGATACTGAAAATCCACCCTGTAATGAGCCAAGGCATGGTACTTTCGGTGACGATTTTCGCAAGTTATTTCGGGCATAAGCATTTTTCTTTTAGAAGGAAGCAATAGTTCTTAGCAAAGGAATGCCATGAAAAAAATAAACATCTGGTCGGTGCTTTTTGCAATTTTCATTAATGTAGTTCTGCTTATTGCTGTTTACAACATCGACACCGGCTATCAGATAAAAGAGGTGAAGAAAAATCGGATAGCCAATATCAATTTTGACAGCCGATCGAAAGATCCCCAGCTCCAATCCATTAAAAGTTATTCAGAACAAACAAGCGCACAAATCAATGATATTTCAATTCAATTCAAGGTAAAAATAAAAAATACAGCTTCGGTCGGGGATATTTTTCAAACCGCCCCGATGGATCGAGGCATTCGCGTGGAATTGGAGAATGGGGCGTTGAATTTGTTTATTAATACCTCAGCTAATTTCCCTCGAAAATTTGCTTTAATTAACGTCGTTCAACCTAATATAGACTATCTCATAGCAATATCCGTCGATAATAAAAACAAACTTAAAATAATGATCGACTCAGGAAGTGGAGAAATCACAGATAACTATTTGCGTTTTGAAATATCCGACATAGTCATCGGGACCGGATATAGCAAATCAAGACCATTTGATGGCGTAATTTCTGATTTTTCGATGGAGTATTCACTTTATAATATGGTAGTGCCGGGATTTTATTCTATTATCCGCTTCTTATTGCTGGTATCAATGGCTGCTCTTTTTTGCCTTCTATTTTATAGCTATGATCGAACCCCCGAATTTCTTACCAGAGAAATGAAAATTACTCTTGCAAGCGCCATCATCCTCATCGGTTTTATTTTGGCTGTATTCTATCATTATTTCCTGGGAGCTTATTTGAATAAGCCTTATCCTTATAATACATTTCTTTTCGGTGCGAACGATAGATTTAATGACTTTTTCAATATGTTAAATATCACTAAAGATTTAAATCCCTATTTCTGCAAATATTTTTTTACCAGTAACTATTATCCTTTTACCAATATAATTTTTTATTTTTTTTCGATTACTGATAAATGGGTGTCATTGTCTCTTTTTTCACTGGTTTTTGTTATTTCGTTTATATTATTAAATAAGTATTATCTTACTACTGCTTCAAAGTCAAATCTGGTAAATATGCTCATTTTCACCTTTATATCTTTCCCATTCTTGTTCGTTATTGATAGGGGAAACATCGAGAGTTGGGTCTTTATATGTACAGCTTTATTTATTTATTACTTCCAGAAAAATAAGGGCATACCAGCCTGTATTTTCCTTTCTATGGCAATAGCAATGAAATTGTTTCCAGCGATATTTCTTATCTTAATGGTCACTGAAAAAAAATACAAAGAACTCGCAATTACCATCGCACTTGCCTTGCTTATTTCCATTATAAGCCTATTATTATTTGAAAATGGTTTTTCCAATAATTTGAAATTTGTACTCTCTGGTTTTGACATGGGGAATTTTAAATATATTCAAGGAGATAATAATTTGTTACAAAGAGGTATTAGTCTATTTACTTTAATAAAATATATATTGATAAAAACAAATCTTATTAATTCTGTTAAAATATCGTTCGTAATGTCCATGTATGTTAAAATAACGATAATTGTCTTTGGATTGATCGTCGCCTATATTTATTTTATAGAAAAAACATTCTGGAAAAAAGTGACCATGATAATTTTACCAATGTTACTATTTCCTCATGTATCAGCTGATTACAAACTGCTTTACATATTTATTCTATTATACTTATTCGTAAATAATGAGAAAAAGACGAGAGCTGATTTATTTTATCTTTTAATGCTTGCCTTTCTATTAATTCCAAAAGATTATTACTATTTTTATAACGTTCCAGATTTTTCAATTAATAATATAATAAACATTTCGATATTAATAATAATGATGATGGTTATTATAGCTACTGGGCTTAAAAGAACGAGTAGGAAGAATGAAAAGCCGGTCTTGCTGGTGGTAAAACAAAAAAATGTTAAGCATTGACTAACTTCTAAGCCCCCACCTTTAGGTGGGGGAACCATATTATGGGGTTTCCAAAGGGGGGCGTAGCCAACCCCTTTGGGCAAGGCGGTGGTTTAAAGCCACCGCCGCGCAGACGTGCGCGCGGGCAGTGTCGCGCGCGTGTTTACTTGTCTTTTAAAATGCGATAACAACTATGCGTAATGCGAAAAATGCAATATTATTGACAAAAAAATAAAAGGTAATGTCGTCGGCAAATGATAAGAATCATTTTATAAACATCTTTCTTTAAATAAGTTTATCATGCATTGTATATAAAGAAGGGCATTAAAAACCTTGGACAATCCCTTAATAGTAAATGTTTCGCACAATGGGTAGATCAATGAACATTTTCCTCACCGGCGGCAGCGGTTTCATCGGCAGAAATATCCGGGAGTCTTTCCTGGCGCAGAAGTATTCCCTCTTAGCTCCTGCACATAACGAATTGGAGCTGATGGACGAGACCGCGGTTAGAACATATCTTATTGAGCATTCAATCGATATTATCATCCATGCCGCCACAAAACCTGGCCACCGGAACGCCAAGGACCCGACCAATATTTTCTATTGTAATACCAGAATGTTTTTCAACCTAGCTCGGAATCTGGACATTGTGCAAAAACTGATTATCACCGGTTCCGGAGCCATCTACGATATGCGATATTACCAACCAAGGATGAAGGAGGAGTATTTCGGCGAGCATGTTCCCCTCGATGAACATGGGCTCTCAAAGTACGTTATCGGAAAATACAGCGAAAATCACGACCGGATCATCGACCTGAGAATTTTCGGAATATTCGGGAAGTATGAGGATTATGCCATACGATTCGTTTCCAATATGATCTGCAAGGCAATTTTCGACCAGCCTCTTACCATGAAGCAGAATCGGCGGTTCGATTATCTTTTTGTTGAGGATTTAATGCCGGTTCTGGATTATTTTATCACTACTGCGGGCAGCCATCGGGCATATAATGTGACCCCAGATGAATCGGTGGAACTCCTTGAACTGGCACGAAGAGTGTGCTTGATATCAGGAAAAAATATGCCTATAGTTATTGCCCGTGAAGGGATGGGGATCGAATATTCCGGTAATAATTCGCGGCTCAGAAAGGAGATGCCGGAGTTGACCTTTACCGGAATTGATCGGGCGATTGAAAAATTGTACGCGTATTATGTTGAGAATAAGGAAGGGTTAAATCGGGAAGTTTTCCTGAGAGATAGGTAGCGGATGGGAAAGATACGGGTGGTGGATTATATTGCGCGTAGGGTGGCTGAATACGGGGTGACGCACGTATTCATGGTGACCGGCGGCGGAGCCATGTTTCTCAACGATGCGTTCGGCCGTTGCAGTGCCTTGCACTGCGTATTTCAGCATCATGAGCAGGCGTGCGCCATTGCTGCCGAGGGCTATGCACGCACGCGGAATGTTCCCGTAGTTGTCAATGTCACTACCGGCCCCGGGGGGCTTAATACGCTTACGGGGATCTTGGGGCAATGGACCGATTCTGTTCCCGTTATCTATATCTCCGGCCAGGTGAAGTATGAGACGAGCCTGGCTTCATGTCGTGAAACGGGTTTGCGTCAGCTTGGCGATCAGGAAGCGGATATCATATCTATAGTCAAGCCTTTAACGAAATATGCGGTTTCCCTTACTAATTCTTCCGAAGTAAACGCGGCGCTTGAGACGGCGATCCATTCGGCAACAAGCGGCAGACCGGGTCCCGTTTGGGTCGATATCCCGGTTAATGTGCAAAGCGCGCTTATGGACGAGGATTCAATCGGGTCTTCGAAAGGGTCGGCAAAGGTCGAGGAAGTCTCCCCTGCTTTGCGCAGTGCTCTCGATAAAGTCGGTATGTTGCTTGCGAAGGCGCAAAGGCCTCTTATTGTCGCAGGCCATGGGATCCGCATCGCCGGAGCGAGGAAGGCGTTCGAGGAATGTATAGGCATGCTGCGTATGCCAGTGGTTACCACTTTTAACGGTTTCGACCTCCTCGAATCGGATCATCCTTTATTTATCGGACGAATAGGCACTATCGGCGACCGTGCGGGAAATTTCGCGCTTCAGAACGCCGATGTACTGCTGTTCCTCGGCACCCGAAACAATATACGGCAGGTCAGCTATGAGTGGCGGAACTTCGGACACAAAGCGACGAAAATCATCGTCGATATTGATGCTTCGGAGCTGAAAAAACCGACGATTCATCCTGATATACCGGTGCATATGGAGGTCGGCTCCTTTCTCACACTGCTGAAGAGTTCCATCCCGGCGCACGGTTTTGCCACCGCCTGCCGATGAATGGATGCGATGGTGCATCGATAAAAAGGAAAGATATCCGGTAGTGCGGGAAGAATACAGGAACCAGACGACGATCAACCCCTACTATTTTATGGAGGTCCTGACCGCCCTTTTACCGGAAGAGACGGTTGTAGTGTGCGGCAATGGATCGGCCTGCGTTACCATGTTCCAGGCCGGCAGGGTAAAGAAAAACCAGCGTATTTTCTGGAATTCCGGATGCGCGTCCATGGGGTATGATCTACCGGCCGCAATCGGCGCATGCTTTGCAAATAACAAAAAAGATACGATATGCATAGCCGGCGACGGAAGCCTGATGATGAATCTCCAGGAGTTGCAGACGGTGATGCATCATTGCCTGCCGATAAAGCTTTTCGTCCTTAACAATAACGGTTATCAATCGATCAAACAGACGCAGATGGGATTTTTCGGCCCTCCGTATATCGGGAGCACCCCGGAATCGGGAATCAGCTTTCCGGATTTTTGCAGGGTAGCTGCGGCATTCGGAATGGCTGCCGAGCGAATTGCTCGTTCCAGCGAATTAGAGGAAAAAATCAGCAGGGTTCTATCGTACCGCGGACCGATTCTCTGTGACGTGGTCCTGGATACCGAGTACCGTTTCAGCCCGAAACTGGCCTCAAAAAAAATGCCAGACGGGATTCTGGTATCGCCATCGCTCGAAGATATGTTTCCTTTCCTTAGTCCGGAAGAAATGAAAAAAAATACAATCGGTGGATGAAAATTCTCAGTTTCCTTTAACGGAGACAATGCATGAATGATCTTGAGAAACGAATGGTTGATATACTTCAAGACATGAGGGAGAACCATGGTGTTATAGGGGTTAAAGCCGAGTTCGAAGCCGAGGGAACTCGGCTTGAGGAGGCCTTGCGTCTGAAGGAAGTGGTTACCAAAGCCGGACTTGAGCTGACGATCAAGGTCGGCGGATGTGAGGCTATTAAGGATATGTACGACGCACGGTCGATCGGCATAACCCACCTTGTCGGCCCAATGATCGAAACACCGTACGCGCTTAAAAAATATCTCAATGCCGCAAGGATAAGTTTTCCGGAGGTGGAAAGGGCCTCGGTCAAGTTTCTCGTCAACATCGAGACCATTGACGGCATAAATAATTTCGACAGGATGCTGCAGATTCCAGAAATAAAAAACCTGGATGGAGTCGTATTGGGTCGTGTCGATATGGTTGGTTCCCTCAATTTGGGTCGCGATGAGGTAAATCATCAGAAAGTATTCGATATGGCGCGTGACCTTTTTACCAAGTGCCGCAAAAACCAGCTTGAATGTGTGATGGGAGGCGGGATAGCCAAGGAAGCTATACCATTCATCGTAAACCTTTCGCCCGATCTGCTTGACCGTTATGAGACCAGAAAAATAATATTCAAATGCCGAGTGGCTCTCGATCACGAACCAGAAAAAGGCATCCTTAAGGCGGTCGGTTTTGAACTGATGTGGCTCAAAAATAAACGGGACTTCTACAAGATGATTTTCGAGGAAGATATGATCCGGCTGAGCATGCTCGAACAACGGTATGACCGTCTCATCAAGGAAGCCGGCGGTATTTCAGGGTAGCATTAAAGGAACAGCGGATAATGCTGATAACTTCCCATTTGAAGACATATACGGTTACGTTCACAGACAAATATTCCTTTATCAATGACCTCGCCGGTAGGAGGAATCTTTTCGTTCTTATCGACGCAAAAGTGTACCGTCTCTATAACGACCGTCTGGGCGGCCTTCTTACGCATCCGCATATGATCTTCCGGTCCCTTGAACGGAATAAAACGATTCAGAAGGCGCTCGTGCTGTCCGAGGCAATAATGGCGCTGCAGGTCAGGCGCAATGCACTATTGGTTTCAATCGGGGGTGGTATCGTTCAGGACGTCTCCGGCTTCGCGGCGTCCATACTCTATCGGGGAATACCGTGGATTTTCGTGCCGACGACGCTTCTGGCGCAATCGGACAGCTGCATCGGCAGCAAGACCTCGCTCAATTATTCCGGCAATAAAAATGTATTCGGCACTTTTTATCCGCCGGATCGGGTATATATCGAAGCCGATTTTCTGCCCACTCTTTCCAGAAAGGATTTTTTGAGCGGGGTTGGTGAGATAGCCAAATTGGCCATTACCTCGGGAGAAGCCGGTATTCGTGAGTTCGAACATGACCAGGGGTCAGTTTTAAAAGCCGATGCGGGGGTCATCCAGAAATGGATCGCCCGATCGCTCGAATTAAAAAAACGGTATATCGAACAGGATGAGTTTGACTTTGGAGTTCGTAAACTTCTTAATTACGGCCATACTTTCGGCCATGCGCTTGAGAAGACGTCCGGATACGCAATACCTCACGGCCAGGCTGTTTCAATCGGCATGTGCATCGCCAATATGATTTCGGAACAGCGCGGCTGGATAAGCGCCGAATTAAATGCCCGCTTGCGCACCATCATCCTACCGCTTGTTGAAGCCGGGCTCTGTGCCGGATATTTTCAGGACGGCTACATCGACTCGATCAGGAAAGATAAGAAACGTTCCAACGACCTCTTGCCGGGAATTCTGCTTTCCACCGTTTCAGGTGAGTTCGCGCTTAAGGAAGTCAATGATGTACGGGAAGTAGAGGTGAGCAGGGCGGTAGCCTCGACCCTGAGCTGTTTTTCACTGCTCGATTGATGAAACGATAAGGGCAGAGTAATCTCCCCGCATCCTCAGAGTCCTGATAACTCGCCTCTTTCCCGGATCATGCATGCAGTCCTTGCGACGCTGAAATCTGAAAAAAGACTTCTAGGAAACAGCATTTCGAGAAGTTCCGAGGGTTTACAGGTCTTTCCGGGTTCAAGCAAAAGCAGCGCCTGGATGCCGGGGCGCTCGTCCGGCCGAAGCCCCGGGGCATAGGTAAGATCGAAAATAAGCGGCCGCAGTTCCTTGATAGTCGCAATGCCGTTCCTGATTACTTTGACCGGCAGGGAAGACGCGTTTTGTGCATTTTCCACCGCCCGGCGCATGGCTTCGGCATTCGGGGAGGAGGCGACCGCCTCGATCCGGTATTCGACGGCAGCTATGGAGGCGGACAGCGACGGCGCGTGCTCGTCAATAATGCGGTACGAAAGCACCCGTAACTCGGGCGGGAGCATGGTGTTCAGGATAAGGGGATCGCCCTGCAGCGGTTCGGACGTTACCATATCGAAGGCCTCGGTGTTGCCGATGGCGCCGAACGGCAGGGGAGGGCCGAAGGAGATCCGGGGATGGGGCTGAAAACCCTGCGAGTAGCACAGCGGAAACCCGAGGGCTATTGCCGCCCGATGAATGACGCCGGCCATGTCGAGGTGACCCAGAAACCGCACGGTCGAACCTTTTCTATAGATGAACCGGTAGCGATACCGCTGAGCGTCCCGCGGTTCTTTTAGTTTTTCAGCT
This sequence comes from uncultured Fibrobacterota bacterium, assembly GCA_963846695.1. Taxonomy (GTDB): domain Bacteria; phylum Fibrobacterota; class Chitinivibrionia; order Chitinivibrionales; family Chitinispirillaceae; genus BOG-1184. The sequence goes on along the minus strand of CAWJXL010000016.1, from coordinate 92,284 downwards.
TTTCCGACGGGTATGCAGGCTATCGCAGAAACGGCAACTTCCGCCGCCGTTCGCGGGGGGGAAGTGCATGCCCCGCACAGGCTGCACGCTCCGGTACGGCAATCCGGCGTGACTTTTTCCAGTACGCGATCGTTCACGTTCCCGGCAAAGAAATGCAGACGAAACCCCCGTATCGATGACAGACCAGGGCAATACCTGCTCGACGGGAATTTCGCGGGTATAATCGGCACAATCGACCGAAACCGCGGCTGCAGCGTGTTCCCACCGACCGAAATCGAACTGATCATCCCATCCGTCAAAACGACAGCCGCTTTTCCATGCTGCGTGGATTAAATCGCCGACTCTGCGGTCGCCGCGCGCCAAAACGGTTTCGAGAAGGGTGATATGAACATTGCGGTAGGAAACTTTTACGTTCGTGAGGTGACGCAAGGCATTTTTGATCGCCAAATTCTTGTTTTTCAACGACACAAGGGAATCCATCGCCTCCCATTGGAACGGCGTCTGCGGCTTCGGCGAAAACGGCGAAAGCGAAACGTTGACTTGTCGCCGGTGTGAGGCGCTTCGGGCCATGCCCCCGATTCTTGACACCATGTCGATGATCCCCTGGATGTCCTCGTCCCGTTCGGTCGGCAGGCCGATCATGAAGTACAGCTTGATGGTCTGAACATTGCGGTCAAGCAGGGTTTGCACCGTTGAGAAGATCTCCTCATCGGAAAAATCCTTATTGATAACGCGGCGCAGGCGGTTGCTTCCCGCCTCCGGCGCAATGGTGAACGATGAAACCGGCGTTACGGAGGTGAGCAAGGCGAACTGGTCCGCGGTCAGGCCATCGATACGGGTTGATGGAAGCGCAATGCTGGCGCGGTAGCGCTCCTTCAGGAAGGCCGCCGAGGCGAGCAACGCGGAAAAATGGGTATAATCCGCAGTGGAAAGACTTAACAGGCCGATATCGCGCCATCCGGTGGTTATGATACCGCCTTCGATCTCGTCGAGGAGTGCACCGGAGTTCCGCTCCCGCACCGGACGGTAGTAGGTTCCGGCAGAGCAGAACCGACATCCGCGAGTGCACCCGCGCATGACCTCCACGGCGAGCCGGTGGTGCACGACATCGATTATCGGAACCAGCGGCTTCGCTGGATAGTTTTCGCTTCGCAACTCCACGATCTTTGCTGCCTTGACGGGCGGGTTCGGCACCGAGCTGCGGGACGATGAATGCTCCCCGCTTGGCGGTTATATAGAGCGAGGGAACATACACTCCCCGTATGGCGGCAAGCGCGGAAAGGATTTGCGCGCGCTGATGGGTATTGGCCCCCTTATGACGCTCCAGCACGCGGCAGATTTCCACGATCGTCTCTTCGCCGTCACCGATGACACAGGCATCCACGAAATCGGCGATCGGTTCCGGATTGCCCATGCAGGGACCGCCGGCGATAACGATCGGGTCGTCCGTGCCCCGGTCCCTGCTGTAGAGGGGGAGACCGGCAAGGTCGAGCATATTCAGCATGTTGGTGCAATGCAGTTCGTACTGGATCGAAAACCCCAGCCAGTCGGCCTCCCGAACCGGCGAAAGGTATTCAAGACAGTAGAGCGGAATCCCGGCGTTACGCATCCGCTCCTCGGCATCGGTCCAGGGGTGAAAGCAGCGGGAGGCTGCCCATGAAGGATGTTTATTGACAATATGATACAAAATCTGCAGTCCAAGATGGGACATGCCGATGTCGTAAAGGTCGGGAAAGCAGAGTACTCCCCGCAAATTCACCGTCGAAAGATCTTTTATCACGATATTCAATTCGGCGCCGACGTAGCGAAGCGGTTTTTCAACGAAAGGCAGGAGGTCACGGTCCAAAAGTGTTTTGATGGCGGTCATAGGCCTTATAAAATAGGTTTCGGGCGGTTTCGGCTCCCGTTGACCGGATGAGGAGCCGGACCGTCTTTCTTGCCGCCCCCCTAACGGGAAGTGTGTTTTAAAAACGGGCAGCAATGCCGAGAATTTTGACGGTGCTGGATCGATAAGCCATTCCCTTCTGAACGGTGGCCTTAATAACCTCCCCTGTAACAAAAAACATTATTTGATCGTCTAACGTAATTACATAAATCCCGGCAGGAGGTATCGCTTCATCGCTTCCGGCCGGGGAAATCGGTCACCATCATCTTAAAGGTACGATTTTTTCTTCTCATCTATGCCTAACCGTGAACAGCACACCGAAATGATCATGAGTAGCCTGCGCTTGGCGAGACATGCTCTTGCCGAGCAAAGCCTTCCCCCGGCAAAACCCTGGCTGCGCCGGACGCATCGGCCAAAGGCGACGCCGGTCACGCCCTCTCAATGGGCGCTTCTTTCCCTGATCTTTGAAAATGGAGTGATGAGCAACCAGGAAATCGCCGATAGGCTATGCATCACGAGCGGCGCGGTCACGCAGTTGGTCGACAGGCTGGTCGAAAAGAACTATCTGATCCGGGAAAACGCCGCTGCTGACCGTCGCAGGCTTTCCCTGAAAATTTCGCCAAAATATAAACAGCGGTTGTACGAAATGAAAGCGAAAGGACTGCAGCGAGCTATGGCGCTTTTCACCGGTTTCACCGATGAAGAGATGGCGCAGTATGCAAAACTCAGCAGGAAATTCGCCGAGAGTATCGTGAGCATGAAAAATGCAGTTAGTCAAGATTATTGATGTGCATTCCGTGCTTCTCTCCGTCCGTTCCAGCCAACGATTTCAGGTTGAACCGATCCCGCTGATCTTCTTTTATAAGCCAAGTGCTTTGCAGCCTACACTGCGCGGAGCGATTAAAATATGAAACTTCTTGGAACGCATGCCATGGACAATGCCGGATTCAGGAAGTTTGGCGGTATTGCTGGAAAGCGAAAACGTGCATCGATGAACGTATGGATCGTGGTTCTGGGATGGCTGAGTGCGGCTGCCCTTGCGGGTGCCGATACGCTCAGTGTGCACGGGTATGTCGGGATAGCACTGACGCATAATCCGGCCCCGAAAATCGCCCAGAGCGCGGTGGACGCAAGCGCCGCGAGCCGGGAGACCGCCCTTTCCGCGCTTTTGCCAAGCGTCAGCGGTAGTGCCGGTCTGTCCCGATCAGGGTCGAGCGGGACGGGCATCGTGCCCGTTTACGACACGAATGCCGTTACCCATGTCATAACGAGCGGCGCCATTTCGACCCGCTATGTAACGACCCCCGGCAACAATGCTTCGGCCGGCATCAATGCCAACCTGCTCCTTTACGATTTCGGCAAGACGCCGCTCCAATATGTTGCATCGGGTAAGTCACTCGGCGCCGCACGGCAGAATTACGAGGGTACCATACAGACCACCATCGTCAATGCCCGCACCGCCTATTACAATTATCTTCTCTCGCTCGAATTGCTGTCGGTAAGCCGGGATGCCTTGAAGCAGACCAACCTTCATTACGATGAGGCAAAGGTGCTCTTTGAGGTCGGCAAGCAGACCCAGCTCACCGTTATCCAGGCCAAAGTCGATGTTGCCAATGCCGAGGTCAGCGAAATACAGGCTGAAAACGGCGTCAATCTCGCCCGGGTGCAACTTGAATCCGCCGCCGGGGTGACGTTCAGGGATCCGCTGGTTCTGACCGACAGCCTCGCCGGCGCAGAGGATTCGATCGGCCTCAGTGAAGCTCTTGCCACAGCGGAGACATCCCGTCCGGATATCCGCGCATCGTCTCTGCAACTCGAAGCTGCGCGACTCCAGCTTCGGTCCGCCAGGGCGGCCTACCTTCCCCAGCTTGATGCGTCCGGCGGCTACTCATGGAATGCTGCGGGTGAGAATGGGTCTTCACTTACCGATAATTCCCAGATCGGGTGGAATCTCGGCCTTTCACTCACTGTGCCCCTCTATGAGGGTGGCGCGATTCAGGCGTCGGTCGCTCAGGCGAAAGCCACGGTTGATCAGATGGAAGCCACCCTGCAGCAGACAACCCTGAACGCCCTGCAGAATGTGCAGCAGCAGTATTACACCGAAGAGCAGGCGCGCAAGCAGATCGAAGCGACGCAGGTCGTCATCGATGAGGCGGTCGAGGCGTTGCGCCTTTCGCAGGAACGATACCGGGCCGGCCTTGCGCTCGCCATAGAAATAACCGATGCCGAGCAGACGCTCGCGAACGCCCGCAGCAGCCATGCGCAGGCCCAGTACGGCTATCGGGTCGGCCATGTCAACCTGTTAAACGCCATGGGAGTATTGCATGAGTAAAAGATCAGGAATGCCGTTTTTCGGAGGGATTGCCGCCTCCATGCCGTTTGCCCTTGTCGGAGCGGGGTTTCTTCTGTCGCTCGCCTCCTGCAACCGGACGCATGCGGTCCAGTATCGAACCATGCCGATTGAACGCGGCGATCTCTCCGTCGAAGTAACGGCAAGCGGAACGCTGAATCCCGACACGACCGTCCAGGTAGGCACGCAGGTTTCGGGCACGATCAGGCAGATTTATGCCGACTTCAATTTTCATGTCAAGAAGAACCAGCTCATCGCCATGCTCGATACGACCTTCCTGGCCTCCGACGTGGAAGATGCGGCGGCTTCGCTGTCCAAGGCTGTGGCGCAGGAGGATCTGACGCGCCGCACCGACGAACGCGAAAAAACGCTCTTCGCAAAAGGACTTGCCGCACAGGCCGACATCGATCAGTCGGAGTCCAACTATGAGGTCGCGAAAGCCGCCACCATTTCGGCTCGTGCCGCGCTCGATCAGGCGAAGATCAACCTGGCCTACGCCTACATCCGTTCGCCGGTAACCGGCGTTGTCGTCAACCGGGCGGTTGATGTCGGGCAGACAGTCGCCGCGAGTTTCAGCACGCCGACCCTCTTTGCCATTTCGAATGATCTCTCGAAAATGCAGGTGCAGGCAAGCGTCGATGAGGCGGACATCGGACAGGTCAAGGTAGGGCAGAAGACACGCTTTACCGTCGATGCCTACCCGACCCGCACCTTCGAGGGAGTCGTCAGCCAAATCCGCCTCCAGCCGCAAACCGTTGAAAATGTCGTCAGCTACACGGTCATGGTCGATGTCGACAACGCCGACCTTGCACTCATGCCAGGCATGACCGCCAATATCACCATCTCCATCCAGGAAGCGCCCGATGTCCTAAAAGTACCCCTCGCGGCTCTCAAGTTCACTCCTCCCGGAATGCGCAGTACTAGGAATTTCCATCGTGGCGGCAATGAACAGGCAAAGAGTCAAGTCGCAGGCGGAAAGGATTCTGCCGCGGCTTCTCGCCACCGGGGCGGTGGAGAACGGGGCGATTCGACTGAAGCGCGCCATTGGAGAGGCGGAAGCGACCTTGCCGGGGCGCAAGGTTCAGGCTCACCGGGTGATTCGGGCGTCTCCCACCGCTCGGACGGCTCCGACAGCACAACGCATGGACGGATTTTCGTCCTCGAAAACGGTAAGCCGGTGCTCAAACCGGTCAGGACCGGCTTGCGGAACAGCGGATATGTCGAGATCGAGGGCGATGTCAAGGAGGGAGATCCGGTCATCGTCGGTATCCTGACCCACGGACCGAGCGCAACCGCAGCTCCGGCGGCGTCACCGTTCGGCGGCGGGATGCCGCGGAGGTTTTAGCATGGCGCCCGATGCGCTTATCAGGCTTTTCGGCGTAACGAAGAACTATGTCATGGGCGATACGATCGTCCATGCGCTGCGCGGCGTCTCGCTGACATTTAACAAAGGTGAATTCATAGCGGTCATGGGCGCAAGCGGTTCCGGCAAATCGACTCTCATGAACATCCTCGGCTGTCTCGATGTGCCCAATGATGGGGAATATATGATCGACGGCGAAGAGGCTGAGAGACTGTCGGCGAACCGGCTGGCCGCGCTACGCAACCGGAAAATGGGGTTCGTGTTCCAGGCCTTCAACCTGCTGCCGCGCACCACCGCCCTCGAAAACGTCGAATTGCCTCTTCTGTACAACCGGGGCATCAGTTGGCACGAAGCGCGCCGCAAGGCCCTCGAATCGCTTGAACGGGTGGGTCTGGAGGACCGCGCCTATCATTTTTCCAGCCAGCTTTCGGGTGGGCAGCAACAGCGGGTCGCCATCGCCCGGGCCATTGTCAACGATCCGGTCATCGTGCTTGCCGACGAGCCGACCGGCAATCTTGACTCGCAGATCAGCGTCGATATCATGGCCGTGTTCCAGCGCCTGAACCGGAACGGCATCACCATCATCATGGTGACGCACGAACCGGATATCGCCCAGTATGCTTCGCGCAAGGTAACCTTCCGCGACGGCGCCGTGATGACCGACGAACCGGTGGTGAATCGCCGGAATGCCGAAGCGGAGCTTGCACTGCGGGTTCCCGGAAGGTTTCCCGTTGAGAGGAGCGGCGCGTGAAGTTCCGCAGCATTCTGAAAATTGCCGTCCGATCGCTGAACCGGAACAAGATGCGGTCGTTTCTGACCATGCTCGGCGTCATCATCGGCGTTGCCGCCGTCATCGCCATGCTTGCGATCGGCCAGGGTGCCCGGAACGCCATCAACCAGCAGATCGCCTCGCTGGGAACCAACGTGATCCTCATTTTTCCGGGGGCGTTTTCACAGAACGGCGTCCGCTCGGAGGCGGGCAGTTCCTCGCACCTGAATGCGGACGATGTGACGGCTATAAAAAAAATGTGCTCCGCCATCCAGTACTCCTCGCCCATGGTGCGTGCAACGGAGCAGGTAAAGTTCGCCAACCAGAACTGGCGTACCTCGGTCAGCGGGGTGTACGGAGAGTACCTTGATATTCGCGACTGGCCGTTGCAGGAAGGAACGATCTTCACCGATGCCGACCAGCGCGGAGGAACGAAGGTGTGCATCATCGGAAAAACGATTGTCGATAATCTGTTTACCAACGGCGAAAACCCGGTGGGCCAGTCCATCCGCATCCGCAATCTGCCCTTCAAGGTGGTGGGCGTTTTAGCCCAAAAAGGTCAGAACGCTGCGGGCCAGGACCAGGACGATATAATCATGGCCCCCTTTTCGACGGTGCAGAAGAAAATCCTCGGCATCACTTTTGTTAACTCGCTCATCGCCTCGGCAAGTTCCGGGGACGCCATCGAAGAGGGACGCCAGGAGATCAATCAGGTGCTCTCGGACCTACGTCCCGGTTCGGCGGGCGACGGCAGCGATTTTACAATCCGAACGCAGACCGATATCGGCAATGCCGCCGAGCAGACCTCCAAAACGATGAGCATCCTTCTGGCCTCCATCGCCTGCGTCTCCCTGCTTGTCGGCGGCATCGGCATCATGAATATCATGCTGGTGTCGGTCACCGAACGCACACGCGAGATCGGCATCCGCCTGGCCGTCGGCGCGCGCGGGAAAGATGTCCTGTTTCAATTTCTGGTAGAGGCACTGGTCATGAGCTTTACCGGAGGAATGCTCGGCATCATCCTCGGCGCGGCATTTTCCCTGCTCATTTCAAAAACGCAGGGGTGGCCCGTCGCGGTCTCCCTCTTTTCGGTAGCGTTAGGATTCTTCTTCTCAGCGGCCATCGGCATCTTTTTCGGCTGGTATCCGGCGCGCAAGGCCGCGGCGCTCAAGCCGATTGATGCGCTCCGCTACGAGTAGCGGAGGCCGCGCACGGCAATCGTTTATGCCGATGGGAACAGCGGACGGGTGATGTACCACGTGATGGCGTCGATGAGGAACCGTCTCGACTTGAATAGCCGCTTCAGAACGATGATTTTCAGCCGTCTATCCAACAAAGGATAATATGGATCGTCCCTGAATTTTTGCCGCAGGAGTATCGATGCGACCTTGAGGCGGCGGAAGCTGCCGGACACGCTTCCGACAACGTAGGTTGTGCTGTAACGGACGAGCGGCGCATCGACCCCGCGGAGCCGGCACCCCTTCCTGATCAGCCGGATATACAGATCCCAATCCTGGAGCGCCGGCAGTGAATCATCGAAACCGTGGATCGCTTCCAGACACTCCCGCCTTACCAGGATCGAAGAGGTGACGCCGATGCAATTGTCGCTCATGATTGACTTGTGGGGATCATCGAACGGCAGGGCCATGAAGACGTACCGCTTGTACCTGCCGGCGGTTGAATAAATACCGACCCCGGTCCGGCACCAGTCTCCCCGTCCATCCTCTCCGGGGGTTTCCCCGCCGACTGCCCGGAGCTGCAGTCGGAGTTTTTCCGCTTCCCATGAGTCATCGTCGTCGAGAAAGGCGACGAATTCACCTCGCGCAACGCCGATGCCCGCGTTGCGCGCCGCCCCGCCGCCCCGGTTTCCTGACAGCCGGACATACCGTACCCCCTCCGAAGCGAATGACGCGACCGTATCGGCCGTGCCGTCGGTGGAGCCGTCGTCCGCCACGATGATTTCGAGGTCCTGCACGGTCTGGCCCAGCACGCTCTCTACCGCCCGCCTGAGCGTCCCGCAGCGGTTAAAGGTGGGGATAACTACCGAAACTTTCGGCATGATTGCATGTGCGCCTTCGTGGAACTATCAGCTGGGTGCGGAGAAACGCCCCGAAACCCGTTCACGCAAATGCCTGCCGCAGTCCACATAGATGACCTGGCCGGTTATTCCTTCACTTTTCAAAAGGTAGACCACCGCGTCGGCGACCTCGCGGGGATACGCCGGCCGCCGCAGGGGCAGGGTTGTGGCCCTTTCAATCGGCGAAAGAGCATCGCTTGCGTCAATGCCTGCCATGAGACCCGGCGCCACTGCATTCACCCGGATCGCAGGCGCGAACTCCGTTGCCGTCATGTCCGTGATGGCTGCGAGAAGATGTTTGCTCAGGATATACCCGGCATGGGCCGGGTCTCCGCCCGTAATCCTGCTGTCAAGGAGGTTGACTATCGCCCCGGTGCCCTGACATCGACGGAAGGCGCGGCTCAGGACGAGCGGCGCCCATGCGTTGACCAGCATAACGCTCCGGAAATCGGCCCAGATCATTCCCCGCAGAGTGCTTCCGGTAAAGGTGGAGGCGCTGTTGACAAGAAGGTCGATGCGGCCGCACCGTTCGAGAGCCCCGGCAAAAAGCGTTTCAACGTCCTCTTCCTCGCTGAAATCCGCCTGCAACGTCCACGCATTGACACTCCATTGCCTTCAGTTCGGCGCAGAGGGATTCGGCTTTTTCCGCACTGCGGCGGAAATGCACGATGACATTTGCTCCCTCATCGGCGATTGTTCGCGCGATTGCGCTCCCTATATGGCCGCCTGCTCCGGTCAGGAGGGCGGTTTTTCCGGCTAGGCTTTGCCGAAGCGCTGATGGCATGTCAACAGATCCTTACGCGAATATATTCGGCGAGCTCCCGGAGCATGGCGCCCTTTGCACCAAGAAAGACTATCTCGTCGCACGCTTTGGTGATAAGTTCCTTGGCATACCGTTTCGATTCCGCCATGCCGCATACGGCCGGAAAAGTGGCTTTACCCCGCTCCCGGTCGCTTCCCGCGTCTTTGCCGAGCTGCTCGGTTGTTCTCTCCTCATCAAGAATATCGTCGACTACCTGGAAAGCGATGCCGACCCGGTTGCCGTACGCGGCAAGCCGCGCAACAGGGGAAGCTGTCGCTCCGGCAAGCATGGCGCCGATGGTAATGCAAGCGCGGATCAATGCTGCGGTTTTCTTCTCGTGAATATATTCGACGACCGACCGGTCGACCGTCTTGCCTTCGGATTCGATGTCCACGACCTGGCCGCCGATCATGCCGTCGGTGCCGAGCGCGCGCGCGATCTCGACGATCACCTCAGCCCGGCCTAGCCTCGCCAGCACTTCGAACGCGATGATGCACAATCCGTCGCCACCGAGAACGGCGAGCGCTTCGTTGAACGCGCGGTGGGCCGTCGGCTTGCCGCGCCGGAAATCGTCGTCGTCCATGCAGGGAAGATCGTCGTGAATGAGGGAAAAGGTATGAAGCATCTCGATGGCGGCGCCGGCGTCAATAACGAGAGAGTCGCCGAAAGCGCCCCCGCATGCCTCGTAGGCCGCCATGATTAGGCACGGACGGATCCGCTTTCCTCCTGCGAAAGTGCTGTACCGCATCAGCCGGTGAATGGATGGCGGATACATTCCTTCCGCAGGAAGCAACCGGTTGAGCGCCGCCTCAGTAAGTTCGGCGACGCTCTTCATGTACCCGTTCAGGTCACTCATCGTTTTTTTCTTTCACCTTGAAGGAATCGAGCGCGGTCCCGAGCACTTTTTCGACGTACTCGCCATTCTCTCCCTTAAGAAGTTCAGTTATCCTTCCCTGAGCATTTTTCAGATGGCCGTCGCAGATCCGGAGCAAGTGTGATGCCCTGCTCGAAAAGGGCGAGCGACTGGTCGAGTGTAAGATCGCCGCTCTCGAACCGGCCGATGATCTCCTCGAGCCCGGCGATCCCGGCCTCAAAGGACACTTCACGGCCGGTTCGGGTTTCCGGATTTTTTGATTTTGATTTTTCAGCCACGATTGCTCCCGGCAGTGCGGTAATTCGATAAAAATAGTTGTCAGGGAGCGACCGATGTCACTGTTGCCGCCGCGCTTCCTTCATGGAAGTGCATCGTGACGGTCTCCCCTTCTTCGAGCAGTTTTCCCGACCGGACGACCGAGTCGTCGCCCTTTGTCACCACGCTGTACCCCCTGGCAAGCACCGCAAGCGGGTTGAGGGCATTCAGCCGTGAAGCGGCAACCGAAAAATGGTCTCGGGCAAACTGCACACGGCCTTTGAAAGCGTGAAGGAGATCGAGAGCCCCGTCGTCGAGCGACTGTTGCCCGTCCATGATGATCTGCTTCGCCCGGCGCAGGCTGGTGTTTGATAGAACGTCATCGTACCATTTACGGCTTCCGGCGAAGAATCCCGTTGTCGAAGCCGAAAATCTCGCCACGCAGCCGTCGAAATATTTCCTGTTTTCGCGCCGGTCGGATGAAGCCCTCTCGGCGGCCGCCGACGGCGTTGGTGCGCGCACGTCGGCCACGAAATCTGCGATTGTAAAGTCGATCTCGTGGCCGACTGCGGAAATAACCGGAATTTTCGACGCGTAAATGGCGCGGGCCACGACCTCCTCGTTGAACGGCCACAGGTCCTCCACCGACCCGCCGCCGCGTCCCACAATGATGGCATCGACTCCTGCCCGCTCATTCAGGACGGCGAGCCCCGAGGCGATTTTCGCAGCCGCCGCTTCACCCTGCACCGGCACATCCACAAGCACGATATCCATGTGCGGCGCCCGCGATGCCACGACCTTCACGATGTCCCGAATGGCCGCCCCCTGCTTTGAGGTAACGACGCCGAGCCGGGTTATGGTGAGCGGCAGCGGCTTCTTGTGATCCGGATCGAAGAGCCCCTCCTTTTCGAGCCGTTTCGTGAGCTGCTCAAAGGCAAGAAAAAGCGCTCCCTTGCCGCGCGGTTCCATGCGGTGGATGTCAAGCTGGTAGTATCCGGCCTTCCTGTATACCCGGACCGTGGCGATCACGAGCACCGCGAGACCGTCCTCCGGAGTAAACGGAAGCTCCACGGCGGCGCTCCGCCACAGCACGGCCGGTATCTGGCTCTCTGAATCCTTCAGCTTGCAATAGCAGTGGCCATTGCTTGATATCCGCCAGTTGGAGATCTCGCCCTCCACCCAGACCAGTGTATTGTGCGATTCCAGGATGAGCGAAATGCCGTCATTGATTTCACTGACCGTATAGGGCCGCTCGGCATCGTGCGGGAAGAGAAATTCAAAGGGCGGCTCGGTCATGACAGAAGGCGGCGAATGCTACCGTGAAAAGATAAGCCGTTCGAAGATCCGCTCGATCGAGAGCGCCCTGCCGCTTGCATCGTCGATCTTTACCAGAGCGGCATTCAGCATCGGGCTGCCGGAAGCCGGCTCGAAGCGCACTGCGGTCTGCAGAAGAAATCGGCGGACGACCCCTTGGGCCTTCATGCCGATGATCGAGTCCTCGGGCCCGGTCATGCCGACATCCGAAATGAACGCCGTACCGCCGCGCAGCACGCGTTCGTCGGCGGTTTGCACATGGGTATGGGTTCCGAGCACCGCGCTTGCCTGACCGTCGACAAAGGTGGCGAAGGCGAGTTTCTCGCTGGTGGTTTCGGCGTGAAAATCGACGATCACGATGTTCGTTGTCTCCTTAAGCTCATCGACTGCGGCCTTGCCCAGCCTGAAGGGACAATCGATGATTTCGCGGTGAAAGGTTCGCCCCTGAAGGTTGACAATACCGACCATACGGCCGTCGGGAAGCGTTATCACCGCCGACCCATGGCCGACATTCCCGGGAGGAAAATTCAGCGGCCGCAGGATCTGCGGCTCCCCCATGAAGGAGGGGTCGTTATCCGGGAAGGTAAACGAGTGATTGCCGCCGGTAATGGCGTTCACGCCGAACGTCCGCAGCTTCTTTGCCACGTTGCCGGTCAGCCCATGGCCGCCCGCCGCGTTCTCACCGTTTGCAATGCAGCAGTCGATTCCACGCTCCGCGATAAGGGGTGCGAGCCGCTCGGCCAACACCCTCCTGCCGATATCGGCAAAAACATCGCCCACAAAGAGAATGTTCATGTGTTTTTACCGCTTCTGCGTATCGGAGTCCGCAGGGTGACCCGACGTCGAGCGGAGCCGCAGAATTGCCCGCTATTTCGCATATTCGGTGTACCGGCACTCGCGGATGATGGTCACCTTTATCTGGCCCGGATACTCCATCTCCTCCTGGATCCTCTTGGAGATCTGGCCGGCCAACTCTTCGGCCTGGGCATCGTTGATCTGCTCCGGCTCGACCATGACCCGCATCTCGCGGCCCGCCTGCATGACGTAGGCTTTGCTGACCCCGCGGAATGAATCGGCGATCTCCTCCAGGTTCGTAAGACGATTCACGTAGTTTGTCAGCGTTTCGCGCCGAACCCCCGGCCTAGTGCTGGAAATCGTATCCGCCGCCTGGATAAGGATCGGATAGACCGAGATCGGCGCCACATCCTCATGGTGAGCGGCAATGGCGTTGCAGATAATCTCATTTTCGCCATTTTTGGCCGCCAGTTCCGCACCAAGCTGGGAGTGGGTTCCCTCGGTCTCTCGGTCTACCGCCTTGCCGATGTCGTGAAGGAGTCCGGCGCGAATGGCGGTCCTTGCATCAAGCCCGAGTTCCGAGGCCATGAGTCCTGCCAGCATGGCCACCTCCTTACTGTGCTGCAAAACATTCTGGCCATAAGAGGTACGGTATTTCAGGCGGCCGAGCAGCTCGACAAGGTGTGGTTTGAGCCCATGGACATCAAGTTCGAAGATGACCTCTTCGGCCACATCCTTCATGCTCTTTTCAAGCTCCTTTTCGCTCTTCTTGAGGAGTTCCTCGATGCGGCCCGGATGGATGCGGCCGTCACTTATCAGCTTTTCAAGAGCCATTCTTGCCACCTCGCGGCGGATGGGATCGAAGCCCGAAATGATGACCGCCTCCGGCGTATCGTCAACGATGACATCGACGCCCGCAGCCTCCTCGAACGACCGTATGTTACGCCCTTCGCGGCCGATGATGCGGCCTTTCATCTCATCACTGGGCAGATGCACGACCGATACGGTGGATTCGATCGTCGAGTCTGCGGCGCATCGCTGGATGGCATGCACCACGATCTCCCGTGCTTCCCGTTCCGCATCGTTCTTGGCTTGGTCCTTGATCTCCTTGATCATTTGGGCGCTCTCATAGCGCACTTGACTTTCAAGATTCTCAATAAGAATCTTCTTGGCCTCATCCTGGGTCATATGGGAGATTTTTTCGAGTTTTTCATTTTCAAGGGCGATGAGCCGTGAGAATTCGTTATCCTTTGTGCGGAGCGTTTTTTCCTTGGTGTTAAGAAAATTCTCGCGTGCGGAGAATTCGGTTTCACGCTTGGTAATAATTTCCTCGCGGCGCCGCACCTCAACTTCCGCCTCCTTTACCCGGGCCTGCTCCACCCGGATCACTTCACGGGTTTTCACTGACTCACGTTCGAATTCGGTTTTGGCCTTGAACCACTCATCCTTGGCCTCGAGAATCGCGGTTTTCTTCTGCAGTTCGGCCTCCTGCCGTGCCTCTTTGAGAATCAGATCCGCTTCCTGTCTCGCTTCGTACTCCCTGTTCTCCTTGTATTTCCGGTCCGTGAGAATGCGCCAGAAATAGCCGGCGGCAAATCCAAAAACAAGACTTATTACTGCAATCAAGGCTAGCAAACCGGCAATAGCTGGCATATATGACCTCCTGTAATCCCTGAAAACGGTGAGAAATCTATATATTAAAGGGCTTGCGATATTCCGTCGCCCCGAAAAATGTTCATTTGAGGGTAAGAGTCAGCGAATCGCACATGGGTGCGATCCCGGAGGTGATGAGGGCGACAGGCGAAATGCCCGACAGACGCGTAGTTCTGCCGGACACTATCTCGACGGAGAGAACCCCGCTTCAGCGGTAGTCCCTCCGCTTCGGGGTGGTCTGGAACCAGTCTTACGGGCACATTCAGGAACGTTGTGGATGGAGGAGAGGGCGGAGTGCTCCTTGCCTTATTGCAATACGCGATCAATGCGCCGGCCAATTGAGGCCAGACGTTCGGTTATCTCATTCATCGTTTGAGCACCCTGTTCCTGTTTGTCTTTCAATTCAAAAAGCTCTCCTGCAATGTTCAGCGCGGAAAGGACGGCAATCTTGATATCATCACGCGAAGCTGTCTTTTCATGGACTTCCGTCATTTTGGAATTAACATAACGGGCTACCTGCCGGGTGATTTCCGAATCAACATCGCCCTTTATAGAATATTCCGCACCGAAAATAACAACGCGCACACTTTCCGATGATGAACCCATTAACTGCTCCCTGTCGCCTGATGCTACTTCACCATGTGACTTATACACCCTCTATTTTTGCAATCAATCCCTTCACCTTCTCCGCGGCGGCTTTAAGCTTATCCTGGTTCCGCTGACTGTCGGATTGAAGCTCGCCGATATTTTTTTTAAGAGCCTGGTTCTCCTTCTCAAGTTCCGCAAGCGCGGCCGTCTTGGCATCCAGAATACCTTTCATCGCGATATTTTCCTGCCGAAGTCGGTCGTAATTGCTTATAATGGCATCGACTTTATTTTCAAGATCGGAAAGAAATTCAATTGACACACGATTCTCCATTTCTCTCATTGTCCGGCATTTTTGCCCGTGATACAAAACATTATGCGTCAAATCCAACCCGTTCAAATCACAACGAGTTAAATAACAGGATACTACGCGAATAAATATATCATTTAACTGCTTAAAAAGCCAGCACGAAATAAGCGATGCGGTCGCACTTCTGGCTTCCGCCGGTCGGCAGAGGCTATCTTTTTTGCATGAAATCCAAGCTTTTTAAAAGCAATTCCCTGCGAAACCTATCTATCGTCCATCCTGTCTGTAATGTTTCGTTTTCGGTCGATATGAGCGCCCGTGGTCCCCGGATCGTCTCCCTGCATCTGAATGGGGAACCAGGAAAAATGGATGATTCGGCAAGCGATCCGATCCTCCGAAGGGTGAAAGATGTGATTACTGGGTTTTTAGATGGGAAAATCGAAGATTTATCCGACCTGCGCATCGACCTCTCGCGTTACCCTCCGTTTACACGGAAGGTGCTCCTCGCCGCGCGTACCATCCCGTGGGGAAGAACCCTCTCCTATGCCGGTCTCGCAAAAAAAGCGGGCAGCCCGGGCGCTGCCCGCGCTGCTGCTTCGGCCATGCGCAACAACCCGCTGCCGCTCATCATCCCCTGCCACCGGGTGATCCGGAGCGACGGTTCGATCGGAGGGTTCATGGGCAAAACGCATGGCAAGGAGATCGAGCTGAAAATCCGTCTTCTCGAACGCGAGCACGATTGAAGGAAATACAGGATAATAAAAATGCAAAAGCAACCAATCCTGAAACCCCGGTGAGATTTCATGCAACCAACGCTCCTCATTCTCGCGGCAGGCCTCGGTTCCCGCTTCGGCGGATTCAAGCAGCTCGAGCCGGTAGGGCCGCACGGCGAGCTCTTGCTTGAATACTCCCTGTCCGATGCCCGCAGGACCGGCTTCGGAAGGATTGTCTTCGTCATCTCGAAAAAAATAGAGTCCGATTTCAAGGGATACATGACCGCCCGTTACGGCGCCGGGGCCGGTTTCGTCTATGTCGTGCAGGAGCTTGACACCGGCCTGCCGCCCGGTTTTGCGGTCCCACAGGGGAGAACCAAGCCGTGGGGGACCGGCCATGCGGTGCTCGCCGCGAAGCGAGCGGTCCATACCCCATTCGCGGTCATCAATGCCGACGATTACTATGGGGTCGAGTCATTCCGCGCACTCGCCTCCGCGCTTACGTCCATGCGAAACGACGCCCGGGAGCAGGTGATGGTGGGTTTTGGCCTTGAGAATACGCTCTCCGACCACGGAGCCGTCGCGCGCGGAGTGTGCTCGGTAAAGGACGGGTTTCTTTTGTCGATCATGGAGCGGGAAAAAATCCTGAGGGAGGGGGAGACTGTTTTCTTCGAGCCATCACCGGGCGAAAGAGTTGCACTCGATCCGCGGGCGACGGTTTCGATGAACTGCTGGGGGTTCGCTCCCGAGACCATGTTTCCTAAGTTCGAGCGCGAATTCGCCGAATTTCTGCGCCATCGGGGCGGTGAACCGAAGGCAGAGTTCTATCTTCCAACGGTTGTCAATAACGGAATCGCGGACGGTTCGCTTGCAGTCAGGATGCTTTACTCGCTTGACCGATGGTTCGGCATGACCTATGCACCGGACCGGGCCGTGGTGAGGGAATTCATCGGGAGGGGGATTAGGGAGGGGCACTATCCTGAAACGTTGTCTCTATCTTGACCGCAAAGCGGAGAAGCGGCTTTTTGAGACCGCCTCTCTCCGCTGCAATCATTATCTCCCTCTTCCTCCGCCATTCCCCCCCCCCCCTTCATTTTCCCGACCGCTACCTCCCCGATTCTCCTGCTGTTGAGGCGAAGATCGGGGCTCAGGGGGAGGGGTGCGGACCATCTGTTCGGAAACGCGCTTCTGCTGATTTTCCCGCTGCGCTTCGTTCTGAACCTGCGCTCTGACCTGCATGCGCGCCTGGTTCGACCAGCCGGGAGTCGATTGCGGAACAACGCGCGACTGAGGCATGATAACCGGGGATTTTTCCGAGGGCGGGCTCCACTGCTTGATGTTGTTTACATGCGCCCTGGCCTGCTGCGCCCTCATCGATTGAACGTCCGCCTCGGCCTTGAAGGTGGCTTGTTGCTTCGCATTCGGCGCATTGTGCGCCTGCTTTACGAGCATCAGTTCGCTGCTGTTCCGCGACATCCGCGTTAGCTTTCTGTATCTTCAGTGTTTGCTGCCATGCATCCTTCTGACGCTTTACCAGGGTTTTACTCGCGGCATTCGCCCGCACCGGAAGCCCGCCGAGCGGCCTTTTCTCGAGTTCGGCCTTGATCACGACCGGACTGCGCGGGGCCTGCGGCGATATTGCAGGCTTGTAAATTGATAACCGGCCGTTCTGAAGTATTCCCCGGTGGATGAGCTCGCCCGGCCGGATGTTGTCCTGGACAATGGTGACGGGCCGTATCTCCCGGTGGGAGGCCCGGCTGATATCATCGATCGAGGGTCCCTGGTTAAAAACATGGTCATGGTCGAAGCGATAGGCGTCCTTCTCGAAGACCGTCCGGCGGAAGACATCATCGGATCGGATCGAGGGAACCATGTGAACCCACGGGTGCGGATCGTAGAAGTTACTTTTCGGCAGAAAGAAGTAGTCGTGCGCGGTTAAATTGAACTCAAAATCCGCACCCACGCGCGCGTTGTTGAAATAAAAACCGTCCCGATCGAAACGCGTCCGGGGCGGCAGGGGCGCCCAGCCGCAATAGTCATCGCCGGTACGCCACGAGACCCATGCGGGCCCCCACTGAGCGTCCGGAACCCAGCACCAGCCGCGCTGCGGGTGACGGAACCAGCGGCCATAATGAAACGGCGCCCACCCCCATGAGTAATCGGACTGCCAGCACCATCCCCAGTCGGACCATATCCAGTGGCCGTGACGGCAATAGGGCGCCCAATCCGGGCTCACGGCTGTTGCGGTGGGTTGCCAGCACCACTGGCCGTCGATGTTCAGCCAGTTGCCGTAGGGATAGAGGGCCTGGTAGAAGAACGAGATATTCTGATCTTCGGCCGGCGGGGCGACCCCGGCGGCGGTGGTGACATCCGGGGTCTCAGCTGGCGGGGCCTCTGCCGCCGGAGCCTCGGGCGCTTCGGCATTTGCGGCGGCGCCGGTATCGCTCGTAACCTCTTTGATCTCTTCCTTTGCGGCGGATACCATGGAGGTGTCGGAGGGGTGGCCATGCAGCAGCGCTTCGCTGATGATTTTTGACGGGACCCCAAGATCCTTGAGCGTGATGATGTCGTCGGCGCTCAGGTCAAAGGTATCGGGTGCAGCCTTGATATAGGACATGAGCACCTCTTCATCCACGCCGGACTTGGCCAGCCGTATCAGATCATCGGCTTCGGGCGACGCCCAGCAGACGGTGCTTCCTAAAAACATTACCGCCGCCATAATGCTACCCCACATCAGCTTCCCTCTCATAATCGCTCCTTCCATCGAATCGGGTGTTTTATAAACTTCTCATACTCTCTCAAAAACCATGCCACTTTTCACCGGATGCTGACCGATGAAATCCTCTTGAATAGAGCTATTCTACAAACAAAATGAACGTTGATCAGATGCCGCTACCGTAACCCTTCCGGGTTGCGACCACATGGGAGATGCGGGTGCACCAAAACGCAATGGAGGTTCGTTTTGCTTTTCCGCCTTACTCAATATAATTTTTTAATGCCATGAACTCCACCATTGAGCGGATTTTCAACGAGGCCATCCGGATGGAGCGATATGCAGGCGCTCTCTATCGCCTCTATGAAAAGCTTTTCCCCGAGGAGCATGCCGTATGGGAAAAGCTGGTAGCCGAGGAGGAGAATCATGCGGCGATCATTCAAAGCGGTCGTGACTACTTCTTCGAGGAGGGGCTTTTTCCCATCGAGGCGCTGGACTCCGATCTTGGAAGGGTGCTCTCCATAAACTCCGCCATTGAAAAGACCCTTATAGATTTCCGGCAACAACCGCCCTCCCTCGATGAGGCGCTGAAGCGGGCGCTCGAATTCGAGACCAGCTCGGTCGAGTATTACTACCAGTATGTTCTGCAACTGACCCCGGATTCGAATGCCGTGACCCTGTTCCAGGAACTTTCGAGCCAATCGGACTCGCATGAGCGGAGGATTCTGGATCTTATGCGCAAGTATGGGGTGAGGGCAGGTTAAGTCCGGGACCTCCCGCCGATAACCCGTTTTCAACCCGTGCAACCGATGTGATCGCAATCGAGCGTCCCCCTCACTCAAAGTGATCGACGTTTCAGAGTGCAACTACTATATTTTAACGCTCATTAACCTTCGTCGATTCTACCATCCTAGTACGGGAAGCGCTGATGAAAGCAATCATCCTGGCCGCAGGGTTCGGGAACCGCATGCGGCCGCTCACGGATTCACTGCATAAAACCATGCTCACGGTGGCGGGGAAAACCATCATCGGCCGGATCATCGAAGGCCTTCTCGATAACGGCATTACCGACATGGCCGTCGTTACGGGCTACCGCGCCGGCGAGCTGACCGGGTACCTCACGAGCGAGTTCAAGAACGTCAATTTTACCTTCGTGCATAACGAGAAGTACCGCGAGACAAACAACATCTACTCCATGGCGTTGGCCTTCGAGTCCCTCGTCATCGACAGCGACATCATCCTGATCGAATCCGACCTCATTTACCGGCCGGAGATCATCGCGAGGCTCATTCGTTCGCCCAATGATAATGTGGCGCTCGTCGACAAGTACCGGCAGGGCATGGACGGCACGGTCGTTGCGGTCAAGGAGGGGCGCATCACCGACGTCATCCCGCCCCACCTGCAGCCGGAAAATTTCGATTTCTCGGACAAATACAAAACGCTCAACATCTACAAATTTTCGCGTGAATTCTGCGAAACCTCCTTCAAGAAACTGCTCGTGTACTATGCGAACGTGATCGACCGGAATATCTACTACGAACTCATCCTCGGCATCCTCATTTACATGCAGAAGGAGATAATCCACGCGGAGGTCGTGGAAGGGGAGAAATGGTCCGAGGTCGACGACCCGAACGATCTCCAGGTGGCGGAATTCACCTTCAACCTGAACCGCAAGGAGATTCTCGAAAGCAATTTCGGCGGCTACTGGAACTACGACGTGCTCGATTTCTGTTTCATTCGCAACATGTACTTCCCGAACCACTCAATCGTCTCCGAGTTGCGCAACAGCCTTCCCGAGCTGATCCACAACTACGGCTCGCGCCAGTCGGTGCTCGACCGGAAGATGTCGTGGTTTCTCCTCTGCAAGGAGGCGAACGTCCTCGCGCTCAACGGCGCCTCGCAGATCTACCCCCTGGTTCGCGAGCGGTTCGGCGGGCGACGCGCGCTTCTGCCGCGGCCGTCCTTCGGCGAATATGCCCGGATCTTCGGCACGCGCGACTGCTACGATGATATGGTGGGGATCGATTGTGCGGAGGTGGCCTCGAAGGCGGAAACTGCGGAGGTAGTCGTCTTTGTGAACCCCAACAACCCGACCGGCTCGGTAATTCCCTCGGAGTGGATTTACGGGTTCGCGGCGGGCTCGTCGCGTACAACGGTCATCGTGGACGAATCGTTCATCGAGTTCGCCGATATGCCGTCCGTGCTCTCGCTTCTTGAGGAGAAACCGCTTGACAACGTCCTCATCATCAAGAGCCTGAGCAAATCGCTCGGCGTGCCGGGGATCCGCCTGGGCTACGCCTACTCGTGCAATGCGGAGCTCATGGCGTTTTTCCATGACCGGATACCGATCTGGAACATGAATTCTTTTGCCGAGCACTACCTCGAAATCATCCTGAAGCATCGCAACGCCCTTGCGGCCTCCTTTGTCCGGACCGCAAGGGATCGCGCGGCATTTTTCCGGCGGCTCTCCGAATGCCCGCTTGTCGGGCAGGTGTTCGCGGGCGGCGGGAACTTCCTTCTCCTGCGCCTCAAGGAGGGCGCGCCGACGGCCGACCGCCTGCTGCGCGAGCTGCTCTCGAATCACTCCATCTACGTCAAGGATGTCACGGATAAATTCCGGAATGGCAACCAGTACCTGCGCTTCGCCGTGCGTGTGCCCGAGGAGAATGAACGGCTCCTCGCGGCCTTGGCGGAGTGCGCGGGCATGACTACCGCGGGGTAATGACCTCCCATTTCGGGTCGCCGCTCGCCGTATCGTTACCGTAGAGCGTCGTGGAGGAGACGCGGGGAATGATCATTCCCGACGCTAAAGTAACCACGAAGATCTTTGTAAGGTAGGACGGCCTGCCCGCGATGGTCGTTACGGCGCAGGGCGTAGTTCCGAGAAAGCGCACCTCGATGGCCCGGCCGCGAAATCCCGCAAGCCTGAGAACGCACGAGGTCGCGGCGCACTTGCTATATGTAAACCCATACGCCAGTTTTTTTTCGATTTCGTTGAGTTCCTCGCGAACGGCGCCGGTGGAATCCTTCGCCCAGAGAATCCAGTATGCATGGATCGGCTGGATGGTATCGAGCGTGCCCGCCTTTGTCAGCCGCGCCTCATAATACACCCTGTTGGCATTCTTGTTCCGGGCGATGAAGAACAGCGGCGCAACCGTCTGCGTCCATCCCCCTGCCGTGAGGGCGATCAGGCAGCAGAGGAGCGCCTCTGCAAAGCACAACGATTTCCGCTTCATGGAGAAAAGAGCGTTATGCCCCCCGCCGGGAGTTTTTTTTCCAGAATTTGCGCAAATCACCTGAAACGATCATCCAGACGATTGCCGGGAAGTGGCGGTTCAGGAACCGGGTAACCTTGTTCATGAAACCGGGCACGATGGCAAAGGCGCCCCTTGCAACGCCGGAGAGCAGGTCGGCGGCGACTTTTTCCGCCGGCACTACCTTGATGGTTCCGGAAAGCGCCCGTGTCTCCGGCGGCTTGATCGTATTCTCCTCATGCCACTGGGGCGTGTCGGTATCCGGCGGGTACACCACCGACACCCTGATATTGTAGGGGAGCAGGTCCTGTCGCAGGCACTCGGAGAAACCGACCACCGCAAACTTGGCCGCGCCGTAGGCGGCATAGCCGAAGACCCCCATGTAGCCGACCACCGAAGCGATGGTGACGATGGTGCCGCGCCGCTGTTCCATGAAGGCGGGGAGGAAGGCGCGAACGCTGTTCACGGTTCCCATGTAGTCGATCTGCATCATGGAGTCCCATACTTCATCCGGCGTCTTGTCGATGTACGCGGGAAAGGAGATCCCGGCGCTGTTGATCAGGATGTCGATCCCTCCAAGTTCGGCCGCCATCGATCGCGCCGCCTCGTTGAGCGGGGCGCGTTCGGCGACGCTGCAGGAGACCGCGAAAAACTTCTGGCGTTCGGAAACCGCCGCGGCGTGGAGCTCCCGTATCACGGCGTCGAGTTTGGTCCGGTCGCGGGCGATGAGGCCCACATGCGCTCCGGCTTCGGCCAGCAGCAGGGCGGTCGCCCTGCCGATGCCGCTCGAACCGCCCGTAATCACCACTTTCTTATCGGCATACCAGTTCATGAACTCCTCCCGCTACACCAGAGCCTTCCGGTAAACCCGGAATTTTTTGATAAGCTCCGCGCCGAATCGCTTGAACTCATCGGCCATGGCGAAGTTTTCTTCCATTACCACATGGGTATCCACGTTCTTCATGTCGGCTTTTTTCGCCGAGTAAAGGGTTGAAAGGGAGAGAAAGATATCGAGCCCGCGCTTCTGGTAATCGGGGTGTACCGCGCCGAGCATGGTGTTGATCGATTCGGCATGGCGCATCGCATGGAGAATATGGAACCACCCGAAGGGGAAGAGCCGGCCGCGCGCCTTCTGGATGCCGCGGTACATATTCGGCATCGCTACCATGAACCCTATCACCTGATCCTCTGCCGTGGTGATGATCTTTACGAATCGCGGGTCGAGGATGGGAAGGTAGCGTTTCGCGAGGTCGAACATCTCATCCTCGTCCATGGGGACGAATCCGTAGATATCCTTGAACGACTCGTTGACCAGGCGCAGAACAGGAATGATAAAACTCTTGAGCGGTTTCCGCGAGGAGAATTCGAGAAACCGGAAAGGGCTTTTGGTGATAACCCGCCGGTAGATGCGGTCGTAAATCTCGGGAAGCGGCTTTGCAAGGGGGTAACGATAGATGACGCAGTCGAGTTCCTTTTCGTACCCCTCGCGCGTCACGAGTCCGGGCATGTATTCGAAGTTGCAGGCGCTGTCCACCACCGGTTCGAACTCGAATCCCTGGATGAGAAGGCCCTGAGTATCCCGGTCGGAAAAGCCGAACGGCCCGACGCATGTGGTCATTCCCAGCTTTTTTCCCCACTCCTCGACATCGGCGATGAGCGCATGGGAGACCTCCGGATCGTTTCCGCACTCCAGGAAACCGAACCGGACATTCTTCACGCCCCGGATTTCATTGTAGTTGCGGTTGACGATGCCGAGGATGCGCCCGACCGGCGTGCCCTCTTTTTCGGCCAGAAGCATCCGGTAGTCGCAGTGTTTAAACGACGGATTCTTCGTCGGGTCGAAATATTTTTTTTCATTGCCGTAGAGCGGGGGAAGCCACTCCTTGTGACCCTTGTGGATCTTTTCGGGCAGATAGATAAAGACCCTGCGGTCCTTCGGCGAGGCGACCTCTCTTACCACGACGGGCATGGAACCGACCCCTCCTTCATGAATCCGTCAGCCTGCGATGACGCCGAGTTTTTTCCCCACGATATGCAGTTGTTCGAGAGCCCGGTCGATCTGGGCGGGGGTGTGGGTGGCCATGAGGCTGATGCGCAGGAGGGCATGCCCGTGCTCGATGGCCGGGCTGACCACGGGATTGACAAAAATTCCATTCTCCTGCAGCATTTTGCACATGTTGAAACAGACCATATCGTCGCCGACGAAGACCGGAAGGATGGGCGTTTCCGGATGACCGAGGAACCGGTACCCCATGCCGAGGAGCCCCTCCTTCATTCGGGCGGTGTTCTCCCACAGCCGGCTGATGAGCTCTGGCTGCGACTCGATGATATCGAGGGCGGCCATGACCGCACCGACGTTGGCCGGGGCAATGCTCGCGCTGAAAATCAGCGCCCGTGAGGTGTGCTTGAGGTAGTCGATCATCGCCGCGTCGCCGGCAAGAAAACCGCCGACCGTTGCCAGGGACTTGCTGAAGGTTCCCATGATGACATCGACCCTGTCGGTGACGCCGAAGTGATCGCTCGTTCCTCTCCCGTGATCGCCAAGAACGCCGATGCTGTGCGCGTCGTCGACCATGACCGCCGCGCCATACCGCTCGGCAAGGTCGATGATGCCGGGGAGCGGGGCGATATCGCCGTGCATGCTGAAGACCCCGTCGACGACGATAAGCTTGTTCAGTTTCGGCTTGCATGCGGCGAGGAGGCTTTCGAGGCTCGAAAGATCGTTGTGCTGGAATCGGGAGACCCGGCCCATGCCCAGGCGGGCGCCGTCGATGATGCTCGCATGGTCGAATTTATCGAGCAGCACCACATCGTCGCGTCCGGCGGTCAGGGCTGAGATGCCGCCGAGATTGGCCTGCATGCCGGTGGCAAAAAGCAACGCCCCCTCTTTCCCGACGAACTTCGCGATTTTCGCCTCGCACTCGATGTGAATATCGAGGGTCCCGTTCAGGAAGCGCGATCCGCCGCACCCGGTGCCGTATTTCCGGATGGCCGCGATGGCCGCCTCTTTTACCTTCGGGTGGTTGGTGAGGCCGAGATAACTGTTCGAGCCGAACATCAATACCTTTTTTCCATCGATGAGAACTTCGGCAGCCTGGTCGGACTGGATTGGTCGAAAATAGGGGTAGAGATTCAGGGACCGGACGACTTCGGGGTCATTATAATCCGCCACTTTTTTAAGAAGAGGGGGCAGCACCTTGTTCTTTGTCATGTACGGCATACTCCTTGGGGGATCGGGGGGCGCCTTAAAAATAAGCCTATAAAATAGTTAAAATAAGCGTTCGAAGCAACCTCCTTAAAGACGGGAGCCCGTCTTTCGGCGGTACTCTTCGAACAGGCGGAAGCCCAGATGGACCTGCAGGGAGGTTGCTTCCGCCTCCGCTTCGGCCCTCGAAATCAGGGCCGGGACGATTTTTTCCCCCTCATCGGGGTTGCCGTGGATTCCGGTGCAGAGGGTTTGCCACGAGGCGTTGTTGACCTCGCACACGGCGCCGAAATAGTAGATCCCCTCGTCGCTTGCGCCGACCGAACTGAACAGCTTTCCGCCGCAGAGCGGGAAGAGGTCGTCCTCCCGGAGCGACAGCCCCGTCTCCTCGCCGAATTCACGGAGGGCGACCAGGCGCGGCTCCGCAACGTCATTATCCAGCATGCCGGCCGGAAATTCGAGGCTCAGGCAGCCGTTCCCAATCCGGTACTGACGGATCATCAGGAATTTTTCCTCCGCGGTGTCGCGATTGCGGATGAGGGGAACGATGAGGCAGGCATCTCCCCGGATGAAGAGGTATCGCGGGAGCCTCTGCCCGTCCGCCGCACGGACATCGACATCGAGCAGCGCAAAGAGCAGGTCGCCGTTATCCTTGCGGAGAAGCGCGATCGGTTCCAGGTTTTTTATCGTGGCGCCCGCATCGGTGACGAGCTTCTTCCATGCGCGGATCTTCGGTTCATGGTCTATGGATGAGTTCATGGCGTTCTTTCCCGGATTGTACTGAAAAATGCATCGAAATAAGGCGGTCGCGAACCATAAACGGCGTTTTCAGGGTTATTCGAGGCCTGTTTCAGGCCGAATTACAACAATTTGCTTCCATTTGACAATTAATTTTATCTATATAAATATCAATGACTTATATGCTACTTTTTTACTAAAACTTTACCAAAACTTTACCATTTTTCATTTTTACGGTTTTCCCGGAGTTTTGACCCGCGCGCGCTGCTTCGCGACCGGGGTTTATAAGCTTGGTTTGTAGATTCATGCTTTAATAGATAAATTAGTTTTAAACGGCCATTTAACACCATTTAAACCGATTTAATTCTGGTTTAAGGCGCTTTTGGAATTATCTTTTTTCCTTTCCGATTCTATACGTGGAGGGATAGGAACACCAAGATACTTATGCAACATTTCATCAATCTCGGCCTGCGTAACTTCGCGTTTTTGCCCATCCCTGTTGAGTCCGGCGTATTTCCGGAGGTCCGCAACCATCGTCGCGATTTCCTCCTTATGCTGTTTCTCCATTTCCAATAAAACGGTAATGTTTACTTTGGATAGATCCTTCGATTTGATCGCGGCCCGTATCCTGGCAAGTTCCTCGACCGCGTCCTCAAATCTGGTCTGCCGGTAGAGACGATGTTTCTGCACGAGCGCCTCCGCCTTGATATACTCCTCGGCGGCGATCTCCTTTTCAAACTCCTGCGACCATTTCAGAAGGGTCGGTTTCGATACGTTGATGGCGGCGGCGATTTTGTCGAATGAAAGGCCGAACGCCTTCAATTCGATGAATTTTTCCTTTTTATACCGCGGATGCGACATAGGGAAACGCTCCTTTGTATTCAGCGTTTTTTTAACCTCGATTTAAAAAAACATGCCTGTTTTTCGTTAAAAATTCAAGATGAATTCAAATGGTCTAATAGATTTTGATAAATTTTGGCTGATTCCCACAAACCGCCGCAGAAGGGGCTTTCAAATGCAATGGTAATAAATTCGGATTTTTGAATAATTTTTTGTAAAAAACCCAGGGGTGTCATGTAAATATCGTAGTTATATTTTTTAAAAAGATTTTCGAATATCACAGGGGGCCAGCCCAATGTTATTTGGCCATAATGAATGGTGAAGCAATCTAAATCAAAATCAAGTATTAGTGGGTTTTCTAAGGGTTCTTCTTTAAATCTGAATCCTCTGCCCGGCTCACTATACCATCCTAAAATATCCCAGATCGGCTTAAATGTATCGGATCGTGCATTATCAACAAGCCATCCATGTGAGTTAAGTAGCGCATCCCAAAATTTATGCATTGGATATATCTTGTGAATGTTTCCGTATATATCGGTAAAATCTTTGAATTCTTCCACCTCCACCGCTGGTACTCCTGTGGAAATAACATCATTTATTAAATTCATTTTTAAGGCTGCTGTAAGCCAATCATCATCTCTGGGTGAAAGTTCCCATTCTACAAAGCTCCAGAAGTCTTTAAGAGGTCCAGATGCGATATTTCTAAAGGTTTCGTCTGATATATTATGTACAGAAGCGTCATCATAATGGAAGTCAAAATAGAATAAGTTGGGGGGCCTTTGCGTTATAAATATTTCTTTATCCCTGGCATATCTTATGATATTTAGTAAATAGCGATGGTCTTCATAGACGATCAATGGTTTATCAGAAAGCTCCATTACTTGTATGTTGGCACGCTCATTTAGATCAAGCATTTTATAGTAGTTTGATGTTTCAGGCATGTACATTACCTTGTAAAAATAAAATTTATTCGCCAGCCTCCAACTCCGGCAGACCCTTCACGATCTTCACCGTCTCGATACTTACCGTAATCACCTTTCCTATGAGCTTCACGATATATTCCGGATCGTCCGGATCGTTCGGATCGTTCACGATGCCCGACCGCTTATCGGTCGATACCTGGTACTGGTCGATGATCCAGTCGAGCGCGGAGCGGTTGCCCAGGCGATACTCGAACGCCTCCGGCGGAATGCTGGCAAGCGTCAGGAAGTCGTTGTAAACGATCCTCGCCTTATCCTTCGATAGCCGCATCTTCTCGACCCGCCAGTCGAGCTTTGATTTCGGATTCTCTATAAACTCCAGCTTGTATTCTGGCTGCTCCTCATAGTTCACGTGCAGGTCGGCGAGCAGCTTGCCGGCTTCGGCGAAGCCCCGGAAGTCGGGGGCATAGGGAATGCGGGGAAGGGAGCGGCGGAGATTTGCGGCGTACTTGGAACGATAAACCGGGTGATGGAGAACGGCGTAGATGTAATAAAAAATATCCCACTTGGTAATAGAAGTATCTGAATAATGGGAACGGAATTCGGATAAGGACCAGTCGGTAATGTTCTCGCGGCGGGTGGCGCCGGATTCGTCATAAATATAAAAGGGGAAGCATTGAGTTTTTTCGAGCATGTCAAGACATGGAATGATATTGGTTACGAGGGCATGAAAAGGTTTGCTGCTGCCGATGCCGCTGAGGCAGATAGTTCTATTTTCACTTTCTGATTTAACCGTTGGATAAATATAAGGAAATTGTCCGCGCCGGTGATTGAGAATTTCGTCAAAGAAAAGGTTTTGAAGATAAAAGGGGCGATAAAACGATTTACGTATTTTATTTGAATTCCATTCTGCTTTTTTGCCTCGCAATAAACATTCTTTAAGCTTGCTGCTCCATTTTATTTGCCGTTCATCAGCTAATACAAAATTATCAACATTCGCTTTTTTGTCTGACCGTTCATTCCATCTGTTAACTTCGCCATTATATGTCTGAATGAATTTTTTAATATTTTTTTCAAGTTGCTGCTTATTGAAATTATATACCCAAGAATCCCGGTTTGAATTTAGGCCCAAACTGAAAATTTTGAATATGAGATTTTTGGAAGTACCAGCTTTCCCCTCCTTTGATCCCATTGGCAATAAATTCTCAAAATATTCATCCATTCCCGAAGTCAGCCAGACATTATTCTTATCCGGTTTCAATTCGGTAAACATAATATTGGCTTGGGAACGGTTTTTTTCCAGAAACAATTTTTTTCCGGGTGATTTCATGTAATCATCTACCGAATGAATAAAAATCCGCGCTGGCCCCTTTTCTCCCTTCTTTCTCACGAAAAAGGAAATTCCCACGCTGACGCGAATCGCATCATCAAAAACATTCCCGGCTTCTTTCCTTCTTCTCTCGCCGGAAGTTCGGGCGTTTCCTTTGAGATTTATATGGTAGATTGAAGAAAAATCTTCCGACAAATGTTTTCGCATGCCGTCAAAAGTAAATTCATCAATAAAGCTATTGTTGGAAATAAAAGCAACGATTCCTTCACCGGTCTGCTTAATGCGGTCGGTTGCCCACCGTATCGCTTTTATATATACATCCGATAATGGCTTTTTATTGGCGGCATTCGAGTCTTTCGCAAAGGTATCTGCCACCCGTTTGTCTATTATTGGATATTTACGGTTCTTGTTATTGTCATTCTCATTCACCTGCCCCGCGTTATACGGCGGATTTCCGATGATCACGAATATCGGCGCGTCCTTCTGCCTTTTCACCCGCGCGGTGTTTTCCTTGCTTAACAAGACGTCAAGGTTCGATAGTTGCTGCCCTTCGGCGAGTTCGAACGTATCCACCAGGCATATCCCTTCAAACGGCAGGTATGTATTCGCCAATTCGAAGAAAGCGTGCTCGATGTTCATCGAGGAGATGTAATACGGCAGCAGCATCACCTCGTTGCAATGCAGCTCGCGCTCGTACTTGTAGAGCAGCTTATGGCGTTTTATTTCCCGCATTACCCTTATGATGAAATTGCCGGTTCCCACGAACGGGTCGAGGATGTGCACCCCCTCGTCGGAGAGCGACTTTCCGAACTCCTTCTTCAAAAGCTCCTCGACCGAGCGCACCATGAAATCCACGATCGGCTGCGGCGTATAGACGATGCCGTGCGTGTCCGCGACCTTCACCGAAAAGCCCTGAAAGAACTTCTCGTAAATGGTATTCAGAAAGTGCTGCTTCTCGGAGTATTCCACGATGGTATTTGCGGTCGTCTCGATGGCCGTATAGAAGCGGTCGAGGTCTTTCAGGAATTCGTCGCGGCTGAAATACTGCGAGGTCAGGGCGTCGATGACCTTCTCGATCTCGCGGGCGATGATGTTGCGGGTGACGAAATTCGCGTTTTTAAAGACGTTCCGGAAGATGCGCTCGGTCAGGATGTGCTGGATGAGCATCTCTTCCACGGCCTGCACCGATAGTTCGGGGTTTATAGTTTCGCGGCAGAGCGAGTAGAATTCGTTGAACGCCGCGATAAATCGCTTGTTGGTCTCGCGTTCAATTTCGATCTGTTTCAGCAGCTGCTGGCCGATCTCCGGCACCTGGTCCTTGAATTCATCCGCCGCCTTCTCCCACTGCAAAAATTCCCTGGGCTGGTACTCCTCGAAGAAAATTTTCAGCGCGCGGATGAGGAATTGCGGGTTGGTGATCGGGTCGTTGAAGACCTCCCGGTCGTTCTGGAAGATAATGATATGGTCCGGCGCCTGGAACAATATATTATCCGAGGGGTACCCGGCTTCGAACTTCTTCTTTATTTCCTTCGCAAGATCGTCCCCGCTGTCCTTCGCCTCCCAGATACCGTGCGGAAGGTTGAACCGGTCGACCAGCGCGCCGTCGGCCCGTAATGTTTTTCCGTTGCGCTTGAAGGGGTATTGTTCCACCAGCGTCCAGTTGAACTGACGCGCGCAGTGTTCCAGCAGGTCCGCGAAAACCGGGGCGAGCGCTCCCTCGTTGGCGACGTTCATCTCCTTGAAATTCCGGAGCTGGGAGTAGTAGGACAGAACCGCTTTATGCGTGGGCTTGAGGGTCAGTGTTGTCATGATGCCTGCCTATACCCTGAACAGCAAATGCGACACGCACAGCGCCGCAGCGATCCCCACCGCATCGGCCAGGAGTCCGACCGTGAGCGCGTACCGGGATCGGCGGATACCCACGCTGCCGAAGTAAACCGCCAGCACGTAAAAGGTGGTCTCGGTCGATCCCTGGAGCACGGAGACGAGAAACGAGGCGAAGCCGTCCGGCGCCCGGTTTATGACCTCGGTCATGGCGGCAAAGGAGCCGGTGCCCGAGAGCGGGCGAAGCAGCGCAACCGGCAGCGCCTCGATGGGAAATCCTATCCGCGAGAAGAGCGGGCTGAGGAGCCGTGCGAGAAGGTCGAGGGCGCCGCTTTCGCGGAACATGCCGATCGCCACGAAAATCGCGACCAGAAACGGGATGATGCGGAGGGCGACCTGGAACCCCTCCTTCGCGCCGTCGGTCAACGACTCGTAGACCTTGACCCCCCGGAAGTAGCCGAACAGCAGGAAGAAGCCCATCAGGGTCGGTATCAGCCAGCCGGTCGCACGGGTGAGCAGGTGATAGGTGAAGGCGGGCGGATGGTGCGCGGTAATATAATGGAAGGGAATGGCCGCGAGAAAGGCGACGATCACCGCTATGGCGAGCAGCTTTCCCGCCGCGCCCGGCCGGCGGACCTCTTCTTCAGCGTCGTGCCCGTCATCTGCCGCGGCCACGGGAGCCGCCTCCTCCTGCACGAGGGGAGCGGGGTCAGGGCTCCGGCGGGCGAAAAGCTTTGCCAGCGTGATGCCGCAGATGGTCGCGGTCGAAGTCGCGATGATGGTCGGGATCAGGATCGATCCCGGACTCGCGGCCCCGGCCGCCGCCCGCACCGCGATGACGCCGAGCGGCAGGAGGGAGACGTTCGACGTGTTGATGGCGAGGAAGAGGCACATGGCATTCGAGGCCGTGCCCTTCCGCGGATTCAGCTTGTCAAGTTCGCCCATGGCCTTGATGCCCATGGGCGTCGCCGCGTTGCCCAGCCCGAGCATGTTGGCCGCGATGTTCATGATCATCGCCGACATGGCCGGATGGCCGGCCGGAACATCGGGGAAAAGCCAGGTCATGACCGGCCTTATCGCCCCGCTCACGATCCGCATGAGCCCGGCGTTTTCCGCCACCTTCATGATCCCGAGCCACAGCGCCATGGCGCCGATCAGCGTGATGGCCAGCATCACGGCGCTTTTAGCCGCGTCAAAGGAGGCTTTGGTAATGACATCCATCCTGCCGCTCCAGGCGGCGGTCAGGATGCTCAGGAGAATGAGATAGAGCCAGATTACATTGATCGCGGACGGTCTTTTTGCCATGGCGCAGCCGGTTTTAAAGCATGGCCTGCCGGAGCTCTCTCTTGAACCGATGGATGGAGCGGCGGATGGTCTTGAGCTTCGTGTAATCTTTCTCCGGCGCCGCAAGCGCCTCGTCGCGATCCTTCTTCAACTGCTTGATCGCGCCCTTGATCTTTATTTTATCGATTCCCTGGGCGACGTGGTGAACCCGGTGGTCGATGTTGTACGCCGCGCAGAGTCCCAGGAGCAGGTGCTCCTTGTTGAGCTGCGAGTAGCCGTTAACCGCGTCGTGCTTGGTAGCCTTTGCGATTGCGCGCAATTGGGCGACGGTCATCTTCTTGAGATCCTGGTACGTATATGACGCCATGGATGCAACCTCCTGCCGGTTGGGGATGGTGATGATTATCTTTTAAATATGATATGCAAACTAGGATGAATAGATGCAAAATAGCTTTTTGAAGGGGTTTATTCAAGGGATGAACTCAAAAACCGCTGGATAGGGAAGCAATATGCTTTTTGTATTGATTGCTTTTATAATACCTCTCCCTGTGGGAGAGGTCCCGCCGTATCGGCGGGGGTGAGGTATATTTGATACCGGCTCCATTGAAAAATCTACCGTATCAGGCGGAAAACCCCATTGAAAAACAGAATTTCCCTCGATACTTTTCGGATTAATGTAATCGGGACTATCCCTTGTATCCTCCTGCTCTGCATTCCTCTCCTTGCCCGGAATTTCCCGGCCCGCCCATCAGGCCCGGTGGCCGATTATGCTAATGTTATCGATCAACCGACCCAGGAGAAAATTGTTACCCTTGCCCAGGCGCTCTGGGACCAGGCGAAATTCGGCCTCGTGGTTGCCACACTGGATTCGCTGGGAAATTCGACGATCGACGACTACGCGTCGCAACTCTATAAACAGTGGGGCATAGGGAATAAGGGGTCGGATGAGGGAGCGCTGGTCCTGCTCTCGCTCGATCCGCGCAAGGTAAGAATAGAGGTAGGATACGGGGCGGAAGGGTATCTCAACGACGCAAAGGTCGGCAGGATACTTGATCAATACGGCACTCCCTACTTTAAAAACGGCGATTTTTCCGCCGGCCTGCTCGGGATTTCCGGCGCAATCGGCGGAGTTGTCGCGCATGAAAAGGGAATCACGCTTAACGATGCGAATAACTTCGCGCCGCCGGATCAACTCCCTCTTCATGCGTTGTCGTGGCAGCAATTGATTTTGATCGCCATCGTGCTGTCGCTCCTGTTAGGAACGCGATTCGGCCGTACCCTGCTTTTTGCATTCGTTCTGTCGAGTCTTCTGGGCGGCGGGAGGGGCAGGGGAGGCGGGTTTGGCGGGGGAGGGTTCGGCGGCGGGTTCGGGGGAGGCGGCTTCGGCGGGGGATTCGGCGGCGGCATGAGCGGCGGCGGCGGTGCGTCGCGGGGATTTTAAGGTGGTCTTCCAACAAAGGATTCAACCATGAAAACAATTACCGATCCGGTTGCCGTCGCCCGTCTGGCGGCGGAGGATTTTAAAATGTGCTACGGCGCCGATCTGCTTTCGGTGATCGTTTACGGGAGCGCGGCGGGCGGACATTTCGACCCGAAGAGGTCGGATATCAATCTGCTCGTCGTCCTCGCCGAAATGACGCTGCCGATGATCGAGAAATCGGAACACTATCAGGAAAAGTGGATGAAAAAACGGTGCGCGCGTCCGCTCTTCATGGACGCGGAGTACATCAAATCCTCGCGCGACTCCTTTCCCATCGAGTTTCTCGCCATGAAGGCGTGCTACGCCGTTATTTACGGTTCGGATGTCCTGAAGGATATAACGATCGATGACCGGGACCTGCAGATTCAGGTGGAACGGGAGCTCAGGGGGAAATGGCTCCATCTTCTGCGGGAATGGCCCGGAGTGCGGCGGAATCCCCGGTTGCTGCAAAGGGTGCTGCATGGCTCCATGAGGGATTTTTCCGCTGTTTTTCAGGCATTGCTGCATCTTAAAAATCAACCGGTCCTCCCTGAAAGGAAATCCCTTTTTGCGGAAGTGACCAAAATTTATGGTCTGGAAGAGTACGCGCTGCTCCGGACGATGGAGGCGATCAGGAGCGGAAATAAAAAGGAGATGGTCGCGGTTTTCCCGGCGTATCTCCGGGCAATCAAAACCCTGATAACGAAGGTGGATCAATTTTCAATAAAGGAGCGGATATGAAAGGTTGGCGGTTGGCGATCGTAGTATTCAGGGTAGTTGTCGTCGCGATGATTTTAGGGGGATTGTTCATCGTCGTTTCGTGTAACAGCATTCCGTACATCGGCTGGAAAAATAAACTTGTCGAGCTCGATGAGAATACGAAAAGCGCCTGGGCCCAGGTGGAAAGTCAGTTGCAGCGGAGGCTGGATCTCATACCGAACCTCGTTGAGACGGTCAAGGGGTACGCGAAGCACGAGGATCAGGTCCTGACCGAGGTCACCAGGGCGCGTGCGAGCGCGGGCGGCGCCTCGACGGTGCCGGAAAAAATGGCCGCGAACAACCAGCTTACCTCCGCCCTTTCGCGGCTGATGGTGGTGGTTGAACAGTACCCCGATCTCAAGGCCAATCAAAACTTTTTGGCCCTGCAGGACGAACTCGCCGGAACCGAGAACAGGATTTCGGTGGCGCGGCAGCGGTACAACGACGCGGCGCGGGAGTATAATGCGACGAGGAGGAAATTCCCGTATAGTTTAGTGGCGGCGAACTTCAAGGAAGCGCCGTACTTCGAAGCGGCGAGCGAAGCGAAGGAAGCGCCGAAGGTTAAATTTTAAAAGAGTAGGGGCGGGTTTCAAACCCGCCCCTATGGACAATAGAAACCATTATTTTAAATGCATTTCTTTCTTCCTTCGTAAAAAGCTCAATAGTCCCGAACTCCCCGTCAAACCCCGGATTAATCGTAACTTCTCCCTTTCGCATTCGTCTAATTCCTTCGGCCACGACCTCGCCCCCCACCACGGCAATATCCGGAATCGGGGCATCGAGCAGGATCGAGAACTCATTGCCGACCCCGGCAATGAGCCGGTCGTACACCTTTGTCGCTCCGTTGGTTTCGGGACCGCGGTCGAGCGCCTCGGCGATGACCTCCCGGAGCGGGATCAGGCTGGCATACGGTTTTACCCGCCTCATGGCGGCGCCCTCTTCCCGGTCTGCAAGCTCCTCGACGCGCGACAGCACGCCGACCGTGAGCGGCCCGCCGCACACCGGGCAGCGTCCCCTTGCCGCGGCTGTTTCGCGGGGAGTAAACCGCACGCCGCACTTTCGATGGCCGTCGACATGGTACTTCCCCTCTTCGGGGAAGAATTCCACCGTACCGATAAGCCCCGGATTTTTTCGGTCGGCCAGCGCCCTGTAGATTGCCCCGTAAGAGATCTCCGTGTCGAATACGGTGCACTCCCGCCCCAGTTTGGACGGGGAGTGGGCGTCGGAGAAGGAGACGAGCGCGAACGGATCGAGGCTCGACAGCCGCCTGTTCATTGGCGGATCGGACGAGAGGCCGGTCTCGACGGCGTAAATATGGTTTGTGAGATCCCCGAAGCACTCCCCGATCGAATCGAAGCCGCTCCTTGACCCCAGCGCCGAGAACCAGGGGGTCCAGATGTGCGCCGGGATGAGGATCGCCGCGGGGTCGGCTTCGAGCGCGATTTCAAGCAGGTCCCTCGAATCGAGTCCGAGGATCGGGCGTCCGTCCGCCCTAAGGTTGCCGATTTTTTCGAGACGGATCCGGGCTCTTCCCGCCGCGTCAAACGACGGGAAGCAGATGACGTTGTGCACCTTGCGGACGCGACCGTTTTTTTTGTAGATGCACGATATCTCCACGGTCAACATGAACCGCACATCGCCCGACCGGCTTTCCGGCGCCAGGTCGCCGGTCGCAACGGCGAACTTTTTTTTGAGCGAGAAGAGGCCGTTCCCCTCGTCCTTCAGCTTCTCCCGGCACTCGGCACGGCGCGCCGGATGGAGGCAGTCGCCACTTCCGATCACCCGGATGCCCTTGATCCGCCCGAAGGCGTGCAGGTATTCCAGGGAAAGCCGGCTGCTCGTCGCCCGCGAGTGCGGCGAGTGAACGTGCAGGTCGGCGTAGAATTTCATGATCGGAAAAATATATATAGTAATTATTTGAAGTGAGGCGGGGAGCTTTTCATTAGACTTTTGCAGGCGCTCTCGCACTCCCGCAACGCCCTTTTTAAGGTAGAAAACACAGTTTAAAAAACGCCTCTGTTTGGAATTATGGCTAATTATCACTTTCCCTCCGCGGAATACAAACTCCTTACGGCCCTCGGGAAAATTCTCGGCCGGGTTGCGGAGAGCGGGAAACCCTACCCATTGACGCTCGGCGACGACGCCGCGGTGCGGCTCTGCGAAGCGGGCGAGCGGCTGACGCTCACCGCCGACATTGCCGTCGAGAATGTCCATTTTACGGCCAATAATGTGAGCTTTTCGGAGATAGGTTTCCGCTGCATGGCATCGAACGTAAGCGACTGCGCGGCCATGGCCTCGCTGCCCGAGGCGGCGCTCGTGCAACTCGTGTTCCCGGCGGGGGATCCGTCAATTGAGCGGAAGAGCGCCGCTCTCTATCGCGGCTTCGCCGAAGCGTGCCGGAAATGGAAGTTCAGGCTCATCGGCGGCGATCTCTCCGTCGGCCCGTGCTGGACAATCGGGATTACGCTGATCGGGCGTGCGCCCGCCGGGGGCCGGCTGCTGACACGCAGGGGGATACGAAACAACGACGCACTCTGGCTGAGCGGCTTTCCCGGCCGGAGCGCCGCTGGCCTGGCCGCGCTCCGGAAATGGGGACGGGAAAAACTGCCGAAACGCTACCGGAGCCTGGCGGATGCGCATATCCGGCCCGATCCTCCCGTCGCCCTCGGCCTTGCCCTTGGCGCCTGCAACCGGGTCCACGCCATGATGGACCTCTCGGACGGCATCTCGAAGGACGCCGCCACCCTCTGTTACGAAAATGCCCTGGGACTCGAACTTGCGCTTGAACGTCTCGAAGCGCCGACCGCCATGGTCGCCCTCGGCGCGGCATTAGGCGCCCCGTGGCAAGAGTGGGCGCTTCACGGCGGCGAGGAGTATGAACTTTTGTTCGCGGCAGGGGAGGAGTTCGATCCGGATTCCCTGTCGGGAAAAGCGGGCAGGACGATGGTCAGATTGGGGACTTTCAGCGATAAACGAAAAGGAGTGTATATCTTAGAGGGGGGCAGGGTGAGAAAGGCGGAGCGGAAAAGCTGGGATCATCTGGAAAACGGGAGAAAGTTACAAACAATTTTGCTTTAATCCGGGAGACGCCGTTACGATGGCAAAAAAGAAAACGATTAAGCTTTTTGTTCTGGACACCAACGTGATTTTGCACGACAGCTCATGCATCCATCAATTTGCGGAACACGATCTCGTCATTCCGATCACCGTCCTTGAAGAACTCGACAATTTTAAAAAAGGCAACGATATCCTGAACTTCCACGCCCGCGAATTCGCCCGCGCGCTCGATTCCCTGTCCGGGGACCTGCTTTTCAACGGCGGCATGGCGATCGGCGCCGGGCTCGGGAAAATATCCATCCGGCTGGAACGGGAGTATCACCCCGATATCGCCCGCAATTTTGCGGGAAATAAGCCCGATCACCATATCCTGAATGCGGCGTATTGTCTTGCAAAGGAGATGCCGCGGCGTCAGGTCGTTCTTGTTTCCAAGGACGTCAACCTGCGGATGAAGGCGAAATCCATGGGAATGGCGGCCGAGGATTATACCACCGACCGCGTGAGCGATATTTCAGCCCTGTATAAAGGCATCCGGTTTGAAGAGAACATCTCCGCCAAAACCGTAGACCAGCTCTATCGCGAGCCGTTCGAGGTGGATGCCGCCGCGGCGGAACTTGCGAAATCGCCTGTGCCCAACGAAAACATCGTGCTCCGCAGCGCACAGAAATCAGCGCTCGCCGTGTTCAAGGCCGACCGTAACGCGATCGTCCGGGTGGAAAAGGTTCCGGCCTACGGCATCACGCCGCGTAACGCCGAACAATGCTTCGCGTTGAATATGCTCATGGACGATTCGGTGAAGCTCGTCAGCCTCACGGGAAAAGCGGGCACGGGCAAAACGCTGCTCGCCATCGCCGGGGCGCTTGAAAAACGGAAAAATTACTATCAGATCTACGTCGCCCGGCCCATCGTTCCCTTGTCAAACAAGGATATCGGCTACCTTCCCGGCGATATCGATTCCAAGATCGGTCCCTACATGCAGCCGCTGCACGACAATCTGGCGGTCATCAGAAACCAGTTTTCCCAGAACGACCGGAACGCGAAACGGATAGGCGAAATGCTCGAACTGGAGAAGTTGCAGATAACGCCGCTCGCGTATATCCGCGGCAGGAGCCTGGTCAAGGTGTTCTTCATCGTCGACGAAGCGCAGAACCTGACGCCCAACGAGATCAAAACGGTCATTACGCGGGCGGGCGAGGGGACGAAACTGGTATTTACCGGCGATATTTATCAGATCGACCACCCCTACCTCGACAGCCACACGAACGGGCTGTCGTACCTGATTTCCAAGATGAAGGGCCAGCGGCTCTACGCGCATATCAATCTGGAGAAGGGGGAGCGCTCCGAACTCGCGGAGATTGCGGCGAATCTGCTGTGATCTTTGTAGTATATTGAATATAAAGATCTTCCATTCATTTTAATAGGAAAAAGGCTTCGAAAATAATGTCAATTCTCGATAAACTGATTTTAAACCCGGTCCAGCGCGAGGCGATCGTCTACGACGGCGGACCGGAACTGGTCTTTGCCGGCGCCGGTACCGGAAAAACGCGCGTCCTGACCGCGAAGATCGCCTGGCTGATCGAACGCGGCCTTTTTCCGGCGCAGATCTTTGCCGCGACCTTCACCAACAAGGCGGCGGGCGAAATGCGCACCCGGGTCGAACAGCTCACCGGCCTGCCGACGCAAGGAATGTGGATCGGCACCTTCCATGCAATGTGCGCGCGGATTCTCCGTCGGGAGGGGTCGCGCCTCGGCTACCTGCCCTCCTTCACCATCTTCGACGGCAACGACCAGGTTACCGCCATGAAGAAGGTGCTGAAGGGCCTCCAGATCGACGACCGCAGCATGCCGCCGCGGAGCGCGCTCGGCGCGATTTCCAAATACAAGAACGCCTGCATCCCGCCTGAAAAGCTCGACGACGCGGACAGGGGGTTCTACGAGCGGGAGATCATTCGCGTCTATCACGCCTACCAGAAATCGCTCTTCGGGCAGCAGGCCATGGATTTCGACGACCTGCTGGCGAATACGGTCTACCTGTTTCTGCGCGCTCCGGACGTGCTGCAACGGTATCGGAGCGCCTTCGGATACGTGCTCGTCGACGAGTACCAGGACACCAACGCCGCCCAGTTCCAGCTTGTCAAACTCCTGTCGCAGGCGAGCGGCCGCGTCTTCGCGGTCGGCGACGACGATCAGAGCATCTACGGCTGGCGCGGCGCGCGGATCGAGAACATCTTGTCGTTTGAAAAGGAGTTCGACGGGACCAGGGTGTTCACGCTCGAACAGAATTACCGGTCGACGAGTTCGATCCTCAACTTTGCCAATGCGGCGATCAGCGGCAATACCGTTCGGGCCGATAAGAAACTCTGGACCGATCACGGCCGCGGCGATGCGGTGGCGGTCAGCCGTTACCGCGACGACCGGCAGGAAGCGGACGGCGTTGCCGACCGGATCACCGAGCTGCTGCGGCACGGGGTGAAGGGCGGCCAGATCGCCGTTCTGTACCGCACCAACGCGCAGTCGCGCGTGTTCGAAGAGGTGCTGCGCCGCCGCAGGATTCCCTACCTTCTGGTCGGCGGCATGAGCTTCTATGAGCGGGCAGAGATCAAGGACTGCCTCGCCTACCTCCGGCTTCTTGTCAATCAGAAGGACAACGTGAGCTTCGAGCGCATCTTCAACCTGCCCGCCCGCGGCCTCGGCGAGAAGGCCTACGAGGCGCTCGCCGCCCTCGCGGCGGATAAAAATCGCTCCATGCTCGAAGCGCTCCTGGAAAGCGGCGTCGATACGCTGCCGCCGCGATACCGCCAGGGATTTGCCGAAGTGCGCGAAATTTTCACCCTGCTCGTTGACCTCGAAAACCGGCACGAGCCGCCCTCCGCCATCGTGGACGAGATGCTCAAGCTGAGCGGGTACATGGACATGCTTACCGATGACGACTCCGAGGAGTCGTCCGGCAGGATCGATAACATCGCCGAACTTGTCAACGCCATCGCCATCTGGACAAACGAGCATCAGGAGGCCCCGCTCGCCGCCTTTCTCGAAGAGGTCACCCTGGCCGCGGATGTCGACACCTGGGAGCAGAAAGACGAGGCGGTAAACATGATGACGCTCCACAGCGCCAAGGGGCTCGAATTCAGGTGCGTGTTCCTGGTCGGCCTCGAGGACGGCATCATTCCCTCCCGCCAGAACTTCGACGACCCGGTCAAGATCGAGGAGGAGCGCCGGCTCCTGTATGTCGGGATCACGCGGGCCATGCGGATCCTTGAATGTTCGCATGTCGACTACCGCCGCCGCTTCGGCGACGTCATGCCCCAGATTCCCTCGCGGTTTCTGGAGTCCATCGGTGCGGAGCTGTACACCCCGCGTGACAAGAGCAACTATTTCGGGATGCCGTCGATGCCGGAGAGTAAAAAGCCCGAACGCCGCCCCTTGGCGCCGTCGCGCATGCCGGTCGCGGCCGGGCCGTCCTTCGCGCCGGAGGCGTTCTCGCAGGAGACCGTTGAATTCCGGCAGGGGCAGCAGGTGCGCCATAAGCTCTACGGGCAGGGGAGAATCGTCCAGATCAGCGGCTTCGGGGAGGACATGAAGCTTTCGGTTCTCTTCAACGACGGGTCAAGAAAGAAACTCATGGCACGGTTCGCCAATTTCGAATCATAAAGGAGACGCTCATGATCGATCGTGAACAGGTAGTGCGCGTTGCGGAACTCGCCCGGCTCAGGATCTCCGAAGAGGAGGTGGAAAAATTCACCGTGCAGCTCGGCTCCATTTTCGAGTTCGTCGAGCAGTTGCGGGGCATTGACACCACCGATGTCGAACCCACCTGTTTCGTGGAGCCCCTTCACGACCCCACGCGGCCGGATGTCGAAAAACCGTCGCTTTCGCGGGATGAACTGCTGCGGAACGGCCCCAGGGTGAAGAACGGGTTCTTCGCGATCCCCAAGGTGATCGGTTGACAGGCCCGTTATGGCGCCACCCGATGACCCGGTAGCCTGCATCATCCCGGCGCGGTACGGCTCGACCCGCCTGCCCGGCAAACCCCTGGTCGAAATCGACGGTCTACCGCTCGTCATGTGGGTCTATTCCTGCGCGAAAAAGGCGAAGGTTTTCGACCGGATCGTTGTCGCCACCGACGACCGGCGCATCGCCGAGACCGTTGAACGTCACGGCGGGGAGGCGATGATGACCGACGCGGGTCATCGAAGCGGAACCGATCGCATCTTTGAGGTATCCGGGAGGATTCCTTGCGGCTATTTCGTTAATTTGCAGGGAGATGAGCCGCAGGTACCCGCATCGCTGCTGGCCGACTTCTGCGCTGCGGTGCGCCGGCTCGACGATTTTACCTTGCTCACCGTCGTTTCCCATGCTACAATTAAAGAAATAGACAACCCCAATGTCGTAAAAGCCGTCCTCGATGCCGGGGGCGGGGCGCTCTACTTTTCCCGGTCGCCGATTCCCTATGACCGTGATAAGACGGGCAGCGCCGTGTTTTTCCGTCATAGGGGAATTTATGGCTTTTCCCGGAAGGGGTTGGAGCGTTACTGTACGTTTCCCGAAGGGACTCTTGAGCGGCGGGAAAAACTCGAGCAGCTTCGCGCCCTGGAGTTCGGCATGCGGATCAAATGCCTCATCCGCGACTACGAGTCGGCGGGAATTGACACTCCGGATGATCTCGCCGCCTTTCGCGAACGCAGTAATGCCTGACAACGGACTAACAAGCGGTGAGCGGCGATATGGCAGTTCGCCCTCCGCAACGACGGGAACGCATGGCGCCAGCCGGAAAAAAAATTCTGATCGTCGATGACGAACCGACCGTTCTCGATCTTCTGGAGAAATTTCTGCAGCGGAAGGGGTACGGCACCGCGCGGGCGGATAACGGCAACGCGGCGCTATCTATTGTAAACGATGACGTCATCGATCTGGTGATCACCGATATTCGCATGCCGGGCATGAGCGGCGTTCAGCTGCTGCAGCACATCAGGGAGCGTCACGGCGGAATCCCGGTGCTCATGACGACCGGCTACCCCACGCTCGATTCCGCGATCCAGTCGCTGAAACTCGGCGCCAGCGACTACCTCACCAAGCCGTTCCATCTCGGCGAAATAGGCGAAAAGGTGCGGCGCGCCATCGACCTGCAGACGCTCCGGGAGGAAAATATCCTCCTTTCGAAGCTCGTTTCACTGCACCAGGTGACGCAACTCCTCGCTTCGACTCTTGATATGGAGGAACTTAACCGGAAATTCCTCGAATTTTCGGTTCGATTCGCGAAGGCGGACGGGACGGCGCTCCTTTTTGCCGATGCCGGGGGAACGCTCACCCTCGAAGCGCAGCGCGGGGATGATTTCAGTGCCGACTTCTGGACGCGGGCGCCCTTCATGCTTGTTGCCCGACAAGTGCTCGATAGCTGCGAACCGGTCGTGATCACCGGACA
Organism: uncultured Fibrobacterota bacterium; assembly: GCA_963846695.1. GTDB lineage: Bacteria > Fibrobacterota > Chitinivibrionia > Chitinivibrionales > Chitinispirillaceae > BOG-1184. The sequence goes on along the minus strand of CAWJXL010000016.1, from coordinate 49,737 downwards.
TGGCGACCCGTCCGCCGGCCTGAAGGCCTTTCCACCCGATGTCGGGCCATTCATCGCCTTCCCGCTCAAGAGTCCCTCCTGCACCCTCGGCGTCCTCCAGCTTGTCCGGAGGAAAGGCGGCGAGCCGTTCTCGAACCTCGATATCGAGCAGGTCAAACTTCTTGCCTCGCAGGCCGGCATCTCCATCGAAAATGTCCGGCTCTATCATAACATCCGCGATAACTACCTGAAAACAATCCGGGCATTCGCCCTGGCGGTGGAAGCGAAGGACGTGTATACGCATGGCCACTCGGAAAACGTCATGCACTATGCGGTGCTTATCGCCCGGCACATGAATATGCCCCTCCATGAGGTGGAACAGGTTCAATATGCGGGTCTCCTGCATGATATCGGCAAGATCGGCGTCAGCGAATCCATCCTCAATAAGCCCGGCACGCTGACCGCCGAGGAGTTTGAAGAAATCAGGAAGCATCCGGCGCTCGGCGCAGCCATCATTGCCGACGTTCCCTTTCTGAAGCCGCTGGTGCCCCTGGTCCTGCACCACCATGAATTTTTTAACGGCCACGGGTATCCCTCCGGCCTCTCGGGAGCGGAAATTCCGCTCGGCGCGCGGATCCTGAGCGTCGCCGATGCCTTCGAGGCAATGACCTCCCATCGTCTCTACCGTAAATCCCTGCCCCGGAGTGCGGCTCTTAAAGAGATCGAAGCCCAGTCCGGACTGCAATTCGACCCCGGGATCGTCGAGACCTTTCTCTCCGTGCTGAAAAATGCGGCCGAAAACGGTCGCTGAACCGTAATTGTTCCCGCCGAAACCTCCCGCCGATAAAGAGGTATGCATCCCATTTCAGAAAATGATATTTTATATGCTCGCACAAGGGGTACCCTGCGTAGTTAACGGAGGCCGTCGTCTCCGGTGAAGATTATGAAACAACGTGCCGACTGCTTCTGCGGGATCGATTTCCAGGGCGACTATTTCAGCGCCGTTGAGTACTCGCTTACGGAACGGGCGGTGACGCTCATTTTCATCCAGCCTTTCCCTGCGGGAAAGCGGGCCGAAGAGTGGAAGGTCTGGCGGCGCGAGTTGAAAAACGGTAAACCCCGTCTCGGATTGTTCTGCACTTCCATCGCCGGCGCTATTCCTGCGCAGTACGCGGTCATCAACCTGGCGACCCTCGATGCGGATGAACCATCCGTCGAGGAAGCGCTGGAATGGGAGCTCACGCAGCATCTGTCCGGCGAACGGGCTGACTTTATCTTTGATGCGCAGGAGATGACCGGTATCGCCGACGGAAGAACGAGAACCTTCCTCCTTGCCGCCTACCGGCGCACCCTGGTCGAACAGACCACGGACATGATCCGCAGCGCCGGCTTCGACCCGCTCGCCATCGGGCTCGATATCTTCGGACTCATCAACGCTTTTGAGGCCAACTACCGGGAACGCCCGGCCGCGCCGTGCCTTCTTGTCCATTGCGAGGAGGCGATAACCAAGCTCGTCCTGTCCCGGAGCGGCGAATTCCTCGATTTCCACTGTTTCAATAATCGTAACGATGCGGGCGATGAAAAGGGCTTCACGGCAAAAGTGGCTTCCGAGATTGATCGTTTCTGCCGGGCGGGGAGGCCCGAGGCAATTTACGCGACCGGCTCCTGGTTCCGGCAGATCACGCGACGGGAGGCCTTTTTCGAAACGGTGAAAGGCGCCGAACTGCTCGACCCCTTTCGCGAAGTCAAGTGTCAGGTTGAGATCGACGGTCAGCAGCTCAGTGATTACTCGACGCAGCTTGCGGTGGCGGTCGGTCTGGCGCTGCAGCAGGCGCGCGCCGTCGCCGGGTCGGGGCTTCCTACTCCCGCGTCTTCGGGCCGGGGGAGTGCCGCATGATCTCCATCAACCTGCTTAAGCCGCTCTCCGGTCGGCCCGGCAAAACCGGAGACCGTCACAATCTTTTTTTCAAGGCGCTCATCGTTGCGGCGATCGGGGTCGCGATCATTATCGCGGGTGTTGAAATCATGCACCTGTGGCTTGCGGCTCCCTACCGTTTGCCTGCCATCACCTGGCGCGAGGTCGAGACCGAGGTAACCGGCGCCGTGGATACCGCGTCCGAGAGCCAACCAAAGCACCCGCGATGTCACCGCGGCCCCGGCTTCGGCGAGAGGCGGATATCACACGCAATGAAACGGTCAAGGCGAAACCGCCGGCCGGTTCCGCACCGGCCGTTGTCGCTGCGGGATTGGAAAAGGCCGTACCGGGAGCCGGTGAAAAAACGGCGTATGAAATCGCCTTCGCCGACAGGGTTTTCTCCACGCTTGCCGGGGTTATTCCGGATGACATCGAGTTCACCGCCATATCGCTCGATAGCTTCGCACGGCTCTCGATGGCCGGGCAATCGCCGAATCGCGAAAGCCTCGGAAGGCTTTTCAGCGGTTTACCGCAGGAGAATTTTCAACTGGATCCCCCGCCGCGCTCCTTCATAACGTCCGCCGCCAACGCGCACTACCGCTTCCATCTTGAAAGCCGTGTCTCCTTTCACGGGCGACCGTCCGACACTGCGGAACGTGCCGCCCACCCGGTCAACGGGCCCGGGTACGGGGAACAAGTCTCATCCGAGGTTTCCGCGTTCTCCGGCCTTTTGAAATGGAATAGTTTGACTATGAGCAAACCTCCCTCGCGTTTGTCGGAAGAAACTCCGGTGAATACCCGCGGTCCCGATACTTCCTTGCAGGGTACGGGACGTTGCCGGATCTCGTCGCCTTTATTCGCGCCGCGCATGAGGCGCGTCTGCCATGCGCATTCCGGAATCTTCACCTCCGTGCCGCGGGCGATGGAAAGGTATCGATCGACGCCGATGTCGATTTCATTACTCGTCATTAGCGGGCGGCCATGAGGTTACGGATAGTGTCCGGCGCACTGCGGGGAAGGGTCATACGCTTTCCGGAGCAGGAAATGGCCTTCAGGCCGACGCTCGAACGAATCCGTCAATCGATCGCCGATATGCTGTCGCCCGAAATTCCCGGCAGTCGTGCGATGGATCTCTGCGCCGGGAGCGGCGCCTTCGGATTCGAAATGATCAGCAGGGGAGCCGCATCGGTCGATTTCATCGAAAAAGACCGCGCCCGTTCCTCCCTGATCCGGGAGCATGCGGTCCGATTCGGCGTCCTTGACCGCTGCCGTTTCATTGTACGGGATGCGGCCCGGTTTGTCCGATCGTGCAACGAGCATTACGATATAATTTTTTTTGATCCTCCGTACGATGAGATGAACATGGCCGCCCTTGTGCCCGCTCTTGTCACCCTGCTGACGCCCCGGGGAATGCTCCTGTTTCAGCGACGGCGCGGGACGGGGGAGGGCACGATTGACGGAACCGGGACCCCCGCGCCGGATGCGATAAAAACGTTCGGCGAGACCGCCGTAGCGTGCTATCGCTCCCGCGACGGGCGCCGTATCGGGGAATAGAAAGGAGTTGACGGCCATGCCGGTTGCACTGTATCCTGGAACATTCGATCCCATTACCTTCGGGCACATCGACATCGCGGTGCGTGCGACGAAGATTTTTTCCAAAGTCATTGCGGTGGTGGCGGAGAACCCCGCTAAAAAGCATCTTTTTTCCGCCGTGGAGCGGGTGGCAATGGTGAAGGAGGCGCTTGCCGGCCATCCGAGCATCGAGGTGATCAGCTACCGCGGCCTCATCGTCAATTGTCTGCGGGAGCACAGGGCGACCGTGCTCATCCGGGGACTGCGGGCGATCTCGGATTTCGAGTACGAATTTCAGATGGCATTTACTAACAGGAATATGCTCAGCGGCGCCGAAACCGTGTTCCTCATGCCGAGCGCCAAGTATGTCTACCTGAACTCCACCATGGTGAAGGATATCGCAAAGCTCGGCGGCGAGGTGACGCCGTTTGTTCCGGAATGCGTCCGGGCGCGATTCAGACTGAAATACCAGGTCTCCTGATCCTCATCATGCAAGTACCTTACCCCTTTACCCGCGGCGTAAAGACGCTCCTGTTCGCCACCGGCGGCATATACCTTCTCCAGTTGTTGCCCGTCGCGGGGCCGTGGCTGCTGTCGTACTGTGCCCTCACCCCCTTTGAGGCGTTCTGCCACGGGCAGCTCTGGCGGCTTGCGTCCTATATGTTCCTGCATTCGACCCATGATTTTTCGCACCTTGCGCTCAATGCACTGGCGCTCTGGATGTTCGGCGGTGAACTGGAAGAGCTGTGGGGTACGAGGAAATTCATCCTCCATTACTTTATTTTCGGCATGGGAGCGGGACTCTTCAGCGTGTTGTATCTGTTTCATCCTGCAATGAGGTACATTCCGGTCATCGGCGCCTCTGGCGCCATTTTCGGCCTCCTCACCGCCTATGCCGTCTATTATCCGCATCGGGAGATCCTGCTTTTTTTCATACTGCCGGTAAAGGCGTGGATGCTCGTTGCCGGCTATGCGGCGCTGTCGCTCATGCTCTCCTTCTCCCAGGGAACCGCTGTCGCGCACCTGGTCCATTTCGGCGGTATCGCGGTTGCGTTCGCCTATCTCAAGGGATCTCCCGGATTCGGGGCGTGGCGCCGGGGCGTGCGGGAACGGATGGATGAGCGGGGTATGCGCCGACGCGCCGAGCGTGCCGCGATGCGGACGCGATATTTCGCCGAACGGGTGGACCCGATCCTGGACAAGATCGCCCGGCAGGGAATGGCGTCGTTGACAAAAGAGGAGCAGAGGGTCCTGTCCAGGGCAAGGCGATCCGCGCGGGAACGGCTGAAGGAGAAGACAATCATTCCGTTCGACGTTTTCAAAAAGTTCCGGTGAGAATCGCTCCGCATGGTTCATCTCCGGGAGGCTTGAAAAATATTTTTCCTCGAAAAATCGTCACGGTATGCTACGATCGTTCTTGAAGGATACTGATGAAGGACCTGCTTCGTTCCCTAATTCTGTCAATTACCGTTTTCGTTGCCGTTCCCTTTGCCGATAGCATTTCCGCCGGCCCGCTGGTGGTTCACTTTTTCGGCTCCTCCACGTGCGAGGAGTGCCATGAGATCCAGACCCTGCTCCTGCTGCCGCTCGGACAGAAATACGGGGACCGGCTTGAGATAAAAATCCACGATCTGGAAACCGACTCCGGGTTGCGGATCGCGACCGCCATGGAAAAGCGTTACGGCGTTAAAAAGCCTATGCCGCAGGAGCTTTTTCTGCCCGATACTTTCCTTACCGGTTATAACGACATAATGAAATCGGGGAGGAACCTATATCGAACTGCGGCTTTCGCATCAGGAAATGTGGCGGGGATCACGGGCGGAGAACGCGCCGAAGGAGACCGTGACGACCGCCGGCGCCATCAAGGAGAAGGTGAGCCTTTTCACCTTTTTCGGCCTGTTCGCGGCCGGGTTTCTCGACGGCGTCAACCCGTGCGCCATCGCGACGATGATTTTTCTCATATCGTTTCTCGGCACCCAGAAGCGAAGGCGCACGGATGTCATCAAAATAGGGCTCGCTTTTTCGGCCACCGTATTCTGCACCTACTTTCTGCTGGGCCTGGGAGCGTTTCGCATCCTCACCCTCATGAACCAATTTTACTGGCTGTCGCTTTCCATACGGATAGTAGCGGTGAGCCTGTCGGTTTTCGTCGCCCTGCTCAGTATTCGCGATGCAATCGTGTTCTACCGGACGCACGACACCGCGGCCATGAAGGTGCAGTTGCCCAAGCCCATAAAACTCCTGATCCACTCCGTCATAAAGGACAATCTGTCAAGTAACTCGATCGTGGTCGGCGCCGTCGTAACGGGTTTCATCGTGACGCTGCTCGAAGGCGCCTGCACGGCGAAAATCTATCTGCCGACCATCGTGCTCATGACGCGGGCGGTCGGGTTCCGTCTCCTCGGCTGGCTGCTCCTCGTCTTCTACAATTTCCTCTTTGTCCTCCCGCTCCTCATCGTCATGATGGCGGCGGCGTTCGGCCTCAAATGGACGCGGCTCTCGAAATTCACGCAGAACCACCTGGCGCTCATGAAGGTGCTCCTGGCGGTCGTGCTTCTGGCGCTGGCGACGTTTATTTCAATGGGGAAATAAGCGGAATACCCGGTTATTTACAATCGCGATAGTAGTGTTCTGACCGCCTCGCGCAGCTTGACGTTCGTTTCCCATATGAAACCGCCGAGCGGCACCGACATCCGGGAAACACGGTCGGAACGGCGGCGATCCGACGTTTCGTAGGGAACCACGTCGTATTTCTTTTCAAAGTAAATGTTTTCGGTCTCGGCGCGGGGCGGCGAGAGGCGGGGAGCCAGGATCGTCACCGAACCTTCGATCCGCGCTTCTCCGGCGTCGAGGGCGTCGGAATTCGCGCTCGACAGCCGGCATGTGACGCTGATCGCGAGATCGGCCTTCGTCCCGTCGACCGACGGGTCAAGCCAGCAGGAATCGGCCAGGAATTTCCTCATCAGGCCGCCGGACAGGAACTCTTTCGGCAGCGTATCGGCGGGATCCTGGTCCGAGACCTCGAACGCGAGTGAAAACGTCGGGCGCTCGATCTTGAGGAAAAAACTTTGGTTCAGGTCCTTTGCAATCTCGATGCCGAAATTCTTGACTCCCACATGCCACCGGTTATCGAGGACCCGCCCCAGGTTGGGGGTCACGTACATCATCGTGCCGTTTTTTTCGAAGGGAATGATGAGATTCTCAAAGGAGATTCCGCCGTCATGATCCGTCGCCCCGTTCCATACATCGCGGCCGCCGGGGATGAAGCCGGTCATGCCGAGCCCGGGAAAGGGATGTCCCTCGATGGTCACCGTCACGGTCGGCGGGGCAACCGCCGGCATGCCGGGCTTGCCTGAAATCAACTGGTCGGACGAGGTGATCGAAAGCTGTTCGAGAAAACGCTTCAGCACGGATCGGGCGGTATCGATGAGGGGAATCGCGTTCTCGACGGGTACCGTCAGGGGGGTTCCGAGATGTTCGGTAGCGTGGGCGATAACCTCGATGCTCTGATAGTAGATTTCCTCGTAATTTGTCTGGGTGACGGCATTGGAAAGCCGTTCCCACGAATGCGTCGCCAGAAGCTCGACCCGGTCGTTGTACGAGGCGATCGCGGCGGTTGCCGAATCCGGCGGAATGCGGTAAGCGAAGGTCCAGTAGCTTCCCTTGAACTCCGGCGTCGCCGTGGCATGGTTGAGGCATGAGTCAACGAACCGCCCGAAGAGCAGGTTCGTCAGGAGATCGTTCGTGTCGATCCTGATGTTTTTCTCCCGCTCGAGCCATGCGAGGAGCTGGAGCCTGAATCGCGCCCGTGCGTCCGATTTGCATGTAGCCATCTGTTCCCGCGTCAGCGTCCCCGACAGTTTGACCTTTGCAACTCCTGAAATGGCGTCATCGAAGGCGAAACGGTTGGAAGGGGCGAGGGCGATTATGAGGGAAATAACAATCAGGCATTGTGATGGTTTCATGGTGTTTCAAGCGCTTTCATTACTAATTCCGCCAATGCTTCCGCCTCTGCCCGGGTTCTCGCTTCCGCAAAGCAGCGCATGATCGGCTCGGTGTTCGATGCCCTGACCTGAACCCAGCCGTGGGGACGGATGATCTTCAGGCCGTCTTGCCGGTCGAGGGTTTCTCCGGAGAACCTTTCCGTAAGGCGTCCGATCGCGGCAACGGGGTCGATGCCCCGAAGCGGAATTTTACTTTTTACCATGACATATGCCGGCCACTCGGCCGCGAGCCGCGAAAGCGTGAGGCCGGTTGTTGCCATGAGCTCGACGATCACGGCGAGCGCCGCCAGACCGTCCCGGCAGTTCGTAATGGCCGGATAGATGAGCCCGCCGTTCCCTTCGCCTCCGAGGCGGCAGCCCGTGCGCTCCATTTCCTCGACCACATTGGCTTCGCCGATCTTCGTTCGGACCACATGGACGCCGAACCTCGTCGCCACATCGTCGATGAGCATGGAGGTCGAAAGGTTGACCGCCACGTCGCTTTTCACCTTCTCAAGCAGGTTGCGAAGGCAGAACACGAGGGTCATCTCCTCCGAAATTTCAACGCCCTTATCACCCATGGTGGCCAGCCGGTCGGCATCCGGATCGAACGCAAACCCGCCCCACAGCCTAGGGTCGTTCCGGAGGAGCGCCTGAAGATCGCCCAGGTGTTCGGGACGCGGCTCCGGATTATGGGTAAAGCGGCCGTCGAGCCGGTTGTGCGCCCCGATCCATGCGACACCCAGCCGATCGAGGAGGCGCGGAAAAACCGCCCCGCCGGCCCCATTTATGGAATCGACGGCAATCTTGATTTTCGCCGAGCGGATCGCCTCGACATCGACCCGTGCGCAGATCCGCTCGATATGCAGCATCCCCGCGTCGATGGCCTTCTGCGGCGTGTCGGGAAAGGAAGAAAGCGATGCATCATCGGGGTACTCGCCCGCCCTGAATGCGGCATAGATTCTTTCGCACTCCTCGGCACGATAGAGCCTGCCGGCGGCGTGCACCATCTTGTAGCCGTTGTATTCGCCCGGATTATGGCTTGCGGTGATGATTATCCCCGCACGTGCGCCGAGTTCTGAAACGGCAAGGCAGGTGGTGGGCGTCGGCGCGATGCCGATATCGACCGGCAGCCCCCCCGCAGCCCTGATTCCCCGGAATGCGGCGGCGGCAAGCATGGCGCCCGATTGCCGGGTGTCGCGGCCGACGACGATTTTTACCGGGCCGTTATTCGGGCCATTGCCAGCGCAGACGGCCTTGGTCTGCAGGAAGGCGATATGCGATACGAGGAGCGGGGTGAGCGAGTCGCCGACAATGCCGCGAATGCCCGAGACCGACATTATGGGAAGGTTTGGCATAATAGTTATGATTTGCTTTCCGATAAATGAGGGGGAATAACGATACATCAGGGACGTTTTGAAAAATAGATAGTGGAGGAAAATTAATTAAAAAGTACCTATAAAAATGCCGCTCCTGGTTCGGCAGGCTCACCACGAGCGGCATTTTTCGATAGATGTTCAGAATTCCTTGTACTTTATTTCCCCGCCGCCCCCTTTACCATATCCCCGATTCGGAACAGCGCATAGAGCCCGGTCCCCGGAATGCCGCAGATCAGCAGGATCGGTATCCAGATGGCGTTGAACGCGCCCAGCTTCGCCATGTCCATACACGCCAGGATTGTTAACAGGATATTCACGAGCGCTATTATAAGGAACAATGCTGCTAAACACAGGCGAACGCGCAGCGGGTGCCGGGCCATAAAATGGCCCTGCTGCATGAACCGTTGACCCTGCATGCAGCAGCACGCTCCGGGCATGAAATCGCCGCCGCAGACTTGCGGCCCGCGCATCATGCCCTCTTTCATGCCGCCCATTCCCTCATGGCCGAACATGCAAGCTCCTTTTGCCCCTTGACCCGGTGCAGGCATCATCTGCTGCATGCTGTCGCGGCCGGCAGGCGCCGCGTTCGGTTTCTCCTGAGAAAAGACAACGCAGGCGAGCGCGAGCGCCACAATCGGGAACGCCGTAAGCGAAATGCTTCATACCGCCTCCTTCAATAAGGTTTATTGCAGGTCGATGAAAGCCGTCCCGCTGGAGATACCGGACGCGCCTTCCGACCCATGCCGTTAATATAGATAAATCGACTTCGGATCGGCTGAAATTCCGACGATGGAGAACCGCTCCGAAAAATCAATTACCCGTGCCAATCCGTAAAGCCACGCTCCTCCATCGAATTGCCCGCTGGCCGCCCGCTCGAAATCGCGGCCGGCGGGAACTCACAGCAAACTACAATATATAGTACATTTCATGTTTCACTATACAATATATAGTTGCTTTCCTTGGCAGTTCCGCCGCCACCCGTGAGAAGAGGTTCCCCACCCCTTTCGCCCTCCACTATAAAGCTTGACTCCATTTCCCAGATTAATTTATTATAGTGGGAGAAAATAGGTAATAATGGGAGAAAGTGGGAAATTCTATGCCGGGGTTTCATGGTAAATTTGATTACTCCGTCGATAGCAAGGGACGGGTAAATATTCCGGCCAAGTTCCGCAAGGCGCTTCTGCCTGAGGCTGCGGAGACCTTCGTCATCTGCCGCGCTCCCGGCGGTTGCCTGCGCGCCTATCCGCAGAACCAATGGTATCACTACGTCGCCGAACTCAACTCCCGGCCCGAGACCCCCCAAACCCTGCGCTACAAGCGCCAACTGTATGACACCACCGCGGAATCGACGCTCGATGCACAGGGAAGAATAACTCTGGCCGCCAATCAGATGGGCATTGCTGGGATCAAGGGCGCGATTACGCTCATCGGCCATGAAACGCATATCGAGCTTTGGGAACCGGCGCGGTACGCGGCCTCTATCGAAAACGATACGGATTTCGATACCATCTTTTTCCAATCGGTGGAAGCCGGGCTCCTGAAAAAATGAGCGAGCCGTCCTATCACGTCCCAGTCCTGCTGGAAGAGGTCCTCCGGCTGATTCCGCACCGGCGCGACGGCGTCTATCTCGACGGAACGCTGGGAGGGGGAGGCCATTTCCGCGCCATCGCCGGAAGGCTTGACGAGCACGGCACCATGATCGGCCTGGACCGCGACAAGGAGGCCGTCGCATGGACCCGGGACCATCTGGAGCCGGTGCGTCCCCGCGTCGTTCTTGAGCAGGCGCGATTTTCCGAATTTGATCGGGTTCTCCTGCGGCACGATATCCCCTCGTTGGACGGCATCCTGATCGACCTCGGGGTTTCATCCCACCAGATTGACGATCCATCGCGGGGGTTCAGCTATCTAAGGGGCGGGGACCTCGATATGCGCATGGACCCTTCGCGGGGGATTTCGGCGCACGAACTCATCAGGAGTTCCACGGTCGATGAGATCTCTACTATTCTTCGTGAATTCGGCGAGGTGGAGCGGCCGGGGAAACTTGCCGCCGCGATTAAAGCGGCGGGGATGCGGCATTCGGCAATGACCTCGACGGATCTGCGCGAGTGCTGCACGGAGGCGGCGGGAGGGGCGCTGCCGATAGCGCTGCTTGCAAAAATTTTTCAGGCGCTTCGCATTGCCGTGAACGACGAGCTCGGCGAACTCAGGCGCTTTTTATCCAAGGTCATTTCGGTTCTGCGAACCGGCGGACGGCTCGTGGTAATCTCCTATCACTCCCTCGAGGACCGCATTGTCAAGGAATATATACGGGAGCACGAGCGTACCTGCGTCTGTCCCCCCGAACTGCCGCAATGCGTGTGCGGCAAAAGTCCTTTGTTTAAGCGCATGACCAAAAAACCGATCCGGCCGTCGGCGACTGAAATCGCCGTAAACCGGAGAAGCCGCAGCGCCCGGCTGCGGGCGGCTGAACGAACCGAGGCCTTCCGATGAGGAAGCATGCCTATGCACCCGGGTCCGACGTCCCGCTCGTGCGCCTTCGTCTCATGTTCATCGGCATCATCGCGCTCATGGTCGTTATCGCGCTGCCGCTGGTCATCGTCTGGAAACAGGCCTACATCGCGAGCACCAGCGTGCGCATCGAGGCCTTGACCGATACAATCTCCGCCATGAACCGGCGTATTGCCGGACTCGAGATCGTCTGCGGAGCGCATGTCCGGCAACGAACGGATCGAAGCCTTTGCACGTTCGGTGCTGAAACTCGAATACCCTGCCTCGGACCGGATAACCGTTATCTCCCGCGATGAAAGGTGCGAAAAGCGCGAAACCGTCCGGCGGTACGGCGCAGCTTGTGGCCGCCGTCCAGGATCGCTCCGTTCCCAAGGGGGCGGACGAATGAACCGCTTCCGCGTCAGGCTCCACTTCATCTGCCTCCTCTTCATGCTGAGCGGTTTCGCCGTGGCGGGACGGTTGTTCGTCGTCCAGGTGGTGCGGGGACCGGAACTCGCCGAACGCAGCAGGATGCAATCGCAGGAGCGCTGCATCGTTCCGGCCAGACGCGGCGATATTCGCGACCGGTGCGGCAGGGTGCTTTCGGCCAATACGCAGGGCGATCTCTCGCTCTCGGTCGACCTTCTGGGCGCTCCGGTAACGGGCGTTTCGCCGGTAAAAAGGGCATACCCGCTCGGCACGGCCGCGGGCTCCTTGACAGGATGCATCGGCCGGGACGGGTACGGCCTGAGCGGTGCGGAATTTTTCTACGACAAATACCTGCGCGGGGAGGACGGATGGACCATCGTCCAGCGCGACGGCCGCAACCATCGCTACCGCGAAATCGGGATGCCGAACAAGGAGCCTCGCGCGGGCGCATCGGTTTTTCTCACGATCGATGCCGATATCCAGAGAATCGTCGACGACGTGGTCAAGGAGTCGGTTTCCCGACTCCGGGCGCGTGGCGGCCGGTGCATCGTGATGGATCCCGGAAGCGGCCGGATACTGGCGATGGTCGACGAGCCCTCCTTTGACCCGAATGTTCCGGGCGACTACTCACTCGACCGGTTGCAGAACGGCTGCCTGAGCGCCATGTTCGAACCGGGATCGATCTTCAAGCTCGTCACTGCAAGCGCGGCCATTCAGGAAAAAGTGAAGAAGGAGGATGACGTTCTCGACGGCGATAACGGTATCTTAATTGTCAACAACGAACCGATCCGCGACCATGAACCGTTCGGAAAGCTCACCTTTGCACAGGCAATCGCCTATTCGAGCAATATCTGCTTTGCAAAGATCGGCATGGCGCTCGGCGCGGAGCGGCTCTACCGCTACGCGCGGGACTTCGGATTCGGCGCCCGGTGCGGCATCGAGCTTCCCGGCGAAGAACGGGGCATCCTGCACCCGATAACCGCCTGGTCGGGCCGCACGCTCGCGACCATGTCGTTCGGGCAGGAAGTTTCGGTCACGCTGCTCCAGATGATGGCGGCCTATGCCGCGATCGCCAACAACGGCGTGCTTGTCAAACCGCAAATATGCGAAAAGATCGTCGCGGACGACGGCACGGTCCTCGATCGGGCCACGGTGCAACCCGTCCGCCGGGTGGTGTCGGAGGAGACCGCGAACCGCATGTGCATCCTGTTCAAGGGTGTGGTTGACAGCGGTACCGGCAGAAATGCCGCGATCGACGATATCCCCGTGGCGGGTAAAACCGGCACTGCGCAGAAGCTTGACGGACGAAGCTACTCCAAAACCCGGTCATGGGCCTCATTCATCGGATTTCTGCCCTCCGACCACCCCGTTCTGCTCTGCGGCGTAGTCATCGATGAACCGGCGAACAACCTCATGGGAGGCACCGCGGCGGCGCCGGCCTTCAAAAAAATCATGACCCGGATCATCAGCAGGCCGGGTCTCGATTATGCGGATAGAATTCTGAATTATCGCAAGGATCCCCTGCGCGGCGCCGCCGGCAACACCCCCGCCGCATCGGCACATCTGACTTTTCCGAGAAATGATCCGGGAAGCGATTCCGGCATGGCGCGGGACGATACGGGCGGCCTCTTGGTTCCCGAGGTATGCGGCCGGGACGCGCGAGATGCGATCAACCTTGTCAAATTACAGGGACTCGAACCCTTCGTGATCGGCGCCGGGATCGTTCGCCGCCAGAACCCACCGGCCGGGATGCGGTTCGAGGCGGCGCATGCCTGCACGCTCATCTGTGCGTACGGGAAAGAGTCATCCGACCGGTGACGACCATGAGCGAAATGGAAACGACGCGGACCATGGACCTCGATACGCTGCTGCATAATGCCGGAATACCGATCATCGCCCGCGGCGGCGGCGGGGGCGAGGTCGCGGGCATCGCCATCGACTCACGGACCGTCAAGCCCGGCGACCTCTTCGCGGCCATTCTGGGAACAAAGGTTGACGGTACGGCATTCATCGCCGATGCGCTCTCGCGGGGCGCGTCCGCGGTTCTGTGCGAACTGCCCCTTGCGGACGCGACCGTTCCCTGGGCTCAGGTCAGCAACGCGCGCGCTGCGCTCGGCAGGCTTGGGGCGACGCTCTGGAATGTTGCCATTGACCCGATCGCGATGGTCGGCATTACCGGAACAAATGGAAAAACTACCATCGCTCACCTGTTCCGGAAGCTCTTCGAAAAACGTTTCGGCGCGTCGCGCGTATGGATGTTCGGCACCATCGATTATGATCTCGGCGGCGTGCGCACCGCAGCGGTACATACGACGCCCGAGGCGCTCGATATTTTCCGGCTGCTTGCCGCCGCGGCGGCGAGGCCGGATGCCCTTGTTATGGAGGTCTCCTCGCATTCGCTTTCGCTCGACCGCATCGGCGGACTTGCCTTCGATTGCGCGGTATTCGCCAACCTGACGCAGGATCATCTCGATTTTCACCGGACCATGGAGCAGTATTATCTGGCCAAGAAGCGTCTCTTCACCGATTTCGTGAAAAAGGACGGGTGGCGCGTCGTGAACATCGATGATGCCTGGGGCCGTCGGCTCAGCGCCGAGATCGGGCCCCGCCATACAGTGACTTACGGCAAAGCCGCCGACGCCGATATACGAATAGTCAACTTTTCATGCGGCTGGCGGGGAACTGCGGTCGAACTCCTCGACCGGGGGGAGCGGGTCGGCTTTTCCTCGCCGTTGCGCGGCGCGTTTAGCGTTTACAACATGGCCGCGTTCTACGCCGGTGCCCGAACCATGGACCGCTCAATCGACCGCTCCATGATCGAAGTGGCGTTCGGCGACGTCGGCATCGTTCCCGGACGGATGGACGTGGTGGCGCTTGATGCGCCATTCACCGTGGTCGTCGATTACGCCCATACGCCTGACGCGCTCACGAACGTCCTGCAGGCGGCGCGGCCGATGACGGAAGGACAAATTATCTGCGTATTCGGATGCGGAGGCGACCGGGACCGGACCAAGCGGCCGATCATGGGGCGGTCGGTTGCCGATACCGCCGACGTGGCGATCGTGACCTCCGACAATCCGCGCGGCGAAAAGTCCGAGGCGATCATCGCCGAAATCCTTGCCGGGATGCCGCTTGATTTTCCGCATATGGTCATTACCGATAGAAAAGAAGCGATACGGAAAGCCCTCTCGCTCGGAAAGCCGGGCGACTGCGTCGTCATCGCCGGGAAGGGTCATGAAACCTATCAGGAGACCACGGGGGTGCGCCGCCCCTTCGACGACCGCGACATCGCGGCGACGCTCTGGAACGAGATGAAACCTCATGCGTAAACCGCACGATCCGGCCTCCCGCCCGCTCACGCTCGGCGATCTCATCGCCTGGACTGGCGGCATTTCGCGCTTGGGCGCGGCAGCGAGAAAAACAATCGTGCCGACGGTCTGGAACGATTCACGGTGCGTACGGCCGGGCGATGCGTTTGTCGCCATCGCCACCGATAAAGATGACGGCCATCGCTTCGTCGGCGCAGCATTCGCCGCGGGCGCGGCAGCGGCCATCGTCGATAAACGCGCATTGATTCAGTGCGCGGCCCGCGACCGGGCGAAGCTCATCGCGGTTGTTGATCCGCTTATCGCTGTGCAGCGCGCCGCGGCGCGGTACCGCCGCGAGGTCGGCTGCCTCATCATCGGCGTGACCGGCTCCAGCGGCAAGACGACCACCCGGCGCTTCATCGCCTCGGTGCTCGGTTCGGTTTTTCCCATTGGTGAAACCTGGTCCAACTGGAACAACCACCTGGGTGTTCCCTTGAGCTTCCTGCGTTTTTCGGGCGATGAGTGGGTAGGCGTGATCGAAATGGGTGCGAACCATGCCGGGGAAATATCCGTATTGTCAAAAATCGCTCGGCCGGACATCGCAGTGGTCACCAACATCGGCTACGCCCATGCGGGTATCTTCGGGACTCTGGCGAATACCGCTGCCGCGAAATTCGAGATCCTCGACGGCCTGAATAAAACAGACGGTTTTTTTCTTGCAAACGGCGACGATGCGCGGGTCGTCACGGAAGCACGGCGTTCCGGCGCGAAAACCGTGTATTTCGGCTGCAGCCGCGCTTGCAGCGTTCGAGGGGAGCGGGTGCGATTCGACGCGGAGAAAGGCCTCGATTTCGAGGTTGACGGGTTCGCCTTTCATCTGGCCGTGCCCGGACGCCATTTCGTGTACAGCGCCCTGCCCGCGATCTTCCTCGGGAGACGGTGCGGTATTCCGGATAAACGCATCGCCTCGTCCCTGGCTCATGTGAAGCCCGTCGTCATGCGCGGCGTCATCGGGAAAAAGAGAGAGATCGCCTTCATCGTCGATTGCTATAACGCCAATCCCTCTTCCATGAAAATCGCGGTTGAACAGCTGGTTGCGCTGGCGGCGCCGAAGCACCGGGCGGCGGTGGTCGGCGACATGCTTGAGCTCGGCCACTACGCGCCGAGGCTACACCGGCAGCTCGGTACGCTGCTGGTAAAGAGCGGCATCAGGAAAATCGTCGCGGTCGGTGAGTTCGCCGGGGAGGTCGCGAAGGGTGCCGCAAAGGCGGGACTCGGTGTAGGCGGAATCGTTGTGGCGCAAACGGCCGCCGGGGCGGTCGCTCCGCTGCGCAGCCTGATCGCGTCGGGCGATACGGTACTGCTCAAGGGGTCGCGGGACGTACATCTGGAGACGGTGTATGAAAACTTCTGAAACATTCGACCTTCGGACGACGTTCCCGCGCCGCGTGGGGATTCTGGGTGCCGCCCGCAGCGGGCTCGCTACCGCCGATTACTTCCGGTTGAAGGGCGTCGATATTTTCATCAGCGATAGTTGCGCACCTGAAAAGCTCGAGGAACTTCTTTCGGCCACAGCGCTCGCGGCCATACCGCATGAGGGAGGAGGACATACCGAAGCGCTCCTGTACAGCGACCTCATCGTGATTTCTCCGGGAGTGCGTTCCGACTTGCCGATTCTCGTCCGGGCGCGCGGGCGGGGAATTCCAGTCTGGTCGGAGCTCGAGCTCAGCTTTCGCGCGAGCGAGGCGGCCTTCCTGGCGGTTACCGGTTCCACCGGCAAGAGCACCACCGTATCGCTTCTGGGCGAGGCCCTGAAAGCCGGTGGGAAGAAGATGGCGGTCGCCGGGAACATCGGTGTCCCGCTTATCGGCGTTACGGCCGGATTGTCACGGGACGCGTGGGTCGCCGCGGAGGTTTCGAGCTTCCAGCTCGAAGCAATCGACCGCTTCAGGCCGAAGGCTGCCGCGGTGCTGAATCTCCTGAAAAACCATTTGGATCGTTATCCCAGTGAAAACGACTACGACGAAGCGAAGAAACGGATCGCCGTTAATTTAACAAAAGATAATTATCTGGTGCTGAATATTCACGACGTCAAACTTACGGCATGGGCGGGCGCAATGAACAAACGGACCAATGTGATATTCTACGGCCATTTGCCCGGCGACGGCGACAGTTTCTGGTACGATGAAGGCATGGGAACAATCCGCTATCGCTACGGTGGCGTGGAGGGTGCGATACTTGATGTAAAGGATATGCCGGTCAACGGACGCCACAATTTCGAAAACGCGGCGGCCGCGGCGGCACTGGCTAAGATCGCGGGAATCGGCGATGCGGCCATCGGCAGGGGACTGGCGGGCTTCAGGGGGTTGCACCACCGGCTCGAATTTTCCGGCGAGGCGGCGGGCGTGCGATACTACAACGACTCGAAATCTACCACCGCCGAATCGGTGCTGTGCGCCATGACCGCGTTTCCCTCCCCGGTGCACCTGATCGCGGGCGGCAGGGACAAGGGATGCGACTTTTCTCTTGTTAAACCGGCGCTCGCGCGCCGCGTCCGCGACGTCTGTCTTATTGGTGAAGCCGCCGACCGGATGCAGAGCGAGTGGGGGGGAATCGTGCCGATCTACCGGTGCGACACGCTCGATGAAGCGGTTCTGACCGCGGCGCGCCACAGTCTGCCCGGGGAGGTAGTCGTATTTTCGCCGGGGTGCTCGAGTTTCGACATGTTCGCCGATTACGAAGACCGGGGGAACCGTTTCAAGGCGATTGTCGCATCGCTCATTGCCGGAAGGATCGCCCGATGAACATGCAGCGGGAGACCATGGACTGGCCGCTGTTCGCCTCGATCCTGCTCATGCTCGGATTCGGCATCGTGCTGGTCTATAGTTCCTCCTTTGCACTCTCGCAGAATAAGTACGGAGGTCCGGACTACTTCCTCGCCCGCCAGAGCATAAGGGCGCTCGTCGGGATCGCCTGCTTCATGATCTGCATCAATGTGGATTACCACCGGTGGGGCCGCATCAGCGGGATCGCCTACCTGGGTTCGGTCGCACTCCTTGCGGCGCTGTTCGTCCTGCCGTCGCATCATGCAATCAACGGGGCGCGCCGCTGGCTGACCATCGGTTCCCTACAGTTCCAAGTTTCGGATTTCGCCCGTATCGCCCTCATTCTCTTTCTTGCTCGTAAATGCGAGGAAGCGGGCAGCGAGGTTCGTCGGCTGAAAACGGTGGTAAAACTGCTTGTGATGATCGGCGTCGTCTGTGTCCTCGTTCTTATCGAGCCGAATTTTTCGACCGCGGTTATCATCGGCGGAATCGCGCTGGCGATCTTGTTCGTTTCGGGTGCGAGATTTCTGCATCTGGGCGCCATCGCCCTCTCGGCGATCCCCGCCGCCGTGGCGCTGGTGCTTGTCGCGCCCTACCGCCTCAGCCGACTGAAAAGCTTTCTCGATCTTTCCGGCCACCAGAACGATGGCGGCTATCAGTCGTTCCAGTCTCTTGTAGGTCTGGGCAACGGCGGCCTGTTCGGCGTGGGTCTGGGTAAGGGAGAACAGAAATTCTTCTACCTGCCGGAGCCGCATACCGACTTTATCGTGTCGATCCTCGGCGAAGAAATCGGATTCATTGGGCTTCTCGCCATGGGGGCGGTTCTCACGTTCATCGTCTATCGCGGCATGTGCATTGCCTCCCGGGCGCCCGACCGCATGGGGCAGATTATGGCGTTCGGATTTTCGGCGGCAATCGCGATATATGCAATAGTCAATGCAAGCGTGGCCAGCGGACTTATCCCGACCACCGGTGTTCCCATGCCGTTCCTCAGCTACGGCGGGATGAGCCTCATCTTTACCATGAGCAGCATGGGTATCGTTCTCAATATAGCGAGCCGCTCCAATGGCAGGATGACGGTGGTGAAGGGAAGGGAAAACCGTGCGACATTTTAAGAAACGCATCCATCTCGCGGGAATCGGCGGCGTCGGCATGAGCGGATTTGCCGAACTGCTGCACCATTATGGCCATCGCGTTACGGGCAGCGATAGCGTCGCTTCGGAGACCACCGTGCGTCTTGAACGATTGGGTATCAAAGTCCAGACAGGGCATGAACCGCTTCTGGTCAAGGATGCCGAACTGCTCATTTATTCGAGCGCCATCCGAGTCGACAATCCCGAACGCATTTACGCCCGCGATCACGGTATCGCGGAACTCCGCCGCGCCGAAGCGCTGGGCGAACTCATGCGAACCTTTTTCACAATCTGTATAGCGGGTACGCACGGAAAAACCACCACCACGTCGCTCGTGGGCGCCATTTTGACCGATGCGAACATTGACCCCACGATTCTGGTAGGCGGGACGCTGCTCCGCGAAAACGCTCCGCTCGTCATTGGGAACGGTTCGATCATGGTCGCCGAAGCGGATGAGTACGACCGCTCGTTCCTTGCCATGCAGCCGACCATGGCGCTTATTACGAACATCGATGCCGATCATCTTGATTGCTATGCTGATCTGGACGACATAAAGAATGCCTTCGTGGCCTTCGCGGCGCGTCTTCCCTTCTACGGAGCGCTGGTTTGCTGCATCGACGATGCCGGAGTGCGCGACATACTGCCGCGTATCACCCGCTCGGTAATCACCTACGGAAGCTCGCTGGGCGCGGACTACTCGGTCCGCGCCATTGAATTCACCGGCGACAAGGCTTCGTTCGATGCTTTCCACGGAGCAACGAAACTCGGACGAATCGCGCTCGGCATTCCGGGTGTCCATAACGCGATAAACGCCATGGGGGCGCTCGCGGCCGCCATGGAAATGGGCGTTCCCTTCACCTCCATCGGCGGGGCGCTCGGCGCATTCAGCGGTGTAAAACGGCGTTTCGAGGTCATCGGCCGCGAGCGGAACGTGACGGTCATTGACGACTATGCGCATCATCCGCGCGAAATCGCGGCAACCCTCGATACGGCGCGGCGCGGTGGCTACGTTCGGATCACGGCGGTTTTCCAGCCGCATCTTTTTACCCGGACGCGCGATTTTCTTGACGATTTCGCCGTGAGTCTTGCAAAGGCGGACCGCGTGATCGTCATGGCGATTTATCACGCGCGCGAAGAGCCCATTCCCGGAGTCAGCGCCGAAACCATCGTGGAAAAGCTTCACGCACTCGGCAAGGCCGACGCGCGTTACTGCCCGCGGGCCGCCGATGTTGTCGCGGCCGTAGTCGCCCATGCCGTGGGCCGCGAGGCGGTGGTGCTCATGGGGGCGGGCGATATCACCGAGACGGCGCGACCCATTCTGGAGGCATTACGGCATGGCTAAACGTAAGGGAGCCAACGGCAGAAAGAGGAGTTTTGAACGGGCCGGGAAGCGTCTTCCGTGGGGCCGCGTAACAACGGTCGTTGCGGTGATCTTCGCCATTGCGGTTGCTGTCGCCGCGCTTTCGCTTCGTACCGGGAACGTGCGTTGCGCATCGTTTACCGGGCGGTTTTTCCGGCCGCGCTCTTCGATCGTGACGGCCATGACGGTGGTCGGTGGCGATCACGTGACGGCCGGGCAGATCATGGGACGCCTCGGCATCCGCCTCCCGATGCACTTTTCACCGATGAAAGAAAAATTCGAGCGGGAGATCGGTCGCCTTAGCCCGTGGATCGCGGAGGCGACATTGCGGGGACCGCATGAAGGGGTCGTCAACGTGGTCATTACCGAAAGGAAACCCGTAGCGATCGCGGCAAGGGCGACCATCTGCCTCGTCGACACCGCAGGAGCGTATATCCCCTTCGATCCGCGTTGCGCGCGGTATCTGCCGTTTGTATCGGGCCTGCGCGATTCCCCGGGAACGGAACCGCGGTATTTGATTAATGCCGATCGCGTGAGGCTGAACCGGTTTTTGAGCGGCCTTGCCGCATTCGATCCACAGATCGCCTCCTGCGTGACGCAGGTGCACTTCGGGTCCGACGGCATGGCTGAACTATGGCTCGAAGGGAGTCCGACCAAAATCGTGCTTGACGTGAATAACCTTACTAACGGCTTGGAACGGCTTGTGGAACTCCTGCCTTCGGTACGGAGCGATTCGGGGGTTCCGTCCCGTATCGATCTTTCATGCCGCAATCTCGCTTTTGTAACGATCAGAGGGGCTGTCGGCGACGGCGCGGGGAAAACACGACAAAAGGGATAGCTTATTCAATCGTTGCGGAGGCAACGCCCATGAAACAAAATATCATCGCCGGATTGGACATCGGCACCACCAAAATCGCCTGCATCATCTGCGAGGTTTCCGCCGGCGCGGAGCCGAAAATCATCGGGGTCGGCGTCAGCCGGTCCGAGGGATTACGCAAGGGCGTGGTGGTCAATATTGATAAAACCGTGCAGTCGATCCAGAAGGCGGTCGAGGAGGCCGAACTCATGGCCGGGATCGATGTCGACGCCGTATGGGTCGGCATTGCGGGCGATCATATCCGCGCCATCAACAGCCGGGGCGTCGTCGCGATTTCGCGGCCTCAGAATGAGATTTCCGAGATCGACGTAATCAGGGCTATTGACGCTGCGAAAGCGGTTTCCATACCCATGGATCGTGAGATCCTGCACGTGATTCCGCAGGAGTTCGTCGTTGACGACCAGAAAGGCATCAAGGAACCGGTCGGCATCTGCGGCGTCCGTCTCGAAACTCAGGTCCACATCATCACCGGCGCGGTGACGAGCGCCCAGAACATTTACCGTAGCGTAAACAAGGCTGGCCTCAAGGTGATCGACCTTGTTCTCGAACCGCTTGCTTCATGCTATGCGACGCTCGACAAGGATGAAAAGGAACTCGGCGTGGCGCTTATCGACATGGGCGGCGGCACGACAGATGTGGCGATTTACTTTGATGAAAGCATCCGCCACACCGCGGTGGTCGGGCTCGGTGGCAAGAACGTGACCAGCGATATCGCCATCGGCATCCGGACCCCCATCGAACGGGCCGAGGAGATAAAGAAGCAGTACGGCTGCGCCTATACCGCCCTGGTCAATGGCGCCGATTTTATCAGCGTGCCCGGTGTGGGCGGCCGCGAGCAGCGTGAGGTATCGCGTGCAGTCCTGTCTTCCATCATTGAACCGCGGATCGAAGAAATTCTCTCGCTGGTCCTGCGCGAGATCAGGAAGACTGAATTCTGCGACATGCTCGGCGCCGGGGTCGTGCTGACCGGCGGAACGGCACTCATGGACGGCATCAAGGAGCTTGCCGAGAAGGTGCTGGAACTGCCGGTCAAGATCGGCGTACCTGTCGGATTCGGCGGCCTTACCGAGGCGGCCCGGACCCCGATCCACGCTACCGGTGTCGGCCTCTGCCTGTATGGAATCGAGCAGATGAATAAAAAAAAATCGGGGAAAGGCAAGGGCAGGGGTCCTAAATCACCCGGCGGGGACGACTCATTCAGGCGGATTCTCGATAGAATGCAATCGTGGGTCAAGGAGTTCTTTTGAGGCGCGGTTCAAAGGGGCATATAAGGTATTTGTCAACACTCTATACATAACTTTTTCCGGGAGGTCGTGATGGTTTTTCAGATGGATGAGCAATTCGCGACGGTGGCGAAGATGAAGGTGATCGGGGTCGGCGGCGCGGGAGGCAATGCGGTGAACAGAATGGTGGATGCAGGGCTCGCCGGCGTCGAATTCATCTCCGTGAATACGGATGCCATGGCGCTTGATAATAACCGCTCGCCGCACCGGATTCAGATCGGCGAACGGATCACCAAGGGACTGGGCGCGGGAGCCAATCCCGACATCGGTCGGCAGGCCATGGAGGAGGACCGGGACAAGATCGCCATGGCGATCGAGGGTGCAGATATGATCTTCATCACGGCGGGTATGGGAGGCGGCACCGGCACGGGCGGCGCCCCGGTGGTCGCGCAGATCGCCCGCGAGCTGGGCATCCTGACCGTGGCGATCGTCACCCGTCCCTTTCTTTTTGAAGGCAAGATCCGGGACCGTAACGCGAAGCGCGGCATCGAGGAGCTGAACAAAGCCATCGATACCATTATTCTTATTCCCAACCAGAAGCTTCTCACCATCGTCGACAATACGACGACGCTCATCGATGCGTTTAAGACCGCCGACGACGTTCTGTACCAGGCCACCAAGGGAATTTCGGACCTCATTGCGGTGCACGGCCTCGTCAACCTCGATTTCGCCGATGTCAAAACCATCATGAGCTGCATGGGCGAAGCGCTCATGGGCACCGGATGCTGCGACGGCGACGTCGAAACGCGAGCAACCCGCGCTGCCGAGGCCGCGATTCACAATCCGCTCCTCGACGATATTTCAATTGCGGGCGCCAAGGGCATTCTCATCAATGTTACCGGCGGTACCGATATGACCCTCTATGACGTTTCGGAAGCAACGCGCATGGTGAACGAAGCGGTCGGCGAAGACGCAGAGACCAACATCATCTTCGGCGCGGTTTCCGATCCGGCTATGAATGGAAACATCCGCGTCACCGTGATCGCGACCGGGTTCAACGAGCAGAGCATGGTGAAAAAACGCGAGGAACGTACCATGACGCTCAACATCCCTGGTGTAAACAAGGAGCGGGAAAAGTGTGCGGAGCAGATCAGCATGCCGCTGCAGTTTCCCTTGCGCCAGGAGAGACCCGAGGAGGTCCGGCCTGCCGGTGCGGATCAGAGTGGTGCGGCGGAGGATCGGGAGACGGCGCAGGCGGCCGCCAATTCCGCAGCGCCTGCATCGCCAGCTCACGCCCCTTCACTTGATTTCCCTCTGTTAATAAAACCCGAAGCGATGCGTCGGGAACAGCGGGTATTCATCAACAGGGGCACGGTGATGACTCAGTACGAGGACGATACGGATATTCCGACGTTTCTACGGAAACAGATGCAATAAGCGGAAAAAACAGCCGAGCGGGAGCCTTATAAGCTGCTTTGCGATCAGCCCGGTGGCCAGTGCATGGGGCGGCCGCTTAAAATATGCACGTGGATGTGCGGCACCGATTGCCCCATTTTTTCGCCAAAGTTGACCACGAGCCGATAACCGTATCCGGTCAGGTTTTCCAGCTCCGCCGCCTTGCCGATCGCGGCAAAGAGATCGGAAAACAGAGCGACTTCGGCAGAAGGTACCTCATGAATACCGGCGTAGTGTTTTTTCGGCATCGCCAGAAGATGTACCGGCGCTTGAGGATTGATATCCCGAATAACCATAACTGTCCCATTCTCATAAACCGCAGGCGCCGTAATCTGTTTATCTATGATTTTGCAGAAGATACAATCAACCATACGATTAGTTCCCTCTCTTTGATACAATGTTTTTCCGGATGATGCGGAGCATGTTGGGCATAATATAAATGGTAGAGTACCGGGAGGGGCAACCGGCTTCGGTACAGGCAGGTTCCCGTGCTGCGATCGGGTCGAACATGCCGCTTGACCAATAGTTCCCTTCCGACATTATGCGTTGCAGGCTTCATTGCCCATGCTTCGAAGCAGCACGTATTTTCTGCTTCGATGAAAATCGTGGCGAATAACCGAAAGGCTTTTCATGACTACGAGATCCTCGAAAAGGTGGAAACGGGAATCAGCCTTACCGGCGCCGAAGTAAAGTCGATCCGGGCGGGAAAAATCACCATTGTCGAAGCGTACGCTCAGTGCCATAAGGGTGAAATGTTCATCAATAACCTGCACATCACTCCCTACGAACGGCAGGGAATGTATGCGCCGGACCCCTTGCGAAAGCGGCGGTTGCTGCTTCATCGGAAGGAGATCCTCCGGCTTTCCGCCGAGGTGGATCGCAAAAAGCTGACGCTGATTCCACTCTCGCTGTACTTTAGGAATCAATGGGTTAAAATCGAGCTTGGACTCTGTCGCGGCCTGAAAAAATACGATAAACGCCAGAAGGTTGCTGCCGAAGAGTCAAAGCGCCGGCTCGCTCAACTGAGGAATCTTCGAAACCGGGCATGAAGGCAACGCGCACGTTTCTCCTGACGTTGATCGTGTCTGGCGCAGCCATGGGAGCCGACACTGCGGCAATCACCGTCCGCGAGCTGCCGTGGGGCGGCATCCATACCGTGGTTATCGATGCCGGACACGGTGGTTTCGATCCAGGCGCTTTGGGGCCGGGCGGGGTAAAGGAAAAAAATATCACCCTTGCCATCGCCCTTCTGGTTCGCGATATGCTCAATAAACAAGGAAATTTCAAGGTATATCTTACCCGAAAGGCCGATGAATTCGTTAGCCTCGCCGAGCGGACGGAAATGGCAAACCGCTGGAAGGGCGACCTCTTTATCAGCCTCCATGCCAATGCTATGCCGGGGTCGCAAAAAAATAAGGAGAGGACGAAGGGGTATAAAGTTTATTTTCTTTCCGAGGCGAAAAACGATGCTGATAAGATGGTGGCTATGCGCGAAAATGCGGTAGCCGAGTTGGAAACGCCCCGCCGTTCCAATGAATTGAAAAATGTTCTCATCGATCTTGCCGGCAATGAATACTTGCGCGAGAGCCAGGAGCTCAGTATTTTGCTGGATCGACAATTCGAAGCTCGGCTCGGTGGAAAGATCTGCAGGTTGCAGGAAGGGATCGGACAGGCGAACTTCTGGGTGCTTAACGGGGCTTATATGCCGTCGGTTCTGATCGAAACCGGGTTCGTTTCCAATCCGTCGGATGAAAAATTCCTCACGGAACGGTCGTTCCAGAAGTCCATGGCCGAAGCGATCAGCAGTGCGATACTAAACTTTAAGACGAAATATGAAAAGGGGTTATGAGCGATACACGTCCTATCGGCGTTTTTGATTCCGGACTCGGCGGTCTCACCGTGGTCCGGGAACTCTTCCGGCTCATGCCTGGGGAAAAGATTATCTATCTGGGCGATACCGCGCGGTGCCCGTACGGTGGGAGATCCGAGGAGACTATCAAGGCCTTCGGCAGCCAGGACGCGCGCCTGTTGATTGACCTCGATGTCAAGCTGCTCGTCGTAGCATGCAATACGGTTTCGTCCGTTGCGCTCGATTACATTGCTGCAAACAGCAAGGATATTCCCGTGATCGGCGTGGTGTCGCCCGGAGCGCGGGCGGCGGTCCGGCGCACAGTAGTGCGTAAAGTCGGCGTCATCGGGACTGCGGCGACGATCCGTACCGGTGCCTACACCCGCGCGATCCAGGCCATCGACCCTTTCATAAATGTGTACAGCAAGGCATGCCCTCTTTTCGTCCCGCTCGTCGAGGAGGGTCTGCTGGACCACGAAATCACGCGCCATGCCGTGCAATATTATCTTGCCGAACTCCTCGATTCGGGCGTCGATTGCATTATACTTGGATGCACGCACTACCCCTTGCTTATGCAGACCATCCAGGAGATGGTGGGGACGCGCACGCATCTGCTTGACAGCGCGCTCTGGACAGCACGGGAAGCGCTTGACATCATGAAGTCACTCGGAGGTTTTTCATCAGACAAGATCGGCGGACTTGCGGCCAGCCGGTTTCTCGTGACCGATCTAACTCCTCGATTCAAGGAACTGGCCGCCCTCTTCCTCGGATCCGAAGTGCCTTCCATCGAAACGGTTTCCTTGGAGAAGCTGACTACACCATCTACCGTTAAGGTGGCCGCATGAAAAACCAGTGTGAGAGGGCAGGCATCGCCCTAGGGGTGCTTTACCATCCTCCGGACGTCCCTTTGCCGAAGCGGCTGGATCGAATGTGACCGTTGCGTCATGACCAGAGTGAGATGCCAACGCCCCATGGGGCGATACCGGATAGAGGCCATTGTCGAAAGTGAGATTCGCATGTCAGGACATTCTAAATGGGCGACGATTAAACGCTCCAAGGGAAAAACCGATGCCGCGCGCGGAAAGTTGTTCAACCGGCTCATCAGGGAAATAACCGTTGCTGCCCGCATGGGCGGCGGCGATATCAATGCCAACCCGCGTCTGCGCTCCGCGGTTTCAAGCGCACGCACGGCCAATATGCCGGGCAAAAATATTGACAATGCGATCCAGAAGGGAACCGGCCAGCTCGAAGGAGTATCCTATGAGGAAATAATATTCGAAGGGTATGGTCCGGGCGGGATTGCGATCATGATCGAATGCCTGACCGATAACCGCAACCGGACCGTTGCCGAAGTGCGCCACACGCTTACCAAGCACGGCGGTAATCTCGGCCAGACCAACTCCGTTTCTTGGATGTTTAAATCCAAGGGTGTCATCCGTGTTCCGAAGGAGGCCGTGGCCGAAGATAATCTCATGGAAGTGGCGCTCGATGCTGGCGCCGAGGACCTGTCGGTGCAGGAGGATGGGTTCGAAATAACTACCTCACACGATGCGTTCGAAGCGGTCCGCTTGGCGATCGAAAAGGCAAAAGTGAAGGTATCCTCGGCCGAAATCATGAAACTCGCCGATAACCCGGTGACCGTTGAGGGCGACAACGCTGCAAAGGTGCTGCGGCTGCTTGACGCGCTCGATGAGCTTGACGATACGCAGCATGTGTACAGCAATTTCGACATGAGCGAAGAGACCATGGCGAAACTGGCGAAAGAACAGTAATCGGGTCCGCAATGATCATCTTCGGCATCGATCCGGGAACGGCAACCACGGGCTTCGGCGTGATCGAGGCCCGCGACAACGCGGTATCACGGGTCGATTGGGGGATCATTACGACCCGGGCTGATGCGCCCCTCGGCGAGCGCCTCCTTGCCATTTACGACGGGATCGGGGGGTATATTGCACGTTACCGGCCCGAGCGGGTTGCCATCGAGCAGGCGTTCTACGCCAAGAACGTCCATACGACGCTGCTGCTTGGCCATGCCCGGGGAGTGCTTATGCTCGCTGCTGTCAAGGCGGGGGCGGACATCGCGGAGTATTCACCGCGTGCGATCAAGAAGGCGATTACCGGCAACGGCGGCGCGGAAAAATCCCAGGTGGAGTACATGATCCGCATGATCCTCTCCCTGGGAAGCGCGGCGAAGCCAAGCGATGCCTTCGACGCACTCGGGGTTGCGGTGTGCGATTTTTACCACAGTGGCGCGCGTTCGATCGCCCTCGAAGCAGGGATGACGCTGACGCAACGGAGAGGTGATTCATGATCGATTTTATCCGGGGCATCGTAGCGGAGAAGGAGTTCACCATGGCCTCGATCGAGGCGAACGGCGTGGGCTATGAACTGCTTATCACACTTTCCACCTACGAAAAACTGCCACCGGTCGGCAACGAAGCGAAGCTCTTCACGCACTTCCATGTGCGGGAAGATACCCAGAAGCTTTACGGTTTCCTGACAAGGGCCGAACGGGAGATCTTCCGGCAGCTTATCGGTGTCAGTTCTATCGGCCCCAAGACTGCCATGGGCATTCTGTCGAAAATATCCCCCGAAGAATTCGTGAAGTGCCTCGCGGTCGGCGACCCCTCGCGGCTCACGAAAATTCCGGGCGTGGGCGCAAAAACCGCGGAGCGGCTCATCATGGAGCTTCACGGCAAGATCAGAGCCGGACCCTTTGAAGCGGGTACGGCGAGCGCGATTCCCGGCGCCCGCCGTGGTGTTGCCCTGCGCGGCGCCGGCAACGAGGCGTGCGAGGCGCTCCTCTCGCTCGGGTATAACGAAAAGCAAGTTGTCAGGGCGATCGAACGCGTCCGTGAGGTTGCCGGCGACAAGGAAATGCTGATCGAGGAATGGATCAGGAAGGCGTTGCAGGTGATTTAACAATGGACGAATCCGACAGAATCGTTTCCGGCACGCCGCATGACGAGGAGGATCGCCTTGACGCGACCCTGCGGCCCGAGCATTTTTCCGACTTCATCGGGCAGGAGGCGATCAAGGAGAACCTCGGCGTCTTTGTCGAGGCGGCGCGTCGGCGGGGCGAGGCACTCGACCATATTCTCTTCTGCGGGCCGCCTGGACTCGGCAAAACCACGCTCTCCCGCATCCTCGCCAACGAACTGGGGGTCAGTATTCTCACCACATCGGGCCCGGTACTCGAAAAGAAGGGCGATCTCGCCGGCAACCTGACCAACCTCGCCGAGCGGGAGATTCTCTTCATTGACGAAATCCACCGGCTCAACCACGTCGTCGAGGAATCGCTTTACCCGGCCATGGAGGACTTCGTTTTCGATATTTCTATTGGTGAAGGACCGGCATCCCGCTCGATCCGGCTTACGCTCAAGCCGTTCACGCTCGTCGGCGCTACCACGCGCGCTGGCATGCTTACTTCGCCGCTGCATGGCCGGTTCGGCTACATCTGTCGCCTCAACTACTATACAGCGGACGAGCTGCGGCGAATTGCACTGCGCTCCGCCGCGCTTTTCGGGGTGCATTGCGACGGAGAGGCTGCTGCGGAACTCGGCAGGCGCGCGCGCGGAACGCCGCGCATCGTCAACCGCCTGCTCCGGCGCTGCCGCGATGTCGCTGAAGTGAAGGGAGATGGCAGGATCACCATGCCGGTCATCACGCAGACGCTCGATATGCTCGGCGTTGACCCTAATGGACTTGACGAAATGGATCGCAACATTCTCGGCTCGATCATCGAACATTACGGCGGCGGGCCGGTCGGTGTCACTACCATCGCGGTCGTGGTGGGAGAGGAGCCGGATACGATCGAAGAGGTGTACGAACCGTTTCTCATCCAGGCTGGCTTTCTCAAACGTACGCCGCGCGGGCGCGAGGTTACGGCAAAGACCTACCGGTACTTCGGGCTCAAGCCGCCGAAACCTCCGTCGCTCCAGCAGGACATTTTTGGCGGCGCGGGAAACAACGGACGAACTGAACAGTAAATTCCGGAAGACGGAGGGTTTGCCTATGAACTGGACCGAAACAGGGCGGTTTCTCATTCTAGCTGGGGTGGTCGCCATAGTCATCGGCGCAGCGTTCATGTTCGCGGATAAAATTCAACTCTTCCGCCTTCCCGGCGACCTGCACTTCGGCTCGGGTCGCTTCCGGATCTATTTTCCTATAGCAACCTCCATTCTCCTGAGTATCCTCCTGACGATAATCCTGAATTTCTTCTCGCGACGCTGAGAAATACAGGGAGAGACGCGGTGAACCCATTATCATCAGAAAAGCGCAAACGGATCGGCGCCACGGTTACGGGACGGGTGCAGGGCGTGGGGTTCCGCTATTTTGTCCGGTTCGAAGCTGCGCGATTCCGGATTACCGGGTGGGTCTGCAACATGCCGGATGGCAATGTAGAGCTTGAAGCGCAGGGCGCGGTACAGGATATCGAGGCCTTCCTGGCCGAGCTCGAAAAAGGCACGCCGCTTTCCCATGTTTTCGGAGTGCTGAGCTTCGACATGCCGCTTGAAGGAGACGAGAAGGGGTTTGAGATACGGCATTGATGGGAAGATAAGTAAAAACATTTGGGCGTTCCTATCTACCTAAAAAGTAAAGTAAGTGCAACTCCGGCGAAAAGAAATCCCCTCTTTAATCACTCCTTGATAAGTGGGGCGCGAAGCGGGGGATCAGTCCTTTGCTTTTACTCTTTTCTATTTTTTCACCTACTGCGGAATAGGCTCCACGGTCGCTACTGCTGCGGGTTGCTTTATATCTTCATAGAATTTCGCAAGGCTGGTCATGAGGTAAGGCCCGATCCACAGGAGGCCAATTCCGAGCGTGATGAAACCGAGAAGGGACCATCCGATGAAACGGCACCACAGGCAGAAGAGTTTCCCCTTGTTTCCCGCCATCATCTCCTTGCTCCTGCGTATCGCTTCCGAACCGGTAAGCTCCCGGTTTTCCGACAGGATGAAAAAGGTCATGGAATAAGACAATGCAGCGATGATGCCGGGGACAATTAGGAGAAGGGACCAAAGCACTATGAACAGACACATCAGAAGGTAGGCGATGCAACTGTTTCCGAAGGATGAGAACCCATCGAAGAAGTTGCCGACCTTGACCTCTTTGCCCTGTACGATCCCGAGGAACGAAGAATTGAGGCCGAACATGAGCGCCCCTCCAAGGACCAGGCCGGCAATGATTCCGGCGACTGGGACGGCCCCAAGCACGAGGCAAATCACGGAATAAATGAGAACGATAGGGATTGCAATGCCCCATTTGCCCGTAAGCCGCGACCGTGCGGCCGCCATGATATCCCGATTCGCCATTGCCATAATGCTTCTCCTTGCGGAAAAAAGATGGATAGTGTGAAGGGGGAGATCTTTAGGAAGGAGCTTTGGCGGAGACAGCATTCCGCTGTCCCTCTTCCGATATCTGCGCAATGTTCCTGCCGGTTCAAAGTCCAGTGTCTTTACCGTAAAGGAATATATATTGCGCAACTGGCAGTGTCAGTATGCACATTTTAGGTGCGACAACAGCCCTGATTCCTGCTAAACCCGTGCAATCAAAGCGGGAAGCAATATAATATATAATAAAGGAAGAAGGGGCCAGCTCCGGCTGAAGCCGGGACAGGCCGGTACAAGGTTAGTATAGCGTAACCTGCTTACGATACACTGCTTTATCCTGCGTGATGGAAACGATGTAGGCGTTTCCGGAATGAACGATGCCGTGCGGCAGCGCCACGGCGTTCTCCAGAGCGTCAAACGTCCTGCGATACACGAGTTTTCCATCCACCGAGAAGAGCGTGACGAGCCCTCCCTTCGAAAAATTCGCCAAACGGAGAACCCCCGTCGTCGTCAGGGTGAAGTCCGGTCGGGCAACATTACCCGATTCGGCAACGGGAATAACCGCCGTTGCAGATTTGACGATACGGATGTTTTCACCGGTTATGTTCGCCCCTGTAACAGTCAAGGGTGTCGTTTTTATCGTATACCCGGAAGTGGAAATGACCAGACTGTACGTTCCCGCCGTGACACCGGTGAGCGTATAGGCGCCCCCGCCGATCGTGGTCGTGGAATCAATCACGGTAGTTCCGCTCTCAAGTTTTACGGATGCGCCGACGATCGCAGCGCCGGTAACCGAGTCGGTCACGTACCCGGATACCGTCACAGGTACTGCAGCAGTCATTGTGAAATTGCGGGTAAGATTCGCGGCTGCGACGGCAAACGCTGCCGACGTATAAGTCACATACCCGGTTGCCGTGGCATTAAGAATGTACTCACCCGCCGCGACACCGGTGAGCGAATACGCGCCTCCCGCGACCGTGGTCGTGGATTCAACCACCGCGTCCGTCGTTGAGTTCTCCAGACGTACGACTGCGCCGACAATCGCGGCGCCGGAAGTCGCATTGGTCACCGTACCGGAAACCGTCACTGCCGTTGCAGGAGTCATGGTGAAATTCCGGGTAAGATTCGCGGCTGCGACGGCAAACGCAGCCGAGGTATAAGCCGTATATCCGGTCGCCGTGGCATGGAGAATGTACTCTCCTGCCGCGACGGTAGTAAGCGTATAGGCGCCTCCCGCGATCGTGGTTGTGGATTCAACCACCGCGTCCGTCGCTGAGTTCTCCAGACGCACGACCGCGCCGACAATCGCAGCGCTGGTAGTTGCGTTTGTCACGGTTCCGGAAACCGTCACCCCCGTACCGACTTCATTCAGGGCGATGTTCCTGGTAACATTCGCGGCGGCAACGGCAAACTCGGCTGACGTATACGTTGTATATCCTGTAGCCGAGACATTCAGATTGTACTCTCCCGCTTGGACTCCGGTGAATGAATAGGCACCAGCGGCGGTAGTGGTGGATTCAACCACCGCCGTCGTGGCCCCGGTCCGCAAATACACTTCTGCGCCGTCGATGACTGCGCTGTTACTCGCATCGGTCACAGTACCGGAAACCGTTACTCCGGCAGGCGCTGCCGCCAGGGTGATATTTCTCGTGGTGGTGCTCGTTGCCGTCACCGCAATGGCCGCAGGCGTCGAGGTCGTATAGCCGGTCGCCGCTGCGGAAATCCGGTAAGCGCCGGCCGCTACGGCAGTGAAGCTGTAGGCGCCGGTGGCATTGGTGGTGTCGATATAGGTCGTTCCGCCCGCTGCGGTCGGCGTCAGGGTAACGATGGCTCCCGCGATTGGCGCTCCTCCAGCGGCGGCATTGGCTGATACCGTACCGCTTACCGTCCCGGCGTTCGCGGCGAACACCGCTCCGGTAATTATTGACAGACTAACCAGTAATGTGCGTAGCATGACATTCCCCCCTTTTGCTGTTTACAGTATCAAGTTGACATACAATTACCATTCCTTACCGATCTTTCTCAGGCAATCGGCGTCTGCAGGCAGGTATTCGATTTCACCGTTGGAAACTTTGTCCTCATTTCACCTCCTTTCATAACGTAGGCATACACGGAGGAACAGAACTTTCCTCTTTCCCTTAACATGGATCTATGGAAGTGACACGCCCGTAACTTTATAGCTAATATAGTAAAAAAACCTCGAAAGTGTATAAAATATATGTCAGTTCATCGGTATGTGTAATTATTAATTGCTATAACAGCCTTAAAAATAATAAGTTAAATAAACAATCATGTATAAAACATATTTTTAAAGAGATTATTCGGCATAATGGGGAGAAAAGGGTTGCATAGATCATTTCGCTTAATAAATAAAGCGATATATTATTGAACAATGTAGTGCCGATAAATCCTTTGAATCTAAAACCTCTGCCGAACCTATTTTAAACCCGGATACTCCAAATGGAACGGAAATATTTGAAGAAATATGTTGCAAAAAGCCCTATTTTCACCTATATTATTGTCAATAAGTGGCTAATAAAAGGGGAACCCAATGGGTGAAAGCAAAAACAATTGTTTTTGTGTTAAATTCAATAAGAAGTTAAGGATAAATTTCAAGGGAGCGCAAGTAACATCTGATGGCGGATTGGTAGCGATACGGGAAATGGATGAGAAGCTTGGATTGACAGAAATTGCAGAAGAATACCTTAAAGACAGTAGACACGGGAAAAATATTCAGCATGAAATGATAGGGTTGCTGCGGCAATCGGTATACTCAAGGCTTGGAGGGTATGAAGACACCAATGATGCAGAGGGCTTAAGGAAAGACCCCGGTATGAGAGCGGTAATCGGGGAACGGGCACTGGAAAGAGCAGGTGCAGGCGAGACGACCATAGGAAGATTTGAGAAGGAGATACTGCTGGGCAGAAAAAACCTGAACAAACTGGACGAAATAACGGCAAAGTGGATAGAAAAAGTAGATTCTGTGCGAAGGAACAAGGAGATATTGCTGGACATAGACAGTTCTGAGAGTCCGGTGTATGGGGAACAGGAATTATCAAGTTATAACGGGCATTTTGGTTTAAAGTGTTATCATCCGTTGTTCGTATTCAATCATTACGGGGAATGTCTGAAGGTGAAGTTGAGGCCTGGTCATGTGCACAGTGCAGACGGTTGGAAGGAATTTCTGGAGCCCCTCTTCCGGTATTATACTGCGAAGGGTATGACCGTAAAATTACGCGGAGACGCCGCATTTGCAATACCGGGGTTGTTTGAGTTATGTGAAGAGTACCAGGTAGATTATGCGATACGGATAAAAGAGAACAATAAATTGTGGGAGAAAATTGCGGAATTTGCAAAGAGGCCTGTTGGAAGACCGAGCAATAGGCCGGTTATAAAATATGTAAGTTTCAGGTATGGTGCTGACACATGGGAAAAGGAACGGAGAATAGTTTCAAAGATAGAACATCATGAGGGAGAATTATTCCCTCGGATAGGATACATAGTAACCAGTCTGAAATGGAATAAGAGCCGGGTGGTGAAGTTCTACAACAAGAGGGGCACCTGTGAACAATGGATAAAAGAGGGAAAATATGCTCTGAACTGGACAAGGCTCAGCTGTCAAGGATTTGAGGAGAACGAAGTCAGGCTGAAACTGTTCATAATGGCATATAACCTTGGGAACATTTTCAGGACACTGGCATTACCTGAAGTGATAAAGGATTGGTCCTTGAGGACCATACAATTGAAGCTGATAAAAATCGGTGGGAGATTGATAAAGCATGCCCGGTATTACCACATGCTGCTGGCCGAGGTGAGTATCAAAGAATGGATATGGCGAGGCATCATGAACAAGATAAGCCGTCTTTGTCCTTCGCCTTCCGGATAACAGAAATACCCGAATACAACTGAAATACCGATGGGAGAGGTGTCGACAAAAATGGGCAAACATTGCAATTTATGCATCGAGAGGATGTGTTACGACCACAGAAGCCAATTTAACGGCATTTTTTATTGACAGCAAATTGAAAAATGACCTATATTCACGAAATAAAGCAAGGTAGCCTCAGAAGGATGGCTATTTTTCGGGTTTAAATGGAGGATTCCAGGTAAAATATCCAATTTATGGTAAATTTAAGATAAAAGACGCAGAGGTTTTGACTATTGCCTGGTTTTTAAAGCGCACTACTCGCGCATCAGATAAGCGGCATTATGGTTGTGATTCAGCTGCTTTTTATCATGGGGCAGACCCCTTACGAACACTGATTTCAACCTATGAAAATACTTTAAGAAGATTATCTGATAAATAGTTTCTGTCCGGGATAGTTCTTTTTATCAGCAATGGCCTTGCTATTCGATGTGAACGATGATAATAATATTGGCAATGTATCTTGAATAGGGCAGTTATTTTCAAAAAGCCACAGCATTGGCCTTTTACCGCCGCTGTCTTCAAAATAGATGAGGCAGAATCGAGTGCTTTGTGGTGGGTTGTTTTTTATCTCCAGGGCTGAGGGCTTGATGTGCTTTACGGTAGGGCGGGAATTATATTGCTACGCGAGGGTAAGGAATATAAAATGTTACAATTCGAATGAAACTTGTAAGGTTGTGGAAGAGCGTATTGCGCGCAAACGGGGAAGCAGAAAACCAACAAAAGCAAAGCACAACAGATCAAAGGAGAATGAAAATGGCAAACTGTTATTGTGAGTGGTGCGGGAGCAAGTATACAAGCATAGCGATCTTGACCTCAAGCTCTTGCTCGAAAAACCCGAATGGTAAGCAACACACCTTGTATGAAGGAAGCGAAAAAGCTCAATACACTTGCAAGCTTTGTGGAAGTCAGTATGGAAGTCTTTCGATCTTGACATCCAGCTCTTGCTCAAAAAGCTTCACCAAAAAACATCAGCCTGCAAGGTAAAGAAGATTTAACAAATTGTGGCGAAGCCACTTTGAGTTTTTAGTCGAATCTTGCCAATGAACTACACCGCAACAGAGCTGACGGGATGCTACTTTATAAATAGTTAATAAGGAGAAAAGCATGTACCAGGAAATAGAAGAAAAACTTAAGGCCAGTAAGCTCATAAAATTTTTACCCTATGTAGGACAAAAATATTTTGAAACAAAGAATAAAATCCTTGTATTAGGAGAGTCGCATTTCGGCGCACAGGAGCAAAATAGCCAGCGTGATTTGACATTAGATGTTTTTGATGATGCCTTACTCGCGGCTGTTTCGGAAGGGAGATGGCGTCGGTGGTTCAGGGGCCAGCGCTTTACAGCTGCAATGATCACCGGTGAGAGGTATCATGATTCTGACTATATTTGGGAAGAATTGGCGTTTTACAATTTTTTCCAAGAGGTGGTTGGCGTGAATGCTGCGGATAAAAAGTTTATTACGGCGGAACTTATTGAGAAATCTCGTAATGCCTTTTTTGAAACACTGACCATACTAAATCCAAAAATTGTTATAGTGTGGGGTGAATCAAAAATGTATTGGTCTTGGCTGCCTCCTTTTGAGAGCCGGAAATTTATGGAGGGAGAGAAGTTGTTTTTTTATGAGGAATTTCCATCAACATTTATTTGGTGCATCCCGCATCCATCTCGGGGTTTGCGCGATAATATCAAGAAGGAGTGGGAAGCAATAAAGATGAAATATCTTGTAAGCTAAAGCTTGTCGACAAAGCGTAATGCAGGGTTTTTGCCAGGTGGATGTGATTTCAGCGAAGCCTTGCTAACCAATAATACCTTCACTGAAGGAAGGAACAGGTTTAGTCACTGCTCCTTCCTCAATTTAAAGCCCCATCGCCACTTCAAACGCACGTTCCTTAAGCAGCGCTCCACTTCCAAACATCGCACTATCCAACGACTTCTCTTCATCAATAGACCTTTCGTGGTCAAAAAATTCCACGGCCGCGTTGTATAGCTTCGAAGACCTGAAAAGAATGCATAGACAGTGGAATAGCTGCGAAAGACGCAGCGGGGACGCGGAGCATGAAATATAAAGAAAATCAGTTAAATAAACAAACGAGTGGCATATCCCTTATTAAGGTGCATTTTTTGCCTATTTTATTGATTTGCAAACAATGGTTTTCACCGAAAAATCGCATGTTGATGCCGGCGCGCCATCCCTGCGGTCGGTAATGATTCATGGGCCGGTGGGAATTGCGATCGATATTCATGGTGATTAATAAATGGCGGTATGCCGGGCGAACATCCGGTCCAACGGAGGTGTTTCGATGAACTGCGCAGGCATGGTTCTTACGGGAATGTTGGCAGTTGCAACCCTTGCGACGGCAGCGCCCTACTATGTATCGGTTGCAAAAGTATCGAATTATGACTCCTTGGGAGCGGGATGGGATTCAGAATACGTCATGCAGGATTCAATCGTGACCCTTGCGGCGGTCCCCCTCGTCGGAGGCCATCTTATGCAATTCGACCTGGCAACTACTTCCACGACGCTCTTTGTAGACAGCGCCAATAAAGGGAAGGTTCCGACCGGTGATTCGCTTTTCGGCGGCTACCGCACGCTGGTTTCGCCGCAGTCCAGTTTTCCATGGCCCCCTTCCCCCATTCTCGATTGGAAACCATATGCCTGCACCGTTGCGGCGAACACCGCCGACTTCGGAGTGATCTATCTGCAAAGCGGCGTCGAAACCACGTCCAATTACACGACCCTGAAAGGCTTGCAATACAAAAGGACCATCACGCTGTATAAGGCCTCTTCGCATGTCAAGGTGCTGGCGACGCTGGTGAATGACAGTAACCATATCCAGACCGACACCACCCCGCACGGCATATGGGACGATGCGGAATGCGCATGCCAGAACAACGGCAAACTCGATACCACCGATATCTGGGTTTACTTTCCTCTCAATCCCGCAAGCACCATGGGCAAAGGGCGGGGGTATGCCCAACTGCAGGGCACGGACACGACACAATGGAAACGGAACATCGCGCCGGGTATCATGGGCGTCCAGTTCAAGAGAAAAGGGGCGAAGATCGGTGCCGACTGTGTGGGCGGATGGATATGTTATGTCAACCGGCTCGACGGCCACGCTTACGCAAAGACCTTTAAGTATGTGACGGGGCAGACCTATCCCGACAGCGGCTCGTCGGTTGAAGTTTACACGGATGGAACGAATCCCTTCCTGGAAGACGAGGTCCTCGGACCCCTTTCCAGAATAGCAACGAACGATTCGATACAGTTTGCCGAAGACTGGTACGAGGCGCGGTCGTTTGGACCGGTCCTTGCGGTAAACAATTCGGGATTGATCACGCACAGATTGTCGGTCAAACAATCCCATGACACCGCCGTGGTATCGGGAACCTACGGCGTGTTTTATAACGGGACGGTGAAATCGGTTTTTAAAAACGCCGCCGGAGCTGCATTGGCCGTTGCCGACAGCTATTCAGTTTCCCCGGTCGATTCTTTCGTTTACCATAACACGCTCACGGTACCGGCAAATGCGGTCTCGCTGGCGCTTGCGCTCTACAACGCGCAGGGAGTGTTTGCGGGGTATCTGGATTCCGCAGTGGTAACACCGACCGCGGTTTTTCGCGGCCAGGCCGACTGCATGAGCCTGAAAGCCGGGGAATCCGTCAGGTTAATGACAACAATGCATGCGTTGTCGATCCATGTTCCCTTCAGCGGGCGCTATTCGATTAATCTGATACGCCTTGACGGAAAGCTCATAGCCCGTTACTCCGGCGCACATCCGGCAGACTATCTGATTCCGTACTCCGCCGTTGCAATGGGTGTCTGCTTTCTCCGAATCCAGGGCCCGACTGTCAATGAGAGCATGAAAGTTTTTATTCCATAACCTTCAGAAAGGTGGTGCACCATGAAACCGCTGAAAGCAGCCGCCAAATTTATTCCATGCCTGATGTTGTCCGCTTTTCTCTTCGGCATCTTCGCCCAGCCCGGAACGTACCAGTGGCAAAATGTCGGCCTCCGGGGCGGCGGGTTTGTACCCGGACTCGTTTTCAGCCCTGTGAAGAAGGGCATACTCTACGCTCGCACCGACATGGCCACCGCCTATCGATGGGACGACGCGCATGGGAGCTGGATCCCGATGATGGACTGGCTCTCCAGGGCGCAAATGGCGTACATCGGCGTGGAGGCCATCGCCGCCGACCCGGTGGATTCGAATGTCGTGTATATGGCGGTCGGGACCTATACCACCAGCAACGGTGCAATTATAAAATCAACCAATCGCGGAACCAACTGGACGTGGTACACCATTGCTGCTCCCATGGGAGGCAACAGCGACGGTCGTTCGGCGGGAGAACGGCTCATGGTCGATCCGAACAACACGAATGTCCTCTATTTCGGATCGCGGACGACCGGTCTCTGGAAGAGCATCAACGCCGGGGCCGCCTGGAACAAAGTGACCAGCTTTCCAGTGACTGGAAACACCAATTATGGTCTGAGCTTCATTGTTTTCGATAAGACAAGCGGCACGGCCGGCAAGGGCTCGTCGACGATCTATGTCGGGGTGATAGCCACCGCCGCGGGAAGCAATCTCTACCGTTCCGTCGATTCCGGCGCGACGTGGGCGCTCGTGGCCGGGACTGGAGGTTCCGACCGGCCAGATGCCGATCCATGCGACGTTCGCCGTGAACCACGTCTTGTGGTTAGCCTATAACAATGGCCCTCCGCCGAGCAATTCCTCGAGCGGCGCCGTCTGGAAGTACGCTCCGGTAACCGGCACATGGACAAACGTCAATCCTTCCGGGCACGGTGGCGGCATCGGCGGCGTCAGCGTCTCGGCAACGGACTCGAACTATGCGGTTTGCTCGACCATCGACTGGTGGAATCCCGATGAAATCTACCGCACCACCAACGGCGGCACGAGCTGGACGGGAATCGGCACGGAAGCGCACAGCACAATCTGGAAGGCGCAGAGTATCTCTGTTTCGGCAGGACGCCCTGCTCCGGTACCAACGTCAGTTTCAGCGGATGGGCGGGCGACATTCAGGTCGATCCGTTCAACGAGAACCGGGTGTTTTATGTTACCGGGCAGGGCATCTGGTGCACCACCAATGCCGATACCTCCGTTGTCGGCAATATCGTCTGGAGCTTTACCGATAAAAATTTCGAAGAAACCGTGGGCATGGATTTGACGAGTTCGGTGAAAAAAGCGCTCTTTATGAGCTGCGGCGATGTCGGAATACAGCGATTTCCCACGGACAGCCTCGACACCCCTTCGATTCACGGCATGGTTACCAACCCTACGCAAACCAACGGCGGAAGCGTCGATTTCGCGGGGCTCAATCCCAACATTGTGGTCGATAACGGATCAGGCGGCGATGGCTGTTCATTCGATAACGGGTTGACTTGGAAAGCATTCGGCAGCGGTGGTTCAGGCACCGTGGCGGTTTCGGCCGACGGTTCAACGTTCATAGCGACGGAGAGTTACTCCAGGGATTCAGGAAAAACCTGGAAGGCGTGTACCGGTCTGCCGAGCGGCGCGAGAATCTGTTCCGACCGTGTCAACCCGAACAAATTCTACGCCTTTTCAGGCGGCACCCTGTACGCAAGTACCAACGCCGCGGTCAATTTCACCGCCGCGACCACGGGCCTTTCGGGCAGCGGCCGAGCCAGCGCCGTTTTCGGCATGGAAGGAGAGATCTGGGTGGCCGCCGGCGCCAATCTATATCACTCCTCGAATTCGGGCGCAAATGCAACGAAAGATTCCACCGTTTCGCAGGTCTATTCGGTGGGTTACGGCAAGGCCGCTCCTGGCGCAACCTATCCTGCCGTTTACATCATAGGGACCGTAAATAGTGTCATTGGTGTTTTCCGTTCCATCGATGAGGGGAAGACCTGGGTGCAAGTCAACGACTCTCTGCATCAATATGGAGAAATGGACAACGTCGCCGGCGATGAGGACTATTACGGCCGGGTGTATGTTACCACCCAGGGCCGCGGTATCCCCTACGGACAGCCGGCTTCCACGGCGGTTTCACCCTCCGTTGCGCAGAATTACCCGGCCCAGCCCGGATCTGAAACGCAACGGAAACATCATTACCGCCAAGGGTTCCGGTCACCTAATCCTTTTTGACGTGCTGGGGCATGCAATACGGTACGGAAAAGCTGCAGGGCGGACAGATGGAGCTTACGCTCAGGGGCCTGAAACGGGGCGTTTACTTTGCCCGGCATGGCGCGTCCGTTCTCCGGGTCGGTCTGGTCAATTAGCGGGCAAGATATCTCGTCATTTGCTGAAAGGCGGAATTATGAAACGCGATGATTTTTTTCTGCAGCGCCATTGTCCGTGGTCTTGCGACTGCGGGTTTAGTGGTAACCCTGCTGCTGGGTGCCAACGCAGGCGCTCAGATTTTTCCCCGGCAGGATTTGTCCTTCAGCGATACCTGGCGGTTTTACCGCGGCGACCCGAGCGGCGCGCAGCAGTCATCCTTTGCCGATACTTCATGGGATCTGGTGTGCCTTCCGCATACGGTGCGGTTGGAATCCGCGATAACCCATTCGAATTACAACTACTATGTGGGCCCCGCCTGGTATCGAAAATCTTTTGTCCCCGACACCTCCTTCAGAGGGAAGAAAGTCTTCCTCGAAGTCGAGGCTGCCATGTACGATTCGAAAGTCTA
Source organism: uncultured Fibrobacterota bacterium (assembly GCA_963846695.1). Taxonomy (GTDB): domain Bacteria; phylum Fibrobacterota; class Chitinivibrionia; order Chitinivibrionales; family Chitinispirillaceae; genus BOG-1184. Next base: position 8,031 of record CAWJXL010000016.1, on the reverse strand, counting down.
TCTTAACGGCACGCAGATTTTAAGCTATCTGGGCGGCTATAATCCCTATTCTATCGACATCACGAGCGCACTTCAGTACGGCTCGACAAACGTACTGGCCATACGCCTCGACAATACGGTCGATACCAATGCCGCCCCGGGCAATACGGCGCCGGATTTCTATTATTACAGCGGTTTATATCGTTATGTCAATCTTCACGTAACCGACCTGTTGCATATCACCGATGCGGTGTATGCGAACAAGGTCGCCGGAGGCGGCGTTTTTGTGACCTATCCCTCGGTAAGCTCCTCGTCGGCGACCGTACAGGTGAAAACCGATGTAATCAACGAATATTCCGCTACGCATACCTGTGTTTTGAAGACATCGATTATTGATTCGAACGGCTCGGTACTCCAGACGCTCTCTTCAACAATGCCTATAGCCGCCGGAAAGGACACTTCCTTTACGCAGAGCTTTATCGTCCCGAATCCGCGGCTGTGGAGTCCCAGCACGCCGAACCTCTACGCCGTGCTGTCGCAGGTTTACGACAGCCTTCGCCCGGCCGATCAGGTTAAAACCACTATCGGCATCAGGAGCATTTCGTTTTCACGCGCGGGCGGATTTTTGCTCAATGGCAACCGGATTGTCTGCCGGGGCGCGAACCGCCACCAGGATTATGGAGGCATCGGGTATTCGGTTCCCGCCTCGGGCCAGTACCGCGACGCGCTGCGGTTGAAAGAGGCGGGATTCAACTTCGTGCGGCTTTCGCACTACCTCCAGAGCCACGCGTTCCTAGACGCATGCGATAAACTCGGGATCATGGTCGAGGCGAGCCTCGTGGGCGACTGGTTTACCGCAGGCTATTCCCACCCCATATTCGTTAACAACTCCGTCCGCGACCTTCGCACTATGGTGCACTACTACCGGAACCACCCCTCGGTCATTACGTGGGAAAGCGTGCATAACGAGAGTACGCCGCCCGCAAGTTTCTGCGATTCCGCGCAGGCGGTCGCCCATGCGGAATATCCTGGAAGCCAGATGTATACCTGCGGTCAGGAAACCAACAATATACTTGATATATACCAAGCGGCCGTGCAGCAGGGCGGACGAACGTATAGTACCACTAAGCCTGGGGGCATCTCGGAATTCGGTCATTGGGAATACGGCGGCTGCACAAGTACCAGCAATGAGACGCGCGCCAACGGGGAGAGCGGCATGTATCACCAGGCCACGAACCATTCGCAGGCGCTCAGTTCCGATCGGGCGCTCGCGTGGCTTTCCTTTGATGCCGTGTGGGTGTATGATGACTATTTCGGTATGACCTGTTACGCCAATTCACTGTGCTCGGGCGGTGTCGTCGACATCTACCGCCTGCCGAAGTTCTCCTACTATTTTTTCCAGAGCCAGCGCGACCCGACGGTATTTTTACCCGGTGTAAACTCTGGATCCATGGTGTTCATTGCAAGTTTCTGGACACCCTCCTCCCGCATCGATTCCCTAAAAGTCTTCAGCAACTGCGACTCGGTGGCGTTATACCTCAACGGCGCACTGGTGGCTAAAAAGGGTCCGTGGAGCGATCCCAGCATCAACAGCCTAGAGCATCGGCCCTTCGTGTTCAGTATTCCTTCCTTTCAGGCGGGAACATTGCTGGCCCAGGGACTGATCGGCGGGGTCGTCAAGGCCAGTCACCAGGTGAGAACGCCACTTGCGGCTGCGAAGATAGCCGTGACCATCGACACCGCGAACTTGAAGCTGCAGGCTGACGGCTCCGACCTAGCCGTAGTGTACGCGTCCATTGTGGATACAAACGGAACGCTGATGCCTGCCGCGACCAACAGCGTGCAATTTTCCGTGAGCGGTCCCGGCGCCATCATTGCGGCCGACGGGAACCCTCTCGCAGCCGTGGCGGGAATCGCCACCGTTTATGTTCAAACCAGCTACAACACTCCGGGCCTGATCACGGTTACCGCAAGCTCAAGCGGCCTCCTTTCGGGGAGCGCGACGGTAAACTCCTTTGCCCCATCGGGCAACCTGACTCCTGTGATACATGAATCGGTCGTCGCTCCGCATTCACCCCAAGGCCCTTGCCTGATTCAGCGCGGAAGGGTGCTGTTTATCAGCGTTCCCCGTGAGTTCGCTCGGGGCGCGTCAAAGGCAAGCTTTAGTCTTTACAATATGGAGGGACGGCTGGTTGGAACCTGGAGGGTGGGCATTGGAGAAACGACGGCCATAACGCCCGGCGGCCGGGGCATTTTCGCGGGCAGGCTAACCATTGGGACTAATGAATATATGATGCGTCTCATGGCCATCCGGCCTTAAGTGACAGGGCCTTTTATGCATACATTTACGGAAGGAGTTTTGTATAGTTAAAATCAAACGTATTCACACAAACAGCCTCAGAGCATACGGTTTTTCAATGAGTACCTTAACTATGAAGGAGGTAATGTTATGCGTCTGCAAAAACAACTCTTTATAACGGCCATTTCCTTGGCGTTAATTATTGGGGTAAAGCCGCTTTCTGCGCTGAATGTTTCCGTCACGGTCAACGCCTCGACCGTAACGCACGTCATCAGCGACCGATTATACAGCGCAAATGGGAATGTGGGGGAGACCATCGAGAACGGCACCAATACCGCGTTCAATAACCTGATTATCGCCTCGGGCATGAAGTATTTCCGCTGGCCCGGAGGCTCCACCGCGGATGGTCAGTCATGGGACAGCACCTCTCCCGTGTCCTACGCCCAAGGACTGACGATGCTGAGCACCATCGGCGGCGGCGTCATGCTGCCCACCGTTAATTTCTCCGGGTATTGGCGCAACACACAGCATACGCAACAGCAGGCTGAGGCGAAGGCCGCCGCCTGGGTCAGGAATTACAATGTTACGCGAGGTCTCGGGGCGAAATACTGGGAAATCGGCAACGAGGATTACGGCCCGTGGGAAACCGGGCACACGACCGGCGCGGATTACGGCTTCAGGTTCTGCGCCTTCTACGATTCGATGAAAAGGGTCGATTCGACGATAAAAATCGGAGCGATCGTTACGCCGCCGTTCCCCTTTGATACCTTTTTCAGCAACTTCTCGATCCACGCCCTCGATACCATCGCGAAATTGAACCACGTTCCTGATTTTCTCATCGCGCATTTCTATCCCTATATCCAGATGGACCAGTATTCGACGATGTTCGGATATAACATGCTCCCCGCCGGCCCCAGCCACCTCAAAGATACGATGACGACCGGTATCTGGATCGATACGCTCTCCTCCGCGTTCGACACGATCAATAAATGGGTAAGCACCTATTTCGGTTCGTCAAACGTGGGCAAAATCCAATATTTCATCACCGAGTACAGCACGGGTTCCTATGCCACCCAGAACCAGGGCCAGACGATCAGCGCCTGGGCTATAGCGCAGATGCTCATGGAACTCGCGAGGCTCGGCGTCACCGGATTCAATCCCTGGCAGGTCAATTATTATGATTCAGCCGCCGGGAACCCGACAGGGTATGTCCACCCGATGTTTATCTACCATTACGGCAAGCAGGTCGTGAATGTGACGCTCGGAACGCACGGTACCCGGATGCGGGCGTGGGCGGCAAAGGATACCATGGGTAACCTGACAATGTTCCTTGTGAACAATGCCGTTGACAGCACCACCGATACCGCCCAGATCGCCATCCAGGGCGTTGCCGGTGTCGGTGCCGCCGGAGAGCAATGGACCATGCTGACATCCGGGAGCGCTGGGTCATGGCAGCCCGAGCGGTCCGCGATCAGCATCAACGGTGTCGTCAGCCCTGCGGCGAGTACCATCAAGACCCTTACCGGAAAGTCAATCGCCACCGGCAGTTCGTTCAACGTTCCATTGCCGCCCTACTCCATGACTTGGCTGCGCATACCGATCACCATTTCGGTGCTCCCCACCGGCAAGGCGCAGGAGACGCCCGTGCGAGTCATCGTTAGGCAGACCGGCATTCATACCCTGACGATCACCTCCTCCATGCCGAATTCGAATCGGCCCTGGAGTTTTTCCCTCTTCGGCATCGATGGAAAGAAGATCGGCGACTGGCGCCTGACGGGCAATCGGACAACGCTGGATTTAAGAACCGCTATGAGAGGCGTTCTCATCTGTCGGTTGATAATGGACGGCAAAGAGTATGGAAAGACCCTTGTCATGAAATAGGGGTGCGCGTCATGCTGTCAAAAATTCGCTCAATGGCCTTGATGGGAATCGAGGCGATCGAGATCGACATCGAAGCCGATATCACCGACATGCTCCCGAGCTTTGCCATGGTAGGGCTTCCGGACGGCGCTGTGCGGGAGTCGAAGGAACGTGTGATGTCGGCGATCAAGAACTGCGGTTTCGAATTTCCCTGCCGCAAGGTCACGATCAACCTGGCGCCCGCCGACGTGAAGAAGGAGGGCTCGGCGTTCGATCTCCCTATTGCCGTCGGTCTCCTGGAAGCATCGTCGCAGGTACGGCTCGATAATACGGAACGCTACCTCATTGTCGGTGAATTGTCGCTTGACGGGAGCGTGAAGCGGATCAAGGGCATGCTCTCCATGGCCATCTGTGCACGCGACAGGGGTATAAAGGGGATGATCGTACCAAAGGACAACGCCATGGAAGCCGCGGTCGCCGAGGGGGTCAATGTCTATCCGGTGGCAACGCTGACCGAGGCGCTTGAGTTCCTGCAAGGCTCCCGTGCCATCGAGCCGCACCGCACCGATCTTGGCTCCCTGTTCAACAGGGCACGCCAGTACGCCATTGATTTTCATGACGTCAAGGGGCAGGAGCATATCAAGCGGGCGCTCCTCGTGGCGGCTGCCGGCGGGCACAACATCATGATGATCGGTCCGCCGGGCTCCGGAAAGACCATGCTCGCGCGCCGCCTGCCAACTATCCTGCCCGATCTGACGCTTGACGAAGCGCTCGAAACGACGAAGATTCACTCCTGTGCCGGGCTCCTCGATGCCGAAACCCCGCTCTTGGCGACCCGGCCGTACCGGTCGCCGCACCATACGATCTCCGATGCGGGGCTCATCGGTGGCGGTTCCTACCCACGTCCCGGAGAGGTGTCGCTCAGCCACCACGGCGTGCTATTTCTCGACGAACTCCCGGAATTCAATAAGAACGTTCTTGAGAAGGCAGGGGCATCACGTGCTGTGTGGACGGGAAGTTCGATGAAAACTTATCATGAAGAATTTCAATGCCTTCCGGAGACAGAGGAATACGCCCGTGCAGCGTAACGGACCAGTTCTTGTCCACCACAATCTGTTCGTATAAGGTTTCCACTACTTTTCTCTTCATATTAAAATCATACTTTCCGAAGCTCTGCTTAATTACCTCACAGGCTTTTGTTATCGATTCGAGAGATACTGATTCCTTCGGGTCAGAGATTTTAACTTTTTTTAAGGCACTTATTTCGTTATTAATTTTTGCAGCTGAATCGTCGATTTCTTTTAAGATTTTTTTATAATCTTTTTCATCGATGAAATCTGCTGTCAGGAAATTCTTCACGACCTTACCTCGCTGAGAAGTCTTTTCTTCAAGCTCTTTTTTTTTCTTTTCAATTTTTTCTTCCAACTCTATTTTCTTTTCTATCGTTTCACGCTTACTGTAAGTAACCGCATCACGTATGAGGGTAGGATTAGACAAAATGTTCAGTGTCTCTTGCCATAGTTTCTCATCGAGCATTGTACTGCGCATCTGCGGGAGCATGCATTGCCATTCTCGTTCATGGCGAGCCCGTCCGACACAAACGTAATATGGATACCTGGCTTCGCTGATTTTGTTTCCGAAGCGATCGACATGTCGATAGACGTCCGCTCGATGGCCTATACGGGTACTGCATTTTTTCAAGCCTCGCAGTTCTTTTTCTCTCTGACAGTTTCCGCACGTTAGAAGATCACGAAAAAGATACCAACCTTTATCCTCCGAATATCGCGTCTGCTTTGAGCTTCGCAATGTTCTGGACTTCATAATACGCTGAATAGCGTCCCATCTTTCTTTCGATATTAAGGCAGGGACGTTGTAAGAAATCCATGTATCTGGTGACTGTTGGATATAGATGCGTTTTCCCTTATCCTTGTATGATGTTTCTTTGAATGCGGTAGCATCGCCATAAAGCCATGAATTTTTTAATAGAGATATTGGAACACTTTTGTTCCATTCCTTATTGCCGTTTTTCGTTTCATAGCCAAGACGAGTAAGTTCGTCCGCAATTTCTTTGCCGGACATTCCAGCTTCATAGAGTTCAACGATTTTAAGCAAGCCTTCTTTTTGTTTTTCGTGAAAGACAATTTTCGTGCAATATCGTTTCTGCCCCGGAATTTCAATGCGAGATGTTGTATAACCATAGGGTAATTGTTCCCCGATAAAATTGCCCGATTCTTTTGCTTTTCTTCTTCCGCGTTCCGACCTTTCTCGAATCCGCTGTCTCTCAAGCTCATCGATAGAACTATTGATATGAGCCAAAAAGGAATCGTTATAATTCGAAAAGTCAAATATTTTATATGGGGTTGCAACTTTGATACCGAGAGCACGGAATAAATCGATGATTTGTATGGCATCAGACATTTTCCTGGCAAATCGCGAAAGCTCAACAGCAAAAAGAATGTGATACACTCTTTGCCGAGCCATCTCAAGTGCGCGAAGAATACCAGGACGATTTTCAATCGATTCGGCTGATCCGGTTTCAATAATTGTTTCAAGCTTAACATAATTATTCTGCTTACACCAGTTGGTCGCAATCTGATCTTGACCCTTCAGCGAATAAATTTCCTGACGCTGGCTGGAAACTCTGCCGTAGGGAAGTACGATGATCGGGGTTTGGGTTAGTATCTTTTCCAGCATTTTCGTTCGCCTTGATTTTTTCGTAGTTTTCGAGTATCACCGAGAGCAGGTTCCTGTACGCTTGGTCCATGCCTTCGTTGACCTCCTTGCAACTTATTTTAACCTTCATATCCCCTTGTATTTTCATTGAATCGCTTCTTGATTATAAAGTAGCATATAGAAATTTTTCGAAAGGTTATCGGATCAACTCCAAGCTTCCCAGAAACCCTCGTCTTCAGGCTGCGTTTCGGCGTCATTTGACTCAACGACGGGCGTCTGAACAGATCCGCCAGGAAGAAAATCGACAACCATAACATTTTGCTCGTCCATAATTCGCCTCCGCATTTTGTTTTAAGGCTAATTGGGAGAGCCTCGTTAAAATGAGCGACTCCCCCCGCGCTGAAATATGATTTACTTCTTCTTGCTCTTAGCAATTCTCAAGGTCATAATCTCGGAAAGTCCGCCCATTTCCAGTGTAACAGAAAACTCGACGAATTTTTTCGTAATGGAAACGGCGATGTCATTGATAGTAACTTCAACCGGCACATACGCAAGCAGTTTCAGAAGTTTGCTCTTACCAATGTTGCGCTCAATACTGGGCTCGTGAATCCGTACAACATCCGCCATGTCCTTCGAGGTTGCGCTTTCCATAGGTTCTCCTTTTTGAAAGTGGTAGAAGATTTATTATTCACAAATTAAAATCGCATATTTAACAAGGGGGTACTGAATACTGAATGATTGTTCTTTTGACTCATGTGATTAAGTTTATACGACATGATTGAATTAATCACCTCGTCCAACAATTGATCTGCTGCTGCGATATTTACTCGGCGATATCCCTTCAAATATCTTGAATTCCCGGCTGAAATGAGAGAGTCCGCGAAAACCAAAAGAATATGATATTTCCGAGATGGTTTTGTCCGAATTAAGCAAGGCATGTTTTGCTTTTTCAATCGCGATTATTTTAGCGACCTCAAATACAGAATGCCCGGTTTGTTTTTTGCATATTGCCCATATGCGGGGATAAGAAAGGCATGCTTCGGACGCAATTTTTTTTACAGCTGGGTGAATAAAATTTGTTTCCACCGCGAGCAGTGAAATAAAACGGAGCAATCGCCGGTCAGAAATATTCGGGAAAAGCGAGGACAGAAACCCGGCTTCAGGTGAATTTTGCGGCGCGTTGTTTATCTCGATGGTTTTAAGGTCGTTCGAGACAGCTG
>CAWJXL010000015.1:0-106468 GCA_963846695.1 uncultured Fibrobacterota bacterium | reverse complement strand
CTTTGAACTCCACGGTGGGCCTCACTGGCATTTTCCCACCAGCGGCCATGGTAGCCAGTTCATGTCCACGCAGAAATCGTGCAACCGCTGGAGATAAACATTGGTCGAGACGCTTCCCATGGACTTTCAGAATCGCTTCGCCCTTGCTTTCGATGATGGCCTGCGGCAGCAACACGGCCAGCGCCTTGTCTTTCGCGGCAGTTTTCCAGCGATGCTGATTTGGCTGCGCGTGATCAACGATTCAATGGCGTTCTGCCATGTCCGTGTGCTACTGTTCCTGCCTTCATCCTGACGATGAAATCCGGTATATAGTGACCGCTGCTGGCCGTTACTTGAAATAGGGGATCGCAAAGCCGAGTCCTGCGTTTTTTACAAACGATTCCACGCAGGATGCGTGTCGATAAAATACGGAGGCTGATCGCTCCCACTTCTTCGATTTTTTGAAATGAATGTAGTTCAGGTGGCTGCTGATTTCTCGGCCAGACGTCTCGCGTGGTCAATATGTCCACTTCCGCCGTCGATCCCGGCTCTCGGGTGCTTCTCGTAAATCGGCACTTCCGCGCTTCATTCACTGGTTGATATTCGGGCTGGATCGCCTGAGACAATTGCTCCACCGCATACCCGAGGCAAGCCGCCATGAATACGTCAACCCGCTTTGCAGGCGTACCGGCACAACCTTTTCATGCAAATATTTCATTGCTATTTTGAATATCTGAGGAAAAATTGCATGGATTCGGCATCTGTCCTTTTTGATGTGATTGGAACTCCTTCGTGATGTCCAATGCTATTGAGAAGGCGAATTGCTGCTCTCGAAGCCCTTTCCGGTAGGGATTGAGCGTCAAGCAAGTTTAGTTTCCAGACCTTTTTGAAGGGTGCCCCTCATTGCTTGTGTAAGGTTGCCTTCACTTCCCTTCCCGCGGAGTATTTGTTGTATTAAGCCGCAGGTTGTGAGCTCATTCCAATCTATCGTTACCCGGCTTCGGATCATCCTCGTGTACCCCTCGACACGCGGAAAGGTGATTGCAAACCGCTCCTTCTCGGCATCGCATGCACAGTGGTTTTTCTTCTCTTTCGGCGGTGCGCCGGCGGCAGGTTCGGCGAGGCACCACTTCGTTTCCCCCCCCGATGATCTTCGCACAGTTCCTATGAGCCTGCCGTTCTCGTCAAAATCCGTGTAGCTCGACCGTGCCCCCCCGACCCACACCTGCTCGCACAGCAGTCTCGCCAGATGATGCTTGCCGTATGCCGATGATACGGTCACCGTGGTGCAATCCCACCTCTCGGTGAGCATTCCCACGCTCACGATGCATCTCATGTCCCGCCCGGCGGATCGAAGCGGCCGCCCAAGCTTTTCCGCCAGTTCCTCGAAATCAGCTGGATATACCGGCCTCCCTTGCTGGTTCCGCCGGCCAGTTCCGCTTGCCGACAGTGTCCAGTGTGATCGCATCCAGCGCTTCATCGTCTTGTGATCTCTCGGTTTCCGTTTCGCTAACCACCTTGGAATCGATGCGGATGGGTTCTTCCCGTTTTCCGTGTTGTGAAGGCCTTTAACAGCGAGCGGCGGGATTCCGCAGGCCGTACATCGTTCGCTATCCATTCGTAAATGACTTTGGCGATCTTCGTATTCTTGCAGACGATGATGAAGACCGGCGGCCGGTCGTCGTCCTCATTTCTCCTTCCACTCAGCGCAGGTTTTTCCCATTGCCGCCATCATGGCGATTGGCGTGTGAGTGTATTTGATGATCGCTTTGGGCTTCGGGCTTGCACGCTTCACCCCCGTTCGCCGGGGTTAGCTGTTCGAGTATCCACTTCCACAGGTGGAAGTATTTCGCCCTTAACGCACCCGTCGGATCGCGCAGAGGAATTGCGGGATCTTGAAGAGCCCGGCCTCGATTGCATCGGTAAGCGGAAAGCACAGATCGTCCAGGGGACGGCTTGTTCAGTGTCCTGCCCCGGCCGGCCAAAAAATAAAGGGTCGCCGAAAGGTGAATGAGAGTTTTACCTGCCCCGCGCTTTATGAAAACGGTCATGGCCGTTTATTCAGATCGTCGCCTCCTGAAAAAATTCCTCCGCATCCTCCTCTTCGCCGAACATATCCGTCACTTCGGCTTCCGCCTCTTCCTGCGCCTCGCGCCGGATTCGGTATGCGTGATGCGCCTCATCATTCATCACCAGCAGGTTTTCCTTGCCGCCGATCTCCCTGCCAATTACCCGCTGCGTCCGTGCCGCATCGCTCTCAAGGTACGGGTCACCTTGACCTCACCTTTTCAATATTCCCCTCGTCGTCCTTATCCTCCCGCTTTACCCAAAACCCCGGCAGCGATCTGTTTCCGGTAATCATCGAGCGACAAATACCGGTTTCCCCGTGCGGTGGTAGTCTTATCGCCGATGCGAATGGTTTCGATGACGACCTGCTCTATGCCGGCCTTCACCACCTTTGCGCGGCCTCGTGGAGCGACGCGACCTTCTTGACCTCGAACTCATGCCAGTTCTTGATGAGAACCTTCCCTTGAGTCAATGAAGGCAGGAGGTGCGGCGGCACAAAGGTCGCGCGTCCGGTAAAGGGAGGCGTCGCCAAGCTCCGGATCGAGTTCCGCGAGACGGTATCGGATAATCAGGACAGACCACGAGCACCTATGTCGAAAAAAAGCCTGTTGGAGCATCCTCAATAAAATCAACGACCGCACCAACAGGCTTTTTTCCGACATCGTGCTCGTGGTCTGTCCCACGGTGACTATCCGATACCGTCTCGCGGAACTCGATCCGGAGCTTGGCGACGCCTCCCTTTACCGGACGCGCGACCTTGTGCCGCCGCACCTCCTGCCTTCATTGACTCAAGGGAAGGTTCTCATCAAGAACTGGCATGAGTTCGAGGTCAAGGAGGTCGCGTCGCTGCACAACGGCGCAAAGGTGGTGAAGGCCGGCATAGAGCAGGTCGTCATCGAAACCATTCGCATCGGCGATAAGACTACCACCGCACGGGGAAACCGGTATCTGTCGCTCGATGATTACCGGAAACAGATCGCTGCCGGACTTTTGCGGGTAAAGCGGGAGGATAAGGACGACGAGGGGAATATTGAAAAGGTGCAGGTAGAGGTGACCCGTTACCTTGAGAGCGATGCGGCATGGACGCAGCGGGTGATTGGCAGGGAGATCGGCGGCAAGGAAAACCTGCTGGTGATGAACGATGAGGCGCATCACGCATACCGAATCCGGCGCGAGGCGCAGGAAGAGGCGGAAGCCGAAGTGACGGATATGTTCGGCGAAGAGGAGGATGCGGAGGAATTTTTTCAGGAGGCGACGATCTGGATAAACGGCCTCGACCGCATCCATAAAACGCGGGGCATAAATTTCTGCATCGACCTTTCGGCGACCCCCTATTTTCTCGGCCGGGTGGGGCAGGACACGAACAAGCCGTTCCCCTGGACGATCTGTGACTTTCCGCTTACCGATGCAATCGAGGCCGGGCTCGTCAAGATCCCGCAATTCCCTCTGCGCGATCCGACGGGTGCGTTAAGGGCGAAATACTTCAACCTGTGGAAGTGGATACTCGAACAGCTAACCCCGGCGGAACGGGGGGCGAAGCGTGCAAGCCCGAAGCCCGAAGCGATCATCAAATACGCTCACACGCCAATCGCCATGATGGCGGCAGAGTGGGAAAAAACCTGCGCTGAGTGGAAGGAGAATGAGGACGACGACCGGCCGCCGGTCTTCATCATCGTCTGCAAGAATACGAAGATCGCCAAAGTCATTTACGAATGGATAGCGAACGATGTACGGCCTGCGGGAATCCCGCCGCTCGCTGTTAAAGGCCTTCACAACACGGAGAACGGGAAGAATACCATCCGCATCGATTCCAAGGTGGTTAGCGAAACGGAAACCGAGGGATCACAAGACGATGAAGTGCGCTGGATGCGATTCACGCTGGACACTGTCGGCAAGCGGAACTGGCCGGCGGACCGGCAAGGGAGGCCGGTATATCCAGCCGGTTTCGAGGAACTCGCGGAAAAGCTTGGGCGGCCGCTCGATCCGCCGGGGCGGGACATCAGATGCATCGTGAGCGTGGGAATGCTCACCGAGGGGTGGGATTGCACCACGGTGACGCATATCATCGGCATACGGCCGTTCATGTCGCAACTGCTGTGCGAGCAGGTTGTGGGTCGGGGCTTGCGCCGGTCGAGCTACACGGATTTTGACGAGAACGGCAGGCTGCATGAGGAACTGTCGAAGATCATCGGCGTACCGTTCGAAGTGGTGCCGTATAAGCCGGACCCTGCCGCCGGCGCACCGCCGAAAGAGAAGAAAAACCATGTGCATGCGATGCCCGAGAAGGAGCGGTTTGCAATCACCTTCCCGCGTGTCGAGGGGTACACGAGGATCATCCGAAGCCGGGTAACGATAGATTGGAATCAGGTCCCGACCCTGCGGCTTGATCCGACGAATATTCCGCCGGAAGTGCAGATGAAGGCAACCTTACCGAGCAATGAGGGGCACCCTTCCATGTTCGGACCCGGGAAAACCGAACTTCTGACGCTCAATCCCTACCGGAAAGGGCTTCGAGAGCAGCAATTCGCCTTCTCAATAGCATTGGACATCACGAAGGAGTTCCAATCACATGCAAAAGGACAGATGCCGATCCATGCGATTTTTCCGCAGATACTCAAAATAGCAATGAAATATTTGCATGAAAAGGTTGAACCGGTCGCGCCTGCAAAGCGGGTTGACGTATTCATGGCGCCTTATTACGGGTATGCGGTGGAGCAATTGTCTCAGGCGATCCAGCCCGATACAACCATGAATGAAGCGCCGGAAGTGCCGATTTACGAGAAGCACCGAGAGCCGGGATCGACGGCGGAAGTGGACATATTGACCACGCGAGACGTCTGGCCGATAGAGCGCAGCCACCTGAACTACGTCATTTCCGATACGAAGAAGTGGGAGCAATCAGCCTCGTACTTTATCGACACGCATCCTGCCGTGGAATCGTTTGTAAAAAACGCAGGACTCGGCTTTGCGATCCCCTATTTCCATAACGGCCAGCAGCATGACTATATACCGGATTTCATCGTCAGGATGAAGGCAGGAACGGTCAAGGAAGGCCTTCTCAACCTGGTGCTGGAAACGAAGGGGTATGATCCATTGGAAGAAGTCAAGGCTGCGGCTGCGGGTCGGTGGGTGGCGGCGGTGAATGCGGATGGGCAGTTCGGACGGTGGGCGTATGCCATTGTGAGGAAGCCGGGTGAGGTGAGAGGGGTGCTGGAGAAGATTGCGGAAGGAATTTTTAATGCATGCTGACGCTATAATTGCTGAAATTCAACGATATAAAGGAGGAACGGTCATCATGAAAGAATTTCCGCTCTCCAGGGTTTTCCAGCTCATCGAGCCCGGTCCGGTGGTGCTGGTGACGACCGTGAACAAGGGACGCGCCAACATCATGACGATGAGCTGGCATATGATGATTGAGTTCGAGCCCGCGCTCATCGGCTGTGTCGTCAGCCCCGCGAATTACAGCTTCAGGGCATTACGCGCGACGAAGGAGTGCGTCATCGCCATTCCGACGGTTGACCTCGCAACCACGGTCGTCGAAATCGGCAACTGCTCGGGCAAGGACGTGGATAAATTCGATGCCTTCGGCCTGACGCCGTTACCCGCCGGGAACGTCGCGCCGCCGCTCGTCGCCGAGTGTCTCTACAATATAGAGTGCCGGGTGGCGGACGCCGGCAAGGTAAAAAAGTACGGTCTTTTCATTCTTGAGGGCGTCAAGGCGTGGACCGATGCGAAGCGTAAGGAACGCCGGACATTCCATGCCAACGGGGATGGAACCTTCGTGGTCGACGGCAGGACGATTAACCTGAAGAAAAAGATGGTGAAGTGGACGGGTCTTCTGTGACCGGCCTCCTATCGGTAGAACTATAAAGCGGAGTCTGATTGCTCGATGGGACGGCGGTGGTATGCAATCACATCGAAGAATCTATCTTGTGAAATAACGTTTCAAACAAATGAAAAATCTTGACACCCGTAGTCGCATAATCCATTTTAATATATTGATGTTTTTTTAATTCATCATCCTTAACCTAGAAGGAGGGCGGTTGCAATGCCAAAATTCACCAAAGCGGAACTGAGTAATCTACCGATGAGGAATAAAAAAATAGTCGCCCTCTATAAGAAGGGCGTGACGGGAGCCGTCATTGCGAAAGCAGTCGGCCTGACGGCCGCAATGGTCTACATGATCATTAAAAAAGCCGGAGCCTCGAAAAAAGCACCGGCGAAAAAACGGCCGGCGAAGAGAGCGCGTGCGAAGAGAAAAGGAAAATAGCGGTAATTTGATCTTTTTCTAAAGCTAATGCCCAAAGATCGGAATTTTCGGGCATTTTAGTTGATAATAGCAGATAAAACGGCGCGGATGGTTCGGAATATTCCGCCGGATGTATCCGCGGGCTCCCGGCCGCCTGCCCTCCCGCTTCCAGGCCTCAAAAGCCTTTAAAAACCCCGTCCCAGGCCTATTCTTCTTACCTTTTTGATGGAGGACCTCACGCTTGAGTGAAAAAATGCACAAATTTGGGCATGGAATATGGAATGCTTTCTGCCGGCCTCTCCGATTTGCTGGAAATAAGTAAATTCTCCCGGTTTTGGCATCATCGGACCTTTGCTATTTTAACGCCCCTCAAACGCCATTTATTGACCGTTTAACAGCCGTTACAATCCACCGTATGCGGGTTTAAATAAACCTGTTTATCAGCGATTCGTACCGCTCCTGCTTCCCGCTTTTCTGCACTATGGGGCCATTTTGCACGGCGGCGTTGTGCGCCTGTTCGAGCGTCAACGTCCCCTTCTCGAAGGCGGCGCCCATGCCGTTGTCGAAGGAGGCGTAACGCTCCTTCCGCCAGGCCTTGTAGGGAGAGTCGTTCAGGATGCGGTCCGCTGCGATGAGCGCGCGCGCGAATGAGTCCATGCCGTTGATGTGCGCGATGAACAGGTCCTCGACGTCAATGGAATTGCGCCGGAGTTTCGCGTCGAAGTTGATCCCTCCCGGAGCGAGGCCTCCGGCATCGAGAATGACCAGCATCGCCTGGGTGAGCTCGAACGCATCCATGGGAAATTCATCGGTATCCCACCCGTTCTGGTAGTCTCCCCGGTTGGCGTCGATGCTCCCGAGCGCGCCCGCGTCCGCAGCGACGCGCAGCTCGTGCTGGAAGGTGTGGCCGGCAAGGGTGGCGTGGTTGACTTCGATGTTGAGTTTGAAGTCGCCGAGCAGGCCGTGCAGGCGGAGGAAATTGAGGACGGTTGCGGCGTCAAAGTCGTACTGGTGCTTGGTCGGCTCCATGGGCTTCGGTTCGATGAGGAAGGTTCCGGTGAACCCGATCTTACGGGCATAATCCCTCGCCATGGCGAGAAAGCGCGCCAGATGTTCGGTTTCCCGTTTCATGTCGGTATTGAGCAGCGAGAGGTACCCTTCGCGGCCTCCCCAGAAAACGTAGTTGGAGCCTCCGAGGGCGACGGTGATGTCGAGGGCGGTCTTGAGCTGGCCGCAGGCATGGGCCACCACGTTCCAGTCGGGGTTCGTGGCGGCGCCGTTCATGTAGCGCGGATGCCCGAAGAGGTTCGCGGTGCCCCAGAGCAGCCGCACGCCCGAGGCGCGTTGTTTTTCCTTTGCATAATCGACCATCGCGGCGAGCCGCTTTTCCGATTCGCGGATCGATTCGCCTTCGGCGACAAGGTCGAAATCATGGAAGCAGTAAAAGGGAATGCCCATTTTGGTCATGAACTCGAACGCGGCGTCCATTTTGTCGCGCGCCTGGCCGAGAGGATCGGCCGCGGCGTTCCACGGCCAGTTTTTGGTGGGCGACCCGAACGGGTCGCGTCCGTCGGCGCAGAGCGTATGCCAGTATGCCATTGAAAAGCGCAGGAGCTCGCCCAGGGTTTTCCCGCCGACGAGGCGGCCCGCGTCGTAGAACTTGAAGGAAAGCGGATTATCCGAGGACGGCCCTTCGAAGGGTATCGTTTTCACATCCGGGAAAAAGGCCCTGTCCCCGGTCACTACCGTACAATCCGGCATACTCGTTGTCATGGCGTACCTTTCGTTTCAAAAAGAGTTGACGCTGAGACCCTCAGCGCTGGCACTATATGCTCAATTTGTAATACTATTCGTTTTTTGTGTT
This sequence comes from uncultured Fibrobacterota bacterium, assembly GCA_963846695.1. Taxonomy (GTDB): domain Bacteria; phylum Fibrobacterota; class Chitinivibrionia; order Chitinivibrionales; family Chitinispirillaceae; genus BOG-1184. The sequence continues at coordinate 98,309 of CAWJXL010000015.1, read as the reverse complement.
GTTTCCATGAAATCCCGCCATCGGGCGGCGGCGGCGGCGTACCGCGGCGCACTCTGCGCATCGGGCTCGATGCACGTTTCACGGGAAAGCCCCCGGAAGGCGGAGGGAAAATCGGGAAAGGCGCCCAGACCCACCCCGGCGCCGCGGGCCGCCCCCTGCGCACCGTCGGTGGCATAGAGTTCGATAACGGCCCGGCCGGTTCCGGCGAGGGTATCCCTGAAGACGCCGCTCCGGAACATGTTCGAGCGGCCGGCGCGGATGTTCCGGACGCTCACGCCCATGCCCTCCATGATCCGGATGCCGTGATGCAGGGCGAAGGCGATCCCCTCCTGAACGGCGCGGCAGAGGTGGGCCTTCGTGTGGCGGTTGAAGTCGAGTCCATGGAGCGAAGCGCCGATCTCCCGGTTGCATAGCATCCGTTCCGGACCGTTGCCGAAGGGGATCATGCAGAGGCCGTCGCTCCCGATCGGCGCGCTTTCCGCGAGACGGTCCATTTCCTCATAGGTCACGGCGTCGCCCAGCATCCGCTTGATCCATGCGTTGGCGATTCCCGTGCCGTTGACGCACAAGAGCACGCCGAGCCGTTTATCACGTTGGGAATGGTTGACATGGGCAAAGACGTTCACGCGCGAGGCCGGGTCGACCGTCAGGGCATCGGCCACGCCGTAGATCACCCCCGACGTGCCCGCGGTCGCCGCCAGTTCGCCGGGTTCGAGCACGGAGAGCGAAAAGGCGTTGTTCGGCTGATCTCCCGCGCGATAGGTGACCGGCGTGCCCCTGGCGAGGCCCAGCGCGTCCGCGCCGCTTTGCGAGAGTTCTCCCTGGACCCCGAAGGTCGGCACGATGTCCGGGAGGAAGCTCTCCGGAATGCCATAGTAGTCCAGCACCGTCGTGGCCGGCTTATGCTCGGAGAAATCCCAGAGAATGCCTTCGGACAGCCCGCCGACCGTGGTCGCGGTGCGGCCCGTCATGCGATAGGCGATATAATCGCCCGGAAGGAGGAGCTTGGAAACCCGGCTGAAAACATCGGGTTCCCGATCCTTCACCCATTTGAGCTTGGAGGCGGTGAAATTCCCCGGAGAGTTCAGGAAACGCCGGAGACACGCCTCGGAACCGATGTCCCTGAAGGCTTTGTTTCCTATGTCAACAGCACGGCCGTCGCACCAGATGATGGCGGGCCGCAGCGGCCGTCCGTTATTTCCGAGGAGCACCAGCCCATGCATCTGGTAGGATATCCCGATGGCGCGGATATCAACGGGACCAGCGAGGGCGGCCCGGTCCGACGCGGCGCCCACGGCGGCGCAGCAGTGGCGCCACCATGAATCCGGGTCTTGCTCCGCCCACCCCGGCTGCGGGGAGAAAATCGGCATCTCGCGCTCCGGCATGGATGCGGCTCCCACGCATCGTCCGGATTCGGCGTCGATGACCGAGGCTTTGACAAAGGAACTACCTATATCGACTCCGATGAAGTGCATCCGGGCTTTCCTTCACACGATTGCTGATAAAGATTTTCTTACCGAGATAATGAACTGCTCGAAACGATAAAATAGCTGTCAGGTGGGGGGCCGAAACAAGAACCATGAATTAGATCCGCTGCGATATTTATGAATCACCCGTCGGGCGCCTACCGGTTGATGAGGATCTTCAGAACTTCGGCCGATCCGTTTTTTTCCTGCAAGCGGAGGAGATAGAGACCCGGCGGCGGCGGATGAAAGGAGAGGGTGGAGGGACCGCATCCTGCCGAGGACCGGACGATCCTGCCGTCGGGCCGAAAAACGGTCGCCTGCCAGTGATCGTTTTCCGGGAGAGAAATCCGATAACTGCAAAGTCCGATGGCCGCGGCCGCGGCGCGTGCCAAAAGGGGCAATCCGTCCGTGCCATCGACGCCGCCGGTTACTGTGATCCGTGCTGAATCGACAATTGCCGCAGAAGAGTTGCCGATTTCGAGGTTATAGCTGCCGCTTTTGGTGACATAGGCATGTGTGCCGGAATTCCAGTAGGAGAGTGAAGCAAACGGCAATGCAAAGGTGACGATGGTTTGTTCTCCCGGAGAGAGGTTCACCCTTTTAAATCCCTTCAGGCGCTTGAGGGGGTCTCCGGGGAAATCGTCATGGACATAGAACTGCACGACCTCATCCCCGGCGCGGCTGCCGGTATTGGTTACGCCGACCGTCACCTTCACGGTGTCGTTTGGGGCAGGGGTTGCCGATCCCACAGACATTGGGCCTATGGCAAAAGTGGTATAGCTCAGCCCGTAGCCGAAGGGGTAGAGCGGCGTCTTATTGAAGTACCAGTAGGTGCGGTTGTGGGAAATCACATAGTCCTGCATGCTCGGGAGGTCGCTTTCCTCGGCAACCCAGGTTGCGGTCAACTTGCCGCCGGGGTTGTAGTCGCCGAAGAGGACATCCGCGATTGCGGTCCCCTGCGATTGCCCGCCGAACCAGGCATCGACGATCGCTGGAAGGTGCGCCTGCGGCCAGGTAACGGCCAGAGGGTTACCATTGACAAGGACCAGGATGACCCTCGGATTTGCGGCGTAGACCGCTTCGATCAGCTGTTCCTGGCTGCCGGGGAGGGTAAGGGCGGGCATGTCGTATCCCTCGGTTGCAACGGATTGATCGGTGCCCATGACCATCACAACTGCGTCCGCCTGCCTTGCGGCTGTCGTTGCGTTGTCGAAGGCGACTGCATCGGCCCCGCCGGAAATCGTGCACCCCTGCACAAAGGTAACCCGGCCGGCGCCGAGTTTGCCGATGATCCCCTGGAGCGGCGTTACCGAGAAGAGCGGTCCTGGGCTGTAGTCGCCGAATTGACAGACCGCGGCATTCGGCCCTATGACCGCCAGCTTCCTGATCGTGCCGGTATCGAGCGGCAGGAGGCTGTCGTTTTTGAGGAGCACTATCGATTCGTGCGCGGCGGTGAGGGCGAGTTGTTGCCGCAGGCTCAACGCCGCACCGCCGGGTTGCAGTGAGTTATATGACACCAGTGCGGGGGGATCGAACTCCCCCAGCCGGAAGCGCCCGGTGAGGATGCGTTTGGCGGCGCTGTCGATATCCGAGGTTTGGAGGAATCCCAGTCCGGTCGCCAGCGCGAAGGGAAGGTACTCCTGAAAGGTGGATACGCAAGAGAGATCGCATCCTGCCCTGCAGGCTGCGACTGCGGCCTCGGCGTATGAGTTGACGAAGTGGTGGTACTGGCAGATGTAGCCGACCGCACCGGCGTCCGAGGTGACATCGCCGGAGAACCCCCACTCCTGCCTAAGAATTTTTCCCAAGAGCGGAACGTTGCAGCAGCAGGGGATGCCGTTGACCGCATTGTAGGCGGCCATGACCGAGGCTACGCCGCCGTCCAGGACCGTCGCCTTGAACGCCGGGAGGTAGTAGTCGCGCAGGCTTTGCTCGTCGACCTGCGAGGAAATACCCTCCCTCCCGTCTTCCACATTGTAGCAGGCAAGATGCTTGGCGGTTGCAACGGTTTTCAGGTAATGGGGATCGCTTCCCTGCATGCCGTGGACGAAAGCGATGGCGAATTTCGCCGTAAGAAAGGGATCTTCACCGTAGATCTCCTGGTTCCTGCCCCAGCGGGGATCGCGCGCCATATTCAACATCGGGGCGAAATAAACCAGGCCCTTGCCCTTACTCAAGTTAAACAGGCGCGCCTCATCCGCTATGGCCGAGGCAATGGATTGGATCAGTGAATCATCCCAGGTGGCCGAAAGCCCGATGACCTGCGGAAAGAGCGTTGCGCTGTCGGTCAGGACGCCGTGGATCGCCTCGTTCTCGTACCCGTAGGCATGAACGCCGAGCCGGGGGATTGCGGGGGCAACGGTTCCAAGCTGGGAAATTCTCTCCGCAACGGTCATCCGCCCCACCAGGTCCGCGGCCCTCTGGTCGGCGGGGAGGTTGATGTTAAGATAGGCGGGCTGCGCAGGAGTTGCAGCGGAGGACATGCAGGGAAGGAAAAAAAACGCCAGCATGAAAAACAAGCGTACGGTATTCATCGGTTGTCGATGCATACGGCATCACGGGAGGTTAAAAGTAAATTTTCATCCCGATTGCAATTGGGGAAGAACTGCCCAGATATCCGGAGCCGTCGGGGAGGCCGCCGACGATCCAGATAATCTGGCCCGCCTGGGTCCCTCTTTCAACCTGGAGAATCGGGATATCGGCATAGATCGATATGGTTCTGGAAAGGATCGCTTCAGGCCGCAGGACAAAGAGATTTGCACCTGCGGTAATCGGCTCATAGTCGTTGTGGATGTCGCCGAAATAGTCGAGATCCAGGTAAGCCGGGGTATACCATCCGCAGATGAGATAAACGCCGCTCATTCCGTAGAGCTTGAACCGTTCGGTGCACAGCAGGCGGTATTCGACATTCGGGCTGAGCGAGAGGGTCCATGCAGTGTAATTCTGGTCGGCCGCGACATACCAGAATTCGCCCTCGATCACCCCATGGATCTTATCGTTCCCGAAACCGAAGTCAATCCCCTTGTCATTAATGCCGAGGAAGGTGGCGGCATTGAGGGAAACCGCCGCGAAGCAGGTCGCAAAAATCATTTTCTTAAGCATTGCGCCTCAATTCGACCCCCTTCGCCGCAGCGATAAGGAAGCGGAAGAGATGCGGGGTAATATACTTGAATTGCCGGGGACATTCAAACGGCTGCGGCAAACTGAATTATAGATCGGCTCCGGCTGTTGTTCCAATGGCTCCGGGTGCCCCGGACGTTGGAGAGGGAGGGATTCGGTGAAGGTACGAACAGGGCGGGCATTGGACGATTCGTTGCCTGAAGGGGCGAGGCGTTAAAAGAAAGCCGCGTTTTTATATTTTTGCTACATGATCGTACCCGCGATTCACGATAAAAACCGGCTCAGGTGGATTGTCGGGCCGGGTCTGTATTGCGTCGTCCCGCTGGCGCTGACCGCTGCGGCATTTTACGGCATATGGAATGACTCCTTCACAAACTGGGACGACGACGTCTATGTGACCGGGAATTCCCTCATCCATTCCCTGTCAGTGCGGAATCTCATCCGGATGGTTTCTCCGGATACCTTTATAAGCGGCAATTATCAGCCGATGACGATTCTTTCGTACGCGTTGAACTATGCCGCGGGCAGACTCAACCCGGCGGGATATATTCTCGCCGACCTCCTCATGCATCTCCTCAACGTTTTCCTTGTTTTTCTTTTTATCCGGAAAATTTCCGGGAGTGACCTCATCGCATCGCTCTGCGCGCTGCTGTTCGGTATCCACCCGATGCATGCGGAGCCGGTTGCATGGATTTCGGGCAGGAAAGAGCTGCTGTACACGTTTTTTTATCTTTCATCAGCGCTCGCGTACCTTTCGTATCGTGAAAAGAGAACCGGCTCCGCGACAATGCGGTATTCCGCCGCCTGCTTTCTGTTCGTCTGTTCCCTGCTGTCCAAGGCATCGGCGGTCACCCTGCCGGCGGTTCTTTTCCTGATCGATTATTTCACCGGGCGCAAGTGTTCGGTGAAGATGTTCATTGAGAAGATTCCCTTCATCGTGCCGTCGATTGTTCTAGGACTCTGGGCCATCAAGGGACAGCACGACGCCGGATCGCTCGGCGAGTATGGGGCGTTGTCGCTCTTTACGAGAATTTCCATCGCCGCTTATTCATTTATGTTCTATGTAGTCAAGTTTTTCGTTCCCCTTAAACTTTCGGCGTGCTATCCCTTCCCTGATTCAATTTCAACGACGCTGCCGTTGCGGTATTCACTGTCGCCGCTTTTTGCGGTTGCGGCTGGCGTGGCGGCGTGGTTGTTCAGACGGTCGAAGGCGTTCGTATTCGGTTTCTTTTTTTTTCTCATCAATGTTGTTTTTATCCTGCATTTTATTCCCGTCGGCGCGACGGTGACCGCGGATCGTTTTTCGTATTGTTCCTCCATCGGGCTGTCTTTTATCGTTGCCTATTTTGTTGAACGGGGCGTCGCTTCACTCCGATTGAAAAGCCTGAGGATCGCGGTTTCAGCAGCGGTATGTATCGTAGCGGTCGCTTTCGGATACGCCGTCCACCAGCGTTGCAAGGCGTGGAAGAACGCGGTAACGTTGTACACCGACGTTATCGAAAAATATCCTTTGCCGACGGCCTACGATAATCGCGGCCTGGCGTATTATCTGAACCATGACTATGCCCGGGCGATTGACGATTTCAATGCGGCGATTTCACGTGATGCTTCCAATGCCGATTCCTATAACGACCGCGGGCTTGCGTATGCCGCGTCAGGCGACCATGCGCGGGCGATGGAAGATTATAACCGGGCGATTGCGCTGAATCCCGGCTTTGCCGGGGCCTGCAACAACCGCGGCCTTGATTATTACTCACAAGGCGATTATGCGCGGGCGATGAGTGATTTTGAACGGGCCATTTCGCTGCTGCCAAGCGGCGCCGAAGCGTACTATAATCGCGGCAATGTCCTGCAAAGCAAGGGAGAATATGCGGCCGCGGTCGCCGATTATTCCCGCGCGCTCTCCTTGAATCCGGACTTCGCCAAAGCATGGTACAGCCAGGGGTGCGTCTATCAAGCCATGAACGACCTCGGTCGGGCGCTCGCCTGTTTTACCAGAACCATCGAATGTGATGCCGCCGGCGCGCAGGCCTATAACAGCCGGGGCGTGGTATACTGCCTTGGAAACGACTATGACCGCGCGATTGCCGACTTTAATCGGGCAATCGCTCTCCAGCCGTCGTTCCCGGCCGCCTATATCAATCGCGGCAACGCCTATAGCTCCACGGGAAACTTTTCGCCGGCGGTACGTGACTACAGTCGGGCGATAGAGCTTGATCCGGTACACTACCCCAAGGCATATTATTGCCGGGGACTCGCCTTGCGGGCGTTAAGGGACCCCGGACATGCCGCGGAAGACTTCGTGAGAGCCTGCGCCATGCATCTGGACATTGCGTGCAGGGAGCTTGGGGGAAGACGATGAGCGCGGTTCAAAAAGAGGGTCGCGGAGGCACGGTCATGGCGACCGGTCGAATTTCGTCGTTACACCGACCCTACCGCAGTACCGGAAGACCGGGCAGCGGTCGCAACGGGGGTTGATGGGGAAGCAGGTATGCTGGCCGAAGGAGACGAAGTAGGAGTTGAAGGTGGTCCAGTAGTCGATCGGCAGATGTTTGCGAAGGATCATCTCCGTTTCAAAGGGCGACTTTGACGTCAGATAGCCGAGGCGGTTGAAGATGCGGTGCACATGGACATCGACGCACACGGCGGGCTTATTGAATGCCACCGCGACCACGAGGTTGGCGGTTTTACGGCCGACGCCCGGCAGGGTGAGAAGCTCCTCGACCGTGGAGGGTATGATGCCCTTGAACTCATTTTTCAGCACTGCCGGCCAGAGTTTCAGATTGCGCGCCTTTTCATGGTAGAAACCGACCGGGAAGATGAGCTTCTCAAGCTCCGCGACGCTCAGTGCATCAAAATCATCTGGAGCATTTACCACGCGGAAAAGCCTCTGTGCGGCGGCGGCGGTTGTCTGGTCCTTGGTCCGGGCGCTGAGCATGGTGGCGACCAGGATCTTGAACGGGTCTTTGGTCTGGGTCTCGATGAGGTCCACGACCGGGACGCGGTTTTTGCCGAACTCCTGTTGCAGGAGGGCATAGACGCGGCTGATGGAAGGGCTGTAGAGCTGCATTGGCTTTCTATTCTTCGGCCTCTTTTTCAGCCGGGCCGAATGGAGTGCGCTACCAGTGACTGTTCATCCGCTGAAAACGCTGATCAAGGTCCGTCCGTGAAGCGGTGAGCAGGCTTGCGGTCATCCCGTAACCGATTTCAACCAAGCCCTTTTCGAGACCGGCCATTGCCGCATCGACGAATTCCTTCGCCGTCACGCCGGCGCGATAGTTGCCCCGCTGCGTCCTACCCGCCTGATTCAATTCCGTATCGATTGCCGGAGGAATCACCTCCACGACCGTGATGCCGGTTTGCGCGATCTGATGCCTGAGCGCCATTGAGAAGGCGTGCAGTCCGGCCTTGGTCGCGCTGTAGACCGGCATTCGGGAGGAAGGAATGAAGCCGAGGCCGGAGGAGACGTTGATAATCGAGGCGTCATGTTTACCGGTAAGAAACGGAATGAACAGCCCGGCGAGGGCGATGGGCGCTTCGAGGTTGATCCCGATTTCGCTTTCACCGTTCAGGTAGTCGCCGATGCCTTTTTTAAAGTCGATGTCGCGCTGTATCCCTGCATTGTTGATTAGGATGTTTAATTGCGGGAATTGACCGTGCGCCCACTCAGCGAGCGCACGCCGATCCGCTTCGGTGCCGACGTCGCAGTGCCTGATGTGGAGTGCTGGAATCAGCCGCCGCGCCTCCGCAAGTTTGTCATCCCTGCGTCCGCAGATGATGACCTCGCTGCCTGCCGCGCTGAACGCCGCGGCCATGGCAAAGCCGATCCCCGTTGCTCCGCCGGTAATTAAAACGGTGTTGCCGGAAAGGTTCATGGTAATACCCACAATCCTTTCAATTTAGGTAACCTGTTTTTATAGTTAAGATCCCCCCTTTATCCCCCCTTGAAAAGGGGGGCGCCGAAGGCGGGGGATTGGAATTTATGCAATTTTCGGCACCAACCAAAGTTGTAGTGCGTTACTTGACTTTCAGATCCCGGAGAAAGTGGTAGAACCCCGCCAGTTTTCCAAAGCACGTTTCCAGGTCGGATACGAGCGCCCGGCTGAATAACAGTTCATCGATCTCCCGATTGGCAACCAGATACAGCTCTTTTTTTTGATAGATCTGCCGAAACTCGCTTGGGATCGCTGGGTTGAGCGTCCTCTTATACGCCTGGCCTTCGATCGTCATGCCGGGAATGCGTTTGATCGCGGTAAGGTGCTTACGGACCAGTGCCGGTTTTTTCTCTATCCAAAGGCGTATGGCGTCCATCGTTTCCCGCGAAACGGCGTAATAACCCATGCCGAAACGGTAGGAGTCCGGGGAGATCTCGAAGTAAAATGCCGGGGAATCCTGCCACTCTTCGATATGTCGCTTGAAGGTCAACCACATCGCCTTTTTGTAGAGCGACTTGTCATGAGAAAAACGGGTGTCGCGATGGATTCTCGAAACGACCCGGAGGGGATTCGTTTCGATTTCCGGGTCGATCCGGGTTATGATGGAGGAGAGAGCGGCCGCCAGGCTGCGCAGTGGATGGAGCAGGTACCGCTCGTATGCGTCCCGGTGCGCTTCGAACCAGGCTTGCTGTTATGCGCGTGGACCTGATCGAGAAAACTGAGGGTTTCTTTGGAAAAGCCTGAGAAGATTGATAAATTAGGGGATTTGATTGTTGTCATGAGAAACTGATTCTATGGATTTAGTGTAGAAGTATCTTCATAGAGTGTTAATGTATTCCGGTCATTAAAAATATTTCGTTACTACCCAGGCGGCTTTCTTACGATTCAAATTCTTTTGGAAGGCCGAGCCTGAAATGCAGAACAAAATGAGAATGTTGCGGGAGTGCTACGGCCCCGCCGAAGGCGGGAATAGCCTATCACTTCCGCTGGAAAGGGTAGCGGAATACCGGCCGTCTTTTTGGCCGGGATGAAGCGAGGGGAAACCGCGAAGCGGTGTCCCCTCCAGAGTATCCAGAATTAAGCCCGCTTCTCTCATCCTCCTCTTCTCCTTATGGCTCTCCCACGCAAAGTAGAAGGTGGGGGTTACGATGAGCACGAGCAGCGTGTTGAAGAGCAGGCCCCAGAAGATGGCCCAGGCCATCGGCGCCCACCACTGGGTTGTTTCGGACCGCGTAACGAACCCGAAATGGAGGAAATCGATGCCCACGCCGGTCGCGATGGGGAGGAGGCCGATCATGGCGGTAATTGCGGTCAGGAGAACCGGGCGCAGTCGCGTCGCTCCTCCCTCGATGACCGCATCCTCGACCGAGCGGCCGCTTTTCCGCAGCCGGTTCATGAAATCGATGAGCACGATGCTGTTTTTCGCCACCACGCCGGCGAGCGCGATGATGCCGACGCCGCTCATGAGTATGGCGAACGTTACATTGTTGAGTCCCGCCGCGCCGCCGGTCAGCATGTTTACAAAGGCGTTGAACTTGTTGATGATGAGCAATCCCCAGAAGACGCCGCCGACCGACAGGATGATGCCGATGAGGATCAGAAACGGCTGGAACAGCGAATTGAACTGAAAGACCATGATGAGAAAAACAAGGGCGATGGCGATGAAGAACGCCTTGACCAGGAAAGCCTGCGATTCGGCCTGCATGCGATTCCCGCTTCCCGGACGGATGGAATAGCCCAGGGGCATATTCATCTTGTTCACCGTCGCCATGGCGAGGGATTTCGGCCCGCGTTCGTCCTTCTGGCCAGGCGCGAGCTCCGCGGTCACCATGATGGTCCGCTTCCCGTCCACATGCTTGATGGAGGCGATGTTGGCGCCCTGGCTGACCACGGCGACGCTTGATAAAGGCGCCTGCTTCGCGTCCTTGAATACCATGAGTTCGTCGAGGCCGTTCAGGTTCTCGCGGGCGCCGGGGTTGAGCCGGACCATGATCTTGTATTCATCCTTTCCAACCCGGTACTTGCCTGCTTCATATCCGTAAATCGCCCCGCGGACCGCCGAGGCGACGTCGGAGGTCGAAAAGCCGAGGCGCTTCGCCTGTTCGCGGTCCACGTCGATCCGGATTTCGGGACGGGCGGGATCGTAATCAGAAGTAACATTGGTCAAACCCGGGATCGTCCGGAGCCTTGCCTTCAGCGAGTCCGACAGCGCGCTTAACTGTGCGTAGTCGTCGCCGGTTACCTCAAGCTCGACCGGTTTGCCGGTGGGCGGGCCGTTCGCCTGTTTGATGACCTGGAGTTTCCAGCCCGGCACCAGGGCGGGGAGCGTATCCTCGAGCCAGGCCATGGTTTTATAGGCCGAGATCTTCCGCACCTCGTAATCCTTGAAGACAATATCGAGGTAGCCCTTGTTGCTTTCCGCCTCGCTGCTCGACAGGCGTGACGATTTGCCCGAACCGACGATGGCAGCCACCGACTGTACCGACGCGATGCTGTCGGGCATGGTAAGGGCGATGTGCTCCGGAACCATAAGCGTGGCATCGGTAATGGCGATGTTCAGGGAGAGCGGCCCCTCTATCTCTACGGAAACGACATCCGGCTCGCTAATCGGGAAGAATACCACGCCCGGGCCGAATTTACCGTAGGCGATTATTCCCGAAATCACGAAGAGGGCGCAGGCGCCCGCGAGGATCAACGGGTGATGAAGCACCGCGCGCAACGTCGTGCGGTAGAGATCCTTGAACCGTTCGAACCGACCCTTCGATCCGGCCGCGGTTGCCTTGGCGTCCTTGACGGTCATGGTCAGGGAGGCGAAGACCGGGTTGAAGATGAAGGCGACAAAGAGCGAGCCCGAAAGGGTGATGCCGACGGTAATGGGGAGATACTTCAGGAAATCGCCCATGATGCCGGGCATCCAGAGCACCGGCACGAATGCGGCCACGGTTGTCAATGTCGCGGTAAATACCGGAACCATGACCTCCCGCGTGCCGTCCAGCGCGGCCTGACGGCGGTTCTTGCCCATTTGCAGATGCCGGAAGATGTTTTCGACCACCACGATGCCGTCATCGACCAGCATACCGAGTACCATGACGAGCGAAAAGAGCACGACCATGTTGAGGGTCACGCCCATATAGCTCAGGACGATAAACCCCATGGCCATGGAGAAGGGAATCGCCGTGGAGATGAACATCGAATTGCGGGCGCCCAGGAAGAAGCTCAGGACCAGGAGTACGAGCAGGATGCCCATGAGGAGGTGATTTTGCAGTTCGTCCACCATCTGGCGGATATTCTTCGACATATCGTAGGTAATTTCATAGTGCGTACCCGCCGGCCAGCGGGACTCTTCCTGGGTCAGGATCCCTTTGGCCTCATCGATGATCCGCACGATGTCCTCGCCCGTCCTTTTTGCTATGGTTAACGTGAGCGAAGGTTTGCCGTTGATGCGCGAAATCGATTGCCGGTCGCGCACATACGTATATGAGACCTTCGCCACGTCCCGCACGCGGACTATTTTACCGTTGACCGACCGCACGACAACGTCCTTGAACCGGTCGGGATCGTTCAGTTCGCCGGTCACCTTTATCGAAAAACGGAAACCCGAGGCGATAAGCGTGCCGCCCGGGATGTTCGTATGCTGCCCCGTAATCGCCTTGGAAACATCGGACAGGGTCAGGCCATACTGATAGAGGAGCGCCGGGTCGGCGTCCACGGCGATCTCCTTGTCCTGCTTGCCCTGTATCTTGACTTCAAGGACTCCCGATATTTTTTCCAGGCGGTTTTTCAGGTTGTCCGCCAGGGCGTCGAGGCGCCCGATGTCGTAATCGGCGGAAAGGGCGATGTTAACGATAGGGATAGTCGAGAAGTTAAGCTCCTGCGTGATGGGCGCGTCGGCGTCCACGGGCAGGTCGGGCTTGGCCTGGTCGACCTTGTCCTTGACGCGCCGCAAGGCGTCCTCGACCTTGACCGATGGGTCGAATTCCAGGAAGATGTTGGAGAATCCCTCGTCGCTGGAACTGGTCATCTGCTTGACCCCGTCGATTCCGTCGAGTTTGTCCTCGATCTTCTCGGTGATGAGGTTTTCGACCTCCGGAGGGTTGGCGCCGCGATAGACGGTGGTCACGTAGATATACGGGATTTTTATTTCCGGGAACGCCTCCCGGCGCATGCCGGTGAAACTGACAAGGCCGCTGATGAAAAGTATCGCCGCCAGGACGATCACCGACACCGGATTGTTAAGCGCGAACTTTGTCATTACCGAATCTCCCCATAATGGACTCTTGTTCCATCGCTTACCTGAAAGGCCCCGGTAACGATGAGCGTGTCGCCCGGAGACAATCCCCCGGCGATCATGGTGCTGTCCCCCGAGGTCGCGCCGACCCGGACGGTCCTTTGCCGTGCGATACCGTTCTCCACGACCATCGCCGCGATACCGTTCTGCAACCGCACGAGCGCGGTGGAGGGGATGACGACAGCCTTGTCATAGCGACGGCGGAGAATGCCGGCGCGGCCCACCATGCCCGGCCGAAGGCCGCCGTCCCGGTTCGGAACTACGATGCGGGCGGCAACCGTCCGTGTCTGGGAATCGACGGCCAGATCGAGGCTCGCAAGCTTTCCCTCGTACACCTGCTCCGGATGCTGCAACAGATGGAACTCGGTTTTCATGCCCGGCGCATAGCTGAATGCCTCGGCTTCCGGAATGGCGATGATCGCCTGCAGCCGGTCGATGCGGGAGACCCGGATGGTGGGCGTTCCGGGTTCGACGGTCTGAAACGTTTCGATGTTGCGGCTGGTAATGATGCCGTCAAACGGCGCCCGGCACTGCGCATCATCCAGCATCCTCCGTGCGGCGGCCAGCGCCACCCGTGCATTCTGATAGGCCAGGTTTGCGGCGTCGAGGGCGTCACGGCCTACCCAGCCTTTTTCCACATTTACCCTGGCGCGTTCGAGGTCGCCGCTGGTTACGTCCACCTGGGCCTTTGCCGCCTCGAAGGCGGCTTCGTAGCGCTCACCGTCGATTTCGCAGCAGGGTGTCGCCGGTCTTGAAACGGGTTCCCACTTCCTTGCGCCAGTTGACGCGGCCGCCCTGGGCCGGGGCCGTCAGGGTGGCGTCCTCGATGCCGCGCAATTCCGCCGAATAGCTGCCCCAGTCCTCAAACGGCACTTCATGGACTTCCGCTACAACCACCGTTATTCCGGCGGAGTCGGCGGTCGCGCGTACGCTCCCGGCATCGGGCCGTCCCTTTCCCCGGCATCCCCCGGTTGCGGCGCACAGCGCGACGCACAGCGCGGAAGCTGTTACGGCACACACTACTCTTGTTAACGGCGACTTCATGGCTCCTCCTGATGTATGGTAATGATATCTTTTCCCATTGCAATGAGCAGCGCGGCGCGGCTGCGCAGCCTGCGGTACTGTGCATTGGTCAAACCAAGCTCGGCCTGTTGCAGCGTTTCGTCGGCAAGAAGAAGGTCGGCGAACCTGCCGCTTCCCTGCTTGAAATCGCTGTTTGTCAGGTCGTAACTTTCCCGCGCCGATTTGAAGGACTCCTCCGATGCGGTGTAATTGCTGTCGGCCGCGCCGCACTCCGCGATCGCGGACCGGATCTCTATTTCCACGGCCTTTGACACCTGGTCATAAAGAATATCGAACTTATCGGCGTCGGAAAGGTATTGCGCGGCCTTGGAACTGCTGGAGAACCCGTCGAAGAGCGTCCACTGGGCGCCGATGCCGACGGTCCAACTGCCGGTCCAGGGAATATTGATAAGTGTCGAGTTTGTTGCAAACTTTGAGTAGCCGACCGATCCCAGGGCGGCAATGGAGGGCAGATAGTTGGCCCGGTAGATCCTTGCCCCGTTTTTATTCGCTTCCGAAATAAGCCTGATGGCCTTGAGGTCCTTGCGATCCGCACATGCGATTGTAATCGCCGTATCTGCGGTCGGAAGGTGAGTCCCGAGGAGTGCATCGGGAATGGTCGTTGTATCGAGGGGGGTGGAATCGGTGAGGCTCCTGCCCATGAATGAATTCAGGTTCATCCGCGCCGAGTAGGCATTCTGTCCGGCAATGATGGCCGTCGCATTCTGCTGGGCGACATCGGCCCTGACCGCGAGAATCTGCTGCCTGCTGCCGGACCCGAGCTGAAAATTTTTCTCCTGGAAGGCGTTAAGCTCTTTTTTCCGGGTAACCGCATGCTCGGCGATGGCCGCCATCTTCTGCGCCACGACCGCGTTGGAAAAGGCGTCAAAGGCCGCAAGCTGAAGCGTCTGGATCTCTCTCTTGTAATTGCTGCGCGTCGACTGGTCGTACTCATGGGCGATCTTGATCGCCGTGCCGATTTTTCCGAAAGTAAATATCGGCTGGGTAATGTTCAGGCTGGCGTTGCAGATCGTGGAGTTCAGCGGTTGGGAGAATTCCGATGACAGCCGGAGATTATTCAGATAAATCGTACAGTCTGGCGACGGAATCGGAAAGGGCCCAGGGCGCGGTGCCTGTTACCATTCGCCTTGAGCTTTATCTGCTGAGCGCCCGCGTTTTCGACCGAACCGACATCGGTCTGACCGCTCGAACTCGAACTTGAACTCGATCCGGAACCCATACTGCCGAAGAGCGAACCATGGCTTTCTGCGGCGGTCGCGGAAGCGGAAACGACCGGGAGGGCGTGCGACCACCCCTGCCGGACGGTTTCTTCGGACTTTTTAACCGTTTGCCGCATCATCTTGGCCGAATCGCTGTTCGCGCATACCTCCCGTATCGCCTGTTCGAGGCTGATCCCCTGTGAATAGGCGGCACCTGTTAAACCAAGAGTAAGGGTGGACAGGATTATAAACCGCATAATCGTGCGCATGGTATTCCTCATGATTGTTCCGTTGCCACGGGAGTCGTTTCGGCCCCGCGACAGCCGAGGCCGTTTGCCATGAAGGCGAGAAGCTGATGTATTTCCCGTGCGGCGTTGCCCATTTTGCCGGTCAGCTTCCATTGAAAAATGACGCCCCGCACGAGGGCGCTGAGATAGTTGGCCAATTGAACGTCGTCGATCGGACTGGTGACTTCTCCCCGTTTACGGGCCGCTTTAATGAGCATGATTTGCTGATCAAGAATGCGCTGGAATTTTTTCGGCAACTCCTCGAAGAGCCGCCGGTGTTTTTCCGGCATTCTTTCCCGATGAAAATTGCAGGTGGACTGAAAATGCGTTACCGAAAGCAGAAGCGCGAAATTCTCGCCGAAAAAGGCGAAGGTCGTTTCCAGCATTATTTTAAGATTTTTCATGAAGCTGAGTCCGGGATTGACGGCATCGGCAAGCTGATCGCATAGTTTTTCCAGGTCGCGGATGGCTAGGCTGAGGAAGATCTCTTCCTTATCCGCATAGTAGGAGTAGAGGGCTGCCTTGGAAAAGCCCGCCGCAAGTGCGATATCTTCAAGCCGCGCCTCGGAAAAGCTGCTGTCCGAGAACACCTTGCGGGCCGCATCAAGGATCAGGCCGGTCTTGGCATCGCGTATCGCCTGTTCTCGAATGACTTTAGGATCCATATCAGTGCCTCTTTGGTTATGATATTAACCTTAAAGTTAATATAATATATTTTGAGTCATAAAACAAATTATTTTTTTATAAAATAACCGCAGAGGACGAAATGATTACAAAAAATGCACTTTCGATTTTTGCGGGGCACTAGAATTGCGTGAGAAATTGGGGTTTGATTTATTTAAAAAAGCTACCCTAATGGAGTAACGTATCGGGTGGCAGGGGAGGCGATTGTTCGCCTCCCTGCCATAAGGGTGCAATTAAAGTCTCGCGCCTGAGGCCAACAGATAGTAGACCTCGTTAGCACGAAGTTCTTTTTTGAATTCCGAAACGCAGGTGGACTGATTAATATGCAGGAATTCGATGTTCGCCATCTCGGAGAAGTCTTCGAGATGGGCGGCGGAAAGTGCCCGGCTGTAACCGCTGTGATGGGCTCCACCCGCCAGTATCCATGCCGCCGCGGCTGTTTTAAGATCGGGCTTCGGAATCCACACCACGCGGGCGACGGGCAGCTTCGCGAGCGGCGCCTCGGGCGAAACCACGTCGATGTCGTTGACGATCATGCGGAATCGGTTCCCAAGATCGATGAGCGAGGCGACCACCGCCGTGCCGGTGCTTCCGTCAAAAACAAGCCGCGCCGGATCGGCTTTGCCGCCGATGCCGAGCGGATGGACCTCGAGTGATGGTTTACCGCCCGCGATGGTGGGACAGACCTCAAGCATATGGGCGCCGAGCACCTTCTGCCGAGCATCGCTGAAATCATAGGTGTAGTCTTCCATGAATGAGGTGCCTCCGCCGAGACCTTCGCTCATGACCTTCATCGAACGAACGAGAGCGGCGGTCTTCCAGTCGCCCTCGGCACCGAATCCATAGCCATCGGCCATCAGACGCTGCACCGCGAGACCCGGCAGTTGAACGAGGCCATGAAGGTCTTCGAAGGTAGTGGTGAAGGCCTTGAATCCGCCGTTCTCGAGAAAGTTACGCAGACCGATTTCAATCCGCGCGGCTTCACGGATCGACCTTGTTGTCGCCTCATCCATGGTCGGGATGGCATACAGGTCGCGATACTTCCTTGTCAATGCCTCGATTTCAGCATCCATGACTGTGCCGACATACTGTACCAGATCTCCGACCCCATAGCCGTTCACCGAGTAACCGAGCCGTATTTGTGCCTCAACCTTATCGCCTTCGGTGACCGCGACCTCCCGCATATTGTCCCCGAAGCGCGCTACCCGCATTCCCTGGGCATCATCCCACGCGTTTGCCGCGCGAACCCAGACGCCTATTCTTTCGAGTACCTCCTGATCCTGCCAGAAACCGACGATAACCGTGCGGTTGAGACGCATCCTGCTTCCGATGAAGCCGAATTCCCTGTCGCCGTGAGCCGACTGGTTGAGGTTCATGAAGTCCATATCGATGGTGCTCCACGGGAGCTCCCTGTTAAACTGCGTGTGAAGGTGTGCAAAGGGCTTTCGGAGGAGTTGCAGGCCCCTGATCCACATTTTTGCGGGGGAGAAGGTATGCATCCAGGTGATGAGTCCGATGCAGGAAACCGAGGAGTTGGCCTCCTTGCAGAGACGATAGATATCGTCAGGCGACGTCATAACCGGTTTAAAGACAACCGGCAATGGGATGGCGGCCGATTTCGAGAGAAACTGAACAATGTGTTTCGAGTTTTCCGCCACCTGTTTCAGTGCTGCCTCGCCGTAGAGATGTTGACTGCCAGTCACGAACCAGATTTCTCTTGCACCGCCGGTGATGCCCATATAAGCGCCTCTTGTTGAAGTGATAAGATCACTGCCGAGTCGAAAAACCAATTGATATAGTTAACAATGTAAATACTTTTATTGAATCGTACAGAATGTAGTAAATTTTATCGGTAGAAGGAATAAAATAGTTAGGGGGAGCCTTGGAAATTACTTTTTTTGTCTTTCGAAAGGCGGGAGGATCGTTATGATGCAGGGCAGACCACGGCATCCCGGTTTGTCGGGCACGGCTGGGCCGCTCCGGATTTTCCGGCGCACCGTAGGGGCTGCGGTGCCGGATGCGGCGCTCCAACGGTGCGCGTGCGGCATCTATGAAAAAGAGCGGGTCGGGATGGAGCAAACCACGTCACTGGTATTCTGTTCCGATTATGTCATTCGTTCGCTGAATGCCCGCTACCGTCACATCGACCGGCCGACCGATGTGCTCTCCTTTGTCATGGCTGATCCCGACCTTCTCGGCGAAATCTACATTTCCGTGGAGCGTGCGGCGGTCCAATCACGCCGTTTCGGAACTTCTTTCGCGGAAGAGATACTGCGGCTTTTCATCCATGGCCTCCTGCATTTGGTCGGCTATGACCATGAAGCCGAAAACGATCGCGAAAAAATGGAAAAAAAAGAGCTGCGCTACCTCTCCACGGCCACTATGCTCCTGTAGCGCCTGCTCTCCGATGAAAATCGCCCAAAAACTATTTTCATACACGTAGTTTTTGTTTTCCGCATTTTTTTGGTATAAAGGAGTTCTTCCGTGAACATCGCGGTATGCATCAAGCAGGTGCCGGGAACGACGCAGGTGAAGATCAATCCCGAAACCGGAACGCTCATGCGCGACAGCGTGGAAGCGGTCGTTAACCCCTTCGACGAATACGCCATCGAAGAGGCGCTCCGCATCCGTGAAAGGATGGGCGGCGCCGTTGTGAAGATCATCACCATGGGGCCGCCGCAGGCGGAGGTCGCTCTGCGATCAGCCATCGCCCTGGGAGCCGACGAGGCGTACCTGGTAACAGATCGCGCCTTTGCCGGATCCGACACCTGGGCCACCTCCTATACGCTTTCCAGGGGCATCAGGGCGCTTGGCGCCATCGACCTGATCATCTGCGGCAAGCAGGCCATTGACGGCGATACGGCGCAGGTGGGACCGGGCGTGGCGGAGATGCTCGGGCTGCCGTTTGTCGCCTGGGTCCGGAAAATCGAGGAGATTACGGAAAAATCGATCCGGGTGCAGCGGCTCATGGAGGCGGGGTACGATGTCGTCGAAATGCCGCTGCCGGGGTTGATAACGGTGGTCAAGGAGATCAATACGCCGCGCATGGCTTCCCTCAGGGGAAAAATCAGGGCGAAGTCGGCCAGGATCGTCACGTTCGATGCCGGGGCGCTTGCCGCGGAGAGTGGAAAGATCGGCCTCACCGGCAGCCCGACGCAGGTGCTGCGGTCATTCGTGCCGGAGCGCAAAACCGGCGGGGAAACAATCACCGGCGACGTGCCCGGACTTGTCGCGAAAATAGTTTCAACGGTCAAGGAATGCAACGTCATAAAATAAACGGGAATCATGGGAATAAAAGTCGATCTTGAAAAATGCATCGGTTGCCGTCTCTGCGTAAAGGCCTGCGCCCTCAGCGCGATTGACGTCATCGATGCAAAAGCGGTGATCGATACCGCACGATGCAACCTTTGCGCCGCCTGCGTCGAAGCGTGCAAAAAGTATGCGGCGATTACGATCACCAGGGACGCGGCAAAGCGCGGCGTCGATGTCGGCCTTTACCGGAATGTCGCGGTATTCATCGAGCAGCATGAGGGCACAATTGCCGGCGTTTCCTTTGAAATGCTCGGCGAGGCGAGAAAGCTCGCGGACCGGCTCGGCGAAAAACTCCTTGCGGTGTGCCTGGGCGCCGACATGCGGCCGCAGGCCGAGGAGCTCATTCAGTATGGCGCCGATACCGTTTACTATTTCGACGGGGAGGATCTCGTCCATTTCACCGATGACCGCTATGCAACCATCGTCGCCGATTTTATTGCCGATGCCAGGCCCTCGATCGTGCTGGCCGGCGCAACGGCCATCGGGCGGTCGTTTATTCCCAAAGTCGCGGCGCGGGTCAATGGAGGCCTCACCGCCGATTGCACGAAACTCGAAATCGATACCGGAAAGCGCCTGCTTCTGGGTACGCGCCCCGCGTTCGGCGGCAACCTGATGGCCACCATCATCTGCCCCGATCACCGGCCCCAGATCGCCACGGTTCGCCACAAGGTGATGAAGCCGGCGCTGAAAGACCCTCAACGTACCGGCGAGTTTCAGGTGAAACGGATTGAAAAAGGTCAGATCGCCGAACGTACCACGATTGTCGATATCGTCAAAGAGGTCGAATCGACGGTGAACATCGCCGAAGCGGACATCATCGTCTCCGGCGGACGCGGATTGCAGAATCCGGAGAATTTTTCCCTGCTGCGCGATCTTGCCGCAGCCATCGGGGGCGCGGTGGGGGCCAGCCGCGCGGCGGTCGATGCGGGCTGGATACCCTACTCGCACCAGGTCGGCCAGACGGGAAAAACGGTCTGCCCGAAACTGTATATCGCCTGCGGGATCTCGGGGTCGGTTCAGCACATGGCCGGGATGCAGTCGAGTGAATTCATCATCGCCATCAATAAGGATCCGGCGGCCGATATATTTCAGATCGCCGACCTCGGCGTCGTGGGTGATCTCCTGCAGATCGTCCCGGAATTGACAAAAGCGTTCAGAAAGGGTTCGGAGGGCGGATGAAAGTATCGCTTGGGTTGCCGAAAGGAAGCCTTGAAGAGGCCACGATGACCCTGTTCATGAAGGCGGGGATTCATATCCGAAAAGGGGCGCGTTCCTACTTTCCGACCTGCGACGATCCGGAGCTCGATCTCATCGTCATGCGTCCGCAGGAGATACCGCGCTACGTCGAACAGGGTATTCTTGATGCGGGGATAACGGGTCAGGATTGGACAAGGGAAAATAACGCCCGCGTCGTGGAAGTCACTGAACTTTTCTACAGCAGGAACTCCCGGGCCAAATGCAGGTGGGTTCTGGCGGTCCCCGAGGATTCCTCATTCAATAAGCCTGAAGACCTGAGCGGCAAGCGTATCGCCACCGAACTGGTCGGGACCACGAAGCGGTATTTCAAAAAGAAGAAAATCCCGGTCACGGTGGAGTTTTCATGGGGAGCGACCGAGGTCAAGCCGCCGCGCCTGGTCGATGCGATCGTGGATCTTACCGAAACCGGCTCTTCGCTGCGCGCCAACAGGCTCAGGATCATCGATGTGATCATGGAGACCACCACGGTGCTGGTGGCCAACAAGATCGCGTGGAGCGAAACGGAAAAGCGGCATAAACTCGAAAATCTTACCATGCTCCTGGAAGGGACGCTGGCCGCGGAGAACTACGTCGGGTTAAAGTGCAATGTCCGGCAGGAGGACCTCTCAAAGGTGCTGAAAGTGCTCCCGGCTCTGCATAATCCCACCGTATCCGCACTCGACGATAAAGGGTGGAGCGCGGTCGAAACCTTCATCCTGTTTCAGGAAGCAAAACAGGTGATTCCCCGTCTCAAGAGGGCAGGCGCATCGGGGATCGTCGAGTACCAGGTGAGCAAGGTAATTCCCTGATCGGGCCGGACATCGTCCCCCGCACCAGGGAGAGGCCTGATTGTTTCTTTGACTTTTCCTCCCCGCTTCGACTATTTTTACTCAGTTTTGCCGTTTCCTACGCTCAGCGCGGGAATGTACATGATTATTGCGATAGACGGCCCGGCAGGTTCCGGGAAGAGTTCCACGGCAAGGGCGGTCGCCGCGTGTCTGGGCATTACCTATCTTGATACCGGCGCGATGTATCGGGCGATTACGCTTCGCTGCCTGCGCGAGGGGATCGGGGCCGACGATGCCGGGACGCTCGAAAAAACCGTGGCCGCAGCGGCGATCCGGTTTGAGGGCGGAGCAGAGAAGGCCAGGATCTTCCTCGACGATGAGGACGTGACCGAGGCCATACGGGGTGATGCCGTTACCGGGAAGGTGTCGGATTATTGCGCCAAGGCCGTTGTCCGTCGGAAACTGGTTGAAGAGCAGCGTAAGATCGTGAAGGGCGGATCTGTTGTCTGCGAAGGTCGGGATATCGGCACCGTGGTGTTCCCGGAGGCCGAACTGAAATTTTTCATGACCGCGACGCCGCAGGAACGGGCGCGCCGGCGCCGCCTGGATTTTAAGGCGCTGGGGGTCGTCAAATCGACGGCGGAACTCATCGCCGAACTGTCGGAGCGTGATCGGAAGGATTCGACGCGGGAGCATAGTCCGTTGCGCAAGGCTCCTGATGCGGAAGAGATCGATACGACCGCGATGACTTTCAGCGAACAGGTCGACCATATCGTTACCAGAGCGGTATCGTTCATGCGGGCGGGAACGCCGGCGGTACCGAAACCATACACCTCCAACCCCTAAAGAGCAGGAGCAGTCGAAGGTATGACCAACTCATTGTCGGAAGAAGAACAAAAACGTCAAGGGCGTCGATGCATCGGGCCGGGAAGTAGACTTAAGCGATTTCGAAGAAGCGTACTATTCCGCTGGTCAGGTGGAGACGGCGCTTCAGGAATACAACAAATCGCTTGACGGTCTCGAGGAAGGCCAGGTCGTGCGGGGCACAATACTCCGGATCACCAACAAGGAGGTGATCGTCGATGTCAACTTCAAATCCGAAGGCGTCATTCCGCTTTTCGAATTCAAGAACGTGAAGGACTTCAAGCCCGGCGATGAGATCGATGTCTACCTCGAACAGGTCGAAGACAACGAGGGGCAGATCATCCTCTCCAAATCGCGCGCCGACTTTCTCAAGGTGTGGGACCGGATATTCGATTCGTACGAAAAGCAGGAGACCATCGAGGGCAGGGTATTGCGCCGCATCAAGGGAGGAGTCGTCGTCGACCTGTTCGGCATCGACGCGTTTCTCCCGGGCTCGCAGATCGATCTCCGGCAGATTCCGGACATGGATACCATCATCGGCCAGACCTACAAATTCCGGGTCATCAAGGTCAATAAGGTGCGGCGGAACATCGTGGTCTCCCGCCGCGTCATCCTTGAAGAGGATCGCTCGGCGATGCGCGGCAAGATTCTTGCCGAACTCGAAAAGGGACAGATCCGTGAAGGCACGGTGAAGAACATCACCGATTTCGGCGCATTCATCGACCTGGGCGGCGTGGACGGCCTGCTGCATATTACCGATATGTCGTGGGGCCGCGTGAATCATCCTTCCGAAATCGTCGCGCTCGGCGACCGGCTCAAGGTCAAGGTGCTGGACTTCAATGAAAATAAGGAGCGTATTTCTCTGGGGATCAAGCAGTTGAGCGAGCATCCCTGGAAAGGCATCGAAGAGAAGTTTCCCGAAGGTTCGAAGGTCCGGGGCAAGGTCGTTTCGATCACCGATTACGGCGCGTTTCTCGAACTCGAAAGGGGCATCGAAGGGCTTATCCATATTTCTGAAATGTCATGGACGCAGCATATCAAACACCCCTCCAAGATCGTCGGCGTGGGCGATATCATCGAGGCGATGGTGCTGAAAATCGACAAGGCGAACCAGAAAATTTCTCTCGGTATCAAGCAGCTCGAACCCGATCCGTGGGAAAAAGTGCCTTCCGAATTCCATCCGGGCGATATCGTCTCCGGCAAGATACGCAACCTGGCGGCGTTCGGCGCCTTCGTCGAACTCAAGGAAGGCGTCGACGGGCTGATCCATATTTCCGATATGTCATGGACGAAGAAAATTAACCATCCGGGAGAACTCGTGAAGAAGGGCGACACGGTGGAAGTGAAGGTGCTCGACGTCGATGTCGAGAAACGCCGCATTTCGCTGGGGATGAAGCAACTCTCCGACGATCCGTGGCCGAACCTCGTGGGGCTCTATGCGCTCGGCACTGAAATTACCGAGTGTGAAGTTGCGCGGCTTCTCGACCGGGGCGTGGTGGTCAATCTCACCGACGACGTGGAAGGCTTCATCCCGCTCAACCAGCTCGGGCAGGATGTCAACCATCCGTCGCGGCTGTATAAGATCGGCGATACGATTCCGGCCGAGGTCGTCGAATTCGATCTTGACAGTCACAAGATCGTGATGAGCGTGTCGGAATATTTCAAGGACAAGGATGCTCAACTCCAGGCTGATTTCTGGGCGAAATTCCCGCTGAAGCCCGCGACCGAGGTCGTCCGCCCGTCAGGCAGGTCGTCAAAGGGAAGGAAACAGGAAGAGGAAAAAGCCAGGGAAGCGTCCGCGGCGGCTCCAGAAGCGGAAAGCGCCGAAGCTCCCCCGGCAGCCGCCGCCGAGGCGGAGGCTGCTGCACCGGAGGCGGCGGAGTAAGTATAAGTCTTTCAAAGCCATTAAAAACGGTCATTAATAGCCCATTGAAGCGGCTTTTAAGCCTTCCTCCAATGAATGGGCGGGTTTATAATGTATCCCCTGCAATTCGAGCACGGATGGCCACATTCGCTCGGAAAAGTCCGGAATTTCTCATTTTCTTCTACCATTTCCCGCGCAGCACCTGGTCTCCCGCCATCGCCAGCAGCCCGAACAGCATCTCCCACTTCAATAGCGCGGATAACAGCGGAAGGTTCCTTCTCCGGTCACGCATCAACCACTGCACCATCCAGAATCCGTGCATCGGCGCGATGACGGCCAAACAGACAAGTCCATAGAACCATCCGAACTGTCGAAGGAGCAACGGCGCCGGGAGCTGCACCAGAAAAAGGATGCCCATGATGATTACGATGGCGTTGATCGCGCTTCGCGGCAAAGCCGCCGTCGTAATGAGTCCGGCTGCCCGGTCTCCCGGTTCGTCCTGCAGGTCCTTGACGATCTCACGGAGGGTGTTCGCAAGAAAAGCGGCCGAGGCGGGAATGAGAAGGCGGTGAAACGCAGGAGCCAGAAGGCCGCCGTACAGGAGCGGATAGGCGACGAGCAACGAGACCGCGAGGTTCCCGAAAAGAGGAGTCGCCTTGAGAATGCGGGTGTACATCAGCAGAAGTGCGAGAGGGATGAGCGTGGCGACGAGATGGGTCGCCGAAACCAGGCCTGCGGCTCCAGCGGAAAGAATCGCCAGCAGGAGGGCGAATACCCCTGCCGCGCGCATCGTGATCTCGCCGCGAACCAGAGGACGACCGGGGTGGCTGATCCGGTCGGTTGCAAGGTCCCGCATGTCATTGACGACATTGCCGAATGCGGTTGCCGCGCCGGCGGCAATGCAGAGGCCCGCAAGCGAGGGGAGCGAGCGGCAGGACTGGGCGATCCAGAATCCAAGGCAAACCGCCGCCGCCGTCATCCCCGCGTTTTTCAGCCGGATCAATTTGAGATAAGGGGTGATGATGGGCAGAGTCAAATCCCCGGAGTATTGTATTTTCAAATGAACACCGCTTAGGATACAAAAAATACATTGTCTAAGGAAATCGGAAATCGATGGCGGCTTCTGGCCGTCGTGACGGTGGCAGGGCTTTTGCTCGATCTGTGGACAAAGCAGCGGGCCGCTCATGTGCTCGCCGACGGGCATGTCGTGCGCTGCGCGGGTGATGTCCTGCAACTGCAACTCGTCTACAACCGGGCGGCGGTCTTTGGAATCGATCCGGGCCGATTCATCCCGGGTTTTTCGGTCGGTAAGGTATTCCCGTTTTTTAATCTGATCGCGGCGGTGATTCTCATCATCTATTACCGATATCTGAAAACAACCGATCGTCTTTTGCACTGGGCCCTTGCCTGCATTCTGCCCGGAGCGCTCGGCAACCTGTTCGATCGTCTGTTTCATCCGGTTCGGGGAGTCGTCGATTTCATCAGGGTCGATCTCGGATTCCGGCCTTTCAATCCGTGGCCGATATTCAATGTGGCGGAT
The DNA here is from genome assembly GCA_963846695.1 of uncultured Fibrobacterota bacterium. Classification (GTDB taxonomy): domain Bacteria; phylum Fibrobacterota; class Chitinivibrionia; order Chitinivibrionales; family Chitinispirillaceae; genus BOG-1184. The sequence goes on along the minus strand of CAWJXL010000015.1, from coordinate 72,643 downwards.
GCCCTGGTAACCATCGGCGTTATTCTCATGATTGCAGGTTTTTTATTCGAGGGAGACCGCCGGAAGGAAGCGCCGCTCAACAACGGCCCGGTCACGACCGAAACACCCTGAGAATGGTTCGTCAGCCTGAAAACCGCACTACGAAACCCGATCGCGGCATGAATCATCAAACAGCGCCCGCCGATATCATCGTTTCCGCGGAGTGCGCCGGATGGAGATTGGATCTGGTCCTTGCACGCGCGGCGGGCAATCCCTCCCGTTCGCAGATCCAGAAACTGATCGCCGCCGGCGCGGTTCTGGTGAACGGGCGCCCCGCGCGGAAAAATCATCGCGTGGCTCAGGGAGACCATATCCGCATCAATAACGCGACTCTCCCCGGCGGGACCGTCGGCCTCGAACCGCAGAATATCCCCCTGACGGTCCTTTATGAAGACGACTATTTTCTTGCCGTAAACAAACCGGCCGGTCTTGTCGTCCATCCCGGAAACGGCAACCGTACCGGCACGTTGGTTAACGCGCTTCTTTATCACTGTGGGAAAAACCTTTCCGCAGGGTCGCGCTCCGAGCGGCCGGGCATCGTGCACCGGCTTGACAAGGACACTTCCGGTGTTCTGCTGATTGCGAAAACCAATGAGGCCCATGCGGCGCTCGCGCAGGCCTTCGCCTGCCGCCTGGTCAAAAAAGACTATCTCGGTTTTTGCATGGGCGTTCCCTCCGAGGCTGCCGGTGTCATAGATATCCCTCTGGCAAGAAGCCGGAAGGAGCCCATAAAACGCGCGCCCGACCGTCTCGGCAAATCCTCCTGCACCGAATTCCGGCTTCTGGCCGCTCTTTCCGGCATATCGCTGGTCCGTTTCATACCTCGGACCGGAAGGACGCACCAGATCCGGGTTCATTGCAGCAGCAGAGGTTTTCCCGTTCTCGGCGATACGCTGTATGGCGGCGGGCCGGGACGGATGCCGCAAGTAAAGCCTGCCTGCCGACCCTTTACGGTCCGGATGCTCGCCTGCTTCGACCGCCAGGCTCTCCATGCGTGGAGAATTTCCTTCATTCATCCTTTTCTGAAAAAAGAAATTATCGTTACCGCGCCTCTTCCGGATGATTTTCAGAAAGGTTTGGAGGAAATGGGCGAAAGCGACCTGTTTGCCGCTGCATTGAAGGGTGCCTGCTCCATATAATAGGTTGGTCCAAGGTTTGGAATTTGAAGGTTTGCGCCGGAAGGTGCATTTATACCATATTAGTCTTTTTTGCCGAGGCGGATACCGGGTCACTCTTCAAGGCCCAGGAGATCAATGGAAGAAGCAGCGATTAAACGGGCGCTTATCAGCGTCTCCGATAAACAAGGGATTCTTGAATTCTCCAGGGCGTTGTCAGCCCTGAAGATAGAAGTCGTTTCAACCGGGGGAACCGCCCGATTATTAAAGGAGTATCGAATTCCGGTCGTTGAGATCGGCGACTTTACCGGTCATCCGGAGATCATGGATGGAAGGGTAAAGACTCTCCACCCACGGGTCCATGGCGGCATCCTCGCGGTGAGGGATAACCCTCTTCATTGCGAACAGATGGTGCAGAACGGCATCAAGCCTATCGATATGGTTGTGGTGAATCTGTATCCATTCGTTCAAACCGTGGGGAGGCCGGGCGTGACCATCGAAGAGGCAATCGAGAATATTGATATCGGAGGACCGGCAATGGTGCGAAGTGCCGCAAAGAATCATCGATTCGTGACCGTAGTTGTCGATCCGGCCGATTATGCCGGGGTAGTAGGTGAAATAGAAAAATCCGGAGTGGTATCATTGAATACCAGGAAACGGCTTGCCGTTAAAGCGTTTGCGCATACCGCATCGTACGATTCGGCCATTGCCGCTTATTTATCAAAGACCTATTCCGGCGCTTGAACAGCTTCCGGAAGATGGTTCAGTTCCTGCGTTCCAGCGATTTTCTCTGGTCCGATGCTTGCGGGTGATTAATTGCAGGTCGAACGTGCACGTTGAAGTCATTTGGTTTTTATAATTAAAGGATAATCGCAATATGGCGAAGCATCTGGTAGTCGTTGAGTCTCCGGCAAAATGTAAAACGATTTCGAAGTATCTGGGCAAGGAGTATACGGTTCGGGCTACGATGGGGCATGTCATCGACCTGCCCGAAAAAGAACTTGGGGTCGAAATCGATCACGATTTCAAACCAAAGTACACGGTTTCAAAGGGCAAACGAAAGGTTATTCGCGTCCTGAAGAATGAAGCGGCACGGTGCGATGATGTCTTTCTGGCGCCCGACCCTGACCGTGAAGGGGAGGCTATTGCCTGGCATGTCGCCGAGTCGATCAGGGAAGATAATAAGAACATCAGGCGCGTGCAGTTCAATGAAATTACCAAACGGGCGGTGCTGGCCGCCTTTGATTCACCGCGGGACATCGATATGAACAAGGTGAATGCCCAGCAGGCCCGCAGGATTCTCGACCGGATCGTCGGGTATCAGGTATCGCCCATCCTGTGGCGTACCGTCTTCAGGGGGCTCAGCGCGGGCAGGGTTCAATCCGTCGCCCTTCGACTGATCTGCGAGCGTGAAGAGGCGGTGGGGGCTTTCAAACAGAAAGAGTATTGGTCGATCGAAGGACGGTTTGCCGAGGGGGAAGTCTCGTTCTCTGCTAAACTGCAGTCGATAGGCGGGAAAAAGGCGGCTGATACCACTGACCCGCTCATTCCTGATGAGGCAACCGCCAAGGCTTTTAAGGAGCGTTTGCAAAAAATTTCCTACCGGGTCAGCGATGTGGTGCGCAGCGAAAAGGAACGGAAGCCGTATCCGCCCTTTATTACCAGTACCCTGCAGCAGGAAGCCGCCCGGAAGCTCGGTTTTTCGGCGGCAAAAACCATGATGATCGCTCAGCAACTCTATGAAGGTCTTGATCTCGGCGAGCTTGGGTCGCTCGGACTCATCACCTACATGCGTACCGACTCCACGCGCATCGCTCAGGAGGCTCTCGCCGATGCCCTGAAGATCATCAAAGAACTGTTCGGGTCCAGATTTATTCCGGCTGCGCCGCGTACCTATGGGAAAAAGAAAAACATCCAGGATGCGCATGAAGCCATCCGGCCGTCCCAAGTGGATGGCTCTTTTTCACCGGAAAAAGTTCAGGCCTATCTTTCCAGGGACCAGCATCGCCTGTATGAACTCGTCTGGAAGCGGTTTCTGGCATCACAGATGGAAAATGCACTCCTCGATCAGACGCGAATCGATATCGCGGGCGAAGACGCGCTCTTCAGGGCGAACGGCAGCATCCTTAAATTCCCCGGTTTTCTTGTACTTTACGATGAAACAATTGAGGATACTTCGGAAAATGGGGAGGGAACGAACGAAACCCTTCCGCCGATTGCCGTCGCCGCGTCCGTGGCCCTGAAGGCGCTTTCGGACAGGCAGCATTTTACCCAGCCGCCGCCGCGGTACAGCGAAGCATCCCTCGTGCGTGAGCTTGAGGACAAAGGCATCGGCAGGCCCAGCACCTATGCGCAGATCATTGACACGCTCAAGCGTCGGAAATATGTGACGCTTGAAAGCAGGCGCTTTCTTCCGACCGAAGTAGGTTTTACCGTCAAGGGCATGCTTACCAAGGAATTCCCCGGCGTATTCGACGTCGGATTTACCGCCGATATGGAATCGAAACTGGATCGGATCGAGGACGGCGAGGCCGAATGGGTTTCGGTCCTCAAGGAGTTTTACGCCCCCTTCTCGGTCCAGCTTGAAGCCGTCAAGCAAAACATCAAGGAACTCCGTGCCCTGAATCAGGAAACGACCGATCGGGTCTGCCCGCTGTGCGGCAAGAACAAGCTTGTCATCAAATGGAGCCGCAACGGGAAATTCCTTGCCTGCCAGGGGTTTCCTGCGTGTAAATATACCGAGACCTACGGCAGTCGGGAGGCTGCGCCGCACGGAGAAACCTGTGATCTCTGCGGCGCTCCCATGGTGGTCCTGTCGGTCAATGGCAGAAAATTCCTAGGTTGTTCGCGCTTCCCGGAGTGTAAAAACACCAAATCTCTTTCGACGGGCGTGCACTGCCCGCGTCGAGGCTGCGACGGCTCAATTGTGGAGCGAAGAACCCGGCGTGGCAAAACCTTCTACGGATGCAGCGCCTATCCGAAGTGCACCTTTGCAACGTGGGACCGGCCGGTCGATGCAAAATGCGCGGCATGCGGTTACCCGATCATGGTACAGAAGGATTCCATGCGCAGAGGCGTATTCCTGAGCTGTCCCTCCTGCAAAGCCGAGGCTGCATTGCCGGAAGCCGCGCCCGTGGAAGAGGCGCCTCCCGCGGGTGGCGCCGGGTCCTGACCATGCCGGTGCGGCCGAAGGTTGCGGTCATCGGTGCCGGGCTTTCCGGTTCCGAGGCCGCGCTCGTCCTTGCGCGCCGTGGCCTGCCGGTCGACCTTTTCGAAATGAGGCCCGGCCGCATGACCCCCGCACATGCGACCGGTCTGCCCGCCGAGCTGGTCTGTTCAAATTCTTTTAAATCAATGGGGCTTCACTCCGCGCACGGCGTGCTCAAGGCAGAGCTGGCGATTCTCCAGAGTCCGCTTCTCGATGCGGCACAACGGTCGGCCGTGCCGGCGGGGTCCGCGCTTGCCGTGGATCGGCATGCCTTTTCCGGGACGGTTGCCGGGCTCCTTGCGGGAGAGGGGCGGGTCCGCCTGATCAGCGCCGTGATCGAAGCTCCGCCCGAAGGGTATGATGCCTGCATCATTGCCGCCGGTCCGCTTGTCGCCGATTCGCTGGTACGGTGGCTTGCGGGGAGGGAAGGAGCCGCGTTTTTCCACTTTTACGATGCCATTGCTCCGATCGTTTCGGCGGAGTCGGTCGATACTTCGGTTGCTTTTCCGGCCTCGCGCCGCGAGACCGACGCCGGCGATTACCTGAACTGTCCATTTACCGAAGAGGAATACCGGCGATTTTACGTTGCACTTCGTGAAGCCGACCGTACCGTAGCGCACCAATTCGAAAGCAAACGTTTTTTTGAAGCATGCCTGCCCATCGAGGTCATGGCGGCGCGAGGCGAATGCGCCCTCGCATTCGGTCCGCTGAAACCCATCGGGTTGACCGATCCCCGCAGCGGCAGGAGACCTTACGCGGTCTGCCAGTTGCGCCGTGAAAATGCGGCGGGTACCTGCTACAACCTCGTCGGTTTCCAGACACGCCTCACCATTCCGGGTCAGAAAACCGTGTTCAGGATGATTCCGGGGCTTGAAAACGCCGAATTCCTGCGCTTCGGCAGCATCCATCGCAATACCTACTTCGACTCGCCGGAACTCCTTTCTCAGGACCTTTCTTTCCAGCAAATGCCCTCGATCTTTCTGGCGGGGCAGCTTTGCGGCAGCGAGGGGTATACCGAAAGCATAGCCACCGGCCATCTGGCCGCGCTCTTTACGTGGTCCCGGCTCTCAGGCAGAGCGATTCCCTTGCCGCCCCGTGAATCCGCGCTCGGTTCGCTCCTGTACCATGTAACCTGTTCGCCGGTGAGGCCCTTTACTCCATCCAATGTTCATTTCGGTCTTTTTGCGCCGCTTCCGGATAACGGAAAAAGAATACGCCGGAAAGCGAACAGGGAGTTGCTCTGCGAAAGGGCGCTGGCGACGATGCGGGAATGGGCGATAACCCTTTAGAGGACTTCCGCACGAAGTAATTTTTTAAAATTATCCAACGGCCTAAATCCATCCAAAATCGAATCTTCCTATCCATCCAGGATGGACGAAGACGAAAGGACCTTCATGGATTCCCCTCTTATCACGATGATCATACATGCCAGTTGGGCGGCGAAACTAGTGTTGCTCATTCTCCTTGTTTTCTCGGTCGTTACCTGGATGATTATCATTTCCCGGTTGTATTTCATCAAAAGCGCGGTAAAGGGGAACCTCAGGTTTAAGAAACGATTCGACCGGCTCGATCGACTTTCGGAACTCGATCAGATCGATAAGAAGATTCTTTCGAGCCCGATCGGGCGTCTGGGTGTTGTCGGGCTTGCGGAGTACCGGAGGATTGTCACGGATGCGCGGCGGATCGGGGGAGGCGATCCATCGTTCATTCTGCAAAGTCAATTTTCCATGGCCGGTGAGCGGGTGGAGAGCGCCTGCACCGGCATTGTGGCCACCCTGGACCGGGGTGTTTTCCTTCTGGCAATCGTTTCGAGCATCTCGCCGTTTCTGGGGCTCCTGGGAACGGTATGGGGGATCATGAACTCCTTTTTCGAGATCGGAAACCAGGGTTCGGCAAGCTTGCCGGTGGTGGCGCCCGGGATCGCGGAAGCGCTTATCGCAACGCTGGCGGGCCTCGCTGTGGCGATCCCTGCGCTTTTTTTCTACAACTATTTCAATCATCGCGCCGAACGCATCGAGACAGATATCGACGAATTCAGGACCATGCTTCTTGCGCGGATCAAGCGCGAAGCGCTCCTTGACTTCTATGGTGGGCGGGGTAGTGCGTGAAAAACCGCCGTCGCCGGACCATCATCAGCGATCTCAACCTGACGAACCTCATCGACGTCATGCTGACGCTGCTCATCATCTTCATGATCACCGCGCCAATGATGACGCAGGGGGTGCAGGTCGACCTGCCCCCGGCGGATGCGAAGAATGTCGAAGTCTCGACATCGATCCAGGTTTCCATCGACAGCCACCATGAACTGTTTATCGATCAGGAGCGTGTATCGCTTGCCGATTTTCCCCGCCGTTTTCGCGAGATATTCGATTCACGGACGCAAGTTCCGGTATTTGTCAATGCGGATAGAAAAGTTCCCTACGGCCTCGTGATCCGGGTCATTGCGGACATCCAGAACGCCGGGGTCGTGAAGCTCGGCTTTTTAACGCAGCCGCAGGAGCCGAAAGAGGAATGACCTGCATGGGCGCGGTTCTCCAGTCGATCGAACAAATCCCTGAGGCGAATCTTTCCCCGCGAATCGGGTTTTTCGTTTCCCTGCTGCTCCATCTACTTGTCCTCGTGGGTATTCCGCTGCTCCTCACGCTGACCGAACGCACGGTAACGTTCCAACGGCCCGCGACATTCCAGCTTGTCACCGCGCCACCGTCGCTTGCGCCCCTAACGCCGAAGGCCCGGACCGAGCATAAAAAGGCCGTGAAAGAACCACTGCATAAAAGGGAAGTTCCCAAAAGCGGGGAAAAGCCGGTTGTGAAGGAGAAGGAAACGAAGGAGACGGTCGACGAGCTCGCCTCCATTCTCAACGAGCTGCCCAAGGCGGCGAGCGTCGCGCCGGTCGGGGAATTCAAATACACCAGGTACCTCGATAGGTACTTCGATAACGTGAACCAGAGGATCGAACGCTACTGGAACCCGCCCGCCGAAAACGCCTCGCAGCAGGTGCTCGTCTCGTTTACCATCCACCGCGACGGTTCCGCCTCCGATCCGGTAATCGCCGCGAGTTCGGGTGACGCCACGCTGGACAACCTCGCCCTGCGGGCGGTGAAACTGGCGGCGCCGTTCGGAAGCCTTCCGCTGGTCTTCCCCTCCGACAATCTGGAATTGACCTGTACCCTTATCCCCACAAGGAATTAGCCGTACCATGATTCGAAAACTCCTGGTTGCCATCATGTTTTTGGGGTTCTGCTGCAAGGGACACGCCGAAAAATTCAATCTCAACATTTACGCGGGCCATTACGACAGCATACCGATCGGCATCGTCGATTTCAAAAACGAGGGTGCTCCAGTGGCTCCTGACGCGCTGCCCTCCGCGATCATCGCAAATGATTTCGATCTCTGCGGCCGGTTCCAGGTGGTGCGGAAGGCCGCCTTCGACAGCGCCTCCTTTGCTTCGCAGAATGTCTCGCTCTATATCGACGGCGAGCTGTCCTCGTTCGGCAAGGAGGTCATGTTCACCTGTTATGTCAACGATATCGCGGCGCGTGAACCCCTTTTGAAGCACGAGTACCGGTGCCCGGCCGCGGACCTCCGGGCGAGAGCCCACGGATTTTCCAACGATCTGTACAACCTCCTGTTCGGCGACAGGGGCATCTTCCTGAGCAGGATTCTTTATGTCAAGTTTGCCGGAAGCAGTAAAAACATCGCCGTCATGGACTTCGACGGGTTCAACGGCCGGCAGATCACATCGGGAAAGGTGCTCAACCTCTTTCCTGCATTCGCCGATTCCGCGACCTTTGTTTTTACCTCCTATCTGCGGGGCAAGCCGGATATCTACCGGGAATCCATTAACGGCGGGAAACCGGCCGTCATCGCCGCCAGCCGGGGCATCCAGGTCTCGCCCGACGTATCGCCCATCGATGAAACGGTGGTCTACGCCTCGTCGGTGAACGGCAGCCTCGACATCTATACCTGCGCCCTCGACGGGAGCGGCAAAAAACAGCTGACCTTCGGCAGCGGCGGCATCGCGACCGCCCCGTGCTGGTCGCCCAGCGGCTACCAGATCGCCTACACCTCCGACCGCTCCGGCAATCCGCAGATTTGCATTATGGATGCCGACGGCGGAAATCAGCATCGCATTACCCATACAAGCGGCTATTGCGATTCACCGGCATGGTCGCCGAAGGGCGATAAAATCGCCTTCACCTCGATGGCGCAGGACGGCAAGCTCGATATATGGGTGGTGTCCCCGGACGGGTCGAACGAGGCGCGGATCACGAACGGTCCGGGACAGCATGAGTACCCGACCTGGTCGCCCGACGGCATGCTCATCGGCTATGTCACGAGGCTTGGCGGCAGGAGCGATTTTTGCGTTATGAAGCCCGACGGAAGCCATATGCGCCAAGTGACGAAGACGGGAGATGTTTCGCAGCCGGATTGGCAGCATTTTTAAAAAAGATAGAGCCATTCTTTATCGTTTTAGTCATGTCATAGAAGAACGGATTCTGAATTGGCGGCGTTACCTTGCCCATATCAAAAAGGATGATTACTCATGAAAAAAGTTATTATGTCTTGCGTGCTTCTGACGCCTCTCCTGCTCCTCCTGAGCTGCTCCTCCATCACCGTCCTTCGCACGCGCGAAATCATCGCCGTCCGGGACTACGCTTAAAATTCGAGATCGCTGCGCTGGATAAAAAGATCACGGATCAGCAGCAGGAGCAGAACGAACTCCTGCGTCTTATCCGCGCCGACCAGCAGGTGCGGTTCAGCGAGGTCGAACAGAAAATCACCGAGCTGGGCAGCAACCTCTCCGAAAATCAATACCGCCTGTCAAAGATTTACGAGAACACCTCGGATTTCCAGAAACAGCTCGCAGCGAAGTTCGCCGCCGACTCCGCGGCAGCCAAAACGCAGAAATCCGAGATCGAAAAGCTGTTCCAGATCGCCTCCGACGACTTCAACGCCGGCCGTTTTGACATCGCGCGAAGCGGTTTCCAGGACATCGCCTCGCGGTTTCCGGAAGCCTCGCAGGGGCAGGAGTCTCAGTTCTGGATCGGCGAGTGCTTCTATGCGGAAAAAACCTACGACGCCGCCGAGTCGGCGTTTCTCCTCTATGTGCACAACTACCCGCAGGGCGCCAAGGCCTGCGTAGCGCTTTATAAGCTCGGGCTCTGCTACGAAAAACTTGACAAGAAAAAATCTCAGGAGCTTGTCTGGAAAAAACTCGTCGAAACCTGCCCGGACTCTGACGAAGCCAAGCTGGTGGCATCGCGGTCGCATCCGAAGAAATCCGAAAAAGAAGAATAATGCATTGACTTTGAGAACCCTATGCCTCATCAATCAACAGATAATTCAATCCTTTTTTAACGACGCACCGGTCGCCGGGTCGCTGACCATGACGTCCTTTGCAATCGGGTAGCAAAGCGTACCGGGGTTCCGGGCGGCGTCCCTTTGTATTTTCAGGCTTGGTTTTAACTTTTTCAAACGTTGATTCATGCGCCCATTTGATTTCGCCCTCGAAAAAACCGATTTGCGCAGCGCCGCCCGCGCCGGGGTGATGACGACGCCCCACGGTGCCATCGAAACGCCGGTATTCATGCCGGTCGGCACACAGGCGACCGTCAAGGCGCTGTCACCCGCCGAACTTGACCAGTGCAAAGCGAAGATCGTTCTGGGCAACGCCTACCATCTCCATCTGCGTCCCGGCGACGAACTCATCCGCGAGGCCGGCGGACTGCACAAATTCGCCTCGTGGCACGGCGCCCTGCTTACCGACAGCGGCGGCTATCAGGTCTTCAGCCTTCGGGATATCTCCACGATCACCGACGATGGCGTCGATTTCCAATCCCATATCGACGGATCGAGCCATTTCTTTTCACCCGAACGGGTCATGGAGATCGAGCATAACATCGGGGCCGACATCATCATGGCGTTTGATGAATGCCCGCCCGCCCGGGCGGCATTGACGCGTATCGAGAGCGCGGTGGACCGGTCGCTGCGATGGGCGCAGCGGTGCGCCGATGCGCATGCGCGTCTGCCCCTGCACTTCGGTTTTCCCCAGGCTCTCTTCGGCATCGTGCAGGGGGGAACGGATGAAGCGTTGCGCCGCCGGTGCGCGTCCGGCCTGACTGCCATGGATTTTCCGGGATACGCGATCGGCGGACTTGCGGTGGGGGAGGATGTCGCGGCGACCTACCGGATCGCCGGATTCACCGCGTCGCTGTTGCCGTCCCACAGGCCCCGTTACCTCATGGGAGTCGGTACGCCGGCCGATATTCTGGAGGGAATCGGTCTGGGGATCGATATGTTCGACTGCGTGCTGCCCACGCGCAACGCCCGCAACGGGGCGGCTTTTACCCGCAGGGGGAAAATCAACATCCGTAACGCCCGCCATACGCGCGATTTCGACCACCCGCTCGATCCGGCGTGCGGCTGCTACACGTGCGCGAACTTCAGCCTGGCCTATATGCGCCATCTCTACATGGCCGGGGAGATCCTCGCCCTTCGCCTGCTTACCCTGCACAACGTGCATTTTTACCTTGAACTGGTTGCCGCCGCCCGTTACACAATCCTTTCCGGCGACTTTGCCGAGTGGAAAGAGGCCATGATCGGTTCGCTGCGGGGAAAAAACGATGAGGCCGACGGCGAAACACCGCCCGCAACGAACGGGTAGCCGATGAAACGGATCAAGCCGCGCCGCCGTACGGTCATGGGAACCAGCGAGGACATCCTGTCATTCATCGAAACGTACGGCATCGTGGATAAGGACACCGCCGCGAAGACGGCAGCCGAATATCGCCGGGTCGTGCGGAAACGGAAACAGGCGCGCCTTACCCGTTATGTACTCGATCTGCATGGATTGTCAAGCAGCGAGGCCGAGGCGCGCATCGTTGCGGAGATCGGTTCGTGCAGGGACCGCGGGGTCCGTGAAGTGCTCGTGATTCACGGCCGCGGTCTCCATTCGAGCGCGCCGGAGGGGCCGGTGCTCAAGAATCTCGTGCATACACTGCTCGAAGGAAAACTCAAGGGAACGGTGAAACGGTACCGGTTCGGCATCCCGGCCGAGGGAGGAGAGGGCGTTACGGTAGTTTTTCTCTCATGAACATTGAACGGGAATACGACGGCAACTAATGCGAAAGCTTACCGGTTTTGCATTATTTATCATTCTCGGCGTCCTCATCGGCGGGGCGTATGTGCTCCTTCCCCGTCCCGGATCGCGCGAAAAAGTGGCTATTGTCATCCATCGCGGCTGCACCATCCGCGCCATGGCCGACTCCCTTGCCCGGCATCAGGTCATTCGCTGGCAACCCGCATTCATTGCCTGGCTCAAATTGTCAGGCGCTTCCCGCCGGATTCATGCCGGGAAGTACACCTTTGTAATGCGCGCGGGGGCCATCGCGGCGGTGCATGAACTGGCAAGCGTGCTTCCGAACGAAACCGTGGTCACGATACCCGAAGGCCTGACCATGGAGCAGACTGCCGCAAAAATCGCCGCATCGCTCCCCCTCGACACGACCCAGTTCATCCGCCTTTGCCGCGACTCCACGTTTGCGCGCACGGTCGGTCCGACCGGCGCTGCTTCGCTTGAAGGGTTTCTCTTTCCGGATACCTATGCGTTCATCGAGGGAACGACTCCTTCCGAAATAATCCGGCGCATGGTCGGACGATTCAGGCAGGAGTGGGCGGAGATCGATTCCGCTTCGTTTTCGGCGCGGGGACTCACCGAGCTGCAAATCGTCACTCTGGCATCGATTGTCGAACGGGAGGCGGCGGCCGCCGCCGAGCGGCCGCACATCGCGGGGGTTTTTTACAATCGGCTCATGAAAAGGATGCCCCTGGGCGCCGACCCCACGGTTCGCTATATATTCCGGAAATTCAACGGACCTCTCCTCGCCGGCGAACTGAACGTCGCTTCACCGTACAACACGCGAAGGTACGCGGGCCTTCCTCCCGGACCGATCTGTTCGCCGGGGCTCGCTTCCATGCGGGCCGCGGTGTCTCCGCTGCGGACGAATGAGCTATATTTCGTCGCGAAGTGGGACGGGTCCGGAGAACATGAATTCTCGGTGACCAATGACGAGCATGGCCGGAAAAAAATGGCCATCCGCTATAAAAATCAACTGCGGCTCCGGCGCAAGGAGGCTTCATGCAGGCAGTGAATGGGCGGCATCGGCGCCTGATCCCGTTGCGGGTCCCCTTGTCAGCCGGTATCGCGGCAGTGCTCCTTTTCATCAAATGCATCGCGGCTGATGATACGATGGCGCCGATCCGGCTGGTCGATATGCAGACGGCGGGTGTCGTTCCGAAGGGCGATTTCGACGTGGAAAGCCGCATCTACGAGGGTGACAGTACCGGTACCGGGCTTCTTGTCGATGTGATGGTCGGCATTACCGATCGGTTTACTCTTGGCCTTGGTTATGGGGGCGAAGGCATTCTTGGACGCGAGAGCGATCCGCACTATAACCCCTATCCCGGCTGCCTTGTAAAGTACCGCCTCTTCGACGAAAGCGTCGTGTATCCGGGGTGCGCCGTCGGCTTCGATTACCAGGGATATGGCGGCATTGCCGACCAGAGCCGCTACGGTTACCAGGGGTATATCTTCAAGTCGGAAGGATTCTTCGCCGCATTGAGCAAGAGCTACCTGCTCTTTAACAAGGTGTCGGTCGGATTCCACGGCAATGTCAACCTGTCGCTCGAACAGATACACGTAGTAAAGTGGCCCGATGTCGTGGCGGGGTGCGATGCGGGGATCAGCCGGACGATTTCCTTGGTGGCGGAATACGATTTCGGACTCAATACGCAGGATCCTTACGGGGGAACGACGCCGTATGCGCGGCCGCAGGACGGTTACCTGAATGCGGGGCTGCGATGGAAGTTGGCGCAGGGACTGTCGCTCGAACTCGATGCCCGGGACATTCTCCAGCACCGATCCTACCTGGATAGTGATGGAAACGTGCAAAAACTCGGCTGGAGCCGCGAACTGAAAATTGTTTACCAGACGCCGATTCAATGAAAAGGACCTTTCTCCGATGAATATAAAGAGTGCAACGCTGCTTGTTTCCGTGATTCTTGCCGTCGGGTTGTTTACCCTCGCCGGCGGCCAGGCAGGGCCGCTGGCGGGCCTTGGCGCCGGGGTGGCGGACTCCTCGGATGCAATCGCGCAGAAGATAATCGATGCGAAGAAACCGGTGCTGATTGATTTCTGGGCGATCTGGTGCGGTCCCTGCCGGATGCTCAATCCGACCCTCAGGAAACTTGAGGAAGAGTACAAGGGCAGGGTGCTCTTTCTCAAGGTGAATGTCGACTACAACCCACGCATCTCCTCCTACTTCCAGGTGCAGGGGATTCCGGCGGTTTTCCTTGTCAAGGACCGCTCGGTGGTGCAGCAGTTTGTGGGGCTGCAGCCGGAGGAGAACTATCGCACGGCGCTCGATCAGGTTCTTGCGATGCCGCCGGCAAAGGACAGCGCGAAGGCGGCGGTGAAATAAATTCAAATTAAAGAAGGAATAAAGCTGCATTAAAACTGCACTGTAATTTTCAAAGCCATGATCGCCATCATCGACTATAATGCGGGCAACCTGACATCGGTAAAACGGGCGCTCGACTATCTCTCCATCGAATCGACGATTTCATCCGATCCCGTAGTGCTCCGGTCCGCCGGGCGGCTGATATTTCCCGGCGTCGGCCATGCCGCCGCGGCCATGGCAATGCTGCGCGAGAGCGGACTCGACGTCGTCCTGCGGGAGGTATTTACGGCGGGAACGCCCATTCTCGGCATCTGCCTGGGCACCCAGATCATCCTCTCCCGGTCCGAAGAGGGCGATACGCCCTGCCTTGGAATCATCGAAGGGACCGTGCCGCGGTTCAGGCTCGCCGACCCTTCGCTTAAAATTCCGCACATGGGGTGGGATACGGTTCGGTTGATCCGACGGCATCCGGTACTGCGGAATGTCAAACCGGGCGATGAATTCTACTTCGTTCATTCGTACTACCCCCGGCCCTCGGACCCGAGCGCGGTGATCGGTCTGGGCGACTATGAGATCGAGTTCCCGGCGATCATCGGCCGCGACAATCTGGTCGCTCTGCAATTCCACCCGGAAAAAAGCGGGGAAGCGGGGCTCGGCATCCTGAAAAATTTTTCGATCTGGGACGGCGTATGCTGAGCAAACGAATCATCGCCTGCCTGGATGTGCGCGACGGCAAGCTTGCAAAGAGCATAAAATTCGTCGATACGAAGGATATCGGCGACCCGGTGGCGGCGGCAAGGCGCTACTACGAAGAGGGGATCGACGAGCTTGTTTTTTACGACATCACCGCGTCGAGCGACAAGCGGAACATCATGATCGATACGGTCAGCGCCGTTGCGGCCCAGGTTTTTATTCCTTTTTCGGTCGGCGGGGGTTTGCGAAGCGTGGAGAACTGCACCGCGGTCCGGCTCGCCGGTGCGGAGAAGGTCAACGTCAATACGGCGGCGGTCGCCAATCCGCAGATCATCTCCGAGGCCTCCGCCCTTCTGGGTTCGCAGGCGGTGGTGCTCTCGATGGATGTTCTCCGGACCGGTATAAGCGACCTCACCCCTTCGGGGTATGAGATCGTTACCCACGGCGGACGAACCCGCACCGGCCTCGATGCACTTGCGTGGGCCAGGCAGGGCGAGAAGCTCGGAGCGGGGGAACTGGTGGTCAATTCCATCGACGCCGACGGCACCAAAGAGGGCTACGAAATCACGCTGACGCGCATGATCGCCGAAGCGGTCCGGATTCCGGTCATCGCCTCCGGCGGCGGCGGAAATCCGGATCATCTCTACGAAGTTTTAACAGAAGGCAAGGCCGACGCGGCGCTCGTCGCCTCGATCCTTCACTACAAAGAGTACACGGTTCGGGAGATCAAGGTCGCCCTCAGGGAGAGGGGAATCAAGGTGCGGATGGTGTAGTGAAGGGAGAGGGTTGGAGAGATAAAGGCAAAAGAATTAAAGAAAAAAAAGCAATTAATTCCTCGTCACGGTATTCCGCTGATTTCAAAATCACCCAGTCGCCCTGCATGTGCTTTCGACCATTTCGATGCGGAGGCCGGGCCACTTCATAAATTGTGCAAAGTTTTTTCTTGCTTTTTCCCTTAGAAATCAATATATTATGCCCACTGCCACGAGAATCAACTCTATAAGAGTAGGAATTTCGGGCCACAATCTTTCTACGGGAGATACGGTGAACTTCGACGTGAAGAAAATGGCTTTTGTAATAGTTATGGCGCTTGTCAGCGTCATCGATGTTCGGGCTCAGATAGTTGCCCCCCCTGCGGTGCCGGTTCTTGTCTCACCGATGAATGGAGCAATCAATCAGCCGGTAAACCTCGCCTTGAGCTGGAGCACGTCGGCCAATGCCGCGACCTACGCTGTTCAGGTTTCAACGATTTCAGGGTTCGGAAGCACGGTGACCGCGCAGATCGGGCTGCCGGGAACGTCGGCATCGATCAGCGGTCTTGCGAACAATACGACCTACTATTGGCGTGCGGGCGCGAAGAACATCGCCGGCGTGAGCGGCTGGTCGGGCGCATGGAGTTTTTCAACATCCTCGCACTTTGTCGTTCCCAACAAGGCCACCGGCAGCAACATGCTTGTTCTGGTACGCGCGTTGATAAATCCCACCATCAACGGTTCGGCGCTTCAGAAGGGGGATGAAATAGGGGTCTTCAACAATACCGGGCGGACCAGACTTTGCGTGGGCGCGACGGTGTGGACCGGAGCCAATGCCTCCATTACGGTATGGGGTCAAAATCCTGAGGATTCAACGACGGTGGATGGAATGGCTCCGGGTGAGGTGCTGGTCTATCGTCTGTGGGACGCTGTGCATTCGACCGAGATGGCGGCGGGAGCAACTTATCTTACGCATAGTGAAGATAGCGGTGTAACGAGCGATTCGACCTATGTTAACAACGGACTTTCGAAACTGGCAAGCCTTGTGAATATTCCACCACCCGGCGTGCCGGTTCTTGCTATGCCGACCAATGCGTCCGGCAATGTTTCCATTACGCCGACGCTGAGCTGGAATAGCGTCAACACGGCGGTATCTTATCATCTGAATGTATCGGTCATGTCGAATTTTTCAACGACGGTGTACGATCTGCGGGGCTTGACCGGAACCGCGCAGGCGCTGTCTGGTCTTGCGAATTCCACGACCTACTACTGGGAAGTTGGTGCGTCGAATGTGGGCGGTGTGAGCGGCTGGTCGGGTAGTTGGAGTTTCACGACGATTGTTGCGGCTCCGTCGGCACCTGTCCTGGCCTTGCCTTCGAACGGTGCTGGCAACCAGCCGATCTCTTCGCTGGGTCTGAGCTGGGGCAGCTCAGCCCTGGCGACTTCGTATGAAGTTGAGGTATCGCTGTCGAGCGGGTTCGGCAGCACCCTCTTTGACCAGAGCGGAGTGCTGACCAATGCGACGGTGAACGGACTTGCAAACAGCACGACCTACTACTGGCGCGCGAATGCGTCGAATGTGGGCGGCACGAGCTGGTCGAATGCGTGGAGCTTCACGACCATCGTGGCGGCTCCCGGTGCACCGGTTCTTGCCTTGCCTTCGAACGGTGCTGGCAACCAGCCGATCTCTTCGCTGGGTCTGAGCTGGGGCAGCTCAGCCCTGGCGACTTCGTATGAAGTTGAGGTATCGCTGTCGAGCGGGTTCGGCAGCACCCTCTTTGACCAGAGCGGAGTGCTGACCAATGCGACGGTGAACGGACTTGCAAACAGCACGACCTACTACTGGCGCGCGAATGCGTCGAATGTGGGCGGCACGAGCTGGTCGAATGCGTGGAGCTTCACGACCATCGTGGCGGCTCCCGGTGCACCGGTTCTTGCCTCGCCTTCGAACGGTGCGGGCAACCAGCCGATCTCTTCGCTGGGTCTGAGCTGGGGCAGCTCAGCCCTGGCGACTTCGTATGAAGTTGAGGTATCGCTGTCGAGCGGGTTCGGCAGCACCCTCTTTGACCAGAGCGGAGTGCTGACCAATGCGACGGTGAACGGACTGACGAACAGCACGACCTACTACTGGCGCGCGAATGCGTCGAATGTGGGCGGCACGAGCTGGTCGAATGCGTGGAGCTTCACGACCATCGTGGCGGCTCCCGGTGCACCGGTTCTTGCCTCGCCTTCGAACGGTGCGGGCAACCAGCCGATCTCTTCGCTGGGTCTGAGCTGGGGCAGCTCAGCCCTGGCGACTTCGTATGAAGTTGAGGTATCGCTGTCGAGTGGGTTCGGCAGCACCCTCTTTGACCAGAGCGGAGTGCTGACCAGTGCGACGGTGAACGGACTTGCAAACAGCACGACCTACTACTGGCGCGCGAATGCGTCGAATGTGGGCGGCACGAGCTGGTCGAATGCGTGGAGCTTCACGACCATCGTGGCGGCTCCCGGCGTGCCGGTTCTTGTCTCGCCTTCGAACGGTGCGGGCAACCAGCCGATCTCTTCGCTGGGTCTGAGCTGGGGCAGCTCAGCCCTGGCGACTTCGTATGAAGTTGAGGTATCGCTGTCGAGCGGGTTCGGCAGCACCCTCTTTGACCAGAGCGGAGTGCTGACCAATGCGACGGTGAACGGACTTGCAAACAGCACGACCTACTACTGGCGCGCGAATGCGTCGAATGTGGGCGGCACGAGCTGGTCGAATGCGTGGAGCTTCACGACCATCGTGGCGGCTCCCGGTGCACCGGTTCTTGCCTCGCCTTCGAACGGTGCGGGCAACCAGCCGATCTCTTCGCTGGGTCTGAGCTGGGGCAGCTCAGCCCTGGCGACTTCGTATGAAGTTGAGGTATCGCTGTCGAGCGGGTTCGGCAGCACCCTCTTTGACCAGAGCGGAGTGCTGACCAATGCGACGGTGAACGGACTTGCAAACAGCACGACCTACTACTGGCGCGCGAATGCGTCGAATGTGGGCGGCACGAGCTGGTCGAATGCGTGGAGCTTCACGACCATCGTGGCGGCTCCCGGCGTGCCGGTTCTTGTCTCGCCTTCGAACGGTGCGGGCAACCAGCCGATCTCTTCGCTGGGTCTGAGCTGGGGCAGCTCAGCCCTGGCGACTTCGTATGAAGTTGAGGTATCGCTGTCGAGCGGGTTCGGCAGCACCCTCTTTGACCAGAGCGGAGTGCTGACCAATGCGACGGTGAACGGACTTGCAAACAGCACGACCTACTACTGGCGCGCGAATGCGTCGAATGTGGGCGGCACGAGCTGGTCGAATGCGTGGAGCTTCACGACCATCGTGGCGGCTCCCGGCGTGCCGGTTCTTGCCTCGCCTTCGAATGGCGCGGGCAGCCAGCCGGTATCGCTCAGTTTGAGCTGGAACACGTCAGCCAATGCCGCGACCTATGCGGTGCAGGTATCGACGGATGCGGCATTCGGCAGCACGGTGGCGGCGCAGATCGGTCTGACCGGTACGATGGCGTCGATAAGCGGTCTTGGCAACAGTGCGACCTATTACTGGCGTGTCGGCGCGAAGGATGCGGGCGGTGTGAGCGGCTGGTCGGGAGCCTGGAGCTTCACGACGGTCATCGCCCTGCCGGATGTTCCGCAGCTCTCATCGCCGGCAAGCGGCGCAATAGCCCAGCCGGTGACGTTGAGCCTGAACTGGGGCGCGTCTGCGCGGGCTGCGGTGTATGCTCTCCAGGTATCCACCGCGTCGAATTTCGGCAGCACGGTGGTCAGCCAGACCAGCATAACGGCAACGACATTCCCGATCAGCGGTCTTGGGAACAACGTGACCTACTACTGGAAGGTACTGGCGGTGAACCTCGGCGGATCGGTATGGTCGAGTACCTGGAGCTTTACGACGTTGATAAACTTCAGCCTGCCCATCGATGCGGGATGGAACATGATTTCGCTGAACATCCGGCCTGCGGATTCCACCCCCGAGGCTGTTTTCGGCGACAGCACGACGGTGCGAACCGAACACTATCCCAAGGGTTTCCTCCTGGTGAAGGATTGCGCGGGAAATAGTTATTGGCCCACTATCGGGATCAACGATCTGGGTACGCTGCATACCGGCGAAGGCTACCAGATTTATAGCGACCTGAAGGATACGGTTCGAACCGTCGGTTCGGCGATCCCTGCTTTCACCACCCCGATCTCCCTGAACAAGGAATGGAATTTGATTGCCTACCTGCCGCAGATCAATCTTCCGATTGATACTGCGCTCATCGGCATTATTCCGAAGATCGAGGTGGTAAAGGATAACGCCGGCGAAGTTTTCTGGCCGTATTATGGGATCAACAATATCGGTACTATGGTCGTTGGACAGGGCTACCTCATCTACATGACGGATCCCGCCACCCTCATCTATGACTCGATCCCCTCGCTTGCCAAGGAAACTGCGAGTGTCGGCGCCCGTCAAATGCTCCGACTGCCGAGTCCGCGTCACTATGCGAAGCATGCCAATACCGGCAACAATGCCTCGGTGCTGGCCAGCCGGGTAACCTTCAGCAACCAGGCAGCTCCGGACAGTTGCGAAATCGGCGCCTTCGATGAAAACGGGAATCTCGTCGGTTCCGGCACGGTGATCCATGGCCTTGCCGCCTTCCCGGTGTGGGGCACAAATACCCAGATCAAACGGAAGGATGGCTTGGGCGCTTCCGAGAAGATCACCTTCAAGCTGTGGAATAAAAACAATGAATACCCGGTAGAGTTCAAGACGAGCGATGGTAGCGAAGTTCGTTATACGGCCCAGGCGATTTTTCTCGGAAGCCTTTCGGTGCCTGAAGGCGCGCTGATCAAGGTGTTTAATCTATCGAAGGCATATCCCAATCCATTCAGGGGGGTAGTGCACATTGCCTTTGATGTCCCGATGATAAACGGAATTGCGGAGCGGAATATCTCGCTCAATATCTATGACCTGAAAGGGAGACTTGTCGAGCAGCTTGCAAAGGGCATTTACAAGGCTGGTCATTATACCATTCAATGGAATGCGAGTGCTGACAAGAACGGTGGAGAAGGCTCAAGCGTGTACATCGTGCGGATGCAGGCGGATAAATATGACAAGAGGCTGAAAATGGTCAGGCTGAGGGATTAAGGGTGGTTTTAATGCGATTAACTAGTCGTTTTAAGCTGAGTTATTGATCATATGCGCCTGCAAGCCAGAGCGGGTAAATCCTGAGTACGAAGCGTGCGCGCGGGCTAAAAACCCTGCAAAATGAAAAACGGTAAAGTTTGGTAAACTTTTGGTAAACAAATATCATATAAGTCATTGATATTTATATAAAAAACTTCCCCGTAGAAAGCTTCGGGGAATTAATCCTCATTTATGCTTAAAGTTGAAAGTGAAATAAATTTTATAACTTATTACTAAATATAGAAATACAAATACAATAATGGGACAATTTCACTGCCCGGGCAGGGCCTCGTTCATGGCGCCGGTCCGATACCCGTCAACATCGATGGCAACGAAGATGAATCCGGCTTTTTTACAGATCGCACTAACCTCGCGGCGCCGGGCCCATGCCGTTTCCAGTTCTTCGGGAGCGACTTCGATGCGCGCGCAATCGCCATGGCTGCGCACCCGGAACTGTCCGAACCCGAGGGCGCGCAACCCGGCCTCGGCCAGGTCTATTCTTATCAGCTTCTCGCCGGTGATCTTCTCCCCGTAGGGGAAACGGGATGCGAGACAGGCGTAGGACGGTTTGTCAGCCGTCGGCAACCCCCGTTCGTGCGAAAGCCTGCGGATCTCCGTCTTGGTCAGACCCGCTTCGAAAAGCGGAGAAACGATGCCGAGCTCAGCCAAGGCCCTACGGCCCGGACGGTAATCCTTCGCATCGTCGGCATTGCTGCCGTCAAACACCGCTTCGAATCCTTCGTCTGCCGCAATTGCGCTGATTTTGGAAAAAAGCTCTTTCTTGCAATAATAGCAGCGGTCGGGCGGGTTATCGGAGAATCCGGGGATCTCGGTCTCTTCCGACACGATGACCCGATGCGGCAACCCGAGCGATTTGGCAAGTGCGGTCGCCGCCTCCTGTTCCGAGGAGGGGTAGGTGGAGGATGAGGCGGTAACGAGCATGACGCGCTTGTCAAGAACCTCGCCGGCCACGCTTGCGAGTAAGGTGCTATCCACCCCCCCGGAGAAGGCTATGACCGCTGATCGGTACTTGCCGATTGCTTGCTTTAATCGTACAATGGAACTTTCCGTATTTGTCATAGATTGAACATTTTCTCCCGCCGGAACCCGATTACCCGGCTCTAGAAAAACTATATTATGCAGTCTGCCGTGCCCGCCTCGGAACGGCGGAAACAATAGTGCCGCCAACGCGCGGTTAGGCCGGCCTCCAGGAGCGTCGCCCGTTCATGGACTTCACCGTTTCGCTCACCGATAAAATGCATGCCGACGGCGCGCCCGAAACGGCAATCGAATCTTTTGCCCGCATGTACCGGCAGCGGGTACGGGGCGATTCCTCGACGATCACTGAGGCGGATCTTTTCCCGGTAAGTCCAGACACGATCCCCTGTCTCCCGGAGCTTGACCGTTATGCCGAAGAGGGCAGAGCGGCGCTGGCAAAAACCGCAATCATCAAACTGAACGGGGGCCTGGGGACCACCCTGGGACTCGACAAGCCGAAATCGCTCATAGAGGTGAAAAACGGGCTCACCTTCCTCGACGTCACGATCCGGCAGGTTGCACATCTGAAAAACTCTCTCGGAATCACGATGCCGCTGGTGCTGATGAACAGTTTTTTCACCGATGCCCGGACGCGGGAAGCTCTTGCCGGAATGGAAGCATCACAGACGGATTTTGTCGAGTGTTTTTCGCAGCATAAATTTCCCAGAGTGAACGACGCGACGCTCGAACCGGTTTCACGGCCGGGAAATGAACGACTCGAATGGAATCCCGCCGGTCATGGCGACCTGTTCATTTCCCTCCAATCTTCGGGCCTTTTGCGGAAGCTGCACGATCGCGGCTACCGGTACCTTTTCGTTTCCAATATCGATAACCTGGGAGCGGAGATCGATCCATCGATTCTTGGATATGTCGCCTGCACGGGTCTTGATTTCCTGATGGAAGTGACCGACCGAACGACCATGGACCGGAAGGGGGGACACTTGGCGCGGCTTGGGAACGGACGGCTGACGCTTCGCGAGGCGGGGCAGTGCGCACCCCGGGATGCCGCCACTTTCATGGATATTGCCCGGTACTCTTTTTTTAACACCAATAACATCTGGATACGGCTCGATGCGGTCCGCGGATTTATCGAAGAGAAAAGAAACCTGTCCCTTCCGCCGGTCATCAGCCGGAAGAGGCTCATTGCACAGGATGCCGCCTCCGCGACTGTTCTGCATTTCGAAACCGCCGTCGGCTCGGCAATTTCGCTGTTTGAAAGGAGCGCCGCGCTCCGGGTGCCCCGGTCGAGGTTTGCACCCGTGAAAAATTGCGACGATCTCCTGGCGGTCTGGTCCGATTACTACCTGCTCACGCCCGATTACCGTTTGTGCGTAAACCCGGCGAGGCGTGCTGCTCCGCTGTCCCTTGCACTCGACCCGGCTTACTACTCACGAATCGATCTTTTGCAATCGCGTTTTCCCCGCGGCGCACCGTCCCTGGTCGATTGTGCGTCCTTTTCGGTTAAAGGGGACATCCGGTTCGGTTGCGATGTTACAGTCCGCGGCGCGGCTTCATTGACCAATAGCAATACGGTCCAGGCCTCGATCGACGATGGCGCCGTCATTACGGGCGACCGGATCGTCTGACTTCCCCGACCGCCGATGGAAACCGTTTCCCAGCTTTCGCTCCCGCTCTTTACGCCGGCTACCTTCGACGAACTGATTGCACGTCATCACGACATGGACGTTCTCTCGGTGGTCGTCAACCGCCGCCTCCGGCGCGGTTGGCAGATGCGCACCAGGCCCTTTTCGGTAACCCGCCAGCTCATCATCCCGCCGTATCTCTACGATGCGCCCGAGGAGATAAAAGGCTGCCTCGTCGAATGGGCCCTTCTTCCCTATCGCGCGGTGCACGGCCGGAAAGCGGGCTTACGCGCAAAGCGTGCATCCCTCGAAAAAAAGATCCGGGGCTACATTGAATCGCTGCCCCATGCCCCGGCCAGGGCGTCGCGTTTCAATCCGCGGCGGTTTTCCGGCACGACGGCCGGGACGGTGTACGACCTGCGGGAGGTATTCGATGCCGTCAATGCCGCATGGTTTGAAGGAAAGCTCTCCGCTCTCGTCCGCTGGGGCGATGCCTCCTCAAAAACCTCCTACCACACGGCAAAAACCGATGCCGGGGGAACCAAAATCGACCTCATCACCATTGCCGGGATTTATAACCATCCACGGGTGCCGCGGTTCGCCATCGAGGCGATCATGCACCACGAGATGCTGCACATCGCAATCCCGCCCTCCAGGAAAAACGGGCGCGCTGTGATTCACGGGCAAGAGTTCAAGGCTGCGGAACGGAAGTTCACCTGGTACCGCGAGTGGCGAACGTGGGAGCGAAAGCAGTTGCCGTTCCTGATGAAACGGCGACGGTTCAGGAGTCCGCCGGCTTAAAACAGCGGGCTGAGTTTCGGTTTTGAACTCCTGCAATACTTTTTAAGGATCGCATTTATAATTCCCGCTATTGCATCATCCGTTTCAGTTATGACCCGAATGGTTTTTTCCTGAACCGTCACGACGGAAACGTTTACCAATGATCTGATCCACTGCAGATCGTCATCGGAAAAGTTATCCTTTTCCACTATTTTGAACGTTCGTGTCTGAAAGGAGCCGGTATAATTCATTGCGCCATCCCGAAATGGTAAAAGACATAACCGTATGAATTTAATGGAAAAGATACATCATCCCGGGCCCGCGATGCGGATTCCATGCGTGAGCGCCGCAGGAAGTGGAGTATTTTCCTATCGATAGCGCCTCTCTTGTGAAACTGCCGTCCGGCCTGGACCGGGGTTCTGCTTCAATAAGTAAAAGGGATTAATGACCATGTATTCCGAGGATGAGGAGGAGGGGCGAATCCTGAACGATGCCGAGTTCGCGGAGGCATTGCAGAAACGCGACGATATTTTCCTTATCGACAAGGGAACCGGGCTGCGGGCCATCGTCGCGGTGTCCCTGGTGATTGATGTGCTTGCTTCTCTATGGATGAGTACCGCTCCACCGGCAAAAGTTGCCCCGGATTTTTATTCCGGCAGTGCGGCGGAACGGGTGGCAAAGCTTTACACCAGCCATGCCGGGTCTGCAACCCCTCAACAAAAAAAACCTGAAGAGTCGGGCAATCACATGAAAAATCGGACGGCAATAATCGACCTTGATAATTATGCTCAAAAGCCCGGCCGGGAAGCCGACCGTCATGAACGGAGCGGCACGGCTGTAGCCGGGAAATTCAAAGCCGGTATGCATGCGGCAGTTCTGTCCTTCGCGGGTTCAGCGGCTAATGAAGTTTGCCGCATCCGAAAGCTGGAAGCCCTGCGCCGAAACGGCGGCCGGCAACCCGCTCCCGAAGTAATCCAGGCAGCCAATGGCGGAAAGGATAGCGGTATCATTCGCCAGGAACGTGGGCCGGACAACCGAAGACAGCAGCCTGATCGAAACGGGGTATGCCGATAAGAGGCGCGGAAGCTACGCTCCGGCTTTCGCGGCGTTTTTTCGGGTGCTCAGACACAATCCGCACGACACCCTTGCCCATTCCGGCGTGGGAGATCTGTTCCTCTACGGCGGGTTCCTGGACTCCGCAGTTGCCTTTTACAACGCCGCGCTGGCGGAAAATCCGCGGATGGTTGCCGCCCATAAAGGGCTCGGTACCGCCCGTTACTACCTTTCGACCTTTGCCGCCAATCCGCACTATGCGGCGCGAATGAAAATCGCCGATCCGTTACGCTACATCAACTCCCAATATGACAGCGCCATGGCCGAATATACCGCGGCAATTGCAATCGACAGTTCCTGCGTCAGCGCAATGACGGACCGAGGCATCCTTCGCGATCTCCGGAAAGACTACGATGGGGCGATCAAGGACTATACAATGGCGATACGGATCAATCCCTCGTTCGCCGACGCCTACAGCAAAAGAGCCATGACGTACCGAACCCTGGGCAGATACCGGGAGGCCGTCGCCGACTATACCACCGCACTAAAACTCGGTACCGGTTCCTATGAATACGACCCCGGTCTTTTTTACGCAAATGTATATTTCGGCCGCGGTGTCGTCTACCACAAGATGGGTGAGCTTGACAAGGCTATCGCGGACTTCGACAGCACGTTGGCCCTCTCTCCCCGGCACTCGCTGGCGATTCTCAATAAGGGGATCGCCTTGAGCGATGCAAAACGGTACGACAGCGCCATCGCCGCATACACGCTGGCGGTCGCCTGGTTCGGTCCCGGCGAGTATGATGGAGCCAGGTTTCGCGCCTTCCTGAACAGGGGGGACGCTTTCATGGCGCAGGGCAAGTTCGACAAAGCGATCGATGATTATAAAAACGCGCTCGGATTGCCGGCGCTGGCGGGAACGGCATGCTGGCGAATAGCGGAATGCCATGCCCTCAGGCATGACCGGGAAAATGCCATTGCCTGGCTCACAAAATCCGTCTCCTTCGGTTTCCACGATTTCAAGGCCTGGGAGCGGGACCCGACTCTGTCGTACCTCAGGGGAAACAAGGAATTCCGTGACCTTATCCGGCGGCAGCAATAGTGCTTGTTACCATTGGAAACGATCCGCTCTTTACCACAAACAAAAGGAGGTTCGTCATGACCGCTCGGTGCATCGCCTGTGGAATGCCCATGGAAAAGGATGAGGATTTTGCTGTAAACGACCGATCAAAGAATTACTGCCGTTATTGCACCCGGCCTGACGGCACCATGCAGGACTACGACGAAAAACTGGCCGGAATGACCGGGTTCATCGTCCGCACGCAGGGACTTTCCGAAGGGGCCGCCCGTGAGGCCGCGCGCACGATGATGGCGGGACTCCCGGCATGGTCCGGGGAACATTGATCATCAAGGAGTGTCTGTTTTTTCGACAAAGGAGCATATGCACATGGAAATTGTCAATTCACAGCAGGCGCCTGCCGCCATCGGCCCCTATTCGCAGGCCATAAAAAGCGACGGCCTTTTGTTCTGTTCGGGCCAGCTCGGCATCGATCCCGCCACCGGCAGACTCGCCTCGGCCGACGTTGCCGGTCAGACCGCGCAGGTCTTCAGGAACATCAGGGCGGTGCTCGCCGCGGCGTCGACCGACCTTTCGACCGTGGTCAAGACGACCGTGTTCCTGACTTCGCTTGGCGATTTTAAAATCGTCAATGAACTTTATGCGAAGGAATTTGGCGCCAACAAACCGGCCCGATCGACCGTCGAAGTCGCCGCCTTGCCGATGGGGGCGCGCGTGGAAATCGAGTGTATCGCCGGGAGCGGAAATGCGTAGATGCGGAAAGGAAAATCGGCGTGTATAAAGATGCAACCGCGTAAGGTTCATAGTTTATATTATTGCTACGGCCGATAGAGGCCGATCAGAGTTGCGGCTAAGGTGAAAAAGAGTACGGCGAATTCCAATGGCGCCTTGAGGCGGGGGAGGATGCATGAAACGATTCATTACAGGAAAAATCGTACTCGGTGCCGTTCTGTTGTCGGCAGCACTGGCGTCGACCGCGCCGGCGGCGGATACAACGCGCTATGTGTGCATCGGAAACAGCATCACCTATGGGTACGGTCTGGCAAAAGTTACTCAGGCATACCCCTATCTCCTGCAGAAAATGTTCCGTATCAACTATCTGACCACCACCATTCCCCTAGTCACCGATACGGTGTTCGACTTTGGCATTAACTCCTGCACGCTGTTAAAAGAGGGCGACAAGCCCTATTGGACACAGCCCGATTTCACCGCCACGTTTTCGATTCGTCCGTCACTCATCACGGTGATACTCGGAGCTAACGATACCAAGGATTCCAACTGGGTTTACGGCGCGAATTTTGCGACCGAATACGGACAGATGCTTGACACCTTTGCTCACATCGCGACCAAACCCAAACTGTTCGCCTGCCTTCCTGCAACCATTTTTTCCAATACGTTTTCGCCTCCATTGCGTGACAGCATTCTGATAAGCTATATAATTCCTGATATCAAGGCCCAGGCACAGCAGAGAAGCATCCCGATAATCGATGTTCATACGCCGACTCTTTCAAAAAGTGCAATGTATATCGATGGCGTTCATCCCGATTCCAATGGCCAGAAGCTTCTTGCCGACGTCTTCTATGAATCGATCATCAACAGCAATTACATAACCAATCAGCCCTTCAAGATCCATTTACTTTACTACGGTCCGGCGCCGAACGTAATGGCTCTCACCGGCACGGCCGCAGACTCCACGGGCAAGCCGATGCTGTATATCTATCCCGCGCCGGACAGCATCAAAACCGGCGTGGGGATTCTTGTATGTCCAGGAGGAGGCTACACGCATGTCTCGATAGATCTGGAAGGCAAGCAGGTTGCGGCATGGCTGAACACCTGCGGGATTACCGCGTTCGTTCTCCGGTACCGGTACAATCCCTATCTCTATCCGGTTCCTCTCAATGACGGCAAGCGCGCCATGCGTCTGGTCCGGTTCCTTGCGCCGACCTTCGGTCTCGACACGACACGAATCGGCATCATGGGCTTTTCCGCCGGAGGTCATGTGGCCTCAACCGTGGCGACGCACTACGACAACGGCAATCCGGCGTCGCTCGACCCAGTGGAAATCAAGAAATGTCGTCCTGATTTTAATGTTCTGGTATATCCGGTCATTACCATGGTCGGGCCGTATGTGCACACCGGTTCCCGCAATGCACTGTTCGGAACGTCCCCGGCTCCCAGCACGGCGCTGCTCGACAGCTTCAGCAACCAGATGTGGGTTACTCCGCAGACGGCGCAGACATTCCTTGATCATGGAGGAGCCGACTCAACGGTGCCGATTCAGAACAGCGAGATGTTCGATTCCGCCCTCAAAGCCAACGGCGTGCCGCAGAAGTTTTTTGTCGACCCGGGAAAGCCGCATGGCTATGGACTCGCCGGGGAGTGGCCCGACACGCTTCTCACCTGGCTTAAAGCCCGTGGAATTATTCCCGGAACCGTCGGCATTAAACCCGTGCCGTTCCAGGCAACGTCACCCGGCATGGCGATGGTCGCGGTTTCGGCCGCCTGCGGCGGTTTGCGGTTCACTTCCGGGATACACGTCTCCAGCGAGTGTTCCATTTACCGGCCCGACGGCGGACGATGCGCGGTGTTCCGGCTGCCGGGGCAATCGGTCTTCGTGTGGCGTCCCGCGACATCGGGAGTATATCTTGTGAAGATTAAAAACAGCAGCGGTGCAATTCTTCGGAAGATCGAATTTGAACGGTAATCCCGGAGAGGGGCCTGCGGTTGATTCTCAGAACAACTTCACGGCAATGCTGCTATCCGGCGAATATCCATGGTCCAATTTCAGTCCGAAGTTTCACTTCGCGATAAAACTTCATTCAAAATCGGCGGCCCCGCCCGTTTTTTCATCGAGCCTCGGGACGAAGAGGGGTTGCTATCCTCAATTAAAATCGCTTCCGAGGGGAGCCTGCCGGTTCTTTTGATCGGCAGAGGATCAAACCTATTGATAAGCGATATGGGATGGGCGGGTCTCGCCATCGGTATCGGCCCATCGTTTGCCGCTATTGAATGGCAGGGTGAAACGGTGACCGTCCGAGCCGGCGCCCAGCTCGACCTTCTGGTGCGCGAATCGGTCATGCGCGGGTATGCCGGCCTTGAAGAACTCTCCGGCATTCCGGGGTCCGTGGGCGGAGCTCTGGTGATGAATGCCGGCGCTTTTTCGACGACCATCGGCGATGTGGTGAAACAAGTTTCGTACCTTGATCTTGACACATCAAGGATCGTCGTTGCCGGGAAGGGCGAATTCAATTTCGGGTACCGCTCAAGCATATGGCGGCATAAAAACGCCGTCGTGCTCGGGGCGGTCATGAAATTACGGCCCGGCAATCAGGAACAATTGCTTGCGGCACGGCAGGTGGTTCTGGAAAAAAGGAAGGCAACGCAGCCGCTTCATCTGCCCAACTGCGGGAGCGTTTTCAAACGACCGCCGCTTAATTTTGCCGGCGCACTCATAGAACAGGCGGGGCTCAAAGGTTTTCGCTATGGCAATGCGGAAATCTCCGGACAGCATGCGAATTTCATTGTAAACCTCGGCGGCGCGACGGCCGCGGAGGTTCGCCATATCATCGTGGTCGCCCAGCGGCGAGTGTACGAGCGCTCAGGCGTTCTTCTGGAGCCGGAGGTTATTTTTGCGGGGTCATTCGACGAACCGCTGTTTCAACCGTGAACCCTGACGGGGTCAAAACCGAAGACGTGAGGGAGAGGCTGCCGTGATTTCCGTTAAAAAATTCGTTACCGGTCCGATAGAAACCAACACCTACCTTATCCGGAATGAAAAGGGGAAGGGTCTGGTGATAGACCCGTCGTCGGGATGCGAACCGCTCGTGCGGATCGTCGGCGAAGAGCGCACCATGCTTGAGGCGATTATCCTTACTCATGCGCATTTCGATCACCTGCTCGGCATTCCCGAACTACTGGCTGCGGCGGGCGCCCTTCCTGTCTATATCCATCAGGCGGATGCGCCGGCTCTTTCGGATGCCCGGCTGAACGGCTCGGAATGGTTCGGGCAGCCCGTTGTGTTTGCAGGGCTCGTCAAATTGATCGGGGAGGGGAGGCAACGGGTGGAGAGCTTCGATATCCGGGTCTTCCACCTGCCCGGCCATACCCCCGGGGGGTGCGCGCTGCTTCTTGAAAACCTTTGTTTTTCCGGGGATACACTTTTTGCCGGGTCCATCGGGAGGAGCGATCTGCCCGGCGGGAACGGCAGCGAGCTGATCGAGGGCATTAAAAGCAAACTCCTGACGCTTCCGGACGACACCATCGTCTGCCCCGGTCATGGCGGGCGGACGACGATCGGCAGGGAACGGCGAAGCAATCCCTTTCTTGCGTAAGTCCTCGTACTCTCCCTGTCGTTCGGCACAAAGCGGAAATTATTTGGACGGGCGGCCGAAAATCATTCACGACAAATGCACAATTATTCCCGGCCCGGCCGGGAGGTGGACCTGGTCGGCCGGGTCACTCGCAAGGAAGGATTGGATCTTCGGCGCGCTGCTCCTTGTTGCTGTCGTTACGACGTACCAGCCGGCCTGGCATGGGGCTCCTCTCTGGGATGACAATGCGCATTTGACAAAGCCGGAACTCCGGTCATTAGGCGGCCTTCTCAGGATATGGACCGAGCCCGGCGCCACCCAGCAGTACTATCCCCTGGTTCATACCGTATTCTGGGTCGGGCATCGTTTGTGGGGAGAGGAACCGTTCGGCTATCACCTGCTTAACATAGTGCTGCACGCATTTTCCGCATTCCTGTTGTATAAAATCCTGCGAAGTCTCTCCATTCCCGGTGCATGGCTGGCGGCGGCGCTCTTTGCCCTTCACCCGATTGAAGTTGAATCCGTCGCCTGGATTTCGGAGCTGAAAAATTGCTTGTCGGGAGTGTTTTTCTTCGGCGCTGTCCTGAGCTACCTGCAATTCGACCGCAAGCGCACCGTGCAACCGTACCTGATCTCATTCGGCGTGTTCGCCCTGGGGCTGATGGCGAAGACCGCCATTGCGCCCATGCCGGCGGCCATGATGGCGATCCTCTGGTGGAAGCGCCCCCGGAACGAACGGCTCCGGTGGAAAAACGATCTTCTGCCCCTTCTGCCTTTTCTCCTGGCAGGCATTTCATTCGGCATCTTTACCGCGTGGATCGAGCGCCGGTACGTCATTGGACAGGAGGAAATTGATTTCAACTACTCTTTCGTCGGGCGCTGCCTCATTGCCGGCCACGCGATCTGGTTTTATCTGGGTAAGCTCGCCTTTCCCCGGAACCTGACGTTTATCTATCCCCGGTGGGAGGTGAGTGAAACGGTTTGGCGGCATTATCTTTACCCGCTGGGCGTCGCCGTGCTTTCCGCGGCATGCTGGTTGTTCAGGCACCGATCAAAGGCGCCGTTTACGGCGCTTGCGTACTTCATCGCCATGCTGTTTCCTGCGCTGGGGTTTTTCACTATCTTCCCCTTTCGTTACGCCTTCGTCGCCGATCACTTTCAATACCTTGCCGGGGTCGGCCCGCTGGTACTCGCAAGCGCACTGTTGATTTTGGTTTTGTCGCGAATGGGAAAACGATTCTCTCCGGCCGCGCTCCTCCCGCCGGTTACGCTCATCGCGGTCCTTGCGACCCTGACTTGGCGTCAATGCGGGATTTACGCCGATGCCGAGACGCTGTATAAGGCGGTGATCGGCAATACCCCGGCCTGCCTCCTGGCCTATAACAATCTCGGACTTGAATACCAGCGCACCGGACGCCTCGATGAAGCCATGACCTGCTACCGGAAAGCTATCGAGATCAGCCCGACCTCCTGGGGGACCCGCTTCAATCTCGGCGATGCCCTGATGCGGGGGGGGCGGATCGATGAGGCCATCGAGCAGTATCGGAAGGCGCTCGATTGCAAGCCCGACTATGCCGAAGCGGAAGTCGGCCTCGGCCTCGCGCTCATGGCGACGGATAAGGCGGTCGATGCAATCGACCATTTCCGGAAGGCTTTGGCCATAAACCCCCGCTTCATCCCCGCTCTCCTTAACCTCGGCGGCGCTCTCCTGAAGGTCGGGCAGGCGGACGATGCCGCCGCCTGTTTCAGGAAGGTAGTGGAGCTGAATCCCGCCGACTTGACAATACTCAATAACCTCTGCGGCATCTTTTTGCGCCTCGGCCGGCTGGACGATGCCATCGATGCGGCCGGCGAGGCCATGGCCCTGGCGAAGACCTGCGGCCGGGAAGACTTGGCGCGGGAGATCGCCCGGAATATCGACGATATCCGCAGAGCTCAAGAACATCGGAATTTGCAGCGGAATTTCTGAGCCCGTTTCTGCTTTGGGGAGGAAGGGGTCCCCTTAAAGAAATGACACTTTAGTGAAATCGGGTAAAACAATGTGATTTGTGAGGTGGATTTATTTATATTAAACCGCCCTATATTATGTAGCATTGCATTTTAGGGCAGGAATTGAGAACGGAATTATGGTAATGTGTAAATGATTGCATGAAGAGGATTAGAAAAAATCGATTGATTTATCACCAATTTAAAAGATTGATAATTCCAATGAGAAATATCTTTAAAATAAAACCAATCACAGGCTCCGCCGAAACTCTTTCATTCAAATTCGAATTTGTCCGTTTATTTTTAACCTTTGCTCTATCATTAATCACTTATAGCATTATATTCTATTTGATTGGAAGGTTTTACCACCCCGATATACTAACGGCAATTAAGCACTCGGTGAGTATTGGTTATGCGCCCACAGGATATTGCATTAAACCAAAGGAGCGATTGCTCTTTATTGTCGCTATTATTACTTTTGCGAGTACCTCAATACTTTATTACGCATTGCTTAAAAATCACCTTTGGAAAATCAACCCAGCGATTATTAGATGGTTTTTTTTAATCGTTGTTCTTTTAAACGTCGGATTAATCTCATTCATAGCCTTAAAGGGGTTTTTAAATCAAAATCCGTTTTCCAACCAGTGCGATTATGATTTATCTGCAAAAACAAATTTTGATTATTTCTTTCAAACAACATTTATCGCTACCCACTTGGTATGGTACGTGTTTCTGATTTTTCCTATCATTCTATTCGTTTTTATTATTGATCATCCTTTTTCAGCTTTTGTCCGTAATAAAATCGCTATGCTCATACGCGTTATTATGTATTCGGTTGTAAGTTTGTTAATAATAATAATTTTCTTTATATCGCGATTTCATTTCCCCTATGCACCTCAAAACCTTGGCGATTTTAATGCAGTATACTATTCAGTAGTGCAGGTGTACCGCGGCATACCGATGTTGGTGGATAATTTCACAAATACCTATGGCCTGTACCCGCACTTCCTTGTTCCAGTTCTAAAAATCATCGGGTTAAGCGTGGTCAGTTTTTCTTCTGTAATGGGCTTTTTAATTTCTGTATCTTTTGCATTTATTTTTATGCCGCATCGGTAGTTTTCATGGGTCGCCCCTATCTATAGTGTAACAGGTATTTTTGGACTATGAAAGACACCGAGTTTTTTTCCGAGCTTTTAAACATACGGTTCCCCTGGCATATCACACGGTTAGAGCTAAACCATCAGCAAAAGCGAGTAGATATTTGGATTGAACACGCTTCCGGGGTTGAATTTCCATGCCCTGAGTGCCGTCAGTTTTATTCCGTGTATGACCATGCGCCGGAACGTGAAATTCGACACCTGAATACCTGCCAGATGGCGACCTATTTGCATCTTCGAGTTCCACGCGTTCGCTGCGAACAACATGGGGTAAAACAAATAGTCTCTGGCCTTGGCGAAAATAATGCGACTACTACCTATGAGTTTGAAAGCCTTGTTCTTGATTTGGAACAGGAATGTAGTATTGAAAGCACTTGCCGAGTTCTTGACATTGACTGGAAATTGGCCTGGCGAATTTATGAGAGGGCTGTGAATCGAGGATTGGCCCGCAAGCCACATGCTATCCCTGAACGCATTGGTGTTGATGAGAAGTCTTTTGCCAAAGGGCACCGATATGAAACGCTGGTGTACGATATAAATAAATCCTGCGTGGTATACGTTGGCGATGAGCGGGAGCAGGAAAGCCTTGAAAGGTATTACCAGCAGTTTAAACCGGAAGAGCGGGCTACGGTTCAATGCGTTGCCATGGATATGTGGGACCCCTTCATCGCAGCAACGAAAAAGTATATCCCGGACGCGGCACAAAAAATTGTATTCGACCGCTATCATGTGACACGAATAATCACTAAAGCCGTTGATGCTGTTCGCAAGGAAGAACATCGGGATTTGATAAATCGCAACATTGATACGCTTAAAGGCACCAAATATCTGTGGTTGTGGAATAATGAAAATATTCCGGATTATCGTAGAGAAGAATTTGAACAATTGCAAAAAAGAGACTTGAAAGTATGCAGGGCATGGGCGATAAAGGAAAATATTCGGCATCTCTGGGACTATCAAACTCCCGGCTGGATGAGCCGATATTTCAAAGATTGGTATTGGTGGGCAACCCATAGTCGTCTTGCACCTATAGTCAAAGCGGCTAAATCAATTAAAGCACATCTTGCCAATATCGTTACCTATGCAACCCATCATATAACAAATGCTCTTGGCGAAAGCCTGAATGCAAAAATAGAAAAGGTGAAGCGTCTTGCGTGTGGGTTTCGTAATCGTAACCATTATCGTATCGCTATCTTTTTTCATTGCGGTGGTCTTGAATTGTACCCTGAGCGGCGTAACTTGCCGCTTCAAATTATGCATTCGTAATGTGGCTGGATTTTCCACGCTGGAACGCGGTGTAACAGACGGCCACACCAGGCTTAAAACACTATCTGTTGTGGGTATCATTTAAAGTACCGATGACCCATTTTTATATCTTTGAACAAAATGATTCAGAACAAGCTATTGGTTTTGTTTGGATTTACCTCCATATTTTTCAATGAATATCTTTCCGGACGTCTGGCTACCGGTTATTATGACGCTTATTTTCAAATGGTTCCGATTCGGTGGATTTTTCCTTGCGCATTAATGGCATTTTCAGTTTATTATCTAAAATACAGATCAAGAATGTTGTATTACTTTTCATTTCCGTTTTTCTCTCTTGGAATATTATGGAACCCTGAATTCGGGATTGCCACCTATTTATCACTTCTGGCCTTTTACTTTTATTTGGAACTATGCAATGCGAAAATATTATTAACCCTTAAAAAAATATTTGTGCATAGTGTGATTGGGCTGTCAAGCATAATACTGATTAGTGTCCTGTATGTTATTATCATTAAGGTTTTTTATGGTGCGTTTCCAGATTTGTTGAAAATGTTTTCAACAATCAAAACCTTTGCACAGTTGGGATTTGGATTGTTGCCGATGCCTTCAGCCATTCATCCTTGGATGCTCATTGCACTGGTGTGTAGTGGACCCCAAAAATTGGACAGGTATCTAAGGTAGTTTTTATTGACATGTTGCACGGTTCAACCGATTTTATAGGAGGAGGCACCGATGCAACGAAAACGCCACAGTGCGGAATTCAAGGCTCAAGTGGTACTCAAGGCACTCAGCGGAGAAATGACTACCGCCGAGATCGCCAAGCGGTATGGGATCCACCCTCTCATGGTCACGAAGTGGAAAAAGCACGCAGTCGATCTTCTGCCCTCGCTGTTTTCCCGGAAGCCTGAACACGAGCGAGAGGAACGGGAGGAGCGTGAAGCTGAGTTGTTCCAGCAGATAGGCCAGTTGCAATATGAGCTGGAATGGTTAAAAAAAAAGACGGCGGCTTTCAACCGATGAAAAGCGTCGCCTTATCGATCCGTCTGAGCCTCGGCTTAGTATTGCCGTCCAATGCTCTCTGCTGGGGTTGGCGCGTTCGAGCTGCTACCATGCAAGTCAGGGAGAGAGCGAAATTAATCTTAGCCTTATGCATACCATCGACGAATTGTATACGCAACACCCCACCTTTGGAAGTCGGAGCATGATGGCCATGCTGAACCGGATGGGGCACTCGGTTAACCGGAAGCGCATTCAGCGATTAATGCATCTCATGGGTCTGGAAGCGATTTATCCTAAACGGAATCTGAGCGCACCAGATAAGCAGCACATGGTGTTTCCGTATTTACTGCGGCATTTACCTATAGAACGTGTCAATCAGGTCTGGGGTGTCGATATCACCTACTTGCGGCTACAATCAGGCTTTGCGTTCCTGGTAGCGTTTCTGGACTGGTTCAGTCGATATGTGCTTTCATTCGCGGTCTCAACGACGCCGGATCACCAGTTCTGCTTATCTGCCCTTAATGAGGCCCTGGAAATCGGTAAAGCTGAGATCTGCAATTCCGATCAGGGCGCACAATTTACGGCAGTTCCTTTCGTTAGCCGCCTGCAGGAAGCCGGAGTACGGGTCAGCATGGATGGTCGTGGGCGTGCACTGGATAACGTTTTCACTGAACGTCTCTGGCGAACGGTTAAATACGAAGACGTTTACCTGAAGGACTATCTGTCGCCGCGAGATTCATTCCGCGGGCTCACCGCCTATTTCCAGTTCTATAACTACGAGAGACCGCATCAGGCATTGAATTATCGAACACCGTCAGAGGTTTTTTATGCACCCGTTTAATGCCGTAACTGGACACACCCGGGGCGGGGGGACACATTCCCCCCTGCACCCCCTTTGCACAACTATTATTTTATTTCAAAAAGCAAAAGCAAAACAACTAATCAACACAACATGTCAACTACCTTATCCACCCCTTAAAACTGTCCAACGATTGGGGGCCACCTCAGTCCATTGGGAAGAACGCCTATACATCGGGTTCCATGAACTTCAAGAAAATCCTCTTTTTTTCCGCTGCGTTCCGTCTGTCTCGTGATGCCGAATCTGTCCCTTATCGTATGGATTTCACTGGAAACATCCGTAACCTTATCTATGCGGTGATGGTCGTCCTCAGTGTCATTGTGTCCCCGAAATCCTATAAGCCAGCCACCGCCCTTCATATGATATGATGTTATATGATCGTGATTTCGTTGAAAGGATTCAAAAGAACCATCCGTGTTAGTGATGGATTTTTTCTCACTGATGCTCAAGGTTTGAATATGCAAAAGCTCATTAACCGATTTATTTACGTCGCTCATAAATTCCCCCCGTCCCCTTAATTTGAATGAGTTATGAATGCTCAGTTGGGATATAATAAAACCGTTTCCGACCAGCTTCTATATTTGCGTTTTCTCCATCAATCGTAGCCTTAAATATTGCCCATACATCCAGCCTGTCGAAAATATTAAACACTATGCCGCAACCAGGGCAGATAACGTACAGGATAGTGTGCTGTAATGAGTTTAACGTTTCCACATTCCGCATGAAAAAGCGGAACTTGGTCGAGAAACACACGCTGATATCCGGGACTTTTGATTCGTGTTACCATTATTGTTATATCTTTTTTATCAGCGATATTTGATCCAATTACGTTGGAATATAATGCGAGTCTTTTTTTGACCGAAATTATTTCCTTGTAAGAGAGAGAATCCATATACTCGAATTCCTTATCGCGGAATATTAGCGCACGCTTATACTGATAAAACACTTTCGTTTGAAGCAGCTCATTTTTTGCAATGAGCGCATCATAAAACGCCGGCCAGTATATCTCGCAATAACATTCACAGCATTGCATTTGCCCTATGATTGATTTGTTCATCGTCCTTCGCAGAACTCCGCCGCAATTGCCATGAGTAAGTTTCAAATAGGTGCCCTCTGCAGAATGATTCACGATGATTGTATGAATATTATAAGGCTTCAGGCTCATACACTCCTCCGTTTCCGAACCCATTACTTCGAAAAAGGTTTAACGACGACTGAGGTGGCCCCCAATCGTTGGACAGTTTTAAGGGGTGGATAAGGTAGTTGACATGTTGTGTTGATTAGTTGTTTTGCTTTTGCTTTTTGAAATAAAATAATAGTTGTGCAAAGGGGGTGCAGGGGGGAATGTGTCCCCCCGCCCCGGGTGTGTCCAGTTACGGCATTAAACGGGTGCATAAAAAACCTCTGACGGTGTTCGATAATTCAATGCCTGATGCGGTCTCTCGTAGTTATAGAACTGGAAATAGGCGGTGAGCCCGCGGAATGAATCTCGCGGCGACAGATAGTCCTTCAGGTAAACGTCTTCGTATTTAACCGTTCGCCAGAGACGTTCAGTGAAAACGTTATCCAGTGCACGCCCACGACCATCCATGCTGACCCGTACTCCGGCTTCCTGCAGGCGGCTAACGAAAGGAACTGCCGTAAATTGTGCGCCCTGATCGGAATTGCAGATCTCAGCTTTACCGATTTCCAGGGCCTCATTAAGGGCAGATAAGCAGAACTGGTGATCCGGCGTCGTTGAGACCGCGAATGAAAGCACATATCGACTGAACCAGTCCAGAAACGCTACCAGGAACGCAAAGCCTGATTGTAGCCGCAAGTAGGTGATATCGACACCCCAGACCTGATTGACACGTTCTATAGGTAAATGCCGCAGTAAATACGGAAACACCATGTGCTGCTTATCTGGTGCGCTCAGATTCCGTTTAGGATAAATCGCTTCCAGACCCATGAGATGCATTAATCGCTGAATGCGCTTCCGGTTAACCGAGTGCCCCATCCGGTTCAGCATGGCCATCATGCTCCGACTTCCAAAGGTGGGGTGTTGCGTATACAATTCGTCGATGGTATGCATAAGGCTAAGATTAATTTCGCTCTCTCCCTGACTTGCATGGTAGCAGCTCGAACGCGCCAACCCCAGCAGAGAGCATTGGACGGCAATACTAAGCCGAGGCTCAGACGGATCGATAAGGCGACGCTTTTCATCGGTTGAAAGCCGCCGTCTTTTTTTTTAACCATTCCAGCTCATATTGCAACTGGCCTATCTGCTGGAACAACTCAGCTTCACGCTCCTCCCGTTCCTCTCGCTCGTGTTCAGGCTTCCGGGAAAACAGCGAGGGCAGAAGATCGACTGCGTGCTTTTTCCACTTCGTGACCATGAGAGGGTGGATCCCATACCGCTTGGCGATCTCGGCGGTAGTCATTTCTCCGCTGAGTGCCTTGAGTACCACTTGAGCCTTGAATTCCGCACTGTGGCGTTTTCGTTGCATCGGTGCCTCCTCCTATAAAATCGGTTGAACCGTGCAACATGTCAATAAAAACTACCTTAGATACCTGTCCAATTTTTGGGGTCCACTACAGACCAATCCCGACGGTGTGTTCACTTCAGACGTTATTCTATCCAAAGAAGCGTTAAATATTGCAACGAGCAAATCTGGGTTGCTGAAATCAAAAGATCGACAACACCAAATACAGTGCGCAATTTGATTGGAATCAAAAGACAGTATCGGATAATCCCTATCCAGACATTCATGTCTGATAAGTATTTGATGCAGCTGGAACTTTTCAGGACCTCGATACGGCAGAACCTTTATCACATTTGAGGTATGAGGCTGTAGCTCTATTGTCGGCTTAGGGCATGCTTCATTGAACACAAAAAGAACATTGCCAGAAGAGTAATAGAATAACTGATGATTATCAAAAACCGAGAAAAAAAAGCTTTGGTCAGGAAGAGAGAACCCAAAGTGGCATGATCGACACCAAAGATTGATATTGTGCTCCGGGAGTTCATAAATTAATGTCACCTCCTCGCTGCCGCAGTTTTCGTGACGAAACTTCACGCCTTTCAGCAGAAATGGGGGAGGGCAATCTTTAGTGTTTGCTGTGATAGTGTGGAAATTTTTTCTGGTTAGCATAACTGCTCCTTTCGGTTGAAAAAAAAGGCCAACCCCGACGGTTAATCGGAGCCGGCCTTGTTGTTACCCTGATAAAAAAAGTTTTCCTGAATTACATCGCTTTTGCCTTGGAGATGTTTCCTATTTTTAATGAGTGATCTGTTCTTTTGATTTATTTTCTTTAAGGCCTCTACTTCTTCGACGGAATAGTATCGGTAATGACTGTGCGGATGCCGGACAGGCGGGGGATAAAAACCGCGCAATTCTCTGTGTTTGAGAGTTTTTACCGAAATGCCGAGGATGTCGGCGACTTTCGAGGAAGGGATTTTATTCTTATCCCAGTAGTAAGAATCCTTGAATAATGCGGTTTTTATGCAAAAATAGGCAGTTTGAGGAACTTCCTGTGTACCCATCACCTGATGGTCGAGAGAATCTCCGCCAGCCGCTCGAAGACGGCAAAGTCACGATTTCGCGTGCGCTTATATCGCTCTCGTACCCCGCCCGTTTCATGCTGGCGGTCGCGCTCAACCCCTGCCCGTGCGGCTACTTTACCGACCCGCGTCACGAGTGCACCTGCTCCCAGCAACTGATCCAGAAGTACATGTCGAAAATTTCCGGCCCACTCCTCGACCGGATTGATATCCATATCGAGGTCCCGGCGCTTTCGTACGACGAACTGGTCCAGAAAACATCGGGCCATGATTCGGCAACCCTGCGAGCGCAGGTGGCGGCCGCTCGTCAGGTGCAGCTCGACCGCTTCAAAAACGAATCGAAGATCTTCTGCAATGCCCACATGGAATCCAAGCACTTGCGCACCTATTGCGAACTTGACGAGAATTCAATGAACCTGCTTAAGAACGCCATCGACAAGCTCGGATTGTCGGCAAGGGCGTTCGATAGAATCCATAAGGTTGCGAGGACGATTGCGGACCTAGACGGGAAAGACAAGATATTGCCGTCACATATTGCGGAGGCAATTCACTATAGGAGCCTGGACAGGAAGTTGTGGATGGGGGGATGAGTGGGGAAGATGCTCTCTGGTTAGCATAAGGCTGTGAAAATATTTATATTGGAGATAACCACGGATTCTATAACTAACAGCTTTTAAGACATTCAAACCTGAGAAGGAATTATCTGATTATGAAACCACTTATGCAAGCAGTGGTGGACGCACTGGATTTTTTTATTTCAAATCCTGTACCAATTTTAAACATGAGAAAAATACCCTCGAAGTGCCTGATCATTGGCAGTGGAAATGCTTTTCTCACGGGCAAAATATTGTTCAAGGACCGCCCAGCCATTTTCTGTGATGAGGGAAGATACAGAGAAATACTTGACTTGTACAATGACAGAGAAGCGGCAATTGTTAT
This sequence comes from uncultured Fibrobacterota bacterium, assembly GCA_963846695.1. Classification (GTDB taxonomy): domain Bacteria; phylum Fibrobacterota; class Chitinivibrionia; order Chitinivibrionales; family Chitinispirillaceae; genus BOG-1184. Next base: position 31,607 of record CAWJXL010000015.1, on the reverse strand, counting down.
TTCTGCATCCGGCGAGAAACATGCGCCGATTATCGTCGACAATCTAATGAAATTGCATCCTTCATTGGAGCTCTTTTTGTTTACCTGTAATGGTGAATCTACTGCGGCTAAATTTTTACCAAAAGAGAATGTATTTATAACGCCGAGCATTCAAGAACCTATTACCTATAATACCTCTACTTATGTAGGAATGATTCTTGGAAAAACGCAGGAAGATCCCAATCTGATTAAGCAACATTTGATCAAGGTCGTACAGGAAAAGATAAGATCAATAAAATTTGAGGATTATAAAGCTTTCTATATCCTAATCGATCCGAAATACGATGTTGTGCGGGAGATGTTTGTTACAAAATTCGACGAGCTTTTTGGGGGGCGGGTTATCGGGAGGTGCTATACCAGCGAACAGACTTACCATGCTAAGACCGTCGTACCCTGGGATAAAGAACTTTTTATAAGTATTGGATATGAAAACAATACTTTTGGGACCGAGAGACTCATTATCCCGCTGTTGGATGGGGCCAACTTCGCTGCAGTGATTGCAACAGGATACTATATAGTCGGTACCATCCAAACCAGGTTTCCTAATTGGTTCGAACAAAATGCAGAGGCCTACGCTATTCTCCAGAAACGGTGGTTCGATTCGATGAGAACTTAATTTTTTATCGCAGCATATTCACATCGCGCTATCGGTAGAAAAATGCCTCTGTGTTCAATCTTTATTGAAAAACAATTTTTTTCAATTGTTCCTCTGTAAGATTAGCAATAAGGTCATCTCTATTAAGCACATGCATGACAGGGGCACCAATAATCTCTTCCCAATCCAAGTCACCCCAAGGGATCATTGCTCCGGGTCGTGATAGATGACTTTTTATTGCATCTATCATACGTTTTTTTAAAGCAGAATCACCGGAATTAAGAGGATTTGCATCTATACTTTTATTAAGCATACACCCTCCTTTGGCTATTATCTTTCAATTTATTGCCTTCATATCACTATGCTATGTTACATTTTCAGGGGGACACGTCAAAACGACCTTAATTTCATCTCTGTCTTTTGGGTGTATTTTACCCAATTTCTTAATAATTTTTTCACCCAATTTATCGTGAATCGGCCACCTTGTCACTATCTGATCCAAGAGAGAATCCCTGTTTCCGATAACTTTTTTCATAAAAGCAATCGAATTTTCGAAATCTGCCCGTGATGAATTTATCGATCCAAGTAAAATGTTGCCGCCTTTAACGAATTGAGTGAAAGCTTGTGCTTTCAAATTTATTTCTTTTGTCTCTTCCGTTACTCCAATAAGCATCAGGATTCCACCGGAAGCGAGCATCCGGTTTTGGGTAACGTATTGGAAAATATTTTCAGGTTGTCCGGTAGCTTCGATGATGATTTGATATTTTGAGGAAGTAATCTCTTTAGGCGGGAGATCCTCACTTTTGGCTCTATAATGGTTTACATCAGGATAATAGTCAGATACCAATCGTACACGTCTGTTATCGTTCTTTGCAAGATCGATGACCGTATATTTCAAACCTGGATGCAAAGCTTTCATAACGACTAATGTAAGAAGCCCAATCGGCCCAATCCCGATAATAAGAACCTCGTCATTAAATTCGTTAATTGAATAATGATTGATAATTTCCCGATGTGCTTTCCATACAATCGATAAAGGTTCAGTTAAAATATACCGCTTATACATTTTCTCAAAAAGTTCTTCTTCGGATGGAGTAATTTTGATAAGCCAATCTTCTGAGTCATAAAAATACTGCGATCCAAATCCGTGGCATTTTCCGGTACCCCTGCTTTTATAGCCAATCCTTTTTCCACCTTTTTTTCCAAGGTATTCTCCGCACGGGCATTGGTCGGCATGATGATAACAGTCCTTCATGGTTTTGTTGCTGCAAGGATAAAATATAAATTGGTCCTGATCTATAGTACTACCCCAAGGAGGTTCTTCCCATGCTTCACAGCGCCGCACCATCGGTATGACAAGATCTCCTGGTTTTACATTGACGACGCCTTCACCTACCCATGCAACCCGGCCGAATGCTTCATGAAAATCTATAATATCAAATGATGGGGAAGGTTTTTGCCCAAGACAATTCTTATCGGTTCCGCAAATGCCGATTTCGATGGTCTCAACTAGAATAGAATTCGAGTACAAATAGGGAATAACTATATTCTTATCAAGTGCTACATCATTTCTATTCGGTCCGATAGTAAGCGCCCACATGAAAGAGTTACCGTTATTGACACTATGCGAGAACCGATACATACGGTAGCTAATTGAATTAACATGGGTAGTAATGACATTCTTTATTATCTTAGTCAATTCGCCCCGATAATTTTCTTTTTTTGAGCGGTCGATTCGGAAACGAAAAATATCGAGATCGGCAATTCGCTGGGAGAAGTCATCGTTCAGGTATGAGGAGACAAGAATGATGCTGCATTCCGGATACCTGCTTTTTACCATTAACGACAAATCGATGCCGCTCACATCATCGGGATGATCTCCGGGCTTCAAGCGTAAATCAATTAAAGCCACGCCAGGTTTAGATTGCGCTATTTCATTGAATATTTTGTTATAGTCGATTGAGCTTGATTCACCTATAGGATCGATCCCATGTGGACGCAAGCTAATGGTCCTTCCATCAATTATAATGGTAGAAATCATATCAATTATACTCATCGACTGCCTTCTAAGATCCGGATTATCCTCGATTATAATCACGTCTACAAGCATAGTGCATCCTTTCAGATTCCAGTTTGAATCGCTTTTATCAAATTTAGGTAAAAATCAGAATCGTTTCTATTAAAAACCTTTTTTACCCCTAATTCATCCAATGTTTTATTATATTCAAGCGTTTTTGATGGATGAGGTAGATATTTGTCGGGTGTTTGAGAAATAAGAACAATAGGTATTTGGGAGCCATTTTTCTTAATTTTCCTGGCAAAGACGATTCCTCCGTCATCTCGGCCGCCATTGCCGGTAAGACAGATATCCGCAATAATGATGGTGACATTACCAGAAATATTTTTAAGAGCTTCTTCCTCGTTTGCTGCGACAATGCATGCGATTCCATTCTGCGACAGGTTAATAATTAATTGGCGCTGCAATAATGGAGTATCTTCAAGAACAAGCGCAAACGGACAACATGGTTTTGAAACAAGGTCTATTGGGGGAGTGTGTGCTGTAAAAGGGGTTTCTTCATTGATAGTATACTTTTCCGTATTCAAAATAGGATCATAAATCTGATTGACATAAAAGTCTTTTTGAAAAGTAATGAGAAAACACGCCCCGGTGCATTGATTGGTATTACTATCAAGGAGTTTAATTGTACCTCCATTCCGGCTTAAAATGCGCTGAATAAGAAATAGCCCTAATCCGGTTCCTCCTTGACGCCCTTGAACCTGTTTGCAAAATAATGCCTTAAGTAATTCTTTTGGAATACCTCGTCCATTATCACCGATAAAGACCGAATATTGTGATTCGGCTTCCTTTGCTATGATTTTTATTAAGGGCTTGAAATCAGGTTTTTTTTCTGAAAAATCTTTGAATTCCTTGTCGGCATTTAGCAACAATTCTTCGAAAACATATTTAATCGCTTTTGATTGAGCGACGATATTTATGATCGGGTTAGAAAAATTCGTTTGGATATTGATGTCGGTCTTCGATTTTATGGTCGTTTTAACGGCGGTTTCCAATACTTTAATAATGTTTATTTTTGAATATAGTTCTGGTTCCGGAGTAAGTTGTTTATAATCATTTGTTGCCTCGCGAAGCCTTGCCACGGAATAATTGATAATGAAAAGAGATTTTTGTATATTTTCAATTTGAGGTGGCGTCGGCAAAACACCTGTTTTGGGTAAATAAATATTTTGAATGAAATCTACTTCACCGCCGATAATGGCTGTTTCAGTGCCCAGTCTATGCGCTGCCGGCTGCGAAAATTCCTTCCAGGCAGATTCATTTTCTAAACGCAGTTTATCAGGAATCGTAGAAGCATTGATAATGGCGGCTGCCATACCCGCAAAGAGGTCCAATACCTGTGTTTCAAAGCTATTTATTCTGTTTCCGGTAAAAAAGTTATCGGCGTAAATAATAGCAATGAGATTATTATCAATGGCTATCGGAATCAATACAAAATCTCCGAACGAAAAACCATGAAAGATGTCCTCCTCTGCTAACCATTCGCTGATATACTTTCTTGTCGCTGTTGCGTTTTTTGCATATGTGGCGATTATGTTTTTTGAATTTTTCAACGGTATTTTCAAACCGTTCCACTTTTGCGCAAGGGGCTTCTGAAAGAATTCGTTCTTTTTATCGTTGAATTCTTTGAGTAAGACATCAATATTTAAAGAATCAACCGAGTTATCTTGGTGCCCGTCCCGGATTTGTTTGATCAATGCCGACCAATCGTCAAGGTCAAGACATCCAACGGAAAACTTACATACAAGATAGCCCTCATCATCATTAAGACTATTTTCTTTCATAAATGCCATTGCTCGGTTATATTGGAGGCCGACATTATGCGTTAAACCAGTCAATATAAAGAAAAGGGCTTCTTCGAGACCGTTGAGAATCCTAAAATCGCTGACAAGCTTTTCCAGGCGTTTGAGCCTGTTAAATCGTTCATAAATCATAAGCGATAAACTAATTGAGTTGCCGAGAGTCTCTAAAAGCTGTTGATCCTCTTTAGTAAAGTAATTCTCTAGTTGAAAAATAGTTGGCTGTTTATTTTCGATTTTAAATACCCCTTTTAAATCCATGGTTTCATCATCCTTAAGAGGAATTGCGACCAGGGAATAGCAAGCCTCTCCCTGTTTCTTAAGCCACATTGTAGTATCATTGGCACCTTTCCATGCCACATGGGTCTTGATGGCTTCCTTACTTTCAAGGTTGAGTGGTAGCAGTGTATTTGCGACATAGACGGTAAGACCGACACCTTGATAATTATCGTTTCGGATTAAGATGTTATCGTATGGTGGAATGTTTTTACTTTCGCCTGGATACCCATAGGAAGAATCGAGCACTAGTTGGTTTCCATTTCTCCTCCAAAGAGCGCAAGCTTGCGCAGAAATTACCGTGGCGGTCCGTTTCACGATCTCCGTAATATCCGGCTTTTCACCCAGACTAGCGAGTAGCATTTTTGAAATTTCAAGAAGACCATTCCCTATGCGCATTGAATCGGCTTTCATCTGGGCTTTTTCAAGCGCAACGGCAATAACCGATGCGTAGGCATTTACGATCTCCACATCCTTATCAGTAAAGAACGCTTCTTTGTGATCGGAAGAGGCCTTGATGTTTTCAAGTTTTAGCACGCCGATGATTCGCCATTCGCTTTTTTCAGTTGAATTTAGTAATAGCGGAACGCCCAAGACGCAACGGCAGGAATCTTCTGCCTTAGCTTTGCCGTACATTACTTTATCGTATTTCCATGAATGAGTATGTTTCTCAAACTCATTTGGATTGGTTATGTTAACAATACGTCCACTCTCAGCTATATAGCCGGTTAAACCCTCTCCAAAATCATAAACCGCAGGTTGCCCTTTTTCAGCAGTCATCAAGGCGATTGCCTCTTTTGTAGCAGCAGCCAGCTTCAGCTGTTTGTCTTTTAAAGAACCACTGCCTGGCATTTGAAATTGAATGTCTTTTTGTTCAGTAAGCCATAAGGTCGCCCATTCTACCGGAAAAGTAGACTCAACGTGCTGAATGATTTTTTGTGGTAATTTCCTCGGGTCAGTTTCGGATAGGATCTCTTCGCATAATTTTCTAATGACGGTTTCGAATGGATGTGAAAGCATAGAACTTTTTTCCTTTCGATTTTAGCCTCGTAGATGACTACCTGTTCTAAAAAACTATCCGAAAAAAATCTTTTAAAAAAAGAAACGGCAATCAAATGGAATTCACATGTCCGATGTAGTCGGTGGTTCTGATTATATCTGTTTGTGATTCTGTGTTTAATTTCACTATCAATATAATAAAAACTAAACGTGTGGGCTATTAATTAGTTGCAGAAAAAAGTATGTTTAACCTGACTTCTATAGTTTGAAAATGCAACAAGCCTATTTTCAACAAGTTACACGGTTGGCATGGACGTAGTGCCACACTTTTCTTCCTCACATAAGACCGGCGGGCGCGCAATTCCCGTGGCTTGGAAAATCTTTCCAGCCACTCCAGTAGTCTTTGTCCTGATGATGAATCGCTTGCCGGCGGTGAGTGACTGCGCCTTCTATTACCGTATCGACATCACTTATTATATCCGCCCACTCCATGAGGTGGCCCCCAATCGTTGGACAGTTTTAAGGGGTGGATAAGGTAGTTGACATGTTGTGTTGATTAGTTGTTTTGCTTTTGCTTTTTGAAATAAAATAATAGTTGTGCAAAGGGGGTGCAGGGGGGAATGTGTCCCCCCGCCCCGGGTGTGTCCAGTTACGGCATTAAACGGGTGCATAAAAAACCTCTGACGGTGTTCGATAATTCAATGCCTGATGCGGTCTCTCGTAGTTATAGAACTGGAAATAGGCGGTGAGCCCGCGGAATGAATCTCGCGGCGACAGATAGTCCTTCAGGTAAACGTCTTCGTATTTAACCGTTCGCCAGAGACGTTCAGTGAAAACGTTATCCAGTGCACGCCCACGACCATCCATGCTGACCCGTACTCCGGCTTCCTGCAGGCGGCTAACGAAAGGAACTGCCGTAAATTGTGCGCCCTGATCGGAATTGCAGATCTCAGCTTTACCGATTTCCAGGGCCTCATTAAGGGCAGATAAGCAGAACTGGTGATCCGGCGTCGTTGAGACCGCGAATGAAAGCACATATCGACTGAACCAGTCCAGAAACGCTACCAGGAACGCAAAGCCTGATTGTAGCCGCAAGTAGGTGATATCGACACCCCAGACCTGATTGACACGTTCTATAGGTAAATGCCGCAGTAAATACGGAAACACCATGTGCTGCTTATCTGGTGCGCTCAGATTCCGTTTAGGATAAATCGCTTCCAGACCCATGAGATGCATTAATCGCTGAATGCGCTTCCGGTTAACCGAGTGCCCCATCCGGTTCAGCATGGCCATCATGCTCCGACTTCCAAAGGTGGGGTGTTGCGTATACAATTCGTCGATGGTATGCATAAGGCTAAGATTAATTTCGCTCTCTCCCTGACTTGCATGGTAGCAGCTCGAACGCGCCAACCCCAGCAGAGAGCATTGGACGGCAATACTAAGCCGAGGCTCAGACGGATCGATAAGGCGACGCTTTTCATCGGTTGAAAGCCGCCGTCTTTTTTTTAACCATTCCAGCTCATATTGCAACTGGCCTATCTGCTGGAACAACTCAGCTTCACGCTCCTCCCGTTCCTCTCGCTCGTGTTCAGGCTTCCGGGAAAACAGCGAGGGCAGAAGATCGACTGCGTGCTTTTTCCACTTCGTGACCATGAGAGGGTGGATCCCATACCGCTTGGCGATCTCGGCGGTAGTCATTTCTCCGCTGAGTGCCTTGAGTACCACTTGAGCCTTGAATTCCGCACTGTGGCGTTTTCGTTGCATCGGTGCCTCCTCCTATAAAATCGGTTGAACCGTGCAACATGTCAATAAAAACTACCTTAGATACCTGTCCAATTTTTGGGGTCCACTACAATCTTGCCAACAACACGGTTTACTACTGGCGCGTAGATGCTACGAAGAGCGGGGAAGGCACGGGTGCATGGTCAAGCGTCAACAGTTTCACGACCATTGCGGGTGTTCCGGCGTTGACGTTACCGGGTAATGGCGCGGTAGGCCAGGCGCTTTCCCTGACCATGAGCTGGGGGACGGTGGCCGGGGCGACGAGTTATGACCTGCAGGTGTCGACGGATGTGAGCTTCGGGAGCACGGTTACGGACCAGAGCGCGCTTGCCGCCGCATCGGGAGCGGTAAGCGGTCTTGGCAACAACACGGTTTACTACTGGCGTGTGGACGCCACGAAGAGCGGGGAAGGCACGGGCGCATGGTCAAGCATCAACAGTTTCACGACCATCGTGGGCGTTCCGACGCCGGCTTTGCCGGGCAATGGCGCGGTAGGCCAGGCGCTTTCCCTGACCATGAGCTGGGGGACGGTGGCCGGGGCGACGAGCTATGACCTGCAGGTATCCACGGATGCGGGTTTCGGGAGCACGGTTTCGGACCAGAACGCGCTTGCCGCTGCTTCGGGTGCAGTAAGCGGTCTTGGCAACAACACGGTTTACTACTGGCGTGTAGACGCTACGAAGAGCGGCGAGGGCACGGGCGCATGGTCAAGCATCAACAGTTTCACGACCATTATCGGCGCTCCTGCGCCGGCATCGCCGTCTAACGATGCGGTTGGGCAGGCGACGACGCTGAATTTGACGTGGAACAGTCTCGCCGGCGCGGCAAGCTACGGAGTTCAGGTATCTGCGGCGATGGATTTCAGTAGCACGATTTTTTACGGTAGCAACATCAGCGGGACGTCGGCGATGATCGCCGGTCTGGCGAATAATGATGTTTATTACTGGCGCGTGAATGCGACGGAGAGCGGCGCCACCGGCGCATGGTCAACCGTTTACAGTTTCACGACCATTGTTGGCGTTCCGACGCCGGCGTTGCCGGTTAGTGGCGCGGTGGGCCAGGCGACTACCCTGACCATGAGCTGGGGGACGGTGGCCGGGGCGACGAGCTATGATTTGCAGGTATCCACGGATGCGGGCTTCGGGAGCACGGTTTCGGACCAGAACGCGCTTGCCGCCGCCTCGGGCGTGGTAAGCGGTCTTGGCAACAACACGGTTTACTACTGGCGTGTAGACGCCACGAAGAGCGGGGAAGGCACGGGTGCATGGTCAAGCGTCAGCAGTTTCACGACCATCGTGGGCGTTCCGGTTCTGGCGTTACCGGCCAATGGGGCCGTTAATCAGCCGCTTTCCCTGACCGTGAACTGGGGAACGGTGAGCGGCGCCGCAACGTACGCCTGCAGGTTTCAACCGGTTCGACGTTTGCGAATGTTGTATTCAGCCAGGGCGGTATTACCGCTTCGTCAATAGGTATCGCCGGCATTACCTACAGTACGCAATACTACTGGGAGGTGAATGCGGCGAACGGGGCCGGGACCTCCGCCTGGTCGAACGTCTGGAACTTCACGACCGCGCCGCCCAAGCCCGGCAAGGTGACCCTCAGTTCGCCGTCAAACAATGTCGTCAATCAGGCGCAGACGTTGACGCTTTCATGGCAGGGGGCCTTTGGCGCGGTCTCGTATACCTTGCAGGTGTCCACGGGAACGGACTTTTCCACCTTTGCCTTCAACCAGTCATCGCTGACAGGCACTTCCCAGTCGGTGGGCCCGCTTGCGGACAGCGTGGAGTTCTACTGGCGCGTAAATGCGACCAACGCGGGAGGTGCGGGGTCATGGTCGGATGTCTGGAATTTCACGACCATTCCGAACATACCTGCGCAGGTAGCGTTGAGTTCGCCCGCGAGCGGTACGCAGAACGCCTTGCTGACGCCGACGCTGGGGTGGAGCGTTACGCCGAAAGCGGCGTCGTTCACGCTGCAGGTGTCAACGGGATCGGATTTTTCGAGTACGGTGACGAGCATGAGCGGTCTTCCCGGCCTCGCAGAGCAGGTTGGCCCGCTTACGGACAGCGTGGAGTACTACTGGCGCGTGAATGCGACCAATGCGGGAGGTACGGGGTCCTGGTCGAATGTCTGGAACTTCACGACCATTCCGAACATACCCGCGCAGGTAGCGTTGAGTTCGCCCGCGAGCGGTACGCAGAACGCCTCGCTGACGCCGACGCTGGGGTGGAGCGTTACGCCGAAAGCGGCGTCGTTCACGCTGCAGGTGTCAACGAGATCGGATTTTTCGAGTACGGTGACGAGCATGAGCGGTCTTCCCGGCCTCGCAGAGCAGGTTGGCCCGCTTACGGACAGCGTGGAGTACTACTGGCGCGTGAATGCGACCAATGCGGGAGGTACGGGGTCCTGGTCGTTGGTGTGGAATTTTACGACTATCGTGGTGCCGGTTCTGGCTTTGCCGACGAATGGGACGGAAAACAGTTCGATTTCGCCGGTTCTGAGCTGGAACAGTGTGACAACGGCGACTTCGTATCGTCTGGATGTATCGACGACATCTGATTTTTCGACGACGGTCTATAGCGAGGGAAGTTTGACGGCTACCTCGCAGCAGGTAACCGGCCTTGCCAATGTCATCACCTATTACTGGCGTGTTAACGCGGCAAATTCCGGCGGAATAACCGGGTGGTCGAGCGTGTGGAGTTTCGCGACGGTTCCCTCGGTTGTGAGTCTCTCGTCGCCTGCAAACGGCGTGACGGATGAGCAGCCGACGGCGGTGACACTGAGCTGGAGCGGCGTGACGGGTGCGGTGAGCTATGCCCTTCACGTATCGACTGACTCGCAGTTCGGCAGCACGGTGTTCGCCGAGAAGCTGACGGGAACGACGACCGGGACGGCGGTAGGCGGCCTTGTCAACGGCGTGACCTACTACTGGAAGGTGGGAGCGAAGGATGTCTATGGCGTGGTGAGCGGGTGGTCAAGCGTGTGGAGTTTCGCGACGGTTCCCTCGGTTGTGAGTCTCTCGTCGCCTGCAAACGGCGTCACGGATGAGCAGCCGACGGCGGTGACACTGAGCTGGAGCGGCGTGACGGGTGCGGTGAGCTATGCCCTTCACGTATCGACTGACTCGCAGTTCGGCAGCACGGTGTTCGCCGAGAAGCTGACGGGAACGACGACCGGGACGGCGGTAGGCGGCCTTGTCAACGGCGTGACCTACTACTGGAAGGTGGGAGCGAAGGACGTCTATGGCGTGGTGAGCGGGTGGTCAAGCGTGTGGAGTTTCGCGACGGTTCCCTCGGTTGTGAGTCTCTCGTCGCCTGCAAACGGCGTCACGGATGAGCAGCCGACGGCGGTGACACTGAGCTGGAGCGGCGTGACGGGTGCGGTGAGCTATGCCCTTCACGTATCGACTGACTCGCAGTTCGGCAGCACGGTGTTCGCCGAGAAGCTGACGGGAACGACGACCGGGACGGCGGTAGGCGGCCTTGTCAACGGCGTGACCTACTACTGGAAGGTGGGAGCGAAGGACGTCTATGGCGTGGTGAGCGGGTGGTCAAGCGTGTGGAGTTTCGCGACGGTTCCCTCGGTTGTGAGTCTCTCGTCGCCTGCAAACGGCGTCACGGATGAGCAGCCGACGGCGGTGACACTGAGCTGGAGCGGCGTGACGGGTGCGGTGAGCTATGCCCTTCACGTATCGACTGACTCGCAGTTCGGCAGCACGGTGTTCGCCGAGAAGCTGACGGGAACGACGACCGGGACGGCGGTAGGCGGCCTTGTCAACGGCGTTACCTACTACTGGAAGGTGGGAGCGAAGGACGTCTATGGCGTGGTGAGCGGGTGGTCGAGCGTGTGGAGTTTCGCGACGGTTCCCTCGGTTGTGAGTCTCTCGTCGCCTGCAAACGGCGTCACGGATGAGCAGCCGACGGCGGTGACACTGAGCTGGAGCGGCGTGACGGGTGCGGTGAGCTATGCCCTTCACGTATCGACTGACTCGCAGTTCGGCAGCACGGTGTTCGCCGAGAAGCTGACGGGAACGACGACCGGGACGGCGGTAGGCGGCCTTGTCAACGGCGTGACCTACTACTGGAAGGTGGGAGCGAAGGACGTCTATGGCGTGGTGAGCGGGTGGTCAAGCGTGTGGAGTTTCGCGACGGTTCCCTCGGTTGTGAGCCTCTCGTCGCCTGCAAACGGCGTCACGGATGAGCAGCCGACGGCGGTGACACTGAGCTGGAGCGGCGTGACGGGTGCGGTGAGCTATGCCCTTCACGTATCGACTGACTCGCAGTTCGGCAGCACGGTGTTCGCCGAGAAGCTGACGGGAACGACGACCGGGACGGCGGTAGGCGGCCTTGTCAACGGCGTTACCTACTACTGGAAGGTGGGAGCGAAGGACGTCTATGGCGTGGTGAGCGGGTGGTCGAGCGTGTGGAGTTTCGCGACGGTTCCCTCGGTTGTGAGTCTCTCGTCGCCTGCAAACGGCGTCACGGATGAGCAGCCGACGGCGGTGACACTGAGCTGGAGCGGCGTGACGGGTGCGGTGAGCTATGCCCTTCACGTATCGACTGACTCGCAGTTCGGCAGCACGGTGTTCGCCGAGAAGCTGACGGGAACGACGACCGGGACGGCGGTAGGCGGCCTTGTCAACGGCGTTACCTACTACTGGAAGGTGGGAGCGAAGGACGTCTATGGCGTGGTGAGCGGGTGGTCAAGCGTGTGGAGTTTCGCGACGGTTCCCTCGGTTGTGAGTCTCTCGTCGCCTGCAAACGGCGTCACGGATGAGCAGCCGACGGCGGTGACACTGAGCTGGAGCGGCGTGACGGGTGCGGTGAGCTATGCCCTTCACGTATCGACTGACTCGCAGTTCGGCAGCACGGTGTTCGCCGAGAAGCTGACGGGAACGACGACCGGGACGGCGGTAGGCGGCCTTGTCAACGGCGTTACCTACTACTGGAAGGTGGGAGCGAAGGACGTTTATGGCGTGGTGAGCGGGTGGTCAAGCGTGTGGAGTTTCGCGACGGTTCCCTCGGTTGTGAGCCTCTCGTCGCCTGCAAGCGGCGTGACGGATGAGCAGCCGACGGCGGTGACACTGAGCTGGAGCGGCGTGACGGGTGCGGTGAGCTATGCCCTTCACGTATCGACTGACTCGCAGTTCGGCAGCACGGTGTTCGCCGAGAAGCTGACGGGAACGACGACCGGGACGGCGGTAGGCGGCCTTGTCAACGGCGTTACCTACTACTGGAAGGTGGGAGCGAAGGATGTCTATGGCGTGGTGAGCGGGTGGTCAAGCGTGTGGAGTTTCGCGACGATCGTTGCGATTGCACCGGCGCCGGTCCTCGCCTCGCCCCAGAATGGAGTGGTGGCCGTGCCCGTGGCATTAACCGTAAGCTGGGAAACGACCCCAAGGGCGGTAACCTATGCGATGCAGGTTTCAACCTCATCCGCGTTCGCCACTACCGTAACGGCGCAAACGGGGATTACAACGACGGGGGCGGCGATAAGCGGTTTAAGCAATAATGCAACGTACTACTGGCGTGTAAACGCAACCAATGTCGGCGGAACGAGCGCATGGTCAATTGTCTCGACTTTCACTACATTCCTGCCCTATGCCTTGCAGATTAATGCCGGGTGGAATATGGTCTCGTTTAATGTCCGGTTCGCGGACTCCTGTATCGATTCCATAATCCATGTACCTGCCGGGCCGGATGGCTTTATCCTTGTAAAAGACCTCTCCGGGAATTCTTATATTCCGTCGCTTGGCGTTCATTATCCATTTGATACGTTGCATACCGGACAAGGGTACCAGGTGTATTCAAGCGCCAGCGATACCATCAGTGCTCATGGAGCGGTCATCAATGTTGCCGCGACCCCGATCTCCCTGCAACAGGGATGGAATATGATCGGCTATCTGCCGCAAACCGACCTGTCGGTGGAAACGGTATTTCAGCCCATCGGTTCCGACCTTGAGTTCGTTAAGAACAACGGCGGACATGTGTACTGGCCGTATTTCCAAGTGGACGATATCGATTCGATGCTGGTCGGCCAGGGGTACCTTGTCTACATGGCGCAGGCGACCACTCTTACCTATCCGACCGGACCCGCCAAGGCAGCGGGCGGCCGCACGATGCTGAGGTTGCCGAATCCGAAACATTATGCGTTTACCCTGAATACGGGCAATAATGCCACGCTTCTCGCCCGGAACGTTACCATCGGAGGAAAGGCGGTCGCGGACAACGGCGAGATAGGCGCCTTCAACGAGGAGGGGAAACTCGTCGGCGGCGGCACGGTCATCCACGGCATTGCCGCATTTGCAATCTGGGGTAATGACCCGCAGGCCGGGGAGAAGAATGGGTGCGGCACTTCCGGGAAAATCAGCTTCAAACTGTGGGACGGCGCCCAGGAATATCCGCTTGAGTTCGTGCAGGGCGCAAGCGGGCAAATCCGCTATTCCGCCAATGCGGTTTTCATGGGTTCGCTCGCCGTGCCCGAAGGGTTCCTTATCAAGAAGTTCGATCTCTCGAAGGTGTATCCTAATCCATTCAGAGGATCCCTCAAGATCGCCTTCGACGTTCCGACAATCAATGGAGTGTCCCTGCACTCCATCGAGATCAATCTCTACGATGTCAAGGGTAACCTCGTCCACCAGATGGCGAAAGGCGCGTATCAGGCCGGACACTATCTCATCGCATGGGACGGCGACGGCGCCGACAGGGTCGGCGCAGGCTTGTATATCATCCAGATGAAAGCGCAAAACTTCGATAAACGGATCCAACTCATCCGGGTAAGATAGTGCAAAAGTATGATCGCGCCCCACTCCCGAGGCGCGATCTCCTTTTCAAAAAAATCTCCCCGGAGTTTATAATTAAAGAGTAAAAATCGCGAACTTCATATTTTTCTACCAATTTTGTTCACGGGTATATATTTTCTTGATATTGTTTTCCTACAAAAACCACCCATCGAAGATTGCCACCATCAACAAAAGGAGTGTTTCGTGAAAAAAACCGCAGTCATCATCGCCCTGGCGGTCTGTGTCGTACAGTTTGCATGTGTATCAAAGGAGGGGGTCCAAGGCAAAACCTCACTGAAAACGTATGCCGAACAAAAGAGTTATATGATCGGGATCGATATCGCCAATAACCTCAAAAGCCTGCATACAGAAATCGATTTCGAAGCCCTTGTTCAGGGGCTCGGCGATGTCATGAAAGAGCGACCGATGCTTCTCCAGAAAACTACGCTCGACTCCATCCGCCAGACTTTCACGATGCAATTGCGCGAGCAGCAGATGGCCAGCATGAAGGAGTCTTCGGAGAAGAACTCCAAGGAGGGAGAAGAGTTTCTTGCGGCGAACAAGACAAAGCCCGGCGTCGTTACCACGGCGAGCGGCCTGCAGTATATTGTTGAAAAGCAGGGTACCGGACCCAAGCCCAAGGCTACCGACAAAGTCAAGGTGCACTATGAAGGATCTCTTCTCGACGGGAAAATATTCGATAGCTCGATCAAGCGCGGCCAGCCCGTTGAATTTCCACTCAATGGCGTTATCAAGGGCTGGTCGGAAGCGCTTCAGCTCATGCCGGTTGGATCAAAGTATAAGCTCTTTGTTCCCTCGAATCTCGCCTATGGAGACAATGGAGGACCGCAGGGATCAGGTATCGGCCCGGGCGCAGTGCTCATCTTCGAGGTGGAATTGCTGAGCATCGAAAAATAACTCTTTTTGCTTGGAGATGTTGGGGGGCGGGTGTGTCAATGATCCGCCCTTTTTTATTGGTACGGGGTTACTTATTCTGTACCATTTTCGTTTTTTTTGAAGGGTCCGATATTTATATCTCGTTACCCAAGCTCCCGCAAATCGTTCAAGATATTTGCCACCCGCCTGCGCCGGCCATCCGATTGCAATTCCGGTCTTGGCGTAAGCACAATTTTCTGTAATTCGATAAGAATCCTAATTTTTTCCTCGATGGGCAAGCGGGCCTGACGGCGATGGAATTCTCTTATCCGGTCAAAAATTGCGGCAATGGAATCTTCGTTGTTGCCTTTCGGCAGGGAGGATTCAATTTCCATAGTATTTCCTCTTTTTGAATGCCGATTTCAGAAAATAGAAGCATCCCGGCATTATGGAACGGAAGTAGGTTTAAATTCCCATCAATTTTCTAACCAATAAATCATTTTCATCTTCTTTGAGCGCTGATTTAAAGGACTTATCAACATTGACTTCATCATGAAAGAATTTAGAAATATTGGATAAAACCAAATGATTATTGTTATTTGAATCGAATTCTGGGATACAAAGATGACTCATAACCGAAGGAGAACCAAATCCACGACCAGCGGAAGAGAAAGATTTAATAAAATCACCTATAGTTTTAGAATTAAGGATCGCGCATAAATAATGGGCTTCCTCTTCAGATTTAAATGCAAACAAAGAAGTAGTATCCGTAGGTATTATTTGCTTGTATCCAAAAGGCGTTTTAAATTGCGAAATAACTGAAGCGCAGAGATCATTTGACATTCTTTTCCAAATGACCTTATAGGGCGCTACTGTATAGGGACCTATGCCGAACATTGCATAAAATGCGGTTCTTTCGGCAAATTCTCTAACAGTTTTTGACCCTCTTGACAATAATACATTTTTAAAGTGCAATAAGTATCCATAAGTACGTGGCCATTTTTTTTTCATCATGGGTTCGGGGAAAGGAGCGCATTCCTTGGGATCTTGCGGCATTAAAATGTAAATTTTAGGTATTGCAGACCATCTTTTTACGTCGGAACCCCTTACAGCAGGAAAAACAAGATCGGATTCAATTCTTTCCTCAAGTTGCTGGATTTTGCGCTTACCTTTCTCCGGTAGATTGCGAACAATTAAACTTTTATCAGAAAGGATTTGGCATATTTCAAGCCAAAACACGCCATAAGGTTCTGAGGTGGCCCCCAATCGTTGGACAGTTTTAAGGGGTGGATAAGGTAGTTGACATGTTGTGTTGATTAGTTGTTTTGCTTTTGCTTTTTGAAATAAAATAATAGTTGTGCAAAGGGGGTGCAGGGGGGAATGTGTCCCCCCGCCCCGGGTGTGTCCAGTTACGGCATTAAACGGGTGCATAAAAAACCTCTGACGGTGTTCGATAATTCAATGCCTGATGCGGTCTCTCGTAGTTATAGAACTGGAAATAGGCGGTGAGCCCGCGGAATGAATCTCGCGGCGACAGATAGTCCTTCAGGTAAACGTCTTCGTATTTAACCGTTCGCCAGAGACGTTCAGTGAAAACGTTATCCAGTGCACGCCCACGACCATCCATGCTGACCCGTACTCCGGCTTCCTGCAGGCGGCTAACGAAAGGAACTGCCGTAAATTGTGCGCCCTGATCGGAATTGCAGATCTCAGCTTTACCGATTTCCAGGGCCTCATTAAGGGCAGATAAGCAGAACTGGTGATCCGGCGTCGTTGAGACCGCGAATGAAAGCACATATCGACTGAACCAGTCCAGAAACGCTACCAGGAACGCAAAGCCTGATTGTAGCCGCAAGTAGGTGATATCGACACCCCAGACCTGATTGACACGTTCTATAGGTAAATGCCGCAGTAAATACGGAAACACCATGTGCTGCTTATCTGGTGCGCTCAGATTCCGTTTAGGATAAATCGCTTCCAGACCCATGAGATGCATTAATCGCTGAATGCGCTTCCGGTTAACCGAGTGCCCCATCCGGTTCAGCATGGCCATCATGCTCCGACTTCCAAAGGTGGGGTGTTGCGTATACAATTCGTCGATGGTATGCATAAGGCTAAGATTAATTTCGCTCTCTCCCTGACTTGCATGGTAGCAGCTCGAACGCGCCAACCCCAGCAGAGAGCATTGGACGGCAATACTAAGCCGAGGCTCAGACGGATCGATAAGGCGACGCTTTTCATCGGTTGAAAGCCGCCGTCTTTTTTTTTAACCATTCCAGCTCATATTGCAACTGGCCTATCTGCTGGAACAACTCAGCTTCACGCTCCTCCCGTTCCTCTCGCTCGTGTTCAGGCTTCCGGGAAAACAGCGAGGGCAGAAGATCGACTGCGTGCTTTTTCCACTTCGTGACCATGAGAGGGTGGATCCCATACCGCTTGGCGATCTCGGCGGTAGTCATTTCTCCGCTGAGTGCCTTGAGTACCACTTGAGCCTTGAATTCCGCACTGTGGCGTTTTCGTTGCATCGGTGCCTCCTCCTATAAAATCGGTTGAACCGTGCAACATGTCAATAAAAACTACCTTAGATACCTGTCCAATTTTTGGGGTCCACTACATTCAACCCTTGCCCCTAATCTTGCCTTATATGGATTAACACCTTGCAATAAGTTCAGGTCGAGTTGATCTTTTCCCAATGTTTGCCAAGATCCATTTTTGTTTGTAATAGGTTGCGCTATTAAGGTTTTCTTTTGAAGTAAATAAAAGGCTTCTTTATAGGATAAATCGGTAGGAATTTTTCCAACACCTTTTTTTCTTTGCCATTTAATATAAGGAACCGGATATGTAGTTTCTTTCCCCTTTTCAAGTATTATAATAGCAGTCTTATTTGCTGCACCTTCAAAGGGTTGAACCTCGATAAAATCATGAGCTTTGAGGACGCGCAAAAACTGCTTATCTCCTAGCTTGAATTTCCTAAAACCCTCTCCAGCACCCTTTGATTTAAAAACCTCTTGAGTTATTATGAAGCATAATTTTGAACCGATATTCAGATAATAATCTGAAGCGGTATAAGTAAACAACATAGAAAAATCTTTTTCACCGCCCCCTAATCTTGCTGCTTGACCGGACAAAGAAAAAAGACCATATTCTTTCCATAAATGCAGCGTAGCATTTCTATATTCCTGCGATAGGTAGCCCCATCTTATCCATGGTGGATTACCAATAACATAATCAAATTTGCCAGCAATAGCCGGGGCAAAAGCATTTTTTAAAAATCGTACCCAGATACCATTTTTCCCATCTTTATGAAGAGATAACATATCAGAGTAAAAATTTTGTACTATTGTTTCGTGTGTCGGAAAAATAAGACCTTCTTTCTTAAATTTGTCCATTGCTTCTTTTTCAGAATAGTTTTGTTTTACCATCTCCTCGATAAGCGGTGCCGCTTTTGCTAATAGAAAACCCTTATCTTTAACCCAAATTGCCGGAATCTGGAAAGTTTTTAAAGAGGTCTTTACCTCTAAATATTCCCCAAAAAGGTTGCCACTTGTTCGCGTTGGTGTTAGAACAGAATCAGCCAAATACACGGGTATCTCAAGTTGTGGTATTTCTTCAAGTAATTCGCCCAATGCAAAAAGGTAATTAGTTCTAGCTGCTATTACGGCAAGTGGATTAAGATCGAAACCCCAAACATTTGCAGCTATCCTTTTTACCACCTCGACATTGAGTTCCTTTGTTGATAATCTGCGATCTTTAATCTTCTTAATAGCTAAAACTAAAAATGTTCCAGAGCCGCAGGCCGGATCAAGAAAGCGTTTGCGAGAGTCGCCATTAAATCCAGATTCATTTATTGCCAGTTCGGCAAGCCAATCCGGAGTATAATATTCACCTAGTTTGTGTCTAACTTGTTGAGGAACAAGATATTGGTAAAGTTTTTTAAGTAAATCTCGTGTGGATTCAGGAGATAATGAAGCCGTTGCAGGCTCAAATTCTGAAAGGCCTCGACACATTTCTCTTATGCTGTCTTCTACAGATGGTGAGAAAGCCTCAAGATACCAACGGAAAAAATCGCCTTCAAGGAAATTCGTGATACCTCTTTTAGCGTATATTCCACCATTTTCAATTTCATTTATTAAATAGTTTAAATCATCTCTTTTAGCATGTGCGAGTTTTGATGAAAAGGACATGGTTAGACCATTTTCCCGCATAGTAAGAAGATCAGCTGCAATAATTTTCATTAATAACGCAAAATAAGAGTGAACACAAAAAAGTAGCTGCTGGAATGATACGGAATTCTTAACATGATATAAAACAGATAGTGAATCAACCCCATATTGATCATGATTTGTAAATTGCTCGCCGTAGACCATACCGAATAAGCGCTGCCATTCATTGAAAAACATGCTTACTCGACCATTCCCCCAATTTTGCATTGCATCAACAAAAGCTGAAACTACTTTAGAGGCAATTTGGCTTTGCGGACCAAAGGAATGCGCAAGGAATTCTGGTCTAAGAGGTTTTCGAGCGAGAGAACGCAGGTAAGTTAAAAGGGTTCTAGCTGTATAGGCATTAAATGGATAGGGGCCATCAACAATAAAATCTTCATGCTTAAGACCAGATTTCGGTGAAGTTTTGTCTCCATAAAATTTTGTAAAAAATATTGCATTTCCGTCAATGCCAACACCAATGTATTTAGGGTCATAAATAAAAAGGCAATCATTATTTGCTGTTGCTTCTGCAATAATATAATCGGTTAGTTGTTTATGAGCATGTTTAATTATTGATGGAGAGGAAAAGGAAAATGGCTTTTCATATTCGATTATTACCTGGCCATGAACAGCATCAGGACGACCTTTAAAAATCATGGCGGCTTCTTTGCCAAGGCGTTCATATCTGGGGAGAGAATTAATATTAAGCTCGGCAAGGATTGGACTAAGATTTTTTTCAAAACATATCTTTAAGTCTTCCTCAGTAACAAAGCCACTTTGATTCTTTAATATTGAACTGAAAAGGTCTTCGGACAATTTTTCTAATGAGTCACGCTTAAAGTCAAGTTCCATTGGGAATTCCTTCGATTATTAGTATTCAGTTCAATAGCAACGGGTGAAAAAAGTAAGCTATCAATAATAATACTACTGGAAAGATGTAATATAATCCTTAACAACTCAAAACTTCACTCCTTCCTCGCCATTTTCTCCCCCTCTCCCTTACTTCTTCCTCTCCTGCCACTTCCCCACCGTGGACAACTGCGACGCCGTGCCGTACATGTCTATCGTGGCCGGATCGAACTGGGTGCTGAAGTACGCCAGCGAGGGCAGCGAGAACAGCCATGCGCCGAGCGCGAGTTTCGACTCCAGCCCATCGATGAGGATGGCGCCCTGCTGCTTGTCGCCGATCTCGTGCGTCGACATGAACAGGTAGATGTAGTCGAGAAGCTGTTTCACATCGGCGTTTTCCTGCGAGTCCCTGGAAAGATCGAGCCGGAAGAAATTCTTATCCGCGGCAAATGACTGCGCATCGATCACCTGCCCGCCCTTCGGATCGGTCGTGGTCTGAAGGTTGATCCGGTGCGCGCCGAAATCGGGCGCACGGAGGAAAATATTGTACAGGTCAAACAGGAAGTTGTTCCGATACCCGCTGACCGGCACCAGGACCGCATCGTAGCTGCCCCGGCCGATCTCGTCGTTCGAAACAGTGTTGACCTTGATCTTGCCGTGGAACATGGCGGGATCATTGAGAATATCGACAAGGTCCGACAGCTCCTCGCGGAAGTCGAAGTTCAGGCATGTCTGGATGCGCACGGTATCGGGCAGGGTGGAAAGATCGCCCTGGGTCTGTTCGGTGTCCGGCTTGACGACCTTTTCCTCCACATAGTAGGAGGTGGAGGGGAATACGCTGTAATTGAGGCACTCGTCGTAGTTGTCGCCCGCGCCGCGGTAGTTGGCGATGTGGCGCTGCTGCGGGGTCCCGATCTTGAAGAAGCGGTTCATGATCTCCCGGTTACTCACGAGCTTGCGCACCGCCTTGCGCTGGTCGATCGAAAGCCTCTGCGTATTGAAATAGAGCGCGAAGAAGGTCGTGGCGATGCTTGACTTATAGAAGAATTCGGTGCTGTCGCGCAGAATGGGCGAAATGGCGCCGAAGGGGGTCGACAGCAGCACGTTGATATTCTTGTTCTTGAGTTCGGTGGTATAGGTGCTGTTATCGATAAACGGGTTCAGGATGAAGTTGGTGATATTCGCCGGCCCGCCGGGCATCTTTTCAAAGTAAATGGCATCCTCGTATTCGCCGCAGCGCAGGTAGGGGCCGGTGCCGATCGCATACTCCGGGGCATCCATTTCCGAATTGGCGGGCAGGATCTTGAAAGTGAGCACTTCCTTAATGTCGTTGTCGGTCCACACCCGGTCGCCCCGGAACTGGAATTTGATCTCGCCGTTGTCATCCGGGCCGCTGAAGCTGAAATCCGGCACCGCCTGCGAAATAAGAATGTAATCCGGCGACAGGCTGCCGAGCGACTGGATCCGTCGGAGCGTGAATTTAAGGTCCTCGGCCGTGAAATCGACCTCCGCCTTCGGCGAAACGGTGATTTTCTTTTTATCCATGGTAACGGAAAAGCTGGAATGCCACTTCCGGTTCGGCTTGAGCCGCAGGGAAACGACGCTGTTCCTGTCGATACCGAGGTACTCGCCGAGGCCGTCCTCATAGACGATGCCGCTGGCGCCGGCCTTCACGTCGAAGAGACCGTCGAATACGACTTCGGCAAGTTTATCCGCAAGCGGGACCGCGCTGGGCACGTGCGGATCGATGCGCGGCTTCTGATGGGCGATGTAGGGAATGACAATTTCATCGTTCAGGTTTTTTCTGAAAACGAACCAGTACAACGCTCCGCCGATGACCAGCACGGCCAGCGCTATCGCGACGCCGATTACAGGTTTTTTCATTGCTCACTCCTCTATTATTATGTAAGGTTCAGTTCTTCTTGATAATGGGTTTCTGGACCATCACGCTCACCTGCAACACCTTGAAGGCATTGTACCGGAACGCTATTTCCAGCACATTGGCCTGGTCCTTGTTCATCTGCACCGGCGCAATCTGACATTCATAATTATTCGCGGCGGTCGGCGCGATGATGGAAAAACGGCCTTCGTTTTTCAACGGGATTTTGTTGCAGGTGATCTCATCGTACCACTGCTCCGAGGCGGCGTTCTGGACCACCTCCCTGGGCAACTTGATGTTGACCTCATAGACCGGAAACACCGCATCGGTCGGGATATCGATGTTGAAACGGACGACATACTTGTTTTTCCCGCGCGTGTTATCCGTGATCGGCACGACAAATACCCGTCGCGGCTCCTTGGCTTTGGTGATCCATTTGGCGACCATCGGGTCGGCTTCGGCTATCCGCATTTTGATCTCTTTTTCACTGCCCGTATAGTGTTTGCCGTGGGCGACGATGGCCCGCGCCTTGTAGACGCCATTGTCATCCGGCGATTTGAGCAGTTCGTCGTAGAGCAGGCGGATAGATTTGGCCGGAAAATCCATTTCCTTTATTCTTCCGAGGTCGGCGGCGAGCTGGCTCTGGCGATCCAATAGATCTTTCCTGCTTCCGGAAGAGAAGGTGATGTTGTAGGCCGGCAGGAAAACCGAATCCGCATAAAGCGAGTCGATATTCTCATAAGTTGCAACATTATCCTGGCAGAATTTATCCACCCGGCTTCGCGTGATGCGCTCGACCCTGGAGTAGAGCGAATCCTCATAATTGCGGACAGCGTCGTCCTTGAGCGGGAGGGATGACGGGTCGAGGAAATCCTGGTCCTCGAAAAGTTTTCGCAATCCGTTTTCCGCAACCGACCAGCTGTTTGCGGCCAGGGCGATACCCATGGCATTTTCCTGTTGTTCGAGTGAGAGACGGTCAAGGTCGCGGTATTTGTCGATGAGAAAACTCTGTTGCGGGTTTTGTTTCAGGAGAACGATCATGCCCCCATACTCTCCCTGAGCTTTTAATATATTCAGCTGCATGACGAGGCTTGCGGCATCACGGTAAAGCGCGGCACATTGCAGGAGCGCCGTATTGACCGTTCCCAGCTCCTGGTTGAGCCGTTTTGAACAGGGAAAATTTTGATAATCGCCGTACGAAGGATCGATCCCGGCCAGCGTGTTGCTCTGGAGCGCTCCCACACGGGCGCTTATCCCCTTGAAAAAATCATCCGGCGGCATGGCAGGGCAAGCCTTAACTTGCTCCGCGATAAGATCCATCGAATCGCGAATCGCAAGCCGCAGGTGGCTCTTGGCATCGAAATCGGCCATGAATTTCACCAGTAAAGCGACATCCGGGCTGATGGTGACGCCAGCCGTCGCATAGAGGCTGTCGATCTTACGAATCGCGCCCCGGCGAAAATAGGCGGTATCGAACGGATCCGCGTCGTCTTTGTTTTGAAGCCGCTGGGCGAGGAACGGCGGAACTTCGGAAAATCGTTTCTGTAAATGATTCCGGCTCTCCTGAATGATGGGGTTCGGCATGGCCGCCTTCCCTGCAAAATAGGCGATGAAGTCATCGATATACCCGAGAAAGGCGTACGGGTTGTTGCGAGTCTGGTATTCCCGGTAGAAAAAACCGAGTGCATTCACGTAGTTGGTCTGAAACAGGAGCTCGTCATCAAGGCCCTTCTTGAGCTCCCGGTAATTTTGATATGCCACATCGAACGAGTTCACCACATTCGGCGGAAAAATATTTTCGAGGTCGGCAAGGTCCTTTTTAACCTGCAGGAGTTCGCCGGTATGCTTCGAAACCGAATCCATGACAAGTGCGTAGTTGAAATCATCCAGATGCATGCCGGCGCCGATGGAATTGTAGACGGTGCGATCCACCCGGTTCTTTAAAAGGGTCTGCCGGTAAGAATCGTATTTATGCTCGAACCTGAATCGCCACTGCGGGGCATAGCGATATCGCAGTATTACCTTTTCAAGTTTCTTCGGCACCTGCTGGATAAGCCAGTAATAGACGCCATGACTTCTGTCGACCGGATACACGCTCATGGTGTCCGGCGCCCAAGTTTCATCGACGATCATAGTTCCTGGCCGTTTTTTGGCAAATTCAGCGGTAAAGGCATCGGAAAATTGACTTTTTTCCGGGCTGGTGATAATCAGGTAAAAATGGTCGTACTGCGGCGCGGGAAACGTGATGAAATATTTCGAATTCTTATTGAGCGTAAAATTATTCTTGCCTTTCTTAAGTTCGAGATAGCCGGACTCTTCATTGCCGATTTTCGGCTTGGGTTTAAGCTGGGTATAGGGTGCGCAACCGGAACAAATGATCGCTGCTGTTAGAAAAAAGATTTTTCCTCTCACGTATCCTCCTTGTTGAGAGTAGCGTCGCCCTTCCGAGAGCGGATTGATACGGAATAAGTAAAATACAACGGGTAATATTAAGGAGTTACAATTATCTATCCGACGCTCCGGCCCGCCGGTATCCCAACGGCCCCGATAAGCGTCTCTTGCGATCCTTCCGGCCATGATGGCAGATGCAACTATAATGCCACCAGCATAATTGACTAACCAGGAAAGGGTGCGCAAAAGATCGGCCTCCTGCAAAGATGTATTTTTTTCATTCATGGTCGTTTATAAAATTCATCCGGTCAATCCCCAACGGCGGCACCTCGAAACCGTCGCCCGCATACTGAAATTTCAGAACGGCATCGCCGTGTACCCGACCGATACGGTATACGGCATGGGGGCAAGTATCATGAACCCAAAGGCACTCGAACGGATCAGACGTATTCTTCATAAGGATAAGACCCGGCTTTTTTCCTTTATCTGCAGCGATTTTGCGCAGATATCGGAGTATGCGATCATGAGCAACGCCCATTTCAAGCTCATGAAGCATTATCTTCCCGGGCCGTTTACCTTTATTCTCCCGGCTACCGGCTTCGTGCCGAAAAAGATCTCGCCTAAGCGGAAAACCATCGGCGTCCGCATCCCGCTTTACCCGGCAATCCAGCAACTGGTAACGCTTGTCGGCGTACCGCTTGCCAACGCTTCCATAAATCTTCCCGAAACCCTGCGCGGCGACCCGGATATGGTGATGTCGGCGGCGAAATATGAGGTCGAGGCGATGCTCGATGCCGGGCCGCTGCCGGAGCCAATCGGGTCGACCATCGTTGACCTGACAGGCACGGAGCCCGTGGTTGTCAGGCCGGGCAAGGGAGTACTGCGGGAATATTGAAATACTTCCCGGATCGCCTGGTTGCAGTTTTAACTTTAGAAGAGGAATGTATGGGAAAAGAAGTGGATCGTTTTATCGCTATCGTCGCAAAACTGCGCGGTCCCGGCGGGTGTCCGTGGGATCGCGAGCAGACACATAAGAGCCTGCTGAGCTGCCTTCTTGATGAATCGTATGAGTTCTTCGAAGCAGTCGAAGAGAACGACGATGGAAAGATGCGCGAAGAACTCGGCGATCTCCTCCTGCAGGTCGTGTTGCACGCGCAGCTCGCGGCAGACGACGGCAAATACACGATCGAAGAAGTTGCCGCCGATATCAGCGAAAAATTGATCAGACGCCACCCGCATGTTTTCGGCGAAGTCGGGGTTTCTTCCTCGACCGAGGTGCTCCACAACTGGGAAAAAATCAAGAAGCGGGAAAAGGCGCACCGCCGGTATATCGTCGACGATATCCCCGAAGCGATGCCCGCGCTGTTCAGGGCAGAAAAGATGCAGCGGCGCGTCGCCCGCGTGGGGTTCGACTGGACCGATGTTAAACCGGTGTTCGACAAGGTCGTCGAGGAGTTCGGTGAGTTCCGCGAGGCGATTGAGCGAGGCAATCAGGACCATGCCGAGGAGGAGCTCGGCGACATCATGTTTGCACTGGTCAACGTGGCGCGCCACCACAAGATCTGCTCCGAGGACGCCCTGCGCAAAACCACCCACAAATTCGCCCGGCGATTCCGCTTTATTGAAGATAAAATTACGGAATCGGGAAAAGACATCTCTGAAACGTCTCTTGAGGAGATGGACCGGATTTGGGAAGAAGCGAAAACAATAGTAGGGTGAAATAGAGGTCTGCCGGGGCTCAAAATTTTGAGCCCCTCTATAGCAAGAATCAAGGGGCAGGTTGAAACCCGCCCCTCATAGCAACATAAGTCCTCCACTGAAACCGAATATCATCAGCCTTCACTATGTGATGTCAATACATCACCCTTACATTGATTTTTTCTTAAACCTCGGATGAAATGTCCGGTGCACTTCTTTCAGGTATTCCCGATCCACATGCGTATAAATCTCGGTCGTGACGATATTGGTATGGCCGAGCATCTCCTGGACCGTACGCAGGTCCGCGCCGCCTTCGAGCAGGTGCGTCGCAAATGAATGGCGGAACGTGTGAGGCGATACATGCTTGCCGATGCCGGAGAGTTTAACATAATATTGAATTATCTTCCAGATGCCCATGCGCGAAAACGCGTTGCCCATCACATTGAGGAAGACTGTGCTGTCGGTTGAGGGTCGCACTAAAAGAGGCCGCTCGGTTTCCAGGTAGACACTGATCCAGTCGAGCGCGATCTCCCCTATCGGAACGATTCGCTCCTTCGATCCCTTGCCGAATATTCGCACCAGTCCTTCATCGGCAAGCAGATGTTCGCCGCTAAATGCTGCCAGCTCAGACACGCGCATGCCGGTGGCATACAAAGTTTCGAGCATGGCCCGGTCGCGCGTGCCATACCGCTTGCCGGTGTCAATGGCGGCGAGGATTTTTTCCATTTCCTCGATAGTAAGCACTGCGGGAAGGTAGCGACCGATCCGCGGACCCTCAAGCAGAATAGTTGGGTCGAGGGCGACGGCTCCCTCGGCCACGGCAAAGGCAAAATAGCCCCTCAGCGACGAGAGCGTTCGTGCGATGGAGGTGGAAGCGAATCCCACATCGTGAAGCGCCCGGATATAGGCGGAAAGATGGCCGGCATTCACAAGCCTGAGACTGGTCAACCCTCGCTGGTTCAGGAAGGCGCCGAGGCGCGAAAGATCGAAACGATAGGAGTCAACGGTATTTTCCGACAAGGTCCGTTCGAGACGCAGGTGCGCGATAAATTCATCGAGAAGTGGAAGGGTGTCCATTGATCGCCGATGCAAAGTCTATCTTTTCAACATAAAGGTCATCAACTGAGGATTCAAAGAGGTTTTAGTGAAACAAAAAAGGGAAGGCGGCACTTTCGCCCTCCCTTTTAAATCTAAATTAAATACATTGCCGTTGGTAAGGATTTCCGTCCCTACCTCTCTATGAGAATAACCTCACGCCTCTCGATACCGGCAGCCTTGAAGTGCACAATGTAGCGACCCGCGGCAAGGGAGCACTCCTTCAACGCCATGGCATAATGGCCCGCCGGCAGGGTGCGTTTCATCGCCAGTGCGGTTCTTCCGAGAAGATCGCTGAACGAAATCTCGACATCACCACGCTCCAGCAAGGAGTATTCGAGAGCTTCACCATTAATCGAGAACCCGGCGTTCAGCCCGGCTTTCGCATGGGCCAGCGTTGAAGTGCCGGCTGTTCCGAAATCCCAAATCTGCGACCATAGACCCGCACCGGCATTATTCCATGCATCGACCTGCCAGTAGTAGGTCTGGCCTGCAACAAGGTTGCCGACGCTGACGGATGTCCCGGTGATGCCGGTTTGATTAAACACCGTTG
Organism: uncultured Fibrobacterota bacterium; assembly: GCA_963846695.1. Classification (GTDB taxonomy): domain Bacteria; phylum Fibrobacterota; class Chitinivibrionia; order Chitinivibrionales; family Chitinispirillaceae; genus BOG-1184. The sequence continues at coordinate 3,713 of CAWJXL010000015.1, read as the reverse complement.
TACCGGCGCCGAAGCTCAGAGAGGTGCCTACCTCCACCCCATACGAGGCAGCCCCTATTGCAGACTGCCACATAAGGACCACCGGAATGGAAAGACCGGTATTGCCGTTGGCCGGAGATGAAAGCTGCGGCACGCCGGCAATGGCCATTATGGTGGTGAAACTCCAGACGGCCGACCAGTTGCCCGTGCCGCCGGCATTCGCGGCATTTGCACTCCAATAGTAAAGCTGAGAGTTGGAGAGGCCGGAAACCATGACCGAAGGAGAGGTCAGGCCGGTCTGGCTGAACACCGTACCGCTGAAACTGGAACTGGTCGAAACCTCAACGCCATAGGAGGCTGCGGCGCTTACCGCGCCCCAGTTCAATGTCAGGGCCGTCGGCTGCAACGCGGCGCCATTGGCCGGAGAAGAGAGCGTCGGGCTACCGATCATGGTGCTGAAACTCCATACGCTCGACCAGGCGGTCGTTGCACTCCCATTCCAGGCGTTCACCTCCCAGTAATAGGTCGTTGCATTGGCAAGCGAGACGCCTTTCGTGGTCGCCGCAATGCCGCTCTGGCCGACTACGGTGCTGCCGAATCCCGAACTGGTTGACACCTGAAGAGAATAGGATACGGCGCCGGTTACGCCGATCCAGCTGAGATTGAGCGAAATGGGAAGATTACCCGCGCCGTTAGTCGGTGCAGCCAGGGGCGGAGGACCCAGGGGGGCGATGGTGGAGAAGCTCCATGCGCCGGACCAGTTGCTCACGCCGGTGGGACCGGCGGCATCCGCCCGCCAGTAATAAATGGTTCCGGCGGCCAGGGCGGGCAGGGCCTGCGAGGTGATTGCCACGCCCGAAAAGTCGAACACCGTTGATGAAAAACCCGCGTTAATCGCCACCTGAACCTCATAGGAAGTCACCGCAGGGCCGCCGCCCGATGTCCAGCTCAGGCTTACGCCCGTGGTGGACAGGCTGCCGGTATTGTTCGAGGGTGAAACGAGTGTGGGAGCCGCGGGGCCGAGGGAGAACGGGCTGAGCGACACCGCACCGGTTCCTACGGACGGCGGCATCTGCGTCTGGAAGCATAAGCTTATCCAGTCCGCGCTCCGATACGTACTATCAATGCGAAGCTCATCCATGGCGCCGTTAAACCAGGTATTCGCCGCCTCATGATTATTGCATGCGCCCACCCATACATTGGCATAGTTATCGGCTTTGTTTTTAAATATCGTCGCCGAGAGTGTTTGAGCAGCGCCGTCTATGTAAATAGCTTCGCTCGTCGAAGCCGAACCAGTACCCTGATATTGCCATGCTACATGGTGCCAGGCACCAGTTGTCATAGTCCCGGTTGTCCGCATGGCCCCATAATAGTCACCAGCAGCGGGACAGGTTCCGGCGCCGTTTCCGGTTCCATTGGTGAACATAAAACCGGTAGACCCGGAGTGAAAGGTAGAGGTAAGATCGGCTCCTTTATCGAAAACTCCGCCGCCGGCATTGCCGGTGCTGTTTAAATAGAACCAGCCGGAGACCGTCCATTGGTATTGAAAATTGGGAGGAGCACCATTAGCGCCAAGAGTGGTGGTGTAATCGTTGCCACTGACGCCGCCGAAGCTCTCGCCATACCCGATTGCCGATGCGGTCGTACCCGAGTTCATGGTGATGCCGCTGGTGTAGGTTCCGGTAACATTATCGGGGCCTTCATCGGTCGCATTGGAAGCGTTATAATTCATATGATAGACCAGACCGAAACCGTTGGCATTAGTCCATATCGCGGCAGGGTTCGACGGCGACCCGCTCACGCCGGCGTTGCCGAAATACATTTTGAAGGTCGTCGGCGTACCGGCCGCCGCTACGCTGGGAAGCAAAACCCAGAATTCGGCATACAGGTTGACGGGGTCATATCGCTCGATCTCGAAGGGAACCGAATCCGTATAGCCGGTCTGGGAAAATCGGATGTCGTAACCCGTACTTTGAGCGGTCGCAAATACCAGTGAGTCGCTGGAATTACCGCCGTTCGCGATCTTTCCATTGAGGCGGACGAGCACCGGGAAGTTCGTGACGGCGGTGGTGGTCCCGGTCGGGTTAATGGTGACGGTCCGATTATAGGACCATCCCCCTGCGGTAAACTGAGCGTTAATCGCCGATGGCAGGGCAAGCATTGATAGCAGCGTAAAAACGGCGGCCATTGCCGTGATACACCGGAATTTTTTCAGCGGAAAACTGCATCCATGAAAGACCCGGTTTGCCACACATGAGCCGTAACTATTGGTCATACCGTTACCTCCTCCTTAATGGTTTAAATTGTTTAAAAAATAAGCCGCATCGGTAGTTTTCATGGGTCGCCCCTATCTATAGTGTAACAGGTATTTTTGGACTATGAAAGACACCGAGTTTTTTTCCGAGCTTTTAAACATACGGTTCCCCTGGCATATCACACGGTTAGAGCTAAACCATCAGCAAAAGCGAGTAGATATTTGGATTGAACACGCTTCCGGGGTTGAATTTCCATGCCCTGAGTGCCGTCAGTTTTATTCCGTGTATGACCATGCGCCGGAACGTGAAATTCGACACCTGAATACCTGCCAGATGGCGACCTATTTGCATCTTCGAGTTCCACGCGTTCGCTGCGAACAACATGGGGTAAAACAAATAGTCTCTGGCCTTGGCGAAAATAATGCGACTACTACCTATGAGTTTGAAAGCCTTGTTCTTGATTTGGAACAGGAATGTAGTATTGAAAGCACTTGCCGAGTTCTTGACATTGACTGGAAATTGGCCTGGCGAATTTATGAGAGGGCAGTGAATCGAGGATTGGCCCGCAAGCCACATGCTATCCCTGAACGCATTGGTGTTGATGAGAAGTCTTTTGCCAAAGGGCACCGATATGAAACGCTGGTGTACGATATAAATAAATCCTGCGTGGTATACGTTGGCGATGAGCGGGAGCAGGAAAGCCTTGAAAGGTATTACCAGCAGTTTAAACCGGAAGAGCGGGCTACGGTTCAATGCGTTGCCATGGATATGTGGGACCCCTTCATCGCAGCAACGAAAAAGTATATCCCGGACGCGGCACAAAAAATTGTATTCGACCGCTATCATGTGACACGAATAATCACTAAAGCCGTTGATGCTGTTCGCAAGGAAGAACATCGGGATTTGATAAATCGCAACATTGATACGCTTAAAGGCACCAAATATCTGTGGTTGTGGAATAATGAAAATATTCCGGATTATCGTAGAGAAGAATTTGAACAATTGCAAAAAAGAGACTTGAAAGTATGCAGGGCATGGGCGATAAAGGAAAATATTCGGCATCTCTGGGACTATCAAACTCCCGGCTGGATGAGCCGATATTTCAAAGATTGGTATTGGTGGGCAACCCATAGTCGTCTTGCACCTATAGTCAAAGCGGCTAAATCAATTAAAGCACATCTTGCCAATATCGTTACCTATGCAACCCATCATATAACAAATGCTCTTGGCGAAAAACTGAATGCAAAAATAGAAAAGGTGAAGCGTCTTGCGTGTGGGTTTCGTAATCGTAACCATTATCGTATCGCTATCTTTTTTCATTGCGGTGGTCTTGAATTGTACCCTGAGCGGCGTAACTTGCCGCTTCAAATTATGCATTCGTAATGTGGCTGGATTTTCCACGCTGGAACGCGGTGTAACAGACGGCCACACCAGGCTTAAAACACTATCTGTTGTGGGTATCATTTAAAGTACCGATGA
>CAWJXL010000014.1:0-324091 GCA_963846695.1 uncultured Fibrobacterota bacterium | reverse complement strand
AACCTCCGCCTTTATCCTTACGAATATTCAAAGGTTCATAGAGCACCTTCAAGAATGCTGAAATTCTGAATAATATTAAATTAATTGCTTGGGGATGAAGAACAAGTATCAACTATTGCTTGAAAATCAGAGGTTGAAACTAAATTTCTATCAATAAATGATTGAAAAGATTGTTTAAGGAAATCCATAGAATTATCACAGCTTGTTATCATATAAGAATCGTAAAAATTATTGAAATTCGTAGTATCTATTTTTTTTGATAATTCAGTGAAAATACATTGATATTCGCTTTTTTCAATACTTTTTATTCGTGCAATATCCGAATCAGAAGGTGGCTGGCTTGTTGCGTATTTACTAATATCCGAAGCACGTTCATCAATTGATACGCATTCTAGTGCTTTTTCAGATAACTTATCAAGTTTGCAACTTTGATAACAAAAAAGAGGTTCAAGAGGGTTTTGAAAACAAAAAAAGCACCACACTGCAACCATTAACAATATCAGACATAACTGAACTATTAATACTCCATAATCAACTCTAAAGGTAATCAGTTTATCATTGTTCTTTTTAGGTTTAACTCTTTCAAGTTTCGAATAATCAGAATTACATTTATCACATAAATAAATTGATTTGTTATCGACTTCAATCTCATAAATATCGTCAGCTTTTTTGAATAATTTATTGCAGTGAGCGCATTTCTGAGGTGGCCCCCAATCGTTGGACAGTTTTAAGGGGTGGATAAGGTAGTTGACATGTTGTGTTGATTAGTTGTTTTGCTTTTGCTTTTTGAAATAAAATAATAGTTGTGCAAAGGGGGTGCAGGGGGGAATGTGTCCCCCCGCCCCGGGTGTGTCCAGTTACGGCATTAAACGGGTGCATAAAAAACCTCTGACGGTGTTCGATAATTCAATGCCTGATGCGGTCTCTCGTAGTTATAGAACTGGAAATAGGCGGTGAGCCCGCGGAATGAATCTCGCGGCGACAGATAGTCCTTCAGGTAAACGTCTTCGTATTTAACCGTTCGCCAGAGACGTTCAGTGAAAACGTTATCCAGTGCACGCCCACGACCATCCATGCTGACCCGTACTCCGGCTTCCTGCAGGCGGCTAACGAAAGGAACTGCCGTAAATTGTGCGCCCTGATCGGAATTGCAGATCTCAGCTTTACCGATTTCCAGGGCCTCATTAAGGGCAGATAAGCAGAACTGGTGATCCGGCGTCGTTGAGACCGCGAATGAAAGCACATATCGACTGAACCAGTCCAGAAACGCTACCAGGAACGCAAAGCCTGATTGTAGCCGCAAGTAGGTGATATCGACACCCCAGACCTGATTGACACGTTCTATAGGTAAATGCCGCAGTAAATACGGAAACACCATGTGCTGCTTATCTGGTGCGCTCAGATTCCGTTTAGGATAAATCGCTTCCAGACCCATGAGATGCATTAATCGCTGAATGCGCTTCCGGTTAACCGAGTGCCCCATCCGGTTCAGCATGGCCATCATGCTCCGACTTCCAAAGGTGGGGTGTTGCGTATACAATTCGTCGATGGTATGCATAAGGCTAAGATTAATTTCGCTCTCTCCCTGACTTGCATGGTAGCAGCTCGAACGCGCCAACCCCAGCAGAGAGCATTGGACGGCAATACTAAGCCGAGGCTCAGACGGATCGATAAGGCGACGCTTTTCATCGGTTGAAAGCCGCCGTCTTTTTTTTTAACCATTCCAGCTCATATTGCAACTGGCCTATCTGCTGGAACAACTCAGCTTCACGCTCCTCCCGTTCCTCTCGCTCGTGTTCAGGCTTCCGGGAAAACAGCGAGGGCAGAAGATCGACTGCGTGCTTTTTCCACTTCGTGACCATGAGAGGGTGGATCCCATACCGCTTGGCGATCTCGGCGGTAGTCATTTCTCCGCTGAGTGCCTTGAGTACCACTTGAGCCTTGAATTCCGCACTGTGGCGTTTTCGTTGCATCGGTGCCTCCTCCTATAAAATCGGTTGAACCGTGCAACATGTCAATAAAAACTACCTTAGATACCTGTCCAATTTTTGGGGTCCACTACATTCCTTGGCTTTTCCATAAGGAACATTTACTGTTGAATTATATAAATATTTCCAGCTTGATTCGGGGAATGGGGATGAATAGAAATAAACGCGGATAAGATTGCATCTTTTGAGAGTTCGAGGATTTTTAGACTGCCCGTCCCCTGTAATTTGCTCACCTATGACCGTAAATTATTTCTATATGTCGGCTTATAAATTTCCACTTCTTTCAATACCGATATTTACCCAAGATATACTGAACCTTTCGTTAGTTTCAGTTCATATCTTTAACACCTGAGGTGGCCCCCAATCGTTGGACAGTTTTAAGGGGTGGATAAGGTAGTTGACATGTTGTGTTGATTAGTTGTTTTGCTTTTGCTTTTTGAAATAAAATAATAGTTGTGCAAAGGGGGTGCAGGGGGGAATGTGTCCCCCCGCCCCGGGTGTGTCCAGTTACGGCATTAAACGGGTGCATAAAAAACCTCTGACGGTGTTCGATAATTCAATGCCTGATGCGGTCTCTCGTAGTTATAGAACTGGAAATAGGCGGTGAGCCCGCGGAATGAATCTCGCGGCGACAGATAGTCCTTCAGGTAAACGTCTTCGTATTTAACCGTTCGCCAGAGACGTTCAGTGAAAACGTTATCCAGTGCACGCCCACGACCATCCATGCTGACCCGTACTCCGGCTTCCTGCAGGCGGCTAACGAAAGGAACTGCCGTAAATTGTGCGCCCTGATCGGAATTGCAGATCTCAGCTTTACCGATTTCCAGGGCCTCATTAAGGGCAGATAAGCAGAACTGGTGATCCGGCGTCGTTGAGACCGCGAATGAAAGCACATATCGACTGAACCAGTCCAGAAACGCTACCAGGAACGCAAAGCCTGATTGTAGCCGCAAGTAGGTGATATCGACACCCCAGACCTGATTGACACGTTCTATAGGTAAATGCCGCAGTAAATACGGAAACACCATGTGCTGCTTATCTGGTGCGCTCAGATTCCGTTTAGGATAAATCGCTTCCAGACCCATGAGATGCATTAATCGCTGAATGCGCTTCCGGTTAACCGAGTGCCCCATCCGGTTCAGCATGGCCATCATGCTCCGACTTCCAAAGGTGGGGTGTTGCGTATACAATTCGTCGATGGTATGCATAAGGCTAAGATTAATTTCGCTCTCTCCCTGACTTGCATGGTAGCAGCTCGAACGCGCCAACCCCAGCAGAGAGCATTGGACGGCAATACTAAGCCGAGGCTCAGACGGATCGATAAGGCGACGCTTTTCATCGGTTGAAAGCCGCCGTCTTTTTTTTTAACCATTCCAGCTCATATTGCAACTGGCCTATCTGCTGGAACAACTCAGCTTCACGCTCCTCCCGTTCCTCTCGCTCGTGTTCAGGCTTCCGGGAAAACAGCGAGGGCAGAAGATCGACTGCGTGCTTTTTCCACTTCGTGACCATGAGAGGGTGGATCCCATACCGCTTGGCGATCTCGGCGGTAGTCATTTCTCCGCTGAGTGCCTTGAGTACCACTTGAGCCTTGAATTCCGCACTGTGGCGTTTTCGTTGCATCGGTGCCTCCTCCTATAAAATCGGTTGAACCGTGCAACATGTCAATAAAAACTACCTTAGATACCTGTCCAATTTTTGGGGTCCACTACAACCCCCACCGGAATTTTTATTAATTCCACCCAACCCAACCGTCTTTTCATTAAGACACCTTTTTACCCAACAATATTTAGTCTGTAAAATTTTAATACCCCGATTTTGATAGATACAAGTATATACAAAAAGTGAATGAAAATGCAATTTGAAGAGTTACCAATAGATTTGAAAACAAGAATATCACAAGCGAAATACTACGGCAGTGTGGAAATCAGGATCGTCTTGGATGATGCCCTCGATAATTCCGACAGCGTTGAAGAGTTTCAAATAGAATTTCGAAAAAGAATCAGCGCATTAATCGACGGAATCCATGACGCAGTTACTGATATTTGTGGATACTGAAATAAGCCTAATTTGCAGTCCTTAAAAAAGAAAGCCATTTACCCCCATAGGTACAAACCAGGGTCTTCTTTTCAAGGATTACAAAACACGAAGTGGATCGTGCACGTATCAGAATAAGCCGGACGTTTAAATACATTTCGATGGAAAACCAATCACAAAGGAGGCAGTATGTTTGAAGACAGCTGGGTTAAGATTATGCTTTGCAGGTTTTGCGGGAAACAAACCAACGCACTCGCGCTGCACAAACGATTAAGGCCAATCAAAGGCGATGTGTACGACGTCGAGCCGTGTGAAAAATGCAAGGAGTTGTTCAAGACTCATAAGTTTTTTATCGGTGAGTGTGGCCACAGTGGATTTATCAAACTCGAAGCACTCCAGAGAGTTTTAACGGAACAAGGTCTTAAAGATTTAGGAGACTCTAAGATCTTCAGAATCGAAAAGTGCTTCGCATGTATGTCTGACCGCCCTATTAGTACCTTCGAGACTCTTTAATTCCCCGAGAATTTTCACGATTCTTCGCGATGAATGTCATCGCCACAGGCGATAGCTGTATCCATTTCATCAAAAACCGAAAGGAGTTTCTGCCATGAGCACGCTAATGCTCCACGCTCAAAAACCGCCCTGATAAGAATCTGTTTTCATCGACGGTTTTCAATTCATTCTATCGTATCATTCAACCCCAACAAGGACAACGTATGTCGACTCAAAAGCAGGCGGCCAAAAAGCCGGAAACAACCGACTCCAACCTCAAGGATCCGTCGAAGGTGAAAACCCTTGAGGAAATCAAAACCAGCATCAACAAAAAATTCGAGCACATCGAGGAGAATTTCTATCTCATCGGATTGGACCTGATGAAGGTAAATCTCTATGTGAAGAATTTTCGTCGCTGGGTCAAGGAAAACACGACCATGGGCGTGTCGACTGCATACCTTTTGATGCAGCTGGTAAAACGTGATCAGGAGCTTGCAGGCAATGAGAAATACAAAGCCATCAAGCCGAAAATCTCGTTCTACAAACTTACGAAGCTGCTCAAGTATCCGGCCGATTTTATCGATAAGCTCGATTTCGCGAAGGTGTACGACGTTCCGGGCGGGCAGAAATTCAACCTGCTCGATATGCCCCGCGAGCTGTTCGCTGAAGTCGTCGACCACGAGTTCCGGATGCTTACCGCAAAAGATGGCGGCGGTGATGATGAATTCACGGGCGTTCCGATGGACGAGATGATTATCGCAAAGTCCAAGGAAAAGCTTGCCAAGATCTCCACCGATCTTGAGAACATCATCACGGTCCTTTCTGATGTCAGGGTATCCGAGGAGTCGAAAGAGAAAATCAAAGCCACGATTGAGCAGCTTGAGTCGATCAATACTACGGCTCAGCACATCACCGAGGCTGCGATGAAGATTCTCTCGACGCTCAGGGATGATGTCTCATCGGCGGAAAAGAGTGCGATGGTCGCATAATTTTTCGAATCGCTTTTTCCATAAAGGGGACTTTTCGTCCCCTTTTTTCCCCACATCACGAAAAAAAGGAGATGTTATGAACCTGTTCCAGAACCGGTACCAACAGGCTGTCAAATTTTTGAACAGTCTTATTCCGAAAAAAAGCTCACTGCAGATTCTTTCGGCAATCAAAATCTGCCAGAAAAAGGAGTCGATTACTTACGAAGCCACTGATTTGGATTCCTTCCTTCGTGTGCGCCTGCCGATATGGGGCGATATCGCGGGAGATTACTGCGTTAGAGCGCAGCAACTTTCCAAAGCGCCGAAGATGGTGGCAACGAAAATTACACCCGAACGGATATACTTTGGGAATCTCTCCATCCCTGTCATGGATATCAAGGAATTTCCCGGGCTTGAGACCAGATTCTTCACTAAGCCCGTCTGGGAACAACCGGATTTTAGCAAACATGACTTCCTCGATATCGGGAAGCGGGCATGCAATTATACCTCGGATCAGGATCTGTCGCGCGGTGCACTCGAAGGTGTATGCTTTCGTGACGGGTTCTTTTATTCCACAAACGGCCACTATCTGCTAAAGGCAAAAGTGAGCCTGAAGTCGAAAAAAGGGACAGAGTTCGTAATACCGCGGACTTTTTTCAGATTGCTCTCTAACGACTTCGTGCTTGATGACCATCTCGATTTTTCCGTCTACGAGGCAGACAAAGAGCAGGAGTATATCGTCGCCAGGGGGATGTCGTTTGAACTTGTATCGAAGCTGATACAGGGACCGTATCCGGTAGTCGAGAATGTGCTTCCAAAGGAAAGGCTCCATTCCTATTCCGTCGAAAGAGAGGCTCTTTTGGTTGTCATGAAAAAAGCGGTCTTGTATGCAAACCAGAAGACCTACCTGACCGAGCTTATTCCCGATAAATCCGGAAAGCACCTCCAGATCAAAGTCGAAGATAAGGAGGGCGGCGCCCAATTCGAGGAAATTATCGAGGCAAAGAAGAACAGCAAGGAAAAATGGGAAGGCATCGCGTTCAATGCAAAATCCATGTCAATGATTTTGTCCGACGCACCCGGGCGGATCGTGACCATCAAAGCCGGCGAGAACCAAATTGCTGCAATCACAATCGAGCCTGAAGCAAACCCTGACCTGTTCTTTCTTTTAATGCCGCTTCGAAAATTCGGAGAAGAGGAAAAAGCGGAGGATGCAAAACCCGAGGACAACAACGGCGGCGGTAATGCTCCAGCAGAAGAAGCTCCGAGTGGCACAAAACCCCCCGCCGAGGAGCCGAGCGGGATAGCCCAATCCAAGGAGAATGCGAGCAAGGAGGAACCGGCCAAAGAGAAGTCGACCAAGAAGGTGCCAGGTAAGGAGAAGCCGAACACGGATTCCGTGAAAGGGAAAAGCAAAAATCCCGCGCCTGCCGCTCCTTCTAAACCGGCGAAGGTCAAAAAGCCGAAGAAGAAGTAATCGACCGTCGGTAATTATCAAGCGAAGAGCTTTGCAAAGGATGTTTTTTGCAAGGCTCTTTTTTTTCCATGAACAATTAACCGGAGGGAAAATATTATGCACGATGCAGAATTCATGACCGCGGCTGAGAAACAGCTCGTTTTGAAGCAGTGGATTCGTTTCATAAAAAACGGATTTCAGGAGGATGACTTTACTGAAAAGCTCTACAAACATCTCTCTCTGCACTGCTCGTTTATCGCTCATTACAACAGGCTTGGTTTTTATCATACGTATTTCAAGCGCCCCGAGACGACAGCGAAATTCTTAACGCAGTTTGATAAAGATTTCAATTTCAAATCGGTTGAATACGGAGGGCGATGGTGGCTCAATAATCAGGAGTATTGCGACCTCAACCAGGCGATGTGCGATTCGATTGAGCCGTACAAGGAATATTTCTATCAGCAGTGCCGGCGAAAGGAAAAGGAAGCCGATATTAGCGCTGCGAAATCGCTTCTCTCAAAGCACGGGATGAGCATCCAGGAGAATGCTGTATGACTTCAAACGATGATGATATCCCGGTTGATGTCGCGCTTGAAATCCTGCTCACAAAAAAGCGGCCTGTCGTCGTTATTAATGAGCAAGACGACCTCGGACCGCTTCATCTCGAAAGAATTTTTGTCGAGCGGGTTGAGCTTGCAAAGAATCGAGAGAAAATCGCATCTGAGTCGGAGACCCTCTTGTATTTGACACAAAAAACCAAGTCAGAGCCGGATGATGTTCGAGTTCCAAGATTCGTGTTTTATTTATTCGATCGGTGGACCAGAAAATATTTGCCCGAGTATTTGCCGGCCAATAAAAAACCATCCGTTCTCGACGAAATCGAACTTCTTGAATTGAAAAATATCCGGATTTGGCTGTATGAAGAGAGTATTCGACTGATGGACGCAGGGGTAATCACGCCCGGGCTCGATTCGATTGTCTGACTTTTTGTTTGATTTTCCTTTTAGGAAAGGAGAAAAGCATTATGCAATGTGAATGTTGCAGGCTGAAGAGACTCATTATTGAGCTTCTTGGCAATAGTCTGCTGTTTTTGGAATACCGTCCCGAGATTGTTTTTGATTTGATGAAGGAAATTTTTACCGAGATTACAAAAATCGAAACCAAAGGAAAGGAGATTCTCACACAGAGCGATTATGAATTCGCTGTTCATTCTCAGTCGGCATGCAATCTTTCAGGAATTGTTTTTCATTTCGCTGATACCATGCATCGCATTGTTAACGAGGCGAGAAAAACCGGTCATGCAACGGACTGGTGGAATTCTCATCCAATCTGCCGGCTTTATGCAGAACAAATTTCTCATCTTACTCGAAAAACTGACTGGCAGAAAGCATACGATGAATGCGAAAGGATGGCGAAGATAAAGGAATAATTTTCTGAACCGATTTGCATTTTTTGATTTGGAGTTCTGATTATTCATCGGGGCTCCTTTTTTTTGTTCAACCTACCTCCAAGGAGAAAATCATATGGATTTAATTTGCACGAATTGCGGTGAACCGTATGACATGGACCACGTTCTTCATGACGCGCCTGAGGATTTTATCCGAAAAGGCGGAGTAATCACGCACTGCCCATGCTGTCCCAAGGACGGAAGCAAACCGGATCTCGACGAAAAGACACAAATGAAACTCGATGCAGTAGCGGAAATCGGAGAATTGCTGGGCGACGATATCGACGGAATGGCCGCTATGCTTGAGGATTTCGGTCTCGCATAAAAGGAGGATGAATTTATGCTTGCTGTAATCTACATCTGGCCTTCTGCTCAGAAATGCTTCGAATGCAGAAACGGAGTCGAATGCCAGGATACGGAGAACGGAATTCTAACAGGAATTTCAAGCCAGCCGTTTGCCGTATGCGCGCGTTCGGAAAAAAATAACGACGGATGCAATTGCAAGTCTTTTGCAGAGAATGCAGACGAGGGATGAACTGAAATCCGCTATAATCTTTCAACCATCATCGAGGAAGTCTTCAGATTTTGAGGGCTTCCTTTTTTTATGGAGGAATTATGACAACCATGAATAATAAGGAAATCCAATTCGTCGCGACGAGTACGTTTAGTGAGAAATTCGGTCCTATTGTGATTACGCTTTATGTCAGCATGGCGCTATGTGTTTTAAATAAACACCCCGTTGATATGCTTGTCTTCGAGACAGATAACGACGGAAATCTGGAGGTTCGGCTTGCGGGGTATGATTTCAACACGCAAATTCTTGACGAAACCACAGTCGGATTGAAAACGAAATCGATACCTGCTGATAAATTCTGGCTGAAAATCGATGATTATGAAACTCATTACCTCGCCACGTTTCTTTTTCCGGACGAGTATTAGCAATCTCTTTTTTTTTGTCGAACTCACCGAACCCTTCGAGAAAAACAGAAAAGGAGATTAACCATGGACCAGGAATCCATTTATGTGCCGATAGTAAGAATTAAGCAGGTCCGGCAATCTAAAGCAATTTATTCAAATAGATTAGCCAGTCCGAAGGATGTATTGGAGATGATTTTTCCTTTATACCGGGACATCGATAGAGAGATGTTCGTAGTTGCAGGACTCGATTCAAAAAGTATTCCAAACGTAATTAACACCGTATCAATCGGGACATTAAGCGGAACTTATGTAAGTGCGCGAGAAGTTTTCAAGCCATTGATCCTTTCGAATTGCGCAACATTCATTTGCATACATAATCACCTTTCGCAAGGAAGCCTTACCCCAAGTGAATGCGATAAAAAAGTCACCGAGAATTTATGCAAGGCTGGGAAAATACTCGAAATTACCCTCATTGATCATCTGATAATTGGGCCTGATAAGAGTTATTATTCTTTCAGCCATGCAGGACTGTTATCGAATTTGCAGTAAGCCTGAATAATTTAAAAGGGGCGTAATCCCCCTTTTTTTCTGAATATCGGTTATGCCTATAAGAGATTAAAAAAACAATTATATTAAAACCTTCCATAAAGGAGCCGTAATTATGAGCTATTCGCATTCATGGTATCGTGATAAGGAGATCGACCCAACCGTAATGAGCCTTATAGTGGCCGATTTCATTCAACTCAGGAAAAATCTTCCTGAAAAAGCTGAGCTGGTCGATGCACCAGACTTCTGGGGAGGACTTGGGGATATTGCATTCGGAGGAAAAGCCGTATCCTGTGAGCCAATGATTTTCTGCCGAGTATCATCTGGAAGATGCATAACGCAGGAAAGAGCAAGAGAACAATGGCAAGTCGGCCGATATTTTGAATTCTGCAAAACCGAGAAGCTGCCTTATGACCTTGCCGTCAAAAGCCTGCTAATAATCGTTAAAAATCATGTCGCCGCAGGCATAAGGATTTTCACTGACGGCAACAATGACGATTGGACAGAGGCACAAGTCCTTTGCCATGATGTTTTGGGATACGGCGGCGAGTTCAGTATAAAGGAGCGCGAACTGTTTAAATCAGTCATTACGTATGAATATCATCGTAAGGACAACAAGCCAATAACCGTTAACGAGCTGATAATAATTCTTAACAGAGAGGTTAAAAATCATTACAGCGTCGTGAAAATGCTCATTGATGAGGAAGGTAATGAAGTGCAATCCCTATTTGGAATCACTATCGAGAATGGTGAGGTCTACCTTTGGCCAGCAAGAGAACATCCTTGAGTGCCATTCTCATGACTCTTGCTGTCCAATCGCTTTTAATCCAGTGAATTTTAAATAATCATGAAAAAAAAGACAGGGCCGCGAGAATTCATCACGGCCCACTATCATTACAACGGATTTGAGGTTGTAACGATGTTGAGGTATTTTTTGAGGTGGCCCCCAATCGTTGGACAGTTTTAAGGGGTGGATAAGGTAGTTGACATGTTGTGTTGATTAGTTGTTTTGCTTTTGCTTTTTGAAATAAAATAATAGTTGTGCAAAGGGGGTGCAGGGGGGAATGTGTCCCCCCGCCCCGGGTGTGTCCAGTTACGGCATTAAACGGGTGCATAAAAAACCTCTGACGGTGTTCGATAATTCAATGCCTGATGCGGTCTCTCGTAGTTATAGAACTGGAAATAGGCGGTGAGCCCGCGGAATGAATCTCGCGGCGACAGATAGTCCTTCAGGTAAACGTCTTCGTATTTAACCGTTCGCCAGAGACGTTCAGTGAAAACGTTATCCAGTGCACGCCCACGACCATCCATGCTGACCCGTACTCCGGCTTCCTGCAGGCGGCTAACGAAAGGAACTGCCGTAAATTGTGCGCCCTGATCGGAATTGCAGATCTCAGCTTTACCGATTTCCAGGGCCTCATTAAGGGCAGATAAGCAGAACTGGTGATCCGGCGTCGTTGAGACCGCGAATGAAAGCACATATCGACTGAACCAGTCCAGAAACGCTACCAGGAACGCAAAGCCTGATTGTAGCCGCAAGTAGGTGATATCGACACCCCAGACCTGATTGACACGTTCTATAGGTAAATGCCGCAGTAAATACGGAAACACCATGTGCTGCTTATCTGGTGCGCTCAGATTCCGTTTAGGATAAATCGCTTCCAGACCCATGAGATGCATTAATCGCTGAATGCGCTTCCGGTTAACCGAGTGCCCCATCCGGTTCAGCATGGCCATCATGCTCCGACTTCCAAAGGTGGGGTGTTGCGTATACAATTCGTCGATGGTATGCATAAGGCTAAGATTAATTTCGCTCTCTCCCTGACTTGCATGGTAGCAGCTCGAACGCGCCAACCCCAGCAGAGAGCATTGGACGGCAATACTAAGCCGAGGCTCAGACGGATCGATAAGGCGACGCTTTTCATCGGTTGAAAGCCGCCGTCTTTTTTTTTAACCATTCCAGCTCATATTGCAACTGGCCTATCTGCTGGAACAACTCAGCTTCACGCTCCTCCCGTTCCTCTCGCTCGTGTTCAGGCTTCCGGGAAAACAGCGAGGGCAGAAGATCGACTGCGTGCTTTTTCCACTTCGTGACCATGAGAGGGTGGATCCCATACCGCTTGGCGATCTCGGCGGTAGTCATTTCTCCGCTGAGTGCCTTGAGTACCACTTGAGCCTTGAATTCCGCACTGTGGCGTTTTCGTTGCATCGGTGCCTCCTCCTATAAAATCGGTTGAACCGTGCAACATGTCAATAAAAACTACCTTAGATACCTGTCCAATTTTTGGGGTCCACTACATTTAATGATTTCCTGACGAACCAATTTCGTGCAGAGATACTCACAAATTGAACAATGCTCGCATAAGGCCGCGTCATATTTTTTTGATTTTATTTTTTCTATCATGCCGTTTTGTATCGAATAATATTCACAAGCTGGTTTTCTGCGAAAGCAAACATCATACATATTTCTGATGAGTGTGTTGAGGTCTTCTGCCGCCGAATTGTTTCTTTTTAACCTCGCGTTTTCGTGCTCGAATTCTGCCGTTCGCTTTAGCAATTCTCCCATACACTGAAGACTCCATGCCATGGTATGCTGATTCAGCGCTTGTTTGAAATCAGCCCCGCCCTGCATTGCGATGAGCCTGAAAACGTATTCAGATAAGAAATAAATCCGCTGGTAGCATTCCTGAACTTGAAGTTGAAATCCCACCTCAATTGGATTGTTTTTAATGAGTTCGCTCAGAAAAAGGACGTTTTGGAAACATTTTTGCAGCACTTCAGAACGCTTTCCCTGGCCTTCGGATGATTTTATGAAGATGCCGTCTTCTAACACCGTACTCGCTATCCCATGAAAATTTGAAATGTATTTTAATAATTCATCGATAATTTTCTGGTCCTGTTTAATGAGGGAGATTTTGATATCGGTAAAACCATTTCTGTAGTGGACCCCAAAAATTGGACAGGTATCTAAGGTAGTTTTTATTGACATGTTGCACGGTTCAACCGATTTTATAGGAGGAGGCACCGATGCAACGAAAACGCCACAGTGCGGAATTCAAGGCTCAAGTGGTACTCAAGGCACTCAGCGGAGAAATGACTACCGCCGAGATCGCCAAGCGGTATGGGATCCACCCTCTCATGGTCACGAAGTGGAAAAAGCACGCAGTCGATCTTCTGCCCTCGCTGTTTTCCCGGAAGCCTGAACACGAGCGAGAGGAACGGGAGGAGCGTGAAGCTGAGTTGTTCCAGCAGATAGGCCAGTTGCAATATGAGCTGGAATGGTTAAAAAAAAAGACGGCGGCTTTCAACCGATGAAAAGCGTCGCCTTATCGATCCGTCTGAGCCTCGGCTTAGTATTGCCGTCCAATGCTCTCTGCTGGGGTTGGCGCGTTCGAGCTGCTACCATGCAAGTCAGGGAGAGAGCGAAATTAATCTTAGCCTTATGCATACCATCGACGAATTGTATACGCAACACCCCACCTTTGGAAGTCGGAGCATGATGGCCATGCTGAACCGGATGGGGCACTCGGTTAACCGGAAGCGCATTCAGCGATTAATGCATCTCATGGGTCTGGAAGCGATTTATCCTAAACGGAATCTGAGCGCACCAGATAAGCAGCACATGGTGTTTCCGTATTTACTGCGGCATTTACCTATAGAACGTGTCAATCAGGTCTGGGGTGTCGATATCACCTACTTGCGGCTACAATCAGGCTTTGCGTTCCTGGTAGCGTTTCTGGACTGGTTCAGTCGATATGTGCTTTCATTCGCGGTCTCAACGACGCCGGATCACCAGTTCTGCTTATCTGCCCTTAATGAGGCCCTGGAAATCGGTAAAGCTGAGATCTGCAATTCCGATCAGGGCGCACAATTTACGGCAGTTCCTTTCGTTAGCCGCCTGCAGGAAGCCGGAGTACGGGTCAGCATGGATGGTCGTGGGCGTGCACTGGATAACGTTTTCACTGAACGTCTCTGGCGAACGGTTAAATACGAAGACGTTTACCTGAAGGACTATCTGTCGCCGCGAGATTCATTCCGCGGGCTCACCGCCTATTTCCAGTTCTATAACTACGAGAGACCGCATCAGGCATTGAATTATCGAACACCGTCAGAGGTTTTTTATGCACCCGTTTAATGCCGTAACTGGACACACCCGGGGCGGGGGGACACATTCCCCCCTGCACCCCCTTTGCACAACTATTATTTTATTTCAAAAAGCAAAAGCAAAACAACTAATCAACACAACATGTCAACTACCTTATCCACCCCTTAAAACTGTCCAACGATTGGGGGCCACCTCATTCTGTATAATCCGGTTATGTCAGATATAACCTCGTTGATAGATTCGTTCTCAGCAAATATAATTCTCATAAATATATCGGTAACCGGTTGTTCGGAAGAAGACAGTATCAAGTTTGGTTCGGATTCAGTTATTTCTATCTCGGATCGTGGCTTGAGATTGTTTTTTATCACCCAGGTTTTAGGAATGGTGACAGTAAAAGATTTATTACCTAACCTGACTAAATTTCTTTTCATAGATTTCTGTCATCTCACTCCTATTTTGTTTGGTTGTTTTAGAGTATATAAATATATTCGACGTCGGTTTAAATGGCCGACGGCAATGACGTCGATAAATTTTATATAATCTGAGTGTGTCGTTACTTCAATGTGAGAACATGACAGAACCCAAAAAAGATCTACTCGAAATAAAGGCTTTTAACGAAGCGATTATTATTGACGGCTTTTCATATTACGATAATTCATCGCGGTCGTTTAGCATCATTCGCTTACCCGCTATCATGAAATATTTATATCCTCAGTTGAATAAAAATCAAATCAAATTTGAAATAAGATGTTTTCCAGACAAAGCATCTTTAATGCAATATTTGGAAAGAAAAGAATCTGTTCCGCTTATTCTTAATCTGTTTTTGAGAGATTTCAATAAATAATGGTAGGCTCAGATGTGGATTTATTGCCGTCATTCCTGATGTTTATCCTGGGATGGCGGCTTTTTTCTTTGAATGTAAAAGTATTTAATTCTTGAAGGCAATAGAAATTGTAATGATATTTATTCGAATAGCATACTTATATTCAATTAGCTGAAAAATTATCGAAATTCCCTCTTTAAAAACTTTTCGTCGATGCATCGAACTGTAGACGCCATGCACCAGCCGCGCATCGACCCTGTGGTTAGATGCATTACCGAAAGATTTATATATAAGTGAATTTATTCATTACTATATGGTGGAGGACGATATTTATGAAAGTAAGAAGAAGTATTTGCAGTTTGTTGCAAATTATCAACAGTTAGTAATCCCCATTCTCGGCAAAACGAAACAATACTATTGTAAGAATCCTGATAATATCCAATACGTGAAAAAATTAATAGGACATTTTGAAATACAGGATAATTCATACGTTCGAAGATTACGAATGCTTGGGAGTATGAAAGTAATTCTATTTGCGACGGAAAAAAAACTATCTGCTATAAATGATAATGATGACCGCGATGAGATTAACGAGATTATCCGGTTCGCCAGAACTCGCTATTCTGATTATACAATGAAATGTTTTATCATAGACTTGAGGTTCATCTGGAGACTTTTGTTTCCAGAAAAAGATGCCAAAGGCAGAGTAGATGAATCTATCACTCCTTATGTCGTGCGGCATTTGAAAAATAAAATTGATCCTTCAAGAGCGAAAAGGCGAAAAGATTTTTTATCATTTGAAGAATATACCAAAATATTGACCTCATTTAATAATGATGTCCGCTGCCAGGCGTTTCTGGCGCTTTTGTATGAAAGCCTTGGACGACCTCAGGAAGTTTTATATCTGAGAATTAAAGACGTTGAATTGTATGACAATTATGGAAAAGCTTTTATTTCTGAGCATGGAAAGGAAGGAATCGGCATTCTTCGTATCATAGAATCCTATCCCTATATATTGAAATGGATGAATGAGGTGGCCCCCAATCGTTGGACAGTTTTAAGGGGTGGATAAGGTAGTTGACATGTTGTGTTGATTAGTTGTTTTGCTTTTGCTTTTTGAAATAAAATAATAGTTGTGCAAAGGGGGTGCAGGGGGGAATGTGTCCCCCCGCCCCGGGTGTGTCCAGTTACGGCATTAAACGGGTGCATAAAAAACCTCTGACGGTGTTCGATAATTCAATGCCTGATGCGGTCTCTCGTAGTTATAGAACTGGAAATAGGCGGTGAGCCCGCGGAATGAATCTCGCGGCGACAGATAGTCCTTCAGGTAAACGTCTTCGTATTTAACCGTTCGCCAGAGACGTTCAGTGAAAACGTTATCCAGTGCACGCCCACGACCATCCATGCTGACCCGTACTCCGGCTTCCTGCAGGCGGCTAACGAAAGGAACTGCCGTAAATTGTGCGCCCTGATCGGAATTGCAGATCTCAGCTTTACCGATTTCCAGGGCCTCATTAAGGGCAGATAAGCAGAACTGGTGATCCGGCGTCGTTGAGACCGCGAATGAAAGCACATATCGACTGAACCAGTCCAGAAACGCTACCAGGAACGCAAAGCCTGATTGTAGCCGCAAGTAGGTGATATCGACACCCCAGACCTGATTGACACGTTCTATAGGTAAATGCCGCAGTAAATACGGAAACACCATGTGCTGCTTATCTGGTGCGCTCAGATTCCGTTTAGGATAAATCGCTTCCAGACCCATGAGATGCATTAATCGCTGAATGCGCTTCCGGTTAACCGAGTGCCCCATCCGGTTCAGCATGGCCATCATGCTCCGACTTCCAAAGGTGGGGTGTTGCGTATACAATTCGTCGATGGTATGCATAAGGCTAAGATTAATTTCGCTCTCTCCCTGACTTGCATGGTAGCAGCTCGAACGCGCCAACCCCAGCAGAGAGCATTGGACGGCAATACTAAGCCGAGGCTCAGACGGATCGATAAGGCGACGCTTTTCATCGGTTGAAAGCCGCCGTCTTTTTTTTTAACCATTCCAGCTCATATTGCAACTGGCCTATCTGCTGGAACAACTCAGCTTCACGCTCCTCCCGTTCCTCTCGCTCGTGTTCAGGCTTCCGGGAAAACAGCGAGGGCAGAAGATCGACTGCGTGCTTTTTCCACTTCGTGACCATGAGAGGGTGGATCCCATACCGCTTGGCGATCTCGGCGGTAGTCATTTCTCCGCTGAGTGCCTTGAGTACCACTTGAGCCTTGAATTCCGCACTGTGGCGTTTTCGTTGCATCGGTGCCTCCTCCTATAAAATCGGTTGAACCGTGCAACATGTCAATAAAAACTACCTTAGATACCTGTCCAATTTTTGGGGTCCACTACAGAATGAGCATCCATTAAGAAATAATCCAGATGCATTTCTTTTCATCAACATAGGGAAAACAAATCAATTCAAGCAGCTTCGTCCACATAGTGTAAATAAATTGTTAAGATTACGGTGCAAGAAAATAGGAATTTCCAAACCGGTAACCTGCTATAGCTTCAAACGAAACGGAGTAACCCATCGAAGATTACGAGGGGATGATGATAAACAGATTCAAGAGACCGCACGCTGGAAATCTGGCAAGCAGCTTAGAACTTATGATATGGCTGGTCAGGAAGAAACTTTCAAAGTCGAACTTATTCGACGTGGCTTAATCCCGAAATCGAAAGGCGATGGTTTTATCGATGGGGAATATCAGCAGAATAAAATATGCCCGTTTTGTAATCATTCGAATTGCATTACGGATACAACCTGTGCTCAATGTTCGAGGCTTCTTGACCGTGAGGCCGTTATCCATCTTGAAAAACAGCGTGATGAAGAAATGAAAAAATTATATAAACGGCTGGAAATGGATGAAATCTTCATTCAATCTTTGTTTAAAAAAAGAGATACTCCTGCTTTTAGCGACGAGGAAATCGGGCGAGTTATTGATATTGAACGAAAAAAATTATGAAGAAGAACTTTTTCTTTTCGGCGATTGCTCCTGCTCTCTCAGGAAACAAATAATCTGTTCGTTTGAATATCCTTGTTTTATGTATTTTCGAATCAGTTTTAACGCTCGGTCTCCTTTCATATCGCACTTGGAACCAATTAAAATATATAAATTCGAATATAGAAAATTATCTGAAAGTGTCCAACGCGTTAGACACTATTATAATTCGCTGCTAAAAAAAGATCGACTTTCAAATTTTCAATTAATAAATTATCACGAATATTTTCGTATGCTTTTTCTGTCGTCGCAATGCAGATAACTTTTGAAAAACCAATCTCCAAGTCATGCTTGATCGTTTCTATCGGATGAGATTTCCCCGTTTCAATTTCGATTGCGATAAATTCATTTCCCTTTTTGATTACCTGGTCGATATATCCATTGGCGGCAATCTTTTTTTCAAGCTCGACTTCGTAACCGTTCGATTTATTTATTTCTGCGATTTTATTATTCCAATATCGGTGCTCAATTTGTAGTGGACCCCAAAAATTGGACAGGTATCTAAGGTAGTTTTTATTGACATGTTGCACGGTTCAACCGATTTTATAGGAGGAGGCACCGATGCAACGAAAACGCCACAGTGCGGAATTCAAGGCTCAAGTGGTACTCAAGGCACTCAGCGGAGAAATGACTACCGCCGAGATCGCCAAGCGGTATGGGATCCACCCTCTCATGGTCACGAAGTGGAAAAAGCACGCAGTCGATCTTCTGCCCTCGCTGTTTTCCCGGAAGCCTGAACACGAGCGAGAGGAACGGGAGGAGCGTGAAGCTGAGTTGTTCCAGCAGATAGGCCAGTTGCAATATGAGCTGGAATGGTTAAAAAAAAAGACGGCGGCTTTCAACCGATGAAAAGCGTCGCCTTATCGATCCGTCTGAGCCTCGGCTTAGTATTGCCGTCCAATGCTCTCTGCTGGGGTTGGCGCGTTCGAGCTGCTACCATGCAAGTCAGGGAGAGAGCGAAATTAATCTTAGCCTTATGCATACCATCGACGAATTGTATACGCAACACCCCACCTTTGGAAGTCGGAGCATGATGGCCATGCTGAACCGGATGGGGCACTCGGTTAACCGGAAGCGCATTCAGCGATTAATGCATCTCATGGGTCTGGAAGCGATTTATCCTAAACGGAATCTGAGCGCACCAGATAAGCAGCACATGGTGTTTCCGTATTTACTGCGGCATTTACCTATAGAACGTGTCAATCAGGTCTGGGGTGTCGATATCACCTACTTGCGGCTACAATCAGGCTTTGCGTTCCTGGTAGCGTTTCTGGACTGGTTCAGTCGATATGTGCTTTCATTCGCGGTCTCAACGACGCCGGATCACCAGTTCTGCTTATCTGCCCTTAATGAGGCCCTGGAAATCGGTAAAGCTGAGATCTGCAATTCCGATCAGGGCGCACAATTTACGGCAGTTCCTTTCGTTAGCCGCCTGCAGGAAGCCGGAGTACGGGTCAGCATGGATGGTCGTGGGCGTGCACTGGATAACGTTTTCACTGAACGTCTCTGGCGAACGGTTAAATACGAAGACGTTTACCTGAAGGACTATCTGTCGCCGCGAGATTCATTCCGCGGGCTCACCGCCTATTTCCAGTTCTATAACTACGAGAGACCGCATCAGGCATTGAATTATCGAACACCGTCAGAGGTTTTTTATGCACCCGTTTAATGCCGTAACTGGACACACCCGGGGCGGGGGGACACATTCCCCCCTGCACCCCCTTTGCACAACTATTATTTTATTTCAAAAAGCAAAAGCAAAACAACTAATCAACACAACATGTCAACTACCTTATCCACCCCTTAAAACTGTCCAACGATTGGGGGCCACCTCACATAGCCAAGGCTTGATTGCGACAATTCAAAAAAACGCAGGATTTATTAACCGCATAAGTCAGCAAGACAAGCGAGTAATAATATTGTCATCTTCTTATCAGGGAATATATTACGATCTTTCCAATACTGCTGCTATTAACCCAGGGTTTTGTGATATATTTCTGTGGAAAGATTACAAAAGGATATTGTATTTTCTAAATTCCAATCAAACGACAAAAATATTTTTTGATTTAAATGATTTTTCATCTTTTGACCCATACATTCCAATTATCCTATCAACACGGTATAATGTTAATAATGCTGATGGAAACATTTACTATTTCACATTAAAACCTTCAGTCACAGATCATGGTTTCATTTTAAGTAGTGATAATCACAGTGTACTTCATGTTGTTTTAGACAATAAACACAGCCCGTTATCTAGATTCGCTGAAGGTATAACCATTCGCACTCGTATCGGAAAACGATTTTCATTGGAGGCTTTATTTAAGCCACAAAAAATTCATCAAACTTTGGTTACAAGTGATGCAGCAATTGTATTTAAGGGAAAGGATTCTTATGAATTTGCGCTAACGCAAATGGATACTGTCGAGATCCAATATATATTTGTAGTTTGCGGCCAGCGTATGATATGCTCAGTGATACCAGGTAAATGGAATTACCTCTCGATTGAGGTGGATACGAATCTTATTAGTGGTTTTTCAAATTTGCAAAAGCTAATTCCTGTGCATATTAAAGAACCATATAATGATATTGGCGGGCCTTTGTTTATCGGGAACATAAGAGCGCGAAGGGGATTTTTTTTCGGAGATATTAAAGAATTAAAAATTACGAACAGCATCATCGATAAAAGAGAAATTGAGGCCAATTGGGACATAATAAAGGGCTTGGTCAATTAATATGCATATTTTTAATGGGTCGTATGGTTCTTGAGGCTTTTTGAATATCGGGTCGGGGGGGGGTAACATTTTCAGGAAGGATGCCACACGGGTGCTTAGGCGCGGTTCTGAGCATCTCCGACCTCGGGCCGAAGCTGCCTTTAGCAGTTATTAAAAAATAGTTAGGCAGAAAAATGGATCTTTTATCGGTTGCTTAATTTTTTGCGCGATATGGTTTCGCGATAACCGGTTTCATCCTGATTTTTATTGACTGGAAATACCCCTAAATCTATTTTCAACATTATTGCATTTTATTGAATTACCTCATACTGTTCCCTCAGGCGGAGGGACCTGCAATCAGGAGAGCGGGCCTTTTATACGGGGACCATGAGGATACACATCGCGCAGCCGGGAGAACAAATTCTTGGCTCAGGCGCACGGGTTGAGAAGAAGGAGGAAGAGTATGATCGGACGTTGGGTCGGTGGAGCATGTGCTATGGTTTTTTGTGCGCTCAGCGTGAAAGCGGACATAGTCAGCGCTTCGAGCAGCCCTTTTCAATTTCCGGCGGTCACCGCCGTTAAGCGGGGTGCAATTGTCGCCCACCCGTCCTATTTTAAATTTTTGCAAAATCCTGCCGGTGCAAGAACGCTTACCATCTCATGGTCGCTCCCGGTGCAATCAAAAACGCAGAGGGGTGCCATCACCATATATTCGCTGCGCGGTCAGGCGATTAAAATCTTCCCGGTCGTGTCTCCGACCGGAATGGTGCGGTGGAATACCGCGAGAGAGGGAGCGGCGGGAATTTATATCGCCAGGCTTGTTTATGGCCCGGTTCAGCAGCATTTACGACTGATGCTATGCTACTAAGGAGAGCAATGATGGTAAAGAAAATAATGGTGGGAGTTCTATTGGCGGCGTTCCTGTTCCCGGCGGGAGCGACGAGCGTACCAAGCGTATCAAATGTCCAGGTGAGCCTCGTAAAAGGGTACTCAAAGGGCCTGAACTCATCGAGCGACACCGTATTTTTTCTACATGGGGCGGATAACCTATACCTTTCAACCCCAGGGGAATGATTCGGTGGTTGTCGGCGTCGCTATCACGGACTCGGCGACGGGGGATTCACTCGCCCTGCAAGCTTCCGGGGATGTCGGCCTGGTCCAGCAGAATAACGCCGCCGACACCCTGAAAACGATCTATTTCCGCACGCAACTGGTCAAAGATATTACGGGATCGTACATCGCGACCGTTACGGCGAACGGCAATATGAGTCAGATGCGGCTGCTTGCCGACTCTCTTGTCAAGCAGATGACGGTGACGCAGCGGATGCACCAGCTTTTCAATTCCCCGGATTTGTCATGGTTCGGCGGCGATGATCATAACATTAAGTAATGGAAAACTGGTGGTGGGGTGGCGATGTTCCGACGGACCCCACGGGGTCCGGTGGCCTATCGGGGCGGCCGATGATACCCTTGCAATTTACGGCGCAGGAAATAAGGCGACGGATTTTCCCACCGAAGTCGCCTTGGCAAGCACTTTCGATACCGCCTTGTTGTACAATGTTGGGTGGGCGATCGGGCAGCGAAGCCCGCGCGAATGGCCTCTACTGTAATCTCGGCCCGATGTGCGATCTCGTCGTCAATCCCCGCTGGGGCCGGACCTTCGAGACCATGGGGGAAGATCCCATTCTGTCTGGAAAGATGGTCGCCAGCAGAGTCCAGGGAACCCAGAGCGTGAATGTCATTACCACGCCGAAGCATTTTTCGCCCTACCTGATGGAAACGGATCGGCAGTGCGGGTCGCAGGCCGGTTCTTTGCGGGTCGGGGTGTCCGAACGGGCGTTTCGCGAGTTGTTCTGCGTTCCTTTTGAAATGGCGGTGACCCAGGGCGGCTCCCGCGGGTTAATGACGTGCTATAACAAGGTTAAAATTCCCGGATTCACGACAAGCAATGCAAATCTGATAGCCGAAAATTGCGAGGTCGCCGGGTCTAATAAACATCTTGTCAACGATATTCTCAGACATGACTGGGGGTTCAGGGGAATTATCCTGACCGATTGGGAATCGCTGCAATGCGTTACCAATGATCGCTATGCCTACGACAGCGTCGCTCTCGATATGAGTACCGCGGCTGGCGACGGCGCAGGTTATAATTCCATAGATGTAAACATCGCTTCCAACGGATGGGATACCGCCGCCCTGAATCAGAAGGCCGCCGATGTCATGTATGGAAAGTTGTGGGCATGGGGCGGCAAATTGCTTCCCAACGACAACGCCATCGATCCTTACTCTACAAATCCCATTCTCAGCTCCCAGCACCTTGCCATCGCGCTTCAGGCGGCACGAGAGGCCATCGTGCTTGCTAAAAACGATACCGTTACGGGAAGTCCCATCCTCCCCCTGGACACCAACGCAACCTTCAAGCTTGCGGTCGTGGGCCCCGATTCCAACTACGGCCGGCAGGGAGGCGGGGGAAGCAGCGTGGTTACCCCGGATACCATCATTACTCCGCTGGGGGGAATTAAAACGATTCTTGCCGCACATAAGAACATTACGTTGGTGACCAATTATAAAACCGCCGACGTGGCAGTCGTCGTGATCGGAACGTTGACCGGGATAATCGGCGGGGAGAGCGAATCGACCGACCGACCGAATCTGTTGCTCTCCTCCAGCCAGCTCGCGCTGGTAACGAGCGTGATGAGCGCGGTTCCCAAAACCGTGGTGGTATATACCGGCGGGAGTCCCTCCGACACCGGAAGCTGGTCGCATGCCCATGCCCTGGTTATCGAACTTTACGGAGGAAGGTGGCAGGGCCAGGCCCTGGCCGAGATCCTGTTCGGGAGAACCAATCCGAGCGGCCATCTGAGCCTTACCTGGCCGATGTCTGAAAATGATCTCCCGAACTTTCAGAATTTCGGTCAAGGTCTTAACACCTCGACGTTTGAATATGATGTGCAATCGGTCGACACGGCGCATGGGTACTTCTATTTTGAGCAGACCGGCAAGACCCCGCTCTTCTGGTTCGGGCACGGGCTCAGCTACACGACCTTTACTTTCAACAGCATTACGACCATGGGTCCCTCCACCATCGCCGCCGGCGACCGGATAGACTTCCGGGTCAATCTCACCAATACCGGCACGCGGAGCGGCGATGCCGTGGTCCAGCTCTATGTACGGCCGACCAGCCTCGTTAACCCGATTCCCCATCGCGTTAAGGATCTCCGCGCATTTCAGCGTGTGACCCTTGCCCCGGGTCAGAACTCGACGCTCAGTTTTACGCTGGGGCCGAGGGATTTTTCTACCTATTATGCCGATTCGGCTACCGGGACCGGACAATGGCAGGTCAACCCAGGAACCTACGACATCATTGCGGGCTCGACCTCCAACCCCGTTGAATTAATAAATGGCAATGGGAAATGCGTTATAACGTCAATTACGGTGCAATAGCAAATAACAGAGTCGGACGGAGGAATTAACCCATGAAGTTGAGGGCGACTGGCAGTACGTCTGGGTGGAGCGATAATTTTATTGTTTGCTCAGGGCGTTATAGCAGGCGGAACCGAAGACATTGTTTTCACCCCCATGGGAGACGCCTTTCTGCAGATCGGTCAAATTGCAAACGGCTATTATCAAGCCCGTGGGCTCGCAAATGTTCCCAATCTACAATATATGGCAACAGCAGGCGTATGCGCATGTCGGCTATGATGCATTGATAAACAAACGACTTGACATCAATATCAGCGTCGGCGGATCGATAGAATATTCAACCCCCCAGATTACAAATGACTCCCGCTACCTTGCAAACGGATCAGACTGTTTTTAATCAATTCCGCCTATGCAAGCTATCCGCTCATACAGGATTCCCGCCGCTTCTCCCTTACCCTGCAGGGCGGATATTTTCCCTATAAATACAACCCCGACGTCCGCAACCTCGGCGAATACCTTTTCAGAACGAACACCTATCCGCTCCTGGTGTACAGTTCGTTCGACTATCCGCAGGTGCGCCTGCTCGGCGCAGAGTCGGAATGCAGGCGTTGGATTCGATGATTACCGACGATGTCCTCCTCCATAGCGAAGTGCTCGGCATTCCGGTTCAGGACTGGTCAATCGGAGATATTTTCAATGTTCATCTGTTCAAAATGCTCGACATCGGCGGCGGGGTGGACCTTACCCATCTTTTATCGGTATATCCGGGCCCCTACAACACCCTGTTCTACACCAGTTGTATGATTATTATTACACATATCGATTCCGCAAACAGCCAGAATATGATTATTGTAAAAAATGTCACCACAATCCAATGGCTAAGGATACTGTTTCCGATACGCTCGATTGGAGCGCGATAAAATTAATGGGCAGATTCAGCTTCGATCCCAAAAATATGCTGAAGAATCTTTGCGACTGCGATATTTTCGGCAAGGATGATTTTAAACTGTACGGAGAGGCCGATATCAGTCGGCGTCAAGGATTACCCCAACAATAACGCTAATCTGGCGGAATTCGCAAACCGTAATATGCGGACTCTTTACTCATTAGGCATTAATATCCCAACCTTCAGGATCCTGGATGTCGCCAATGTGGAGGTGGAATACAATGCCGACACCACGAGCGCCTTTTCGGATTACAATATAGTGAACGCCACAAATGGACCGTCATTAAATCCCATTATCTTGAATGGTATCACTAGAAGCCCTTGGCGGTGGTCATGCTATGTAAAAAAATCGGTATGTAACGGCCATGTCAGTTTTATCGCGCAGGCCGCCCGGGATCATACCAAGATCTATTTAAACTATTGGAATCCGCTTTATATGTCTCTCATGGAGGCACTTCCGACTTCCCAGAACTGGTGGTGGTCGTTCAAGACCGAGGTCAAGTTTTAATTCTCTTTAGTGATTATCCACAGTGTCCCTCCCGCAGGGGCAAAAAGGAAGAGTCGGGAGCCGGGAGTCAGTTCTGTTTCCTGTCTTTTTCTGTCCTCCCGACTCATGACAAAGGGTTCCCTATGCTGAACCCTCCAACTCTCCAACTATTTCTGCAGGTACCAGTCGATCCCCCAGCGAAAGGTCAAGCCCGGCGAGTAGTAGCCGGGAACATACGCGAACTTACGGTTGAAAAGATTGTCGATTTTGGCAAAGTAGCGGAAGGTACGGACATGGGTGGCGATCTCGATGTTCAGGTCGTAAATCTCCCGGTTCCACGTATCGATGCCGGCATAGGTGATCATGTCGCGGGGGCTCCAGTAGTTGAGGCTGAGCCGCGACTCGATGTACTCCCGCGTACCTTCGGGGTGGGTGATGAAGAAAATTGACGTTTCGTTCTTCACGACCGGTTTACGGTCCGAAAGCATGGTCCGTGAGGAAAGCGTTATGCCGCGCCACGGGTTGATCGAGGGAGTGGCGAGGAGAATCAGGCTGGGCTGCTGGTACGGCGGAACTCCCATCGGCCAGGCGCGGGCAACGGTTTCGCTGTCCACCCCTTCGACGGCCTGGCCTCCCACCACGAGACCGGCGTGCGGACCCTGCATCGAAAGCTCGGCTCCTGCAGCGGAATATCGGTCGAGGAGCAGCGGGCCGGCAGGGCGCAGGCTGCTGTCGTAGGGAATGTCATAGGGCAGGGCCGACTCCCTGGCGAAAAGTCGAAGTTCATTGCTACCCTGTTTTGCGTCGAGGCCGAGCGACCAGGTGAATGCATAGGCGAACAGGCTGTCGAGAGTGAGAACCGAATATCCGGCGCTTGCGGTGGCAGCGGCGGTAACAAACCCCGAGTGTACCGGGAAAATAAGCGAGAACTCGGGGGTCTGTCCGATCGAATGGTCTTCGCGAGTATCAAACGCGGTCCGGTCAATGCTCGTTGCGCGATAGACCAGCGATACGTTGCCGGAATCCGGCAGGGGCAGCGCAGCCCGACCGGCCAGTGAGAGTTCGAAGTTCTTCCCGCCCAGGTTGAGTGAGCTGTCGCTCGTTTGTTGCGGGACGAGGTTTGAAAGGTCATCGCTTTCGAGCCTTCCTTCCAGGGTGAGGGTAAGCGGTCCAAGGCGATTACCCGAGCTTTCAAAATCGAGATTCGAGCGGAACTGATGGAGCTGCGCCCACTCCTGCGTGCCGTCGGAAGCGGTTCCATTGAGGGCGAGCTCGTTTGCGCAATCTGTGTAACTCATGCCGAGGGACCACTCGTTGCCCCTGGGACCGGCGTAACGGATTCTTCCACCGGCAGCGTACTCTTCGGTGAGCGGGTTGTACCCAACGTTACTGAGCTGGGAGGTGTCGGCATGGAGGGACTGGTAAAAGGTGGAGATGCTGTTATTTTCGTGGCTGAAGCTCGTTCCGTCGAAATGACGGTAGTTTGAAAAAACGCTGAAAGTAACCTTTTCGGAAAGAGGTCGCATGAAGCGGATATCGAAGATGTCCTCGTGGAAGACGCCGTTTTCCCAGAAAAAGCACCCATCGGGCTCCATCGCAGTGCCCGAATTGGGGTCGCACCGGACGGCGCCGTCCGGAAGAAGGCTGATCTGCGAAAATTCTGTTGTAAAGTTACCGTCGCTGCCCCCGAGCGGGCCGGGCTCGATACCGATAAGCGATCCGGCCGGATAGATCGGCGAAAGCGGGGCAGGGTTCCCGTAGACGAGCACGCGATTCATCCGGTTCGAAAGACCGTAGTGGACCGGCTGACAGATTGCAGAATTCGCGAGCGCTTCCGAGGGAGCGGTGGCATCGCTGTTGAAGATCATCGTGGTGGTGGTGGTATAGGGGTCGCTATTTGGGGATGGGCCATCGTACTGGAGCCTTCTTGTGTCGGCGAGCCGGACCGCGGAATCCCGCTGAGCGTCCAGCATTGGGCTGCGGTTGAGCGAATCGGCGCGATTTTGAGACGGGTTTATGGTCTGCGATGGGAGCTAAGCGTGAAAGAACAGCAATATTATGGCCGAAAAGAGAGTAATCTTCAGGAGTATTTTATGCGGCGGATGCAAGCAGAAAATTGAAGATCGCATTTTAGTGAAAAATACAATGTTCGAGAGAATTGAAAAGCGTGCGTCTGCACTTTCCCCGTGGCAGCGAAAAGGGGAGAGCGGCAAAAGCTGGAAAGTATTTTAAGAAACGATGCATACAAAACGACTGCTCCCTCTGCTTGCGGGATTGCTTCTGGGCACGTCCCTGGAGTGCTCTACCTATTTCAACATGTTTTACAATGCGGAGGAGGCCTTCAGTGAGGGGTATCGGATCCATGAGAAGGCGATGCGGAACTACCCCGACAGCATCGTGGTAATGCCGGGAGACGATGCAAAAGCCAAGTACGACCGCGCAATTGAAAAATCCGCCAAAGTGCTCGATGTATACCCAAAAGATAAAAAATGGCATGAGTACGCTTA
Organism: uncultured Fibrobacterota bacterium; assembly: GCA_963846695.1. Classification (GTDB taxonomy): domain Bacteria; phylum Fibrobacterota; class Chitinivibrionia; order Chitinivibrionales; family Chitinispirillaceae; genus BOG-1184. Next base: position 296,192 of record CAWJXL010000014.1, on the reverse strand, counting down.
TTTTCTTTTGGGGAAGTCCTATTTCTATGAAAAGGAGACGACAAAGGCGATTCGGTGGTTTCGGATGCTCCAGCAGGAATATCCAGAGAGTAAAATGATTCCTGAATCATACCTGTATATCGGGAAAGCCTACCTTGTCAATGAGGATCTGGACAAGGCGGAAGAGATGCTTCACTATGTGCTTGCGACCTATCCGAAACTTGATAAGGATCAACAGGTGTCGCTGCTGCTGATTGAAGTGGAAACCCGGCGTGTGGGAAAATCGCTGGCGATCAAGCGGCTCAAACAGATCTGCACGACGGTGAAATCCGAGGACAAACGTTGCGAGCTCATGGTCAGGGCCGCAGAAATGGACATGGATCTCAGGCAGTACGACTCCGCCATCGCCATGCTTTCCAGAACGCCCCGCCTGAGAAAGGACCCCGAGCAGGAATACCGTATCGATCGCGATATTGTCACATGCTATGCGGAATCCGATTCCATATCCCATTCCCTGGCTCTTCTCGATGTGATGCGCGGTCGCCGGAAGTATGAATCGCATAAACGGGAAATGACCTATGACAAGGGTGTCATCCTGGAGCGGTCGGGAAAGATCGATGAAGCGATCGCGGCCTTCAAGGAGGTGGTCGGGCCGACCGACAGCGCAACGGTTCAAGCGGATACCTCGCAGATGGTCGGCAAGGCGCTGTACGAGCTGGGGTTGCTCTATCAGAAGCGCAAGTACAACTTCCGGGAAGCTCAGAAGTGCTTTCGAACGATTAACGACCGCAAAGGCCGTGACTCCGCGGTGGCTCCTGCGGCGACGGCGCGGATGATTGCCATTCAACGCATCGCCGACCTGCGAAAGCTGCTGGCGGAACCCGAGACGTGGAACCTGCCGGCACTTCACGATACCTCGAAGACGCCGGCGGGACGCGATACCTCGAAACTGTCGGGTGTGCGCGATACCTCGAAACTATCGGGTGTGCGCGATTCCGCCAGACTGCTGGCACTCCGCGACAGCTCGCATGCCGCCTTTAAAAGGGGAAACCATGCGGCTGATACGACCAAAAAGGCGGCCGGACCTGATACGACGAAGCAGGTGGTGAACCGGGCAGATACGATGTATAAAATCGGCGAGCTGTTCTATTACGATCTTGACGAGCCTGATTCCGCCATCCGGCAGTTCCTGCGTTGTGCGGCCGATTCATCGGCCGATTCGATCCACCGCCCCAAGGCACTGTGCGCCGCCGCCTATATCGCCAAGAATAGGCTGAGAGACACCGTGCGCGCCGACAGCCTGTTTTCAGTGGTGCTTGCTCGCTATCCTGAGAATGTTAATGCGCGCAGGGTGTTGAGAGAACTCAAAGATGTTCCGGACTCGGTCGTCACGACGCGCAAGGGAAGAGCGGCCGCGGCGTTCCGGGCCGCCGAAAAAAAGTACGTTGACGAAGGCGATATAAAAGGCGCAGTGCAGGCGTTTTTCACCATTTATAAGGAGTATTCCGATCTTGAAATCGCGCCCAAGAGCCTCTATGTCGCCGCATGGTTGACGGACAATGAGCTTCAGAAAAAGAAGGTAGCGAAAACCCTGTATGAAAAAATCTGCGAACGCTATCCGAATTCGATTTATTGCACGGTCGAGGCCAAGCCGCGCGTTCAGGTCGCGCTTGATACCATGAAGGCCTACGGAGAGATCGCGAATGCCTCGGCATTGCCCGGAAAATCGCCTAGCGGTGTGCCCAGCGTACCGGTGGTCGAAGCAACCGATTCGATGTTGCGGGGAGCAGCATCGATGGAGCACGGACGGAATTCGCCGCAGAGGCATGGTGTCCTGCCGATTAACCCGAAAAACGGCTTGCCGATGCAGCCTGCAGCGCCGGATTCGAGCACTGCTCCCCTGGCGCCTGCTAATCCGCAGCAGACCGGTTCCGGAACGGCCGCATCTTTAACCTCATCGCCACCCGCAGTTTCGCCCGTAGCCGCGCCGTCAACAGTGCCGCAGGTCGCATCTCCACCCGCCGCTACCACCGCAGCTGCGCCGGTAACCGTGTTGCAATCGCCTTCCGTACTTCCTGCCGCTGCGGATAGTTCTGCTGTCCCCATGACGTCATCTCCGGCCCCAGGCCGATAGGCCTCCGTCTGACCCGTATCCTCTATAATGTTACATGCGCCCGAATCCGCATAGAAGCGTGAACCGAAAAAAACGCCATTTACAGTAAGTAAATGGCGTTTTGCTGAAATCGAACCACTGGAGGGTGTTCTGAAAAGAGTGCTCTTACATTTTTTGAAAGCTGGTTTTCGCACGATTCCGGTTGTTTACTTCCATTTCCAGGAAATAAGTTCCCTGAGGCAGACGTCCCAACTCCTCCCATTGCATCGAGTTCTGCGAAGCGGTCACTACCGCGCTCTTTTCAATGAGTTTCTTACCGGTGAGGGAATAAACGATGAACTTCGCCTTTTCGGCTTCGAGCGCGGAATAGGTGATGGTGCCCGACAGAGCGTTTACCGACACTGCGTACCCCGGAATCGAAGCGGGCACGGCGGAAGCCTGCTTGACGCCCGTCGGCGTCACGATGGTTGAGCAGATCGTTGCGGCGGTGTGCCGGTATATCGTATCGAGGCTGCATGCCAGATGCCACGTGGCAAAAGTGTCCGGATTCGTGGTTACCGCCGGGTTGAGCGGCTGGCTCGAATTGAACATCGCCGCCGTGTCGTACAGATTCGCTCTGACCGGAAGTGCCGCCGCCCTCATTCCCTGATAGGCAATCCATTTGGCGAGTGTATAGCCGCCGTAGTCGCATAAATGCGTACCGTCGCTGACTGCAGGCTGATCGGGCCACAGGCTGTCCGCCGAAACGTGGCAGTAGATATCGTTTGCCGTCGCGGCATTGATATGGATTACCGCAGAATTGAGGTCGATCAGTTTTGATCCGGTAAGTGTCGCGGCAGTTGTTCTGGTTAACTGTGCGGCACCTCCGATGGACGCGGAAGAATCGGTGTCGCCGCTTCGCGCGGTGGGAGTTATAAATACCATGGTTGCGCTATGCTTCTGCGCACTGTCGTAAAAGGTCGTCATATTCGCTACGAAAGCCGTCTGGTAACCGGTGGCCTTGGAATCGTTATGGCCGAATTCAAAGACAAGGTAATCGCCCTTATTCATCATGCTGCAGATCTTGGCCAATCGCAGCTCGGAGATAAAGGAACTTGAGGTCAGCCCGGAACTGCCGAGGTTGTTGACAAAAACATTCGTATCAACAAAAGCAAGAAGGTTCTGCCCCCAGGCGGTCCAGGGCTCATTCTCCTGCTCAACCATCGTCGAATTGCCGGCGAGGTGAATGGTGATACCCGTGGTGTCCGGAACCTGGTAGATCTCAACCGCGCTGATGCAGGGCCGTCGTCCGTTGAATTCGAGGGTCAATTTTTCATCCCAGTCCAGGCAGATTGCGGGATCTTCCCGGCCATTGGTAAAATCCAGCGCAACGCTCCTGGTGGATCCTTTGATGGCCGGGGCGCGACGAATAAGAGAAAATATTTGCGTGATATACTGTCCCGGAAGGGTCTTGAAATCTTTTAAAAGCAGACGGCGCGATTCTCCCTTGATGGTGGTGATGGCGGTATCATTCGGGTCGCCCATGGTGACCTTGGCGCGATACTTCCCTTCAGGCACGTTAACCGAGAAATAAAATGGCGAGTTGTGATAAAATACGCCGGTTTTGGCCGAATCGAAATTGGTGATGAAATCACGGTGGAGCGTATCGCTGCCGCCGCGGTCGACGGCGCCGAGCCGGCAATGTTTCCAGTTTTCGAATCCATAGTAACCGGCAATCGTGGTATCGGCCTGAACATAGAGATTTTTCGGAGAAACCCTTATATATCCGGCCGGGGTAGGGTTTGAAGCCAGTCCGAACTTGAATTTGTAGCTGACAAGCGTCGTTTGGGCGACGACCGTGCCGATAAACAGGGACACGATTGCCCATAAGGCTGCGGCCATGAGCCTTTTTTCCATGTTGAAATGATTCGCCATCTACCGGTTCCTCCATTAAAAGGTTGTCCCTGAAAAAGGTGATTATTTGTCTCTTCTCGTAATCGTGCAGGACACTTTCAAAAGACAGGTGAAATAAAGCGATACATCCGCCATAAAAAATAATATAAACAATTCCTTAAAAAAAAGTAGAAGGGGGTTTTATCCCGACTCGTTTGAATTAAGGATTATTGCATCTTCTGAAAGCTGGTTTTCGCCAGATTCCGGTTGTTTATTTCCATCTCCAGAAAATACATGCCGTGGGGCAGACGCTCCAGTGCCTTCCACCGCATCAAATTCTGTGCGGGTTGGGCTACTGTGCTCGTTTGAATGAGTTTCTTGCCTGAGAACGAATAAACAATAAATTTCACTTTCCCGGCTTCCGTTGCAACATAGGTGATGCTGCCGTCCTGCGCATTAACGGAAACCGATTGTCTGGGATTGGAGCGATCTGCATCGGGAGCTCCCCTGATGTCCGTCGTTACCGTTGCGAGTATCGTTGCCGAGGGGTGCCGGTATACCGTATCGAGGCTGCAGGCCAGATGCCAAGTCGCAAAGGTATCAGGATTTGTGGTGACGGCAGGGTTGAGCGGTTGGCTCGAATTGAATATCGCGGCGGTATCATAAAGGTGCACCCTCACTGGAATGCCGGCATTCCGCATGCCCTGATACGCGATCCATTTGGCCAGGGTATAGGCGCCGAAGTCGATGAAATGAGTGCTGTCATTGGTCGGGGGCTGATCGGGCCACAGGCTGTCTGCCGTAACCCAGCAGTAGAGCTGTGTCGGCATTGCGGCGTTGATATGGATGACCGCCGCATTGAGATCGATATACGGGGTATTGAGCGACGCTGCCGTCGTCCGCACCAGTTGGGCATATCCGCCGATCGAGGTTGATGAGTCGGTGTCGGCGAGCCGGGCGGTGGGCGTGACATAAACCATGTTCGCCCCGTGAGCAAGCGCGCTGTCCCGGTAAATCGCCATGTTGACGGCGAACTGCGTGGTCGAAACCCCTCCCGCCTTGGAATCGTTATGGCCGAATTCAAAGATCAGATAATCGCCTTTGTTCATCATACTAGCCGAATCTTTGCCAAGCGCAGTTCGCTGATAAAGGATCTCGACGTCAAACCGGAGCTGGCAAGGTCATTGGTAAAGACGTTGGTATCGAAAAATGCGGGAAGCATGGTGCCCCAGGCTGTCCACGGTTCGTTTTCCCATTCTACCAGTGTCGAATTGCCGCACAGATGGATCGTCGTCCCGGTGGTGTCAGGGACTTGGGTTATTTCGACTGCGCTGATGCAAGGCCGGCGCCCGTTGAATTCGAGCGTCAGTTTGCGATCCCAGTTCAGGCAAATGATCGGATTTTCCCGGCCGTTCAGGTCATCTAGGGCGACGCTTTTCGTTGTTCCCTTGATCGCAGGGTCGCGACGAATAAGGGAGAATGTTTTCGTGACATATTGCCCGGGAGCGGTGACAAAGTCTTTCAGCAGAAGGCGCCGGGTTTCTCCTTTGATCGGTAGTGACGGCGGTATCCAGCGGATCGCCCATCGTAATTTTAGCCCGATATTTACCCTCCGGCACGTTGACCGAAAAATAAAACGGGGAGTTGTGGTAAAAAACCGCGGGCATGATATCGGCCGAGTCGAAATTGGTGATAAAATCACGATGCAGTGTATCGCTCCCGCCGCGATCGACAACGCCAAGCCGGTTATGCTGCCAGTTTTGAAATCCGTAGTAGCCGACCACCGTATCCACAGCGTACGCCTTGGTATAAAGATTGGCCGGAGAAACCTTGATGTAGCCGGCAGGAGTGGGATTTGAAGTTGATCCGAACTTGAATTTATAATGTACCAGTGTGGTCTGCGCACCGGTCGTGCCGGCAAAAACTGGCATCATAGCCCATAGGGTCGCGGCCATGAGCCTTTTTTTCATGCCGAATCGGTTTGTTGTTTTCCACACTCTCATAAAAGAGTACCTCTCCATTAAAACTGAGTCCGTAATTTTTTTATGTCCCGCATTGGTTCGTCATAGCAAATTTATAGGCGGCCCCCCCCAAGGTCATTCGAAGAGAAAATAATAATTCCAAAGGAAGATATGCCGGACTATTCGCGAAGACGGGGAGGCTTTCAGGCAATGGCGCACAATTCGGCGCGGCAACAGCCACTGAGGGGTACTACGTAATTATTTTTTCCGGATGCACGAGACGGTTGGGCAAAGCGAAATGGCATTCCCTACCATTATCTTCAGGTCATTCCTCATACTCGCAATTGTACTGAGGCTGTTTTTCGTCGTTTTCGTGCCGTTCGGGCAAAGGGTTGAACATCATTTCCAAGGGTTGAACGATGAGCCGGCGCATTTCAATTATGTCAAATTTCTTGCCGACCATCACTCTTTGCCGCTCCAGAGGGGAACCGTCAAAGATCCGGGTGCCTTCGAACGAAATGACTTTGAATACTACCAACCGCCGCTGTATTATGCGATTGGAGCGGTTTTTTATGCCGCCCTCGGTAAGAGAACCGCCTTTTATTGCTGCCGGTTGTTTTCATGCCTTTGTGGAATTATAACGGTTTTTCTTATTGGGGCGATTGTTTACAAAACCGTGCCCGACCGGCTTCTGCGGCGCTATGCCCTGCTCTTCGCAGCCCTGTTTCCCACGCATGCCTATTTTTGCGCAATGGTATCGAACGATGCGCTTTCATGGCTTTTTGCGACGCTGATCGTTCATGAGATGATCGACGCAGTGTCCCTGTCATCGAATTCGCCCCTTTCAGGGAAACGTACGCTGCGTCTGATTTTCTATCTTGTGGCCGGAATGCTGACGAAAAGCTCGATTGTCGTCTTTTTTTTCGTTGTCGTCGCCTGGTTTTTCATCGGCTGGATAAGAACGCGCACGCTTTCGGGAGTAGTGCGGGGGTGCGGTATTATAGGGGTTGCCGTCCTTGCGGCTTCCCCGTGGTATGTTCGAAACCTTGCAATCTATCACTCATTGTTCGCTTTGAATATGGGATTCGGTCCTCCGGCCCATTGTCTGACCGGCGTGCGGGCCATCGCCGGTTTCATGGAAATGACCATCCGCTATTTCTGGTTTCCCATGCAGCATGCTGCGTACCGGAACGTCGGCGTAAAACTATGCAATGTCATCGGCGGAGCGATTCTGGGCGTTCAGGGCATTGTTACCGCAGGGTATCTGTTCAGGATCAGGCGACCGTCATCCGGGATGCTGCTTTTGGGGGTTGTTCTCATTCTGACCATGGCTTCCTATATCAGCCTCAATGCCTCGTACTCCGAGCCCGAAGGACGATTCCTGCTTCCCGCCTTTTCTTCCATGGTCTTTTTTTTCGGCGCGCCCATAGTCGGCCTCTTCGTGCGCATGGGAAGAAAGCACTACGCTCTATGGGTAGCAATCGCCTCTTCAATGTACCCTTATCTTTATTTGTTTTTTACAAAAGCTTCATAGAATCGTGGGTCATGCCAGCGATTCAATGCGCGGTATGCCTTCAGTAAAGCATGTGACACCGGTTATCCCCCGCTCGCGTAAGGCGGATCGGAGTTCCGGAAAGAACTGGCCGACGTTCTTAGGATCATGAGCATCGGAACCAAGCGAAATCGGGGTTCCAAGCTTGCCGCACTGGTCAAGCAGCGAGAAAAAAGGATCCCCGTATTCGAGAGGGTTTCTCCTGGACCAGCTGAAGCCATTGGCATTGATCTCAACTGCCTTGTTCATTGCTTTCGCGGTCCCGGTCATGTCGGCAATCTCCTGTAAGAGCAGGGTGGCTCCGCCGGCGGGCCAGCGTAGGGAACGCCAGATAAGATCCGGATGGGCAAGAATATGGAAAAGACCGCTGCCGATGGCCGAGCGGACGACCCGGAAGTACTCGGTGTAAATCGTCGCGGTATCCGAATAACGCCAATAGTCGGCAAGATGCCTCCAGCCAAAGCGCGGAAGGCAATGTACTGAACAGAGCAGGTAGTCAAAGGAATAACGCTCGATGATTGGCTCCAGCAGCCGCTCGCAACCTTCAATATAGTCGACTTCCAGTCCGACGGAGATGCCGATCCGACCCTTGTAGGATTTCCTTGCTTCGAGAAGATCGCTGAAGTACCGATCGAGGTTCTTCGCATCCATTCCCCAGTCCCGGTAGCGGCGCCGCTGGGCCGGGGTCAGATAGTAGCGCCCCAAGTGATCCGAAAAACCGATCTCCTTGAGACCCAGCGCAATTGCCGATTCGATATACTGGCTAATGGATCCCCTGGCATGGCCGCAGTAGGCGGTATGAATATGATAATCGGCGGGCATCGCTGTTATAACGCAAGATTCACCTTTTTAACGGTACCATAGCACTCCGCCCGCGCAAGCGTCGGATCAATGCGGAGAGCGATAAATTCACGTGTCTGCTCCGGTGCGCGGCCGATGAAGGCTTTTGCGTCGAGCAGGCTATTGATGTCATCGTTCGACAGAAGAATCTGCGGGTCGGCGGCGCAACGATCCAAAAGGTCGTTTCTTTTCCCCTCCATTTTTACTCTGCGGGCGGATTCCATGGAATGTAAGCGGATCCGCTCGTGAATTTCCTGGCGGTCGCCTCCCTTTTTCACCGATGCCATCAGTATGTTTTCAGTTGCCATGAAAGGCAGCTCTTCATCGATATGCCGGGCGATAACCGCTGGATGGACGCGAAGCCCTCCGCCGATATCGAGAGCGATGATAAGCGAAGCATCGGCGGCAAGAAACATCTCCGGGATCGAAAGCCGCTTATTCGCCGAATCGTCAAGCGTTCGCTCGAACCATTGTTCGGCGGCGGTCATGGCCGGAGAGAGTGAGAGCGAGATGATATAGCGGCAGAGGGAGGTGAGACGCTCGGACCGCATGGGATTGCACTTATAGGCCATGGCCGAAGATCCTACCTGCGTTGTTTCGAAGGGCTCCTCGATTTCCTTCAGATGCTGGAGGAGACGAATGTCGTTACCGAACTTATGGAGCGACTGGGCAAGTCCGCAGAGGGCCCCTGCCACCTGAAAATCGATTTTGCGCGAATAGGTCTGTCCGGATACTTGGACGGTTTGCGCGAATCCCATCCTCGCTGTGACGTCAGCGTCGAGCTTTTTCACTTTGTCATGGTCACCGTCAAACAGGGAGAGAAAACTGGCCTGTGTGCCGGTCGCACCCTTTACCCCGAGGAATGGCAATCGCTCCGTGAATTCCTCGACCGCTTCGAAGTCCATGAGGAGTTCATTCATCCAGAGCGTTGCCCGCTTGCCGACCGTGGTAAGCTGGGCGGGCTGAAAATGGGTAAACCCGAGGGTTGCGCAATCGGCATGGTCCAGGGCGAATTTTCGCAGAACCCGTAAAACCTCCGCCATCCTGGCCAGAATAATCGTGCAGGCCTCGCGCATCTGAATGAGGTCGGTGTTGTCGCCCACGAATGCACTCGTCGCGCCGAGATGGATGATCGGTTTTGCCTTGGGACATTTTTCTCCGAAGGTTTTTATATGCGCCATGACATCGTGGCGCGTTTGGGCTTCGTATCGCCGGGCCGTTGCATAATCGATGTCGCCGGCGTTTGCTTTCATCTCCGCGATTTGCTCAGGCGAAATCTGCAAGCCGAGCCCGGCTTGGGCCTCGGCGAGTGCGATCCAGAGTTTGCGCCAGGTGAAAAATTTATTGTGCGGGGAGAATACAAACGACATTTCGGGAGAGGCATATCGCTCGATAAGCGGGTTTTGATAGGTATCTTGGGTTTCACGTGCCATTCGTACTATCCTTTTTATGCGGGTGTTGTCCGGCAGACATTGCCGGCAAACGGTTGAATGAGGAGCAGGAATATAATTTATTTGCAAGGGTTTCGACGTTTTTTTGCGCCGTCTGGACGACACGGTGTTTCTGCGGGAACGGTCTGCCGGGGACACATGAAAACGATGCTGGAATTTGACGGGTCGATAGTACTTGCAACTCATCCCCGGCGCTATCTATATATACAAACTAGGAATTAGAAGGGTAAGCGTGTCGAACCCTCAACGTGGGAGAGTCAAAGAGACTTTCATTGCAGTATAACGTTGGCTGTTTTCGTGGTAAGAGGGCGTCAATGCCGTTACGAGGAGGGGAGATGAGAAAGCCTTTTCCTTTTGCATTATGTGCCGTTATTTTTTTGGCGTTTTCGGGTCCCTTCATAGCAAGGGGTCAAAGTGTTGAATTTTTTATGAGCAATGGTCAGGAATTGCTTCAGCACGGCGCTTATAACCAAGCCGTCAATGCCTTCAGACAGGCTCTTGCCCGCGAGCCCGATTATTTCGAGGCCCAATATAACCTGGGGTTGACTTATCTCCAATGGGGCGATAATCCCCAGGCGGTAGCAGAACTGAAAAAAGCCCTGCGCCTGCAGCCGAAGAATTCCATCGTTTGGTCGAGTTTGGCGGTCGCTTATGACAACCAGAATAAAAACGCCGATGCTATGAATGCGCTGATCCAAGCCGTGACCTATGATCCCGGCAATACCACTGCCCGCATGAATCTTGCCGCGATGTATGCAAATGCCAAGCAAATGCCTCAGGCTATTGCCCAGTACCGTGAACTGGTGAAAATGGATGGAGGGAACGTCGAGGCGATGCTTAACCTTTCACGCTGCCTCGTTTTTACCAACCAGCTTGCCGATGCAAAGGAATTTTTAAAAAAGGCGATAGCCGCCCAGCCGGATAAAGGGGAGGCGCATGGTGAGCTTGGTGATATTTACTTCAATAAAGAACACGATACCGGGAAGGCCATCGTTGAATACCAGGCGGCGATCATGGTGGAGCAGAATAACCCGGCTTACTATCAGCAGCTTGCCTGGGCTCTTCAGAATACCGGACGCACGCAGGAGGCGATTGAGGCGTGGAAAAAAGCGCAAGTCTACCTCGACGACCCGCTGCAGAAGGAAGAAGTACAACATCGGATCGATCAGCTCGAACAGGGCGGCAAAACGACCGGCGACTCCATCGGCAGCAGGCCCCGTGAATCAACCATGACCCGCCGGCAGACTGAGGACCTCGAGCGAGAGGTTCGGCCGGATACTTCCAAGGGGGTTCGTCGTCTGGAGTCAAAACCGGTGGATATCACCGGTGACATCGATCAGCTCAACGCCGATACCACCTCGCTGGATCTGACCAAGGAGCTGAATAAATATTCCGGACAGAAGAATTCCACTCAAGGAAAATAAGGGGACTTACATTTATTAAATTCGCATGGATCGCTATAACTCTTACAACTCCTACCTTAAGAAGCGATTCGGTACTCGTGTCCTCAAAGTTCCCCTGAGCGGGGGATTTTCCTGCCCTAACCGGGATGGTTCAAAGGGACGGGACGGATGTGCGTTCTGCGATAATCGTGCCTTCAGCCTTGCCGCCGGATCGGGAGGCTCTCCTGTCGAGCAATTGACTTCAGCACTAGCAGGGACTTCCGACGGCGGCAAGGCCTTCATCGCCTACCTGCAGCCCTATTCCAATACCTACGGCTCTCCCGACCGTTTGGCCGACATGTACGAGCCGCTCCTTCGACTGCCCCGGGTGGTGGGATTGAGCATCGGGACCAGACCGGATTGCCTTTCCGATCCGGTATATGAGTATCTCTGCAATCTCTCCGGGAGAACCTACTTGACCCTTGAACTCGGGCTGCAAACCGTTCACGATTCAACGCTGGCGCTCATCAACCGGGGCCACACCTTCGCCGAATTTGCCCGTGCCGCGAAACGCTGCGCAATACTCGGCATCGAAAGCGTCGCTCATGTCATGCTCGGCCTGCCCGGGGAATCGAAAGAGATGATGTTTGCCACCGCATCGGCCCTTGCTGCCATGCCGGTCAAGGGGGTAAAAATCCATCAGCTCATGATTATTCGCGGGACGCGGATAGCGGAATGGCATGAACAAGGGAAGGCCCCGGTACTGGAGATAAGGGAGTATGCGCCGATTCTCTGCGGTTTCATCGAGCGGCTTCGGCCCGATCAGCACATTCACCGGATCATGGCCGACTCGCGCCCGGAGCATGGGCTTATCGCGCCGGAGTGGAGTGCACGCAAATCGGCGTCGATCTTGTTCCTCCGGCAGTATATGGAGATGTGCGATATGGTTCAGGGCAGGCTCTACCGCACAGAATAGCGTTCACATACCCCTCTTTCCCGCATGGTGTCCGGCAGTGGCATGGATTTTGCATCTATCCCATTTGAAAGGTTGAAGAGTATCGCTTCATCAAGGAGGGGATTGTGGTGCGTGAAACCAGTGATGCAACATTCCGGAAAGACGTTCTGGAGTCGCCGCTGCCGGCGATGGTCGATTTCTGGGCACCGTGGTGCGGGCCGTGCAAGGTCGTGAGTCCGATCATCGAGCGCATAAGTGAGCAGACCATCGGCAGGACCAGCGTCTACAAGGTCAATGTAGACGAAAATCCGGTGAGTGCGGGCAAGTATGGCATCACCGGCATTCCGACCGTGATCTTTTTCAATAAGGGCGAGATAGTGAAGGAGATGGTCGGCGTTCAACCGGAACAGGTTGTATATGAATACGCTGACGGAATTGTTCCCGCAGTAAGGGATGATCACTCCCGACGGTACCTCGTTCTCCTCTCCGACAGCAATTTATTCTTTTGTTATTAATCCCTATGGTTCTTCATCAAACTTTTTCGTGAAGAGCGCGGCGATTGAGTCGGCTGCTTCCCTCTCGTCGATACCCGATGCGCGGATGGTAATCGGGGTGTTGAAGATCGCGGCAAGCATGAGGACGTTCAGGATGCTCTTCGCATCCGCCTGAGTGTTCGCGGTAACGAGTCTGATTTCCGATTTGTATTGATTTGCCGTCTGGACGATCTTGGCTGCGGGCCGGGCATGCACGCCGAGCGAGTTCATGACTTTGATTTGAAGTTCCACCATAGATTTCCGTTTTATTTATCTAAAACCCCGTCACTTGGGACGGGGTCACCATAGCTGGGGGATTCATAAGGGGGGCTGGAACAGCACCCCCTTATGATGGATTTGAAGAAGTTCAGTTAAGTTTGTTTTGACTTTGCCTTTGGATACCCCGCCACTTGGGGCGGGGAGCATTCATTTGCTCTTTCCAAAACCGAGCTTGACCCGCAATTTCAACCCGTTGTCCCGGACTTGCGTCGCCAGGGTATCGATTCCGGTTACCGCACGTTTAAGATCCTGCGAAAACTGTTCGTCCTTCAACATCATGCCGAGGGGGCCCTTGCCTGCCTCGATTTCGTGCACGATCCCCTGGATCGATGTCGCAAGCGAGTCGGCTTTGGCGATAACGTCGAGCGCGCTCGTCGAAAGCGCGGCGCCGTTGGTCATAATCGTGGTGAGCTGGCCGCCGTTTTTATTCATGAGCTCCCTGAGCTGGGCCGACGACGCGGCGAGGTTGGTAATGCAACTGTCGACCAGTGGACCGTTTTTCGCTATGAGCCTCTCGGTCTGCCCGGTAAGTGTATCCATGCGTTTTGAAAGCGTATGAAAAAGCCGCACGAACGAAGTATCGCCGACCGTGTTATTCAAGAGCGATGAGATATCGGCAAGAAGCGATTCCATTTTAGAAAGAACCTCGCCCATCATGCCCATGGCCTCGGCAATCCCGGTATCGAAATACCCGGTGATAAACGTGGTATCATTTTTCCGGGTCGGCCTCACGGCCTTGCCGCCCCCCAGCTTGATGCCGATACCGCGTTCGCCCATCAACCCGACATTCTGCACCACCACGCGGCAGGAATCGGTAAGAGAGACGTCATTATCAAGGTGCACGACGGCTGCGACCCGCTCATTGCGCAGCGACAAGTCCTCCACCCGTCCCTTTGTTACGCCGTTAACCATGACCGGATCGCCTACCTGCAGGGCGCCCACATTTGAAAACAGGAATGTATACAATACCTGTTTTTCGGTTACAAGCGCCTCCTTCAACCACAGGACGCCGCCGATAAGGATGCACAAGGCAATAAGGATCGATGCTCCCACAGTCAGATCCATATTGTTTTTAGTCACCGGGCGATCCCTTCTTGCGTTGAGCTCTCTTTACCTGCCGTTGCGTATCATAAACCACAAACACCGGTGTTACGGATGTTTGTGATTCTTGATCTTTTCATTCAATTTTATGAGCTGGCGCTGGATTTTTTCGAGGGCTTGGTCAAAAGCCTTTCTGATATTTTCCGCTTTCCCGGTTGCGACGATCTCATGGTCGAACGCATGCATGGTGATTTCAACCGTCTGCTCGACATATTCGGTATCGAGAATGACGTGACAGGAGCCGATTTTTTCGGAGAATTTTTCTAGTCTGTTGAGATCAGCCGTGATTGCGTCCTGCAGGACCTGCGATGCTTTGGTATGCCGTGAAGTAATTCGTATCTCCATGGCTGCATCTCCTTTATTTGTTTGTTGTTAATGAATAATCATTGAATGCAGATACAAAATACGATATTCCACTCATGTGATAAAATGAACTGTGCTGGACCGGATGAAGGCGCTTCCGCTCATGATACCATTGCGGAGTGTCCGAAGGGGAGTAAATCAAATGCGGGAATAACCGACCTCCGGTCGGAATGCTATCGAATTGCAGCCCGCAGGAGCTCGTGCGCATGGTAGGAACTCCTGACAAATGGACCGGCCGCGATGGCGGAGAATCCGAGCGCCCTGCCGATGGATTCATACCGGCTGAACTGTTCCGGCGGCACGTAACGAGTTGCCCTCGTTTGCTCGGGAGAAGGTTGCAGGTACTGACCCACGGTGACAATGCGGCAGCCTGCGGCAACGAGATCGGTCAGTACCGCTTCGATCTCCTCGTCGGTTTCACCGAGGCCGACCATGAGGCCCGCCTTGGTAATGAGGTTCGCTTTCCCGGCGCGTGCGAGCAGGCGCAGGGACCGCCGGTACTCCGCCTGCGGTCGTATCGCAGGGTAGAGGCGCGGCACCGTTTCGAGATTATGATTCAGGACATCCGGACGGCTGGACAGCACGATGGCAAGCGCCCCGGCATTTCCTGCCAGATCGGGAATGAGCAGTTCGATGGTTGCCGCGGGAAGCGCGGCTTTGCATCGGCGAACGGTCTCGGCAAAATGGCCCGCTCCGCCGTCCGGAAGGTCGTCGCGGGTAACCGAGGTGATCACGATATGACGAAGCGCCAGATCGGCCGCCGCACCGGCAACCCTTTGCGGTTCTTCCGGGTCAGGCGGTTGCGGGTTGCCGTGGCGCACGCTGCAGAAGCGGCATCTGCGGGTACAGGTATTCCCCAGGATGAGGAAGGTCACAGTGCCGGCTGAAAAGCATTCGGCACGATTTGGGCATCGCGCCTCGACGCAGACCGTGTGCAGCCCGCCCCCGGAAGCGCAGCCGGAACCGGTTGTCATTGTGCGAACTACGGTTTTATAGGAGCCTGGTGGCCCGTGCGGCTTCTTGAGCCAGTCCGGGAGGCGGCGGTGGAGCATCGGATCGGGGGCTGTACAAGGGAACTGCACGGTGTCACTGCCGGATGGTTCACTCATAGCGTTGCCGCAGGCGGGCAGGGAGAATTTTCATCTGTTCACGGTATTTCGCGACGGTCCTTCTGGCCACCGGAATGTGCTCGCTCGACAGGATATCTGCGATCCGTTGATCAGAGAGCGGCTCGTTCGTGTTCTCGGCATCTATCATCTGACGGATGCGATTCCGGATGCGTTCCGAGGAAACATCGGTTCCCGCCGCGTCCTTGCCGACCGATTCGGTGAAGAAATACTTGAGTTCGAAGATGCCGTGAGCGGTCTGGACATACTTGTTGCTGGTGACGCGGCTCACCGTGGAGATATGCATGCCGATCATATCCGCGATATCCTGCAGCCGCAGGGGGGCAAGGTGCGGATAGCCCTTTTCGAAAAAAACCTTCTGCCGTTCGATAATGGCGTACATCACCTTGAGCATGGTGGCCTTGCGCTGTTCGATGGCGCTGATGAACCACGAGGCGCTGTTGAATTTTTCCCGCACGTATTTCTTGACATCCTGTTTTACCGTGCTGCCTCGGCGAAGAAGGTCGGCGTAGGACTTGCTGATGCGCAGCGATGGGATGGAGCGGTCGTTGAGCATCGCTACGAATTTCCCGTCGATCTTCTCGACGATCAGGTCCGGGATGATGGTGGTTGATTTGTCCGGGTTGAGCTCGTAGCCGGGTTTGGGGTTGAGCGTTTTCAGTACCGCAATGGCGTCCTGGACCACGCGCGGTTCCACCCCGAGTTGCCGGGCGATGTCCGGGATTCGCATCTTTTCGAAGAGTTCCCAATGATCGGCGACGATGCGTCCGGCAAGCGACTCTTCCAGGCCCCGGCGACGCAACTGGAGCATCATGCACTCCCGCAGGTTTCTCGCCCCGATGCCGGCAGGATCGAAGGTCCAGAGAATCTGGAGCGCCTCCTCGACTGCGGGAATATCTTGTTTTGTAACATCGGCGATGTCCTCAACCGATATGCGAAGGTAGCCGTCGAGATCGAGAGAACCGATGAGGAACTGCACCAGGAGTTGTTTTTTTTCGGAAAGGTTTTTTTCAGCGATCTGACCGTTAAGGTGCTCCTCAAGGGAGATCTGGTACACCTGCGTAGGCTCGTAGTGCTCCTCGTTCCGGTCTATCTCTTCATTGCGCGAGTAGCCGAGATCGAACCCCTCTTCGAGGTAATTCTCCCAGTCGATCGAATCCTCGTCGACCTTGAGATCCTCATCATCGGGGGGATCCTCGTCTTCCTTGGACTCTTCCTCTTTGGCGACATCTTCCTCGGTCTCGGCAAGTTCGCCGTCGAGTTCATCTCCGGCGACTAGAAGGGGATTCATTTCGAGCTCGGTCCTGAGAATCTGTTCGAGCTGCAGGGTATTGACCTGAAGAAGCTTCAGCGACTGAATCATCTGAAAAGAGAGCTTCTGCTGCAACCGTAGCGACATGTCGAAACCGAGGTTCATCGTGGTTCCCTTAACCTAATCCAGACAGAAATTCTGTCCCAGGTAGATTCTTCGCGCTTCCGGGTTTTCCGCCAGGTCCTCGGCAGTTCCGGAGATGAGTATCTTGCCTTCCGCCATGATATAGGCCCGGTCGGTAATCCGCAGCGTCTCACGGACATTGTGGTCGGTAATGAGAACGCCGTACCCCTTATATTTAAGTTCATGCACAATGCTTTGGATATCTTCCACCGCGATCGGGTCGACTCCCGCAAAGGGTTCGTCGAGCAGAATGAAATCGGGCCGAATCGCTAGCGCCCGTGCAATCTCCACCCGCCGTCGTTCACCGCCCGACAGCGTATAGCCGAGGCTTTTCTCAAGGTGCGCCACATTCATATCTGCGAGCAGCGCATGCATCCGCATTTTCCGCTCCTTGAAACTCAGGCCTTGGTACTCGAGAATCGAAAGGATATTATCGGCCACGGTCAGTTTTCTGAAAATCGACGGTTCCTGCGGCAGGTAGCCGATACCCAGCCGCGCACGCTTGTACATCGGCTTCTTCGAGATGTTGACTTCATCAAGGAAAATAGTTCCCCGGTTCGCTTTGATGAGGCCGACGATCATATAGAACGTCGTGGTCTTGCCCGCGCCGTTAGGGCCCAGGAGCCCGACGATTTCTCCCTGGTGCACGGCTATTGAGGCGCCATCCACCACTCTACGCTTGCTGTATACTTTGACAAGCCCATCGGTGCGGATCTCCCGCGTCCGTCGGCTTGCCGCTAAAGTCGGCAGCTCCGTTCCCCGGGCTTCGCCGGTTACCGTCATAGTATTCATGGCGCCAATCCAGACAATGGAAAATCATTCCCCGGCGTCAGGGCAGGGGGAAATAGACACCCCGTGTGCTCCCGGCCAGGGTCACAAACTGTGCACGACCGCCCGCGAACGATACCGACACGCTGTCGCCGCTCACCTCATTGCATCCCCGTCCGCCGCTGTCATTAACAAAATAGGTGCTGCGTGCATTGCCCCATATTTTAAGGTTCCTGACATTGCCGTCCTCTGCGAAGGCGAGCATCATGATCTTGCCGCTTGCCTTATCGGCGGTGGCGGAGTCGCCCCGTTCAAAACTCTTGCTCGAAGCCTTACCGATCGCCCAGAGAACCCGCGGCTTGCCCGAATCGGACATCACCATGTCCAGGCTGTCGCCCCAGATATGGGTGTAGGATGTATCATGCCTTTTCTCTTCGCTGGTATCGGCATAGATACCGTGCGAATTTCCCACGATCACGGCGTGCCGGAGTTTCCCTCCGGCGAAATCGAGGTTGATCGAATCGCCGGTAAGCCGCTGGACTCCGTACCGCACCCTCGGTACGCCGCGCAGCAGCACGTAATTGGTTTTGGTGAAAAAGCGGGACAGGCGGCAGGCGGAGGAGAGCTGCCCTTTGGTAATTTTGACGCTGTCGGTTGCGGTAGCCCGTTTGAGCGAATCCTCGTAGCGCATGGAGAGGCTTTTTATGATCAGGGTATCGCGCGCGGTGGTATCGAAATGGGTAAGCACCGGATTGCCGGTGATGTTGAATACCTTGGTGTTTGTCTGGTACTCGGCATGATCGCCGGTCAGACGGGTCTGGTCGGCGGAATCGAAATAATTAAATCGGCCGAAGGCGGTGAGCGTGCTGTTTCCCTTGGCAAAATTCAGGCGATCACAGGTTAAGAGCTTGCGATCCCGCGTTACCCTGATATTCCTGCGGAACATGACCGTGCCCTCTTTCCGCCGCCAGGTCGCCTCATCGGACCGGATGCGGATGTCATCGTAGAGAAAGGCCACATTGCCGTGCAACTCGCTGATGAATTCACCGTTCGAATAAGTATTCTCATTGCTGTTGGCCGACTCGAGAATGAGCGAAACCGACGGTTTGAGCGGTCGCTCCGGTGAGGGGCCGGGTGATTGTCCTGAGCTTACTGCCGCCAAAAATGCAGCTTCGGTAAGAAAAACGATGAACGGTCTCATAATTGCTATAATATATAATTTGGAAAATGAAAGATAACGTCCGAGGGAGAGGGGTAAAACGTTGATTCGAGCTTTTTTCGCCGCGAGAAAGTCAGTTTATTTTATCCTCATCCGCCTCGACACGGTGCTTGAAATCCGGGAACTGTCCGCTGACCTGGGACTTGAAGGTGAAGTGCGAAAAGTCCTCGACCGCATCGAGACCCTTTCCCCGTAAAATATCTCCTTTGATTGTTTCGACCTGCACGAAGGTATCGGACTCCACCTTGCGCCGGTTCTTAACCCACCACAGTTTTGGCGTGCGCACGATGAGCGAGTCCTGGTTACGGATGTAGACGTTGCCCCACACCGTGAAGCTCTGAAGTGCGGGCGTCGTGGTGCCGGAATCGGCAAGCACGATGGTGCGCGGCCTGCCGAGCGTATCGTAGAGCGTGAGCCGGACCGGGGTCACCAGTATCGTGCCGGTATCGGAAAGCGGTTTTTTCATGTACTCGGCATTGAGTTTCCACCGTTTACTCTTGCCTTCGTAAAAGAAGAGCGTCGTTTTGCCGAGCTCCTGATACGGCGCTCTGATTGTTTCGGACGAAACCGGCAGCGGCTCTTTTTTTGCGGAACATCTCGGGGTGAAGGCCAGCCATGCGATGAGAAGGGAGAGAATCGTTTTTTTCATGGACGGTACAAGTACCTTAGTGCGTGATCTCATGCCGCCGCCACCGGCGGTGCATCCATACCCACTGTTCGGGAAACTGCATGATGGTCTCGCCGATAAGATCATTGGCCATCTGTATATTGTGCTTCAAGTCGTTTTCGAAATTACCGGTGTCGACGAATGCCAGCCGCTTGCTGATGTAAATATGGTGCGAATCATCCGGCCTTCGCGCCGTGGTTATCACGAACGTCGGGACCTTCAGCCGCAAGGCGGTTTTAATCGGTCCCGAAACGGTGAAGGCGGGTTTGCCGAGAAATGTGCAGAATATCCCCTCGGCGCGAATGTCCTGATCGATGAGAGCGCCGAACATCCTGCCTTGCCTGAGAAGCCGGATGACCTCGCGGGCGCTGTTGTCGCGATTCAAATAGTCGATGTCCGGACCGCTGCGGAGCGTGCGCACCAGTTCGTCGATCCGCGGATCGAGCATCGTTCTGCCTATTGCAAAGCACGGCATCCCGTGCCGGGCGAAAAACCGGAGCAGCATCTCGAAGCATCCGATATGCGCGGTGATCGCGACAATGCCATGTCCTTCATTGAAAGCCGCCCGGACTTCGGTCAGGTCGTCGTGCCGCACGATGCGGTCGAAGAACGCATCCGGGACGCTGCGGAGCTTGACGGCATCGAAGGCGTTTTTCCCGAGGGAGCGGTACACGCCACGGGCCGTGCGCTGGATTTTTCCCCGGGGCCATTGTGAACCGAAGATGTACCGGAGGTGGTCGAGGGTGCGTTTTTTATCGCTGTGCGGAACTATAAATGCGAGTGTTCCGAGCATGCCGAAACACCGCAGACCAATACCGCGGGGAATCGTCGGGACAAGCGCGAACGCGCACCGGAGGAGCCAGTAGAGCAGCGTATGACGGAGTGACCGGGTAATTTCCCTGGGCGATTTCATGATGCGGGGCCGGAGGTGCAGGCGGCGGAGGCAGCACGCCGGCGTGGGGCCTTAAATGACTTTTGCGACACCGATGACCGCCCTGATCCCGTCGATTTCGACCGGTTCCGAATACATGCCGTCCGGGAGAATGCCGAACGACAGATCCATAGTCAGCGTTTCCGACCTGATATAACCTTCCCAAAGATAAATTGAATCGCGAAGATCTGCGCTATTTGAATCACAGCATATCTTTATCCTATCGCTTACTTCAAAACCGGCGGCTTTTCGTAAATTCTGGACACGGTTGACAAACTCGCGAGCCAGGCCCTCCCGATAGAGTTCGGGCGTGATGGTGGTGTCGAGAGCGACGGTCATCTCGGTGCCGGTTTCGACCTCAATATGCTCATGCTTCGTCCGCCGGATTTCGATATCATCGAAAGCAATTGTGCAGCCTAGGACATCAATCATACCGACCCGTTCCAGGTGGTGAATGGTCTCTGCGGTGAAGGCGCTTTCGATGAATGCCCCGACTTCCTTCATTCTTGGACCTAGCCTTTTACCGAGTCGCTTGAAATTAGCCTTTGCAGAGATCGTGACCACGCGCTCTTCGTTGGTGTCGAAAACAACTTTCTTGACATTCAGTTCTTCCCGGATCAGCGATTCCATGTGCCTGATGAGACCGAGTTTTTCCGGGTCATGCATGATGATCGTACATTCGGCAAGGGGCTGCCGCGTCTTGATGGTGAATTTGCTCCGCAGGGCGCGGCCCATGACCACCGCCTCCCGCACGAGGCGCATGGAGAGTTCGAGATCCCGGTCGATGTGATCGTGAAGCGTTTCGGGATATACCTCAAGGTGAACGCTTATGGGGACGCCTTTCAGCTTATCGACCGCCAGGTTGCGGTAGATTGTCTCGGTTAGGAACGGGAGGAATGGCGCCATGACTTTGACGAACTCGACCAGAACGTAATAGAGCGTCCGGTAAGCGATCTCCTTGTCGTCGTCGTTCTCACTTTTCCAGAACCGGCGCCTGCTCCGCCTGATGTACCAGTTCGTCAGGTTGTCGATGAAATCGGTGAGGATAGGCACGACCTTATAAAGGTTATACAGCTCCATCTCACGGTTAATCGACGCAATACTGTCGTGCAACAGGGAGACGATCCAGCGGTCGAGTTCGGTGCCGCCATCGGGCGCGTTGCCGTTGTCCGGCTTCCAGCCATCGACCGTTGCATAGGTGACGAAGAAAGAATAGGCGTTCCAGAAGGGCAAAAGGATCGCACGCGACATCTCGGTAACGCCCTTCTCGGAAAAACGCAGGTCTTCGGCCCTGACTGCGGGAGAGTTGATGAGAAACAAGCGTAAAGCATCGGCGCCGAGTTTGTTCAGCACCTCCTCGGGCGGCGCATAGTTCTTGAGCCGTTTGGAAAGTTTTTTGCCCTCCTCGGAAAGGATGATGCCGTTTACGATGACATTTTTAAACGCCTCCCTGCCAAACAGCGCCGACGAGAGGACTGTGAGGGTATAAAACCAGCCGCGCGTTTGATCGAGCCCCTCGGCAATGAAGTCTGCCGGGAAATTTTTCTCGAACCGCTCCCGGTTTTCAAACGGGTAGTGCATCTGCGCGTAGGGCATGGAGCCGGATTCGAACCAGCAGTCAAGCACCTCGGGAGTGCGCGTCATGACCGCGCATTTGCATTTCGGACAGGTGACGGCAAGCCGGTCGAGCACATGGCGGTGCAGGTCATCATGACTTACGTGAACGTCGCGCAGCCGGTCCGCCCAGGAAGGGTCGATGCTGTTGGCCGCGCACCGCTCATGCGACTCCTCTCTGAGGAGTTTTTCGACCTCCAGCGCCGCCTTCGCATGGAGCAGTTTTCCCTTTTCTTCGTCGCCGTTGCCTGCGAGCTCGTGCAGGCGTGCAAGGCTGCCGACGCATTCGACATGGCCGCAAACGCATTCCCAGACCGGCAGCGGCGTACCCCAGTAGCGGTTGCGGGAGATGTTCCAGTCCGGAGCGCTCTCGATGCCCTTGCCGAAGCGGCCTTTCTGAAGGTGCGCCGGGACCCAGCGGATTCGGTCATTCCCTTCGAGCATGGCCTTCTTAAGCGGCGAAACGCTTAAAAACCAGGTGGTAATTGCCTTGTAAATAAGCGGCGTGTCGCACCGACCGCAGAACGGGTAACGGTGACGGATCGTGCCCCGATGGACGAGCCGCTTGCGCTCCTTGAGATCGCGGATGATAAGCGGGTCCGCGTCGAAGATGCGCATCCCTTTCCAGAGGGTGACTTCCTCGGTAAACCGTCCCTCCTCATCGACCGGGCAGACGAGCGGCAGTTCGAGCCGCTCGCCGACCTGGAAGTCGTCCTCGCCGAAGGCAGGGGCGATATGCACGATGCCGGTGCCGTCCCCGGTGGAAACGAAGGGCGCGGTCGTTACTTTGAAGAATGTTTCGCTCCTGTCGGCGAAATAATCGAACAGGGGAACATAGCGGAGGCCTTCGAGCGCGCTGCCCGGCAGCTCTTCGATGATGGTATACGCGGCCCCGTTTTTATAGTACGCGGAAAGCCGGTCGCGGGCGAGGATATAGGTAGTTCCATTGTCCCGGATTTTGACATACCGGATATCCGGCCCGACCGCGAGCGCCACGTTCGACGGCAGGGTCCAGGGCGTGGTGGTCCAGACCAGAAACTTCGTGTTCTCTTCCCCGACAAGCGGGAACGACACGGTGACGGAGACCCCGTCAACGTCCTTGTATCCCTCGTTCATTTCGAAGTTGGAGAGGGGAGTCGAGCAGCGCGGGCAATAGGGTTGGACGCGGAACCCCCGGTAGATGAGCCCTTTTTCCCATAGTTCCCTGAATACCCACCAGATGCTTTCCATATACGGAGGATCCATGGTACGGTACTGATCGTCGAAATCGACCCATCGGCCCATGCGGGTGACGATTTTTTCCCATTGCCCGGTGTAGCGGAGAACGATAGACCGGCATGCCTCGTTGAAGAAATGGATGCCGAGTTTCTCGATCTGCTTCCTTCCCGAAACCTTGAACTCCTTTTCCATTTCGTTTTCAACCGGGAGGCCGTGGCAGTCCCAGCCGAAGCGGCGGCTCACATGGCGCCCGCGCATGGTCCAGTAGCGGGGGATGATATCCTTGATTGTGCCGGCGAGCAGGTGCCCGTAGTGGGGGAGGCCGGTTGCAAACGGCGGGCCGTCGTAAAAGACAAACGGCGCGCCATCGCGCGTGTTGTCAAGGCTAGCCCTGAAGGCGGAGGCGTCCTTCCAGAACCGGAGGATCTCCTCCTCAACGGCGGGAAAGCTGACCGAACCGGTTACCGGGGAGAAAAAAACGTCGTTCATAGCCGGGCAATCAATTTTCGTATCAGGGTGACAAGCGACGGCTCGGCCCGGTTCGCGGTATCGATTATTGTATTGATGTCAACCGGCTCGAGGGCGTCGGGCAGGCAGGAATCGGTGACCACCGAAAGTCCGAGCACCTGCATCCCGGCGTGTACGGCGGCGATCACTTCCGGCACGGTGCTCATGCCGACGGCGTCGGCGCCGAGCGTTTTAAGCATGCGGTACTCCGCCCGGGTTTCGAGCGACGGCCCGGTCATGGCGGCATAGACGCCGCGCTCGATGCGTATCATATTCTCCATCGCCACCCTCGACGCAAGCTCGATGAGCGTACGTGCGTACGGCTCCGACATGTCGGGAAAGCGCGGGCCGATGCGGGGATCGTTCTGGCCGATGAGCGGATTGCCGGGCAACAGATTGATATGGTCGGTGATGGCCATGATGGTTCCCGGCCCGTAGAGCGGATTGATGCCGCCGCAGGCGTTTGAGACGATCAGTGTCTTGACTTTCATGAATTTCATCACCCGGACCGGAAAGGCTATCTGCTGCGGAGTGTAGCCTTCGTAACAATGGAACCGGCCCTGCATGGCGATGACGGTTTTTCCCGAGAGCGCGCCCAGAATGAGTTTCCCGGCATGCTGCTCGACGGTCGAGAGGGGAAAGTGCGGAATCTCCTCATAGGGAATAACTGCGGCGGTATCGATGGCGTCGGCCAGCCGGCCCAGGCCGGTGCCCAGTATGATGCCGATCTCCGGCGCAAGCGTGCATCTCTTTTCAATGGCGCTTGTTGCCTCCTGAATCATCTCGAATGCCGAACTCATACGACAATCCTTTCGTACCGCTTGCGCATCGCTATCGGCCCTCCCGGGCCGTGAGTTTTTTCCGGATGGCATCCTTCGTCAGTCCGGGAACCGCGACGACCTTGTTGCGGCCGTGCCTGCCGTACACGATGAAGATCGACGACTTCGGCACATCGAGGAAATCGGCCATGAGCGCGACCAGATGCTCATTCGCCCGGTCGTCAATCGGCGGGGAGGTGACCGCTACCTCGATCACGCCGGACGCGGTAACGGCGATACGGTCGTTTTTCGCCCGCGGTTTGAGGCGGATGTCGATCCGCGATTCGGGGAAGCGTTCGTTCTTCGCGGCCGCCCTACCTTTCCGGGTCCGATAGTTCTTCCACGAGGGGAGGGACGCTTACCGGTTCATCCGTGACCGGAGCCGACGGGGCTTCATTGCTTTTGTCAATCTGCTCCACGTCGTCGCCGAGCGCCGGAAGCAGGTCGAGCTGGGTCGTGAGAAGCCCCTTGAAACGGGCAAAAAAAGCGTCGCGCTGGCTTCGGAGCGCAGCATACTCCGCATCGATCTTCATGATTTTTTCACGGAATGCCGCCTCCTCCCGCCCGGCGCGCAGACCAGCCTCCCTGACGATGAGTTCGGCTTCCTTCTGTGCGTTCTGGCGGACCTCATCGGCGGTTTTCTGCGCCAGAACAAGCGCCTCATTGATCGAACGCTCGATTTTCGCGTAACTTTCGAGCCGCTCTTCGAGTCGTTTGATGCGGGCCGCGTAGTCGCTGTTCTGCCGGATCAACTCCTCCAGTTCATTCGCCAGGAGATTCCTGAAGCTGTCGACGGCATCCGGATTCAATCCCCGGAAAGAACGGGAAAACTGCTGATTTCGTATATCAAGAGGTGATAAGCGCATGCTTCCTCCCTTCCCCTGGTAGCCTTCAGAACCGGTTGCCGACCAGCGCGGTGCCCACGCGGATCATGGTGGAGCCCTCTGCAATCGCCCATGTGAAATCGTCCGACATTCCCATCGAAAGCTCGACCCGCGGCGCAAGATCGCGGCACCCCTCACCAAGCCGGCGCAGGAGCGCAAAACACTCCCGCACCCGATTCTCCGGCGCGCGAAGCGGGCCGATCGTCATGAGGCCGCGGAATTCAAGCGCGCCGCTGCATGTCGTAAGCTCACAGAGCCGCCGGCACTCCGCGGGTGGGCAGCCGCTCTTTGACGCCTCTCCCGAGGTGTTGACCTCGACCAGCGCCTTGATTTTCCGCAGACCCGGATGCCGCGCTTCGAGGGCCGTGATCAGGCGCTCCCGGTCGATCGACTGTATCCAGTCGATATGCGGCAGCGCCTGCGCCACCTTGTTGGTCTGGAGCCGGCCGATCATGTGCAGGCGGAAATCGCCATGCAGAAGGGGAGCCTTCTCCGCGATCTCCCGAACCCGGCTCTCTCCGAACTCACGCAGGCCTAATTCGATAAGCGCCTGAATGGTCGATACCGGCTGCATTTTCGTCACCGTGACGAGCCGGACCGACTGCAGCGGCCTTCCTGCCTGCGCGCACGCGCGATCCATGCGCTCGCGCACCGATTCGAGGTTTGCGCGAAGCTGGTCTTTATCAGGCTCCAGGGAGTGCTCCCTTAAGAGTAGTAAAAATAATAACGATAAATATTAAAAATAATAAATCGGGCATACTCTATATTGAATTCATGAGCTGTCGCACCTGATAATCGGCCATGAGGCGCCGAAGGTGTTCCACTCCCACGAGTTCGGCCTCATGTTGCGCCACTACAACGCGGAGCAGGAGGAGGAGGCCGACCTGCTTGCAGCGACCCTTCTTCTGCCGAGGGAAGCGCTGTTGAAGATTCGGTTTCAGCCGATACCCGAAGAGGCTGCCGCCGGGGAGTACGGCGTGAGTCGGCGGCTTTTGACCATGCGGCTGAACACGAGCGGAGTGAACAGGCAGCACCGGAGGAGTGTGGGAGGGCAGGGGGGAGAGAGGTGATTGGATTTTATTTATCATTAAACCCCGCGACTTGGGGCGGGGAACCATGTAATGCCATCCACACACGAAAAAGATGGAATACTGCCACGTTATAAATAAGGAAAAATGATATGAAAAATGTTTTGGCCGCCATGACCGGTATTTTTTTGATCGTAGGATTACTGATAACAGCTTTAGTCTTTTCCCTGGAATGCACCTCTAATGTCGATACGAAGGAGGGTACGATGAAAAAGTCTATTGGAGCAAAAACCATTGTTTTCCCCACGCCGGTTTTTGTCGTAGGATCGTACGATACCGCCGGCAGGCCGGATGTCATGGTCGTTGCCTGGGGCGGGGTTTGCTGTTCTACGCCACCATGTGTCGCCATCTCCATCCGGGAAGCTACCTATACCTATGGCAATATCATGGCACGCAAAGCCTTTACGATCAGTATCCCTTCAGAAAAATATATCCATGAAGCGGATTACTTCGGGATCGTTTCGGGCCGGACAGAGGATAAATTTGCCGATACGAAGCTCACGCCGGTCAAAAGCGACCTAGTGGATGCCCCGTATGTTAAAGAGTTCCCGTTTGTCTTGGAATGCTCCGTCATCAAGATTGTTCCCCTGGGGTTGCATACGATGTTCATTGGCGAGATCAAGGATGTAAAGGCCGATGAAGCGGTTTTAGGGCTCAACGGAGCGCCGGATATCAAAAAGATACAACCGATGATTTTTGACCCGGCGAACCGCGCCTATTACGGCATTGGTAAATACTTGGGCGATGCTTTTTCGGAGGGGAAGAAAATAAACAAATAGACGCGTGCTTCAGCTGCGGATCATTGATTTATGCAGATGGAATTGATCGTCGAGAGCTGACAAAAACCTATTCCAAGCAAGAGAAGATAAAATGACAAATTCCAACGACTCCCGACACCGCCGCATTTTGCAAAGAATTGCCCGCCAGGCGATGATGGAACGAGGACTTCTTCCGGATTTCTCACAGCAGGCACTTACAGAGCTTGATAAAATCCAAGGGGCTGCAAAGCAACCTGAAGAAACCATACAAGACCTCAGAATTCCTTGTTGGTGCTCAATCGATAACGACGATTCCTGCGATCTTGACCAGCTTACCGTTGCGCAGGCAATGCCCAACGGGACTGTAAAAGTATTTGTGGCTATTGCCGATGTAGACTCTATTGTTAAGAAACATTCGGCGATTGATGGTCATGCACGGCACAACACGACATCGGTTTATACTGCTGCCCAGATATTTTCAATGCTGCCCGAAAAACTTTCTACCGACCTTACTTCGCTTAATTACGAAGCTGACCGTCGTGCTATGGTTATCGAAATGGTTTTTGCAGATGATGGAACACTTCAGGGATCTGACATATATCAAGCTATCGTACGCAACCAAGCGAAATTGGCCTATAATAGTGTTGCAGCGTGGCTGGAAGGCAATGGCCCAATGCCGCAAGGGATAGCTAAGATTGATGGTCTGGAGGAAAATCTCCGACTTCAGGATCGCATTGCTCAAAAGTTGAAAACTCTCCGGCACGTCAATGGCGCACTCGATCTTGAAACACTGGAAGGTCGTCCTGTTTTTGAAGGGGATACTCTCAAAGCGATAGAACCCGAAAGAGGAAACAGGGCTAAATCCATTATAGAAGATTTCATGATCGCGGCGAACGGTGTTACCGCTCGGTTTCTCGCATCCAAACATTTACCGTCGATCCGACGAGTCGTCCGTACGCCTAAACGCTGGGACAGGATCATTGAACTTGCTTCACAGCATAATTTCAGACTTTCCCGAGAACCCGATTCAAAGGCGTTGGATCAATTTCTCCTTGAGGCGAAAGCCAAAGATCCTTTGCGTTTTCCAGATCTTTCTCTGAGCATTATAAAGTTGCTCGGACCCGGCGAATATGTTTTGGAACTGCCTGGAGGCGTTGTTTCCGGGCACTTCGGGCTTGCAGTCAAGGATTATGCGCACTCAACAGCTCCCAACCGTCGGTTCCCCGACCTTATCACTCAGCGTTTGTTGAAAGCGGCAAACGACGGCCTGCCCTCATCCTATATGGCTGATGAACTGGGGGCGCTCGCAAGCCACTGTACTGAAATGGAGAACGAGGTCAAGAAGCTCGAACGGCAGGTTGCAAAATCTGCGGCGGCTATGTTGTTGGAATCAAGAATTGGAGAAAGGTTCGATGCCATCGTCACCGGTGCGGCTGCAAAAGGAACGTGGGTTCGCATTATGAATCCTCATGTTGAAGGGCGACTGGTGAATGGCTCCATGGATCTGGATGTTGGCCATCGGCTTCGCGTAAAGCTGGTGAGCACGAATGTCGAGCGAGGATTTATTGATTTTGAAAGGCTGTAAAAATTCAAGGCATTAAGAAATCGCTGCTTACTTAGCCGGCGGCAGTTTCTTTGATTCTTCGATTAGCTTATCAAAATCGCTGACGATTTCGGTTGAAATCTGCTTTTGATATTTATCAAACTCTTTTTCTGCAAGTTCTTTCGCTACTTCAGCGGAAATTTTGCCGGGGTTCGATAAAACATCTTTTTCGTTGAACTTCAAGAACGCATCAAGTTTCTTTATCCAGTCGGTCATGGTCATGACTTTTTGTTGTTCGGCCTGCGACTCGGCATAATCGAGATACATCGATACGATTCTATTGAGTGAACGAAGCTCCTTTTCATTCAGGTAATTTTTTGCGATCGCTACATCTGATTTCCGGATTTTGCCATGAGGCGCGTTCTTCCATGTTGTCAGACCCATGAATTGTTTTGATGCATCTGCTCGTTTCGCGATAAGTTCCGATGCAGTTTGACCATGTATCGCCCAATGAAGCTTGTTTTGAACCGTCGCGTAAAACGTTTTCGTCTTCTCGGAGTCCGGGTTATAATCAACGCTGCACTCCGCATAAATATCCGTGATTTTCTGGTAGAATAATCGCTCGGAAGAACGGATATCACGAATTCGTTCGAGGAGTTCATCGAAATATTCCCGGCCGAATTGTTTTCCGCTTTTCAGTCGTTCATCATCGAGCGCGAACCCTTTAATGACGTACTCCTTTAAGACCCTCGTCGCCCAGATTCGAAACTGCGTGGCACGGACTGAATTAACCCGGTAGCCGACGGAGATAATCATGTCGAGGTTATAAAACTCCGTTGCACGTTCGACGTCCCTCGTCCCTTCTTTTTGAACTATTCGAAAATTTCGAATAGTTGAAGATTCCTCCAATTCGTTTGATTTAAATATTTCTTTTATATGATAATTTATGGTATTTACTTCAACATCAAATAGCTCAGCCATTTTTTTCTGAGTTAGCCAGATAGTCTCGCCGTGGAATACGACCTCGACTTTGATCTTGCCGTCGTCCGTTTTATAGAGCAGAAAATTCGACTTCTGGGTCTGTAAGCTCTTTTTAATATTTTTCTTTGCCAAGATTATCCCTAAAATTCTGGAATTTATTAAGATAGCTGAGCGTTTCTTGTTGATTATAGTATTAATAGTCTACTTCATATTTTAGGGCATCGGGCATTTGAATGGGTACCCCAAGCCTATAGTATTCAAGTCCCTAATATTTGAAAAGCTATCTGAGAACGCTTAGAATAAAGATCAAGGCCGCCGCAACGAGAGGGCTGATATCATCAAAATCAAGTATCCACTTTGAAAAAATATCCTTTATTTGTTCAGCCGCATTTGGACCCACTTCCATTTCTTATATGCCACTTCCATGCAGTATTCATATGCGTGATTTGTACGCAAAAAATCAAAGCTTCCTTCATTAAATTTATCCACATATTTTTCATTTGATGTTAAATCCGATAGAAGGAAACGGCACTTAGATGTTGATAGTATTGATAAATATTCTGTCATATCCGCCGGAATACTCATATTTGAGCCATATCTTTCAAGCCTATCTTGTAAATTTTCATCATTTAATATACCTTGACATAATAATGCCCACAGAAGAAGACGAGCTTTAGGAGCATAGGCATATTTATTACTTCCCTTCTCCAAAATATCGTTGATAAGTCTTCTTAATCTGAACTGGGTTTTATAACAGATTACTATTTTTTTGGAGTCAGGCTTCAATCTGCTCTCATTGAAAACTTGATTATAGACATTTTCATCTTCAAATATTTGGCGCATATTGGATAATCTTTGAATATTCCCGTCGGTAATCAATAAGGTCTGTGCAAGCCGAAGAAACTGGATTGCTTTTGCATCCACTATTCCCTCTTCTTCCATATCTATTCCCTGGAAAGCATTTTCCTGTCTCTCATAGTAGATACTAAGGTCCTCCCGGAATTTATCTTGAAGCTGAAGCTGTATCATATCATTGGCATGAAGATTCCATGGTTCAACCGGATTTTGACGATTATTATTTATTGTTACGGCAGTTACAAAAGTTGGGGATGCTTCTGTAATTATCTTACAAAGGACATATAACTCGTCAGCCACTGATCTACGTTCAATAAATTTCGGGTTTTCCTTATTTTTTTCGATAAAATCTGAAAATGTTGTGACCGTTTGCGCCCCATTAAGTAGCCGGGGAGCAACAAGGTGATAAATTCCGTCAATATGCTCCACCTTTTCAGCATATAATGATATTCCATTATGATAAAAAGCGAATATTTCGGGTGATTCTCCCTCATCGATAACAATTGTTTTCAATGACCTTAAAATTGCTCGATTGACGGCTTCGCCAGAACCCAAACCATATCGAATATTCCTCTCAAAAAATCTCTTGCCCATATCCTTATAAATTCGATTCAAATCCGCGAGGCGAATTAAGCCCACATACATCATCTCCCCATTCGGACCAGGTTGTGAAAATATATTTTTAATAGGTAAGTCATAAATATGAGTTTTTTTCTGATCAGTTGTTGACCCGACCTTCCCTGACATTGATCTAAAATCGACAACAAGCGTAACTGGCTTTTCACCAAAAAACTTATCAATAAGATATTTTTTATTTTCTAAATCTTCACGCAATTTATCAAGAACCTGACTTCTTTCCGCATCAGCAGGATCGCCAAGGAAAACAAACCGAATACAAACTTGATCAATTAAAGCACGGTTTTCGACCATGCAGCTTCGAAGTTGAATAATAATTTGGTTTTTTGAATTATCTATATTTGGACTAACGAAGACGACTTCAAGGCCATCATCAATCAGTCGTTGCAAACTTCCTTTGAATAAAGCATGGGATGCAGAATACTTGAATTGATATATGTATAAATTTTTTCGATCCTTATCAAAATAAAATCCGTCTATACCGTAGTCATTTCCTCCGAAAGCAATTTGGTTAATGGCTTGATCGCGCGAAACTTCATGGGTTTGCTCAAGATAAATAAGCCCGAAATAATCATTCCGAACCCCGCTACAAGTTGCCTTAAGGTCAGAAAAGGCCTGATCTAGTAGTCTTTCAAGATTTGACATAAATTACCCCTTTTGTTTCAGTGGGACTTTCCATCTCCTCAAGTCTCCCCTTCGCATCCTGCTTCCCAATGCCTCTTATGGCCAACAGGCTCGCCATCGTCTTCGGGCGCACTCTCAGTCTGCCCTCTTTATGCTCCATTGCGAAAACGTTCTGACACCGGTGAACAACACGCAACTAGCTTGGTTCCCCTGTTTTTTCTCCCGGCTACTCTTAAATTTCAAGCACCAGCTTGCCTTCTGATTTCCGGGTTTCGAGCAGTCGATGAGCTTCTGCAGCCTGGGCCAGCGGCAGCGCTTGGCCTATGTTCAATTTCAGCCAGCCCTCACGGATGCCGGTTATTACGTCATTCGCCCGCCGCAGCAACTCCACGCGATCAGGCAGAAAATTCATCAGCATTCCACCTGAAACCGACAGGGACCTGGGCATCAACGTATTTGGCGAAATGGGATCCGCCGGACCGCTGGCGCCTCCAAATATCACAATATGCCCTCGGATTGCAGCCGCCTCCAGATTCCCCTTGAAGGTGCTTCGTCCTACGCCGTCGATGATCAGATCGGCCCCGTGGCCGTTGGTAATGCGTTTTATCTCGGCGACGAAATCCTGAGCTTCGTAAACTATGACGTGTTCAGCTCCTGAAGCACGCGCTGTTTGAGCCTTCTCTTTCGTCGAAGTCGTGCCGATAACGGTCGCTCCCAGATGCTTCGCCCATTGAACCAACAGCCCTCCCATTCCGCCCGCCGCTGCATGGATCAATACAAAATCTCCCCGCTTGGGCTTGCGGTACTCATGGATCAGATAGTGCGCCGTCATCCCCTGCAGTGGAAACGCCGCGCCCTGCTCAAACGTGAAATCGTCGGGCAGCGGAATCAGTCTTTTTGCATCCGCCATGACAGCTTCGGCATACGCGCCGGGAACACTGGTAAACGCCACGCGATCGGAAGGCCTCACATTCTGAACGCCTTCGCCGACTGATACTACAACTCCTGCTCCTTCCGCCCCGGGCGTAAAAGGCAGCTCTCTCGGATAGGTGCCGCGCCGCTGGCCGATGTCCATGAAGTTCACGCCCGCGTTCACCACGCGCACAACCGCTTGATCCGGACCGGGGTTTCCTATGGGTGCGATGTCCTTCAGCTTCAAGACTTCGGGGCCGCCTGTCATCTCTACGCGAATCGCTTTCATCTCCCGCTCCTTTCAGTTATGCTCCGGTGATTTTTCCCTTTTTATTTCTTTGCGGTGACTCCCACTCTCTGGGCCGCTTACCTTACCTGGAGCTTACATTTCACCCCTTGTTCCTTACCTTTCCAACACGCTCCCGATAAATTCATCCTCTCCCGACCTTGCTTTCCCTTGATCCCTCTGGGTTTTTGCTCATCTAATATAATTATATCCATCCCTTGATAGAACCAAACCTACCCTATTATCTGGAAGGCAGTTACGGATGATTATCCCGTTTTGCGGCCTCGGCTTGAAAAATGTACGATGAAATGATAGAATGAGAATATTCTTGGGCGCGATGACGGAGAAAATTTGACACTGCACGCCGCACATCTTAAATTTCAGCCGTAAGAAATTCCGTCGGGTTCAATGAAAAATAGGATATTTCTTAGAAATAGTTTTTACATAAACTTTGACATGTATGTCTATCGAACCAATTTCAACGGGAGAGAGGTAACGACATGAATAATCCTCACGGTTTGCAGGTATTTTCCACGGTTTTTCGTCGATGTATCTCTTCATTGAAGAAAATCCG
This sequence comes from uncultured Fibrobacterota bacterium, assembly GCA_963846695.1. Lineage (GTDB taxonomy): Bacteria > Fibrobacterota > Chitinivibrionia > Chitinivibrionales > Chitinispirillaceae > BOG-1184. The sequence goes on along the minus strand of CAWJXL010000014.1, from coordinate 262,366 downwards.
GTGCCTTGCAGCCATAACCGTCGCGTTTGCGCAACTAGCGCTTCTTGCCCGGCCGGGTGCGGTTAATGCGCAGTCGAATTTTTCCTCGTGGGGCTATTACCGGCAAATCACCATCGGGACGCCGACCGGAGTTACCGCAAGTCAGACGAATTTTCCCACGCTGGTGCGCCTCAACGGACATATCGCGAACGGCGGAAACGCCAACGACTCCCTCGTTTTCGTGACGGCAAAAAGCAATAAGGGATGGGATATCCGCTTTTCGAATACCGGCATAGCCGATTCAATTCCCTTTGAAATTGAACGGTACGACAGCGTTAACATGAAGGCCGAATTCTGGGTACAGGTTCCTAATGTTACTTATAATTCGGCAACGACTTTCAACATGTATTGGGACGGAGTGACATCCGTGAATCCGTCCAACCCCCCGCTGGTTTTCTCTCCCCGTCGTAGGGGCAAACGGGGGAGTATGGCATTTCGGGGCGACTGACACGGCGGGTGGAACCGGCGGCGCTCCCGATACGTTTTACAGCGCAACGAGACAAGCTGGCGTCGTTGCCGTCGATGGCGGCACGGGTAACGGCCGAACCGGTGATACGGAAGGGGTATGCGGACCATGTCGTTCGTTCAATGCCAGCGGTTCTTCCTGGGATTCAATCAGAGTCGCGAGCGTGTTCGGCTCAACGGCGGCGCCCATAACTATGTCATGTTGGGTAAAAATGACGGCCAAGCAAGGCGGGGTTGCCACTACCGCATCCTCGTTTGTCGCCTGTGTCGGAAATTCATATGACATCATCGATCACGCCGGAACGGGAACCGGAGCGGCCGGGTTACTTGGTCGTTATAGAACTGTCAACACTGGCAGCGCCGTCAGTACCGCCCCGGGCGTTACCACTATCGATGGAGCAGGGTGGAAACATGTCGCCGTGGTATTTCAATCGACATCCCCCTATACAACGCTGTATGAAAACGGTATCTCAGTTTCATCTTCGACGACTGCCGCGCCGGTTTTTAACACTGCTGGCACGGGTTCAAATACCCCCGCTCCATGTGCGATGTTCGGTACCAATGCCTATAACGGGGGGAACACTAACGGCATGGGCGGATATCTCGATGAAATTCGCATTGAAAATGTAGCTCATGATGCGAATTGGATCACTCTGTGCTACCAGACAGAGGGGAACACCGGGGCGGGGACCGCCGCAAATACCATCGTAACGAACGGGCCTCCGATCGCACTGGTACTAGGCACCGGAGCCCCCGTCCTCACCTCCCCGACGAACAATGCGATCAACCAGCAACTATCCGGCTTGAGCCTGAGCTGGACGTCGGGCGGCGGTGCGGCGGTGACCTCCTATGAGATTCAGGTGGCGACCAATGCGGGTTTTTCGTCGACGGTGTACGACTTTGCCGGGGTAACCGCCACATCGCAGGTTTTGCCGACTCTATCAAATTCGGCAACCTACTATTGGCGTGTGGATGCAACCGGTCCTTCCGGGGTGGGCGCATGGTCGGGTGAATGGAGCTTTGTTACCGCCATTCCCATTCCGGGCGCACCCACGCCCCTTTCGCCGACCAATGGCGCTCCAAATGTGCCGGTAAATGTCAGCCTGAGTTGGAGCACGGTAAGTGCGGCGTCATCGTATCAGGTGCAGATAGCAACCGGCGCCGGCTTTGGCACCACCGTGTACAGTCAGTCGGGCCTGACAACGACCTTCATTTCGGCAAGCGGCCTTGCGAACAGCACCACGTACTACTGGCGGGCAGGAGCGGCTAATGCGGGCGGCAATGGTCCATGGTCGGCAGCCTGGAGCTTCGGGACCATTTACGGCACCGTCGGCATTCCGGTTCTCTCTTCGCCTGCAAGCGGTGCGTCAAGCATGCCCCTGACGGTCACACTCAGTTGGGGAACGACCTCTTCGGCTTCGACCTTTAACGTACAGGTTTCCACCACCTCGACCTTTGTTCCCACGGTCTTCAGCCTGAACTCGCTTATCGGTACCTCGGTGACCATCGGCAGTCTGAGCAGCAATACTACCTATTACTGGCGGGTCAATGGCGCAAATGCGGGCGGATCGGGAACGTGGTCGGCTATCTGGAGTTTTGGTACGCAGACCACGTCGGTTCCGCGCGGTGCAGGGAATGTTGCCACAACCGAATTTGCGGTCAGAGGCGAAGTCCTTGCCTATTCACTCAACGCGGCAGGACTGGTGGAGATAACCTTCAGCGATCTGCTCGGCAGGATTGCGCTGGTGCTGAATCAAACTCAATCAACCGGTCACTATGCAATTGAGTTTAAGACTTGCAATCTTGCCGCCGGCCGGTATATCATCCATTTCAAGGCGGCGGGCATTGAAAGAAGAGCCTCGGTACTGCTGACAAGGTAGCGAGCGGCTGAAATATAGTAACGCTGATGTATTGAAAAGAGAAGACATCATTGCCAGGATGTCTTCTCTTTTTATTTTGCGACAAAGATCTTTCTCGTCATGCCGCCCGCGGCCTTGTTGCGTACCGACAACAAATAATAGCCGGCTGCGAGGCCTTTCGTGCCGATACTGAGCCCGGCCGGAACCGAAGAAACCGGGCAGGAGATCACGTCGCCGCTGAAATTCACGAGCCGGACGGTCCAGCCCGTGGCGTTTTTATCGGCGAAGGAAACAATGACGGCATGGTTCATCTGCCTGATGGAAATTTTATCGAGAGCGGTTGCCGAAATTCTTCGTTGCAGAACTGGCGTGGGGAAAGGCAGGGAACTGGTGTCCGGGGCGACGCTTTGCAGCATGATCGAATCTCTTGTATATCCGGCGGCCGTCGCGGAAACCTTGATCGCTCCCGGCGTGTTGGTCGATTTGATCATCAGCGCGCATTTCCCCGCATAGAGCTTGCCGATGCCGGTTCCGAAATAGGTGGCCGGGCCGGTGACGGTAAAGGTAACGGGAATGGTGTCGGTGTTTGCCCCTACGTCCGTGTTATCGACGCAGAGACCGTTTGCCGCCCGGAGCGAGGCGGTGATGATTGACACATCGGTGCCGTCGGCGACAAGCATGCCGGTATCGGCATCGAGCCGCAGGTGCGTTGCGGTAATGTTCGGTACCGGGACGCTGTCTGGTACTCCGGTCCAGAATTTTCTGAACAGGTAAAACACCGCCTTGGGAATGCGCATGTGGTCGATGACGCCCTTGGGGTTAGTGAACCGGTCCGACCAGTAATCGTTGAAACACCACATGCATCCGCCGGCAAGATGATTAAGCCGGGCGGTAGTGAGCAATCCGATCCACAAATTCCAGCGCTGGTACGCATGTCCGTCCGGGGAGAGGTCATCGGCCTTTTGCCCGCTGCTGTTACCGGCATCACCGCGATAGCACCAGTTTATCCATCCCTGATGATATTCCGTATTGAGTATTCGCTTCTGCATGGTTGCGCATGCGCCGCTCAATTCAGCGTAATTCATGCCCTCGATGTCCGTTTCATTGAGAATATCCGGTATCGTGAGAATATTATCCGCAAGGTACGTATAGCGCGTCGAGTCCATGGCATGGGCGATCAATCCCTCCGAAGGAATCTGCTGCACCGCATTGTAGGCGGCCGGCGGCTCGTTAAACAACCCCCATGCGATGATTGAAGGATGATTATAGCCGACTTCGATCATCTCACGCATGCAACTGTCCAGGCGAAGGAACAGGGAATCGGGATAGGTCCAGCTATTGAGGCAGCACCCCCATGTCGGCACTTCCACCATTGCCAGCATCCCCAGCTCGTCGCAGGCGTTGTAAAAGGACGGGTCGCGCGGGAAGTGCGCGCACCGGATCAGATTGGCGCCCATCTGCTTGACAAGAGCTACTTCCCTGAAATACCGCGAGCTGGGAAGAGCGTTTTCTATCCAGCCTACCGACTGATGCAAACTCGCCCCTCTCAGGGTATCGTACACTCCGTTAAGGGCAAATCCGCCCGATGCGGTCCAGGTATACCAGCGAACGCCGAACCGCTCGACATAATCATCGACCAGCGCCCCATCCTTGAAAATCTGCGTGTACAGATAGTAGAGGTTCGGCGTGCGATAGGTCCAGAGTGCGGGATTTTTAATGGTGATCAGCGTATCGAAGACCGCCCTTCCATTCGCGGAAGTAAGGGTGATGGTCTGACTATCGATCGCTATATCATGTGGGTGGAGGGATAGGCGATGCAATAACGGGCGGTGACGGTTCCCGGGGCTATCGAAGTAACCGGCGTGGTTATATGCACCTTTGCGCTTGTCGCCGACGGGTTGGCGGTCACCGGAACGGAAATTCTCTGGCCCCAGAGAGGAATGCTGCAACTATCCGAGCAGATCAGCCACACGTTCCGGTACAGGCCGCTGTAGAGAAGAAAATCCGGAGCCCCTATCGAAACGTTCAGCGTCCGTCCGGGAGGAACCATGTCGTTGTAGGTGTTGTCGAGCTGCACCGCAAGGACATTGGTTCTCGTAAGGGAAACCTGATTGGTAATATCGAATTGGAACCAGGTATACCCGCTGTTGGCATGGCTTCCCAGAGGTCTTCCATTGAGCCAGACATTGGCGACCTGCATGGCGCCTTCGAACTCGATGGCGATCTTCCCGATATGCTTTGCAGACGCAGGGACGGTGAAATAGTTGCGATACCAGCAAATGCCTTGATACCGGCCGGCTTCTCCGACGGCGCCCGGCGGACTCCTCGGCTCGGGATCGTCGTAGGATGCCGAATGGGGAACATTCACCGTCTGCCAACCGGCATCGTTGTAGCCGCTGTCGTACGGATTACCCGAACCGGTTGGCGTGCCCATATAAAATTTCCACCCATAGTCGAGACTGGTCTTTGTGCGTTGCTTGCAAATCCTCTGCGGGTAAAACTCCGCCTGGGATGAAAAAACCATGATGCAGATAAAAATGCAACCGCCTACGGCATACCTGATTAAGCGCATAAATTCCCTTCGTTGGCATCGTAAGGTCATAAAAACGGCACTAATGAATCGTTGAATTCGTTTTTTTAATGAGGAAAAAACCATATCGCTTCCTCTATAAAATTACACCTATAAATTACAAAGATAGGGGGAAATATCGCAACCGATAAGAAAAATGATTACAGGAAATAAACGTTATCTCGCTATTCCGGAGCATGAGACTTCATTTCCGCCGCGAAATACTATTTTTAGCTGTCGACATTCCCTGAAATTTTAATTTTTATACCGTGGTCGAGCTTGGGGGCATGCCCGAAAAAGAATATACTTTTACTTTTCGTGTTCCGGTGCGGAAATTCTGGAGGGTTTACCTCCCTGCGGTGATCGGTGTTTCCGTGGGGGCGATGTTCCTTGCCCTTCTTGTTATCGATGTTTTCATCATGCCGGGTATCGTGGGTATCGAACGGGGAACGGTCAAGGTGCCGTCCGTGCAAGGGCTTTCGCTGGAAGCGGGACGGGAAAAATTTTTTGGTGTCGGTCTTCTGACCGAAATAAAGTCGTGGGAGTATGATAATCGGGTCGCCGACAGCATAATTACCGGTCAAACCCCGGAACAGGGAGCCAAAGTTAAAAAGGGACGCCGGATTCTCGTGACCGTCAGCAAGGGCAGGGAAACAACCGTTGTCCCGAATTTAAAATCCATGACCGACCGGCAGGCCAAGGCGGAACTGCGGAGATCGGGGTTTACACCGGGGGATGTCAGGAAGGAATTCAACGACATGGTTCCCCCGGACAGGGTTATTGATGCCGACCCCGCATGCGGAACGCCGTTATCGCGCGAGATCAAGGTCGACCTGATCGTTTCCAGAGGTCCTCGGGCGACGAGCGTTGAGATGCCCAACATTGTCGGTGAGGCTCTCGCCGATGCGCAGAAAAAGATCGAAGAGAGCGGCCTGCAGGTCGGGACCGTAAGCTACAAAAGCGATCCCTCCCTGGCGCCGGGCATTGTCGTTTCCCAGTCGGTATCGCCGGGCGAAAAAATCCCGCTTGCATCGCCGGTTGCCATTGTGGTTTCGAAGGCGGAGTGATGGCGCGCTCGAACCGGAAACCCACGTATGAGGCAAGCGAATGAAACTTCATCATCAGGTTCTCCGGTTTTTTGTTTGTTTCCTGTTCCTGCTTGCCGGACTCTGTTCTCCTCCCGGACTGATCAATAGTGCCACATCGGGAAATACGGTTGCCCGGCAGGAAGACCGTGCCGAGGCGGAAAGATGTTACATCGCCGCCCTCGATATGGATCGCCGAGGCCGGGACCGGGAGGCGCTCGGACTCTATAAGAAGGCCTGCGAGCTCGATCCTGGCTCCCGCCTGCTGAGGGACATTGTGGCCAGGAAATATGTCGAGGCAAGGCGGTTCAAACGGGCACTGGCCGTTTTGAAGGTGAAGAAAAACACTCCCGATCTCTCGGTCGATGAAAAACGGCTCGTCGCCGATATCTATTTCAATCTCGGAGATACGGCTTCCACGGTAAAGGAGATCGAGAGTATTGCCGATAAGGCGCCACCCGATTATTATAATCTTGGTGCCGTTTACGAGGCGCAGGGGAAGACGGAGCAGGCTCTCCGTTGCTTTTCAGAGTTTTACAACAGGGGTGATTCGCCGATCGGCATGGGCCTGAAAATAATCCAGATGCAGATGGCGCTTCGTCACTATGGCGCCGCGGACAGCCTTATCACCGCCATGAAGACCAGATACGGAGAGAAGCCCGAGTTCTGCAACCTGCATGGCCTCATTGCGCTTGGCAGACGCGATACCGCCCGGGCGCTCGTTTATTTCAATAAGGCTTCTGCCGTGGATTCGTCATTCGAGGATGGAACGCGCAACGCCGCGCAGCTCTACCTGCAAAAAAACGACTACCCTGACGCTGCGGCAGCCTACGAATATCTCCGCCGTATTTCGGTTCAACACCGGGATGCCTATTCCCGCTCCCTCGCGATTGTCTATTATTACGGGAAAAAATATGATAAGGCGGTGTCGCTCCTGACCGCTCTTCTGGGGAACTATATCAATGACCCCGAGATTCATTTTTTCCTCGGATGCAGCTATGTGGCACTCGAAAAGCCTGAATGGGCGCGTTTTGAATTTGAAAAGGCATTGGCTCTGAAAGAAGATTATTTCGAGGCATGGGAACACCTTTATTTTTTAGCGGTGCATGAAAAAGATCTGGATGCCGCGCTTGCCGTCGCCCGTCGTTTTGCCGGCAGTTTTCCCGACTATAGCGGGGCCTGGCGACTGGTAGGGTCCATTCTCAGCCTTCGCAAGGAGTATGGCGCCGCCCGGCCCGCATTGTCCAGGGCGGTTGCCTTGGACAGTGCCGATGCCTCGGCATGGTTCGATCTCGGGAGCTGTTGTGAACGCACCAATGATATTCCCCATGCCGCCGCTGCTTTCAAAAGAGTCCTTAAGCTCCAGCCGGCCGACCCGGCCGCTTCAAACTACCTCGGCTATATGTGGGCGGACCGGGGCATGAAGCTCGACAGCGCGAAGATCCTGCTTGAGTCGGCGCTTGCCAGGGAGCCGGATAACGGCGCTTACCTTGATTCCTATGGGTGGATTCTTTACAGAATGGGAAATACCGAAAAGGCATTCCAGTATATCGGCAAGGCTCTTGCCCGGATCCATAACGATCCGGAGGTCTTCGAGCATCTGGGCGACATTCAGGAGAGGCGCAACGATGCCCGCAGCGCACGAAGGGCATATGAAAAATGTCTCGAATACAATCCCGATGATCAGGATCGGGTTCGCCGGAAGATTTTGCGGATGGAGGCGATTATTCAGGGTAAGGATTCACGGTAGCGGCATGCCTCTGGCGGCAGGACGCTTGATGCGGGGGGGAGGCCTGGCGACCCTTATGTTATTGATGGGTTGTACGATGCCTCCGCTGCTATACAAGGAAGATGTTTTGTCGCTGATTCATCAGCTATTCCCGGTACGGCAGGCGGACCGGTTCCTGGCCTATGGTGAGGCTACGTTCTCCATAGACGGTGAAGTTCATGCATGCGGTATCGAGGTCAAGGCCGATACCGATACGTTCAGGGCGGATTTCTATGGGCCGCTGGGGATTCCCGTCGGATCGATCAGCGCAGCGGCCTCATCGGGCCGGGGCTCTCTCCGGTTTCGCGATAAGGAATACCGGTTCGACCTTTCGCAGACTGTTTCCATACCGTCCCTCGGCGCAAACTCATCGTTGACTTATAGTGATCTGCTGCGCGTGTTGCGGGGTCGCGTTCCTCAATTGTTCGAAGATCCCCTGGAAAAATCCGCCGATTCAGTATATGATGATCGCGCGGCAATAACCTTATTGTGGAAAACGGATTCTTTGGGGTTGCGGGTCCGGATAACAAAGCGTCCTGCCGCCATTGCAGAGGTGGAGTTGATTCCCAAAGATAAAGAAGGGGAGGGGCTCAGACTCAGCTCCTTCAGGAATGGCCGGGCAACCATTATCGAAGTGCGGGAGAGTGACGGAAACTATTTTTCGGTAACGTATACAAGAGTGAAGCCGCAGTGATTCCAATCTCATGAAGGCAATGAAAAACCACAAAGGTCCGTGTCGGGCATTTCTATATGCAGCCCTGGTAATTGTTCCGGTAACCGTACGCGCGCAATCTTCCAATGCGGGAACATCGCCGTTTACCTTTCATGGAACTGGGGTACGACGCGCGCACCATAGCCTTGGCCGGTGCAAGTGCGGCACTGCCGAACGACGGTTACGGGATATTTTCAAACCCCGCCACGATCGGCTATGTGAATTCGCAGCAGGCGGTTGTCGGATACCGCTCGGACGGCGCCGGCGTCTATGGTATTCCGCTCGCCTATCTTCTTCCTGAAAATGGGAAAGGGGTCTTCGGCATCGGCGTCTGTGGCTTGACCAGTGGTAATATTCCGGTGACCGATATCGGTAATGACGGCGCGCCGATATTTACCGGTGACAACGCCTACCTCGATGATTATGACTTTGCTCTCTCGTGGGCAAAAAAGCTCGGGGAATATTTCAGCGCCGGGGTAACTGCAAAAGCCATTTATGAGGATCTCAAGGACGGGAGTGATTTCTACTCGACGCTGGGCGTTGCATTCGATGCCGGTTGCCAGGGCAGGTTCATGAACTCCCGGCTCATTTACGGTTTTGTCGCGCGCAACCTTGGTGCGGTGTTGAGCGGTTATGACAAGGGCTACCCGCTGCCGTCCGAATTTGCCGCCGGTATCTCGTATGTTCCCGCCTCGATTCCGGAACTCAGGGCAATGATCGACCTGGACAAAAAACGGGATGACGAATTGACCTTTGAGCCGTGCGGCGAGTTTGAGATCATTAAAAGCCAGCTTGTCGCGCGCGCAGGCTACAGTTTCGCCTGGGGCGATGTACAGGCGCTGAAAGACTATCTGGCCGGCAACGGGGAGAGCGATTATACAAGAAACAATATGACTGGATTCTGCTGCGGGGTGGGGTTTAAAACGCCGATCGCACAGCGAAAGGTATCATTTGATGCCGCAGTGGAATTTTTAACCATCGCGGCTCCGCCGAATTTAAGCTTCAGCATGCTGGTAGAAATGTGATCTGCTCAAACGCCGCAGGCCGCTCCCATAGTCGCGGTACGGTAACTGGTTAAATATCCTGAACGAGCTTCTTCAACCCTGCTTTCTCAAACGATACCAGAACGCTGCTGGGAGTACCGCTGTCCTTGTTTACTACGAGGCCGGTCTCCTTGAATTTCTTGTGGAAGAGACGTTCTCCGATAAGGAAGTGGTCATGCGGGGAGTAATCCCGGGTTTCTTTTCCATTTTCCTTGGCCTGTTCAAGAAGGTCGTTGCCAGAGAAGCAGGCGGTTTTAAAGCATTTGGTGCAATAGTATTCAAAGGTGGCGTTTTTGTCGATGGTTCTACCGTTACCGGCTATGCTCCGTTCGAGCTGGTTCGTGGTTATTTTACCGCAAAACCGACAAAAGACTTCCAGCACTTCCGCCGGAATGAACGATACTGACATTATAACTCCTCGTGGGATATGAAATTAAAAGACCTGTCGAAACCGAAACTACCAATTGGCGACGGAAAAATCAACTATTTGTTTCTTCGGGATCCGCTTTCGTCGGAGCGTTCCAGAGGTACCACTACAAAGAAGGTTAGTTCGTTAAACTCTCCAACTCTGTCTGCCATTTGATTCTGCAAAGAAGGATTCAGTTTGAGAACGACACAGCTACGGTTCGTTTGACCCGTAAGTGGTCGCGAACAGAGGCAACGGCCTCTCAAACAGGGCTGCACGGATACCTTGAAGTATTTTCTCCGTCGTTTCTCCGAGGCTCGACAATGAAAATCGTGTTCATGGGTTCTGCGGAGTTCGGCATCCCGGCATTGAAGCTTCTTCTTCGCAAGCACGCTATTGTCGGCATTGTCACGACGCCGTCGCGACCGAAAGGCAGGGGACGGGGGATTGCGCCGTCGCCGGTGGCTGAATTCGCGCAGACGGTGGGAATCGGACCGATCTTTTCCCCTGATGACCTGAATGACCCGCTGCTGTACGACAAACTTGCCTCATGTAAATCCGATCTTTTCGTTGTTGCGGCCTTCCGCATTCTTCCAAAAACCTTGTTTTCCCTGCCCCGGCTTGGTACCATCAATATTCATGCATCGCTGTTGCCGAAATACAGGGGACCTGCGCCGATTCAGCGGGCAATCGAGGCTGGCGAGACCGAAACCGGGGTAACGGTATTCCGCATCGATGAGGGAATCGATACCGGGATGATCCTGCTGCAGAAGATGATTTCAATCGGGCCCACGGAGAGTTCGGAGCAGCTCTACGAACGGTTGAGCGCGCTCGGGGCGGAATCGCTCTATGGAAACGCTCGATCGCCTCGATGCGGGCGACGTGATTCCGAAGAGACAGGACCACGGTGCCGCAAGCGGTGCGCCGAAGCTTACCAAAGGGGAAGCGGCGATTGATTGGCATTGTCCGTCGCAGGTTATTTTCAATAAAATAAGGGCATTCAAGCCCTTTCCGGGTACCTTTGCCATTTTTGAAGGGAAAAGACTTGGTATCGAAGCGGCGGAGGTGTTGCCCGAGATCGGCCGTTGCCGCAGCGGCCCCGGTGCCGGGAACCGTCGTTGTCGTGGGCGCGGGCTACTTTGACGTTCAATGCTCGCCGGGACGCCTGCGAGTTCTTGAGGTGAAACCGGCTGGTCGCAGGAGCATGAGCGTTCATGATTTCCTGCTGGGAAGGCATATGAAGGAAGGAACCGTTCTCTAGTGGATGCTCGCCGGTTAGTCGTGCAGATTCTCACGACGTTTGACGGCCGCTCCTCCAACTTCGAGGGGATCATCGACGCGGCCCTTAAAAACGCGCGCCTGGATCGCCGCGATAAGCGGTTTGTTTTCGAAAACGTCTATGGCATTCTCCGGTGGAGGATCAGGCTTGATTATTGCATCGACCGCCTTCTGTCGAATGACCGTTTGAAAAGCAATGCGATGCTGCGGCGCGTCCTCCAGATGGGGCTCTATCAGATTCTTTTTCTAGATCGCGTTCCCGACCATGCTGCGGTATTCGAATCCGTCCAGCTTGCCAAGAATCTGCCTGACACGCGGGCCGTGGCCGGGGTGGTCAATGCGGTGCTGCGACGCGTTATCGCCAACCGCCGCGTTGCAACCCCGCCCGACGACCTTACGGACCCCGCAGAGCGGCTTTCGGTCGAATTCTCCCATCCCCGATGGATGATCGGGCGCTGGCTGACCAACCTCGGATTCGGCAACACGAGGAAGCTGCTGGCATTCAACAATGAACGGCCCGAAATTTACCTCCGCAAAAAGATGCGGGGGCTTTCGAAACAGCAGTTCGAGGCCGAGGTGCACTCCCTGTGCGAACCTTCGACTGGCTACCGTAACCTGTATTACCGGCTGAAGAAGGGTGTTTCACCGGATATGGTCGATGCGATCGACCAAGGCTTCTGCAATGTCCAGGCTCCTTCGTCCGGGTGGGTAGTGGCGCTGGCCGACCCGCAAAAAGGGGAGAAGATCCTCGATGTCTGCTCGTCTCCCGGTGGGAAAACCGCCATGATGTCCGAACTGGTCGGCGAAACCGGTTCACTCTGCGCGTGCGACGACCGGTTGTCAAGAATCAGGCTCTGCATCGATACCTTTGACCGGATGCATCTCACGAATATTCACACCTTGGTTGCCGACGGGCAGGTTTCCGCCCTTTGCCGGGATTTTCGATAAGGTGCTTCTGGACGCGCCGTGCTCATCGACCGGTGTGCTGCATCGCCATCCCGATGCCCGCCTGATCCGGACGCCTGCCGATATTGAGTCCCTGAGCGGCCTGCAGGCGGAGATTCTCGAATCCGCGGCAACCCTGGTCGGTTGGGGCGGTACCATCATCTACTCCACCTGTTCCCTCGAACCTGAAGAGAATGAGATGCAAGTCGAGCGATTTCTTAAAAAACATCCTGACTTCAGGCACATCGGATGCCCTGAATCCATTCCGCAAAGTTTTATTAATGCACTCGGATTCCTCTCCATTACCCCCTTTTCACACGGGCTCGACGGCATTTTCGGCGCCCGGCTGAAAAGGATCGGATCCTGAGCGGAATTGACCGATTTGCCATAAAAAAGCATCGCCGTGTATTTTATTCCGGAAAGAGTCACCTTGTATTCGAACGAGAAGCGGAATACGAAGGAGAACCGCGAACTGGGGCGGATGCCCTGCCGCAGCAGGCATTCCGGAGAGGCACTGCATGAAGCACGAAATAAAGGACTTGGGCGGCTTCAAGGTGATTCATATCGTTGGCAATATCGACAGCTCCGAAAGCACCAAAATTCTCAACCATGAAATCTCCCGATTGATTCGAAAGGGCCATCACCATTTTGTTTTCAATCTCCGGAAGGCCACGTTTCTCGACAGTGGAGGAATCAGCCTCTTCATCCACTGCCTCTGCGATGTGCAGGAATATAAAGGTTCCCTCTTTATCATTGCCGAGGAGAATCAAGTCCGGCGGGTCCTGGAGGTCGTCGGGATCAATCGATTGATAAAGACCTACTACACGGAAAAAGAGTTTAACGATGCGCAGATCGAAGGGAAAAGGGTGGAAAAATAAGGGTAAGCATATAATTCCCATAAAATCGGGTTAACCGGCGGTTTCTTTCAATTTCGTTCAACGGTTTATATTTAATGGCACTCCCCATTTATTATTATATTTCATTTCCTTTGAATGGATCCGCCCATGCTCGAATCGCTCAAGGAAGAATCGCTCGCCGCGAATATTCATGCTGCCGAAATTCGGCATCGTGAACCTGACATTTGGCAATGTCAGCGTCATCGATCGCAAACAGGGCGTCGTCGCGATAAAGCCGAGCGGCGTCGCCTACGGCGATATGCGGGCAGAGGACATCGTACTCGTGAACTTGGACGGCAAGCGGGTTGAGGGGTCCTTGAATCCCTCCTCTGACACGCCCACTCACTGTTGCCTGTACCGCAATTTCCCTGAGATCGGCGCAGTCGTGCATACCCACTCGATCTATGCCACCAGCTTTGCCCAGGCGGGTCGGGCCATTCCCTGTCTTGGCACCACCCATGCCGACTATTTTTTTGGAGAAATTCCGGTTACGAGGCCGATGACCGCTGAGGAGATCGACGGGAAGTATGAGCTTGAAACCGGCAAAGTGATCGTCGAACGGTTTCGTGAGCTTCGCTACCAGGACGTTCCCGGCCGTACTTGTCTACGGTCATGGACCCTTTGCATGGGGCACGGGCGGGGCAAAGGCGGTGGAGATTGCCGTGGCGATGGAGCTTGTGGCGCAGATGGCCTGCCATACGATTGCGGTGAACCAGCGCCCGCCGGCATTTGCACGGACGCTGCTCGAAAAGCATTTTTTAAGGAAGCATGGCAAGAACGCCTACTACGGTCAGGGTAAAAAAATCATCTGATCAGGCAGTAAAAAGAGGTGGCAACACTGGCGGAGTATTTTACCATCGGGGTCGATTACGGAACTAATTCGGTACGGGCCATTGTTGTAAGCACCGCGACGGGCAAAGAGGTCGGATCGAGCGTTTTCGACTATCCATCCGGCCATCAGGGCGTTCTGCTCGACAAACACGATCACCATGTTGCCCGGCAGAATCCGGCGGACTACATAAAAGGCCTCGAAGTCACGGTCGTGTCAGCGCTTAAGCTCGCCAAAAAGCGTAAGGGCTTCTCTACTCGAAGACGTCATCGGCATCGGCGTGGATACGACCGGCTCCACGCCTATCCCGGTGGACCGGAACAACGTTCCGCTCGGAATCCAGGCACAATGGAAGAAGAACCTCGCGGCGCACGCCTGGCTCTGGAAAGATCATACTTCGGCTTCCGAAGCGGCTGGAATCACCGAGGCCGCCCTGGATCGGGCGCCGAAGTATGTCGAACGCTACGGCGGCGTCTACTCTTCCGAATGGTTCTGGGCAAAGGTCTGGCACTGCCTGAATTCGGCGCCCGAGGTCTTCAACGCCGCCTGGTCGTGGGTGGAGCTTGCCGACTTTGTTCCCGCCCTGCTTGCCGGCGTCAAGGACCCGGCCGCGATCAGGAGGGGCGTCTGCGCCGCGGGTCACAAGGCGATTTTTTCGCGGGACTGGGGAGGGCTTCCCGATAAAAAGTTCCTCGCATCGCTCGATCCCAAACTGGCCGGGCTTCGCGATCGGCTCTTTGAAACCGCGTATGATGCCGGGACGCCCGCCGGGACGCTGTGCAGCGAATGGGCTGAAAGACTCGGGTTGCGGGCAGGGATTCCGATTGCCATCGGCGCATTCGACGCCCATTACGGCGCCATCGGCGCGGGCGTGGAGGAAGGCACGCTCGTCAAGATCATCGGCACCTCGACCTGCGACTGTACCGTAGTCTCGCGGGAGCATAAAAAGGGTGAAATCCCGGGAATCTGCGGCACGGTGCTCGGTTCGATTCTTCCGGGGTATTTCGGCGTCGAGGCGGGACAGTCGGCGGTGGGAGATATCTTCAAATGGTTCGTCGAGGTGGTATGCGGCAACGACGGGTCATTGCATGCTTCCTTTACAAAACAGGCGCTGAAGCTCCTGCCCGGTCAGTCGGGACTCGTTGCGCTCGACTGGAACAACGGGAACCGGACGATCCTCGTGGATCCCCGGCTGACCGGATTGCTCGTCGGACAAACCCTGTACACGACGCCGCCCGAGATCTATCGCGCCCTCATCGAGGGAACCGCCTTCGGCGCCCGCGCGATCATCGAACGGGTCAAGGAGTACGGAGTGCCGGTCGACCGGATCGTTTGCTGCGGCGGCATTGCGGAAAAAAATCCGCTGCTCATGCAGATCTACGCGGACGTGACCGGTTGCACCATGCTTATTTCCGGCTCCTCGCAGACCTGCGCGCTCGGTTCGTGCATCGCGGCCACGGTGGCGGCCGGGAAAAAGAACGGCGGCTACGATGCCTTCCCCGAAGCGCAGAAGAAGATGACCTCGCTCAAGCCGGTCAAATACGCGCCGAATGCGAAGGCTGAAAAGGTGTACGATGAGCTCTATGCCGTTTACCGGCTCCTGCATGACGGTTTCGGCGGTGTAAACAGGTCGGTGGATCTGTCCCGGGTCATGAAGAATTTGATTGCGATAAAGGAACGGTCCGCTTCGGCGGTCGGATAAACGATGAACGAAAATATTGTTTTCCAATCATCTGCCGCGCATGGGTGAGATCATTTCTACCGGGTGGGTTCCTGTGTTTGCGCGGCATGTCGATGAACTGCGGAGCAGGGGAGCCGAAACTGATCGGTCTCAATCCGTCCATCGTGGCGGCATCCCTGTTTGCCTGCCTAGTGGTGAATTTTCTCGACCTCGCTTCCACCGCCGCCGGACTGCTCATCACTCCCGATATTCAGGAACAAAACCTCTTTGCGCGGGTTTTCCTGATCCATTATGGAATCGTCGTCGGCATCATCATGGTATCTCTTGTTAAATTGGGAATTCCGCTCATCCTCTACCTGCTCCTCCGGGAGAGACGTCCCTGGTACCGGGGAGCGTTCTTCCTCGGACTCTGCATCAACACTGCCGCCGTTCTCTTCGCCGTTGCCAACAACTGCGGCGTTTTCTTCGTCCTGCACGGGAACTGAAAAGAGTCGTTCAGGCAGTCGTACGCCTTTGCTTTCGCCCGACATTTCCAATTCGGCGAAGCGAAATGTATTTTACTACTCCTTTTTTTCGCGCCTATCTGACATCTGAGAAACCGCTGCCGTTCAATAATCATATCACCATAAAGAGGAGGGAGTCGCATGTCTAAAATTATCATGCTCAGCCTTGCCGCCGGCCTCGTGGGCGTCATCTATTCGCTCGCAACCGCGGCATGGATCATGAAGCAGAATTCAGGGTCCGATAAGATGCGGGAAATATCGGACGCGGTGAAGGAGGGCGCCACGGCGTTCCTCAAGCGTGAGTACATGACCGTTGCAATGGTCGCGGTGGTACTTATCGCGATTATCGCCTTGATCAAGCCGCTTGGTCCCTGGACCGCACTCGGGTTTCTCATCGGCTGTTGCGGCAGCGCGCTCGCCGGTTTTATCGGCATGATGGTCACTGTCCGCACCAATGTCCGGACCACCGAGGCGGCCAAAAGCGGACTTGCGAAGGCGCTCGGCATCGCGTTCAAGGGCGGATCGGTTACAGGCCTCATGGTGGTCGGCCTCGGTCTTCTCGGTGTTTCCGGGTTTTTTTTCCTAGTTAAATCCGTTGCACCGGAGCACGCCTTCCCTGCGCTTATCGGCCTCGGTTTTGGTTGTTCTCTCATGAGCGTTTTTGCCCGTATCGCAGGCGGCATCTATACCAAGGCTGCCGACGTTGGCGCCGACCTTGTTGGTAAGGTCGAAGCCGGTATTCCTGAAGACGATCCGCGCAACCCGGCCGTCATTGCGGATAACGTGGGCGATAACGTGGGCGACTGCGCCGGTATGGCTGCCGACCTCTATGAAACCTATACCGTGACGATCGTTGCCGCGATGCTCCTCGCCAAGACCGTTTTCGGTGCAACGAGCATGTGGGTGCAGTTTCCCCTCCTCATCGGTGCCATCTCGATCGTCGCCTCGGTCATCGGAACCTTTTTTGTCCGTCTTGGAAAGAGTCAATACATCATGGGCGCCCTGTACAAGGGGCTTGCTGTCTCGGGCGTTCTTGCCGCCATCGCCTTTTATTTTGCCTCAAAGTATTTCCTTATTAAAATCCCCATTGCGGAAAGTGTTTTCTCGGCAGGCAAGGTCTTCGGCATGTCGGTCATCGGTCTTGCGCTCACGGGCCTCATCGTCATGATCACCGAATATTTTACCTCCACGAGCTTCAACCCGGTCAAGCACATCGCCGCGGCCAGCAAGACCGGCCATGCCACCAACATCATTGCCGGGCTCGCAGTCAGCATGAAGTCAACGGCGCTGCCCGTTCTCGTCATATGTGGAGCTATCCTCGGAGCATTCGCTTTAGGCGGCGGCTTCGGGGTCAATTCAGATCCGGCTATCCGCGATATGATGATTAAGCACGGTCTCTTTGCCATCGCGCTCTCCGCGGTCGCCATGCTCTCCATGACCGGCATCGTCGTCGCAATTGACAGTTATGGGCCGATCACCGATAATGCGGGAGGCATCGCCGAAATGGCGGGACTCGATGAGAAGGTCCGCGGCGTCACCGATCCGCTCGATGCGGTCGGCAATACCACCAAGGCGGTTACCAAGGGTTATGCCATCGGCTCCGCCGGTCTCGCGGCGATCGTGCTTTTCGCGGAATACTCCCGTTCATTCGGTCCGGGCATCACCTTCGATCTCTCCGACCCGAAGGTGCTGGTCGGGCTCTTTATCGGCGGTCTTCTGCCGTTCTATTACGGCTCGCTCCTCATGGAGGCGGTCGGTACCGCCGCCGGCGGCGTGGTCGATGAAGTGCGGCGGCAGTTTAAAACCATTCCCGGTATCATGGCCGGAACGGCGAAACCCGAGTACGGCACCTGCGTTGATATCGTGACCAGGGGTGCGATTCGCCAGATGATGATTCCGGCGCTCATTCCGGTTGTCACCCCGATTCTGGTCGGATTCATCCTCGGCAAACAGGCGCTGGGCGGCGTTCTGATCGGCGCGATCATCACCGGTTTGTTCCAGGCCATCGCGATGACCTCCGGCGGCGGTGCGTGGGACAATGCCAAGAAGTACATTGAAAACGGCCTTTTCGGAGGCAAAGGGTCGGATGCCCATAAGGCTGCGGTTACCGGCGACACGGTCGGCGATCCCTACAAGGACACGGCAGGACCGGCTATCAACCCGATGATCAAGGTGATTAACATCGTGGCGCTTCTGATCGCCCCGCTTCTCTTGAAATAAAGGGAGATTTCATTATTCAATAAAAGAGGCTTGGAGGTTTGCGGCCTCTTTTATTTTATGAAATGCCCCGGAGTTCCGGGGACCCGTCGGGAGGGGAGAAGTGAAGGGATCTTTTGTTCCGGGGATTGGAAGAGTAGCGGCAGGAATCGCCCTATCCGGCTTGCTGGTTATGGGAACTGAAGGGAAAGACGCCGTGCATTTGACCTTTCTTGATACCCTTAACCGGGGCAAAGAGGTTTGTATTACCGACTCAGACCTCTTTGCCCTGCGGTCTGATTCGCGGATGAAAGCATCCTCTGCCGCGGAGCTTCAGCGTGAAAATGGTGTTGTACCGTCTCGATATAAAATCCAGGTACTTGCCGCAAAAACAGAAGAAGAAGTGCAAAGTGTGAAAAAAGAACTTGAAGGGAAAATCGACCTTCCGGCGACCATTATATTTGAAACGCCGTTTTATAAGCTTTTTGCCGGCGATTTCAGCAGCAAAGACACGGCGGAACAATGCGCGACCACGCTTCGCGGAATGGGATATGGCGATGCATGGGTGGTCAGAAAAGCGATCCTCCAACATTGATCGTTCGTTACAATAACATCCGATAGCAAGATTTTCCTTTTCTGCATGGCGAAAATTTCTTATATTAATTCAAGTGTGCTTATCGATGCAGAAAAAGTTGCATTATATTCATAAGCCTTAGGAGGGTGATATGCGTTCAAAATACAGCAAATGGTACTTCGTGCCGTTTATTCTATCGGCATGTATCGCATTCCCGGCGGTTTCTCAGGCCCAGGTGCTCAAACGCAAGGCCGGTTTCGATCAAAGCTGGCTGTTTTATAAGGGCGATCCCGGAGAAGCTGCAGCAGCGAGCGCATATAGTGACGCTTCATGGCAAGCGGTGTGGATCCCTCATTCGGCTTCTTACGACTCCATCACGGTCGCCGCTGAGGCTGCTTTTTATGCGGGTACCGTCTGGTATCGGAAACACTTCGTCTGTCCGGCAGGGGCCCAGAAGGTTTTCATTGAATTCGAAGGTGCCATGGAAACCGCCACGCTCTGGGTTAACGGGGACTCCATCGGTCAGCACATCAATAGCGGTTATACCCCCTTCTGCTACGACATCGGCAGCTATCTTATCCGCGGAGGATCCAATGTTGTGGCGCTTCGGCTCAATAACGTCAAGAGTCCCGACATCCCGCCGGGAGGGACCTCACCCGACTACAATCTTTACGGCGGATTGAGCAGGGATGTCTGGCTTCGTTTCAAGGACAGCGTGTATATCCCGGTCAACACGCAGCAGATTTTGACGCCCAACGCCTCGGCGGCAAGTACGCAGATCCGCGCAAAGACCCTTGTCATGAATGCTTCGGCAGGCGGGCAGACCGCTACGGTCGTCATCGCCCTTTTCGATGCAACCAATACGAACGTCAATTCTGACTCTTCAACCCAGTACCTTCCGGCGGCAGGCCAGTACACCTACGATATTACTATGAGAAACGCGGTGGCAAACCCGCATCTCTGGTCGCCGTCGAGCCCGTATATGTATTCGGTTCGGACGCTGGTGAAAGTTAACGGGGCCGTGGTCGACAGCGTCGTGGAACCATGCGGGGTACGATGGTTTTCCTGGTCGGTCACCACCGGATTTTCTCTCAACGGCGCACGATTTGAGATCAGGGGCATGTGCGTCCATCAGTTCGAAGCCTGGGTGGGAAATGCTACCTCGGACGAGCGGTACTACCAGGAGATAAAAGTGTTGAAGAACATGGGGTGCAACAGCATCCGATGCTCGCACTACCCGCGCGCCCAGGCATTCTACAATGCCGCCGACCAGTTGGGAATCCTGCTCTATGTCGAGCAGCCGAGCTGGGGATGGGGCGTTACCCCGACCGCAACCTGCTGGGCGAGGATGGACAGCTGCGTGAGAGAGATGGTGATGTCGGCCAGGAACCACCCCAGCATCTATGCCTGGGGATTGTATAATGAACCGGTGCCTAATGGCGGAACCGACTTCACGCCTTATATAACTCCCATGAACACTACCGCTCATTTGCTTGACTCGTCTACCAGAGTAACGGCGTCGGCCAACATCAACAGCCCGTACGATCCGTGCATCACGGTGCCCGACATCATCGGCTTGAACTATGCAACATCCACCGGTGGCTACACCAGCAACGGCATCAATACCAATAACAAGCCGTGGGTTGGTACCGAATCCCGGATCACCAATACCTTCACCGCTTATTCCGCCCGAGGGAGTATTCTGGACCTCGATACGAGCAATAATACCGGCAATAACGGAAATGCCGCCAGCGAGTGGAATTATTTCAACTTTACCCTGGCGACATCGGGGCAACTGGCAGGCGGGCATTTCTGGTGCTTCAAGGACTACTCCTCCCCGGATAATACCGTCGGCTTCGAAGGCGTTTGCGACCGGTTTACGGTGCCGAAGGTCATCTATTGGTATTTCAGGAACCAATGGGGTGCCGGTGCCCCGGATTATCCGCGTCCCGGGACCCCGACGACCATCGACCTCGAGGCAGATACGAACTCGCTCAATGCAACCGGCTCGGACTACTTCCTCATTACTGCCGCTCTGCGCAATGCGGCCGGCAAGCAGATCTCTTCGGATTCGGGCAATGTCACCTTTACCATCAGCAACCCGGCGCTGGCCACTTTCTTCGGCGGCAATCTCATTAAAGCCTACGGCGGCCGGGCGGCAGGCTTCCTGCGCACTACCACGACCGCCGGTACCTTTACCGTGAAGGCAACCTATCCGGGCCTTGCGGCCGACTCCATTACCCTGACCACGCTGGCCGTTCCTGCCGAAACGTACACCAACCCCGGCGTTTCGGTCCTGCGGCAAGAGACTCGCCCGATGCAGGCCTACAGGCTGACCGTTACTGCAAGCGCCAGGGGAATTTCTTTCCGTTGCCCTCCGTCAGCCGGTGTCCTGCGCATCGTCGATTGCGAAGGCAGATCGGTGTATGTAACCGGTGTGCAGAAGAGCGCCTCGCTGTTCATTAATCGCCATGCGCTGGGAAGCGGTCTCTTCTACGCAGTGTGGGAAGGTGGCGATCAGAAGCTGGTTTCCCGCATCAATACAATCAATTGAGGATGTCGGATCTCCGGGCCGATGCCTCATAAGGGCATTCAAAGGTAGGCGTACCTCGCGTCTGCCTTTTTTGTCCGCCCGGCAGGAAGAATTTACCTCGCCTGCGGAATGTGTTTTCAGAAAAATTCGCGAACCTGCCATAAGGTGATAGATTAAATGGTCTTTATAACACATTGAATATAAATGAGAAAAAATTATTCAATTGAAAAAGTGGCGATGTATCGCTTGCATGCTCTATTGGCGCATCCTTACCGGTTTTCATTTCAGTTAACACCTCCTTTACTTTTGCTATGTTTTGGGATTTCCTTTTTTCTTGACTGCGGTATCGGGTGAGGTTATTTTACAAAACCACGTGGGGTGCAGACCGAATAAGTGACGCTGCGGTTTAAAACCGCCTGAAGAGCCAAAAAATGGAGATGGGGATGCAGGTCCAAAACATTCAACCGGGCCATTGCAGTCTTCTGATTCCGCGACATTTTTTCGGCATTTCCATTATTGCCTTGTTTTTAATCGTTCCCTATTGTTCCACCGAGAATAGTGAAAATCAGTCGGTCCTTACGCTCTCCGGAGCCGACAGCGGGGACACGGTTAAGGTTGCAGTCGGCTGGAGTATAGAAATCAAACTCCAGACGATAGGACCTGGAGAGTATGAAACCCCGGAGATTTCGACTTCATCAGTTCAGTTTCTTTCGAGCGATATTGTAATGCCGGCTATTCCCGCCGGACCAACGCAGCTCTACCGGTTTCGTGCGGTCACGCCGGGGACGGCAACAGTTGCAATTCCACATTCGGTGCAGGCAGAGAGCTATACTATAACGATCAATGTAACCGGCGGCTGAAATCGCCGATGGAAGGAATGTAGTAACGGTATGGCAAACGTAGTTTATATCTTCGGTTACGGATCATTGATTTATGCCGACGGAATCAATGGCAGGGGGTTGACAATAACCTATTCCGAGCGCGATCTGATCGTAACCCGGCTTAAAGGGTATCGGCGCGAATGGAATGCATTCGATAACGACGGCTGGACCTATCTAGGGTTGGTGGAAGATCCCGGATCAACGGTAAACGGCGTTTTGTTCCCGCTTGAAACGGACCTGACCGATATCAGAAATTTTGATACTTCCGAAGCCGTCCATACGTTGTATGAACTCGTCGATGTGGCGGATCTTGTCGAAAATTTTCCGGGATCCGTTGTATTGACCGATGTAATCAAACATCCTAGGTACGGTGGAGAAATCGATCCGGATTATCAGGCGATGATTTCCGCCGGACTCGCGATACGAGGCCCCGAATTCAAGGAGGAGTTTCTGAGAACGACCTTTTTCGAGGGGAGTCCCTCACCCGCAGGGTCTGAATCTCCGAACCGGCGATGACGCTACGGCGTCTTTGAAGCCGCGTCCTCATAGCAGCTTGTCGAAGAACAAATAAACTAATTATTAGAGGTTCACTTTAGGAATGTGCGAACAGTTTTCCGCCCCATCGCCGGATCAGAATATTTGCAACGAGCATGGCAAGAGCAAGGGCAAGGGAAAAAATCGTAAATTCCTCTTTTGTCTGTATGCCGATGCCCAGGAACAGCGTTAACCCGGCAACGGGCATGAAAATATTGAGGGAGATAAGGGAAAACTTACGGAATTTTTTTAAAAAAAGATAGCGTCGGAAATCCGTGCTTCGTCCTCCGTAAAAGCGAAAAAAACGCAGACCCTCTTGAATGCTTTTCTCCTGCAGTTCCGGATATTCAGCCATCTGGCTCATAAAATCGTTCCATCCTGCCCGGGCAACGTAGTGACTGATAAACCTGAGAGCAAAGCGAGGATGGCCGGTGGCGATGCAGATATCCGCGAGGACCGATAGCAAGTCGTGTTCGCCGGGACGAATTTTATAGGCCTTGTGAAGGTAATGCAGGGCCTTAAGATACTCCTTTTTCTCCTTGTAGTAGTCGGTCAGGAACCAGTAGTCCTCGACGCAGGAGGGGTCGTTGCGAGAGATGGCCTTGAAAATAATCTCCTCCATCTTTGTATCGTCGCCGCATCTCCGGAGGTGATTGTAATAGTCGCGGAGGATTTCGATATTATCTTTATCCAGAGACGCCGCAGTTTCGAAACACCGCTCCGCCTCTTCATTTTTCCCCTGGTCCGAGAGAATGATGGCCTTGACCCTGAAACTTTCAGCATCGAGCGGTGCGATATCCAAGGCCTTGCCCGCAGCGGCCAGCGCCAAATCGAGGTCATTGTTGTTCAGATGGGTATAGGCAAGATCGATGTGACCGATGGGCGAATTCGGGTAAAACCGAATCGATTCCTTGGCGGTTTCGATCGCCTTATTTATCTCATTATTCTGGGTGAGGCAGTAGGTGAGCCTCGACAGGTAACGAATATTCTGGGGTGATTCCTCCAGCGCCTCCCTATAGAGTTCCGTCGCTTTCTGCGGCATATCGGTTGCAATGTAAAGGTCGGACAGTAGCTCGCGGACCTCATCATAGTTATGGTGAAGCTCCAGGGCGGTTTTAAAGCACTCGATCGCCTTATCCGGTTCTCCAGCGCGGTCGTAAGCAATCCCGCCGTTCCTGAAGGTCTCCGGGTTTGAGCTTCCCTTGTTTTTAATACGCTCGAAATAGGCGATGGCGGTAGACAGCCGGTATGTTTCGGTATAGTACCAGACGAGGGCGGAAAGCACGAGTTCATGTTCCGGGTGGAGCCGCTCCGCCTCCATGAGATAGGAGCGGCCTTTTTCCGGCTGGTTCATCATGGCATACGCATAGAAAATCCCGGTGAGGCAGTCGACATTTTCCGGATCGTAGAGCAGCGCTCTCTTGAGATACCCGATAGCCTCCTCGGGCTGGTTCTGCTCCGCGCAAATACGGGAGTGGAGGAATAAAATTTCCCACTCGTCTGGAAAGGAGTGCTCGTGCTGTTCGAGGAGCGATTTTGCCTCCTCGTAAAGACCGAGGTCGATCAGCTCCTGCGCCTTATCAAGAAAATCAGAATAGTCAAGCCACTGATCCATAATCAGAAGATCCTTCCCTTCTCCTCGGAAACGACCCTGTTATCGCTCACGTAAACACGGTCGAGCGACTGGCTCAGGTTGCAGAGAATTTCATAGCCGATGGTGCCCTGCAGCAGGGCGATTTCATCGGCCGTGATGCGCTCGCTTCCCTGGCTGCCGATGGCGACGACCTCGTCGCCGACCTTAACGGCAGATTCGGCTCCGGCGTCGACCATGCAATAATCCATGGTGACTCTGCCGACGATGGGAAAGCGTCTGCCGTTTATCAGGAGCATGCCGCGGTTACCCATCGAACGCGGATACCCGTGGCCGTAGCCCAGGGCGACCGTGGCGATTTGCGTAGCATGACTAGTGATATAGGTGCCCCCGTAACTTATGGGGGTATGCGTGGAAACCGTTTTTATTTTAACAATAAGGGATTTAACCGAAACGACCGGCCGAAGGTCGAGCGAAAATGCACGGTGGGGATCAGCCCTGCAACCGTAGAGCGCGATTCCCGGTCGCGCAAGCGTGCAGCCGGTCGGCAGGCCGAACCCGATGAGCCCTGCGCTGTTGGCGCAGTGAACCTCGGCCGGGTCGAACCCGCTTTGCCGCAGCGCCGCGACGCCATCGAAAAAAAGTCTCAGCTGGTCGGCCACGGTTGCCGTTCCTGGCTCGTCGGCATTGGCAAGGTGGGTAAAAGCGCCTTCCAGACGGAGAGCGGGAGCCCGCTTGAGAGCATCGACCGCCGCGGCGATCTCCGCGTGCATGATCCCCAGGCGATGCATTCGCGTATCAATGTTGCAGTGAAATCGGACTGGCACGCCGGCGGACTGCCACTTGGTAATATCAGAAAGATCGTTCAGGGTAAAAATGATATCGCTGCGGTGAGCCCGCTGCAGGTCGTCGGCAGTGGCCGTGCCAAGCACAAGGATCGGACTTTTTATTCCTGATTTGCGTAGAAAAAAAGCCTCGGCCGGGAGGGCGACGGCGAAAAAACGGACATTCCCCTCACCTTCGAGGGTAAGCGCGGCCATCCGGGAGCCGCAACCATAGGCATTATCCTTGACAACAGCCATGATCCCCTTATCCTCGGGCAGTCGGGAGCGAAGCTGCGCAAGGTTATGCAGCAGGTTGTCGAGCGATACTTCGACGATGGGAATGGAGGGGTGAGGTGACAAAGTGGCGCGGCTCCGGAAAATAAAAAGGGAGACCTCAAATGTTATATTGTTTGTCCTTCGACAAGTTCAGGACAGGCTTGTCGAACCATGAATGGAATTTTTAATTGCTCCCGGTATTTTGATTCGTCCGTTGCCGTAACGTCAGTCGATTTCCTTTCGTACCACCCGCCATGTTCCATCAATGCCCTGCCGGAAAAAGCAGGAAAAATAGTTCTCATGGCATGCGGCGCCGGTCTGGTCGACCTTGAAGAGCAGCGTATCGCCGTCGCAATCGATAAAAACCTCCCGCACCTTCTGTATATGGCCGGACGATTCTCCCTTAAACCAACGCTTTGCTCGCGCGCGGCTGTAATAGACCATGACTCCCGTTTCAAGCGTCTCGGCCAGCGTATCGCGGTTCATGAAGGCAAGCATCAGCACTTCGCCGGAAGACAAGTCCTGCGCGATGGCCGGAACGAGTCCCTTGTCGTCGAATTTTACCAGAGAGAGCAGATTCATGCGCGCACCTGACCGTTGCCCTTGACGATCCACTTGTAGGTCGTAAGGTCGTCCACTCCCATGGGACCGCGGGCATGCAGCTTATCGGTTGAAATCCCGATCTCGCATCCCATGCCGTATTCGCCGCCATCGGAAAACCGTGTGCTCGCGTTCACCATGACCGACGAGGAATCCACTTCCCGGAAAAACCGTTCGGCCTCATTGGGCGACTCCGTAACGATACTGTCGGTGTGATGGGAACCAAATTCGTTGATATGTTCGATCGCCTTGCCGACGCCGTTGACCGTCCGCACGGCAAGCCGCAAGTCGAGATACTCAGCCTTCCAGTCGTCCACCGTCGCCGGTTTGATCGCAGAAGAGAGCTTGCACGATGCCGGGTCGCCGAACAGGGTGACGCCCTTATCCAGAAGTGCGCGTACGATATCACGGCGGCTTTCGAGGGGAAGTGCGGCATCGAGCAGCAGGGTTTCCATGGCGTTACAGACCCCGGGCCGCTGCACCTTTGCATTCACCACGATGGGAATCGCCTTACCTATGTCCGCGTCACGCGAAACGTACACATGGCACACTCCCTTGTAGTGCTTGATTACCGGAATGAGGGATTTCTCCGCAACCATCCTGATGAGGCTCTCCCCGCCGCGGGGGATGATGAGATCGATATAATCGCTCTGCCGGAGCAGGCATTCGATTGCCGCCCGATCACTGACCGGAATCGCTCCGATGGCGTCGGCGGGAAGTCCCGCTTTGGCAAGGGCGGTGCGGAAAAGTTTTACCAGAGCCAGGTTCGAATGGAGCGCCTCGGACCCACCTCGGAGTATGACCGCATTGCCGGATTTAAGGCAAATGGCGGCTGCGTCGACCGTGACATTCGGCCGCGATTCGTAAATGATCCCGACAACGCCGATCGGTACGCGCAATTTGTAAATCACGAGTCCGTTGGGACGGACGCGGCGGTCGTACTCCTGCCCGACCGGACTCGACAGCGCCGCGACTTCGTTCACCCCCCGTACCATCGAAGCGATAGTTTTATCGGCAATGGTGAGACGGTCAATCATTGCCGGGCTCAGCTTTCGGGAAGCGGCAAACCTGATATCCTTTTTATTCTCCCGTTCTATCTCCACACGGTGGGACTGGAGCAGGTCCGCCATGATGGTAAGCGCGCTGTTGATCAAGCCGACCGGCATGCTCTGCAGGGAGAGCGCCGCTTTGCGGGCATTGCGCGCGATCCGGGTGACGAGGGTATCTAACGATAGTGAAGTCATGGTACGTCGAATCTCCGTCTCTATTTACTGCCTGAGGAAAGGGGGACACCGGTTCAGATCGGAATAAGACTGCCGAAAAAATACATAATGCTGACGAATTTGATCCGTTTCCTTAATCTCCAATAGTTCCGAAAGGCCCATTATATTTTTACCTAAATCAGGACGAAATTTTCTTCAATTTTGAAAGTTTTCAGGCAGTATCGGAGGGCTCCATGTCACT
Organism: uncultured Fibrobacterota bacterium; assembly: GCA_963846695.1. Lineage (GTDB taxonomy): Bacteria > Fibrobacterota > Chitinivibrionia > Chitinivibrionales > Chitinispirillaceae > BOG-1184. The sequence goes on along the minus strand of CAWJXL010000014.1, from coordinate 234,815 downwards.
TTCTGATGTCATCAGCACCGCGCTTGGCCAGATTCAGCATATTGCCAAAACCGAGACCGTGGTCGGGGAGCCCATCACCGTCGGTGGGGTCACGCTGATACCGGTGTCGCGCATTTCGATCGGGTTCGCGGCGGGCGGAGGAGGCAGGGATGAAAAAATCGCCAACGGCGCCGGCACGGGCGGAGGAATCACCATCACCCCCATTGCCTTTCTGTCGGTCTGCGACGGGCGGGTGCATGTCCATGCGGTTACCCCTTCCGATCCCGTCCTGAACAAGCTGGTCTCCATGGCTCCCGAAGCGGTTGAGAAACTCTCCCGGTTTTTCGGCAAAAAGGAGGGCGGCAAGGGCAAGGAGAAGGAGCAGCGGGAAGGATGAGGATGTTTGACAAGCAAGACCCCATGGTGCTCTGGGTCGCATCCGGTTCCGGTGGTTCGGGTGAGGGTACGTTTGAGTCGCCGTTCGGCTCCATTGAAAGCGCGCTGGCGATTACGAAGCCGGGAACCACGATCGTGCTGAAAAGCGGTGTGTACTCCCGCGACGTCACCTTCGATATTTCGGGCACCATCCATAATCCCATCCGCATTGCGGCGGAAGAGGGCGGTGGGGTCGTGATCCGCGGCGCCTGCTGGTTCTTCTACGATATCTGCGATTGTATCGTTTCCGGTTTTACCTTCAGTGATTCGCCGCACGGGGCGCTGTCGGTCATGGGCGCCTGCCTTCGCAACCGATTCGCCGATCTGCGATTTATCAATTGCGGGACCGGCTTATCGGGCTCCTGCACTCTTTTCTTCGGCGGTGCCGCCGGAAGGTGGAACCTCGTCGAGAATTGCCTGTTCGAACGTTCCGCCCCCTCTTGGGCGAACCCTGCCGCTTCGAGGGCGGTCATCGGCCTCATGGTGAGCGGCGGTGACCCCGAGGTGGGCGCGCCGCTCACCGACCATGTGGTCAGGGAAAACCGTTTTGTCAATTACGATTACGGGATCCTGATCGGGTCCGGCGATACGGATGCGGGTCAGTGCGGGCATATCGTCGAGTACAACGTCGTCGAGGGGAGCGGCCTCGAAGGGATTCTTGTCAAGTGCGGAGACACGATCGTGCGCGGGAACCTGGTGATCGGGAGCCGGAACAACTCCATCGGGATCGGCGCCGGGTGCGGCAGCGTGATCGAGGCCAACCGGGTGCTCGATTGCGCGAACGGCATTTCGGTGCACGGCCCGGATCATACGGTCGCCAACAACTGCATCGTTCGCTGCGGCAATCATGCCGTCAAGGCGGGCGGCGTCTCCCTGATTCCTCCCCGTCAGGCGGCGGCGAACCTCATCATCGAAGGCAATACCTGCGTTGATTGCGGCACTCCCGGCGCGGCAGGCAATCCGGATGCATCCGGTGAGGCGCGCGTCGCCGGGGTGCTGATCGATGCCGGCGCAAGTTGCGTCATTCAGCGGAACCTGTTTGCCGGACCGGGCAGACCCTATGCGGGAAACGGAATTTCCGGGAGGATGCTGATTGCCGATAACCTCGGATCGCGCTCCTGCGATGCCATGAACGGGGTTGTTGCGAAAGAGGTGACATTTGCATGCTCCGATGCCGATGATTTCAGCAATGAATCGGGCTACGGCGCCGTCGGGCGGATGGTCATGCCCGCGGGGTTCACCCCTCGGCCGGATGTTTCCGATGAGATCGGCGGCTACGCCGAATCGTCGTTGGAATATGATGAAGGTGAGGAACGTGAGGAGGGGTTGTACGGGGAGATACAAGAGGAGTCGATTGAGGCCCGCGGCGACGAGTTTAACGATTTTATGGGGAGACTGTACAGCACGAATTTGGAAGATGATGTTTCGCAGGAACGGGTGTAGCACGCATCACGTGAGGTTTTCCCCATATATTTTACAGCAACTTCGCTTTCATCGCCGTCCCGGCTTTAAATAGCACGAGATAATGCGCGGCAGGCAATCCTGCAAGCGGCGCACGAATCCGATACGTTCCCGCCCGCTGAAATCCATTGCACAGCGATTTTATTTTCCTTCCTTGCAGATCGAGCAGGGTGACCGAGACGACGGCGCCCTGCGGCAATGAGTAAACGATGCCCGAACGGCTGATCGACACCTCGCTGAGCCGGGTTTTTATCGCGCCCTTCTGCCGCACTGCGGAGAAGGAGCCGATGAGGTAGAGTGGAAAAACAGAAACATTACCGGTAAACGGCGTGCCCGGCCCGCAGATCGTGGTGGCCGCCGCATTGGATTCGAGGGCGGCGCACCGGAGGAAATTTTCACCGGGGAACAGTGACTGCCCTTCCCAGGTCCAGCTCCAGGCGGCCGAATCCGAGCCGAAACCGCTCCGGCCCCCGGCGAGGTTCCATGTCGCCTGGTCGATGCCGGCGGCACAGAGCACCGCAAGAATTTCATGGGCGGCCGGGGTGGGCCACTTGTCAACAGCGGTGCCGGTAAGGGCCGGCGCGGCGCTAACGGACGACGGCGGGCTCACCGCGTCAAGAGAGGCCGATACGCGCACCGACGCGGCGTTGTTGGCTGAAATGATGGTCACCGTGCCCGCCCTCTGGTTGACACTATAGAGCTTATCAACGACCGGATTCAGGGCAATGGCAACGGAAGGGGCGGCCGTGGCCAGGGTGAAGGTCTGGTTGCCGGCGCCGTTGATGACCGTTACAAGATTGTCACCGGCGTCCGCCACATAAATCCGATTGGTCACCGGGTTTAGCGCGACCCCGCACGGAGTGGTGCCGACCGGGACCGTCGTGGACAGCCCGGTAGCGCCGTCGATGATCATGAGGTCGTTGCTGCCCGCATCGGTTACATAGATTGCATTGGCGGGGGGATTGACAAGAAGCGTCTGCGGCCCGGCGCCGACGCCGATGGTGCCCGTGATGCTGTCGGTGACGCCGCTCATCACGGTCAGGGCGCTGACACTGTCGTTGACCACATAGATCCGGTTGGTTACCGGGTTGACTGCGATCGCGGATGGGTAGGGGCCGACGGAATCGGTATGGGAATGCCCGGTTGTCTTGTCGATAACCGTCACCGTGCCGATCGAGTCGTAATTGGCGACGTAAAGCCTTCCGGTCGCTTCGTTGATCGCAAGAGCGACGGGATTGCTTCCCGCCGGGAACGTCGTCGTAGCATTGGTAACGCCGTCGATGGCGCTGACGGTCGAGTCGCCCTTATTGAGCACCCAGGCGATGTTTTTTATTCTGTCCACGGAGAGTGCGGACGGCTGCAGGCCCACGGCAACCGCGGCGGTCTGGCCGGTCGTTCCGTCGATGACCGTCACGGTATTGGCGCTGTCGGAGGCGACATAGGTTTTCCCGGTGATCGGATTGACAGCTATCGCGACCGGATTTTTTCCAACGCCGATCGAGGCGACGGCGTTGGTTGCTCCGTCAATGGCTTCAACCGTGCCCGCGCCGGTATTGACTACGTACAATTTGTTCAGTACCGGGTTGACGGCTTCGGCGCCTGGAAGGGCTCCGGCGGCAATGGTCACGGTATCGTAGCTCGATCCGTCGATCACCGAGACCGAGTTGGCGGCGCCGTTGGCCACAAAGATGTTGTTCGTCAGGGGATTCACCGCAAGGGCGAGCGGACCAGATCCCGTTGAAAGCGAAATTGTTGTTCCTTTCCCTGCGTCGAAAATCGTGACATCATTGTCGCCGGTATTCGCAACATAGACTTTATTGGTAATCGGGTTGACCGCGACGGCCGCGGGGAGGTCGCCTGCTGCGAATGTCGAGGTCTGCTGCGTCGCGCCGTTGATGACCGTGAGGGTGTTGCTCCCGCCGTTCGCCGCATAAACGGTATTGGTGACGGGATTGACGGCCAGGGCATCGGGATTGGCGCCGGCGGCAAGGGTCGAGGTCTGGTTGGTGGCGCCGTCGATGACCGTGACCGTGTTGCCGTAGTAGTCGGCGACATAGATCTTGTTGGTAAATGGATTGACCGCGAGGGCCGCCGGGTAGGTCCCGGTTGCGACCGATGCCGTTGCGCCGGTGGCATTATCGATCACCGTAACCGTGTTGCTCCCGCTGTTGGCGACATACGCCTTATTGGAAGCGGTATTGAAAACCACATCGAGCGGAACGTGTCCGACGGGAATGGCGCTTTCCTGGTTCGTGGCGCCATTTATCACGGTGACGCTGTCGCTGCCGGAATTCGCTACGTAGATTCTGTCAGAATCGGCGCTGATCGCAATCGAGCAGGGCCCATTTCCGGCCGCCACGGTCGATCCCTGGTCGGTGATGCCGTCGATCACGGTGACATTCCCGCTGCCGTAGTCGGCGACGTAGATTTTATTCGTAAACGGATTGATTGCCACGGCGCGGGGATAGTGCCCGGTCGTCACCTTTGAGGTCTGGAGAGAGTTCGCCCTGATGATCGAAACGTCGTTTTCGAAATAATTCGCCACATAGATCTTGTTGAGGACCGGATTGACCGCCACTGCGTATGGCGAATTGCCGACGGAAGGGGTTGCGGTAATAAAATCGGCCCGCGCAGCCCGGCCGGAAGGATGAACAGGAAGGTGAGAATCCTCAATGGCGAGCGCCGCATGGTATCAGTTCCCTTCATTGACCGGTTTCCCGGTTCTTTCATCAGTCGGTTGGAACCGTCGGGGCGAGGCGACGCAGGCGTTCCTCGCCGCTCAGCCGTTCAGCAATCGATTTCGCGAGCGCCGGCAGTGACGGATCCCGTGCTCCCATGAGCAGGATGCAGTCGCCGGGTGCCGCCCGCTCCGCCACTGCATTCAGGAGCGTTTCCCGGTCTGCAATCGCCTTGGCGACAAACGGCACCTCTTCGAGTCCGGCAATGAGGTCTTCGGAAGCGATGGTTTTCAGGGCGGTTCCGCCCGCGTAATAGATCGGCAGGAGCAACAGCGCATCATCTGCATGGAAGATCGAGCGGAAGGCGGCGATATAATCGTCCTTGAGGAACCAGGTCGGCCCGAATCCGTGCGGCTGATAAATGGCAATAATGCGACGTGCAAGCCCGCGCGCTGCGGCAACCGCCGCCGTTATCTTTGCCGGATTGTGGGCAAAATCATCGACGACGTAGATGCCCGTTTGCAGGTGCAGTACTGAAAAACGCCGTGCAACCCCTTGGAAACTTCCTGCCGCTTTCGAAAGCTCCGCACCCGTGCAACCGAAGTGCTCGCATACGCAAAGCGCCGCGCACAGGTTCTCGGCGTTATGCGCGCCGTACAGCGGCAGCCGTAGTGCACTGCCGCGGTACCGTACCGTGGTTGCGGCGGGTTCGAGTTCGATTGCATCGGGTTTCCAGGTTGCTCCCGCCCGACCCGGCATCCGGCTGTTGAACCGCAGGGTTACCGGAAGGCGATCAAGCCCCGGATCGTCGGCGTTCGCTGCGCTCCATGCCGATTGCACCGCAAGGGTTGCGAACAGGGCTTCAACCTCTTCAATACCCTTATGATCACGCGAAATGTTCAGGAAAACGGAGACATCCGGATGGTATTTGACAAGTGTGCCGTCGCTTTCGTCGGCCTCAACCACGAGAAGGCCGGAGGTTCCGGAAAAGGCGTTGCCGATGAGGCCTTCCTTTTCAAGACGGCGCAACGGAGCGCCGCTTATGAGCGAGGGTGCCTTGCCGCAGGCGGAAAGGAACTCGAAGATCATGGCGGTCACGGTTGACTTGCCGCTGGTTCCCGCCACGGCGATGGTTTTTTTTGAGGCAATGATCGCTGCCAGGACATCCGACCGGTGAAAGATCGGGATATTCCGTTCCCGCGCCGCGATGATATCCGGGTTTGACTCCTCGATGGCGGTGGACAGGCAGACGGCATCGGTCGAGGCGACGATGCCGGATCCGTCCTGCGGGAAAAGGTTGCAGCCACATTCACAAAGTTTTGTCCGGACATCTTCGACATCTTTGCTTTCAAGAAGCCGGTCGGATCCCGATACGACGATGCCGAGCCATGCAAGGTACTGGGCTAGGGCGCTCATGCCGCTTCCGAGGATGCCGATGAAATGCACCTGCGAGCAGAAGCAGCCGTCAAGGGGCAGGGGAGCGGCGTCGATGAAGACGATGGTGCCTTCCCGTACGGCATCGAAGAGTTCGATGCAGTCCCGGTTGCGAAGCTCGATGCATCCCTGCGATTGCGGCGTGCCGACCAGCGCTTCCCTGCCGGTGCCGTGAAGGTAGATGAAGCGGTCGAACGAATCGATGCCCGGTCCCCTGTTCAGCCCGGCTTCGAGTCCTTCGAGACGCATGATCCGACCGAGAATCGGATTTTCGTCGGTCAAACCATCGCGCCAGTCGATGCCCGTATCCTCCCGGTTGCGGAAAATACGGCAGGGGGGCGCTTCCGCTCCGATCTTTTCCCTAATGCGATGGATTCCGTAAGGCGTCTTGAACGAGCCTGAGCGGTTCCCGATTCCGGCCGAGGAGCTTGAAATGGGGAAGGAACCCGCTACGGCGGTTTGCCGGCACAGGAAGAGTTTCTGGGATGCGGTATCGACAAAAAGGAAAAGGTCGCCTTCGTTTGCAAGAAACGGTTTGAGACGGAGATATATCTGTGCAAGGCGGGCGGGGTTCATTGTTCTGTCCTATAAATATAGTGGAAAACACCGGTACTGCTTTGTCCCTCACCGCATTTTATGGCATCATCGTTCAGAAGACATCTTGCACGGCAAATTTCGTTCGATATATCTTAAAAATCCACCACTGAGGCGGGGGACGAACGCGTTCACCAAATATTTGTCAACTAAGAGATGGAGCTTTCAAACATGCCCGACACTACCCATAACGGTTCGAACGGTGTTCAGCAAGGCGATACGTGGCGTCTCTTCAGGATAATGGCGGAGTTCGTGGAGGGGTTTGAAATGCTTTCGACCATCGGGCCGTGCGTCACGGTTTTCGGCTCGGCGCGGACGCGCAAAAATCATCCATACTACAAAATGGGGGTCGCTCTCGGCCGTCTCGCGGCGCGCAACGGCTACGGCGTCATTACCGGCGGGGGTGGCGGCATCATGGAGGCGGCCAACAAGGGTGCCGCGCAGGAGAACGGAATCTCGGTCGGGCTCAATATTCAATTGCCCTTTGAGCAGGTTCCCAACCGATACCTGAAAGTCATGCTCAGTTTCCGCCACTTTTTCTGCCGGAAGGTGATGTTCCTCAAATACACCTCCGCGGTCATCATCATGCCCGGCGGATTCGGGACCATGGATGAGATGTTCGAGACGCTTACGCTCGTGCAAACGCACAAGGTCGAGTCGCTGCCGCTTATTCTGATGGGTAAAGCCTACTGGCAGGGGCTGCTCAAATGGCTCGATGCCTCCATGCTGCAACGGCACGGATACGTGTCGCCGCACGACCTTGATCTGATCAAAATCACGGACGATCCCCTCGAGGCGATCGAGTTCGTGAACATGGCCCGCGGTTCGAAGAAAGTACGCGCGAATTTTGCTTGAAACGGGGATGGAGCGAATTTTCACGTCAAGGCCGGGAATTTTTTTCCCGCGGAGGGGCGGCGCCGATGCAAAAAAAATTGAAAGTATGAAGATTTTTATTGACTTCCCCTTGTGGAAAGTTTATTTTATAGATATGCTTCAAACAAGCAGAGGTTTATTGGTTGCTGCAAGTAAAGTAAGGACGTCATCGAAGGCTGAAAAAAGCTTTTGAAAACGGCGGGTTCGTCCGGGAGCGGCTATCGTAACCGGACGGTCGACAGCCGAATCCTTTCACCATCATTTCCTTCCTCAAGGAGGTAGTGAAGTGGCAGCAAAAAAGAAAGTTGTCGCCAAGAAAAAGCCGGCGGCGGCGGCAAAAAAGAAGAAAAAGTAGTCAGCAGTCGGAAAAGTATCAGTGTTGTTGAAGCGAGGGAGTCCTGCGACTTCTTCGCTTCTTTCATTTCGGGTTGCGAGAGTTTTGTTGCCTCAAGGGTGTGCATATTTTATTTTCTTCATCCGATTGCGATTAAAAATCCTCTTATAGTTCGGACCTCATGATCGAATTTGCGAAGCAAGTTTCCGAGAAATGGAACCTCTCAGCGTCCATGGCCGGGCTTGTGTGCGATGCTTTCCAAAAGGGCGATACCCCGTACTACCTGGCCGAGTACCTGCCCGAAGTCGCCGTCGAGCTGCCGATTGCGGCGGTGTGGGAAATCTTTGACTTCTTGAAGGGAATGGAAGAACTCGATTCGAAAAAGAAACGAGTCCTCAACGCGCTGAGAAAGGCCGATCAACTCACCCCGTCCGTTGAAAAACGCGTTAATTGTACAACCGACGCATTCGATCTGGACGATATGCTGTTGCCCCTTCGTCCGAATCCGCGAAGCAGGGGACAGCTTGCCGCCAGGAAAGGCCTTGAGCCGCTTGCCGACCTCATCGCCCGCCAGGAGGAACAGAGCCTTCCTATTGAAGATTATGCTGAAAAGTATATCGGCAGGGATCCCTCTCTCAAAACAACCGGCGATGTGATACAGGGCGTAAAGGATGTCTTGGCTGAAAGACTTGCCTACGACGGAACGATTCGCTCCATGGTGCGGGATTTCGCCTATGAGGATGGCTATTTCGAGATAACGCCGAAGAACCGGCAGGATCAAAGGTTTTCCCGGTATTCCGGGAAAGAATTTCCCATCGCGGAACTGACTAAGGAAGAAATCCTGACGCTTCTTGCCGCCGAAGAGGAAAAAACGATCCGGTGCCGGCTCGGCGTACAACTCTTCCGCATCACCGAACTCCTGCGCCATCATTTCATTCATAATCCCGAATTTCAGCGGTTTCGATCTTCTGTGTGCAATCATCGATGACAGCTGGCAACGTCTGCTCCAGCCGATCATCGAACGGGATGTCAAAATCCGCCTGCAGCATGAGGCGTGGGAAACGATCGCTGCGGGGATGGTTCCCGAACTTGAGAAGAAGTTTGCCGAGGAGGAGAAACGCGGCACGCTCTGCATCGTCGATGCTTCATCGGTAAAGCACATGCAGTTTCTCGTGGTGAGCGGCCATGGCGACCTGCTGGGCGCCACCTCTGAAAAACGCGCTGCCGACGGCTCCATTGCTTCCTACGACCGCATGCGGCAGTTTTTCATTCGCCATCATCCCACGGAAATCATCGTCTGCGATAACGAACAGGCCGCCGCCGCGGAGGCCGCGCTCGCAAAGATCATCGCCCGGTCCGCAGAGAACGAACCGGTTCCGCCAGCCTTCCGGAACAAGCCCGATGCTGCGGATCGCAACCCTTGCGAATCGGAATGGGTGTCGAAAAAATTCGAAACCCTGCTCGATGCGGATATGCGTAAGCTTTACGGCATTGCGCTCATGTACCTCAAACCGATCAAGCTCATTCCGCACATCGGCGTCGGCTTCTATTCGGTGCATCCCCTCCAGCGGGCGGTGCCGAGCGACAGGTTCCTTGCAGTTATCGACCGCATTCTTACCGATTCGGCCCTCCATAAGGGGGTAACCGTCAAAGAGGTCGTCGAATCACCGATTGCCCGCCTTTCGTGCGTTCTCGCCGAAGTCCTGCAGAATATCCGCGCCACGGACGTCCGTGAGGCAATCGCTTCCAAGAACGCGCTGCTGAAGGTGCCCGGCATAAACGAGGTGATATTCCGGAACATCGCCGGTTTCATTATGACGCCAGGCAGCGAAGATATCCGCGACCGTTCGCTCGTTCATCCCGATCACTATGCATGGCTTGAAGAGGCGGGGGAGCAGATCAGCGTCTCACTCGATACCATCATGAACGATCCGGAAATCCTTCGGTCATTCGCGACCGAAGACTATGTCCGGAAGATTTACCTGGAGAAAAAACTGATTCCCCAGCTCCGGGCATCGATCCGGCCGGCCGGTCCTTCGCTTCAGAAAACGAAGCGCAAGCTGAAGCTTGCCGAACTCAAAGAGGGTTCCATCGTCTCCGGGAAAGTCACCAACATCACGCCCTTCGGCGTTTTTATCAACATCAACGCGGTGTGTGACGGTCTTGTCCATATTTCCCAGCTTGCCGATGAGTATGTCGAGTCTCCCGAGCAGGTGGTGGCGCTTCACGACAGGGTCGATGTCCGGATTCTCACGGTGGACGCCAAAAAGCGGCGCATCTCACTCTCGATGAGGAATCTCGGAAAGCAGGGCCCGCGCGTCCGTCCCTCGCAGGGTCAGCTCAATACGCTGGCCGAACACTTCAAGAACCGATAACCGCCCGCGGCCGCCCCGATGCCGACGCACAATCAGTAATCGAGCCGCTTCCCCCTCGACCACATGGTTTCGAGGTTATAGTAGGTTCTCAGATCCCTGAGCATGATGTGAACCACCACATCGGAAAAATCAAGGAGCACCCATCGCCCCTCGCTCTCTCCCTCGCAGTGCCATGGCCGCGAGGCGCATTCAACGCATTTGTCAACAATGGCATCGGCGATGGCGCGGTTCTGGACATCGGTTTCGCTTCCGCAGATGACAAAGAAGTCGGCCATGGCCTCGGCTTCGCGGAGATCGATCACGGTTATGTCCTCGGCCAACGTATCCCGTGCCGCCGCGACAATGGCATCGACGAGCCGGATTCCCGCAAGGGGCTGGTTTGATTTTTTTTTCATCGGATTCTTTCCCTGTAGTCGGGACCGATAATAACGGTCGCGGCGTAGGTTTCCTCGCCGTTGCGAATCAATACGCAGTGGTCGGTATGCAGCGCCGCTCTCAGCTGGTATGCGACGGTCATATTTTTCGTCCGTGAAATAATGAGCGTATAGGGATAATTTCTTTCGGAAGCGTTGCCGATATTTTTAACGTCGAAATTCCTGGCGCGCAGAAAGTCGGCCATCCCCTCGCCCGCACCGACGGCATCGCACCCGTTCAACACCTGAACCGGCCCGAGATACGGGACTGATGGCGCGGCGGCATCCGGCGAGGATAGTGTAAATTCAGTCGGGCGACGGAGGTAACCGATGATGATGGCGAGCACGAGAATCAGGCCGATTATTAAAAAAACGGGTAAATTTTTCGGTGACGCTCCCATCGGCGTATCGGCGCTTTTTTGTGCGTTCACCGGCTCTGTCGGGCGGGATCGATGGAAATGATGGTCGGCGCATGCCCGCCGATTTCCGCACTGTCCAGGAGCGCATAGGTGAGCACCATGATCTCATCGCCCACCATGCCGAGGCGCGCGGCCGGGCCGTTGAGTTCGATGCATCCGGAGCCCCTCTTCCCGGTAATGGCATAGGTCACGATTCGCGCGCCGGTAGAAAGATTCAATACATGGACCTCTTCGTAGGGAAGAATACCGGCCTTTTCAAGGTACTCTTGATCAATGGCGATGCTGCCTTCATAATCAGGATTGACGTCGGTAAGGCGGATGTCCCTGATTTTGCTGTGCAGAAACATTCGTTGCATGAAATTAACGGTCCTCCCCTCGCTTACAGCGGAAAAATTCTTCTCTAACGGCAATAACCGCGCCGCCGACCACATAAATTAAAAATACAATCGGGAGCTGTTTGCGGACACTGCGCCCGGACGGCGGTGAGCGGATCCGGGGACATGCGCCATCCTCGCACTGAACAGCAAGCATATTCTATTTTAAGCAAACAAATTCACCATTTTTAAAGGCAATGGAATGAAACGGTATTGGTTGCTTGTGTGCTGCTGCATCACGGCGGTAGTGATAGGGGGATCTTGTGCGGGCTCCCGGCGGCAGAACGTGTCGCAGCGCGCGATATGCGCTTCGCATCTGGCTCTTGCGATCAAAAAATATAATGCCGGAAAAATCAACAGCGCAAAGAATATTCTCGATGAGGTGAAGGAAAAGTGCAGCGGCAGCGAGATGATGGACACGGCCCAGTACTACTTCGCCATGTGCCTCATGCAGATGAAGTTCTATCCCGAGGCGAAGCTGGAGTTCAGCAGGCTCACGCAGGATTTCCCGCGCTCGCCGTTTCTCGATGAATCCCGTTTCAGGATCGGGTACTGCGTTTTAAAGTCATCGCGGTCAATCGATCGTGATCAGGCCGAAATAGCCGAGGCGCAGCGGTTGTTCCAGGATTTCCTTGAGAGTTTCCCTTCCTCCGCGTTTGCCGACAGTGCGGCAAAATACCTTAAGGTAGCGGTGGAACGATTGGCGGCGAAAGAGTTTGCCAGCGCGAAGTTTTACCAGAAACAAGGGGAAAAAGAGGCGGCGGTTATCTATTACAAGGAATTTATCCGGGATTACCCCGCTTCGGACCTTGAGGCGCAGGCGCGGCTCAATATGGGTCAGCTGCTGATTGAACTCAACCGTAGAGCCGAAGCCAGAGAGGTGCTTGATGAGCTTACCGCTCAGGAAACGACCGGCGAGATCGCCGCGAAGGCCCGGGAGCTGCTTACCCGCTGCAAAGAGTGATGATGACCGGGAAAAGTCAGTCGCGCTCCGACGAAGAGGGGAGGAGACGATTCCACTCGGGATTCTGGGCGGAACTTTCGACCCGATCCATAACGGTCATCTGGCAATCGCCGCCCTCGCCATTGATTGTTTCAGGTTATCCGGAGTGCTCTTTATTCCCGCCGGCCGCCCGCCGCATAAGCCCCTTCCCGGTGCATCGGCGCCGCATCGACTTGCAATGCTTCGTCTCGCGACGGCTGGCGAGCCATTCTTTGAGATCTGGGAGGATGAGGTGCAACAAACCGGTTTCTCATACACGTTCGATACCATGCAAAAGCTGCACCGGGTGTTTCCCCGAAGGCGGTTTTATTTCATCGTCGGTTCCGATAATTTGCACGAGATAGAAACCTGGCATCGGTATCGGGAGCTTCTTGCCATGGTTACCTTTTGTGTCGCGCACCGTCCCGGCTATTCGCTTGCGCTTCCCCCATCGCTTGCCGGCGGCGACTTTCTTCCTTTTCCCGCACCGGAATGGGGCATCAGCGCAACGCTCCTTCGATCGTATCTCGCACAAGGCTACCGGTGCCGCTATCTCGTCCCCGAGGCGGTAGGAGAGTATATTGAAAAAAAACGGCTCTACTCGTTTTAATTGCTTTTCATCTCTGCGAAAATTATAATAACCACTATCATTATTTTTTGGAGGGGGAGCTACTACACTCTTCATGTCAAGAAATATAAGACTGATTCTTTCATTTTTTGAAAGGAGACGTGCCGTGAAAGCCGTCAAAAAGCTACAATGGAAACTCGCAGGTGCCGTCATCGTTGCCGCCTCTTCTATCCTGCTGTGGCAGTGCAGCAACACGGCCAACAAGCCGCCCCTGCGATGGCAGTCGGTCATCGACGTTCCGCTGACGAACGACACTTTCTTTCTTGCCCAGCAGATGACGAATCTGTTTACCCAGATCAACGGCCAGAAGATTGACCTGTTGGGCTCCGGCAGGAGCGCGAAGGATACGGGGGTTTACTACGACACCGCCAATCCCCGCGTTCTTTATGCCGATACGATGAAAGGTGATACCGCCGTTTTTTCGATCCTGCGGGACGACAGCATCTCCTATGACGTGAAACAGGATTCCATGAAATCGCAGGATTTCCATCCCGTGGTCGGACCCATCCAGATTTCCAATGCGCCCGCCTATTCGGCGACGGTTTCCGTGCCGGCGGGTTCTTTCAACGCCTCCGCAAACACCCCGCTGCCAAAAATTACAACGGTAACGTTCGATGCAAGTTCTCCTCAAATGACGGTGACGATTACCAATAACTCCGCGGCGACCATTACCAATCTGGCCGTAGGCATGCTCGGCAACAATCAGGCGGTCACCTCTCTTGGACCGAACTCCTCGATTCTCCTTAATGTTGCGGTAGCCGGGCAAACGATCACCAACGGCACCTTGCCGATCACCATCCAGGGTTCTGCCAGCGCGGCAACCAGTCTTACGTTCGGCTTCAATTGCAACGGGTTACTGGCAAGCTACGTTCAGATTATGGATAGCCTCATTTCTTTCAGCAAATTGGTGATAAACGACTATACCCTGACCGATACGCTCAACGTGGATTATATCGATATTCAAAACGGGTATTTTCTGTATGTTTTTTACAATTACACGCATATCCCTCTTCAGATAAACGTCACGCAGATGAATCTGTGGGCATCGCCGTACTGTGTCCAGAACTCGATAGTTACCGCCGCCGGTTTGAGTAGTGCAAGTCCTACCGACTCATTTAACAACTATTTCGGGCAACTCACCAACGGATTCACGCCGGTTGGAGTGGGTGATTCACTTGTTCCGATATATATGAAAACGGTTCTTTCCGGCACACGGCTTTTCCCGATTTGGGATTCGACCAAAGACTCGTCTGTTTCCCGCGTCGTCTATACCGTGAGGAATGCGCCCCCCGTCGGGGCTACGGTCACGATTTCTTCCGGCGATTCGATGCTTTTTTCAATCAGGGCTCCTAATTTCAAGTTCCAGGAAATGGCGGGCACGGTGATGATTCCCTATGTCCGTTCCGGAGACACCGCCAAGGTTGCGGTGCCGTTTCCCTGGGACAGCGCATCCAAGGACTCGCTCCGGGGTAAACTTATCCTGAACAAGGTCTGGGCGGACATCTTCCTGACGCCGAACCTGCCCGACAGCACACCCCTGACCCCGCGGCGGGCGATGATCGATACGCTCGGTATCCGGTACTCGATTTTTAATCCGGACAGTTTATCGGTCATGGTGGACAGCAGTGCCACGTTGCATAATGTCGTCAACGATTCGATATTCAGGCTTGCTCCGACCAACATCGGCGCCATCGTGAATCAATTCCCGGATTCGATGTATGTCGCGGTTGGGGTCACGGTTCCGGTCGGCACGCATCTGAGGGCGATCAATCAACTGACGAATCCCAACGATCCCAATTACAAGCTCTACATGGGGGAAATGTTTCTCAAAGCCGACGTCACGGCTCGCATGAACGCCGTGCTCACCTGGAAGGTGGATTCCTCGACCAGTCTCGATCTGGGCACCAGCCGGTTCAAGGTGCCAAAGGCGACGCGGTACATCACCAAGATGGACGGCATACAGGCCACGGTCCATTCGACCCTTCTCAACCGGACGAATGTTTATGTGAATCTTTATGCATTGATGGCTCCGAAGGCGCACATGAATGCACTTGACTCGTTGCCGCTCGATTCGGTGTGGGCGTATATCGCCGATACCGGACGGGCCCGCGGTGCGGGGTACATCAATCTGCTCGGGTCCGGCGGCTTCCCGGTTCCCGCCCGCGACTCCACGGCGGTTGATACCGTGGCGCTGAACGAGTGGCAAATTGACAGCGTTCTGCAGGCTGATAGCGCCAGCTGGCGCTGGGAAGCAAGGTTCCTGCCCATGGGCAGCGACGCCTTGATTGATACGAATTTTATTAAAGTGCGTTCCTGGATGCATCTCGTCGGCAACAATAACATGGATTCGCTTCTGATTTGGCATTAATGGGATCCGGAACTCATGCTTCCAAGAAACCAACCTATAAAGAGGGGTTTATGCGAATGAAAACGACCATGCATGGAGTGGCGGCGCTGCTGATTGCCGGTTTTTCTTTTGGGTATGCGCTTGACGACGACCCGGTGAATGCATTGGGCACGCAGACAAGAAATGCAATCGGAATTTCAACCGAGGCTGCGCAGGAGAACCCGGCGCTTCTGGGCGTCGATCGGATTCCAACCTGCGGACTCATGGTAGTTCCGATCACGAATTACGCGGCGGGTCTGTGGAGCAATAAGCTCGCGCTCAACCCCTTTACCCGCTACCCGACCAACGATACCACGCAGCTTTCATCGTATCTCTCGGAGGTGCTGGCGAACAGCCTTAATAATGTCAATTTATCCGATACATCGGAGGCCGCAAAGATTTCAAACGCGAGTAAGCTGGCCGATTTATTCAAGAACGGGATCACCATCTACTCCGGAGCGAAGGCCACGCTGCTGAGCCTCGCAATGAATCGATTCGCCTTCGATGTAACCACGCATGCGGATGCGCAGGTGTATTTGCCTTCCGGCGCGCTCGATCTTGCGTTTCTCGGAATCCAACGCGGACAATCGCTTGATTTTTCCAATATGCGGACAGATGCTCTGTGGACGACCGATTTCACCTTCAGTGTCGGTCTTCCGGTGACGGTTCCGGCGCTCAACGATTTCTTCGGCCTGCGCTACGGCGCCGGCGGCCTGGGCGTCAAATATATCATGGGGCACGAGATGTTTCATGCGGAAAGCAGTCCGGGCAGTTCGGTGCGCTATGATACGAACGGAGCGGAGAGATACGTGGGGAACGGCAGCTTGACCGTGCAGACCGCCGGTACGGGATTAAGCGGCCCCTGGCTTTACAGCGACCCCCTTACCAGTTCCATTCTGCCGCCGGTCACCGGTCATGGTATCGGCATCGATCTGGGCGGCATTCTGTACGATGAAACGGGCGCCCTGACCATCAATGTGCGGGACCTCGGCGTCATCTTCTGGCTCAATCAGGTCCGCACCGTGACCTATAACCTCAAGAACGCCGGGCTCAACGGGTACAATCTTTCCCAGGTCATCGATAAATTCGGGAGCAAAACCGCCAGGGGGCTCGATTCCCTGTTCAAGGCCAACGGGGGCTCGATTTCCGACTCCACGAACGACTCACTTGTCAATGGCAATGGCTTTGCCTACATGCTTCCCCTCAAGCTCGACCTCGGCTATGCCCGGACATTCGACCTGTCAAAGACCGATACCCGCTATCTGGCTCAATATGCCAATGTCAGCGCCAATTACGAGCAGGGCTTCACCAGCGATCCGGGCAGTTCGTATATCCCGCGTCTCTCGATCGGCGGCGAAGCAGGCGCGCTGTACGGTTACGTTCCGGTGCGCATGGGATTTGTCGTCGGCGGCCCCGAGATCATGGCTTCGACCCTCGGCATCGGGTTGAACTGCAAATATTTCCAGATGAATGCCGCGTACAAGGCGGTCGGAACCCTGTACTTTGTGCCCAGGAACGGTGTGGAACTCGCCGCCGGGCTGGGCTTCAACTGGGGCATGACGATCCCGCCGAAGTATGTCGTGGTGCCGGAATACGACCGCGATCATGACGGCATTCCCGATTCCGTGGATAAGTGTCCGGATGTTCCCGAAGATAAAGACGGATTCCAGGACGAGGACGGGTGTCCGGACTACGATAACGACAACGACGGCATTTCCGACACCGTCGATCAGTGTCCGAACCTTGCCGGTACCGGACAAAATGACGGCTGCCCGGTGTTCGATCAGGATAAGGACGGCATACCCGACAGCCTCGACAAATGCCCGCAGGCGCCGGAAAACTACAATGGATATAAGGACGAGGACGGATGTCCCGATACGCTGAAGAAGGCGGATACGGTGAAGCCGAGCGTCAAGGAAATGGAAACGCTCAATACCAGGCTGCGCGATATCAACTTCAAAACCGGCAGCGCGGAACTGCTTCCCGCCTCGTTTGTGGCGCTCGATTATGCGATTGGTTTCCTGAAGCAGTATCCCACTCTCAGATATGAAGTCCAGGGTCATACGGACAGCAGGGGAGGCGACGATCTGAACCTCCTGCTTTCTGCCGCCCGCGCCGCCTCGGTCCGAACCTACCTGATTTCGAAGGGTATTCCGGATTCGTCGATGATCGCCATCGGCTACGGCAAAACCAGGCCGGTTGCGACCAACAATACGGCGGCCGGCCGCGCGCTTAACCGCCGCGTCGAGTTCAAGCTCATCGAATCAGCCAAGGATTACGCTGCCCTGAAGGTGGAGGAGTCGATATTCCAGGAAAAAATCAGGGAGGCCAAGCTCAAGGGAGCACGGTATTAACCTTGTGAACGTTTAACGAACACGCAGGTGAAAAGGGTGAAGAAGCGATACTCTTCACCCTTTTGTATTACATTCCCATGAAAGATTTGTCAAGCGCCATGCATAGCCGGCCGATCGCGATTGTCGCAGCCCTAGTGCTGGGGACGATTCCTCCCGCACTGGAGGCAATGGCGGCCTTTTCCCTGTACGGCATGGTAAGGGGAGCGGGCGCCCAGGAGTACAAGCAGGAGTTGAGCAAGGATTATATCGATACCACGATCATGCGGGCGATCTATCTTCTCGGTGAAGGAGCCTCCGTCGAGGGCGTCGGGTTCGCCCGGGCCAAGGCCATCGCCGAGGCGAAGGCGGTCGCGGCGCGGTTGCGGGCCGAAGCCAGAGGGGATCGTAATGAATCGTATGTGCTCTGGAAAGTGGACGAACTCGAAGGGCAGATTACCCTTGAGGAGGAAGATCTGGTTTTGCAGAAGGTCCGGCAGGGGCAGGCGACCATCGCGGCGCTCGTCGATGATTATAACCGTGAGGTGAGCAAAGACCGGCCCGACTTTTTCGCGCTCCAGCAGCTCCAGGCCCGGATGAAAGAGCTCGATCCGCAGCGGGCCGGCACGATGGAGAAATCGATAGGCAGCCGCGCGAAAACCCTTTCACGGACCGTGATGGCCGCGCTCGAGGAGGAGTTGATCTACGGAAATGCGGAGAAGGCCGATGAGGAGTTTCGCTACTGCCTGCGCAACCGGCAGCTTTTTGAAATCCCCTTATCCACCTTCCGGAGTCTCGAGGAGCGCGTATCGGCCTGCGACCGGTCCGTTCAGGAACTCAAGGCCATCAACGCCGAGGCCGACAGCGCGGCCGCGTTGGTCGTTGTTGCCGGGATCGGACGCGCCCGCTCCCTCATTGCCGATGCCGATTATCGTCTTTCGGCGATAAAGGGGCAGATTCTTCTCACCGGGGACAGCGCCTGCGCTTTACGTTTGATTCAACTCACCAGCGCGCTCAAGCATTGCGAGGATTCGCTGGTACAGGTTAACCTCGATATTTTGAAGGCAAAGGGCAGCGACGCGGCGAGCGAATACCTGAATAAAGTGGTGCACGCCGCGGGGGTCAGCAGGGAAAAGGCCGGCCGGGTCGACCAGGCCATCCTTGCCAACGGATCGCCGGTCGAACAGGGCAATGTCGTGGGCCGTGAGGTCGATGCGGTTGCGGCGGCGTCCGAAGCCGACGGAAGTCACGATGTGTTCGAGGAGATGCGCCAGAAGGCAGTCAGAAAGGCGCGCGAGCACCAGGACAGCATCGAGGCGATCGAAGAGGCCCGGCAGCGGCTCGAACTTGCCCGGCTCGACAGCATGGAGGCGGAGGCGAAGAAAAAAGCCGAACTGGAATTTCAGGCGAACCGGACCCACGCCATGCAGATATCCTCGGAAATTTACGACATGATTAAAACCGGCAAGGGCCGCGTTGCGTACCATATGTTTGACAACAAGAAGCCCCTGCTGCGCCAGTACCTCATACCCGAGGCGTTCGCGCTCCTCGAAACGACGGCCGGCCAGTTGCTCGATCCGAAGTGGGAGACCGCGTCGAATGATATTCAACTGGTTGCGGGCGGCACTCAGTCGAACCCCGGCGCAACGGCGTCCGCTTCGCCCGCCGAAATGAATCGGGAAAAGGCGAAGGCCGCCATCGAAACCATCTACGTAATGATTGCCCGCAGCAATATTCACGGTGCGGCCGAGACCTTTGAGGGAGAGAAGGCTTTTCTGCAGACCTTTCTCGACAAGGATACCTTTGAAATGGTAAGCCTGGCCGTCGGGAAGACCCAGGATGACCGCCCGGTAAAATAGGGGAACTCCCATGAAGCGTCATATCGTCGACCTGCTTTCCGTTGCTCTCGGGGAGCGGTTAACGGCTGCCGACATCGAAGGGCTGATCGAAGTGCCGCCACTCGAAACGCTCGGGGATTTTGCCTTTCCCTGCTTTCCGCTCGCAAGGGTTTTCAAGAAAAGCCCGGCCGCGATCGCCGCCGGGCTTCGCGCAAAAATAGCCGCTTCGCCGTATATCGACCGTATCGACGTCGTGTCCGGGTACCTTAATTTCTTTCTTGACCCCCGCGCAATGGCCCGCGACATGCTTGCCGCGTCCCCGGCCGAGGGGTTCGGCCGGCTAACCCTGCCGCGCCGGGTCGTCGTGGAATACGCTTCCCCCAATACCAATAAGCCGCTCCATCTCGGCCATCTGCGCAACATCGCCATCGGTGAAAGCGTGGCGCGCCTCCTTTCGTTCTGCGGCAACACCGTGGTCCGCTGCTCCATCAACAACGACCGGGGCGTCCATATCTGCAAGTCCATGCTTGCCTATGCGGAGTTCGGAGCCGGGCGGACTCCCGAAAGCGCCGGAAAGAAATCCGATCACTTCGTGGGCGATTATTACGTTCTGTTCAATGAGAAGGCCAGGGAGGACGAATCCTGGAACGGGCGGGCGCAGGAGCTCCTGCGCAGATGGGAAGCCGGCGACCCGGAAACAGTGGGACTTTGGAAAAGGATGAATGGCTGGGCGCTCGACGGATTCGCGGCTACCTATAAGCTTTTCGGCATTATGTTCGACAAGGAGTATTTCGAGAGCGATATCTATGCTAGCGGCAGGGAGATCGTCGCGGACGGGCTGGCGCGCGGGATTTTTTACACGAGAGAAGACGGCGCCGTCTGCGCCGACCTCGGCGCCGCCGGCGGGAGCGAAAAGGTGCTTCTGCGGCCAGACGGCACGTCGGTGTATATCGTTCAGGACCTCCACCTTGCGGTCCTGAAGGAGAAGGAGCACCGGTGCGATCTCTCCCTGTATGTCGTCGGGAACGAGCAGGAGTACCATTTTACCGTACTCAAGGCGCTCCTTGCAAAACTCGGCTACCCGATCGCCGAAAAGATCGTCCACCTCTCCTACGGCATGGTCGAACTGCCTGAAGGCAGGATGAAGTCGCGCGAGGGGACCGTGGTCGATGCGGACGACCTCATCGCCGAGACGCGACGGCTCGCCGCAGAGGAACTGCGCGGCGCGCTATGCGCTTCCGGTAGAGGCCGTCGAAGAGCGAAGCCTGAAGATCGCCCTTGCCGCCATCAAATACCAGCTCCTCAAGGTGGACATCGCCAAGACGATGGTGTTCGACCCGAAGAAGGCGATTGCCTTCGAGGGCGATACCGGGCCGTATCTGTCTGTATAGCTACGCGCGGGCGTCCTCGATTTTAAGGAAGGCGTCGGGGGAGGGAGAAACGTCGCCCGAAATAAAGGAACTCGATGCCCACGAAGTCCGGCTGGTGAAGAAAATCCAGGCGTTTCCCGATGCCGTGGAGGGCGCTTATGGAAGGCTCTCACCGACCACTATCGCGGTGTACGCCTTCGAGTTGGCGCAGTGCTTCAACGAGTTTTACCACGCCTGCCCGGTCATCGGGAGCGAGGCGGAAGGGTTCAGGATAGCGCTGGTGAAGAGTTTTCAGGGCGGTGCTGAAGAAATGTATATGGCTGTTGGGATTTGAAGAGATTGAAGAGATGTAATGGGACATTCCGTTCGAGTGGTAGAACCCCGGTTAAACAGGCAATAATGAGGCATTAAACGAGGTTTAAAGAGGCAATTCCGGCAAGGAATCAGGGGCTGTTTGTGGGGTTATCGGGCATGCGGGATAGGACCTCCGGTGAGCAAATGAAAATACATAAATCTTAGCATGAAATCAGCATTTTAGACGGCATAGCCTTTTTTTATAAGATATAAACCGAAATCGCTTAAATTGTACTTTTTTTCATCCACTTCTTTGCAGAACTGCTCATATACAGAACATAATACTGGATCGCGCGCTATTGGTTGTGTTAGATAATCATTTGGTATTTTAAGATTTATCCGCAAAAAAGTTAATTCTAGATTATATTTAATGCCTTTTTTGGAATGCTGAATAATTGCGCCTGTTTGCTTTCCATGCTTTTTAATGGCAATATTTTTGATAGAGGTTGTTTCGATGTTACGGTAAGGGCTTGCTATTGACATTAGAGTCTTAATATATGTCTCTGACATCTTAGGCGCATATGCAATATCAGTCGCATTTATCATTTGCAAAATATTAAGCTGATCGATATCATGGGAATTACAAATATCAACATTAGAATGAAGCTTTTTACCACCGATTTTATACATAATTGAGTCGAATAAAATGATGCAGTGCTTTGAATCAAGTGGAAAAATAATAATCAATCCTTTGCATGCAAATCCTAAATGATCCTGAAAGCTGTTTTGATAATATTTGTTATAAATTATTACCGGGTTATCAGTCGAAATAAAATCTATCTCTGTTTGATTAATTAACAGTTTACAAGCAAGATCAAATAGTAAAGGGAATGCTTTAATTGCCGTAGAAATTGTGAACGCAGCAGGTTCTGTAAATTCCAAATTAACTGAATCAACCTTTCCCGAAGTAATTCCTTCCTGCGGCGATAGTTTGATATAATTCTTTAATATCTGCTTCATCAATTTATTTAATAATTCTGTTGATTCGGCGACGGCTGAAGGAGTTCGAGATTGCTGAAAAATGATATAAAGAAGTATTACCTGATAATCAGGGGATTTTTTATCCGGGATAGCATGCTCAGCAATTATCTTGTCAGATACTTTTTTAAAGGCGCCTTCGACTTCGGAGAGGTTCTCCTCGATATTAGGGTCTTTCCCATAATAATAATTCGCATAGCATTGACGGGAAATGGATGCTTCTTCAGCTACAAAGCGGTTTGCCTTTATGGAATAAACACGAATTGTTGCATTATTTTCTGAAAATTTTCGAAGATATATCCGAGGAACATAATGTTGTCGTTTGCCCATATTAGATTTTAATGGAAAGACATATAAATCCAGGTTACCACGCACAGTACCTGCACATGCTAATGCTCCTTCATTTCGCCCCCACAGCCGCCAAATGCTTCACCAGGTTATAAACAAACCACCCCTCCCCGGTCTTGAAAACCATCGGGTTTCCCGAGCCGGAATCCTTGGTAATGCTGACCCCGTCCGAATAGTGGTCGAATGATGCTATCTTCAAATAGGGCAGCCGGACGCTTTTACCCCCGCATACCTGCGCCGCTCAGGGCTTTTCTCCCGGTTTATACGATTCACCACCATAGCTCGGAAAGAGCGCGCTGCAAGGTCGGGTAGCTTACGCGATGTACCGGTCATTTTGAACCTCGTCGGGCGGACGGCGCAGGCTTACCCGCCTTCCCTTTCGATTCAACCCTTTTTATAATTGCGGGGATCGTGTTTCTCGTTACTCCTAATTCACCGGCAATCTGTTTGAATGTTTTCTTTGCACGTTTTTCACGCTTGATATAGGCGTATTTTCCTTCATCGGACCGCAGGTCGAGCGGGGCCTCAAAGCCATATTCGAGCCGGTAATATTTTTTATCGATGAGCGTTGACGCTATGAAAACATTTTTCCATGTATTATGAGCAAATTCCCTTATACGTCTCAAAGTCGATCCAATCAATTCCCAGTTGGCTCTCCGGCATCGTTCCCCGCTCATAGAATTCAAGCTCACCTTTGTCCAGAACAGGCTCCAATAGCTTCCACGCCGCCTCGGTTTCCTCGGCGCTCACGAAGAGCGTCCGGTCCCCCTTGATCGCATCGAGCAGGAGTCGCTTATACGCCTCGGGAATCTCTCCGGTAAAGGAGTCGCGGTAACAGAAGTTCATGTGCGTGCCGGCGATGGCGGCGTCGGTTCCCGGCACCTTGCTCGACAGGTCGAGGATGATTCCTTCGTTGGGCTGGATCTTGAAGATGATCCGGTTGGGCGCGATATCGCCCTGCGTGTTGAAGAGCAGCTTCGGCAGCGGGCGCAGCACGAATCCGATTTCGGTAGCCTTTCGCGGGGCGGCCTTGCCGCTGCGGATCGTCACGGTCGTGCCGGTCCAGCGGAAGTCCCCTATGGAAAGTTTGAGTTCGGCAAACGTTTCGGTGGTCGAATCCGGCCTTACCCCGGCTTCCGAACGATACCCTTTGTATTGGGCGCGAAAGCACGCCTCGACCGACATCGAACGAAGCAGGCTGATTTTCTGCAGCCGGATATCCGCCGACGAGAGGGTGGTCGGCGCCTCCATGGTGAGGAGGCAGAGGAGCTGCAAAAGGTGGTTCTGCACCATGTCCCGGATGATGCCGGCATGGTCGAAATAGGCTCCCCGTTCGAAAATACCGGCATCCTCGAGCGCGCTGATCTGGATCGACTCGATGTACCGGCTGTTCCAGATCGGGTAAAAAAGCGCATTGGCATAACGGAATACGAGGATATTCTGGACCGCCTCCTTGCCCAGGTAGTGGTCGATCCGGAAGATCTGCGACTCATCGAAACAGGCGGTGAGCTCTCGGTTCAGCCGCTCGGCCGAGGCGTAATCGTACCCGAACGGTTTCTCGATGATGATCGAGGCTCCCTGGCCGAATCCTTCCTTGCAAAGTTCGCGGGCGGTAGCGGTATATACCTCCGGGGGCAGGGCAAGGAAAAAGATGAAGCGGGAAAAATCACCGAGTGACGAAAGACGCTCCTTCAGGCCGGAAATCCCCTTTTGGTAATAGAGACGGCTCGCGGAACGGGTCGGCAAAATCGAATCGGTCGCGGAAGGATTCATCGGTAAACTCGGATCTTCCCGAGCCGACGACGATGCTCTCGTTTCCGAGCCTTCCGTCGAGAAAGAGCGCATGAAGGGCGGGGATCAGCTTGCGTTTTGCAAGGTCGCCGGAGGCTCCGGCAATGACTATCGCACAATTATTGACGGCCATGACCCTTTTTCCCGGCACAAATGGCGTTTGGCGCCGTCTCCCCCGGCAGTACCCCGGCACAGACGGCACCGCTCATCGCTGCACCATTGGCAGAAACGACAATCCGGGCAGGGATATTTTTTCGGGAGACCTGTCGCCGATGCGTTAGCGATTACCGGGTTCACGGGATCACTCTTCGACGGAAAACTCCTCTTTGCCCACGCCGCATTGCGGACAAACCCAAGTCGTCGGGCAGGTCCTCGAAGGCGGTTCCGGGAGGGATGCCGGCATCTATGGTCGCCGACGGCCGGGTCATAGTAATAACCGCACGCATTGCAAAGGTACCGTTTCACGAAAAACTCCTTTCCGGTGGCTGATAAAGTGCGGTTTTATATGGTCCTCACGGTCAGGCACCCTTCATTGCCACGGTCACGCCGAGGCTGAAGTCGGTCGGCACGGTAACCGTGCGGAGGCCGAGTTCCTTATCATACAAGAACAGTGCGGTCGGGTTTTCGCCGATCATGGTAAGCGCCCGCACGATTTCGGCGGCATTTTTCTCCTCTTCCACCTGCTCCGTGACGTACCAGGAGAGGAGCGCCTGCGTGGGATGATCGCTCTCCCGTACGGCAAGGTCCATGAGCGCATTGATGTTTGCGGTGACCGTCCGCTCGTGTGCAAGAACCTTTGTAAACATGTCGAGAAGCGAGGCGAATGCCGCCCCCGGTTCGGCGATTGCGCGTAAGGACGACCTTTCCATTCCGGTCGGCGACGTATTCGCAGAATTTCATCGCATGGACCATCTCCTCATGGTACTGCACCATGAGCCATTTTGCCGCGCCCTTGTACCCGAGTTCGGCGGCCTTGAACGACATGGCCATGTAGAGGTAGGCCGAGTACATCTCCCGGTTGATCTGCGCCCTGATCTCCTCCTCCATTTTTTTCCCGAGCATGAAAACCTCCTTATAAAGCGGGTTCCGCAAAGCGATGTTTTGAAAAGATACATTTCGGATTCAAGGGAAAGGGGGCGTGTCACGTGACGCCCCCCGTGCCCACCCTTCCCGGACATCTGAACCCATCCGTCAAGGCCTGAATGCAGACGCCGGAACTCTTGTACGGACATACAAGCTCGATAGGGAGATCCCTGCCGACCGAAGCGTTGATGGCAACCGCGGGATCTCCTCCTGTCCGTTGGTTGCACTCGCGATTCTGACGAGCGTGCATCCGGAGTAATCGCCGCAATTCATGAGATTCATGCCCGTGCTCACGGCTTCCGACTGTTCCAGAGCACTCGGGACAACGTTTCCACGAAGAGCCTGGTAGTCAAGGGACCGGGTCACGGGTGAATCCAACATTATCAGCAAAAGAACAATTGCCACTACGACTTTTACCGTCATGATGATCCTCCCCTCTTGAACGAGGGTTCGACTGCTGAATAACTATAATTCAATAGGCGTGCCAGGTGATAGACGACCTACGATAGGTCGGAAAAAGGCTGAAATCCCCGCAAATACCATGGCAGGGGGTCCCCGACGGTTTATCGGGGAGTTGTATTGATGGACAACTCGTGGATACAAAAAGACAGTCGCAAAAAGATGGTGCCGGGCATGATTATCCCGCCGATTCGATGCTCCCGGAAAATAAGAACGCGGAGAAGCGGGTTTTCAACCCGCTCGAAGGGGATAAATTATCCGATTAATCATGCAATAATGAAATATTTTGCCTTGGGCTTATGCACCACGTATATTCAATAAACTTTTGTCTCCAATCGCAGCTTGCCGATGTAGCTCAGATGATAGAGCATTCGATTTGTAATCGAATGGTCGGGGGTTTGATTCCCTCCATCGGCTCCAGGAATTGGGTAGGTGCCCGAGCGGCTAAAGGGGATGGACTGTAAATCCATTGGCGTTGCCTACGGTGGTTCGAACCCACCCCTGCCCATTATAAAGGTTGCGGGCATAGCTCAATTGGTAGAGCTCCACCCTTCCAAGGTGGCTGTTGTGAGTTCGAGTCTCATTGCCCGCTTTTTGAGGCGCCCATGTAGCTCAGCAGGTAGAGCACATCCTTGGTAAGGATGAGGTTCATCGGTTCGATCCCGATCGTGGGCTTTTTCTTTGGTACTCCGGGCAAACGAATACGGCGGATAGTTTAACCGATACTTTTTTCACCATATTCTGAGAGGTTTCCATGTCAAAGGAAAAGTTTGAACGTACCAAGCCCCATGTCAATGTCGGAACGATCGGCCATGTGGACCATGGAAAAACGACGCTCACGGCCGCCATCACCCGGGTTGCAGCCAGCAAGGGTTTGGCGAAGTATGTTTCCTATGATGAAGTCGCCAAGGCATCCGAGTCACAGGGTCGACGCGACGAAACGAAAATCCTCACCATTGCCACCGCGCATGTCGAATATGAGACCGAAAGCCGTCACTATGCGCACGTGGATTGCCCGGGACACGCCGATTACATCAAGAACATGATCACGGGCGCCGCCCAGATGGACGGCGCGATTCTCGTGGTCAGCGCCGCTGACGGCCCCATGCCCCAGACACGCGAGCATATTCTTCTTGCCCATCAGGTCGGCGTTCCCTACATCGTCGTTTACCTGAACAAGGTTGACATGGTGGACGATCCCGAACTGCTCGATCTCGTTGAACTTGAAATCCGCGAGCTTTTGACGAAGTATAAATTCCCCGGCGATGAGACGCCCATCATTCGCGGCAGCGCCATTCAGGCGCTCACCAACCCCGATGATCCCGAAAAGACCAAATCGATCACGGAACTTTTAAAGGCGATCGACACCTATATCCCGACGCCGCAGCGCGAAACCGACAAGCCGTTTCTCATGTCGATCGAGGATATCTTCTCGATCACCGGTCGCGGCACCGTCGCGACGGGCAGGGTGGAGCGCGGCGCGGTTAAGGTCGGCGACGATGTCGAGATCGTCGGTCTGCGCGATACGCGTAAAACCGTGGTCACCGGGGTCGAAATGTTTCGCAAGCTGCTCGATCAGGCGCAGGCCGGCGACAACATCGGAACCCTTCTGCGCGGCGTGGACAAAAACGATGTCGAGCGCGGCATGGTACTTGCGAAACCGGGCTCGATCACCCCGCACAAGAAGTTCAAGGCCAACGTGTACGTGCTTTCCAAGGAAGAGGGCGGGCGTCATACTCCGTTCTTCTCCGGTTACCGGCCGCAGTTCTACTTCCGGACCACCGACGTCACCGGAAACCTCAAGCTTGCCGAGGGCGTTGAAATGATCATGCCGGGCGACAATGCCGAGCTTTCGGTGGAACTTATCGGTCCCATCGCCATGGAAAAAGGCTTGAGCTTCGCAATCCGTGAAGGCGGTCGCACGGTGGGCGCCGGCGTGGTTACCGAAGTCATCGAATAAGCGATCTTGAACATTCGTCGGACGGGAAACGCACGGTATGCCGAGAGAAAAGATAACGCTGGAATGCACCTCCTGCAAGCAGCGGAATTACGAAACGACAAAGAACAAGCGTAAGCATTCGGGACGGGTGGAGTTCACCAAATTCTGCCCCTTCGAGCGCAAACGGACGGCGCATAAAGAAGCGAAGTAGGTGAGAGGTGGGCCGCAGTGACGGGACAGGCGGCCGAAAAGCGTAGAAAGGTATATTCAAAAAATTATAGGTCTGTAGCTCAACTGGTAGAGTAGCGGTCTCCAAAACCGTTGGTTGGGGGTTCGATTCCCTCCAGGCCTGTTACTCTGATAGAGGCAGCTATGCAGAAACTCATGCAGTATTTAAAAGACGTGCGTTCGGAGATGCTGAAGGTAAGCTGGCCCACGTGGAATGAGCTTACCGGGGCAACGATGCTGGTCATCATTCTGAGCGTCATTATGGCGCTTTTCGTTTTTGCATGCGATCGTAGTCTTGGTTTTATCATGAAGCTGCTCCTGCAGTCCACCTGAGCATTTCAATTAAGGAAGAAAAATGGCAGTGCGATGGTATGCGGTACATACCTATTCCGGTCAGGAAGGAAAAGTTTTTCAATTCCTGAACGAACTCATCCAGTCGGGCGACTTGGGCGAAAAGTTTACTCAGGTGCTCATGCCAACGCAGGATGTTGTTCAGGTGAAAAACGGTCGTAAAACGAAGACGACCCGCAAATTTTTCCCCTGCTATTTGCTCGTCGAGATGGAGCTTACCAAGGAGACGATGCATGCGGTCCAGAATGCCGCAGGCGTCATGGGGTTCGTGGGTGGGAACAAGCCGCAGGCCCTCAGGGACGAAGAGGTCCGCCGCATTCTTGGCCAGACGGAAAAGACGACCCGCCAGCAGATTTCCGAGGTGCCGTTTGAAATCGGTGATTCGGTCAAGATCAAAGAGGGGCCGTTCAAGGATTTCGACGGAACCGTCGAGGAGATCCATCCGGAAAAAGGAAAGATCAAGGTGATGGTGAGCGTGTTCGGCAGATCGACGCCGGTTGAAGTTGATTTCGTTCATGTGAATCCAATCAGTTGATTTTAAAGGGAGCATACCGCTGTGGCTAAAAAAGTCGTTGCACAGGTTAAATTGCAGATTCCGGGGGGAGCGGCGAATCCTGCGCCGCCCGTCGGTCCGGCCCTCGGTCAGCAGGGTGTGAACATCATGGAGTTCTGCAAACAGTTCAATGCGAGGACCAAGGACGCAAACGGCATGATCACTCCGGTTGTCATTACGGTGTACTCCGACCGTTCCTTTACGTTTATCACGAAAACGCCGCCTACCTCGGTGCTGATTCTCAAGGAGCTGGGCAAGGAAAAGGGTTCGGGCGTTCCGAACCTGGAAAAAATCGGGACTCTCACCAGAGCCCAGGTGAGGAAAATCGCTGAAATGAAACTTACCGATCTTAATGCCGCATCCGTGGAGGCGGCGATGAATCTTGTGGCGGGTACTGCCCGCAGCATGGGCGTTAATGTGGAAAAATAGTGTCTTGAACGAGAGGCATCGGGAGACGGATCGACAATGAAACACGGCAAAAAATATAACGCGACATACCGGAAGGTTGACAAGACAAAAGAGTACGGTCTCGTGGAAGCGATCGAATTCCTGAGGACGAACGCGCAGGCAAAGTTCGATGAGACGGTGGAGGTTGCGGTGGTGCTCGGGATCGACCCGAAGAAGAGCGAGCAGGCGGTCCGCGGATCGGTTGTGCTGCCGCACGGGATCGGAAAAAACGTTCGTGTCCTTGCCTTTGCGCAGGGTGAAAAGGAGGCCGAAGCGCGGGAAGCTGGCGCTGATTTTGCCGGCGGCGACGATATCGCCAAGAGAATTCAAGAGGGATGGCTGGCATTTGATGCCGTGGTGGCAACGCCCGATATGATGAAGGTCGTGGGCAAGCTCGGAAAAATTCTCGGTACACGCGGGCTCATGCCCAACCCCAAGACCGGCACGGTGACCATGGAGATCGGCAAGGCGGTGAAGGATCTGAAAAAGGGAAAAGCCGATTTCAAGATTGAAAAAGCCGGCATTTTGCATGCGGCGCTCGGCAAGCTTTCCTTTGAGCCGCAGAAAATCGCGGAAAACACCAAGGCGTTCATGGAAGCGGTGCATAAAGCGAAGCCGCAGACCGCCAAGGGGGTCTACGTGAAGAAAGTGTACATGACCAGCACCATGGGGCAGGGGCTGAAAATCAGCCAGGAAAGTTTGAAATAGTCCGACACGTCCCGCTAAAAAGGGCGGACTTCGGATCTCCGGTACCATTCACTATCATTGCAGAGAGCGCGATAACGGGAAAGCCTATGTCAACTAAAGCCAAACGTACCGTGGCAATTGAAAACCTTGAGAAGGAGTTTTCCGGGGCGGAGGGGATCTACCTTGCCGACAATAATAATATTTCCGTCGCGCAAGTGACGAAGCTCCGCGTCAATGTCCGGAAAAAAGGTCTGCGGTTCATCGTCGTCAAGAACTCCCTCGCCCGGATTGCTGCGGCGCGGAGCGGACGGGAGGCGATTGCCGGCTTCTTCAAAGGGCCGACGGCAGTCATTGTCGCTCGCGTCGATGGTGCCGCGCCTGCTAAGATCATCAAGGAATTTCAGAAGGATTACAAGGATCTTCTGACGGTAAAGGCCGCTTATGTCGGCGGCTCGGTGTTTTCCGCCGCCGAGGTTCTTAAACTGGCCGATATCCCGAGTCGTGAGGTGCTGCTGTCCCAGCTCCTCGGTTGCCTGAAGCAGCCGATGGCCGGCCTTGCCGGGGCGCTCGGCGGTATCATTACCAAACTGGCCGGAACGCTCGACGCGGTCAAGAACAAAAAGGGCGGCGCTTCGGCGCAGGAATAAAAAATTACGAATCAGACATCAACAGCGTACTTATCTTCCAACGGAGGTGCATGGTGGCTACTTTAACGAAAGAAGAAATCATCGATGCGATCGGCGGAATGACCGTCATCGAATTGTCCGATCTTATCAAGATGATCGAAACCAAATTCGACGTAAAGGCGGCAGCGCCCGTTGCCGCAGCGGCCGCTCCGGTCCTCGGCGCCGCGGCGCCGGTAGAGGAGCAGACACAGTTCGACGTCATCCTTAAGGCCGCCGGGGAAAAGAAGATCAATGTCATCAAGGTCGTACGCTCGGTTACCGCGCTTGGTCTCAAGGAAGCCAAGGATCTCGTTGAAGCCGCTCCCAAAGCGGTAAAAGAGGGGGTAAGCAAGGAAGAGGCGGAAAAGATCAAGAAGGAACTCGAAGAAAACGGAGCGCAGGTCGAAATCAAGTAAAACCCGTCTCTGAGGCGTAGCGAACATTACGCAATTCTCTCGCACAGTGCTCTTCATCGTGACACGGAAATCCGTGAAGGCGGGTATTTTGTGTCGTTTGTTTATTTATTTGTTTCAATCTGACAGCACACGCCGGTCATACCTAAAGGGGTTGTTTGAATGGTAGAGCGAAAGAGCTATTCTCGGATTAAGCGGACGGCGGAGTTGCCGAATCTGCTCGAAATTCAGACGAAGTCCTATGAGGCCTTTCTTCAGCCGGACGTACCGCCGCGCTTACGCAAAAAACAGGGATTGCACGGTTCGTTTCTGGGGCTGTTTCCGGTCAGCGATGTAAAGGGGTATTACTCTCTCGAATACGACGGCTATCGTCTGGGAACCCCGAAGTATACCCTTAAAGAGTGTAAAGAACGCGGCATGACTTATGCTTCGCCGCTCAAGGTCGATATGTCGCTGCTCGTTTTCGAGCAGGACGGCGAGACCAAGAAATTTGTGGAAAAAATCGCTAATGAGGTCTATATCGGCGAAATTCCCCTTATGACCGAGCGCGGTACCTTTGTGATCAACGGCGCCGAGAGAGTCATCGTGAGCCAGCTGCACCGCTCTCCGGGCATTACCTTCGACGAGGTCACCCATCCCAACGGGAAAAAACTGTTGACCGCCCGCATCATTCCGCAGCGGGGGTCATGGGTTGAAATCCTGCTTGATGTCGACGATATCCTGACGGTCAACATCGACCGCCGCAAGAAAATGCCCGCCACCGTACTCCTTCGCGCTCTCGGCTACGGCAATGACGAGGAGATCATCGGCCTGTTCCACGATACGATCCGGGTCCAAGCGACGCACGATAACAAGGAGAAAATCACCGGCAAGGTGAACGCACGGACGGTTTTCAACGAAGAGTCCGGTGAAATCATCGTCGATGCCAACGAGATCATCACCGAGGATCACTGGAAAAAACTGATCGCGAACAAAATCGACAGTGTCGAAATTATCAAGGATGTACTGTTCCCGGAAAACATGGTGGTACGCAATACGCTTGCTGCCGATCCCACCAAGTCCGAAGAGGAAGCTCTTTTCCTCATTTATGCCACCATGCGGCCCGGCGATCCGCCGAATGTCGAGACGGCGCGCAACTTCATCCAGCGTCTTTTCTTTGACGATAAGCGCTACGATCTGGGCAACGTGGGACGCTACCGCATCAACACACGTCTGGGAACCGTTCCACCCGACGGCACAACGATACTGATGCGCGACGACTTCGTCGCCGCTTTCAAATACATCATCGGCCTTAACGCGGGCGTCGGGTTCATCGATGATATCGACCATCTGGGCAACCGCCGTGTGCGTTCGGTGGGCGAGCTTCTGTCCGCGCAGTTCACCGTCGGGCTGACCCGCATGGTACGCACGATCAAGGAGCGTCTTAGCCTTCGCGATAATGAAAATGTAACACCGCAGGACCTCATTAACGCCCGCACCGTTTCCACGGTCATCCAGGCATTTTTCGGATCGAGCCAGCTCTCCCAGTTTCTCGACCAGACCAACCCGCTCTCTGAACTGACGCACAAGCGGCGCGTGTCGGCGCTCGGTCCCGGTGGTCTGACCCGCGAGCGTGCCGGTTTCGAGGTTCGCGACGTGCATCACACCCACTATGGCCGTCTCTGCCCCATCGAAACGCCGGAAGGACCGAATATTGGTCTCATCGCCTCGCTCTCGACGTTCGCTCGAGTCAACGATTTCGGGTTCATTGAAACCCCTTACCAGAAGGTCGAAAATGGCATTGCAACAGGTACTATAGAGTTCCTGACCGCCGACCAGGAGGACAATTACATCATCGCGCAGGCTAACACGCCGCTCGATGAGAAGGGCAGAATCAAGGAGGCCGAGGTGTTTGCCCGCTACCGGGGCGATTTTCCGGTTGTGGCGCCGCAGGAAATAACCTATATGGATATATCGCCGATGCAGCTCGTTTCCATTGCGGCCGGCCTTATTCCCTTCCTCGAACACGACGATGCGAACCGCGCCCTCATGGGATCCAACATGCAGCGCCAGGCGGTTCCGCTTATGCGCACCGAAGCGCCGCTCATCGGCACGGGCGTGGAGGCGCGCGCGGCCTTCGACTCGGGTTGCATGATCGTGGCGAAGAATACCGGTGTGGTCGAGAAGGTGGATGCGAATAAAATCATCGTCAGGAAGCAGAAGGAAAAGAGCGTTGACGACGTGCTCGGCCTTACCGAATTCGATACCTACGAGCTGATCAAATACGAGCGCTCCAACCAGGATACCTGCATTAATCAGCTGGTACGGGTGCAAGCGGGCGAGAAGGTAAAGGTGGGCGACGTGCTCGCCGACGGTCATGCGACAAGCCAAGGCGAGCTCGCTCTTGGACGCAATGTCATGGCGGCCTTCATGCCGTGGCGCGGGTACAATTTCGAAGATGCCATCATCGTTTCCGAGCGATTGGTCGCCGAGGATGTCTACACCTCGGTCCATATCGAAGTTTTCGAGACCGAAGTGCGCGATACCAAGCGCGGACCCGAAGAGTTGACGCGGGAAATTCCCAACGTTTCCGAGGATGCCCTGCGTAATCTCGATGAAACGGGCGTCATCCGGGTCGGCACCGAGGTTGAGGCCGGCGATATTCTGGTCGGCAAGGTCACCCCCAAGGGGGAAACCGAGCTTTCGCCGGAAGAGCGCCTCCTCAGAGCGATTTTCGGCGAAAAGGCCGGTGATGTGCGCGACTCCTCGCTCAAGGCCACTCCGGGCCTCAAGGGCGTGGTGATCGATACCCGGATTTATTCGCGCAAGGAGCGTGACAAGCGTTCAAAGAAAAAAGACAAGAAGCGCATCGATGAGGTGAAAGACGAGATCACGGCTCAAATAGCCGAGGTTACGAAGGTGCGATCCGAACGTATCGCCGAAGCGCTGGCCGAAACGCCGACCTGCGAAGTTACCAATCTGCATACGGGTGAAATCGTCGTCCCGGCCGGGAAAAAGTGGACCAAGGCGATGGTGCAAAAGCTCGATTTCGGCGCGATTGCTTTCCAGAACGGTCTGTGCGCCGATGCGAAGCGCAGCAAGCGCGCCGAAGAAGTGCTCTTCTATGCAAACGATTTGATCGCGAAGCTCGAGGACAAGCTCGACAAGGAGATTGACAAGGTCGTGCGCGGCGACGAGCTGAAACCCGGCGTTCTGCAGCTTGTCAAGGTCTATGTGGCGAAGAAGCGAAAACTTTCGGTCGGCGACAAGATGGCCGGACGCCATGGCAACAAGGGAGTTATTTCCAAGGTCCTGCCCGCCGAGGAGATGCCGTTTCTTCCCGACGGTACGCCGGTCGACGTCATCCTGAACCCGCTGGGTGTTCCTTCCCGCATGAATTTCGGCCAGATTCTCGAAACACATATGGGCTGGGCCGCGGCAGAGCTCGGACTGAAGATCGCTACGCCGGTGTTCGACGGCGCATCCTACGATGACGTCCTTAAGCTTCTGAAAGAGGCGAAGCTGCCCGCCAGCGGCAAGATCACCTTGCGGGACGGGAGAACGGGCCAGCCGTTCGATCATCAGATCACGGTCGGTCCCATCTATATGATGAAACTCTGCCATCTGGTCGATGACAAGATTCACGCCCGTTCTATCGGGCCCTATTCGCTCGTAACGCAGCAGCCGCTCGGCGGCAAGTCGCAGTTCGGCGGCCAGCGTTTCGGCGAAATGGAAGTGTGGGCGCTCGAGGCGTACGGCGCGGCCTATACACTTCAGCAGATTCTGACGGTGAAGAGCGACGACATCGCCGGCCGTTCGAAGATATACGAAGCTATTGTAAAGGGCGAAAATACGCCGCAGCCGAACATTCCCGAGTCATTCAAGGTGCTGGTTCGTGAAATCAAGGCGCTGGGACTCGATATGGACGTACTTTCTGAAGAGGAACAAAGAGGCAAAAATCGTAATCGGAGCGATTACGGATGTTGTCGCGCCGCTCCATCGCGCATCCCACGACAGGGGGTTGTACCGTGCCGGAATTATTTTATCAAATGGAAAGAAAACTTCAGGAGGTCGCGGGCGTCACGATCCGGCTTGCGTCTCCGGATACCATCCGTAATTGGTCGTTCGGCGAGGTGACGAAGCCGGAAACGATCAACTACCGGTCTTTCAAGCCCGAGCGGGACGGTCTCTTCTGCGAGAAGATCTTCGGCCCGGTTCGCAACTGGGAGTGCAATTGCGGCAAGTATAAGCGTATCCGCTACCGCGGCGTGGTGTGCGACCGTTGCGGCGTCGAGGTGACCCACTCCAAGGTTCGCCGCGAGCGCATGGGGCACATCGAGCTGGCTGTGCCGATCGTGCATATCTGGTTTCTTAAAACCGTCCCCTCCCATATCGGCTACCTTCTCGGGCTTCCCGGTTCGGTGCTCGAACGGATTGTCTACTACGAATCGTATGTCATGATCGATCCGGGAAATACCAATATCCGCAAGGGGATGCTGCTTTCCGAAGACGAATATATCGACCTCGAGGAGCAGGGTAAGCAGTTCGTCGCCAAAATGGGCGGCGAAGCGGTGCTCGAAATGCTGGCAACGCTCGATATAGAAGAACTTTCCATCGACCTGCGTTCGAAAATCAAACTGGAATCCTCGGAACAGCGACGCCAGGAGCACCTGAAACGGCTTCGCATCGTCGAGGCCTTCCTGCGCTCCGGCAACAAGCCCGAGCACATGGTCCTGCGCGTCCTGCCCGTGCTGCCGCCTGACCTGCGGCCGCTCGTTCCACTCGAAGGCGGACGGTTCGCCACGTCGGACCTTAACGACCTTTACCGCCGTGTGATCAACCGCAACAACCGGCTCAAGAAGCTCATCGAAATCAAGGCGCCGGACGTCATCCTGCGCAATGAAATGCGGATGTTACAGGAATCGGCCGACACGCTTTTCGACAACGGCCGGCGTACGTTCTCGGTCAAGGGCGAAGGCAAACGGCCGCTCAAGTCGCTCTCGGATCTTCTCAAAGGCAAGCAGGGCCGGTTCCGCCAGAACCTTTTAGGCAAGCGCGTCGACTACTCCGGCCGCAGCGTCATCGTGGTTGGCCCCGAGCTTAAGATTCATCAGTGCGGCCTGCCGAAGATGATGGCGCTCGAACTCTTCAAGCCGTTCGTTATCCAGAAACTCGAAGAGCGTGGTTATGTCCAGACGGTCAAATCCGCGAAAAAATTCGTGGAGAAGGAGCGTCCCGAAGTCTGGGACATCCTCGAAGCGGTCATCAAGGACCACCCGGTGCTTCTTAACCGCGCTCCCACGCTGCACCGTCTCGGAATCCAAGCTTTTTTCCCGGTGCTCATCGAGGGCAAGGCGATCCGGCTCCATCCGCTGGTCTGCACCGCCTTCAACGCCGACTTCGACGGCGATCAAATGGCCGTGCATGTGCCGCTCTCCTATGAGTCACAGCTTGAATGCCGCTTCCTCATGCTTTCGGCCA
Source organism: uncultured Fibrobacterota bacterium (assembly GCA_963846695.1). GTDB lineage: Bacteria > Fibrobacterota > Chitinivibrionia > Chitinivibrionales > Chitinispirillaceae > BOG-1184. Next base: position 198,156 of record CAWJXL010000014.1, on the reverse strand, counting down.
ATAACCTGCTGTCGCCCGCCTCGGGCCAGCCGGTCATGACCCCGACGCAGGATATCGTGCTGGGTCTCTACTACCTGACCAAAATGGCTATCGGCAGAAAAGGCGAAGGCCGCTGCTTCTGGGGTCCGGACGAGGCGATTCCTAGCTGCTTCGGACAAGCAGATCGATCTCCATGCCAAAATCAAGGTCAGGCTGAAGAGCGGGCTTATCGAGACCACGGTTGGACGCGTGATTTTCAATGCCGTCTTTCCGGAGGGAATCGCTTTCTGCAACGAGCTCATTAATAAAAAACGCATCCAGGGTATTGTACACGAGGTCTATAAACAGAAAGGAACGCGGGTCACCTGCAGGTTTCTTGACGATATCAAATCACTCGGGTACGAGTACGCCACGTTGGCGGGCATTACCTTTGGTGCCGAGGATCTCGTGGTGCCCGATGAAAAAGCCGCGATCATCAATAAAACCGTCGAAGAGGTGGCCCGCATCCGCAAGCAATACGACCGCGGCGTCATCACCGAGGGCGAACGCTATAATAAACTCATTGACCTCTGGACCCATACCACCAACACCGTCGCCGACCTCATGCATGACTATCTTTCGCGCGATAAGGAGGGGTTCAACCCCGTGTTCATCATGATGGATTCTCAGGCGCGGGGATCCAAAGACCAGATCAAGCAGCTCGCCGGCATGCGCGGCCTCATGCAGAAGCCGCAGAAGAAAATCACCGGCGCGGTCGGTGAAATCATCGAGAATCCGATCATTTCAAATTTCAAGGACGGCCTGTCGGTGCTCGAATATTTTATTTCGACCCATGGAGCCCGCAAGGGACTTGCCGATACCGCGCTCAAAACGGCGGACGCAGGGTACCTCACTCGCCGTCTGGTTGATGTCGTGCAGGACGTGGTGATCTCCGAGGAAGATTGCGGAACGTCAAAGGGCATCGAAATCGCGGCGCTTGCTGAGGGCGACGAAGTGATGGAAACACTCTGGACCCGCCTGCTCGGCAGAACGACGCAGGAAGACGTGTACGATCCGGTCTCCGATGAGCTGATCGCACCCATCAATACACTCATCGATGAGGCGCTCGCCAAGAAGATCGAGGCGGCAGGCATCGAAGCGGTGCTGATCCGGTCGGTGCTGACCTGCGATTCAATGTCCGGCGTCTGTCGCCGCTGTTACGGTCGCAACCTTGCAACCGGCAAGCGGGTCGACATCGGTGAAGCGGTCGGCATCATCGCCGCGCAGAGTATCGGAGAGCCGGGCACACAGCTTACCCTTCGTACGTTCCATATCGGCGGCACCGCCTCGCGTCTCATCGCCCAGTCCAAGGAGGCGGCGAAAATAGACGGGTTTATTCGTCTCGAACACCTTGAAACCGCCGAACATCAGACCGGCATCGTGGCCATGAACCGCGCTGGCGAACTGGTCATCGTCGACGAGGAGGAGCGCGAACGCTACCGTTACAACGTGCCGTACGGTTCGCTGCTCAAGGTGAAAGAGGGGCAGAAGGTTGCGAAAGGCCAGGTCTTGCTCGAATGGGATCCCTACAATAATGTTATCCTGACGCCGAAGAGCGGCATTATCGGGTTCACCGACCTGGTCGACGGGGAAACTTATCGTGAGGTGCTCGACGAACGTTCCGGCATCAAGAATCTCGTGGTGGTCGAACACCGTGAGCGCAAACTGCACCCCCACCTCCAGATCCTGGACGAGGAGGGAAAACGCATCGCCAACATCGCGGTACCGACCGGCTGCTTCCTGCAGGTTCGTTCAGGCGATACAGTCAAGGAGGGCGACATCCTTGTCAAGATTCCTCGCGAATCGGCAAAGAGCCGCGACATTACCGGTGGGTTGCCGCGTGTCGCTGAAATTTTTGAGGCGCGGCGTCCGCGGGATATTGCGGTGGTTTCCGAAATCGACGGTGTTGTCGCGTTCGGTGACACCGAGCGCGGTAGCCGCCGCGTCGCAGTGCGGGACGAGCAGGGCGAATCCAGGGAGTACCTTATTCCACTCAGCAAGCATCTGCGCGTGCACGAAGGCGACCGCGTCAAGGCGGGCGACCGTTTGAGCGAAGGCTCCATCGATCCGCACGATATCCTGCGGATCATGGGGGAGAATGCGGTACAGCGTTACCTGCTCGATGAAATCCAGGCGGTGTACCGGCTCCAAGGGGTGACGATCAACGATAAGCATGTCGAAGTGATCGTGGCCCAGATGCTCCGAAAGGTGCGCATCCAGCGGTCGGGTGATACCATCTTTCTCGAGGGGGATGAAGTCGATAAGCGGAAAGCTCCGCGAGGTAAACGATCGGGTGATCGCCGAAGGCGGCGAGCCGGCGACGTTCAAGCCGCTCCTGCTGGGCATCACCAGGGCATCGCTCACCACCGAATCATTCCTTTCGGCGGCTTCCTTCCAGGAGACGACAAAGGTGCTTGCCAAGGCGGCTGTTGAGGGCAAGATCGATGACCTGAACGGTCTCAAGGAGAACCTAATCATGGGGAACCTGATCCCGGCGGGTACGGGCGTTCGCATGTACCGGGATCTGCGGGTGAAGGACCTGGAGACCGAAGCGGTACCCGTGGAAAGGCCGGAGTCGTCCGATGATTTCATCGAACTCGGGGAAGAGCTGTAAAATTCAAGAGACCCGTCGAATTCATTTGATTCTTATCAAACAATATATTATTTTGTAAAATTGTCTTTTTTTTGGAGGAATAAGGGTGCCGACAATCAGTCAACTAGTGCGAAAAGGGCGGCGACAGCTCGAAAATCGAAGCAAAGCCGGAGCCCTACAATCGTGTCCGCAGCGTCGCGGGGTATGTACACGTGTCTTTACCACCACCCCCAAGAAGCCTAATTCCGCCCTGCGAAAAGTCGCCCGCGTGCGGCTGACCAACCATATTGAAGTCAATGCCTATATTCCGGGCGAAGGCCACAATCTGCAGGAACATTCGATCGTCCTGATCAGGGGTGGCAGGGTAAAGGACGTGCCCGGCGTCCGGTACCATATCATCCGGGGGGCACTTGATACGCAAGGAGTCGCCGACCGTAAGAAGGGACGATCAAAATACGGCGTTAAGAAGCCCAAGAAGTAGGGAGTGCTATGTCGAGAAGAAGAAAAGCAGAAAAAAAAGAATTTGCTCCTGATCCAAAATACAAGAGCCCACTGGTCACGCAGTTTATCAATAACGTCGTGCGCCGCGGCAAGAAGCGTCTTTCCGAGCATCTGTTTTACGATGCGATCGATATCATCGCCGAGCATTCGGGGAGCCAGGATGCAATCGGCGTTTTCAAGAAGGCGGTCGATAACGTCAAACCGGTTCTCGAAGTGAAGTCCCGGCGTATCGGCGGCGCCAACTACCAGGTGCCGATCGAAGTATCGCCCGACCGTCGGACATCGCTCGCCATCCGGTGGCTCATCTCCTATTCAAAGGACCGGTCGGAGAAGAGCATGGCCGAAAAGCTCGCCAATGAGTTCATGCAGGCGGCCAAGAACGAAGGCGGCGCAGTTCGCAAGAAAATTGATACGCACAAAATGGCGGAGGCGAACAGGGCGTTCGCCCACTTCCGCTGGTAATTGTTTTTTGATGAAACGATACCGACCGGCGGGAGCCCCTTATCGGTATGAGTAAGGATGCGCCAGAGGGGAGCAGGGTCGTCGACCTTGAACACGTCAGAAATATCGGTATCATGGCCCATATCGATGCGGGCAAGACCACCACGACCGAACGAATCCTTTACTATACCGGGGTGGTGCATCGGATGGGAGAAGTTCATGACGGCAACACGGTCATGGACTGGATGGTGCAGGAGCGTGAGCGCGGCATAACGATTACGTCCGCCGCGATCTCATGCATGTGGAAAGATTATCGTATCAACATCATCGATACGCCCGGGCATGTTGATTTTACGATAGAAGTAGAGCGTTCTTTGAGAGTGCTGGATGGCGCAATTGCCATATTCGATTCAGTGGGAGGCGTGGAACCTCAGTCGGAAACCGTCTGGCGGCAGGCCGACAAATATCACGTTCCCCGAATGGCTTTTGTTAATAAAATGGACCGGGTTGGCGCTGATTTCGATAATGCGCTGGCCATGATGAAAAAACGGCTTTCCCTGAAGCCGGTCGTGGTGCAACTGCCGATCGGCAAGGAGGAGACGTTTGAAGGGGTCATCGACTTGGTGCATATGCGTTCGTTTCGCTACGATGATGCGGCGCTGGGCGCCAACGTCATCGAGGGAGAAATTCCGCGGGCGATGCTGCATCGGGCGCAGGACCGGCGTACCGAGCTGCTCGAACAAGTGGTCGATTTCAACGACGACCTCATGCGACAGATGCTGGCCGAGGAAGCAGTGGAGCCCGAGGCGGTGGTCAAGGCGATTCGGGCCGGAGTACTCGCTTCGAAAATCTACCCGGTGCTCTGCGGATCGGCCTTTAAAAATAAAGGGATTCAGCAGCTTCTTGACTGCATTGCAGCCTATCTTCCCTCTCCCCTTGATCGGGGGAGTGTGGCGGGAAGGGATCCTGCGGGAGGCGGGGAGCGGGAGAGGAAGCCCGATGAAAAGGAGCCTTTTTCAGCGCTCGTTTTCAAAATAGCCTCTGATTCGCATGTCGGACGGCTGGCTTATGTACGGGTTTACTCCGGTGACAGGAGGGTTCAAGGATCACTTCTATAACCCGCGGACCCGGGCACAAGAACGGGTGACGCGGATTTTTCGGATGCATGCGAACAAGCGGTATGCCGAACAGAAGATGCATGCGGGCGAAATTTACGGTCTGGTCGGGCTCAAGGATACCTCCACGGGAGATACCCTGTGCGATCCCGATTTACCGATCGTGTACGAGCGGATGGAGTTCCCGCAGCCGGTGCTTTCACGGGCCATAGAGCCGAAGAGCACGGGCGACGAAGAAAAACTGATCCGCCGCGCTTGCACGGCTCTGCGATGAGGATCCAACGTGCCGGGTCACGATTCGATGCCGAAACCGGGCAACGGTTGATCTCCGGAATGGGTGAGTTGCATGTCGAGATCCTTGTGGATCGGCTCATCCGGGAGTTCAACGTCGGCGTCCATGTGGGCAACCAGCAGGTTTCCTACCGGGAGTCGGTATCGGTCGGGGCAGACCGAGGATTTTGAGTTTTCGCAACTCATCGGCGGCCGGAGCCATTATGCGCAGGTCCGGCTGGACATCGAACCGGTCGGGCCGTCCGAAGGGATAGTTTTTGTAAACGAGATCAAGGATGCGGCTTTTCCCGCTCCGTTTATCGGGGCCGTTGAACAGGGGGTCCGGGAGGCATCGGGCGGCGGCGTTCTGTCCGGGTATCCGCTGACCGGGATTCGGGCGACACTCAAGAATGCCGTATTCAGGGCCGATGACTCCACGGAGATGGGGTTTAAAATTGCGTCAACCATGGCCTTCAAGCAGGCGTGCTCGAAGGCGCGGCCGGTTCTTCTGGAGCCGATGATGACCCTTGAGGTGGTAGTTCCGGCTGACTATGTCGGGCCGGTTATCAACGACCTCACCGGACGGCGCGGAAAGGTTCTCGGGATAGTGGTGCGGCGCGATGCGCAGCACATCGATGCCGAGACGCCGCTCGCGGAGATGTTTGGGTATGCGACACATTTGCGTTCGTTGACACAGGGGCGGGCTGTCTATACCATGCAGTTCAGCCGGTACGAGCCGACGACGCCGGGAATACAGGAAGCATTATTGCGGAGGATCGGCAGATTGTTCTGATCCCCGAAAGCGAATCAGAAGAGAGAGGCAGGGGTAAAAATGCCGGGCGAAAAGATACGGATACGGTTGAAGTCGTTCGATCATAACATTCTCGACAAATCGGCTTCGGATATCGTGAGGACCGCCAAGGGAACGGGCGCGCGGATTTCGGGTCCGATTCCCCTGCCCACGGAGAAGACGATTTATACCGTGCTGCGGGCGGTGCATGCCGATAAGAAGTCGCGCGAGCAGTTCGAGACGCGGATTCACAAAAGGCTGATCGATATTCTCGAATCGACGCCGCAGACGGTGGATGCGCTCATGAAGCTGGATCTTCCGGCGGGCGTCGATGTCGAGATAAAGGTGTAGCCGGTCGCGTCCCTTATTTGCGGCAGCGGCGCAACGCGGGAATCGTGGAAGGTAGAGGGAGAGCCATGCAGGGTTTAATCGGAAAAAAAATCGGAATGACCCGCCTATTTGAGCAGGAAACCGGGAAATCAGTTGCGATCACGGTGATCCGGGTGGGGAATAATGTCGTCCACCAGGTCAAGACGACGGCGAAGGACGGGTACGCCGCGGCGCAGCTCGGTTTCGGCGCGATTGCCGAAAGTAAAACCACGAAGGCCGTTGCGGGCCACTGCAAGAAGCAAGGCTCCACGCCCACCCGCATAATCCGGGAGTTCGCTCTCGATACGTCCGACGAACAGGTGCAGCCCGGCTCGATCGTTGGACCCGAGCTATTCGAAAATGTTAAACTTGTCGACGTGATCGGCATCTCCAAGGGCCGCGGATTCGCTGGCAACATCAAGCGCCACCATTTCATGCGCGGCCGCGAAAGCCATGGTAATACGAATGTGCGCGAGCATGGATCGATTGGATCGAACACCTATCCGGCGCATGTCTTCAAGGGACTGCGGATGGCCGGTCATCTGGGGAACAGCCGGGTGACGACGCGCAACGTCGGTCTTTTCGGGATCGACAAGGAAGCCGGCCTGGTATTCATAAAGGGAGCGGTGCCGGGAGCTGCGCGGGGCATTGTCTTCATCAGGAAGAGCAAACGGGAAAGAAACCGATAGAGGTGATCGTTCATGAAGAGTAAACTGTACCAGCAGGATGGGAGCGTGAAGGGCGAAATCGATTTGCCCGATTCCGTTTTCGCCGTGGAAGTCAGGGAACATCTGCTCTATCAGGTGATCAAGGGATATCGCGCAAATCAACGCCAGGGCACGGCGAACGCCAAGGGGCGCGCCGAGGTGTCGGGCGGCGGCCGCAAACCGTGGCGCCAGAAGGGTACCGGCCGTGCACGCGCCGGATCGAATACATCGCCGGTTTGGTCCCGCGGCGGCAAGGCACATGGCCCGGAGCCCCGCGACCATTCGACCCGCATCCCACGGCGGATGCGCAAGGCGGCCCTTGCCGCGGCGCTCTCCGTCCGGGCACGGGAAGATAAAATCGTGGTGATCGACACCATCGTTTTCGATCCGCCCAAAACCAAGGCCATGGTGCAATTTCTGAACACGCTTCCACTCACCGGAACGCGGAGCCTCCTGGTAACCGAGGGTCACGACCGTCCTACGTACTTGGCGGGCCGCAACATTCCGAACCTTACCGTTAAACCGCTTTCCGAAATCAACGCTTGGGACGTGCTTGACACCGACAACATCATCTTCGGCGGCGAGCTGTGCATCGGAAAGCTTGAAGAGGCGGTGCTATCGTGAGTGCTTTTCATTCGATCATACGGTATCCGAGCATTACCGAAAAGAATACGATGCTGCGCACGGCGCAGAACAAGTACGTGTTCGAGGTGGCGACCGGGGCAACGAAGCCGCAGATAAAAAAGGCCGTCGAAAAGCTGTTCGGAGTGAAGGTTGAAGCCGTTAATACCCTGATCGTCAAGGGCAAGGAGAAGCGGACGGGCCGGTTCGCTGGCTACCGTTCCGATTGGAAAAAGGCAATCGTCAAGATCGAAAAGGGACAGACGATCGCCAAGTTCGGTGAAGTATAACCGCACCAACGACTTGGGCATCAAGGGAGAGACGGGAAGTAACCATGCCAATGAAATCGTACCGACCGCTGACGCCGACCCAGCGCTATAAGACGACCAATACGTTCGGGCAACTGACGACCGATACGCCATACAAACCGCTTCTGGTCTCAAAGAAGCGCTCAAGTGGCCGTAACAACCTCGGACGTATCACGGTGCGTCATCGCGGTGGAGGGTGCAGGCGATTCATCCGGATTCTCGATTTCCTGCGCGATAAGAAGAACGTTCCGGGAACCGTCGAGACAATCGAATATGATCCAAACCGTAGCGCCTTTATCGCGCTTATCAAATATGGTGACGGCGAACGGCGTTACATTCTCGCCACCGCGAACATGAAGACCGGCCAGAAGATCGTGGCGGCCGAGAGTCCGGAAATTCTCGAGGGCAATTGCTTGCCGCTCAAAAACATCCCGCTTGGGACGCAGGTACACAACATTGAGGTCCTCGAAGGCAAAGGCGGGCAGATCGCCCGCAGTGCCGGCGCCTATGCCGAAATCGTGGCGAAAGAGAATAAGATGGTGCAACTGAAGTTCCCGTCCAGTGAGATACGCAATGTTCGTGAGAACTGCGTGGCCACGATCGGTGTGGTGTCCAACGGAGAGCACATGAACATGGTTATCGGATCGGCGGGGCGCATGCGTCACTGCGGGATTCGGCCGACGGTGCGTGGCGTGGTCATGAATCCGGTCGATCACCCCATGGGCGGCGGCGAAGGAAAATCAAAGGGCGGCGGCGGCTGGCATCACCCTGTATCGCCGTGGGGCCAGAAGGCCAAGGGTCTCAAGACACGAAAGAAACGCAAACCGTCGGGCAAATATATTGTACGGCGCAGAATGAAGTAGTGAAAGCCGGAGGGAATCAAGCATATGTCTCGGTCGATAAAGAAAGGTCCATTTGTTGATCTGCATCTGCAGAAAAAAGTGGATGATGCAAACAGGACCGGCCAGAAGAAGGTCATTAAAACGTGGTCGCGGCGTTCCACCATCCTTCCGGAGTTTGTCGGGCATACCTTCGCCGTTAACAACGGGAATAAGTTCATCCCGGTCTATGTCACCGAGAACATGGTCGGCCACAAGATCGGCGAGTTTGCCCCGACGCGGACGTTTCGCGTTCACAGCGGATCGGGAAAAACCGACAGGACCGCCTCGACTGCCGGTATTCCGTCGGGACCCGGGACACCTGGTGCCGCTCCCGCAACTCCGGCCGCCGTTCCGACGGCAGCGCCTGCAACGAAGTAATGGTAAGGAGGAACAGTGGAAGCAACGGCGAAAATCAGGTATCTGCGGTCAACCCCGCGTAAGGCTCGTTTGGTGGTCGATGCGGTGCGAGGCAAAAACGTAAGCGCGGCCCTGGGCCTGCTCGAAATGACCATGCCGCAGAAAGCGGCCGTGGATGTAGCCAAGCTTTTGAAATCGGCCGTGGCGAATATGCAGAGCAAACACACGGAAGCGGCGATCGACGTGGATGAACTGCGGATTGCGGAGATCAGGGTAGAGGAGGGTCCGGTGCTCAAGAGATTCCGGCCTTGTGCCCACGGCAGGGCTGCCCGTATAATCAAGCACATGTGTCATATTTCGGTAACCATCAGTAATTAACGGGAGGATTCGTGGGTCAGAAAACCAATCCGGTCGGCTTGCGTCTGGGAATCACACGAACCTGGAGTTCGAACTGGTTCGCAAAGGAGAAATTTCCCGATTATCTCCATGAGGATATGCTGATCCGGAATTATCTTAAGAAGCGTCTCGAACACGGCGGCATATCGCTTATCGTGATCGAACGTACCGTCAAGAGGGTCACGGTCAGCATTCATACCTCTCGTCCCGGCATCGTGATCGGCAAGAAGGGCGAGGAGGTCGAACGGCTGAAGGGCGAACTGCAGCACCTGACCCAGAAAGACATTCAGATCAATATTCGTGAGGTGAAGAAGAGCGAAATGGATTCCCAGCTGGTGGCGGATAATATTGCCCGTCAGGTGGAAAAGCGCGTTTCCTACAAGAAAGCATCCAAAAAGGCGATTCAAACCGCCATGCGCATGGGCGCGGAAGGCATCAAGATTACCGTCGCTGGGCGGCTCAATGGCGCGGAAATAGCGCGAACCGAGACGTTTAAGGAAGGACGGGTGCCTCTGCATACCTTGCGTGCGGAAATCGATTATGCCACCACGACCGCTCATACGACCTATGGGACCGTCGGCGTGAAGGTATGGATTTGCAAAGGTGAAGTTATGACGAGGGCCGAAAAAACACCCCCGAAAACGGGTGAGTCCGTGGCGGCCTAGGAGAGGATACATGCTTGCACCGAAGAAATTAAAATGGAGAAAAGCGCAGCGCGGACGCATGAATGGCCTGGCGACGCGGTGCAATAAGGTCGATTTCGGGGAATTCGGCCTTCAGGCGCTGCAGCCGGGATGGATAGACAGCAGGCATATCGAGGCCGCCCGTATCGCCATGACCAGGTTCATCAAGCGCGGAGGTAAAATATGGATCAGGATTTTCCCGGATAAGCCGTATACCAAGCACCCGGCGGAATCGCGCATGGGAAAGGGAAAGGGAACGCCCGAGGGGTGGGTGGCGGTGGTGCGTCCGGGAACCGTGATGTTCGAAATGTCAGGAGTCAAGGCCGAGCTCGCGAAGGAAGCGCTCGAACTGGCGGCCCAGAAGCTGCCGATCAAGGCTCGTTTCATTGAAACTGAACAGTAAGGATTTTTTATCATGCGTAAAACTCAGGAGCTTCGCAGCAGTTCGCGGGAGGAACTCGAAAAAAAGGTGCTGGATCTTGAGGAGGAGCTTTTTAACCTCCGGTTTCAGGCCAAGATGGGCCAGTTGGCCAATGCTCTCCAGTTGCGCATGGTGCGCCGCGCCATCGGACGGACAAAAACGATTCTGGCCGAGAAGAAAACCGAGGCTGCGGCTTCCGGCGTGGCGAAATAGTTTTACAACGTGCATATGAGGATACGGAATGACTGAACGAGGACAACGGAAAGAAAGAGTCGGAACGGTCGTCAGTGACAAGATGGACAAAACCGTCGTGGTGAGCGTGGAACGGAATTACGTTCATGCGAGCTATGGCCGTATCATCCGGGATACCGCCAAGTATGTCGCTCACGACGAAAAGGACGAGTGCCGGGTTGGCGACCGCGTGAAGATCATCGAAACGCGACCTCTTTCGAAAACGAAGCGGTGGCGGGTCGCGACGATAGTGGAACGCGCCAAGTAATATTCACTTGCGAGGATAAGGTAATTCTACCATGATTCAAGTACTGACGCATCTCAACGTCGCCGATAATTCCGGGGCGAAGCGGGTGATGTGCATCCGGATTCTGGGCGGTACGCGGAGACGGTATGCGCGGGTAGGCGATATTATTGTTGTATCGGTCAAAGATGCGTTGCCGACGAGCGCCGTGAAGAAGGGAACCGTACTCAAGGCGGTGATCGTACGAACCGCCAAGGAGTTCGGCCGCAAGGATGGGACCTATATCCGTTTCAGTGATAATGCGGCCGTGCTGATCAGCGATACCGGGGAGCCTAGAGGCACCCGCATTTTCGGTCCGGTTGCGCGGGAGTTGCGGGAAAAAAAATTCATGCGCATCGTTTCGCTGGCGCCTGAGGTTCTGTAACCGCTGAGGAGGAAATAATGTCGTTCCGATTGAGAAAGAACGATTCCGTGCAGGTCATTACGGGCGAGTTCAAGGGGAAGACCGGGAAGATCATCAAGGTATTCCCGGAAAAGAACCGGGCGCTCATCGAAGGGCTGAATATTGTCAAGCGGCACACGAAGCCGAACAGGAACAACCAACAGGGCGGCATCGTGCAGAAAGAGGCTCCGCTCCAGCTTTCGAACCTGATGCTGGTATGTCCCAAGACCGGGAAGCCGACGAAGACCGGTGTCAGCATCCTCGAAGGCGGTAAACGGGTGCGCTTTTCGAAGAGAGCGAAGGAGACCATCGCGTGAGCAAGACCAAGACGAAAAAAGAAACCGCCGAACCGGTCGCGGAGCCCAAGCTCACCCCGCGTATGCGGACGCGGTATCGGGAGAAGGCTGTTCCGGCGCTCAAGGCGCGTCTGGGCTACGCCAATGTCATGCAGGTACCCAAGCTTGAAAAGATCGCCATCAATATGGGCGTGGGCGACGCCATTTCCGAAGCCAAGCTGATTGACGAGGCGGTCGCCTGCCTGCGGGACATTTCCGGACAGAAGCCGGTAGTGACACGCGCGCGTAAAGCTATTTCCAATTTCAAACTTCGTGAAAACCAGCCAATCGGCTGCAAGGTGACGCTTCGAGGAGATAAAATGTGGGAATTTTTCGACCGTTTGGTGTCGATTGCCATTCCCCGTATCCGAGACTTCCGCGGCCTTTCGCGCAAATCCTTCGATGGGCACGGCAACTATACCCTGGGAGTAAAGGAGCAGATCGTTTTTCTCGAAATAGACCGCGATAAGGTGTCGCGGGTCAGCGGCATGGACATAACCATCTGCACTACCGCGAAAAACAACGACGAATGTAGCGCCCTTCTCGAAGAGATGGGTATGCCGTTCCGTAAACAGTAGCCGTAAGGAGAAGTGACGTGGCGCGAAAAGCAATGATCAATAAATGCAGGGCGAAGCCGAAATTTTCCACCCGCAAATATAATCGGTGCCGGCGATGCGGCAGGGCCCGCGGCTATTACCGGGATTTCGGCCTGTGCAGGATCTGCTTTCGCCAGATGGCGCTCAAGGGTGAGATACCCGGCATCGTCAAGGCAAGCTGGTAGAGAGCGTTTACCGTCCATCATTTCGATCAAGGGGCACCGAAGCAAATGTTGACAGATCAGATATCAGACATGTTCACGAGGATCAGGAACGCGGTCCGGGCGCACAAGCGTACCGTCGATATTCCCGCAACGAATATCAAAAAGGAGATCACCCGGATTCTCTTCGAAAACCATTTTATCTGCAAATACGCCTTCGTCGACGACGGCAGGCAGGGAGTGATCAAGATCCTGCTCAAGTACGACGCGGAGCAGCAGAGCGCGATCCAGGGTCTCAAGAAGATCAGCGTCCCCGGAAGGAAGGCTTATAGGGGCGTGCAATCGGTTCCCAGGGTGCTGGGCGGTCTCGGCATCGCCATTGTTTCGACCTCCAGGGGGTTATTGACCGACCGGCAGGCCAGGGAGCAGCATGTCGGCGGTGAAATCATCGGCATGATCTGGTAGCAGCGTCTCCCGGCAATTGGAAAAAAGGAGCTATTGTGTCGCGATTAGGAAAAATTCCGGTTGACATCCCTTCGGGAGTCCAGGTAAAGATCGACGGCCAACGCATCGAAATCAAGGGCGCCAAGGGAACGGCCAGCCGCGTGCTGCATCCTGAAATCAAAGCCGAGGTGAAAGAGGGCAGAATTCATTTCATCCCGGTTGCGCAAGGGGATACGGTAAAGGCGCTGTGGGGGCTTAACCGCATGCTGGTATGCAATATCGTTACCGGGGTAAGCAAGGGCTATCGCCGGGAGCTCGAGATTCACGGGGTCGGCTACAAAGCCGAGCTCAAGGGAAAGGACCTTCAAATCGCCGCAGGCTACTCCAAGCCAAGGCTTTTCAGGGTTCCCGCTGGAATCACCTTTTCCGTTGAGAGTCAGACCAGAGTTGTGATCGACGGCATCGATAAAGAGCTCGTGGGACAGACGGCCGCCGAAATCCGGAAGATCCGGAAACCCGAGCCGTACAAGGGTAAGGGCATCAGGTATCTCGGGGAGCATGTTCGCAGGAAAGCGGGAAAAATTGCCGGTAAATAATTGAAGTAATGGAGCGATGGTCATGAATGGTTCGAAAAGTGAAAATAGAGGCCGCCTTCGCCGTGCCGCGCGGGTTCGCAAGAAGATATCCGGGACTACGGAAAGGCCGCGGTTGTGCGTCCGCAGGAGTCTCAACCATATCTATGCCCAGCTGGTCGATGATGAGAAGGGAATCACTTTTGTTCAGGTCGGCAGCACGGGCAAAGACTTCGTTGCCAGGGTCACCGCGCTTGAAACCAAAAGCAAGAGCGCGGTTTCAAAACTGGTGGGGGAACTGCTTGCCGAAAAGGCGAAAGAGAAGGGTATTACCAGGGTGGTCTTCGATAGAAAAGGGTACCTTTATCATGGCCGTGTCAAGATTTTGGCGGATGCGGCGCGCGGCAAGGGGCTCGTTTTTTAAAGCAGCTGAAAGGGGTTCGCGGGTTGAATAAAGATGAAAATAAGACCAACGATGGGGAGCCGCTGCTGGTCGACCGGCTTGTAGCGGTCAATCGCGTCGCCAAAGTCGTCAAGGGCGGCAGGCGATTCGGATTCAATGCGCTCGTCGCGGTCGGGGACAGCAACGCGCATGTCGGCATCGGCATGGGCAAAGCCAACGACGTGAGCGAAGCCATCCGGAAAGCCGTTGAAAACGCCAAGAAGAACATCGTGACCGTAAGCGTCGTCAATGCCACCATACCGCATGAGATCACCGGCCATTTCGGCGCCGCCCGGATCATTCTCAAGCCGGCGGCGCCCGGAACCGGCGTCATCGCCGGCGGCGCCGCACGCGCCGTTCTCGAACTTGCGGGCATCCGCAATGTTCTTACCAAATGTCTCAAAACAACCAATCCGCATAATGTTGTCAAGGCGACGCTCGACGGCTTGGTACGTCTTAAAACCAGGGAGCAGATCCGGAAATTGCGTCAGATTGCCGTCGAGCCGAACTGAGGCGGGGAGGTCGTCATACCTATGGAAAATAAACTGAAGATTACCCAGATCCGGAGCGGGATCGGCAAGCTCATTGCACAGAAGCGAACCATCAAGGCGCTCGGACTCAAGAAAATGCATGCGTCGGTCATTCATACGGATTCGCCGGCGCTGCGCGGCATGATTGAGGCGGTTCATCACCTTGTGAAGGTCGAAGAGATTACGGTCGAAGAACCCAGGGTTGAAGAGACGAAGGTCGAAGAGGTCGGGGTCGAAGGAATCAAAGTCGCAGAAATCAAGGCCGAAGAAGTTTAGGAAGTCAAGGGGAGAGGCAGCAACCAATGAAATTGAATGAACTCATGCCGGCCGCAGGCTCCAACAGGCAGAGGCGAAGAATCGGCCGCGGTACGGGCAGCGGCAAGGGCAGCACGGCCGGGAAGGGCCTCAACGGCCATCTCCAGCGAAGCGGCAGTGGAAAAAAAGCGTACTTTGAAGGAGGCCAGACCCCCCTGACCCGCCGGCTTCCGAAGCGTGGCTTTCACCATCACGCGCAGGTAGCCTATCAAATCCTCAACCTGAAGGATCTTGCCGGGCTCGATTTGGAAGGAAACGAAATCACCCCGGAACTGCTCTATGAAAAGAGGATCATCAACGACCTCGACGACCGGCCTGTGAAGATTCTGGGCGAAGGCGAGGTAACAAAGCCGCTGACCGTAAAGGTTCATGCCTGTTCGAAGTCTGCGAAGGAAAAAATCGAAAAAGCCAAGGGTAAAGTCGAGGTTACCGGTCGTGGTTGAAAATTTGAAGACGTTTTTCGAAACCTTTCAGAACGTATTCCGTATTCCTGAGTTGCGGAAGAGAGTACTGTTTACCCTCGGCGTTGTCTTTGTCTATCGCGTCGGCGGACATGTTCCGACGCCGGGCATCGATCCCCGCGTGCTGGCCGACTTCTTTTCTCAGAATGCCAACTCCCTTTTCGGGCTCTACGACATGTTCGTCGGGGGCGCCTTCAAACGTGTGACGGTATTCGCGCTGGGTATCATGCCGTACATCAGCGCCTCAATCATCCTGCAGCTCATGGGGTCGGTTTTTCCCACCATCCATAAGTTGCAGAAGGAAGGGGCCGAAGGCCGCAAGAAGATCACGCAATACACCCGGTACGGCACCGTGCTGCTTGCCATTGTTCAGGCGGTCGGCATCAGCGTCTTCCTGCAGAGCATCGTTTCCCCGTCCACCGGTCTGCATGCAGTTTCACCGGCGCTCATGGGGATAAAGTTCACCGTCATCACCGCGATCAGCCTCACGACCGGCACCATCCTCATCATGTGGCTCGGCGAGCAGATTACCAACCGTGGCATCGGCAACGGCATTTCGCTCATCATCTTCATCGGCATCGTGGCGCGGCTTCCCGATGCCGTCATCGCCGAGTTCCAGCAACTCCTGGCCGGCAGCAGAAATTTATTCGTTGAACTTCTCCTCCTCGCGGTCGTCGTGGCCATGACCGGCTTCATCGTGCTCATGACCCAGGCGATGCGGCGGATACCCATTCAGACCCCTAAAAAGGTGGTGGGGATCAAGATGTACGCGGGTCAGAATACCGTGCTGCCGCTGCGGCTCAACATGGCCGGCGTCATTCCCATTATTTTCGCCTCCTCGATCATTACCTTTCCCAGCATGATACGCAGTTTCTTCCCGGCATCCGAGGCCATGGAAGAGATGATGCAACTGTTTTCGGCAACCGGACCGCTTTACAACGGAATCTATGCGCTTCTCATCGTGTTCTTCACGTATTTTTACACGGCTATTGTTTTCAACCCGATCGATATCGCCGATAACCTGAAACGTTCCGGTGGGTTTATTCCGGGAATCAGGCCGGGAAAGAATACCGCCCAGTATCTCGACAACGTTCTGACGCGTATCACGCTGCCGGGATCGATCTTTCTCGCCTTCATATCGATCGTGCCGTTCCTGATCATGGGCGGCTTCAAGGTGAATTTTTATTTCGGCGGCACGAGCGTGCTCATTGTCGTCGGCGTGGCGCTCGATACCCTGGTGCAGCTGGAATCGCACCTCCAGATGCGTAACTATGAGGGGTTCATGAAGAAAGGTCGTTTACGGGGCAGGAGATTCGGATACTGATTGCCCGTATATCTATGGCGAAACAGGATTCCATACAGGTTGAAGGCAGCATTCTGGAAACTTTGCCTAATGCGAGTTTTCGGGTGATGCTGGAAGGCAAGCATGAGATCCTGGCGCATATCTCGGGAAAAATGAGGATGAATTATATTCGGATTCTGCCCGGTGATAAGGTCCTTGTGGAGCTCTCTCCCTACGACTTAACGCGCGGAAGAATAGTGTATCGCTATAAATAGCAAGGGGATTCGAGCGTGAAGGTTCGTGCATCGGTAAAAAAATTATGCAATGGGTGCAAGGTCATACGGCGCAAGGGCATTGTCCGGGTTATTTGCGCAAAAAATCCCAAGCATAAGCAGCGGCAGGGATAGGGACATCGACCCGTGGCATGACACTCATGAAGGAGGCAGTCTATGGCCCGCGTGGCAGGCATTGAAATACCGAACAACAAGCGCAGCGAAATAGCGCTTACCCATATTTTCGGCATCGGCAGATCGTCGGCGCGGAAGATTCTCGCCAAAGCGAGGATCGATGTCAATACAAAGGTCAAGGACCTTTCCGAAGAGGACCTCGATCATATCCGCCGGATCGTCGACGGCGAATACCAGACCGAAGGTGCGCTCCGGAGCGCCGTCCGCATGAACGTCAAACGGCTGATGGATATCGGCTGCTACCGCGGTATTCGCCACCGCAAAGGCCTTCCCGTACGCGGGCAGCGGACACGGACCAATGCGCGCACGCGCAAGGGGCCCCGCAAGACCATCGCCAACAAGAAAAAAGCACCGTCCAAGGGATAATTGAAAGGTAACCGTACAAGAGGAATACATGGATAAAGAAACACAACCCAAGGAAACCGTTCCGGCGACCGAAGCAACCGCGCCGGCCGCAGGAGCCGCGCCTGCCGCGTCAACCGCCGCGAAGAAGCCGAAGAAGCGTGCCGCCAGCGAAGGGATCGCGCACATCCGGGCGACCTTCAACAATACCCTTATCAATATCACCGATATAAAGGGTAATATTATCGCCTGGAATTCGCCGGGAAAGTCCGGGTTCAAAGGATCGCGCAAGAGCACGCCTTTCGCGGCGGGTATCGCCGCGGAGGTGGTGGGAAAGCTTGCGTTCGACGCTGGCGTCCGGCGCGTGGAGGTGCATCTCAAGGGTGCTGGCAACGGTCGTGAAGGCGCCATCCGGTCGCTTGCCGCGGCAGGCATCAAAATATCGGCAATCAAGGATTTTACGGCGATTCCGCATAACGGTTGCCGGCCCCCGAAACGGCGGAGAGTGTAACGGCAGGCGGTTGCCGTCCCGGCGCGGTCCGGAGACGAATGCATCCGCACAAAGCACGTATCGAAAGGATTGAGGAGAACACATGGCTGTTTATCATGGTCCGCGTTGTAAATTATGCCGTCGCGAAGGGGTAAAACTCGTACTGCGGGGAGAACGATGCGTTTCGGAAAAATGCGCAATGGAACGGAGGCCGTTTCCCCCGGGAATGCGCACGACGAAGCGTCGCCGCAGTACCACGGAATATAACGCCCAGCTTCGCGAAAAACAGAAGATCCGCCGCATCTACGGTGTGATGGAGCGTCAGTTCGCCCGCTATTTTTCGTCAGCCGCCAAGGCCGAGGGCGTCACCGGCGAACGGCTGCTGCAGATCCTCGAACTGCGGCTCGACAATATCGTCTACCGCCTCGGGTTCGCACCCTCGCGGTCGTGCGCGAGACTGCTCGTGCGGCACGGCCACTTTTTGGTGGACGGCAGAAGGGTCACGCTGCCGACTTACGAGGCCAAAGCCGGCGATGTTATTGCGGTACGGGAAAAGAGCCGGAACATCCAGACGATCCATAGTGCCTTGAAAAATGCGAAAGATATTCCTGATTGGTTGTCTGTGGATAAAGTGAAGCTTGAAGGAACCGTTATCAGGGTGCCGGAACGGTCATCCATGGCTGTTAACGTACAGGAACAGCTTGTCGTGGAACTCTATTCACGGTAAGGGAGACAGACGATACAATGAAATGGAAAAGTTTGATGATGCCGAAAGGCATCCAGATCGAGAATCCCGACGGCATTCCGAATTTCGGACGGATCGTCGTTGAACCGCTCGAACGCGGATGGGGCCACACGATCGGCAACGCTCTGCGAAGAATAATGCTTTCCTCGCTGCAGGGCGCCGCCGTGGTATCGGTTCGGATCGAGGGCGTTCAGCACGAGTACTCCACCATCGAGGGCGTGGTCGAGGATGTCGTCGATATTATCCTGAATATCAAGCAGATCCGCCTCAGGCTTCTTGCCGAAGAGGAAACAACCCTCCGGCTCGAAGTGAGCGGCGAGGGAGAGGTGAAAGCCTCGGATATCGAGAAGAACCCGGATGTCGTCATCCTGAACCCCGATCTGCACCTCGCGACCATCAACGCCAACGCCAAACTGAAAATCGAGATGAAGGTCACGGCGGGACGGGGCTACGTGAGCGCGGAACAGAACCGCCGCGAGGACGACCCGCTCGGTTCGATTCCGATCGACGCGATCTTCTCGCCGGTGATAAAAATCAATTACGTGGTCGAAAACGCGCGCATCGGCCAGAGAACCGATCTCGACAAGCTGCTGATGGATGTCTGGACCGACGCAAGCATTTCCGTGGAGGATGCCCTCGGGTACGCGGCCAAGTTGCTGCACGATCATGTCGAGGTGTTCATCAATTTTGAAGGCGAACTCGAACCGGTCGAAATGATCGTACACGACGAGCGGGTCGAAAAACAACGCCAACTCCTGAAGATGCGGGTGGATGAACTCGAACTCTCGGTACGCTCCGCCAACTGCCTGCGTGCCGCGAACATTCATACCCTGGCCGACCTGATTCGCAATCAGGAGACGGATATGCTCAAGTATAAGAATTTCGGCCGGAAATCCCTCGTCGAACTCAACCAGGTTCTGGGGAACCTGGGGCTCTCCTTCGGCATGGATGTGGACAGCATCGTGGGCCGGGATAGCTCGTCGGTACTATAGACCGGAAACACCAGTATTCATAGAGAAGGCAGAAACGATGCGTCATTTATCGTCGGGGCGAAAGTTAAACCGGACAGCGAGCCACCGGAGAGCGATGCTTTCCAATCTGGCGGTTTCCATTCTCGAAAAAGAACGGATTGAAACGACGCTTCCCAAGGCCAAAGAGGTACGCGGCGTCGTTGAACGGCTTATCACGTACGCCAAAAAGGGGGACCTCGCGGCGCGGCGCCTGGCCGCGAAACGGGTCAACGATGAAACGGTGCTCCGCAAGCTGTTCGCCGACATCGGACCCGCGTTCAAGGATCGCAACGGCGGTTATACCCGCATCCTGAAGACACGTGTACGGAAAGGCGATAACGCTCTCATGGCGATCGTCGAGCTTGTGGGCATCGGGGGCGCGGAAACCGTTCGCCGCCGGCGTAAGCAGAAAAAACAGCTGGCAGGGAAAACGGTTGAACCTGCGGCGCCCGAATCGGATAAACAGGAGACTGCTCCGGCCGACGAAGGCCGGAAGTAGGCAGCAATCGCTCTCCTGCGGTGACCTCTCCGGCAGTGCTCAGTGCTTCGAAAACGTTTCCGGGACGGGCGGCATGGGCGCGCTTAAGGTGCCGGAACCATTTCCGCGGACATCTCACCACCACTACTCTATAGCTCCATAGCGAAAGGATCGATCATGGCAATCAGCTACAAGGATCTCGGGTTTGTCAATACCCGGGAAATGTTCAAAAAGGCGTTTGCCGGCGGCTACGCCATTCCCGCCTACAACTTCAACAATATGGAACAGCTCCAGGCGATCATGACCGCCTGCGGCCAGTCGAAGTCGCCGGTCATCGTCCAGGTTTCGAGCGGCGCGCGCAAGTACGCGAACGCCACGCTCCTGCGCTACATGGGCCAGGGCGCGGTCCAGATGAACAAAGATGCGGGTTACAACATTCCCGTCGCGCTCCACCTCGACCACGGCGACACCTTCGAGCTCTGCGTCTCCTGCATCGAGAGCGGCTTTTCGTCGGTCATGATCGACGGCTCGCATCACCCCTACGATAAGAATGTCGAACTGACCGGCAAGGTCGTCGAATACGCGCATAAGTACGATGTGACGGTCGAAGGCGAACTCGGGGTGCTCGCGGGCATCGAGGACGACGTCCAGGCCGCCAAGGAAATCTACACCCAGCCGGAGCAGGTGGAAGATTTTGTCAAGAAGACCGGCGTGGACTCGCTCGCCATCTCCATCGGCACCTCGCACGGCGCCTACAAGTTCAAGCCCGAGCAGTGCGCCAAGGACCCGGCTACCGGCATCCTCCTTCCGCCGCCCCTGCGCTTCGACATCCTCGAAGAGATCGAACGCCGCATTCCCGGCTTCCCGATCGTGCTCCATGGCGCGAGCTCGGTGCTGCCGGAATACGTCAACATCATCAACACCTACGGCGGCAAGCTCAAGGCCGCGGTGGGAATCCCGCCCGACCAGCTCCGGCGCGCCGCCAAGTCGGCGGTGTGCAAGATCAACATCGATTCCGACGGACGGCTCGTGCTCACGGCCATCGTGCGCAAGGTCTTGGCGGAAAAGCCGGAGGAGTTCGACCCGCGGAAGTACCTCGGCCCGGCGCGCGATGAACTTGTCAAAATGATGCTCGACAAGAACATGAACGTGCTCGGGAGTGCGGGGAAGGCGTAGCCAAATTTAGTAGAGACGTAGCGTGCTACGTCTCTGGTGGGGGCACCGCTTCGCAGTTACCCATTTTGCCCCAAAGGCATAATGGACGCATTATTATAGCCTGAATTGCAGCAGCCCCTGGTCGGAGCCGCGCGAAGCGCGTCTCCGACACACCCCCTCCAGCGGAAGTGCCTGGCGGGTCTCCCGCCGTCGGCGGGGCCGTAGCACCCCCGCAACGCTCCCTCCACAACACCGGTTGGTTTGCTATTTTAACGGCCTTCAAACCCCCTTCGAACGCCGTTTGATGGCTGTTTAACAGCCGTTCAAATCCTCCTTTCGGGAGCCCCTTGTAGGTTGAAGGCCCGGAGACGACGCCTCGGATGATGCGGCGGCGTGGCAGCCCAAAGTTTCATCCTTTCCGCACAAATTTGTGCAAATTTCAGCACGCTGGATGCATTCGCGGGGTTTCCCGGCTGCCTGGCCCTCCCGCTTCCAGGCCTCAAAGGCCTTGAAAAACCCGCCCCAGCCTTATTCTTCTTACCTTTTTGATGGAGGACCTCACGCTTGAGTGAAAAAATGCACAAATTTGGGCATGGAATGAAAATGCTGCGGGGTTTATTGATTTTTGTGGCGTTTTGGGGTATTTTACTGGCTGCCGCACCTTTAAGCCCCCATAGCTCAGTTGGATAGAGCACAGGTTTCCTAAACCTGGTGTCGCAAGTTCGATTCTTGCTGGGGGTACTTCTGCCAAAGCCATGAAACTCATTATTTAAAAAAAGTATTGACTCAGATTGTCCCATGAAATAAATTGCACAATGTTGCGTCTGTTTCAACACAATGGTTCAATAACGGGACAACCGCGCGGTCTCCTTTACACATCTCTCTGCAAAGTGATGTGTAGAGGTGGCTGCCGGTGTTCATGTTCGCGTAGAACGTCAGAAAGAAGTTAATAAAACCACATCTCAACAGATTCAAGAGGGGGATGTATCATGGTAAAACACAATCTGTTCCAATCGTGCATCCGAAGGCTGCGCGGTTTTTCAAGTTTTGCTGTGGTGGCGGTTTCATGTTTGGCCCTTGTTTCCCCGAGCTTCGGCAAGCCGGCGATGTACGGCCAACTCAGTATTAAAAATGCCCATTTTTGTGGTCAGGATGGCAATCCCGTTCAGTTGCGTGGAATGTCGATGTACCCATGGACTGCGGCGGGTGGATATGATTTTTACACTCACAGTTGCATTGCCTGGCTTTATTCGAACTGGCATTGCACCGCCATTCGATTGCCCTATCTGACCAATGGTTCCCCCCCGAGGGCTCTTCTTGACACCGTCATTAAGGCGTGCATTGACAGCGGAATATACGTCATTGTCGATTGGCATGATTGTACCGCCAATGCCAATGCCGCCAACGCATCGGCATTCTTCAAAACCATAGCCACTTCGTATCATACCTATCCCAATATTATGTATGAACCGTGGAACGAACCGAGCGAGAGCAACGGTCCCTCCTGGCCCAACGTCATCAAACCCTATATGGAGACGGTGATAGGCGTAATACGCGCTATTGACTCCAACAATATCATCATCTGCGGCAACCCGCAATGGAACCAGGAACCTCAACTGGCTGCTGCGGACCCAATCACCGATTACAAGAACATCGCCTATTCGATGCACTTTTACTCGGGCAGTCACCCCGTTGCCACCTATAGCCCCGGCATTACGACCTCGATGAAAGACGGTTGCGCGATTTTTATCACCGAATACGGCGCCTGCAATACGGGCACCGTTGCGGCCCAACCCCAATGCACATTGTGGTATCATTACCTTGATTCGAATATGATCGGTTCCACGAACTGGGGTGTTGAGTGGGTGGACGCCTGTCTCGGTACATTAACGTCGGGCTCCAGCTATACCGGCGGCTGGTCCGCTTCCAATCTTTCCTCGGATGGAACATTCGTGAAAGCGTATGTAACGGCCGGCTCCTTCGTCGGGATCCTGCCTGACGAATCAAAATTTCAGCGGCGAACCAAGGCGCCGATAATAAACGGTTTCCTGACCGGGGCTGAAACAAAATCGGCCGCCGTTTACACCATTAACGGCGTACGATGCTCCGCGGGCGGTAAGCTACCGAACGGTCTTTATATCGTCCGGGATCAGGGAAATAATGTTGTAACGGGCCTAATGATGAGATAATTGAACATGACAGTGCTGATTACCGGTGAAACCTGCACACTGGCAAGGGGAACTCGCTACGGTCGTTCCAAGAACGCAGTGACCGGAATAGCGGCCACAGAGAGTTTGAGGGAGCCTTTGAACGTGACGAGCGCTGAGAAGCAGGAAGCAGAAATAACCCGACCGGAACACCGGTGATGGAATGCAGGCTTTACGGCAACCGTTTGGAGGGGAAGAAGAGGAACCGGGCCGGGGAGATCAACACTTTCCGGCCTTTTATTTGGGAATTATATACTTGAATTCCTATTCTGGCGAGGAGCGGAGGGCGGTCCCAGGGGGTCGCGAAATTGGTAATTTAGCGGCATTTATGGTAATTTTGTCCTTTTTCGCCCGCTTCAAGTTTTCACTTCTAAATCAATGACTTATACCATAACTGGACAGTCCCAAACTACCGGAAAAACCCTACCGGCCAGATGAATTTGGAGTGTTTTTGCACAAATTTGGGCATTTTGACAATAGAATAAAGCCGCCGCTTTCTGCCGGAATTCTCCGCTGATTTTACGACCCTTTAAACGCCGTTAAAACTGCGGTTTAACCTTCTCAAAACCCGATTTTATGAGTGTTTTTCCCCGTGCCTGGTAAGCGTCGAGTGAAATAAGGTAGTTAAATATATAATTCCCTTTTATTTTGATCATATAATCGACTATATATATTTTGTATCTTGTAATTTATACCGTCAAATCATCGAGTTTCAAGGTTTTCTCCGGTTCCCGATCAACATTGCTACCTTCTTCCAGGAGGACCTATGAACGAATTTGTACGAGGATCCTGCCGTATAGTGCGCTTCTGCGCCGCAGCGATGGGTGTACTTGCTATTTGTGCATATCCCGTTCCGAACATCACCTCGGTTGCCATTAACGCCGATACGGTCGGGAAGTATACGAAATGTGAACTCACCGTCGGGCTCACTGCCGCGTACACCAACCCCTTCGATCCGGCTCAGGTCGCTCTTTCGGCAATGTTCACCTCGCCCACTTCAAAGACCTGGAATATCAACGGTTTTTTCGACAGCCTGCTGCTGTGGAGAATCCGGTTCTCCCCGAATGAAACCGGAACATGGACCTACACCGTAACGGTGAAGGATTCCACGGGGACCTCCCAGAGCGCGACCGGCAGTTTCGTCTGCAATGCTTCCAGCTATCACGGATGGATCAAGGTCTCCCCGAACAACCGGTATCTGTGCTACGATGACGGGACTTCGTTTTATGGCGTGGGGTGTTGTTACGCCTGGGACGTTACCGACAGCGGGCTTGCGGTGATGCAGTCGTACAAGATGAATACCTGGCTTTTCTGGAACGGCACGCATAAAACAGTCAATGGCAAAGAGCAGTACACCGGCGGGTATCATCTGATAGAGACGCCTTTTGGAAGATACGACTTCGGCCAGTGCCACTTTATCGACAGCCAGGTTACGTGGGGGGAAGCGCGCGGACTTGCCATGTGGCTGGTGATCTGGCCGCACGATTACCTTGCCCAGACCATGACCGGCTCCTGGGTGAATTTATGGTCTGCCAATTCGTATAATACCCTCCTCAGCAGTGCCAAGTTATTTTACAGCGATACCAATGCCTGGAAATATGAGGTCAATATGTATCGTTACATTATCGCCCGCTGGGGATACAGCAGGGCGCTGGAGGGTTGGCAGACGATTGACGAAATATCGGGTACCGACGGCTGGGGGGCGGACTCGGCCGGGGGAAAAGCCTGGGTCAAAAAAATGGCCGCTTTTTTCCAGACCAACGATCCCTTTAAGCATCCGACGCAGTCTTCCCTGGGCGGTTACTTTCCAACCGGAGACTCGGCGAATACTCTTTCAAATACGGAAAACTACGGCGGTACCACCCCTGCCAATTGGGCTACTATCGTAGATCAATTATGGAACGGTTGGACCAAACCCGCCATATCCGGAGAGTCCACCACGAGCAATGCCCATCAGAATCTCTGGTCATGCCTTTCACAAGGGGAGGCGAGCACGCCGCTGATGTGGCAATTCAACCAGGGATGGACCACGGCCTTATCGGCGAATTTTCCTCCTCTGGCGACATTCGTAGCGGGAATAAACTTTGCGGGGCTGACGAATGTATCCCATGCATCGGCGACCGTGAGCGGAGCCACGGTCTATGGAATCAAAAGCGACCAGGTGACATTCGGCTGGATGACCGGAACTTTTTCCGGAAAGAGTCTGAGCATCACCGGGATGACGAACAATACCTATGGCGTAGAATGGTTCAATTCTGTGGCTGGAAGCGTCATTTCGACAACCAATGTTACGGTGACAAACAACAGCTTTACCGCTGCCATTCCTACGACCACCGTGGCCGATATCGCGTTTCAAATCACTGCGCCTACCGCGACCGTCTCTAACATAGCGCTCCAGCAGCAGGATCGGAGAGAATTGCTTTTTTACAGGCACGGTACCTTGAATTTCCGTGAGCCGCTGGCCGGAAACTGCGTCATTACAATTTTGAACGCCCAGGGCCGGACCATTGCACAATATAAAACAACAGGGACGAACGTGACCAGCATACCGGTCAGATCCATAAAAACGGGGATATATCTGGTTAAAATCGTATCCGGTAATAACACCTTCCGGCAGCGATTACCGGTGAGCGATTAATAGGGGCACTTCTAAAAATTCCTTAATAATGAATGCTCCCCGCCCCAAGTGGCGGGGTATCCAAAGGCAAAGTCAAAACAAACTTAACTGAACTTCTTCAAATCCATCATAAGGGGGTGCTGTTCCAGCCCCCCTTATGAATCCCCCAGCTATGGTGACCCCGTCCCAAGTAACGGGGTTTTAGATAAATCAATCAGGAAGGAATAATGAGGGCTGGACTGGTTGCTCAGGAAGTGCGGTTCAACAAACCACTCGAAAATCCGCTGCGTCTTCTCCTGAATCGGGCCGGCGACGTACAACATTTCTGATGGAAGAAAGAAAGCATGGCAAAAATCCTTATCATTGACGATGATGCCGACCTGGTTGACGCTATGGTGAACCTTCTTCAGGTTAAAGGCTACACGACGGTCACCGCTCATAATGGCGAAGAGGGATATGCGAAAGCAAGGGCTGAAAAGCCGGATTTGATGCTGCTCGATGTCATGATGGAGTATGACTACGAAGGGTTCGAGATAGCACGAAGGCTCAAGGAGGACCCATCGACGAAAAATATTCCGGTGATCATCGTCACGGGAATCCGCCGCACAAAGGGGCTGCCCTTCAGCTTTGAACCCGATACCGACTGGTTGCCGGTGAAGGCCGTACTCGATAAACCGGTGAAACCGGACATGCTGCTTAAAAAAGTGGAAGAGGCGCTGAAGAAGTAAAAGAATCATTACGGACGGAAATTTTTTACCCCCGGAGCCTCTCTCCTTCCTTCCTCTCACGAAACGTATATTTAACAAGTTAAATCAGTCACTTATTCAAAATAAGGTTCCGGTTACCATGGCCTCCGCTTCTCCCATCCGAGTTCGTTTCGCCCCCTCGCCGACCGGCTATTTGCACGTCGGCGGGGCGCGGAGCGCGCTTTTTAACTACCTTTACGCACGACATCATGACGGCGTTTTCATCCTTCGGATCGAGGATACCGACCGCGGCCGCTACGTCGAGGGGGCGGTGGAGGAGATATTCGAAAGTCTTCGCTGGCTCGGTCTTGACTGGGACGAGGGGCCCGATATCGGCGGACCGGCCGGACCCTACGTGCAGTCGGTGCGCACGCGGCTCTACAGTGAGCATGCTCAGCGGCTCATCGAAGGCGGCAACGCCTACCGCTGCTTCTGCACCGCCGAACGGCTGACCGCCCTGCGCGGGGAGCAGGAGAAAAACAAACTGCCCCTCGGATACGACCGCAAATGCCGCGACCTGCCGCGGACGGAAATCGTACGCCTCCTTGCCGGGAACGCTTCCCATGTGATCCGTTTGAAAATTCCGGCCGGCAGGACCATAACCTTTACCGATGAAATCCGCGGCCCCATAGAATATCAGAGCGACGTCCTCGATGATATCGTGCTCATCAAATCCGATGGGTTCCCGACCTACCACATGGCGAATGTCGTCGACGACCACCTCATGGGCATCACGCAGGTGCTCCGAGGCGATGAGTGGATCGCTTCCACGCCCCGACACGTGCTTCTGTACGAGGCATTCGGCTGGACTCCGCCGGTTTTTGCGCATCTGCCGGTCATTCTTGCGCCGGACGGCAAGAAACTTTCCAAACGCAAAGGCGCCGCGTCGGTCATGGATTACAAGCGTGCGGGATACATTCCCGAGGCGCTGTTCAATTTTCTCGCTCTCCTCGGATGGGCGCCCGGCGAGGGGGATAACCGGGAAAAAATGTCGAAAGGGGAGCTCACCGAAGCCTTTTCGCTCGACCATGTTTCGCCGAAGGCGGCGGTATTCGATGAAAGGAAGCTCGAATGGATGAACGGCCTCTATATGGCCGAATGTACCGCGGCCTCGCTTCTGGGCGAGGTGGTTCCGGTCTGGAAAGAGCGGGGATGGGTCGAACACAATCGCGACCGAAACGATCCGTATTGCGCGAGGGTCATTGACCTGCTGAAGGTTCGGTCGAAAAAGGTGAGCGAGCTGACCGACAACGCCGCCTATTTTTTCCGCGATCCTGAATCCTATGAGGAGAAAACCTCGAAGAAACTGTTTACACCAGAGACCGCGTCGACGCTTGTCGATCTCGCGGGGAAAATCGAAAGCCTGGTGGTCTTTGATGCCGCCGCGCTTGAGGCGCTGTATCACGATTATGCCGAAGAGAACCGGATTACCGCCGGAATACTCATTCATCCGACACGGCTCGCCATAAGCGGCGTGGGCTTCGGACCCGGATTGTTCGAGCTCATGGCCCTCCTCGGCAAGGAAACCGTCATCAGGCGTCTGAAAAAAGCGATTACCATTATTGAATCAATAAAGGGACAATCACCTTGTACCGACGGTATTCACGGATAGGATGCATTCCATGACACAAGACAATGTCAAACCTGAAAGTCCCGGTGCGGAATCGCCCGCCAACTTCATCCGCGACGCCATCGTCGAAGACCTGAAATCGGGCCGTTTCAAAAGAGTCATCACCCGGTTCCCGCCCGAACCGAACGGCCACCTGCACATCGGTCACGCCAAGGCGCTGCATATCGACTATGGGATGGCGGTGGAATTCAAGGGCGAATTCCACCTGCGCTTTGACGACACCAATCCGAGCAAGGAAGAGGAGGAGTATGTTCAGGCGATCATTGAGGATGTAAAGTGGCTCGGCTGCGATTTCGGCCCGCATCTCTATTTCGCGTCGGACTATTTCGAAAAAATGTACGAATGGGCGATCATGCTGATCAAGGCGGGCAAGGCTTATGTGTGCGATCTCGACGCCGACGCGGTACGCGCGCACCGGGGGACGTTAACCGAACCCGGCCGCGACAGCCCGAACCGCGGCCGTTCGGTCGAGGAGAACCTCGAACTGTTCGGGCGCATGCGCCGGGGCGATTTTTCCGGCGGTTCCCGCACGCTGCGGGCCAGGATCGACATGGCATCGCCGAATATCAACCTGCGCGATCCGGTCATGTACCGTATCATTCACGAGCCGCACCACCGGCAGGGCGACAAATGGTGCCTCTACCCCATGTACGACTGGGCGCACGGACTCGAAGACTCCATCGAAAACATCACCCACTCGCTCTGTTCACTCGAGTACGAAATTCATCGCCCTCTCTACGACTGGTTTCTCGACCAGCTCCCCATCCACCATCCGCGGCAGATGGAGTTCGCGCGTCTCAATCTGACCTACACCGTCATGAGTAAACGAAAGCTCCTCACCCTCGTGCAGAAGGGACGCGTTTCGGGCTGGGACGATCCGCGTCTGCCTACTCTCTCAGGCCTTCGTCGCCGAGGATACACCCCGGAGGCGATTCATATGTTCGCCGAGCGCATCGGGGTTGCCAAGCGCGACAGCATGGTGGACGTGGCCCTGCTCGAATTCTGCATCCGCGAGGATCTCAATAAAAAAGCGCCGCGTTTCATGGGAGTGCTCAAACCGCTCAAAGTCGTCATCGATAACTATCCCGAACGGCAGACCGAGGAGATCGAAGCGGTCAACAACCCGGAAGATCCGGCGGCCGGAACCCGCAAAGTGCCGTTCAGCCGCGAGCTGTATATTGAACGCGATGATTTCATGGAAGAACCGCCGAAAAAGTTTTTCCGGCTCGCTCCGGGCAGGGAGGTGCGGTTGCGGTATGCCTATTTCATCACCTGCACGGGCGTGGTCAAAGAGCCGGCGACCGGCGAGATCATCGAACTCCATTGCACCTATGACCCGGCGACCCGCGGCGGCAATGCGCCGGACGGCCGTTCACCCAAGGCAACAATCCACTGGGTGTCGGCTCCGCATTCAATGGATGCGGAAGTCCGGCTCTACGACCGGCTGTTTTCTAAAATCAATCCCGACGATGCACCGGGGGGTGATTTCCTGCTCAATCTCAATCCAAACTCCCTGACTTCACTCTTTCCGACCAAGCTTGAGCCTGGTTTGAAGAGTGTAACCAGTGGTTTTCGCTGCCAGTTCGAGCGGCTCGGCTATTTCTGCGTTGACCCTGATTCCACGGCCGATCGGCTCATTTTCAACCGTACCGTAACGCTACGGGATGAGTGGGCCAAAATTCAGCAACGGGAACTGAAGACGTAAGGGTTCACCACGAACCGAGTTCTCTCCGGTTCGATGCATCGGATAATTTTTTACAGAGGATTGAGCATGGTGTACCAGCGTGAAATCACTGTCAGGACTCATCGGCGGACCCACTGGATCGATATCACCCGTGAGGTAGAGGGCGTTATTGAGGAATCCGGGATTCACACCGGAATGTGCCTCGTGGCGAGCCTTCATACGACCGGCGGCGTGACGATCAATGAAAACGCCGATCCTGACGTCGAACGGGACTTCTTCTATAAACTGAATCAATTGATCCCGCCCGACGAGAATTTCCGGCATGCGGAGGGGAACTCCGACAGCCATCTCAAGGCTTCGCTCATCGGGTTAAGCATCACGACGCCCCTCGCCGGGGGACGGCTCGTCGCCGGAACCTGGCAATCGATCTACTTCTGCGAATTCGACGGGCCGCGCAACAGGCGCGTCTCCGTGACCGTTATGGGAGAGTAGGGGCACGACGCGCCGTGCCTCTACTCTCTACAATATCCCGGCTTTCTTTAAATTCTTCGTGATCCGCTCCTTTACCGGCACATCTTCCTGCACTGCGAATGCCTTGCCGGTGATCATCTCGTACAGCTTGATGTAGCGGGACGCAAGCTCGATGACCAGCTCTTCCGGCGCGGGGGGCAAAACGGCATCCTTATAGGGATCGCAGTGGTCCCTGAACCAGAGGCGCAAAAACTCCTTATCGATATTTTCCGGCTCCTTGCCCGCGTTGAACCGCTCTTCATAGCTCTCTTTGAGCCAGTAGCGGGATGAATCGGGGGTATGCACTTCATCAATAAGCAGGATTTCACCGTTTTCATCGAGTCCCAGTTCATACTTGGTGTCCACGAGGATGAGTCCGTTGGCGGCGGCGATCCGGGTGCCGTATTCGAAGAGGTTGAAAACGATTGTTTCGAGTCGGCTCCAGGTTTCCCGATCAACGATGCCGCGTCTCGTCACTTCGGCCGCTGAGATGGACTCGTCATGTTTCTCCGCCTTGGTGGTCGGCGTCAGGAGCGGTCGCGAAAACTTCTGGTTTTTCACCATGTCGTCCGGAAGGAGGTTGCCGCAGATCTCCCGTGCTCCCCGTGAGTATTGTGTCCAGGCGGAGGTGTCCGTGGAGCCGGTGAGATAGTTGCGCACGACGAACTCGATGGGGAAGACCCTGCATCTCTTCGCAATGGTGATATTCGGATCGGGAATCGAGAGCACCTGGTTTCCGACGATGTCGCCCGTGTGGTCGAACCAGAAACCGCTTACCTGATTCAGGACCGCGCCCTTGAACGGAATGTTTGCCAGCACGCGGTCGAAGGCGCTCTGGCGATCGGTGGTGATCAACATGATACGGTCCCCGAGATCGTACGTGTCGCGCACCTTCCCTTGTTTTCTTCCGGCAATGCCGAGGAACGAGGTATCGTCAAGGCAGTTACCACAATTTCGGCGAATGCTTTCGCGAGAAACCATCGATGCCCCTTGTCTATGGTATGAGAACGGTTGACCCGGTGGTCGCGCGCGATTCGAGGGCGGCATGCGCCTTGGCGGCTTGGGCGAGCGGATAGCGCCGGGTAACCGCGATTTTAACGACTCCGGAAGCAACTACGTCGAAGAGGTCCTCCGCGGTTTCCAGCAGCTCGGTACGGGTCGCCACGTAGGCGCCGAGAACCGGTCGCGTGAGATAGAGCGAGCCCTTTACGCTGAGTTGAAGCAAGTCGAACGGCGGAACCGGTCCGCTGGACTGGCCGAAGCTCACCAGCATCCCCCGCGGCTGCAGGCAATCGAGCGACGATGCGAAGGTATCCCGGCCCACGGAATCGTAGACGACCCGCACCCCGGCATTGTTCGTGATCTCTTTGACCCGCGCGACGAAATTTTCTTTGCGGTAATTGATGACATGGCGGCAGCCGTTCTGCCGGGCAAGTATCGCTTTCTCGTCGCTGCCGACCGTGCCGATCACCTCGGCGCCCAGATGCGCGGCCCACTGGCACGCAATGAGTCCCACGCCGCCCGCTGCCGCGTGAAACAGGATGCGGTCTCCCGGCTGTATGAGAACGGTCGTACGCAGCAGATACCGCGCGGTCATGCCCTTGAGCATCATCGCTGCGGCAACGGCAAAGTCGATAGAATCCGGAAGCCGGACGAGTTTGTCGGCGGGAAACGCCCGGAGTTCGGCGTAGGAGCCAAGGGGTCCGGTAGCATAGGCGACCCGGTCGCCCGGCCTGAACTCCGTAACGCCGGGTCCCACTGCCTCGATGACGCCGCTTCCCTCGTTTCCCGGCACAAAGGGAAGAACAGGAGGAGGGTAGAATCCTTTGCGGCAATAAATATCCATGAAATTGAGTCCCACCGCGCAATGACGAATAAGCACCTCGCCCGCTTTAGGAACCGGCGTAGGGAAATCCTCGAAGCACAGCACCTTCGGACCGCCTGTTTCATGGATAACAATGGCTTTTGTCATGACCCTATCCCAATTTTGTGGCTTATATCGCAAGTCCCTGCCGTGCGCCTGCTGAAAACGCGACCTAATTTGCATGCGGGCAACAACCACGGCCCGATGCGGCACAGGCCAAGCGCTCGCGCATGCTGTCGATCCGCAGGCGGGCGCCGATGAGCCGGCTATTGAAATTCCCACCGATAACCGAAGGGATTTTCTCCGTGGCAGCCGTGCCGCATCCGGGACAGGGAATTTTCCTGTCGCGATCACCGAATACAAGCTCCTCAAAGACTTTCCCGCAACTGGTGCAACGATACTCAAAAATCGGCATGAAATTCCGTTCCTTGTTTAAAAGTTCACTTGCTTTATTTAAAAAAATACATAACAGCATTGCGGCTCCACCTGCCGCAGTCACCCGAGTTCCTGAATCGGACGGTTATAAACTATATTGGAATACCTTATGGAAACCGTTTCGACCGGAACCCTGATCGCTCTTGCGCTCCTGGCCGCATCCGTCTATCTAACCGGGCTCTTCATCCCGGTCATGGATATCGATGCCGCGACCTACGCCTTCATGAGTCGGCAGATCGCGGAAAGCTCCCATTTCTGGAAATCCCTGCTCGAACCGCAGGGATTTCTCGATAAGCCGCCGTTGCTCTTTTTCCTTTCCGCCCTCTCATTCAGGCTCTTCGGCGTATCGACCGTCACCTACAAGCTGCCATCGCTTCTGGCAACGCTGCTCGGTTTTTATGCAACCTATCGCCTGGGAGCGCTGCTCTATGATAAACGAACCGGCCTCCTTTCCGCATGCATGCTCTGCTGTTGCCAGGCCTTCATCTTTTTCACCAACGATGTACGTACCGATGCGCTTCTTGCCGGGGCGGTGATATTTGCCATCTGGCAGATCATGGCTTTCCTTGCCTCGAAAAAAATCCGCTATTTTCTCGGTGGATTCTGCGGGCTGGCCTTTGCCATGCTTGCCAAGGGACCGCTCGGGTTCATGGTACCCGCTCTCGCAATCGGTTCCTACATTGCCGCAAAGCGCGATTGGCGCATCCTCGTAACATGGTACTGGCTGCCCGGCATCCTGCTCATCGGGATACTGCTCTCTCCCATGCTTGTCGGGTTGTACCATGAGTACGGTTGGTACGGCATTCGTTTCTTTTTCTGGACGCAGAGTTTCGGCCGCCTCACGGGCGAGAGCCGCTGGAACAACGGATCGGACCACTTCTTCTTTGTCCACACCTTTCTGTGGGCATTCCTGCCGTGGGCTTTTGTCGCCTACTACGCCGTATCGCGGAGCGCTGTATCGCCTCGGTAAAGAAACGATGCAATGCCGCGTTCGCCCCGGATCTTCTCCTTCTTGGCGGCACGATCGTTCCCTTCGTCGCCCTCTCATTTTCGCACTACAAGCTTCCGCACTATATCTTTGTTTTCTTTCCCCTGACGGCCATCCTGACCGCCCGCACCGTCCTTGGCATCCTCGACCGGCCCGGCCGGAAGGGGAAGCGTCTCCTGCTCCTTACCCAGCTCGGCTGTTGCGCGCTCGGTTGGGTATTCGGCCTTTCCATTTTGACGATTGTCTTTCCCTGCCGGAACGTCGCCGTATGGCTGTCGGCGGCGCTGATGATTATGGTCACCGGTTACTTCGGTCTCCCGTGCCATTCGCTATATACCAGGACGGTCGTCAGTTCGTTTTTCGCAATTCTCGGGGTGAACCTGCTGTTGAATGTATGGTTTTATCCCGCACCTTCTCTCCTTTCAGGGAGGGAGTACCGCAGCGAAAATCCTGCGGCGTCACCATGCGCCGCCCGATATCATCCGGGCTTATCGGGTCGGCGGGGCTTCTGCCGATTTTTACACCGGGAGAGCGCTTCCCGCCCTTGACAGTGCGGGCATAGCAAAAGCGGCGAAAAGCGGGGAATTATGGATTTACACCGATGCGACGGGAATAAACGAATCTGGCTAAAACGGGAACGGTCCTCCACTCCGCCGACTCGTTTCCTAATTTCGGGGTAACCATGGTGACGCCGAAATTTCTATTCTTCAAGACCCGTGGACAAGCGGTACGCACCCTTTATGTGGTTCACACGGTGCCGAAATAGTCCGACGCGGTAACGTTACGATGCCGGTACGGACCCATGGCCCAGCACAGGCCCGGACGGGGGCAGGATAATGCCGCTGTTCAGCTTCTGCAAGGCTTCGTTGACGCCGGCAAGAGTGGGATGCAGTGCTATCGTCTTCTTCAGCTCCGCGGCGATCCGTTCGATTTCCCGTCCCTCGCCATCGATGGAAAGAAGCCGCTCGAAAAGTGAATTCGCCCCGATGGAATCGCCGGAGAGAAGCTTCGAGAGTCCGAGCGTTCCGATGACCCAGGGCTCATCCTCTTTCAGTCCAAGCGCCCGGCTTCCCGCCTCGATTGCCTTATCATAGGCTCCTGACGAATAGTAAGCACTGCCGAGACAACCCCAGGCCGAGTATTCGTCCGGCCGCAGTTCGGTCGCCTTTCTATAGGCGCTGATCGCGTCATTGAATTCGCCCCAGATCAGGTAGGCGTTGCCCAGATTGTACCACGCTTCGAACATCGCGGGATTGCGCGCAATAACCTTACGGAATGAGAGGATCGCTTCCCCGTACTGCTCGGTTGCATAGTATACGATGCCCAACTCGAACCAGATGTCGGATGATTCCGGATTGAGCCGCGAGGCCTCACGGAACGCACCTATCGCCTGCGTATACTCTTGGACGGCACTATAGGCAAGACCGAGGTTATACCACGCCTCGTCTTTGGCAGGCCATCTCCGGACTACGGCCAGATAGGCTTCGAACGCTTCACTGAAATTATTCATGGCATGCATCGCAAGCGCCAGGTTGTACAGCGCCTCCTCTGAGTCGGGCTGGAGCGCAATTACCTTCCGGTAAAGTTCCACGGCATTGGCGTAATTGCCCAGCGCGTGGGAAGCCAGGGCAAGCGGCAGAAGCGCTTCCTTGTTTCCGGGATCGATTTCTCTCACCTTGCGCAGGCTGTCGGCGGCTTCAGCGTAACGTCCGAGAGCATTGCAGCAGATTCCCAGACGCAGCAGCGAGTCTTGACGATCGGGGGAGAGAAGAATCGCCTGCCGGAATGAAGAGATCGCTTCTTCATAACTGCCGAGGGACTCCCGGGCAAGCCCGAGCTGGTGGTGCGCCTCGGGTCGATTGTTGTCGCACTCGATCGACCGCAATAATGCCCGGGCCGCCGATTCCTCGCCGCCGGTGGCCATGTGGGAGAGCCCGAGCTGAAACCAGACCTCGCCGTCCGAGGCAAGCAATTCGGTTGCCTTGAGAAACGAGGATATGGCTTCGGCATGTTTGCCCGCTGCGGCAAGTGAGAGGCCGTGCTGGTACCATGCCTCCCCAGCGTCCGGGGAGAGATCCACCGTTTTTGCAAAGCTCGCCGCTGCATCGTCGTACCAGCCGAGCATGGCATATGACCTGCCCAGCTGGAACCATGCCTCGAAAGCATTGGGGTTGAGAGCGATTGATCTTTGAAACGAATCGACCGCTTCGGAAAACTTCTTCTGGTCTTGGAAGGCCTTACCGATACTCAGCCAGATGACCTCGGTATCCGAACGCAGTTCGGTTGCCTTGAGAAAGGCGTCGATGGCCGCCTGGAATTCGCCTTGGCTGTAGAGCGTGTTGCCGACATTCACCCAGATCTGCCGGTCGGCCGGGTTGATGCCGGCGGCGGCCTGAAAGGCAGCGCAGGCGCCTTTGAAATCCTTCATCCCGTTCAGTCCGTAGCCGAGCGTAACCCACGCGTCGAAAAAATCCATCCGCAACGTGGTCGCCTTTTGACAGGCGCGTACGGAGTTCGCGTAGTTCGAGGCGCCGTACCAGGCCGTGCCGATTGCATGCCACAATTGCGCGCTTTTTCCGTTGAGCTCCGCGGCCTTTTCCAGCGCGCCGGCGGCGTCTTCGAAGGATTCGGCGGCCAGAAGCTGGCGTCCGAGCGCTTCCCATGCTTCCCGGCAATCGGGCCTGATCGCTACGACCTTGTTGAAGGCATCGATTGCTTCGCGTGAGTAATACTGCGCTGCCAGGACGCGACCGAGAACAAAAAGCGCTTCCCAGTGATCAGGCACCATGGCGGCCGCCTTGGTCGCCGCATCCTGTGCTTCGGCAAACTTGGAAAGCGCTTCGAGTGAG
Organism: uncultured Fibrobacterota bacterium; assembly: GCA_963846695.1. Taxonomy (GTDB): domain Bacteria; phylum Fibrobacterota; class Chitinivibrionia; order Chitinivibrionales; family Chitinispirillaceae; genus BOG-1184. The sequence continues at coordinate 161,413 of CAWJXL010000014.1, read as the reverse complement.
AGAGCGTAATTGAACCATGCCGGCGCATATTTGGCGTCGAGCTTCGTGACGCGGGAAAAGGCTTCCACCGCGTTGCCGTGGTCCGCAAGCAGTGCGCACTCCCTGCCGAGTTCGAACCACGCCTCCTTTGCCTCTGGATCAATCCCCACCGCCGCCTCGTAGGATTTGACGGCAGCCCGATGCTCGCCGATCAATTGCTGCATACGGGCCAGTTCCATCCAGGCGGAAAAGTCGCCGGTCCAGAGCGAGACCGCCATTGAAAAGGCGTCAATCGCCTTTTTCGTGTTGCCTGCCTTGATGAAGGCGTATCCGGCTGCGGTGAAATCGCCGAACAGGGCGCGTCGGACGGGTGATGAACCGCCCACGAGCTGCGCGGCGGTTTCGTACTCCTCAACCGCTTTATGGAAATTGCTGTCATGGCTGAGAAGCCTGCCCCGCAGTCGGTGCATGAGTGCCCGCTGCGATTCGTTGAGCGACGACTGAAAATTCTCCATAAAGCTTAAGGACCTCGTATTTCCGCGGCTTCCGGGCAGTATTGGCGCAAACGCCTCTTTGACAATAGGGAGACAACTGCGGAGCTGGGTCTGCATCGATTGCAGATCACGGGGTAAAACCGGTTCGAGTTCATTTTCAAATTCGAGCAACCGTACAGTGAGTCCCGGGTTGTAAACGAGTGCTTCGATGAAGATGCCCGGAAGCGCACGAAGCAGGTTGTGCGGCGACGAGAGCGCAAGACTGTAGCGATACCCGAAAAGGTCACTTTGAAACGCCGGGTCAGCATACCGCTCCAGGGGATCGGTCATGTGTGAAACTTTCCATTCAAGCTCTGCACTATGGAATTCGACCTGTACGGCGGCAAACGTTTTTAAAAATGTCGCAAGCGGGGAGTCTCCTCCCCGTGAGAGTGCTCTGCGATGAGAAAGGTACGAAGCCGCTCCCTGAACGCTCCATGCAGCTTGCCGCCTGCCAAAAGGAACGAGTAGTGGCTTGCGATATCGGCCAGGGCGGGAGCGACTTCGCCTGATGGAATTCCCCAGAGTTTCGCAAGGAGGTTTTTGTCGAACCGATAGCACAATGCAAGAGAGAAGATGCGTCCCCGAACCCTGTCATCGCTCTGCCGGATGAACCAGTTGGCAAGCAGGTCGATCATCGGACCGGGATCCGTCGAATCCGCCTGCCCGGGGAAGGATTTTGGTGATCGGCGTATTCATGGCGATGTAGTCGAGAAGCGATTGGACGGCGATTCGGCGTTCCCGCAGTCGAAGAGCTCGATCTGCGTCGTCTGCGCCGCCGTCAGCGCAATGCTCCTGGCCGAGGCCAATTCCGCGATGTCGGAAAACGTCAGGGAGAGCGCGGACAAGGGACAGGAAGCACCCCGTCCGTTCTGCAAAGGCATTCCTGAACGAACGCACACAGTTGCTGCCTCCCGACAGGATGATCGCAATGCCGCTGTCTCGCTTGACAAGAAACGGCAGAAAGGTATCGCGCAACCACAGCTCCACCTCGTTGCTGGCAAGCTCCATGCCATCGATAATGAGGGCGAACGGGATCTTCAGTGAGGCATTGACGAGACAATCGGCTAGGAGCGCGGTGAGCGACTTGTTGGCCAGGCGGCAAGCGCCAGATCGCCCGGATCGATCTTCGTCCTGATCCAGGCGTCAAAGCGCGTCTTGGCTATGGAAGCGGAACTGTTCGTCGCTGCCGGATTGCCGTTCGTTTTTAGGTTGGCGGCTTCCTCATTTGACAAGGGGTTCAGGAAGAGTTCACGTGGCCACTCTGTGTCGGTGAGGAGCTGTTTTTTCCAATTGATATCGTCGATTTTCAGGCGCATCCGTTCGAAGAGCGATAGTTGTGTTGCGATGCGCTCATGGCTCGCCGCAGCGGCCTTGACTATTGCATCGATCATGGCGCCGGGCGTGGCGGGGAGCATTCCAGTCCGGAACCGGGCGTCATCGAGATCCACCAGCGCCCATGCTGCCGGCCTGCCGTTGTCGCCCCCAACTCATTGATGCCCTGCATGCAGATGTCGATGAGGGTGACTTCCCGGCGCCGTTGGCTCCATGCAGAAGAAAGAGGCGCGGAACAGCGCCGTCGTCTCCATGTGCCCCGGTTTTGCCGAACCCGCTGTAAGCAACGATTTCACTACCCGCTTGATGACTTTCCTGCCGATATACTGTGCGGACTCCATGGAGTACTATCCTTTTTTTGATATTTATTGCTCTGTAATTAAAATAACGTTGGCAGGTGCCCGGAGCAAGAGTATTAGGAGAAATAATTATTTTAAGGAACGCTGATTCATTCATCGAAAGAGTCCCCATGCCGCAGAAGCAGCTCTATATCATCGATGGCCATGCGCTCATCTACCGCGCCTACTTTGCCCTCTTCAAGACGCCTATGACCACCGCCTCGGGGCAGCCGACCGGGGCCATTTTCGGGTTTGCCAACTACCTTTCCGCCTGCTGGACACCTACGACTGCTGCCACTGGGTCGTGGCGCTTGACAGCCCGGTACCGACCTTCCGCCATGAGATGTACGAACGGTATAAGGCCAACCGTGAGGCGATGCCCGACGATCTTCAGTCGCAGATGCCGCTCATCGACCGGCTCATTGGGGCGCTCAACATTCCCACCCTGCGGCAGCCGGGCCTCGAAGCCGACGACCTGATTGCCGGCCTGGCTCAGCGGGCGGAAACCAGGGGTTCGAGGTATTTATTGTAAGTAAAGATAAGGACCTGATGCAGCTCGTGGGGGAGCATATCAAATTGCTTGCCCCTGAAGGCGCCGGAGAGTTAACGGTAATGGGGCCGCAGGAGGTGAGGGCGAAGATGGGGGTGGCGCCGGAATCGATTGCCGATTTCCTCGCCCTTATCGGCGATGCATCGGACAATATTCCAGGCGTCGATGGGGTAGGACCGAAGACCGCGATAAGGATCCTGGAGGAGGCCGGTAGCGTTGAACGGCTTCTCGAACATCCCGAGCTCGTGACCAATCCGAAGCTGCGCGAGAAGATCATGGGGAGCCGCGATAACCTGATGCTCAGCCGAAAACTCGTGACCCTGCACGGCGAAGCCGACATCGAACTCCGATCGAATCGCTGCAGCGCGCGCCCATGCACCGGGCCGAGTGCCGAAAGCTCTTCCGGGAACTCGATATGCACTCCTTCATGAAAAATCCTCTGTTCTCCGAAGAGGCGGCAGTGCTCGAATTCTCCGCCGTCATGGTGGCGTCGCTAAGTGAACTCGCGGCGATTGTTGCAAAGGTTAAGGAGCTGGCCTGGTCTCCATCGACACCGAGACCACAAGTACCGAACCGCGCAGGGCGAACATCGTGGGTGTCTCGCTTGCGGTCGAGGAAACAGAGGCGTTCTATGTCCCGCTCGGCCACCTGACCGGGGAGAATCTGCCGATCGAGGAGGCGCTGCACCTCCTTAAACCCATGGTGGAATCGGCGACGATCAAAAAGATCGGCCAGAATCTCAAGTACGACTTCCAGATTTTCAAGAACTACGATATCACCATGGCCGGGATTGAGTTTGATTGCATGATTGCCGCCTACCTCATCGATCCCGGCAAGCGGCAATACAACCTCGATCGCCTGGCCGAAGAGTTCATCGGCTGCGCCACCACGCCCATTGAAAAGCTCATCGGCAGTGGACGCGGGCAGAAGAACTTTTCCGAGACCACTATCGAGGAGGCGGCGCACTATTCTGGCGAGGATGTGGTGCTGCCTCTGCGACTGAAGAAGCTTCTGGAGCCGCAACTTGCCGAACGGTCGCTCGAAAAACTGTTCCGGACCATCGAGATCCCGCTCGTGCCGGTGCTTGCCGAGCTCGAATGGCAAGGCGTGCTCATTGATACGGAGTTCCTGAAGCGGCTCTCCGAAGTTTACACGGCGCGCATCGCGGCAATCACGGCCGATGTGTGGAAGTTTGCCGGAAAAGAATTCAACCTGAACTCGCCCAAGCAGGTGAGCGACGTGCTGTTTCACGACCTCAAACTGCCGCGCTCGAAAAAGACCAAGGTCGGGTCGTTCGAAACCAATGTCGATGTGCTCGAAAAGCTGGCCGACGACTTTCCGATCGCCCGCAGGATACTTGACCACCGCGAAGCATCGAAGCTTCTTTCGACCTACATCGATGCGCTGCCGTTCGCGGTGAATCCCGCCTCGAATAGGGTGCACACCTCGTTCAACCAAACCGTTGCCGCGACCGGCAGGCTGTCGAGTACGGGCCGAACCTGCAGAACATCCCGGTGCGCACCGAGGACGGCCGCCGCATCCGCGAGGCATTTATCGCGCCCGAAGGCTTTGCGCTCGTATCGGCCGACTATTCGCAAATCGAGCTGCGAATTCTGGCCCACCTGTCGAAGGACCCGCAACTCATCGAAGCGTTCCTCGAAGATAAGGACATCCATGTGCAGACCGCTGCGGCGATCTACCAGTTTGCGCCCGAACTCGTGACCGATGACATGCGGCGCGCGGCCAAGACCATCAACTTCGGGCTCATGTACGGCATGGGGCCGAACAATCTTGCCCGCCAGCTAGGTATCACCTTTGCCAATGCGCAGAAGTTCATCGAAACCTATTTCTCCCAATTCCCGAGCGTGAAGGAGTATCTTGACTCCACGGTCGAACGGGCACGTTCCCTAGGATATACCGAAACCATGTTCGGGCGGCGGCGCTACCTGCCCGAACTCAATTCCGACAACCATAACATCCGAACCGGCGCCGAACGCATCGCCGTTAACACCCCGATTCAGGGGACCGCGGCCGACATCATCAAGATCGCCATGATCTCCATCGCCGGCTCCATCGGTACTGAGAACAAAAGGGCGAGAATGCTTCTCCAGGTGCACGACGAACTGGTGTTTGAAGTGCCGAAAGGGGAGGCCGAATCGTTTGCGATGTGGGTGGCAAAAAAGATGAGCGAAGCCATAAAACTTTCGGTACCGCTCAAGGTCGATACCGGGATAGGGAGGAATTGGAGTGAAGCCCATTAGTGCAAGTGTTGAAGGGTTGGAGAGTTCGTGAGGCAGTGGGTTGAAAGCAAAAAAAACCGTGTGGCCTGCGCGGAAGCGGCAGGATTGACAGCCCTGCAAAAACAAAAATGCAGTTGCTAGGAAAGAATTATTTACCTGTGTTCTATCTTCTGCGTTTTTCTGAAATTCTCCGTAGACATTCGATAGAATCGCCGGAAGCAGCGGTACATATCTTTGACATCATGAAAACCGACGGTCGCGGCGATAACATCATCGGTCGCATCGGAGGAGCGGAGCCGCTCGCAAACAATTTCGGTTCTCAGGAAGGCGCAATAATCATTAAAGGAGAGGCCGGTCGATCGTTTAACCTGTTTCTTCAGGTGTTGCAGGGAGGTTTGAAGTTCCCCGGCAATCCCCGCACCTGTTGTATCGGGCTGCAGGATGAAGAGGTCGATAACCTTCCTGATGCGTGCGAACTCCTTCTGCTCGGCATCGGATTGACGGGCGAGCACCATCTCAGGCGGGGCTTTGGCAAATGAGGCGAAAATCAGGTAAACAAACAGGGGAACGACAATGCCGGCCAGAAAGCAGGCAAGCCAGATGATCCAGTAAACTTTGCTTATCGGCTTTGGCTGAAGGGAAAGCGTGGGCCAGAGAAGAGGGCTGAGATTGTTATAGCCCTCAGCGTTGATAAGCGAGGAAGTAACGAGATTCCCGTGAGCATCGTTCGTCGTGACGATGATGTTGAATCCCATATCTGGCGGCAGGGATTTTCCGAAAAGGTAGGCGGGAATCGTTACCGTTACGGAAAATCCCTTATTAGTGTGTTTATCAACGGAACAGGAGAGGCTGAGCAGGGATTTTATGCTGTTGAGCTGGTAGGTGCCATTATCGGTAAAGGTCGGCTGAAAGGTTTGGCGGAACGGTTGTCCGGACAGCGGGACCGAGACGATGAGAACCTTGTCCTTGTCCGTGGGGTAGAGCCACCGCTTCTTTTCCGGGTCGGCGCAGATTTGAATCCCCATGCGATCGAGCAGATTATCCGCAGGCTCGGCGTTGAAGGAGGGATCGCGCACGACGACCCGCACTGCAATCGATTGTTCATTCCAGTACATCTGGGCGAATTCATGCCATGAAGGATCGGCAGCGGGGATTTCGAGGGTATCGTGATTAAAAAAGTGCGCCTGTGGATAATCGTAGGCCAGTGATTTCAGGGTCGGGTAGTCGATTTTCTGGTGGGATAGAAAGATACCCTCGCGTTTGAGTCCGAATATATCGCCGTCGGTAAAAGTCACATCGATGATGATCCCGATTCCCATGGTGAGCTGATTCGGGATGGAGGAGAGGCTCCAGAGGTAGCGAAACGATGGTCCCTTCAATCGCGCGATGGTATCGATGATGGCGCTGTCGACATGGGTCGGAATGTACCGAGCCATGATTTCAACTTGGGCAATGGGTTTGCACGATGTGGCAATACCGAGCGTGCAGACCGGGGCGGTAATGATGGACCTCTGCTCGGGCGCAAGAAACCGGACGCACTGCTGGAGATTGTCGGCTGCTGCAGCCCCTACGGCCAGGAGAACAAGGATTGGGAAAAGGAGCGCCGCAAAGGCTGCTTGAATGTTCATGCGGTGATTCAAGGATACGGGTGTTGAAGAGATACGGCAACGGAAAAATGGGCGCAGCTGGATTTGAACCAGCGATCTCCGCGATGTGAACGCGGCGCTCTGACCAGCTGAGCCATGCGCCCGATTCCCATAATTATTATTTTAAGATACTGAAAAATAGCTTGCTGCGAAAATTTAATCAATAGGCACGCCCGGATTTTGCTTTTCCTCTTTAGATTTTAGTGGCGGCTCAGGTCGCAAAAAAACGCCTTGCATACCACCTGGGAAGTACCCCTTATAAGCTGGGCGATATACAGTCCAGGCGCTGCCGATGCACCCGATGCGCTCCTGCGGTTCCATGTAAACACGGTGTTCCCGGTTGTCTGCAAATTTCCAGGTTGCAGTTCGGTAATTATCCGTCCGGATATATCCGTGATCCGGAGGCGGTAATCGGCTTCCGGTGCAGCGATCAGCCGGAACAGGATGCTTTGCGCCGATTGGTTGAGGACGATCGAAATGCCGGGGTCGGCGGCGCCCCGGTTGTGCACGCTTTGCGGAACGACTCCCGAGGGCGTCTGTGCCATGCTTGCCCCGAGGATAATCAGGGTCTGGCTGCTTTGCTGATTGGCATTGCACAGCTTGATCCAATTTGCGCTGCGGGAAACATTTTCAAGTCTGATCTCATCGAGCTTGCCGGACCAGAACCGCAGAGAGGACGGGTTGCGGCCGATATCGACGTTGGTGATTGTATCGCGCGCACTGCCGGGCGAATTGTTGTAGGGAGCGCCGTCAGCCAGAATGCCGTTCTTGTACAGATACTGATTGGTACCACTGCGTACGCCGGTAACATAAGTCCATGTCAGCGCGGTTGCCTGGCAGGTGTCGTCCTGCCACCCGGTGGTCTGTCCGTACACATTGAACTCCCACCGGTTATCGCTCCGGACATTGAGCGTCCATTGCAAATCGTTTTTGCAAACTATGGTCTTGAAAACGCCGCTGAGCTGGTTAACAAATGCCCATGCCGAGATCGTGTAGTTGCCGTTCTGCGAGAAATTGACCTTGCTGTTTGCGGAGTTATTGATAACAAAATAACCGCCCGAATTGCCGTTGCTGCTGCCGTTGAACGACATCCCGGGGCCGATTATGCCCGGCGTATCGCTGGGCAGCGTGGCAAGCGTATCCTTCGGTATGCCGTTGAGGTGGTTGACCGTGGCGTCGTAAATGGTGTCGCCCGTCTCTTCAGCCAGATGATAAACCGCCTGAAAACCGTTCGTCGTATCGAATACCGCATTCGGCCGTGAGCTGTCGGAGGCGGTTTTCTGTCCCCAGTACATGGTTATGGCTGCGACGCTGTCATTTCCTGCGACGCTGTCGGCAAGGACCCAAATTTCAGCAAGCATGGCGGCCTTGTTCCATCGCTCGATCTGATAGGGCAGATGGTTGCCGCTCGCTCCGGCAAAACGGATGTCCTGGCCACTTGACTGTGCACTGTCAAAAACATCAGCATTCGCGGGGGTGAGCCTGATGAGTAGCGGAAATTTCTGCACCGTGGTTGCCACGCCCGCGCCCGTTGCTTTGGAATTGATGATGATATTCTTATAGTAACCCCACTGGAAGTACTGTTCGGCTGCGATGACATTTGCAAAAACGAATACGGCAAGAAAGATAGTGCGGAAGTAACCCATCATGCATCGACTCCTTCTGTGGATAGGGGATAGCCTCAAAATCGTTTTCCCACCCGAAGCAATTTCCCTTTATGTCGTACAGGCCGAAGAGATTCGGCTTCAGTCTTTTCGCAGGAGTGAGACTTCGGAGCAGGTCAGTTCCCTGACCGTCGAAGTCTTAGCGCTGAAATCATCGGCAATGTAATGATAATTGAAAATACCACCCGTAAAATGTCCGGGTACAAAACTTCATTTTTCATCCTTGATGGCCAACTTTCACGCTTCAGCCTGTGGACACGTTTTTTACCAACAAATTATTCGGCTACAATATATATCAAAGTGTTACAACACGGGTACTCTGTTAACCACACCATCCTTGCCGCCAACCGGCTATGGAAAAATACTCCATAGATAACAATGGAGCGCCGCTCTGGTCCTCGATGACGTATCCAGACGATCCCAGCCAGCAGATTGCCTTTTCCTACGATGCCAGTGATATCGCCGATGCCTTAGGCTTGACGCTTAGTGTATCGGATCAGGCGACCGAAAATGCGGCATTGAATGCCCAAGTTGAAAGAACAACCTCCACTTTGTCAAACCATCGACGTATTCGGACATGCTTAACGACCAGAATTCACTCAATTCGGGAGAAAGGGCGACCTATGATCAAACCATCGGCGATGAAAGGGATGGCCGATGAGGGCGAAGCGATGACGACCCTGAACACGCGGAATATCTACTCGCTGGCGGAGTTGTCGATGCTCGTGTAGTCCAATAGGGGTCGATTGTCCATGGGAACCCTTCTGTTCTACAACGCGTAAGAGGGTATCGCTCGCGGATGCCGAAACTTATTGGAGCATCGTCAGCACCGGATAAAATCCTGAATCCGGTTGGCGAGGGAAACGGGATCGAGCGCAAGCTCCGTCAGCAGGTGATCAAGATCTCCGTGCTGAATAAACCGGTCGGGAAGCCCGAGCCGCAGGAATCGGGGAAATCTCTTTGCCCCGCTTTCAGCTGCTAGCGATAGGAGGGCCGATCCAAACCCACCTTCGACCGTGTTGTTTTCGAGGGTGACAATGAAGGGAAATTCGCTCCACAATTCGGAAAAACGATTGCTATCGAGCGGCTTTATGAATTTCGGATCGATAATCGCCGGATGAATACCGCGCTCGCTGAGTTTTTCTCGGGTATGGAGCGCGAGCCGGACAAAATCCCCCACTGCCACGATTGCTACCTTGGATCCCTCAACCAGGTCCTCGGAAACCCCGATCGGCAATACCCGAAGCGGCGTGTCGATCGGCGCGCCCGGTCCGCTGCCGCGAGGGTAGCGAATAAAGCTTGGCCCCTTATCATAAGAGAGGGCGGTGTTGAGCATATGGCGGAACTGTTCCTCGTCTCGTGGAGCCATGACAACAGCACCGGGAATAATTCTGAGAAACGAGAGATCGAATACACCGTGATGAGTCGGACCGTCGTCTCCTACGAGTCCGGCCCGGTCGATGCAGAAGACAACCGGAAGATTATCGAGCGCAACATCATGCACGATCTGGTCAAAAGCTCGCTGCAAAAATGTTGAGTAGAGCGCAACGACCGGGCGAAGGCCCTTAAGCGCCAGTCCGGCGGCAAAGGTGACTGCATGCGATTCAGCAATGCCAACGTCGAAAAACCGGTCTGGGAATGTCTTGCTGAACCGCGCTAGACCGGTCCCGTCGCGCATCGCCGCAGTTATGGCGATGACATCCGGCCTGGTCGATGCGATTTCGCTCAAGGTCGTGCCGAAAACTTCGGAATACGAGGGAGTACTGTTATTATTGCGAATGACCTCGCCGGTCGATTTCGAGAAACAAGCAACGCCATGAAACTTGGTGGCATTCTCTTCGGCAAAACGAAACCCCTTGCCTTTTTTTGTAATAAGGTGAACGAGCACCGGTTCGTTCGAAAATTTCTTGATTGAATTAAAAACTTCAAGCATGGTATTGATATCGTGTCCATTGATCGGTCCCAGATACCGGATGCCCAAGTCCTGAAAAAGTTTGCCCGGGATGAGCAGGTGCTTGAGAGAGTCATCGATTCCATGCACGACAGTGCGGATACTTTTGCCCACATTGGGAAGTTTGCCGAGCATGTCCCATATTTCAGCTTTGATTTTATAATATCGCTTATCGGTAATCACACGTGTAAGGTAACGCGACAACGCTCCTACGTTATGTGAAATTGACATTTCGTTATCATTCAGAACAACGGTCAGATTCGTACCGCTGGGTCCCAGATTATTAAGCCCTTCGAATGAGAGGCCACCGCTCATGGCGCCATCGCCTATGACTGCCACAACTGCATGATTCTGCCGAAGAAGATCCCGGCCCCGCGCCAAGCCAAGCGCTACGCTGATCGAGGTTGAGGCATGCCCGGCCGACACCGCGTCGTAATCGCTCTCCGAGATACGGGGAAATCCGCTGATACCGCCAAACTGACGGAGCGTTGCAAACCGATCACGCCGGCCGGTCAGGATTTTATGGGCATAGGCCTGGTGACCGACGTCCCAGACAATTTTATCGATCGGCGTATTGTAGGCATAGTGCAGGGCAATGGTCAGTTCAACCGTTCCCAGACTCGCGGCGAGGTGGCCGCCGGTTGTGCTGACCACATCAATCATCAGCTGACGTATCTCTCTGGCAAGGTGTGGCAGCGCATCGGGCGGCAATTTTCGAAGATCAGCCGGGGATTGTATGCTATCAAGAAATTTCACGAGATAAACCCTTTAAGCGCTTGGAAATGAGGGTAAGCAGGACGGAGTAAAAAAGTTCATGCCTGTTAAAAAGATACCTCAGGGAGAGAGAGCATTCCAGAAATCACGGAACTATATGAAAGACTTATAAAAAATGACGAAGAAAAATAATAAAGAGTTAAGCCATTATGGTCGCTTCAATTGCATCGATCTTCCGGCGCAGATCAAGATCGGTTGCCAGTTCGCCGTCGATCTTTTTACAGGAATGGATAACCGTGGAGTAATCTCTTCCTCCGAAATCCAGCCCGATAGTACGCAGCGACTGTGAGGTAAGTTTTTTGCAGAGGTACATGGCAATGGATCGGGGGATCGAAACATCGCGCTTGCGAGTATGTGCTGTCAGTTGATTGGCGCTGATACCGAAGGCATCGGCCACCTTCTGCTGGATGCGGCGGATTGAAATACGTTCTTTTTTTGCGGAAATAACATCGCCGCAAAGCTCTTGAGCGATTTCCAGGGTAATATTCTTGCCAGTAAATGAAGCGGACGCGATAAGTTTTATCAGGGTTCCTTCAAGTTCCCGCACATTTGAGGTAATATTGCCTGCGATAAACTGAATTACCGGATCAGGCAGCGACAACCCGTCAATTTCCGCTTTCTGGCGAATAATGGCAATTCTGATCTCAAGATTCGGTGGTTGAATATCGGCTATGAGCCCTCCCATGAAACGGCTGATGATATGCTCCATCATGTCCGGAATCTTATCCGGCGGCCGATCGGATGAGAGAACAATTTGTTTTCTTTCGAGGAGCAGCTTATTAAAAACTCTGCAGAACTCTTTCTGTGTTCCCGGCTTGCCGCTGAAAAAATGAATATCATCGATGAGCAGCAGATCAATTGAGGCAAATTTCTTATAAAATGTGGAGGAATCCTTTTTATGAACGACATAATTTATGTATTGCGTGGAGAACTCTTCACTCGTGAGATAGGCGATATGATCGACAGTTCCTTCGGTCTGTGCAAAGTTACCGATTGCCTGCAGCAGATGCGTTTTTCCGAGCCCTGTGCCTCCATAAATGACCAAAGGATTAAAGGTGGTTTTTCCCGGCGCTTCCGCGACCGTGAGCGCAGCGGTATGTGCCATGCGGTTACTATCGCCGACAATGAAACGGTCAAAGGTATAGCCAGGATGAAATCGCTGGTACGATTCTGTTCCCTGGGAGACGATCCGGGTTCGGGATTCTTTTATATCTGTATAGATCGGTTCAACGATTTTCCAGTCTTTCTGCGTCGGAATAAAGGATATTGTACTGAAAGGAATTTGCGCTTCGGTAAGTATTTTCGCAATAAGTTCCGAGAAATGTTCTTCGATAAAGTCGGCAAAGAACTGATTGGGAACAAGAATATGCGCATTACCCTCGTTTAAATAGAAATCGGTGGTTCGAAACCAGGTGTCATAACTGGCAGGACCGATTTTCTGGCATATTTTTTTAAGACACTCCTGCCACAGAGAAGTGAAAACCATAGGCGAGGCATTATTTGCTTTTAACATGTTATCAACATACTTTCAACTTATCAGAAAAATACCATTATGAAATAAAATGAAAAACGTCATGGCGGATAACGTCAGCTTAAATAAGTATGTAATACTTTTATAATCAATATCCTATGTATGTGTCGATTAGCGATTCGGCACATTAGTTCATTATTTAAACACGTTATCAACACCTTTTCCACCGGTTATTAACACAAGGTTATCCACATCACTAATTATTGTTGCGATAAAACAATATACTATTCTTGGGATCAATGTCAAAGATATTTTTTTAATAAAAAAATAATAATAAAAATTCAAAATATTCGACCATGTATTCGAGCCTTTTTTCGGGATAGATTCCGTGTTCAAGCACACGCAGAGCGAAATGGTTCTCCGTAGCATTGAAAATGTCAATGAATGGGGACTCCGGCATCAGGCGTTTGGTCATCCGCTCTTTTTTGAAAAACCATACCCGACCCATATTCTGTTGATAATAGAGAGCTGGGATCCGTGGTGAGAGGCGTAAGGGCTTACCCCGGCCTCATAACCACCGTAGAAGGGGTAGATGTTGGAACGCCGCAATTCGACGCCGGCATGGTAAGAGGACCCATTGTCGTATATGTTGCGGGTGTCCCTACTGAACCCGAGAAGAATGCCGACGATGTTTTTAACCCGCATCGAAAAATCGCCTTTCAGAACCTCATAATAAGTGCTGTAATTATCTCCGGTGTTAAGAAACGAAAATGGTCCCCCGAGCGAATACCCATATTCGATCGATCCGAGCACGAGACTGTCGAAAACATTGACAAGCAGTCCTGCCTTTATATCATGATCCCAGAGAGAAGCATAAGAGAAGGGGCTATGGTGGACCGAAAGTGTGCTCAGGGAAAGCTTGACTGAATGTAATACGGCGGGGGAGAGCCAGCCAAGACTGTAGCCCCAGAAGAAGTACGTTGACGGCGTATAATCGGCCTGCCCCTGTATGCTCTCGGTACCGCCAAGAAGCAGCCCGCCGACAGTACCGATCGGCAGTCGGTCGTAACTCAGGGCGCCCTCGAAGCTGGGCCTGCTAAAGCTGAAAATGCTGGTTATCTGCGCTCCACCGTTCGATCCATTGCCCGATGAACCCGCAGTAATACCGGTTCCTGTGACACCGACCCCCACGTTTATTCCTGTATCAAGCGGAACAATGGCGCGAACCGTTGAAATGCTGTATTCTCCGCCGAGGAGCCCGATCGTCGAAGTATACAAGGTTGTTTTATCGATGGAGGCGATGCAGGTGGGGCTGGCCCACCACGCTCCCGGTGTGATAAGGTTCTCAAGATAAATGGACCGCTCGTAAAAAAAAGGGAGACTATCCATTGAACTCTGAGCGAAAACGCCGGCAAAGAGAAACAGTACGATTAAATATTTCCTGAAGTGGGGCATGCGAAAGTTGTCTACTTTCCGCGTGTTGATCATAGCCGAACGCGCAGATTGAGGCCGCTCTGCCGAATCGCACGGGAATAGGTCTGCAGAACCGAAAGTTGGCGGCTTAACGTCATCATCGTCGCAGAGAGCGCCGTGGATTCCTGAGGATTCATCCGGGCGACGAGGCTGTGCATCGTCGAAACAAGGGAATCCGCAGTTTGAAAACATTCCTCTGATTTTGATAGAACCGATGCAACCTGCGATTCGTCTGCAGGTAGTGCCGCCGTCTGTTTACGGGAAAATTGTCCCATATTTTTCATAAAGTCGTCAAGCGAATCGATCCTTCCACCCAGACGATCATTCGCATAGCTCCCAAGGAGCACCAGAGAACTGGAAATGCTGTCCAATATTTTTTCAGCATCTTTAAAGTGGAGCGCTATGGGTTGCGTTTCCCCTGATCCTTCACGAAGGTCCCGCATGATGCCGGAGATCATCGCTACCCTCTCCCTGAAACTATCCGCATACCTGATGACCTCCACCGGCCCATCGAGGAATTGCCCGATAACGGGCTCGTTCGGATCAATTAAAGGAGCCCGGCTCTCACCGGGGTCGATAACCAGGCAACGGTCACCCATCAAGCCCACCGGTTCTGCGGTGACCCGGCAGCCCTGATGCAGCTCGATTAGCGGCTTTACCTCAATGGTAACCAGTGTGTTACCGGTCTCCCAAACGATGTTTTTTACCTCCCCGACCACGATGCCGTAAATTCGGACGGGGTCCTGAATTTTCAGGAAATTAAGCGTATTCGCCTTGGTGAATATAATGGTTTTTCGCTGGCCTGCGCTTCGATGCGACGGCAGGAGATAATAGAGCGGAATGAGCAGGAAAATCGTTAGGAACAGCAAAACTCCATAGCCGAAACTTCGGTCGCTCATACAGAGAAGATAGGTAATACCTTCCTCAATCGGCAAGGATTAGCGGTCTCCCAAACAGAGGGAGACACGCAACCTATCAGGTTTTTTACACTAGGAACCGATACAATAAAAAGGTTCAACCAACTTATCGCGAGGTGAGGTATGTCCGCCGCCAAAAGAATCGGCGTAAGCATGCCGTCAGACCCGTTTCTGAACCATTCCCGCAAGGGTGCCGACCGCGTCGTTTCGGATAATAAGCGTTTCTTCGCCGGTGGTCATGTTTCTGACCTTGAGCTTTCCCGATGCTTCTTCTAAGCCACCGATAAAAACGGCATAGGGCGATCGGGCAGCACTCGCCAGCCGCAATTGTTTGCCGACGGGAGTTTTTTTAAGTGAGAATTCGCAGGCCACCCCGCGGCCGCGAAGTTTCCGTGCGAATGCAACCACCTCTCCGTTGGATGAACCGTCAAGCGCAATGAGATAGCAGTCGCTCCGCGCAGGGTAGGGTGGCCTGATTCCCTTCTCCTTCATGAGTTCCGCGAGCACCACGTCTCCGACGGCGAATCCGACGGCTGGCGTCGAAGGGCCGCCATAGTTTTCGACCAGCCGGTCATATCGCCCGCCGCCGGCGATTGAGCGCAGGCTTTTCTGTGCGTCGATTATTTCAAAAACGATGCCGGTATAATAGGCCAGTCCTCTCACAATGCCGATATCGAACAAGATGCAGTCGTTAAGCCCGTACCACGAAAGCGCCTCAAAAAGCTTTTCCAGATCGCTCAGGGCGGGCGGTACGATGTGCTTAGCTTTGATATCGGCGAGCGTTTTGGCACGGAAGACTTGGTTGATGGCAATTCGTTTGGCCATTTCCGGGACGATTTCGGCAAGTTTCTCCTCGAATTCAGCGGGTGGTATCTTCGATTTTTTATCAAGGAGCGTAAAGAGCGGGGGACAGCGGTCCGCCGGCAGTCCCGCAGCGATAAAAAGCTCTTCCAAAAGCGTACGACTGGATATGTGGACCTTGAAATCCTCCGATGTAAATCCCAGATTACGCATCATGTCAATTGCCGCCGCAATGAGTTCCGCGTCCGCGGCAACCTCCGCTGCGCCGAGGATATCCATGTTCAGCTGAAAAAATTCGCGAAGACGGCCCTTCTGCATCCTTTCATACCGGAACAGGCGCGGAATAGAGAACCACCGGAGAGGCATCCTGAGATTGGTGCCTTTCGCGGCCACCATACGGGCCAGGGTAGGCGTTATTTCCGGACGAAGCGCAAGGTTCCGTCCCCCTTTATCCTGAAAGGAATAGAGCTGTTTTTCTATTTCAGCGCCGGATTTCTGCGTGAAGAGCTCCACGGCCTCGAACATCGGCCCCTCATAGGATTCAAAGCCGTAGCGACGGCAGTTTCCCCTCCAGGAGGCGAAGATGAACTCCTGAAGCGCGCTGTCTTCAGGATAAAAGTCGCGAGTACCTCTGGGCCCGGCGGGAATAGCCATACAAGAATCCTTTCGGGTACACGGGAAAATCTGGAAAATACCAGCCGACGCCGGGAATAACCACCTTTCGCACCATGACGCGCGCGGAGCATTCCAGAAGGATACTTGACGGTTGCTCCCTTTGTGCCGGTCAGGCGATCCTGAAGAAGGTGCGGCGATCCACCGAATGTGCGGTAACGGATCGGTCCGCGATAAGTCTGCTCATGACCTCTTTTGCACGCTTGACCGTGAGACCGGTCAGAGCGCTGATTTCCTCGATTGTCGAGGGTCGGCGGGCAAGGAGCGACAGAATGGCGTCGGGAGATGCCGAGTCCTCTTTCCACGGCGTGCCCCCGCGACCAAGGCGGGTAATGATTTCCACCGGCAGCGGAGCGAAAAAATGTGCAAGCGATTCCAGATGTTCCGCGGTTGCGGGTGTGACCCAATCGCAGGTGCCCGGTCGGTCGAGTGAATTCAGCTGTATGCGGTCGGGATCGATCCTCTCCACCGCGGCCTTCAACAGCAGAAGTTCCGCCTCCGTGTCGTTGACTCCCGGTATGATAAAAATTTCGAGCCATATCGTACCGCGATACTTGCGACGGAACGCGGCAAGTCCATCGATGATTCGTTCATTATCAAGGCCGGGATCCGGTCGGTTGATGGCGGCGAATACTGGCCGGGAAACCGCGTCGAGGTTCGGCAGCACCACGTCGAACGGCAGAACTTCCTCGCGCACTTCGGGCAGGAAAAACAAGGTGCCGTTGGTCAAAAGTGCGCATCGGTATTGTGGAAACTCGTGTTTGAGATGGCGGACAATGCGTCCCAGCCCGCTGTTCAACGTCGGTTCGCCTCTTCCGCCGAAGGTGACAAAATCGATTATCGGAAGTCGCCTGAGACAGTCGGTCAATTCCTCGTTGATAGCCTCAGCGGCGATATATTCCTTTCTTTCCAGCGTCCGCTTGGCGGTACTGCCGCATTCACAATACACGCAGTCGAGCGAGCAGATCGTCGACTTCACCATATCGACGCCTAGCGAAGTGCCCAAACGTCGCGATTGAACCGGACCGAAAAGGTAACGGTAACTCATTGTCCCCCCGGTCGGAGAATACCAATGTTTGTCATCGGGTTAGGGTTTTGAACCCTCAATCATTCCGGATATTTTAAGCTCCGGTTTTTCAGGAAGGTTGGTAGTGATGACCAACTGGCCGTACATTTCCTCCCTGGAGTTCGGGGAGCTAGGAATCTTTAATTTGTAAACAAACACCGGGGGCATCGCGGGGGTTCCGGTTTTCGAACCCACGGCTCCGGCTTCAACCGTATCCGGTATCCTGACAAAAGAAAAGGTCATCGGTATGGAGGACCGCCAACCCAGAACATCATTACTCTGGTTGGGGGAAAAAGACACGCCGATAACGGAAAAATCCTTCCGATCAGTTTTAAGCAGGATGGTCACGCCGGTGTCCCGTCCTATTCCGGCATGGAAATTGACCGCGTCTGGGTCGGTGCTGATGATATTACGCTTTATTCCCCGGATTGTAAGGATGAAGGGCGAATTATTCGGCGCGTTAGAAGTAATTGAAATTTTTTTCTGGAACTCCCCTTCGGAAAAGTGTTCCGTATTCACCTCTACTTTGATTCGACCAATCTTGCCGGGAGAAATAACTGAATCGAATCCCACAGTGGTGCAACCGCATCCGGGCCGCACTTCCTCGATCAAAAGCAAAGAATCGCCGGGATTGGTAACAAGAAACGAGTGCCTGATACTAGTTGAATACCCTTCTTTAATTACTCCAACATCGAAATCAGCGGAATCCACTGCGATCTGGGGTGCGGCGGAAATCGAGGCCGGGAGCGCAACCGAGCCGGCGGCGATGAATAGAACTAATGACTTTCTCAGCGACATATGTAGCTCTCTCCGTAAAGGTAAAAAAGAATTATCGCTAAAAATACCATTTCTGAACAAACCTTCGCTAATTAATGTATTACACTGAAATTTCGTAACGCTCTGCCAGTTGATTTCATTATGTATGTCGGTGTCACCGACGATCCTTCGGGAAAAGAAGGATTCGTACCGGATCGACGAGATGCGTGCAGGACCTATGGGATTAAAACACGGCGGCAAATCTACTGCCGGGTCGTCCGGCGCCATCCATAATTACGGAACGAAATGCTTCCAAGACGGCGTTACGTCGGGAACCCGGGGGCTGCAACTATGGAAGGGAATTTATGAAATAGAAAAGTTTTTGGTATTCAAATTGCTTTCAATCGATTATTTGGCAACATTAGGTTTGTTACCGAGGAAATAGGAAATTCCTATTGCTCCGTCTAATACCTTTTTATCTAACATTAATGGTCCCGCCAAACTCTGGCCATTGAGTTCGGTAAAAAAGGTATTCGCAAGACCGATATTTAACTCCACATCAGGCTTGATTTTTGCCGATATTCCGGCCCCGATGGTGTTGGAATTCAGTGCCGCATCTTCAGGCACTCCGTAGTAATTCATATTGCTTCCAACGTTGCAATAGGAATAGCCCGCGCAAATTTTCAGTTCCGGCAGAATATCATAGCGGATTCCAGCGCTCAACTCAATGCTATTATCGATATCGCTGGCGGCGATGCCTTCCCACCTCGCCTGTTTGTTAAAATAGTAGTTCACACCCATGCTTGTTTCCAGTTGCGGGATGAATCGGTAGGAAATTCCCGCGTCAAAAAAAGCGGGAAGGTCGTCATAATATTTTGCGCCATCAGTGGCAAGGGAGGCAACGGCATTCCGGGAACCGGTCTCAAGAGCGGTAAGTGTTACTGCGGGCACCATTGCCGTCATTGCCTGGCTGTTGTTCATGGTTGCGGAGGAGTTCACATTTTCCTGCTCGAATTCAAGCCTGGTAATGAACTCGTACTTCACCGCAATAAGCATATTCTGCATCGGTTTTATATCGGCGTTGATGAGACCGGTAAATCCATTTGCATTTTCATCATACACGGAACTGAGATTCCAATCCGAGGTCAATTGCCCCGACGGATCGCTGACACCGAACTGGGCGTTAAAATTTGTTGAATTGCGTGCAAGTACCATTCGACCCGCTGCGGCAACCGATATAAAATCCGTTATCGCCGTCGCTCCCCCAAGTGATATTCCATAGTAAGCGGAGGATGCCTCAACCTTTTGCTGCGTTACCGTCGTGGTTCCGTTTATCACGGACGCCAGGGGTGACGCTAATGAGCTTGCTAATGAGCTTATTAACATTGCCGTTGTTGCAGTGCCATTGTTGTAGAGAACGGACCCACCACCGGCGGGAACATTAAAAGTCAGGAAAGCGCCCCAGGAATTGTTTTTATAGCCGAGTTGTAGATTGGGCAAAACTAACACTGGCTTTGAATCCTGATAATCGATTCCAGTAGCGATGTCCAACTGGGAGTAGTTTTTATTTACAAACTGATTATCGATGTTCATGAAAATCCCGTCATTGAAACTGGTAATGCCAGCCGGATTAAAATAGGCGGCGTCTGCATCGGTTGATGCGTTGCGGCTGAGCGATTGTATGAATTCGGCGCTTGCATTTGTTCTGTTTTCCCACCCTCCTGCAATAACGTTAGAAACAATAAGAAGGCCTATGATGCCAAAAATTTCTGCAGATCGCTTATCCATATAGGTTTCCTCAATACAACATGGTAAAGTGAAGCGGATAATTCAGGAATCCGACGATAATTCATATGCCGCGATTCGCCGAAGAGAATGGTGTCCGCTGCTTGGAATCCATTATACCACTCTACGCTTATTATGTCAATAATGTGAGGTTTTCGGAAGTAGAGATATTCGACAAAGCATTATATCCAACAAGTTTGTCTATTATCATCATTTTTTTGGGTAAGGTCGCGACCAGAAAAGCCGTCATTTTTTTAAATGATGCGAACGGCGAGATCAAAAAATTAATTTTACTGCATGCGATAGGTTCAACGACAAGGTGTTCGCATGGTTTCAAACAAAACAGGGGGGGCGCGTGAAACGGTTCGCAGTGATCGCAGTAATCAGTGCCATGGCCATGATCGGGTGCGGCAAAGGGGGTACGGGCCCGAATAACAAGCTGTCGGCGCCGATAGCGCCGGTTCTTTCCTCTCCTTCAAATGGTGCCTGGATTAAGCCGACGTCATGCCGTCTTGCCTGGGTTTTGGTCCCGGATGCGGCTTTCTACGAGGTTCAGGCAGCGACCTCCAGTGCATTTACTGAAACGGTTTTCGACCAGTCCGGCATAACCGGGGACGCACAGTCGATGACGGGATTCGACGACGGTGTCAAGTATTGCTGGCGGGTTAATGCATCGAACTCATCCGGCGCGGGTCCCTGGTCGGATATATGGAGTTTTACCACGTGGCCGAAATTTGTCATTCCACAAGACTCCATCCAAGTGAACCCGGACGGCGCGGCGCCGCTTTGCGCTATTGTCAAATTTACCTCGCCTATCGCCTGCAGGACACAAATCATCGTGCACGGAAAAACAGCCGGGGCCGACCTTTCACATCAATTTAACGACTCCGGTCTCTACCATGCCGTGACCGTGGCCGGATTGTATCCAAACTATGAGAATACGGTCGACGTGTTGTGCCTCCTTGGCAACGACTCTGTCGTGGAAGAGACCACCGTTTCCATCACCACCCCGGCGCTTCCCGCCAATATGCCAACCTCGATAGTGACCACTGCCCTGCAGAGCGGAGACGTGGTTGAGGGAGGCAACATGGTCAGTAACTGGTCCTGCACCCAACCGATGATTCCCTATTTCGTCGATGATTACGGCGATATCCGATGGCTTCTGAACTTTTCGGGGAATAATGAATTGAAAAATCTGTCCTATGAGTGCGGCATCGCCCGGCTGAAAAACGGCGATTATTTCTTTGGCGATATAAGTTCGGGAAAAATTTACGAAGTGAATATGCTGGGTGCGGTGATCAACCAGTGGAATCTTCCAGCGGGCTACGCCTTTCATCACAATGTCATCGAGAAACCCGACGGCAATTTTATCGTGACCGTCACCAAAGCAGGCAGCACCAACTCGCACGGCGTATCTACCATTGAAGATTATGTCATCGAAATCGACCGTACCACAGGCGCCATTGTCAATCAGTGGGATTTGAAGGTCTCACTCGACGATACCCGGACCGCCCTGTCCACCGCCGCCGCCGACTGGTTTCACGGCAACGGACTCGTCTATGATTCCACCGATAACACCATTATCGTATCCGGCAGGATGCAGGGGGTGGTAAAATTAAACTATGATAATCAGGTGCAGTGGATACTCGCCCCGCACCGTGGATGGGGAACAAACCAGAACGGCATTAATTTGAATACCCGTCTCCTGACGCCGCTTGATTCCACTGGCAAACCCATTACCGACACCAACGTCGTCATGGGATGGACCAACAATCCGAGCTTCGAGTGGAACTGGTACCAGCACTCACCGTTTTTAATGCCCGACGGTGACCTGCTCCTCTTTGATAATGGATCCTCCCGGAATTTCAACACGACGGCAACGACTCAGTACAGCCGTGCGGTGGAATTTAAGATCGATCCGGTGGCCATGACCGTACAGCAGATATGGACATACGGTAAAGAGCGGGGAAATGCGACCTTTTCCACCCTCTTCTCCAGGGTTGAGTACCTGCCGCAAAAGAACCATATCCTCTTTTGCCCAGGTTATGACGTACCCAATGCCGTTGCAGGAGGATATGGGGGGAAAATCATCGAGGTAGACTATGCGACAAAAGTGGTCGTCCTTGAAATGGAGATCTCCGTAAATGGCGGGATAAGCTTTCATCGGGCCGACAGGATGGATCTTTATCCATAAGTCCGCGCACAATTCTTCTCGCTCTCGACCCCGCTACAAAGCGGGTTCGTTTATTTTGCATGATTAGAAATGGCGGAATAAATTTGACAACAATATGATGTATATTGTATTCTTTTTCATATTTTGTTAGCTGTCGCTGGAGGAGGAGATTCTGCCGATGTCAATTAAATAAGGGGGAGCGATATGGTTACCTTCAGGAAGTGTTCGCCGAAGTCTGGTTTTCGGGCACCGGGGACAAGAAATATTTTTTTAATATTATTCCTTTTTTTTCCGGTACTTCTAATAATGGCGTCTTCGCGGTGCAGTGCGGCGACGAATTATTCCACGTGGTCGTATTACCGCAGCATTACAATTGTACCTTCCGGACTGACTGGAGCCGTTGGCAATTTTCCCTTGCTTGTCCGCCTCACCTCAAGCGATACAACGGTGTTTTCCCAGAGCCTAAGCAACGGATACGATGTCCGTTTTACAAATTCAGACGGCACTTCCGATCTCTCATTCCAGAGAGTAAGCTATAATCAGTCGGGCGATGCAGCCGAATTCTGGGTTCTGGTTCCCAGTGTCGCCGCCGGAACTACCGTATTGCAGATGTATTGGGGCAATAGCGGGGCTGGAGACGTTTCGAGCGGAAGCGCCGTGTTTTCAACGAACAATAATTTTCAGGGCGTCTGGCACATGCAGGCTGCATCAGGTTCGAATGACACCGATGCGACCTCCAATGCGTTAGTTGCCCAGCCCGCGAATTCTCCAAAGGATGTGGCGGGAGTTTGCGGAACGGCGAAGCTGTTTAACGGAACTTCGCAATCCTATACGATTCAGAATTCCGCAAGCGGACCCATAGCCTTTCCCAGCGGTGGCCCCTATACCATTTCCTTTTGGGTGAATTTCAATTCAACTTCGGCTACCCAGCATGTGCTGACTAAAGCCAGTGGCACGGGACCTTTTACCGGACAATATTTTATTGCTCTTACAACTGCGGGATTCAGATTTGGAGAAGTCATTTCCGGAGCCACTCAGAAAAGAGATTATCCTACATCATATATTACAATTGGACAATGGATGCATGTAGCGTGCATCCGGAGGGATCTTGGCATTACGGACACAAATATAAGGCTCTATGTTGGCGGCGTTTTAGTCGGCACTGCCAGCGCAGGTGCCGCAACCGGCACCTATGAAAAAACCTTGAATGTAACCTTTGGGAAAGATGCAAATATAAGCAACGGCAATTATTTCAACGGCAGTCTCGATGAAATCCAAATGTCCAATGTCGACCGAGGCGACGACTGGGTCAATTTAAGCCATCAGTCCCAGCAGCCCGATCAGACTATCGTAACCTTCGGGGCTTGCCAGAAAAATATCGCTTCGGTCCTCCCTAACGGCGGGAAAGCCCGGGCGACTGTGAGCTTCTCGGCAAAGCCTGGGGCAATCGTCTATTCGCTTACACAACCGAGAGCGGTTGAAATTTCCTTCTGTGACGTTCTCGGCAGGATCGCGATGGTTATCAACCGTATCCAGCAGGCTGGGTACTATACTATTGCATTTAAAGACCTCGGTCTTACGGCGGGCCGCTATACTATCCTGTTTAAAACTCCAGAAATGGAAAAAACCGCGGTCGTCGTGTTGATTCGATAGAAGTTGTTTCATAACTTTGGTTTTAAAAATAATCTTGCCGCATCGGTAGTTTTAATGGGTGCCCTCCAGATTTTTGGCCAATAAAAAGGATGACACGCTTAAGGGAACGAAATATCCGTGGTTGTGGAATAACGAAAATCTCACTGATTGTGGCGGCTTTGAATTGTATCCTGAACGCAGTGATTTACCGTTTCAGATTATGCCTTCAAGATAAGGCTGGATTTCCCGCGCACTGTCTGATAGATGCCCAACAGAGTGGCTCGCAGGCGGCGCTCGGACGTTGATCTCTGCACAATAGCTTAAACACAATATATTGGGGCTACCCATATAAAATACCGATGCCCCAATAATTTTTTTGAAATATATAGCGACCAGAAAAACTGTCAATTTTTTTTAAATGATGCAAATGACGAAATCAAAAATTATACAAAGGAAGCTGAAGGAAATGGATACGTTGCGCGGAAAGGAATTGATAGCACGGTATAAAAGTAATTATGGAATTCCGGATCGGATTCAGATCTCCGAGGAAATGATTCTCAGACATTGGGAACTTGAAAAACAATTGGCGCAGGATCTCTTGAAATCGAAGTCGCATGATAGATTTGAAACAACGGTCCGTTGCTATAACAGGTTATATAGTGAACTATACTGGCTTAATAGCCCGATTTTAGAGGAATCCCCCCTAATTCAAGAAAAAGTATTAAGCGTTTGGAAACATCTTATAGGCGATCCTCCAAAAAAAATCTATGAAATTGGCTCGGGTAAGGGCAAGCTTATTACCTATCTGGCTGTCCAATCCTATGAATGTAAAGCCACTGAAATAACGAATGAGCGGGGACGGAAGCATGTTGAAACCTTTCCAAATCTTACATGGAGGAATTCAGACGGCGTTCACTGCGATAACTATGAGGATCCGTGCTCTTTTGACGTAGCAATATCAACGTCATTCATTGAACATTTGCATCCAGAGGATGTGCCGGCTCATTTTAACGGCATTTCAAAAATTCTTAAACGTGATGGCAAGTATATTTTTATCACACCGCATATATTATTCGGTCCCAGTGATATTTCCATTGTTTTCAAATCAGAAACGGCTCAAGGGTTGCATTTAAAAGAATATTCTTATAAAGATTTAGAGTTTATCCGTAAATAACGATTATTTGACGCCAGACAATCATGCCACAACAGAGCGATAGCAGACCTTGGTGCGACACATCGAGCTTCTCGTATCGAGTTTTGAGTTTTCGATATTGATTCAGCCATGAAAACACGCGCTCCACTACCCAACGACGCGCTTTTTTCTTGCCCCGACCGCGCTTTTGTTCCTCAGAACGCGGACGGATGTGTGGGACTAATCCGTGTTTTATCACATCATCTGCCTTCCCCACATACCCGGCATCAAGGCAGAGGTTGTTTCTTTTGCAGGACGATTCACGTCGGGTTTGGTCCAATGTCGCCCCCAGTAGTCGTGAATCGTGCGTGTTGGCTCCTGATACGACGGCGGAAAGCGGGACGCCACGAGCGTCGACAAGTACCGAACGCTTTGTCCCCATTTTTTCCCCGATCCGTCGGGTTTGGCCCGACAGACTCCTGCGCCAACGGAGCCTTGTTAGTGCTTCCGTCAACGCTTTGCCATAGCCAGGCGACTCCCTCCAGTTCATCATACTCGGACAGTCCTGTCGTCCAAATGCGTTCAAACACGCCAGCGCGAGCCCACGCCATAAAGTACGCGTGGATCGCACTTCCGGCACCGAATTCCGATTTTGGCAATGCTTTCCACTGGATACCAGTACGCGCAACATACACTATCGCAGCAAATACAACGCGCTTTGCAATCCGCCTGCGGCCAGCACCTGGAGCCCGACGGTATTTTCGCTTCGGGTCACGCACCGGATCTGGAATCAAGGGCTCGACTTTTGCCCAGAATTCATCGGATATCGTCCAGGACTTGTATCGATACGGTGTCGGGGACGCGTCCCGGCTGCAGACCCGGCGTCGTTTTGTTTGCGCCATGCATTAAATATAATTTACGGATAAGATCTTAGTCACGTTACTTCGGGAAAATGGATTTTCAAAAATATATGCCGTAATGAAGGTCCCCGACAAAATAGTTCGGTTTTTTAAAATAAGCATTACTCCATTCTCGTCAAGATTTTATTTGGCGTATGTTCTTTTTTTAGAAACAATCATTGGTCGTATAAATAGTCTAAGGAACCGTCGAAAGGCGGCGAAATTGCTTCAGATACTACTTTTTCCACGAAGCATTTTCATTTGTGCGCAGAAGTGAGGTAGTTGGTTGGCAGACCGTAGCCCGAAGATGGGAAAAATTTGACCCATAAATTGCGAAACTTAAAAATACTCTCCCTATGCATTACCTACATCCCTTAAACTCTTTCTTTACCGCCTCAAACGCCGCTTTCGGCTTATAATGCTTGTCCAGAATGCACGCGCTGCCGTAGCCCTTGAAATAGTCGGGAATCCATGAGGTGGAGTCGGATAACGCCCAGACCATGAACGCCTTGCACCGGTTTTGCGCGAGGAACACCCGTGCCAGATCGCCGTAGATCGCCGCCTGTCGCCCCAGATCAGCTTCGCTTGCAGGCTCCTTGATCTTTACGTCAACCTCGGTAAAGTGCAGTTCCAGCCCGAGCGCGGCGAACCGCTCGAGATTTGCCGCCACGCTCGCGAAATCAGTGGGTTTTTCCAATGCAAGGTGCATCTGGAAGCCGATGCCGTGAAGCGGCATGCCGCAGTTTTTAAGATCCCTGGCCAGGACATAGAGCGCATCAGATTTTTTATTGATCTCCTCGGTATTGTAATCGTTGATGAAGAGAAGTGCGTTCGGGTCTGCCTCATGAGCCCAGCAAAGCGATTTTGCAATGTAGTCCCGGCCGATGGTTTCATAGAAAAACGATTTCCGGTACGTTCCATTCCATTCGAACGGCTCGTTGACCACGTCCCACGCGTACATCCGCCCCTTGTATCGGCCGACAACGGTCTTGATATGTTTTTCGAGCAAGGCGCTTCGCGAGGCGGGGGAAAGGCTACGATCGGACAACCACGTCGGAACGTACGGGTACCAGACGAGTGTATGGCCGCGCATGAGCATTTTATGGGCTCTACCCCATGTCGCAACGCGGTCGGAAGCCTCGAAATCGAAGGTATCCCTTTTCGGATGACATGGGGTCATGAAAAAGTGCGCATTGGTAATCATGGTGCAGAAATGACCGAGCGCCGCCTGTTGCACGGGAAGATCTCGCACCGGGATGCAGCAGTCGTCGTAGAGGCTGCCGAACAGCTTCCCGCAAGCAACGGCAAGCCGTCCGAGCGAATCGGCCCGGTCAGCCGCTGCATCGGGAGAGGCATACCCTTGCGATACCGCAAGCGTCAGAATGAAGGCAATAAACAACTTCACGACATGCATCGTAGAGACATTCTTATTGCTTGTAGAGTTTTCCGAAGAGATTCTTCAGGAACGCGTTGATACCCATGATTTCGGCGCACAGAACGCCGAGACTTGCATCGTGCTGCACTTCAACGGCCCGGAGATCGAGCGGATCCGAGGCGGCGGTTACCCAACCATGACGCGTGGTCCGGAACGTTTCATATCCCGCTATTGCGCCGAGGCGACGCTCACGGGCGCCGTTGTCGCCGTTGGGCCAGGCAAGATGACGCACCGGACGACCGATAAGCCGTTCGAGATCCGCCCTTGATCCTTTCAGTTCCTCTTCGCACCGGCCAACGTCGCATTGTGGGAGAATAAGGTGAAACCGCGTGTGGGATCCGACCGTTACAAACGGCAGCATTTCCCCGATCTCGGACTCGCTCAGCGCATCGCGGGTCTCATACTCCCGTTCCGGTTCGTAGCCGGTTTCTTTTTTGAGCAAGGCAAGCATCTTATCGGCAGGCATTGTCTTGAGAAACTCCACGTCGCCGGAGCCGCATTTCCACCAGAAACGGCGATTGGTGCAGACGATGCCGCTGCAGCAGTAAATGACGGGCTTCACCCCGTGGGTTTTGAATGCATCGAGGAGCTGGTAGTTCGCGGCGTGGCCGTCGTCAAGGGTGACGACGAGAGGAAAAGGCGGCAGGTCGGAGAAATTACGGCGCGACAGCGCTGCGTTCAAATTGTCGATCGTGATAAAAACGAACCGGCGGGATAAATAAGCCAGATGCCGTTCAAAAGCCTCCCTCGAGGGACTGTGATAGATAAGAATGATAGCGCGTTTTTTAAGGAAAAGAATGCGGTAGAGCGCAAACGCTCCCGTTACCCTGCACGCGAAGCCGATGATTTCTTTTATCAGCTGGATGGGCGTCATCGGTGACGTAGCAACGGGCGGCCGAGGATTCCTCCGCCGGGACCGGCAACCGAAGCGGAGATGAGCGCGGGCGTCGGCGCGTGAGCGACCTCCCACCCGTCGGCATGAAAGCATTTTGGATTGATACTGGCACATACGGTCAGTATCCAGTAAAGGTCGGTGGAGACCAGAAAATTGCTCTCGAACGCATTGGAGATGAGAGAGACGGCCAGGAACGCGGTCCACAGCATGCAAAATTCATAGCTCTCCCGGTTTGATTTGGCGATGTTTACAATCGTCGATGCCAGAAAAAAACCGAGGAGAGCCAGCCCGATGAAGCCGAGCTGCAGAAAGGTTTCGAGGTACCCGTTATGCGCGCTGAAGAAATCCCAGTCGAGGAGGTACCGGATCTTGTCGGCTTTTTTCGTGAGCCAGTACGACTCATACCCCGCGCCGATCAGCGCCTCCCTGTTATTGATATTTGCGAGAGTCTGATTCCATATATCGGTTCTGCCGGTAAGGGTGACGTCCTTGCCCCCGGATTCAAGCATGTAGTTGGCAAGCGATTCGGACAACAGGTTATTCTGCGCGAACAACGCCGCCGATATCACCGCGGCGGTGATGGCGAAAACCGTGACCCACCCCATTTTTCCGAATTTGCGCGAAAGCACGAACAGGAGAAGGATCATGATGCCGATGAAGGTCACCGAAATCGAAGTGAAACTTCGAGAACCGATGAGAATGAAGACCGAGAGCGCGACGGCGCCAATAAGCGTCAGGTAGTACAAGTTTCTGCCCGATCTTCCTGGCGCCGAAAAAACGCCACAGGAAAAATATCGATCCCACGGCGCCGTATTGGCCAAGCATATTCTTATGAGTCGCGAGGCCGACCCAGGTGACTTCCCCGCCGGACCAGAGTTGCGTGCCGATCGAGGGGAAGAAAACTATCAGCACCAGTGAACCGCCGATAAGAAACAGGGAGAGCATCTCGATGAGCCTCACCAGGGAGCGAAGCGGATGTTCCTCGGTAAAAATCATCATGACCATGATGAGAAGGCCCAGGTTGCGCACCCAGCGCTTGAGGGACACCATTTTGAAGTCGGACCAGAGAATGCTCAGCGCCATGAGTCCCAGAAGCAGAAGCAGCATGTAATTATTCCTGAGAAACATTCCGACCTTATCGAGGCGTTTCCGCATGGTAAAAAGTGCGAGCAGCATGAGGGCCGAAAGAACGATCCGGTCGATTGGCGAGCCTTCCACATTGGTCTGCATGGAATCGGTGAGTGAAACCTCGCCGCGCGATGAGGCGATTCGCCAGAACATGATTCCCCGCGTACATTGGATGGCAAAAAAGAGGAACGGGATCCATATGGTGGCCGAAACCCTGGTGAACGGGGAAAGGCGTTGGACGGGTCGTACTTCCCAGGCAGGGGACGAGGTCATGGTTTTATACCACAAGGCGGAATGTGACGGTTGTTGGCCGCAGAACGGCATCGATGCATGTGAATTTGATGGTCATATTCCGGTCAATCCATTCACGCAATTTTCGAATCATCCGGTTCCGGTTTTATGAAGATTTGAAACCACCAACTTTATCTTGCCGTTTTTTCCCGGAGCAATCTCGCGCACCTGCTTTATTGTAATTCGCATGCCCGCTCCAGTCCGTTCCGTGAGATAAGCGATCAGTTTCGCCTCTTCGACGTCATTGTACTCCGGTCCCTTCACGATCAGAACCGTCAGAGTAGCAACCGATTCCTGGATGACCTGCGCACGTCTGATTCCATTAAGCGATTTAAATACATGATCCACGGTGCTCAATCGGCGGCCATCCGGCGTCACGATTGCATCATCGATCCTGCCGATGATGGAACTCACCTGCGGGAAGCGCCGACCGCATCCGCAGGGGGAGGAATGTTTCGACATATCAACGGCGTCGCCCGTCCGGTAGCGGATGAGCGGCATGACACGGTTTAAAAAACCGGTTCCGATCACCTCGTGATGTTGTATTCCGTTTTCGTCGCTGCCCGCGGGAAGAAACTCCGCTATCCCGTAATCGGGAAACACGTGATATCGGCCTTCTTCACAGGTGCCTATGAAAATAACTCGTTCGAACTGCCCATACCAATCAAAAATTTTCGATCCGAACAGCGCCCTGACTTTTTCCCGTTCAAACTCGTAAAACGTTTCTGACGAGGTGACGATTCCCTTCAGTGACGGTATGAACGGTCGGCGACCGGCTCGGCGGCGAACTGACTCAGGAAGAAAACCGCCGAGGGATAGGCATAAATAAGGTGAGGGTCGAAGCGCTCAAGTTCGGTCAGATAATGGGGCGCCGAAGCCTCTGAGATATGGTAGGAGGAGAACCACGTCTCACGATCCCATGCATCGTACCTCCAGAAGGGAGGAGAGTTCTGCTCCGCCGGAACAATCATATCGCCGCGGAGAAGCGCGCACCGGCCGCCTCGCTGTGGAAATCCCGCCCAGCGGAACTGGCGCAGCGCGAAAGCGCTCTCGAGGTGGATCAGCCGGTTATCCATCTTCAGTTTCAGGCTGGCACCCGTCGTGCCGCTGGTGGCGCCGGTTATGAGCGTTCTACCCCGGTAGTTCGCCGCAAAAAAGTCATTGCAGTTATCGCGGACGATCTCCTTATTGATTATCGGCAGCAACGAGAGATCGTCGAGACTCTTCAGGTCGCCCGGATCAAAGCCGATTTCCGCGAATTTCTTTTGATAATACGGCACATTCCGATGGGCATGGCGGACCAGCGACACCAAGTTCCTGAATTGCAACTCCCGGATCCGTTCCTCGTCTCATGGACTCGGTTTCAAGAACTGTCTTATTAAGCGCGCCAGAATGAAACCCCTTGCGCACGAATGAATAGCCGAAGCCCTTGATCGTTACAAAGGCATTCTGCAAGGCTATCGGCAACCGCTTATAGTGCTTTGAAGAGTAAAACTTTCTCAAGGCGCCCCCCTACCGTCATTTATCCCTCTATCCATAGAAATTAGTTTCCGTCGCGGACGCATTTTTTATATTATCTTAATTCATCGTCAGAGTAGTTCGCAATACATTAAACCAAAGGGGAGTTCGATGCTGAAGTGTAACGGGCATTTGTATGCAATCATGGCGCTCATGTCCACGGTCGGTCTTGCGAGGGCGGATCTGGCCACCTCGACGATTACCGTTTCGGGGACAGGGCTCTCATCGCAGAAGATAGCGGTCAATCCGGTAACGAACCGAATTTACATGGCGATCAGCGGCAACGGGCTTGCCTCCTCGGTGGCGGTGATCGACGCCACGACCGACTCACTGGTGCAGCGGGTAACCGCCGGTACCCAGCCCGCCGGCCTCGCCGTGAACCAGGTAACCAATAAGATCTACCTGGTAAACGGCACGAGCAACAACGTCACGGTCATCGATGGCGTCACGAATGCGACATCGACCGTCGCGGTCGGCGGAAATCCCGTGGATGTGGTGGTGAATGCCGCGACCAATAAGATCTATGTCGCCAATTCGGGCGGCAATTCCGTCTCGGTCATCGATGGCGGATCGGGCGTGGTAACGCCCGTTACGGTCGGAAGCTCCCCGGTTGCGCTTGCCGTCAATCCGGTCACCGATAAGATCTACGTCGCCAACGGCGTGAGCAACAACGTCTCCATCATCGATGGCGTGACCGATACCGTTTTAACGGTCGCCGTCAGCGGCAGTCCCAGCAAAGTGGCGGTCGATCCGGTGACGAACAAGGTATATGTGGCCAGTTACAGCGGCGGCACCGTAACGGTGATCGACGGCGCGACCCATGCGACCTCCTCCCTCACCGTGGGATCGAAACCGATCGACATGGCGGTGAACCCGGTGACCGACAAAATATATGTGTCCAACTATAACGACGGCACCGTGTCGGTTATCAACGGCGCGACGAACGCGGTGACCACCTTGACGGTCGTTTCCAGTCCCAATTCCGTGGTGGTCAACCCGGTTACCGATAAGATATATGTAACCAGCGGGGACTCCAAGGCGATTTCGATAATCAATGATCTGCAGGGCGGCGTCGCCACGCTCGCCCTTTCAGGCAGCCCGAACTATGCGTGCAGCAATCCTCTCACCGATAAGGTATACGTCGATTATCTCGGCAGCGCGACCCTCTGTGTCATCGACGGCCTTACCGCCGGTTTGACGACCGCATCCGCAGGGACGAATCCCAGGGCTATCGCGGTGAATTCGGTGACGAAAAAAATCTATGTGGCGAACCGCGGGAGCGGGAGCGTAAGCGTGCTCGATGAAACGGCGGGCAGTGTCGCAACCGTGACCGTGGGCGCCACCCCGAACGCGGTGGCCGTAAACCCGGTGACCAACAGGATCTATGTCGCGAACCAGGGCAGCGGAAATGTCACAGTGATCGATGGAGCGACCAATCTGACCACGTCGGTAGCGGTCAACGCCGCTCCCGCGAAGATCGCCGTCAACGTCATGACCAATAAAATTTACGTGGCGAGCGATGCCGCAAGCACCACCTCGCTTTCCGTCATCGACGGCGCCGCCAACACCGCCACGCTGAACCTCTCTTCCGGCGCCTACCCCGACGCCATCGCCGTCAACCAGACCACCAACACGATCTACCTTGCCGACTCCACGAGCGCCCGCGTAACGGTTATCAATGGCGCGACCAATGCGGTTTCGGCGACGGTCGGTGTGGGAACTACCCCCACGAGCATCGCGGTCAACCCGCTTACCAACATGTTATACGTGACGAACTTCGGCAACGAAACGGTATCGGCGATCAACGGCGCGACGAACGCGGTGACCGTGATTCCGGTGGGAGCGGGTCCCATCGTGGCGGCGGCGGACCCCTTCACCGACAAGATTTACATCGGCAATGATTCGGACGGCACGGTTTCGGTCATCGACGGCGCCACCAACCAGACGACGACCGTGCCGGTAACCGCCTCACCGATGGCGATAGGAATAAATACTGTTACCAATAAGATTTATGTCGCCGATAACGGCAGCAACACCATCACCCTTATCGACGGCGCCGCGGACTCGACCATGGGCCTGAACGCGGGCACTGCTCCCATCGCGGTCGGCATTGACCCGGTCGCGGGATATGCCTATGTCGCCAATTACGGCTCGGCCAACCTGACCGTTATCAACGAAGCGCCGTCCGCCGACACGAAATTATGGTCGATCATTGATTCCGTGGCGCATCATGCGGTGAATGCGGCGCAGCCCCCGCTTACCGGCCGGGCGGTCAACCGCCAGCGTCCGGGCAATACCGGCATTGCTGCCGCGCTCTGCCGCGTCAACACGCCGCTCGGCGTCTGGAACCAGGCAACGCTTGCGACGCCGGGCTCTGATTCCACCGCTTGGAGCTGGAACTGGGGAAGCGACTCGCTCGTGAACGGGGAAAACTTCATCTGCCTTGCCGCCGTTGACTCGCTGGCGGCGACTTCCAACGACTTCGGGTTCGGCACACCGTTCGCCGGCAACGTGACGGTCTATCCTGTCTATCGCACGACGACGCAATTTGTCGCCATCCTTCCCGGATCTTCGGGACGACGGGACGGTATTGCACTGCGGACTCTCATTTTCGACCGAGCTTCGGCCAGCCTGCACTACTCCCTGGCCGCGCCCTGCGTGGTGAAGCTCAGCTATTTCGACCTCAGGGGGCGGCTGCTTACGACGCTCGTCAATAGTCGGCAGGAGGCGGGGAACTATACGATAAAACTCCCGGAGGCGCTGAGAACATCGGAATCGCTCGTGCAGGTGTTTCAGGCGGGGGAGAGGGCGATAAAAGAGACGGTGTCGATGGTGAGGTAGAGGAGGAGTTTGATCGAGGTTCCTTACCCGGATTTGTTTACCAAAAGTTTACCATTTCTTTACCATTTTCGGTTTTAGCGGTTCTTCCCGGTCTCGTGAACCGCGCTCCCTACGTTGGAGAGTTTCCTGAGATTTTTTGGTGGATCTGACCGAGTTCTTTCCTACGTTTTGTTATTTGATAAAATAGTTTCAAATCCCTATGTAGGTTGAAATGTCCGCCCGAAGCCATGTATTTTCCGGTTGAAACCGAAGGGCTTTCAAGCGGTGAGATTTTTTACCATCGAAGCGGAAAGGATCAGCATGAAGGAGCGGGTTCAGGCGGTAATTGATGAGATCAGGCCGAATCTTCGGGCCGACGGCGGAGATATCGAACTCGTCGAGGTGACGCCGGAGGGCATCGTGCGCGTTCGCCTTCAGGGCGCGTGCCACGGGTGCCCCGGGGCTGCCATGACGCTGAAAATGGGAGTCGAGCGGCTTCTCAAACGGCGCATTCCCGAAGTGCAGGGTATTGAAAATATCGGTTGATCCGGTAGCGCCATGGGGTATAACCAGACAGAGGCGGCACGTCCGTCCTTACTCGGAAAAGGGCGATTGCATGAGGAATCGCTGTGGCGGTCATGGTGGTCGAAGGCCACGTTCCTGGGGTCGTGCTGGGCAAGCCTCCTCATACTGATGCTCCTCGAAGCCGCGGCCTTTTACCTCATCGAACCCCGTCTCGCCCATATGGATCACCGGCTGCCGTTTCTAGTCGGGGCCGCCATGAGCATCTTCTTTCTCGCGCCGTTCATCGGCCTGAGTCTCATTACCGCAACGGCGCTCACCGGCGTCGATCTCCTCTACCCGCGCGGGGTCACCTCGATAACGATCGCCCTGCTTTTCTCGATTGCACCGACCCTGGCGCAACTTCTGGGCATCGAACGGAACCGCCTCCGGACATCGTTTGTCAAGGTTAATAACGCGCTGACGAGGGCGCAGCGGCGGCGCATCAGGGGCGACCGGGTCGTCGTGCTGCTCCCGCACTGCCTCCAAATCGATGTCTGCAACCGGAAGCTCACCACCGATGTCAATAACTGCCTCCGTTGCGGCAGATGCCCCGTCGGCCAGCTCCTGGAACTCGGGGAAAAATATGGGTTGCACCTCGAAATAGTGAACGGCGGATCGGTGGCCCGCAGCCGTGTCGCGTCGTTCAGGCCCAGCGGCATCGTCGCCGTGGCATGCGAACGCGATCTGACGTTCGGCATTCAGGAGGTCTATCCGGTTCCCGTGTACGGCGTCATCAATGACCGGCCGAACGGTCCCTGCGTGAATACCTGCGTGGATATGGCGATGGTGGAGCAGGCGATCAGGTTTTTCAGAAGCCCCGATGATACTTCAAAATAGCCGGCACTGAGTCAATCGACGAACACCTTATCGATATTCGACACTATTTTCTGCCCGGCCTTGTAGTTCCGGTACCATTCGGTATATGAAGACTGCCGGGTCTGGTTCATGATCTGACCGATGATCGCCTGGACCGGCGGGGTTCCCCACGGCACCGAAGCAACGGCGGGCCCTTTCCAGAGAGGCCGGACGAGAAAGTACCTGCCGTTGCTTTCGATGAGCTTCGATCGCTTGCCTAATGGGAGTGCGAAGGCGACGGCCGCGACCTTCGTGTCGGCGCCGATGCCGGGAATATCGCCCATGCGCGTGACGGTGTCCGTAACGCCGGAAGAGACCATGGCGGAGTCGGACTTTTTAAGGCCGGCAAGGGGCGCATTTTCAGGGATGCGTGCGCTCCACGCTTCGGCCGCGCCGCGGATCGCCTTTCGGCGGAGTGAATCGGCAAGGATCGGCAGAATACGTTGTTTGACCGCCGCAAACGGCGGAATTCCCTTGGGAATGCGCTGCTTCACGCTGAAGAGGAAAAAGGCCGACGTGTTCTCCAGACGCTCGGAGATGTTGTCGCTCTCCTTCTCCGCACCGAGGAGAAAATGACCGAGGCCGGAGACGAAGCCGATGCCGGGGATCGGGCTGTTGCGGGGGAAGAACCCGGTTGAATCGAAAATAATCGAGTGGTCCTTCTGCGCAGCCTCCTGGGCAGCCGTGCGGAATCCGGCGTCTTCCATCGTCTTGCGGAGCGAGTCCGCCTTCTCCTGGAGGGCGTCCATGGTCTCGCCGGTAGGAATGATCTTGCGGAGAATGTGGCGAGCTTTGATCATTTCGATCCCGTCGCGTTTTTCCCGTTGTTCGACCATGATGAGCTGGTACCCGAGGCGCGACTTGACAGGATCGGATATGGCGCCGGTATCCAGCCTGAAGGCGACGGAATCGAATGCGGGCGCCATGGCGCCGCGCTTGATCCAGCCGAGATCGCCGCCTTTCTGGGCCGATGCATCGTCATCGGAGGAAATTTTCGCCTCCTCGGCGAACGCCTCCGGCCGACGGACATCCTTCTCGGCAAGAATCTTGTTCTTGAGGTCAACAAGCTCCTGGTAGTAAGTCTGCTCGTCGCGCGCGGTCGGGGTCTTCGGAATCCGGACCGTGTAAAGATCGACCTGCTCATCGGATTTGAACGCGTCACGATGCTCGCCGTAATATTTTTCGGCGGCATCATCGGTTATTGCTGAAAGGTCAACCTTTACCGCATCATTTTTCATCGAGGCATATTCGAATACCGCTTTTTCATTCCGTTCCTTATAAAGGTATTCGACCTCGGCTCTGGCGGGCAGCAGCGGGGCATCGAGCAGCGCTTCCAGCTTCTGGCCGGGCACGATCACCTGGCTCGCCTGCTCCTCGAGCTGACGCAGTCCAGGATTGTATTCGTATGCGCGCGGGTCGTTCAGGAAGGCGACATACTTGGAGGTGTCGAACATGCCGTTCGTTCTGAACATCGAGGCGGTGTCCACGCCCGGCGGCGCATTGTGAACGAGGTAGTCGAAGACTTCGTCGGCGGTGCCGAAGAGATCGGTCTTTTTGTAAAAATCGTTCATGAGCGTCTGATTGACGGTGCGGTCCCACACCTCCTGCGGGAGCATATGCGACTCGTATTGATCGTCGGCGGCGCCGCGTTCGAGCCGCTGGCGCTCACCGGAAACCTCACGTTCGAAGAGATTCAGCGGTATTTCCCGTCCGTTGATGGCGCCCGCCGTCTGTATCCTTGTTCCGCCGGCTCCGCGATTCATGCCCCAGTTGAGGAAAATGGTTCCAATAACGAACGAAACCAGGATGATGATCATGATCGGGAGGGTCCACTCGCGAATTTTACTGATCATAGGCGATTCAATCCGCTCCTTGCTGATTGATGGTTCTTGGGAAGTTATCGCGCCGCGCCACCGGGGATTTGCCGGGGTTTCAGCAGGGCCGTATACGCGCTATTATTTGTCAAAAAGGCGACGGCGGTTTTCAGCTGCGCGTCGTCGGAGAGCCTCCAGCGCCAGTAGAGTTCATCGTCCTGGCCGTACTGGCGGGTGAGAAACGCTTCGGTAAGATACTTCCTGATATCGCGCTCGTTGTCCGTTATCTCTCGCTTGCTTTCGCGCGAAAGGAAGGTGTCGATTTCGGCGGACGTTTTTTTCAGGTCGCCTATTTCCCGCGCGGTCCAGTTGGGTTTTTCACCGGGGATCGCGAACCGTTTCGCCGCCGAATCCGCGGAGTCCTTCACGATGCCGCTCGTGCGCTTGAATTCATCGAATTTCGATTGCGCAATGCTTTGATAGGAAAATTTTATGGAATCAAGATAATGGTAAAAATCCCGCATGATCTCATCGTCAACAATGATCCTTTCGTGACCGATGCGGTTTTTCGCCGCGAGCCGCGCGTACTCGATGTTTGCAAACTGGAAAAATGCGTCCTTGCCGAACAGGGATCGGACCACCTCATTCGGTATATCCATGTGAACCACCGTATCGGGAATGATGCCGCCGCCGCCGAAGACCGTGCGCCCGCTGGTGGTCAGGTAGCGCAACGTATCTTTCCGTGAAGAGGTTTTCGCATGCCTGGTGGAGTCGCTTGTCGCGCTGTCGCCGCCCTGATCCTCCTCATTCTCCTCGGACAATCCCCCGCGCACGCCGTTTTCCGGACGGTTGATGCATCGTCCCGACGGGGTGTAGTAAAACGCCGTCGTCAGCTTGATATGGTGATCCGGATCCTGTTCAATCGGCAGTACGCTCTGCACCGAACCCTTGCCGAAGGTGGTATCTCCAACGATGATGCCGCGATCCCAGTCCTGAATCGCGCCGGTAACGATTTCGGAAGCGCTGGCGCTCGCATAATTGACGAGAACCGCCATCGGGACGGAGGGAGGCAGCACCGGATCGTTCTCGGATCTGAATTCGTGGTTCTGGTCCGGGGTCCGGCCGCGCGTGGAAACGATCAATGCGCCGCGCGGCAAAATTTTTTCCGCGACCTCCGTGGCCTCGGGCAGAAGACCTCCCGGATCGAAGCGGAGATCGAACACGAGGCCCTTTATATTTTTCTTGACCAGCTCACGTATCGCCTTTCCCACCTCGTCGCCGGCCTCCTGCGAGAACGTCGCAAGGTTGATGTAGCCTATCGAACTGTCAAGAACGCCGTAGAAGGGAACCGGTTTGATCTGGATGATTTCACGGGTGATGGTATAGTCCATATCCTTGGATTCGCCCTTGCGGCGGATGGTGATCGAAACCTTGGTGCCGGGCGCACCGCGCAACTTGGAAACCGCCTTGTCGATCGAGATACCGGCCGTCGGTTTCCCGTCGATCGATACGATCTGGTCGCCGGATTGAATTCCGGCGCGCGAGGCGGGCGTACCGGAAATAGGGGTCTGGACCGTCAGCACCTTGTCGCGTATGGAAATTTGAATACCGAGCCCGCCGAACCTGCCCTCGGTATGCATCATCAGGTCAGCATACTGGGTGGCATTGAAGTAGGTCGTGTGCGGATCGAGAATCCTCAGCATCCCCGCGATCCCGTAATCGATGAGCGTATCGGATTGGATTTCTTCGACGTATTTCTGATGAATGGTCTTTGCGACGTTGTCGATTCGGAGCACGCTCTCATAAAAATTATCGTTATCACCGACGGCGTTCGATCCGTCGATGAGCAGACCGGAAAAAACGATGAAAAGAATTGCAATGCCGATGATATTAGGCTTACTGAAAAAACGATTATCATTATTCGTCATACATTACAGGCTCCCGATAAACAGTATCCATATTGCCGTGGTGTTCAGGCAAAATTGAAAAGAAGGCTTAAAATACATCATGCAATGAAGGTTGCCGGTGAATCGCACAAAAACGTCCGTGAACGTAAAAGAGGCGCCCACGTGCCCGGAACCGCCCGATGAGGAAGGCGGATATACGACGCAGAGGGGAAAAAAGGACGCTCTCGATCCTCGTCGGGGGCCCGTTGGATAGCCGGGAAGTCGGACGATAAAGTAATTTTATTCAATTACCAACCGGTTGGCGGAAAATTTTCATCAATATCTTCTACTGAAAGAATAACTGCGGCGCCACGTTATCATCCATCCCGATCAATGAGGAGAATCACCTTCACATCCAGTGCATCGAATCGGGAGGTAATCCATTATCGGCCCGGAAGTGACGAAAACGTCATGCGGAGACGTACTATTCTAATGAGTGATGAAAAAGGAGCGCGGAAGGGATGAACCGATGATGAACGGAATGTTTACCGATCGGGTAAAAAAGGTGATGCAGATCGCACGGGAGGAGTCCATTCGCCTGGGTAACGACTATGTGGGAACTGAGCACTTGCTGCTTGGCCTCATCAAGGAGGGCGACGGCGTTGCCGTCGCGGTCATGCGAAGCATGGGAGTCGATCTCGACGATCTTGCCGCGACCATCGAAAAAACCATTACATCGAGCGGCGGCATGATGACCATCGGCCAGATGCTGCCTTTTACACCCCGTGCGAAGAAGGTGCTGGAAATCGCCGCGAATGAGGCGCGGTCGATGTCGCACAAATATATCGGCACCGAACACCTGCTTCTGGCGCTCATGAAAGACACCGAATCGGCGGCGGCGAATGCCATGGCGGCATCGGGTCTCGACTATGAACGTGTCAAGGAGGAGATCAACCGGGTCCTGCGCGGCGGTGAATCGCCCGGCGCTTCGAAGGAAAAAAGCAAAACGCCCTTCCTGGACCATTTCGGTCGCGACCTGACCGCGCTTGCGCGCGAGGGCAGGCTCGACCCGGTTATCGGCCGTGAAAAAGAGATCGAACGGGTCGTGCAGATCCTTTCGCGTCGCAAGAAGAACAACCCGGTCCTGATCGGCGAACCCGGCATCGGCAAGACGGCAATCGTCGAGGGACTCTCGCAGCAGATCGTCGAAAAAAGCATTCCACAGGTCCTGGAGAACAAGCGGGTGATCAACCTCGACATGGCCTCCATGGTTGCCGGCACCAAATATCGCGGGCAATTCGAGGAGCGTCTCAAGGCGCTCATGGTCGAACTGGAGAAGAACGACAACATCATCATTTTCATTGACGAGTTGCACACCATCGTCGGGGCGGGCGGATCAGAGGGAAGCCTCGATGCCTCGAACATCTTCAAGCCAGCGCTGTCGCGCGGGGAGATCCAGTGCGTGGGCGCGACGACGCTTGACGAATATCGCAAATACATCGAAAAAGACGGCGCGCTCGCGCGGCGTTTTCAAACCATCATGGTCAATCCGCCGAATGTTCCTGAAACGATCCAGATCCTGTCGGGGCTGCGCCACCGTTACGAGGATCACCACAAGGTAACCTACACCGAGAAGGCGATCGAGGTGGCGGTGAAACTTTCCGATCGCTATATCTCGGACCGTTTCCTCCCGGACAAGGCCATCGATGTGATCGATGAGGCGGGCGCCCGCAAGCGTCTCTCCAGCATGGAGATCCCCAGCGAGATCCGCGATATCGAGAAAGAGATCGTCGATGTGGTAAAGGAGAAGGAGACGGCGGTTGAGCAGCAGGAGTTCGAACGGGCCGCGAAACTGCGCGACAAGCAGGAGAAGCTAAAGGGCGCGCTTCTCGAAAAAAAAGCGCTCTGGCGCAAATCCAAGGCCGAGGAACGGCTTCTGGTGGACGAGACGATGATTGTCGAGGTGGTTGCGACAATGACTGGTATCCCGCTGTCACGGCTTGCCGAGGCCGAGTCGAAGAAAATCCTTCACCTCGAGGACGAACTTCGGGAGCGCGTCATCGGTCAGGACCCCGCGCTCGAACTGATCGCGCGGAGCATCCGGCGTTCGCGCGCGGGGCTGCACAATGCACGCAGGCCCATCGCCTCCTTCATTTTCCTCGGGCCGACCGGCGTCGGGAAGACCGAGCTTGCAAAGACGCTCGCCCAGGCGCTCTTCGATACCGAGGATGCGCTGGTGCGCATTGACATGTCAGAATACATGGAAAAATTCGCCGTTTCGCGCCTGGTCGGCGCGCCTCCGGGATATGTCGGCTACGAGGAGGGCGGCCAGCTCACCGAAAAGATCCGCAAGAAGCCGTATTCGGTCATCCTGCTGGACGAAATTGAAAAAGCCCATCCGGATGTCTTCAACCTGCTGCTCCAGATTCTCGATGACGGCATTCTTACGGATTCCTATGGCCGGCACGTGAATTTCAGGAATACCATCATCATCATGACCTCGAACGCGGGAACCCGCGACGTCAAGAAAGCCGGCACCGTCGGTTTCGGCAAGGCGACCGGCGAAAGCGATTACGAGTCCATGAAGTCCAAGGTCATGGACGAACTCAAGAGGATTTTCAATCCGGAATTCCTGAACCGGGTCGACGAGACCGTGGTCTTTTTCGCGCTCGGGAAAAAAGAGATCGCGAAGATCGTCGAAATCCAGCTCCGTGATGTCCAGAGTCGTCTCGTCGACCGCAATGTCACGCTGAAAATCTCCCAGGAGGTGAAAGATTACATTGTCGAACAGGGATTCGATCCCATTCTGGGTGCGCGCCCGCTTCGCCGGGCGATCCAGCGGCTTCTCGAAGACCGGCTGGCCGAGGAATTCCTGGGCGACAAATTTCACGACCGTGACACCATAAGGTCGAGATGGAGAATGGTGCCATTGCTTTTGTGAGAGTACCCCCGCCGGATGAAACCGCCTGATGGAGCCGGTGATTGACCGCAATCACGATTTTGCCACGCGCCCGCGGCCGTCGGGCGCCGGAAGAAGAAATTTTCCGCCCTCTCCGCGTCGGCTCTTCCTTTCGGCGGATCTTTACTGAAGGTTGTTATCACTACTATGAAAATGTGCCGGTCGGCAATGCTGTTATTTTCCGTTCTTGATAGCCGCGACGCTGGCCGCCGGCGGTGATGCGCCACGGGGGAATGGAACAGCCGATACGACGGTCGCCCGTGAGGCCGCAGGTACGCCCGGGGATTCATCCGCCTCTTCCGCGGCACCGGCGAACGATTCCTTGAAACGGGCGAAAGTCCTTGATACCCTTATCATAAAAGGACTTGCCGTCAATGCACCGAATGTCATCCGCAATAATATCGGATTCCGGCGGGGCTCAAAACTGTCGCCCGCGGAGGTGAAGGAATCCATCAAAAAACTCTACGGTCTCGGCCTGTTCCGGACGATCGACATGTACGTCGTTGCGGAGACCGACACCTCCGCGTCGCTTCTCCTCAAGGTCGAGGAATTTCCCCTGTGTGAAGGGATTGAATGGAGCGGGCTGAAAAAAATAAAACAGAAGGATCTTGAGGATAAACTTGGGCTGAAGCGCGGGCAGATCGTTTCCGACAATGCGGTGTTCCGCGCGGAACGCGCTATAAAGGATGAGTATGCGAAAAAAGGATACCTGTTCGCCGACGTGCAGATCGAACAGGCCGCGGGCAAAGCGCCCGGCAACGTCCTCCTGAAGATCAAGGTGAAGGAGGGTAACTCGCTCCGCATCAGGAGCATCTCCTTCTTCGGAAATGCCGCGGTTCCCTCGAAAAAGCTTAAAAGCAAATTCAAAACCAAGGAAAAGCGGTGGTGGCGAAGCGGGGAATTCGATGAGGAGGAGTATCGGGCGAATCTCGACACCCTGGTCATGTACCTCAACGACCTGGGGTATCTCGACGCTTCTATTGTCAAGGACAGCATCTGGTACTCGCCGTCCGGAACCGACATATACATCGCGATTACGGTTTCCGAGGGGCGCAAGTCCTATGCGGGCAAGTTCTCCTTTTCGGGCAATGCGGTCATGGCCACCGATTCCCTGTCGGATAAAATCCTCCTGAAGGAGGGTCAGCCATTCCAGAAAAGTAAGTATGAAATGTCGAAGTACTTCATCGAGAATGCCTATCGCGAGGAAGGCTACCTGTGGGTCCAGGTCGATGACCGCAAGCGGTACCGGGGCGATACTGTCGATGTCGCGTTCAGTATTTACGAAGGGAAGCCGGCGATCGTCCGGAAGGTCGTCATCAAGGGAAACTATAAAACGCGGGAAAAAGTCATTCGCAGGGAAATCGACCTCCTGCCCGGCCAGCGGTACCGCCAGTCGCTCCTGATGTCGAGCCGCCAGAGGCTGATGGCCCTGAACTTCTTCACCGACGTGAAACCCGACATCACGCCGAACAACGACGGAACAATCGATGTCGTCTTCGACATCACGGAGAAGGAAAATATCGGAACCTTCCAGGTGGGCGCCGCATACAGCCAGGTCGACGGTTTCGTGGGGACGGTCTCGCTCGGCATTCCGAACTTCCGCGGGGAGGGCGAAGACCTGAAGGTGAACGTCCAGTACGGCACCAACAGCCGGGGTATCGACCTCGGGTTCACGGAGCCGTGGGCGTTCGAATCGCCGACGTCGCTTTCGGGCGAGGTGTTTTACAATTGGAGCGTACCGATCCTGGGTTCCACGGTCAACGATACCATGCAGAGCAGGGGGTTCCAGGTCGGCGTGGGCCGTTCCAAACTTTCGTGGCCCGACAACCACTGGTCGTTCGACCTTACGTACCGGCTGAGTTATGAAATGTCCACCTACTACGCCGATACCACCTCGTCGTCCCTGGTCAAGGTTCTGCGCGCCGGGTTCCTGAGCCGCATCACCCCGACGTTCATGCGCTATGACCTGGACATGCCGCAATTTCCCAACAGCGGTTCCAAGCTTATCATCATGCCGCAAATCGCCGGCCTGGGGGGCGATTTCGATTATTTCAAGGGAACCGTTGAATATGATCACTATTTCCCGCTTCTGAACCGGCTCGTGCTGGGGTCAACCACCAAGGCGGGTGTTATCCAATCGATCAACGACGGCCCCGTCACGATAACGCGTAACGATCTCTTTAAAATCGGCGGCGTTTACGGGGACGCCTATCTCCGGGGCTACAGCGAATATTCCATCGGCGGTTTTTACAGCGCCCCGCAGAATGGATTGTCGATGTTCGCGTCGACGCTCGAACTCCGGTATACGGTTCTGCCCCAGACGCTCTACTTCGGCCTGTTTACCGATGTCGGCAATACCTGGTCAAGCCTTTCAGAGGTCGATCTGGGCGATTTGTACGAGGGGGTTGGCTTCGGCGTCCGGGTCAACATTCCCATGATGGGCATCCTGGGCTTCGATTTCGGTTTCCCGCTCGATG
The DNA here is from genome assembly GCA_963846695.1 of uncultured Fibrobacterota bacterium. Lineage (GTDB taxonomy): Bacteria > Fibrobacterota > Chitinivibrionia > Chitinivibrionales > Chitinispirillaceae > BOG-1184. The sequence continues at coordinate 116,984 of CAWJXL010000014.1, read as the reverse complement.
CCAACCCGAAAGATGTCTTCGGCAGCAAACCCGGCGGGATGCAGCTGCATTTTCTCATGAATAAGGGATTTTAATCTATTTTTAATGAAATTTTTCGCAGGGGCGCACCGGATGCGCCCGCAACCAAAGGGAGGTTTTATGCGTAAAAGTACCATTATCGCGGCAATGGCCGTAGCGGGTATCGCCGCGATGTCCGCTTCGGCACAGCTTAAAATCGGCTATGTCAATTCGGAAATCATACTCAGCAAGTATGCGGGCACCAAGGAGGCGCAGGACAAGTTCAATAAGGAACAGGCCAAGTGGGAACAGGAAGGGTCGCAGCGCAAGAACGAGGTGACGGCCCTCAAGGACCAGATCGACAAACAGAGCCTGCTCCTTTCCGCCGAGCGCAAGAAAGAACTCGAGGACTCTCTCCAGCAGAAGTACATACAGTACCAGCAATTCCTCCAGGACAAGTTCGGCCAGAAGGGCGAAATCTATACCAAAGAGGAGGAACTGATGAAGCCCATCATCGACAAGATCAACGTGATTATTCAAAAGATCGCCAAGGATGAAAACTTCGATTTCATCTTCGATGCCCGGGCCAGCGGCGTGGTCTATGCAATGCCCAAGTACGACATGACGGACCGCGTCCTTCTCCTGCTGAATAAGGAGAAATAGCCGTGAAGCTTTCGGCAATTGCCGCGCGGATCGGCGTCGCACTTCCTCACGGGACCGACGACTGCGAAATCCTCGCCATCGTATCTCCGCGGAGCGCGGACGAGCGGCACATTACCTTTGTTTCCCGGAAGGAGTATCGCGCAGTCGTCGAAGCAAGCCGCTGCGCCGCCGTGATCGTGCGGAAAGGGGAGCCCATTCCCGGCAAGATTTCGCTGGAAACCGACGACCCCTATGTCGCCTATGCACGGGTGGCGCAGGCTTTCGAGGAGACGGGCTCACCGTGGGGAGCCGGTATCGACGCCTCGGTGATCATCGACCCGTCGGCGCGGGTTGCGGCTTCGACCGCCATCGGTCCGCTCACGGTCGTGGGGGCCGGTGTCAGGATCGGCGAAGGATGCACGATCGGCGCAGCCTGCGTGATTGAAGCCGGGACCACGATCGGCGAAGGGTGTCGGATCGATTCCGGCGTAATTGTCCGGCGTGCCTGCGTAATCGGCAATCGCGTCATCATCCAGTCCGGAGCTGTCGTCGGGAGCGAGGGGTTCGGCAACGCCCGTGAAGACAACCGATTTATCCGCATTCCCTGTTTCGGTTCGGTGTTCCTCGAAGACGACGTCGAAATCGGCGCGGGCGTCACCATCGATCGTGGCAGTTTCGAGTCGACCGTCATCCGGCGCGGCGCGAAACTTGACAACCTGGTCCATATCGCCCACAACGTCGCCGTCGGTCGTGATACGGCCATCGCGGCGCAGACCGGCATCGCCGGCAGCACGACCATCGGCGACCGGGTGATCATTGCCGGGCAGGTTGGATTGACCGGACATATCGAAATCGGTGACGATGCGTTTATCGCCGCCAAGGCGGGCGTCTCGAAGAACGTGAATCCGGGCGCGAAAATCACCGGCTATCCCGCCCGCGACTTGATTGCCATGCGAAGGATCGAGGCCTGCCAGGCGCAGTTACCAGAGCTTTTGAAAGAGGTAAAGCGGTTGAGAATGGAATTGGAAGAATTAAAAGGGAAAGAAAACGGTAAAAAAATCAGTGCGCCCTCATCAGGCCCGCCGCAAGCTTCATGATGTCATCCGTCGCGACTTTCTTTGCATAGTGCCAATCGTGCGATCCATGCTCCGAGCGAAGCGTATGCGGGATGCCCGCTTCGGTCAGCCGTTTGTCCATTTCTTCATTGCCGGAAAGCGCGAAGTCTTCGAGTCCGCAATCGAGGATGATGATCGACGACCGGTTTTTCAGGGCGCTCACGCCGCTCACGCAGGAGGAAGCGACCCAGAGGCCGGGATTGTCCGCCGCCGGTCCGAGCAAACGCAGGAGTCCCCATTTCTGCGGGAATTCGGTGAGATCCATGATTCCGGAGATGGCGCACGCGCTGCCGAAGAGGTCGCCATGACGTTCAAGAAGAAGGAGTGCGCCGTGGCCGCCCATGCTCAGACCCATAAGGCCCCGGCCGCGAGCCGAGCGTACCGTCCGGTAGCATGAGTCGATGTGCAGCACCAGCTCGCGTGAAATGAAGGTTTCGAAGAGCGAACTCCGGTTTCGCGGGCTGTCGAGGTACCAGGAATTTTCGCCGTCCGGACAGATGAAAATGATGTGCAGCGAATCGGAGAGGGTCTCCAGCGGCGCAAGGCCCGGCCACACGGCATGATTGCCGCCGTAACCATGCAGAAGATACATCGCCGGATAGTGCATGCCGGTGGAACGATAGCCCGCCGGAAGGATGATCGTGGCGCTCAAATGCCGTTGCATGGATGCGGAGCGGATCGAGATGACGCCGGTCTCCGCGGCACGGAGCGGAGCGATGAGAAGCAGGACGGTAAGGAGAAGCAGGGGGAGTGCTATAAAGCGGGGGGGCTTTGCATGGTTTGCTTCGACAATCCCGGCACAGGCCGGCTCGCCACGAACGGAACATTTCTTCACAGAGGTTATATTTTGCTTCCCGCTGCACATCGACGCACTACCTCACCCCCGCCAGATTCAAAAACTCCATGCGGGTTGACTGTTCCCTGCGGAAGCTGCCGAGCATGGCCGAGGTAACCATGCGGGAATTCTGCTTTTCAACGCCGCGCATCATTATGCAGAGGTGTTGCGCCTCTATAATGACGCCGACGCCCTCGGCGTCGATCGGTCCCATGAGCGAGGCGGCAATCTGCTGCGTCAGCCGTTCCTGGACCTGGAGCCGCCGTGCGTAACACTCCACCAGCCGCGCCAGTTTGCTCACCCCGTACACCTTGTTACGGGCAATGTAGCCGATGTGGCACTTGCCGAAAAAGGGGAGCAGATGGTGCTCGCACATGCTGTAGAGCTCGATGTCGCGAACGATGATCATATGATTGCACTCTTCCTCATACATCGCGCTCGTAAGGATCGCTTCGGGGTCCTCGGCGTATCCCTTCATGAGAAACCGGTAGGCTTTCTGCACCCGCAGGGGCGTTTTTAAGAGTCCTTCGCGGTCCGGGTTCTCGCCGATTGCGGAAAGTATCCGTCGTATCGCCTGTTCCATATGATTCCTCGTGAAGCTGAGGGAGACATCGAAATTTTTAATATATATTTTCTTCGGTGCGGCAGGAGACCCAGGAGGCAGGCATGGAAACCATTTACAAGGAAAAGCCCGACCGGAGCGGCAGAGCGCTGGCCGTCGTGCTCACCCTTTTCGCGGTCGTATGCTGCGCCATCATCTACTTTCTGGCCGTCCGTATGCCCCAGTTTATCGCGCGGAACCCCCAGAAGCTTGAACTCCGTTATCGGAATACGAAGCGGTTTACGCCGGAAGAGAAGAAACGTTTCATCGAGTCGCATGCCGGACTGTGGGTATATTCGTTGGAGGTCAATGCGGGCGGTATGCCGCTCAAACGATCGGACCTCCTCGAAATCAGGAGCAACGGCATCGTCTGGGAAGTCATCGAATGGGATGTTTCAATGCCCGGCCGGAGCGCACCCCTTCCGGCCAGATTGATCCAGATCCGCACCGTTTATGTGACGCCCTACGGCGTCCTGAAGAACGATACGCTGAATGATGCCTATACGATCCATCAAACGTTCATAAGGACGGGCGATACCTGCTTCGGCGGCTGGAATTTCCCCGAAACCTGGCATATTGCGAAATCGGGCGATTCGCTCGTGCTTAACAGGAAAAAATACGCTCCGTATAAGGGGGAGTTCGCCTCATTTTTCCCCACGGGTCTGGTTGACCTGGTCGGCACCGGCGGCACCTCGGAAAATCCCTACTTCAAGCGGAACGGGCGAAACCCGATGGGGTCGGAAATCGAATTGACCGCATCGGTCAAGGGGATCAGGGATTCCGGGACCGGAATCGCCTCCCGGAATCCGATGACCATGCCGGATTGCCTTGACATGACCAACCTCTGCGATGTATTCAAGGCCGGGCTGTTTCAAGCCTGTAAGGCCGGAACAATGACGGCAAACGACCCGGCCGGCATCGATTCGCTGCTCGAACGATACTATCAGCCGCTTCTCATTGACGAACATTTTGCCCTCTATCCCTGGCCGTTGCCGAGGGATGTCACGGTATCGTTTTCCCTTAGACGCGACGGGTCTCTCGATAATATACGGGTCGATCGGTCGCATGAGATCGATAGAATGCTTGTCAGTGAGCTGATCCATGAAATCGGCACCTGGCGTCTTCCATCGGTTTCCACGCCGCTCGAGATAATCGCATACCTTCACCATGCCGTAACGCTTCCTTCCGGTTGTCACTCCACGTGAGGTTCAGCGCCAGTCACGACGCAACCTTCTTGCGAAAGTTACCATGGCGCTTTGCACGGACTATATTAGAAATAAACACGGAAATCGGACTCCGGCACCGAGCCATGATGAATCGCACCCGCTGCACTCACAAACGCTGAAGAAAGCCCCCAGGCAGTGGCGGTGCGAAGTCTGGGCGAGGCGGTCATCGTGATCGACGACCATGAATGCATCATGCTTTTCAACGCCATGGCCGAAACCCTGACCGGACGGGCGGCTGGGGAGGTCCTCGGCGAAAACGTGCATGCGGTCCTTGCGATATACGATGAGATCGATCGTTCACGGCGATGTGACGATTTTATCGACCAAAGCCTTTCCGCCATGGAACGGAAGGCTGAATGCCGCTTCCTGCTGCGCTGACGGGAACGGCGCGGAGCATAGTGTTGCATGTCAATGCACAGAGGTCCATGATGGAGCGGGGGGCAAGGGGGTCGTCATCGTGCTCCGCGACATCACGAGGGCGTTGTTTCTCGAAAAAGAACTGCTGAAAAACCAAAGGCTGGAATCGGCGGGGTTACTCGCCGCGGGAATCGCCCGCGATTTCAATGACCTCCTGACCGGCATCACCACCTCCCTGTTCATGGCCCGCATGAGCGCGGTTGCCGATATTGAAACCTGTTCGCTCATCGGCGAAGCCGAAAAGGCCGCCCTGAAGGCTTCATCCCTGACCAGCCAGCTGCTCTCGTTCGCGAACGGCGCCCCCCCGATCAAGGAAACCGCATCGATCAAGGAGCTGGTTCGGGATACCATCGGGTTCTGCCTTTCAGGAACCGATGTCGATTACCGCCTTGAACTTCCCGATGACCTGTTCCCGGTGGAAGTAGACAAAGGGCAGATCGACCAGGCGCTTGCCAATCTCCTCCGCAACGCGGCACAGGCAATGCCCGGCGGCGGCGTAACGGTCAGGGGCGCGAATTGTACCATCGGACTCCCCGATTCGCCGACGGCCGCCTCCCGCCATTCCCTTCCTCTTCCGCCGGGACGCTACGTGAAGATCTCGGTAACCGATGAAGGCGCGGGGATTCCCGGCGATTCCCTTGAGCGGATCTTCGACCCGTATTTCACCACCGGGAAGAGCGGGAGCGGCCTTGGATTGACTATCGCATATTCCATCATCAAACGGCACGACGGGCACATCGAAGCGGAATCGCGGCCGGGACGGGGATCCACGTTCACCTTGTATCTTCCCGCGTCGGCCCCAGGCGGCGAGGAACAAACGACCGTTTCCCCGGCTTTGGAACGGGGCACGGGCAGGATATTGATCATGAACGACGACACCGCCGTCCGCACGGTCGTGGAAACGCTTCTGAGCAAGACGGGGTATACCCCGTGTTCCGTTGCGGACGGGACCCGTGCGCTCGAATGCTATATCAAGGCGCGGGAGCGGGGACAACCCTTTGTCGCGGCCATCGTGGACCTCGCCATTACGGGCGGCATGGGGGGAAAGGAGATCGTACAAAAACTCCGGGAAATCGACCCGTCCGCCAAGGTGATCGCCTTCTCGGACTATGCAAACGACCCGATTCGCGGGAACCACGGGGAATTCGGTTGTGACGGGGTGCTCTCCAAGCCCTTCAGCGTCGAAGAGTTCATGCGCACGCTCCGGAAGGTGCTCATGCCGCCATCCAGTGACGCGAATCCGGCGCCGAAACATCGGGAGCGGGCGTGAATCGAACCGAGCGGGACGTTTGTCCCCATTGCGGCGGGGAGATCGGGCGGGGAGCAAAGGCCTGCCCGCATTGCGGTTCCGATGAGGAAACCGGCTGGTCGGAAAACCGCTACCTCGACGGGATCGATCTCGGCGATGACGATTTTTCCTACGAGGAGATGCGGCAGGAGGAGTTCGGGGGAGGGCCGGCCCGGCCGCCGCAGAAATTGTGGATCTATGTTACGGCGCTCGTCATCCTCGGACTGAGCGCGCTCGGGCTGATCATTATGCTCAGGCGATGAGCCATGAAACCGGGGCCATGCCCAAATTTGTGCATTTTTTCACTCAAGCGGGAGGGTCCACCATTAAAAAGGTAAGAAGAATAGGCCTGGGGCGGGGTTTTTCAAGGCTTTTGAGGCCCGGAAGCGGGAGGGCAGGCGGCCGGAAACCCCGCGAATACGTCCGGCGTGCTGAAATTTGCACAAATTTGTGCGGAAAGGATGAAACTTTGGGCTTCCACGGCCGCCCCTTCATAGAGACTCCCGAAAGGTGGATTTGAACGGCTGTTAAACGGTCATCAAACGGCGTTCGAAGGGGGTTTAAAAGCCGTTTAAAAGGCAAACCAACCGCGCCGTTATGACAGGGACGAGTTGGATGAGCGCCGCAGGGAGGAAGAGGATGAGGAGTCTGCGGAGGGAGAGGTTTTTCAGGGGACGAAGGGGGGGAGATGGTTCTTTGAAATATTGACGAAATCGGTGAAATTCATCGGAATAAATATTGGTTGTTGGAGTTCAAGAGTTCTGAAATCCATACATGCTCGTCATTCTATACTTTTTCTTTTTGTCGCACCATTCACCGAAATTAACCGTCGCCCAGTTTCCTTTTCTCTTTTTCCCGCTATTTCTTCCGAATAATATTTCGAATCGATAATTGCTTCAATCAATTTACATCATAGGTTTATCTTCTTCAAAAGAACTTGAAAAACGACTTCTTCTTGTCCTATCTATATTATCACGTACCATCCTCCTAATTACACGTTCTGGTAAACCCTTATTTTCTTTTCTGGGTCTGAGGTGGCCCCCAATCGTTGGACAGTTTTAAGGGGTGGATAAGGTAGTTGACATGTTGTGTTGATTAGTTGTTTTGCTTTTGCTTTTTGAAATAAAATAATAGTTGTGCAAAGGGGGTGCAGGGGGGAAGTGTCCCCCCGCCCCGGGTGTGTCCAGTTACGGCATTAAACGGGTGCATAAAAAACCTCTGACGGTGTTCGATAATTCAATGCCTGATGCGGTCTCTCGTAGTTATAGAACTGGAAATAGGCGGTGAGCCCGCGGAATGAATCTCGCGGCGACAGATAGTCCTTCAGGTAAACGTCTTCGTATTTAACCGTTCGCCAGAGACGTTCAGTGAAAACGTTATCCAGTGCACGCCCACGACCATCCATGCTGACCCGTACTCCGGCTTCCTGCAGGCGGCTAACGAAAGGAACTGCCGTAAATTGTGCGCCCTGATCGGAATTGCAGATCTCAGCTTTACCGATTTCCAGGGCCTCATTAAGGGCAGATAAGCAGAACTGGTGATCCGGCGTCGTTGAGACCGCGAATGAAAGCACATATCGACTGAACCAGTCCAGAAACGCTACCAGGAACGCAAAGCCTGATTGTAGCCGCAAGTAGGTGATATCGACACCCCAGACCTGATTGACACGTTCTATAGGTAAATGCCGCAGTAAATACGGAAACACCATGTGCTGCTTATCTGGTGCGCTCAGATTCCGTTTAGGATAAATCGCTTCCAGACCCATGAGATGCATTAATCGCTGAATGCGCTTCCGGTTAACCGAGTGCCCCATCCGGTTCAGCATGGCCATCATGCTCCGACTTCCAAAGGTGGGGTGTTGCGTATACAATTCGTCGATGGTATGCATAAGGCTAAGATTAATTTCGCTCTCTCCCTGACTTGCATGGTAGCAGCTCGAACGCGCCAACCCCAGCAGAGAGCATTGGACGGCAATACTAAGCCGAGGCTCAGACGGATCGATAAGGCGACGCTTTTCATCGGTTGAAAGCCGCCGTCTTTTTTTTTAACCATTCCAGCTCATATTGCAACTGGCCTATCTGCTGGAACAACTCAGCTTCACGCTCCTCCCGTTCCTCTCGCTCGTGTTCAGGCTTCCGGGAAAACAGCGAGGGCAGAAGATCGACTGCGTGCTTTTTCCACTTCGTGACCATGAGAGGGTGGATCCCATACCGCTTGGCGATCTCGGCGGTAGTCATTTCTCCGCTGAGTGCCTTGAGTACCACTTGAGCCTTGAATTCCGCACTGTGGCGTTTTCGTTGCATCGGTGCCTCCTCCTATAAAATCGGTTGAACCGTGCAACATGTCAATAAAAACTACCTTAGATACCTGTCCAATTTTTGGGGTCCACTACAGTCATCGGTACTTTAAATGATACCCACAACAGATAGTGTTTTAAGCCTGGTGTGGCCGTCTGTTACACCGCGTTCCAGCGTGGAAAATCCAGCCACATTACGAATGCATAATTTGAAGCGGCAAGTTACGCCGCTCAGGGTACAATTCAAGACCACCGCAATGAAAAAAGATAGCGATACGATAATGGTTACGATTACGAAACCCACACGCAAGACGCTTCACCTTTTCTATTTTTGCATTCAGGCTTTCGCCAAGAGCATTTGTTATATGATGGGTTGCATAGGTAACGATATTGGCAAGATGTGCTTTAATTGATTTAGCCGCTTTGACTATAGGTGCAAGACGACTATGGGTTGCCCACCAATACCAATCTTTGAAATATCGGCTCATCCAGCCGGGAGTTTGATAGTCCCAGAGATGCCGAATATTTTCCTTTATCGCCCATGCCCTGCATACTTTCAAGTCTCTTTTTTGCAATTGTTCAAATTCTTCTCTACGATAATCCGGAATATTTTCATTATTCCACAACCACAGATATTTGGTGCCTTTAAGCGTATCAATGTTGCGATTTATCAAATCCCGATGTTCTTCCTTGCGAACAGCATCAACGGCTTTAGTGATTATTCGTGTCACATGATAGCGGTCGAATACAATTTTTTGTGCCGCGTCCGGGATATACTTTTTCGTTGCTGCGATGAAGGGGTCCCACATATCCATGGCAACGCATTGAACCGTAGCCCGCTCTTCCGGTTTAAACTGCTGGTAATACCTTTCAAGGCTTTCCTGCTCCCGCTCATCGCCAACGTATACCACGCAGGATTTATTTATATCGTACACCAGCGTTTCATATCGGTGCCCTTTGGCAAAAGACTTCTCATCAACACCAATGCGTTCAGGGATAGCATGTGGCTTGCGGGCCAATCCTCGATTCACAGCCCTCTCATAAATTCGCCAGGCCAATTTCCAGTCAATGTCAAGAACTCGGCAAGTGCTTTCAATACTACATTCCTGTTCCAAATCAAGAACAAGGCTTTCAAACTCATAGGTAGTAGTCGCATTATTTTCGCCAAGGCCAGAGACTATTTGTTTTACCCCATGTTGTTCGCAGCGAACGCGTGGAACTCGAAGATGCAAATAGGTCGCCATCTGGCAGGTATTCAGGTGTCGAATTTCACGTTCCGGCGCATGGTCATACACGGAATAAAACTGACGGCACTCAGGGCATGGAAATTCAACCCCGGAAGCGTGTTCAATCCAAATATCTACTCGCTTTTGCTGATGGTTTAGCTCTAACCGTGTGATATGCCAGGGGAACCGTATGTTTAAAAGCTCGGAAAAAAACTCGGTGTCTTTCATAGTCCAAAAATACCTGTTACACTATAGATAGGGGCGACCCATGAAAACTACCGATGCGGCTCTTTTCTAATTTGATTTGCTGATTCTATAAGGCCAACAGGCACAGACTCCATTATCTCCTCATCTAATATAAAAGGAATAATAATTTTATCTTTATGCTCTATTAAATTTCTAGCAGGTCCAAACGTCATGCTATTAATCAAAAATGAGAATGACATTAAAGGCGAAGGCGGCGTTTTTGATTTAAAAATATCTCTAAGGTCATTTCTTATATTCCAAGCAAGTGTATCAAAAGTTAGAAGCCAATTTCTGTAACCTAGCTCAGATATTTTTTCTTTTAATCTCAAAGCAATTACACCCAAATATGTTTCAAGATCATTTTTAACGAGAATGCGTATTGTCTCCTCATCTCTTTGGTCTTCATGGATTCTTCTTTTCATGTGTGCTTCGGTCCATAACCGTTCAGCTTCATACCTAAGATCATCTTCTATTTGTTCCATTTCATCAGTGAGGTCTTGAGGTTGAATATCGAATTCCTCTTGCAAAAATAATGATAGATCTTCATCGGGCCTTTCCGGACCTCTAAAAAAGTCTGTCCAATTGGCAAACTCTAGCGCGCTTAGCCCCGATTCTATATATTTGCCAAAAAGATATGGAATTCTTCCTTGCCACTTATTGGCTTGGAAGCGAGAACAAGAGATGCAAATATTAATGTGTGCATTAATCTCTTTAATTATTGCTCGGGTGATTTTAAACTCAATTCCAGTGGAATGACAAGCCTTAAATATTCGCGAAAATTTTCTAAAAGTTTCCTCTTCGATAAGTTGCTCAGAGATTAAGGGCAAAATGACCGATGTATCGACCCAAATTGTACCATGTGAAAATAATTTCTTAGTTGCTGCTTTGACATCAGGTGTTTGATTAAGAAATGACAATAATGTATATGAATTAGAAAGCCTTCTTAAATACACCATTGTAAGTTCTTCTGGATCATCTATCAAGGCATGAATTGCCGTAAAAATAATGCCGCATCGGTAGTTTTCATGGGTCGCCCCTATCTATAGTGTAACAGGTATTTTTGGACTATGAAAGACACCGAGTTTTTTTCCGAGCTTTTAAACATACGGTTCCCCTGGCATATCACACGGTTAGAGCTAAACCATCAGCAAAAGCGAGTAGATATTTGGATTGAACACGCTTCCGGGGTTGAATTTCCATGCCCTGAGTGCCGTCAGTTTTATTCCGTGTATGACCATGCGCCGGAACGTGAAATTCGACACCTGAATACCTGCCAGATGGCGACCTATTTGCATCTTCGAGTTCCACGCGTTCGCTGCGAACAACATGGGGTAAAACAAATAGTCTCTGGCCTTGGCGAAAATAATGCGACTACTACCTATGAGTTTGAAAGCCTTGTTCTTGATTTGGAACAGGAATGTAGTATTGAAAGCACTTGCCGAGTTCTTGACATTGACTGGAAATTGGCCTGGCGAATTTATGAGAGGGCTGTGAATCGAGGATTGGCCCGCAAGCCACATGCTATCCCTGAACGCATTGGTGTTGATGAGAAGTCTTTTGCCAAAGGGCACCGATATGAAACGCTGGTGTACGATATAAATAAATCCTGCGTGGTATACGTTGGCGATGAGCGGGAGCAGGAAAGCCTTGAAAGGTATTACCAGCAGTTTAAACCGGAAGAGCGGGCTACGGTTCAATGCGTTGCCATGGATATGTGGGACCCCTTCATCGCAGCAACGAAAAAGTATATCCCGGACGCGGCACAAAAAATTGTATTCGACCGCTATCATGTGACACGAATAATCACTAAAGCCGTTGATGCTGTTCGCAAGGAAGAACATCGGGATTTGATAAATCGCAACATTGATACGCTTAAAGGCACCAAATATCTGTGGTTGTGGAATAATGAAAATATTCCGGATTATCGTAGAGAAGAATTTGAACAATTGCAAAAAAGAGACTTGAAAGTATGCAGGGCATGGGCGATAAAGGAAAATATTCGGCATCTCTGGGACTATCAAACTCCCGGCTGGATGAGCCGATATTTCAAAGATTGGTATTGGTGGGCAACCCATAGTCGTCTTGCACCTATAGTCAAAGCGGCTAAATCAATTAAAGCACATCTTGCCAATATCGTTACCTATGCAACCCATCATATAACAAATGCTCTTGGCGAAAGCCTGAATGCAAAAATAGAAAAGGTGAAGCGTCTTGCGTGTGGGTTTCGTAATCGTAACCATTATCGTATCGCTATCTTTTTTCATTGCGGTGGTCTTGAATTGTACCCTGAGCGGCGTAACTTGCCGCTTCAAATTATGCATTCGTAATGTGGCTGGATTTTCCACGCTGGAACGCGGTGTAACAGACGGCCACACCAGGCTTAAAACACTATCTGTTGTGGGTATCATTTAAAGTACCGATGACCCAGAATAATATTTTGGTAATAATGAAGTATTTTGCTTGAAGAAGGATTATCTGTGATATCAAGTAGAATAATATCTCGTAAATCATTGAAACCAAGCTTATTATAAGCACCATTATTAACGGCCTCTACAAATAACTCGCCTTGTTTTAAAAGTATTCTATCGAAAATGCGCAGAATACGTTGCGATAAATCTCTAACATCCTCATCAGTACTTTGGGGAATAAAAGAAAGACAATCCTTGCATTTCAAAGAAATAATTTCTAATAATCTCGTTTTTTGAGCCTCACTTTCAGCTAACTTAGAAAGCATTCTTATGCTTTCTTGATGCGTTAAGCAAAATGCATCTTCAAGTGGCCAAAAACCAATAATACTTTTTCTTAACCTTTCTAGCGCTCCCTCAATTAAAGGTATAAGAGCTTTTGGATCAACATCCGGTAGCATTGCACAAATTGAATTATGAATATCATCCCTTTTCATGCGATTATCAGAATGAGTATGACGTAATGCCGCTCTAACTAAAGCATCAAAAGAGAGTTTGGTTAAGCCCTTGCCCGTTACATCGTCTTGCCATTGAAGTCCTAAGTATAGTAGAGCGGCTCTTGATTCACCACTTGTAAGCGGTGAGGTAGATTCTTTTATGATGCCCTCTCCAGATAAATATGGTCGCGCAATATGGTCGTTAAGCGTCTCTGCGGCTTCTTTTCTTATAAGATCAATTTCCGATCGCTCAAGGAACCAGTTACGATCTCGAATATCTATTGAAATTCCGATTTTTAAAAACTCTTTGCGGAATTCGTCAGCTTTGCTACCGATTTCATGGGTAAAGAATCCCCCCGCATAGCGGGGGGCATTAATTGAGCGCCCTATAAGGGCGCCTCCCTATTCCAATGGTAATTGCAGCTGGGTTGCATCTTCCTCCCGGTCTTTTTGCTGTTGCCACCGGACATATTTCCTTATCGTCTCTTCATCCATACCAACCGTCGTCACTGCATAACCGCGCGACCAGTAGTGCTGACCATAGTATTTCTTGCGCAATCCTACAAATTTCCGGAATATCTGTATCGAACTCTTCCCCTTCAAGTTTCCCAGTACCCGACTTACACAGTAATTCGGCGATATGCTCAGCACCAAGTGTATGTGATCGGTCTGGACATTGCCTTCCAGTATTTCAACCTTGTGCCGTCGGCATAATTCGCGCATTACATCGCGAACGTAATACCGAACTTTATACTGCATCACCCGAAAACGGTATTTCGGGCACCATACGATGTGGTATTTGCACTCCCACACCGTATGACTTAATTTCTGAAAGCGGCTCATCTGTACCTCCTTTGGTTAATGGTGACTTTATGCACCATCGGAGGTACATTATGGCCGCGCTGACAGCAAGAGCTTAGGGCGCAGACCCCTCGGCATAGCCGAGGGAACTAATATCTATTAGACATATATACCAAGTATATGTACTTCGGGAAATTCATCATGAAGCCTTTTTACAGTTTTCCTGATTTTATTGCGCCAATCAGGAGTAACACTATATTGTGCTGCGATATAAGCGACTCCATTAGGGGAAAATATTGCTGAATCTCTTCCGCCATCTCCAGATGGATTGGCTAATGTTCGCATGCTGGTGAATTCAGGAATAAGAAAATTTGAGCAGAGAATCTCAAAATGTGACCAATCAGAATATTCGAGACGCTCTAATGATAATTTGAATAATTTGTTCATAAGTGCATTATCGTAGGTTCAAACCAACGATCTACCGATTACGATTAGCTTCCTGACTTGACTATCTCCCCGGCGGCATCTTCTTCCGTTTATTGAAAAGGTACTGGTAGGCATCCTGCGATACCTGCGGCGGGACATCATCGCTCGACGGTTGTTCCGCATCGCCCGATGATCCGTAGGCTGCAAGGGCCTCGTTCTGGAAGGTCTGAAACGAGTCATTGACGAAACCAAGATCGAGATCGACCTGATCGTCGGTTTTATTATAGACGGCGGCGAGCGCCTCTTTAAGCTCACGTTCGAACTGGCGGATGAATACCTTCACCCGGTCGATATTGGTCTGCCCGTCGAACACCACGGCGAGATAGGTGTTTTCGTCGAGCGCATCGATAAAGATGTTCCGTTCGCGGCCCTGATGGAACATGGCGGAAAATTCGGTCTCGCCGACAAGGTTTGCAATTGCGAGCGTCGAGGCGGTGGCTCCCGCCACCAGCGCCGCAAGCGACTGCACGTCAACCTTTTCAAGGATGCCCTGATGCGTTATTATCCGGCCGTCGCGGTTGATGAGCACCGCTAAAAGGAGTTTCGCTTTTCCTGACAGGGGGAGAAGAATGCCGTCGAGCCGCTCAATATCCTCCGGAAAAAGAATCATGTCTTTCATCAGTTATCTCTTGCCGAAAAGCCAGGCGAAAAAGCCCCTTCGTTTCCGATCGGACTGCCTGGTTACGGGGGCCGGAGCGGGTTGAGCCGTTTTCGCGCCATCGGCGCGAACCGTTGCGCCTGCCGGGGAGGGGAATTGAGCCCTGCCTCCGGGCGTCGCGATGGGTTGCGGCCTCGGGGCGGGTCTGGGTGCGGGCCACTGCGGTTGCGCCGCCTGCTGCGCTTCCTGAACGACGGGTTCGGCCGGGGGGGCATCGGGCGCCGCGGCCCGGGGCGCGGTCATCGGCTTTACGGCAGGCGCTGAAAGCGGAGCGGCGGCGCCCGTAGCCGCCCGGCGGGAGATCCGTGAGTACTTCCTGTTAAGGCCGTCGATGACGATTTTGCCGATCAACTTGAGCGAATCGAAAACGCCGACCCCCCTGTTTGCAATTGCCTCGGTCCAGGGGAGATTATAGCGGTTTATCTGCCGCTGCAGATCGTCGATCGGGAGCGCGTTGGGAAGATCGCGCTTATTATACTGGATGATGATGGGAAGTTCCTCGCGATTGTAGTGATAGTCGGCCAGGTTGTCCTCAAGATTCTGAAAGCTCTCCAGATTTTCGGCGATTTTATCGGCGGCGGAATCGGCGACAAAAACCACCCCATCGACGCCGCGCAGCACAAGCTTACGCGTGGCATTATAGTAAACCTGACCCGGAACCGTATACAGCTGGAACTTGGTGGCGAAACCCTTGATCGTCCCCAGGTCCACCGGCAGAAAATCAAAAAACAGGGTACGGTCGGTTTCCGTGGCAAGCGAGACCATGTCGCTTCGATGTCCGAGCGGCAGCTTCCGATGTATGATCTGCAAGTTAGTGGTTTTCCCACCCAATCCGGGACCGTAATAAACGATTTTGACGCTTATTTCCCGGGCTGCGTAATTGATCGAAGCCATAGCTCGTCCTTTGATTTTTGATTATCGCCGCGTCCTGCCGATCCCGCCTGTCACCACGCATTAATCTTTTTAATATAGTTTGCAAGATTTATCGCAGGCAAGAGGCCGCGCTGGCTGTTCCTCACGGCAGAACCGGCGTGCGGTGGGAAGGCCCGCCGAGCGCTTGCAATTCAAACAGGGGACGCAGGTCGGCCACGGTCAGGAGGCCGGCATTTCCGAGGTCGGTCAGGGCCGGGGTGACGCCATATGAAGCGTCGTAGAGAAACGAGGTGTATTCGATTTTTTGTATCGCCTCGGCTGCAGGAAGTTCGAGACGCGCCTCGGCCGCCTGGTATTCGAGATCGGAAAGAACAGTGCCGTGCACGACAAAGCGGCCGACGAATACCGTTACGATGACTATTCCGGCGACGAGAAAGAGCGCGGCGAGAGTGCGTCCTGAAATGGTCGCTTTCCTGTTCCGTCGTTCCCGGCCCGGGTGCCCCCGGATACGAGGATGGTAGGAGCGGCGCTTGATCGGGCGGATGCGCTTTTCAGCAAGAAGCACGGTGATCGCCTCATAGGTCTTATACGTGGTGAGGCACGAGGTTCGGATGATCGAGGAGACCGGCGACACTCCATCGATCCGTGAGAGGACCAGTTCTGCCGTTGAGAGGTGAAGGTGAAGGTTCGCCGCCTGCGTATCAGGGGTGCTTCCGATCGGGGCATAGACCGCATCCGGGTCGATGCGCAATCGAATGCGTCGCCATTCGTCGAACCGGTGAAAGGCCTCCATGGACACCTTTTCCGGTGAGAGCCTGAGCCATACGGGGAATTCTCCCGCTCTATCCCTTGACGCCTCGGCGGAGAAGTGGTAGGTTCCGCTTCTCCATAGAAAAAATCGGCACACTATATCTTCGATGACCGAGACCGCGAAAGACCTGAGCGCCTGGCGGCTCAGGAGGTTCCGCCGGACGATTTCATCACACAGCCCGGTCATGTCGTCGGGAAAGGCGGCAAAGAGACGCGTTGATTCGGTTAATGGGTAATGGCAGGTATCGGCCACGAGGAAGAAAAGTTTTTCGCTGAGGCGCTCCTCATTGTCTATGGCGCCGGCAATCATGCCTTCCTTGAATAAAATCCGCCCTTCCTTGCCTTCGCTTGAAAGCTCAAGATTGCCGCTGGCTTTCTGGAGAATGAGCAGATTGAAAATATCGGAGAGACTGTATCCATGCAACGACCCTTGAAGTACCACGATGCCTCCCTGTCCGGATTCGAGGCGGCAATGCTCTCACGCTCATCATGTTCCCCGCTTCCGAACGGCGGCAATGACCATCCTGCCCACAAATAACAGGTTATATCCGGGAACCCAGTACAGCAGTTTCTCCGGTTCGCCGTACAGCACCCACATCGGGTAGTTGAAATTAACTTTCGCTGCAAACATACACGATCCGTAGATGAACGCCGTTATAGTGCCGACAAGCACGGTCACTGGCCACCTATCAGTGGATGCAAAAAGCATGCCGCTGCCCGGAAGACCGATATCGAGCACCGAGGCAACCATGGTCCGACGCCGTTCATGGAAGCCCTTTATTCTTTCGGTCAGACCCTTCGATGCATCCGGAACCTCGGCAGACATGGCATGGAAACAGGCATGACAGAGAGTGCCGCGGCGGCACGCATCGCATACAGGCCTGTTGCAGAGGCAGCAACGGCCAATTGGTCTTTTTGCCGGCCGCGAACCGCGTAGTGCCTGCCTGAAAATAACCACTGCGGCAAGGATAAGGAAAATGAAGAGGCATGGCAGGGGAGCCAAACCGAAGAACGACCCTGCCCAGAGCCGTGTTGCTCCCTCCCAGGTCCCGCCATAGGCCCGGAAGTACGGTGTCCGGAAATACACTTCGGGGCAATGTCCGTTCATCAGCTGTCGGGAAAGCGGCCACCGATCGCCGAAACAGGCGTCATTGCGCGCGATGAATTCCCGCGCCGCTTTCCTATCGCCCGCGGGGAGCGACCCGATAAAATCGAGATTCACGGCGGTGTCGGCTTCCGAGACCGAACACCGGGAAAGATTATAAAGCGCCGGGAAAAACCCGGGATGAATCTCAATGATTTTCCGATAATACGACGCGGCGGTCGCATAATCGCCGGCCATATAGGCGGCCCTGCCCGCACAGGAGAGGGCTTCGGGATCATCGGCGCGGAGAGACTGCGCACTCGTTGCCGCCAGCCTCGCTCCGGTGATATCCCCGGACTTGAGCAGGCTCTGCGAGAGTGCAAGATAGGCGAGCGCATCCCCGGTGTTCGAAGAGATTTTGTCGATCGCGCATCGACGGATCTCCGCAGAATACCCCTCATCGCAGGCGCGGAGGTAGAGTGAAACCGATCCCGCGGGATGCCTTGCCTGCCTGAAGCACTCTTCGATCCGCGAGTCCAGCGGAGCGGCGGTCAGGAAAACGAGAGCGAGAATGACGAGCGGCCGTTCCCTCTTTTCAAGAAAGGGTAGTATGAGAAAAGCAAGGAGCCAGAGAAACGGCAGGGCGCCGAAGGCAACGGTCGCGGCAACCATGGCGATAACGAGACCGGTCCTGATCGACGGCGGGATGGTTTCGGGCAGGCGGTCGGCCAGAGGATGGACCGCTTGGGGAAGATGCCGCAGCGAAAGGCCGGTAAACACCACGAAGACCCATGCCATGATGACGAGTCGCAGCCAGTCATAGGCGTGGTCGGCCAGGGAGAGTTGCAGTGCCCAGGAATGGCCGAAAAGATGCATGATCTCCCTGAGGCAGAGAGATGCGGCGATCGGGTGCGAGGGAAGGAGGAGACGGGCGCGGTGAAGGAGCGACCATGGCTGATCGGGGTCGAAACGCTGCGCCCAGGCAAAGTATCGCCCGGCGTTGTCGAAGTCATGATGTTTTTCCCGGGAGACGCCATAGTACATGAGCTGCTGGCTGATCGCGGGTGCGGAAACAGCGCCCGATTCGAGAAGCAGTTGTTCAAGCCTGAGGAGACAGCGGTTCGCCCACTGCGTCTGGCTGTTTCTGGCAAACTCGGCGGAAAGCACCCACAGGTCGCCGGGATGGTTCGCTGCGATGTCAAGGCTTCGCTCGAACGACGATGTAGAGACGCCCGCCACATCGGACCGCAGAAGTCCGATGCTTGCTGCATACCATACGCTTCCGGAATCCGGGAGCGCGGCAAGCCGTTCGAGGCATTCGGCCTTGCGCTCCCGGTCAAGCTCGATTACCGGAAAAGAGTCGTTGCCGTGAAGGACCGCCCTGAACAGAAGGTCGCGGTTGTGAAGGGCGCTGTCGATCTGGGACGCCCAGAAGGGCGCGGGAATCTTCGCGTGGGACGAAAAGGCGGAGAGGGAAAGAATGAGAACGCACCGGCGGATTACACCCCGCCCCGACCGTGGACGCTGCATTCCGCCCGGCATAGCCATGGGGAGATTCGCCTGGGGGCCTTGGTTACGCCTATGCGGGCTTTGCGAGCCTGCTGACGAACTTTGTCAATCGGGCTTTGTTGTTGGCGGCCTTGTTGGCGTGAATGAGGCCGGTTTTCATGCTTTTGTCGAGGACCGAATACGCGGTCTTGAGCGTTTCGGCGGCCTTTGCGGCGTCCCTGGAATCAAGGACGTTCCGCACGGCGGTTTTTAAACGGGAGCGCGCCTCGCGATTCGCCGCGTTGTGTCGGATGTTTTTGCGCGCCTCTTTTTCCGCCGATTTGTGCCTCTGCATTCGTAAGCTCCTTGCCGGGTTAGGGAAACAGCGATGTGAAAACTCCATCTGGCACTGGTTACTATTTGTTTAAAAATAATTTCGCATGAAAGGGAGAAGCAAGGAGGCCAAGCCCGGAGACCGGGGGTATATTTCATCGGGACGGTGATGTGCCGGGGGGCGGACCGGATCAGGGGCGCCCGGGCGGAAAGCGTGTTTCGTATGGTGACTTCTCAGGCGCCATCCATCTCTTTCAGGGGCGACTTCTGGAAACCCTGTCCGGGAACCGGCGGCGGGTACCTCTGCTGCGGGTATCAGATTCTCTCCCCGGCGCAGGGGTGCGGCATGGAGTGCCGCTATTGCATCCTGCAGGTGTACTTCGACGATCCCGGTCCGGTTTGTTTTTCAAATTACGGGGATCTCGAACGAGAGGTCGCGCTGAAAATGGCCGGCAGACAGGGGGTGGTGCGGTTCGGGACCGGTGAGTTGACCGACAGCCTCTACGCCGAGCCGGAGTCCGGACTTTCCCGCCGGATTGCCGCAACGCTCGAGCCGTACGCCAACGCCGTCGTCGAGTTCAAGACGAAAAGCGCAAGGGTGGATACGCTTGCGGGCATCCCGCGGCCGGAGCGGATCGTCATCGGTTTTTCCGTCAATACGCCCCGGATGATCGCGACGCATGAGAAGAGAACAGCGCCGCTCGAAGAGAGGCTTGCCGCCGCCGCCCGATGCGAGGCCATGGGATTCCATGTGGCATTCCATTTCGACCCGATGTTCGTTTACGAGGGGTGGGAGGAGGAATATCGGGAGGTGGTCCGGGCGATATATTCTCACCTGCGCGAGTTCCGATCCATAGCCTGGATAAGCCTCGGCGGATTTCGCACCAATCCCTCGCTCAAAAAATATCTGCGTGACTCAGGAACCCACCTCCCGCTTTTCTCCGGGGAGATGATCATCGGCCATGACGGCAAGTTGCGCTATTTCCGGCCCCGGCGGATTGCGCTCTTCAGGGCCATGCGGGATGAATTCTCCCGGTGCCATCCCGATGCTCCTCTCTATCTCTGCATGGAAAGCCGGGAGGTCTGGGAGGCATCCGGAATGGCGACGCGCATACCGGACGGGCTTCCGGCTTACCTCGACCGGCAGGCCGAGAGGATGCTGGCGGGGAGATAGGCGGCTGAACCCATATATTTTATGGCAATGGAAATCCGATTGCATCCCCGAAATCACTCCGCCGTCGCCAACCTCGGGTCCCTCGAACCGGGATCGACGCCTCGTGTCGTTGCCGTTGTCGATAGCCTGGTTCACGTTGAAGACCTCATCCGGCTGAAACGGGAAGGAGTCGATCTTCTCGAAATCAGGGTCGATCTCATCGACGCGTCGCTCGGCCGCCTCGTGAACTATCTTGGCGAGATCGGAGAGCGGGTCGGACTGCCGCTCATCGGCACGGTGCGTGAAAGAGGGGAACCGCTCCGGACCGTCTGCGGATTTTCCGGAGGATCATGCCACTTGTCCAGGGGGTCGATATTGAGCTCGGGTGCGCGCTGCTGTCCGAGGTGGTTGCACTGGCGCGCCGGCTGGGAAAAACGGTCATCGTTTCCGAGCACGACTTTGAAAAAACGCCGTCCGATGCGTCACTGCGATCGATCGTCGATCGGGCGAAAGCCGGAGGAGCCGACCTCGTCAAGATTGCGACCCTGGCCCGCAGCGCAGGCGATGCCCGGCGGCTCCTGCGATTCGTCCGATCGTGCGCCTTTCCCATCGCCGCGTTCGCGATGGGGGAAGAGGGAGCATTTTCACGGGTGCTCGCCTGCGAAAACGGTTCCCTATTGACTTATGGGTATATTTCGAAGCCGGTTGCGCCGGGCCAGCTTCCGGCGGTGGAATTGGCGAGAAGGATCAAGAGAAAATAAAATCGCCGCCTCTCTTTATTCCTTTACCCTTCCCGTCGTCGGATCGCGATAGTCCGGCAGCATCACATTGCCCCAATCGTCGAAATCGAACCCCACGTTCAGCGTGAAGCGATTCCCGCCGTTCTGCTGCGGGTCCGGAATGGTTTTGGTGAACCCGCGATCCCATCGCAGGCTGACCGCCAGCGGTATGCCGCTGAACATGGTGGCCTGTAAACGGAGTTCCGTGCCGTACGAGAATATCCATTGGTTGAAATCCAGGAGCTTCGAAACCGTGACGGCCCCGATTCCCCCGCTGAAGTTCAAACAGCCGTAGAGTTTCTCAAGGTAAAAAATCCAGAGTTTCTTATCGATGAGCGGCGGGGAGAGCGGGAACCGGTAGGAAGCTTCTCCACTCAACACGATCGGGCCCGTAACAAGAACCGTGTCATTGGATTCGTTCGTCTTATTCACCGTATCACCATAGTAAACGCGATAGCGGTGGATGGTGTCCTGAAAATAAAAGGTATAGCCCGGCACCCAGGCGACCGGCAGGTAGAACGAGGGGAAGGCGGTATCTGAATGGATAGCATGGATCGCATCGCCGCGCAGATCGAAGTGCAGGTCGCCGAAGAAGGGCGCCCCGGTGCCATATTTCACATGAGCGAGCAGTTCGTGATATTGAAAGCCGGCCTGATTTTCCTCGAGTTCGCCGGTTTGATCGACGGTGAAGCTGTTATCCTCATTGGTTGAAAGGAGCTGCCAGTAACTGTATTGCAGCTTGGCGGCATAGCCCCGCGGGGAGATCGAACTGCGGGAGTCCCGCGCCTGTTCCATGGCGGTCGCCATGGCGCCGATGCGGTACTCCTTGCCCAAGTTATAATTAAAACCCCCCATAACCCGGAATATCCTCCAGGACATCGTAGCGGTTCAGCCCGGTGAGAAGATGCACGGCGAGCTGATCTTCACCCGCGTCCATTCCGCCGCCTGACCCTTCAAGGTAATGGGAAACCATGAAATCGAGGTTCTGAAGGCGGATATTATAGGTGATGGATTGATTGTACCCTTCGGTTTCATTGTATGACGAGTCAACTCCCGCAATGCCCAGCAGGGAGTAGTCGAAGGAAAGGGTCAACGGCAGAATCTGCGTTGAGCCGTGCAGCCACACATCGAAGCTCTGGTGAATGTCGATGATTCCCTCATCGAGGTTGAGAACAGGCTCGATGGGACAAAAGAGCAGCAGGCCGTCGAGTTCCGTTCCCATGCCCAGCCATGAGTAGGGGTCCATGAGATTGAAGGTGGCGCCGATTTTGAACGCCGAGGAGCCGGAGTAGACGTTATTCTCTTTTGTGTTGAGCTGTTCAACCAGCGCCGTCGGCGTCATGAGGAACTGTCGAGGCAGTTTCGAGTAGGGGCGGTGGGTCGGCGCGAGGAGGTCCTCGCCGGCGAGGCGGGGCAGCGGGGGACGCGCGATGAGCGATGAATCCACGATGGTGTCGCCGAGAGACCTGATGGAATCGAGAAGGTAGATGCCGTACCCGGCGGAGTCGTAGCCGGCATAGGCCAGGCGTTTCCCGTCCGGCGAGACCGCCGGCGCATAGGCGCTGCCGAGGACATTCGTTACCCGGCTGACCCGGCCGGTTTCGAATGCGTACCGGTAAATGTTAAAAACGCCGGTCTTGTCGGAAGAGTAATAAAGGTAGTTGCCGTCCCTGCTGAAACAGGGATCGCGGATGTCGCACGGCATGTTCAGGAACTGTTTCGTCTCATGCGAGGCGGTGTCGTAAAACCCGATCTTACGGTAGTCCTTGTCGAAATAGCTGTAGGCGATGGTTCTGCCGTCGGGCGACCAGGCCACGCTGTAAATGAAATAGACGTTCCGGGTGGATGAATCGCGGTTCGGATATATGATCCTGAAGGTTGTGCCGGAAGTATCGGTTATCGCCAGAAAGAAACGGTCGTAGTCGCGCTTGGCCGCAACCAGCAGATCGCCGCTCGGGGAGAAGGCGGCGCTGAAGATTCCCTTTCGGGCCGTGACCTGCCGTTCGGTTTTCTTGGGAAAAAGCCGGAAATGCTCTTTTTCGGGCGGCAGGACATCGGTAAAAAGATCGAGCGTGCGATAGCCGCCGCGGGTGGGAGGAAGTTCGGATTTCTCCGACTTCGGGCTGCAGTAGGCGATGCGGCCGCTTGGCGCATGAATATCGTAAAAGCCATTGACATCCATCTCCGGCTTTATTTTTTTCGCCTCCTTGAGCGATGTGTCCAGCTTGCAGGAATAGAGAATTTTATGCCCGTAATCCGCGGCCCCGTTCGAGAGAAAATAGACTTTTTTCCCGTCGGGTGAAAAGCGGGGCCAATAATTTTCATACCCCAGCTTATTGATTTTCCTGCCGGGAACGAGCGTTCCGAGTCCTTCCTTTTGCAAGCCGTAGCGTTTTTCGAGGCTTGCTTTCCACTCGGCGTACAGTTGCCGGGCCGGAATGCCGATGACCGCCTTTATCACGTCGTCGAAGTTGAAATAGGCAAGGCTTGAGCTTGTGCGCGCCATCGCCACGATCTTGTCATAGCCATAGTTGTCGGCGATGTAGGAGACCATGGAAAAACCCTGGTTGTACGCCTTTTCAAAGTCGTCTCCCTTGCCCGCGAAGGTCTGCATATGATCCCACGTGATGAGATGGTGCGACAGCGTGAGCGATCGCAACAGCATCTCCCGGTGGCTGTCCCACCGGTCCGCGCCGTACTTGCTGCTCGAATACTGGGCGATTCCCTCGGCGAACCAGGGCGGGAGGATGTCCGGCGGCCACATCTGGAAAAAGTCGAATTGCACCGGTTCGTTCGGGTGCGTAAAATAGCCGAACTGGATCCCGTACATCCACCATGGAAACTTGAGCGCGAGCGGGATCGAGCATTGATGGGCGAATTCATGCGTGATGACATCATCGAACCACGCGTGGCTGCCGCGCAGGTCGAAATCGAAATCGTGGGTCCAGAGGATGATGAAATTGAGGTTGGCAAAGGTGAGTCCGTTGCTCTCGT
Source organism: uncultured Fibrobacterota bacterium (assembly GCA_963846695.1). Taxonomy (GTDB): domain Bacteria; phylum Fibrobacterota; class Chitinivibrionia; order Chitinivibrionales; family Chitinispirillaceae; genus BOG-1184. The sequence continues at coordinate 92,734 of CAWJXL010000014.1, read as the reverse complement.
CGCCGTCCTGGAGGAGGATCTGGGTCTTGTTCGGCAGATGGACGTTATAGATTTTCTCGTATATGACGTAGAGCTGTTCAAGCTTGTCTCCGACGGGCTTGACAAGATGCTCGATGCCCGCGTGGTAGTAGATCGTAAAATGCGGCGTCTCTGCCGTAAAGCGCTGCATGGAGTAGCCGTTCCAGGTCGCGGCCGTGGAAACGCGTAAAACCATGATGGCGAGCAGCAGGCAGGGGATGGCTGTTCGGGCAAGGCGCGGCGGTCGCATCGTTATCGCGTTACCGCCAGTTTCCAGAATTTTTCATATTTTTTGCCGCCTATGGTTGCTCCCATCCGGCAACGGTAGAGCGCCGGACCGAGCCTGGAAACCGGCACCTGGAATTCGTTATAATCCGGATAGCTTCCGGTAAGGGCCGACGGCGGAATCCCCATGGAGGTCGAGGAAAAAACCGGATAGCCGGAGAAGGTCGCGATGTCGAGCCGGACATTGGTTGCCGGTCCGGAAAACTTGTACCTGAAGGTTACCTGATTGTAAAGTGATTTCTGGAGAGGATTCGGATAGCTGAAGAGGGTGATCGGCGGTGATTGCGTCGTGTCGACCGGCAGCAGGCCGGTACGGAAGGCAAAGGAGCGGCCGTTGTCGTAGCCGGTCTGCGGCCAGAACAGGGAGTCCGGCAGAATGCCGCTTCCAAGCCGATAGCGATAGATCCACCCGTTTATGGTGGGCACGAACACGTCCACCGGGCCGTTGGCGGTCATGCGCGCGGCCAGCGGGGCGGCGGCCGGCGAAGACCCGGTCGTGATCGGCCAGTTCGAGGATAACGGCGGCGGCTGGGCGCCCGGGGGCAGGGTGACGGTGACGCCGGGGCGTTTGCCGGCGCCATCGACCGCGTCGATGAAGCCGCCCGGCGTGACAAAGGGGGTGACGAGCGAGTCTCCCACCGTCAACAGCGTATCGATGAGGCTCTGCGTGAGACCGCCCAGGCTGTCGAGGCCGCCGGTTGACGGGTCCTGATACCAGACCATTCCCTTTGAAAGACTGGCCCTGGTGATTTTGGCGACGCTGAAGGTCGCATGCTCGCCGGTGGGCGATGAAAAGAGGACCGTCGGCTTGCGCGCGCCGCCCGTGACCACGATCGGCGACGAGGTGATGCTGCCGCGCTGATACCAGAACCTGTTGTCAAGATACGACGGCCATCCGTAGACCAGCACGCCCTTATAGTTGAAGGAGTACAGCCCGTTCGTGCCGCCCGCGATGATGTCGGGATAGCCGTTCTGCGTGAGGTCGGCGAGCGACGGCGCCGAGAGATTGACAGGCAGGCCGGCGCGGTTCCCCTTTGCGAGCGCGATCTGCGTCGCGGAATCGATGGAGGCGTATTTCGACGGCCAGTCGGACGGCGCGGCCGTCCAGCCCGGCGCAAGCCGCAAGGTCTTCTGCTTATACGCCCACAGCCCGTGCCGGCTGTCGCAGACCACGATTTCGCTGGAACTGTCGCGGTCGAGATCGCCGGTGACGAGGGTGAACGGCCCGATGGCGCTCTTATCGAGTTTGACCGAGTCGCTTGCATGCGCGGAATCCTCGTTGCACAGGGAAAGCCAGCCGTCGGTCTGAATGACGGCGACGGTCTGCGGATGCTCGCGCACGGCGGCGACGGCGCAGGCCGGGCTGTCCGAGGGCAGCTTCAGCGATCGAACCGTATCGATCCCGCTGCCGAACGCCACGCGGCCGCCCGTGCAGCCGATCGCCCAGGCCGAATCGCCGCTCCGGTAGCCGCAGACATACGATGAGGGTGCGGTCGCCAGCCTGACGGTATCCCAGGCGGCCGAGGTCGGCGAGAGGGCGGTGAGAAGCCGGATGCCGAGACTTCGGGAGGGGATAAAAACCTTGTTGGCAATCACGCTGGGCATGGCGAATACCCCCGCGGTGCTGTCGATGCAGAAGAGCGTATCGGCGTTGCGAAGCGTGTCGCCGTGCACATCGAGGCGGCTGACGGCAACCGGTGTCTGGCCGTAGGTGATGCCGCCGTTCGCGGTCGCGGTATCGGTACCGAAGGCATAGAGCCTTCCCGATGAGTCAAGTAACACGAGTTGCTGGGCGTTTGCGTTCGGGTCGAGGCCAACCGCCACCGGATCAAAATATCCTCCCGGCGCTCCGAGTTTCGGCCACCCGGGAACGAGATAGTCCCAGGAGGCATTGACGGCAAGAACGCTGTCGCAATAGTTGACGGTGACATAGTCCTGCACTGCATCGACCTCGGTATCCCGCGGCGAGGCCGGCTTCGGGAAGGAAAGGGTGAGATAGGTATTGCCGCCGTCATTGCTCTGGGTGGAGGGCTCGGTATACGGGCCGAATCCGGTGACCGAGAGGTCGGTGTCGGGGGAGGCTTTAATGTCGAAATGGGGCCAGACATCCTCGGCGCCGCCGTAATTGTAGGTTACCACCTGGTAAAAAATGTTCGAGAAGGCCACCCCGATGTCCTGCACGCCGGAGGCCTGGACGAGATCAACGCCCCGATAGACGGAATCGGCGTTCACCAGGTCCTGCGGCAGGCGGTTCCGTATGATGTTTTCATCGACATGCCAGACAAGGATCCCGGCGGCCGGGAGACTGATATCGTTGTTGCGGACCTTCAGGATGACGTTCGAGGGGCTGCCACTTGTCAAAAGGGCGTTTGCGGGTAAATTCACGTTGAAGGGGTAGGCCGCAACGACCGGAATGTTCTGCAATCCGAGGGTCGCGGTATCATACAGATACAATCCCGGATTGACGTGTCCCGTGGAATCCGGGAGATTACGCTGCCGGTTTTCGATGAGATAGTATTCGTGGTCGTTAATCGGAACGAGCAGAATGGTCGTATCGGTTCCGATGGAGGAGGCCGTCTGGGCCGCGCTGCGGTCGAGCACGGTGGTCAGCGCTTTTACCGAAATCGACCCCGAGGGGGCGCCCAGGCCGGCTACCTTCACGTTGTCCCATCCCATGAACGCGCGGACCCATGCCGACGGGTAGGGAGGAATGAAGCCGCTCCCGGCAGAGTAGCCGGCGAAATCCATGATGCAGAATGCGCCCACGCCCGATTCTCCGCTGGAGGTCGAGAAGAGGTCGGGAATGCCGAGCTGCCTGGCGATCTGATTGACGAGAATTCCCTGGATGCCCCAGTTCAGGCCGTCCTGATTCGAGGTCTCGGAGCACATCATGATTTCGGAAAGCAGGAGGCTGTCGGCGCCGGCTCCCTTTACACGAACTCCGGGTTGCGCGAGCCCCAGGCTGTCGGCATACATCTGGAACCAGGGCTGGCTGATAAAGGCGTCGATTATGTCCGCGGGATTATCGCGCCCCGATCCGTTCGCCCCGCCGTTTGTCAAATAGGACGCTCCCGCATGAAAGACGAGAAACGCGACCTTTACATTGTTTGAATCCCGTATCGTGCCGTCGGCGGCGTTGAAATGCAACGGTGCGAACGGCGATCCGGCCGGATCGGCGGCGGCCGCTTTCAGGGCGTCGCGGATGAAAAACATGAGCCCCTGGGTTTTACGGTCATAGTACTGGTCCCAGGTCTCCTCGTCCTTTTTCCCGCCCGGCGAATAATAGAGAACGCCCTTGGGTACGGAATAACCCGGCTGGCCGCTGCCCGCGGGATAGATTGACGATTGCAGCACCAGCCTGCCGCGGGAGACCTTCGTGTAATAGGCGGCAATCCCCTGGAGCTGCAGTGCGAAATAGGCGGAGTCGTGCGGAAGCCGGTCGTACGGGTAGATTGTATCGTTCGTGACGTAGTCGGCGTATTCATCCGGGTCGTTGGTAAAGCCCCGGTTGCCGAAGAGCCCGTTGCCGGACATCAGGTCCGAGGAGTCAGGCTGACCTTTATTGAACTCGACGCGAAGGGCGACGATGTGAAGCGTATCGTGCTGCGTCTGCGGGGGAAAATTGATCGACCATTGATAATCGGCGCCGGTCACCAGTAACTTCTGTGCGGAAACGGTCTTTAAAAGATAGGGGTGCGGTCCCCGCGGACCTCCGGCAACATTGGCCTGCAAGGCGGCGATCGCCTTGAGATGAGCGGCCCTCTGGCCGGCGGCCCGTACGCTGGCGGGACAACTGGTTGAAAAACTCGAGTGCGGCGCAAAAAAAAACGGCGCACAAGATACCGGATCGTGGCATGATTAAGATACCTGCACTGGCTTAAAGTTTAAACAGGAACGAGAATCGCATCTGACCGTCCCTCGCGCCGCTTGATCCCTGCTGTTCGGGATTGAACTTCTGAACTATTCCTGAGAGAAACCCTTCGGGCGAATAGATGTACGACCAGTCGAAGTTCATGTTGCCGTAATTCAGGCCCAGCCCGAAGTCGAGTTCATACCGTTGCCCGGCAACGTCGCACAGGAATCCGGTACGCAGGGCAAGGAAATGCGAATACCAGTATTCGGCCCCCAGATGGCCGACCACCTCCTGCAATTGCTCCGCCGGGGTCGTTTCGCCCCAGGCGGTGTCGTGAATAAGATCGGACCACATCGCCTCATAAAATGGCGGGGGGTTGCCGTCGCCGTTATTCGTTACCACCTCCCGGTCAAAATCGAGAAGAAATTTTATATCATGAACCGGCGTCTGGACCGCCTGGTAAGCGGCGCCCAACGCGCAGGGTGAACGGAATAGGATCCTTCAGGTCCGGATCGGTATAGTAGACGCCAGGACCCATATTCTGAAGCATGAATCCCAACGAAAGGTTCTTTGTCAGAAATTCCCGCTTAAGAATTGCAAGGTCGACCGCGAAGGTCGAGCCGACTCCTCCGCCTTCATACCCGGGTGCAAGGGCGCTATAGGCGTATTTCAAGTTCAGCCCCATGGACATGGTCTGTGAAAAAGAGAGACCGTACGAGAGTCCCGATGACCGCTTCGTATGAGCGGAGCGTACCGAGATCCCTGCCGAGTTCATCCGTAATCGTATTGGTCCCCATATTGACAAAATTTACCGAAAGCGCCGCCGTTCCCCACTCATCCAATCCCATCTCTTCCAAAGGGACAACGATGGTGCCGAACATGTGCCACAGTTCCGAGAGGCGGAAGGCGGGGAGCAGTTGCTCGTAAAACAGCAATGCCTGCATCTGCGCCCACTCATATTTATTGAGCGCCTGGTCCGTGGCTACCCACATGTCGTTGCCGAAAGCCGCGAGGCCGACGACGACATCTCCGCAGAGCACGTTTTTCGAATGATAGGCTTTCCATTCCGGGACATTTTCGACCACCTTCCCGTCCTTTGAAGTGACCGCGCCGCCTTCCTGGTAGGTGATGACTCCCTTATTGGTGCCGATCCAGATCGTTCCATTGGACTGCTCGCAGAAACACTGTACCGTGCTTCCGGGAAACTTGAACCGTTTCCACGACTTTCCCGAAAAAATGGCGATGCCGCTCTGACCGCCGACCCATAATCTCCCCTGCGAATCATAATAAAGCGCCTTCACCTGCGTGGAAAGCAGCCCGCGGGACGAATCGATAAGGGTAATCGCCGGTTTGGTAAGGTTGACACACTTGAAAAGCCCCTTCGCGGTGCCCGCGTAGAGAGTGGTAGTGGAATCGCTTGCCAGCGTGACTGAAGTAATCATCGCTTCGGTCAGCCCGTCGGCGACGCCGATTTTCATCCAGTTTCCATCCTTATAGACGCCGACGCCGGCATCGGTCCCCACGGCAAGGTCGCCGTATTTTCCCAGCGCGATGGAGGTAATGAAATTGGACGGCAATCCCTCCGCCGCGGTTATCCGGCTCCATTTGGATTCGCTGCAGCGCCAGAGCCCATGCGGCGTGCCCACCCAGAGCCGCTCGGATTCGTCCATGGCCATGGCGGTGATGCTGTCGCTGATCGCAATTGAAAAGGGAATCTGCACCTCGACCAGGTCTTTCAGCTCGGTATCGTTTTTCTTGAGCAGATCGACGATCTGGTCCGCCATGCGGTCGGCGGCGGCGGAATCGGCGTAGGGGGTTAACGAAAAGTAAATTTTCGCCGCGGTCCGGTCTCCCGGCGAGAGTTCGAGGATGGTTCGGGCGATCCTATCGGCGGTCGCATGGCGTTTGGCGAGGAGCGAATCGACGAGACCGGTATGCAGTTCCGCTTCGATGGTCTTGAAACGCCGCATTTCGATCTTGTTTTCAACGCGGATTTTCCAGGCCGCCTCGGCGATGGTTTTGTCGTCATCGACGTTGAGATATCGCCGGGCAATGGTTTTCAGCTCATCGCCCTCTTCGACCAGGTAGGTTTCGCCCGACTCCCAGGACTTTCCGGTATAACGGAGGACCCCTTTGGACGTGCCCGCCCAGACAAGCTGGCTCGCAAAGACCGAACTCCTGGGATGAGAGGCGATGGCAAGGAACGGACCTTTGTCCTTGAGAAATGCCTTCCAGGAATTGGCCAGGGGGTCAAGTCCGAGCCCGGCCGGATTGAAATACACTGCATTCGCGTCGTCCGCCAGGCCGGTAAAAGCTTCCCCCATGCCGGTCGCTCTCGCTCCGGGCGGCATCACGAGCGTGATCACCGCCGACTGCCCGATTGCGCACCATGTCGCCGAACTACTTACCGCAACGATAAATGCCGCACCTGCCAACACACGTCGTTCTACTCTACCGAACTTGCATAGACTCATTATGGAAGATTCCTTCGGTTATCGGGTCAAAGGCAGCCTGAGGGTCATTTTCCAGTCGGGCATCGCAAACGGATCCATTTTCGCCTCAAACGGCAACGTCTCCTGCGCGGCCGCCTCTTCTGAGTAATCTTTGCCGCGAAATGGGATAATCCTGGTGGTGCATCCTAAATGAAATGGAGGGATAACCGATGGGTTCTTGAATATTTCTTCTCTCGTAACTAGTTTCCCCCGTTTAAAATACGAATCACAGACCTTGCACGGATTCCCCTCCGCCCAATCGAGAAGATAAAAAAACGGCGCATTCACCTTATCTCCCTCTTCAATGGCGCCTATGCTCTCCTCCATTGCTCGTTGCCACTGTTCGGCAAGATTCTGCTTATCGGCATCGGAAAGGGGGTTCTTTTCTATATCTTCGTTTATGGCAAAAAGATATTTTCGAATTTCCGTTTCATCGGGACGGATCCGCTTCAGATCCTCGCGCGGGCTTTTTCTGATGATGGAGTAGATCCCGCTGGCCTGTATCAGCGGCGGCTCCTGCGGTTCTCCGTGCGGCTCATCAGCCGGAAGCCTCCTGGTGCTGAGCAGCAGAACGGCGAGAATGATCGCGATCGTGAGAAGCACCAGAGCAAAAATGGCGGTTACCATACTCCTCCTTTGGAAAGGGGTTCGGTTTCCGAGAAGCGATCATAAGGCAAGGATGCCTCTATATGATACAAAAATATGTCCTTTCAACACACAGAAGTGACTCATGGAGGTCCCTGAAACGGCTTAAGGGATGAAAATATTCATGGTGATGTCCGGCGGCATGCAGCGGGAAATAGGTAACTTGACTTCACTGAGAATGCGGATATATCTTTATGCCTTCCCGCGGGAGTAACTCAATGGTAGAGTGTAACCTTCCCAAGGTTAAGGTTGCGGGTTCGATCCCCGTCTCCCGCTTTTTCTCCACCCATGTAATAATATCTATTAAAATCAAGCACATACAAGGTAAAACGGAACTAAGGGCAAGGTACGCCATTTCCGGTGTTTATGCATAACTATGCAGCAAAATGCATGAAAAACGGAAACATGCGGAAACATTGCGGAAACTTCACAAAGCAAATACAGGGCGGGAAAAATGCTTCAGCACGGTGTTGCCGCGAGTTTCACCTGCCCTTCAATCCATGGGTAGGTGAGTGCAATGCCCTTTTTAAGGCTGAACTTCGATTTCCAACCGATGGAATAGATACGACTGTTGGAGAAGTTTCGCGACTGGACGCCCACGGGTCCGTCAATGTGTTGTATGGTGATTTTTTTTCCTGACACCTCGGCGATGACATTGGCCAGCCCATCCACGGTTGCATACTCAGGACAGCCGATATTGACCGCTCCTTCTAGGTCAGACTGCATGAGCATGAAGATTCCTTCTACCATATCGTCGATGTAGGTGTAGGAGCGCACAGCGGTGCCCTCACCCCAGACCTCAATGGTGCCGCCGTCTTTCGCCTCGGCGATTTTGCGGCACAGGGCGGCAGGCGCCTTTTCGCGGCCGCCGCGCCACGTGCCTTCAGGGCCGTAGCAGTTCTGGAACCTGGCGATCCTGACCTTCATTCCGCGGTTACGCTCGTAGGCCAGCGCCATGCGCTCGGCATAGAGTTTTTCCCAGCCGTACTCGTTGTCGGGATTGGCCGGGACAGCCTCTTCTTCGGTCATCTCCGGCTCGCCGTGTTTCATATCCCGGTACACGCAGACCGACGAGGAGAAAAAGTAACGCGGAACGCCCATCTTCCAGGCGTTATGAGTCATGTGGATGTTGATGAGCGCGCTGTTCCGCATGATATCGCACTCCGCACTGTGGATGAATCCCATGCCTCCCATGTCCGCGGCGAGCTGGTATACTTCGTCGAATGTCCCCTTATTGAACGTGAGAGCCTTTTTGCAGTTCTCCTCCTCGCGCAGGTCGAGCGTGAGGAACTCGTTGGCCGGCGAAGGCGAGAACTCGTGCACCTTTATGTCAACGCCCCTGACCCAGTAGCCCGTATTTTTAAGTTTTTTGACAAGATGGCCCGCGATGAAACCGCCCGCACCGCATACCAGTGCTTTTTTCACGTGATGCTCTCCCTTGAAAGTATGGACTTATATCGTGTTCAGTTGCTTGATGCTTCTGTATTCGAACTCAAAGTTGATTTCAAAGCAGTCCACGAACCGCTCCTTGAGCGCCTTTATCAATCGTAAAGGCTTGCTGCAGTAAAAAACGAACGCGCCGCCGCCGCCCGCGCCGCAGATCTTGCCGCCGTGCGCGCCGTTCTCCTTCGCGTATGCGTACATGGCGTCGATGCGCTCGCTCGACGTGGCAGGCGCAAGACGCTTCTGCGCGGAAAAGTTTTCCTCCATTATGGCGGCGCAGCGCAGGTAATCCTTATCGGCAAGCGCTTCGTGGAACGTCCTGCCGCAATTACTTATGGTTTCGAGGGCTGCTTTACCTTCAGAAGTCACATGGTTCTTATATACTTGCTCCACCGCCACCTGTGCGTTGCGGGAGATGCCGGTGTGGATGAGTACGAGATTTTTCAGGAAAAGCGCCAGCGTCTCCCGCGTGATTTCAGGACCGACCGGCCTGCCGTAATCAGGGCCGAACTCGAAGCAATGCAGGCCGCCGTACACGATACCGTACTGGTCCTGCCTGCCGATAGCCCAGTTGAGCTCTTTGTTTTCAAGTTTGAAAAGGTCCTCGGCGATGGTCGAAAGCGGCATGACTTCCGCGTTGTAGGCCTTGGCACCGATCATTTCCAGGAGCTTGGCGGCCGTTGAGGTTGAGAGGCCGCTTCCGCGCGGATACCCGGAAAAATTGAACCGGCCCGACTTGTACTCGATGAGCGGCCGTATGGCCGCGTTCGTTACGTAGCCGGGAACGCCGTGCATGATGAACGGCACGTCGGCCCAGCCGCCGGAAAAGTCGATGCGCAGCGGAGCCTTGTAGGAGAAGTTGATTTTATCAATTATGCGCGAGGTCGAAGTGGGCTCGAGCTCGGGCGGGACGACGCGCGACACGAATTTCATGACGATGCCGAGGCGACCGCACAGCACCCGTTTGGTCGCGATGTCCGAGTCGTCGTCGTTGAGGACATAGATATCCGGCCGTAAATTTTCGAGAATCAAGGCATGATCCATTTTGCACTGAGGCATGTCGGCGCTGTTCAGCACCGCGTAGTCCACGTCCTGCATGGCCGCGACAAGGTAGAGCCGGTTGGTTTCCGGATTGACCGGCCGGCCGGGGCCTTTGAGCCGTGTAATCACGGAATCGCGACCGATGCCGACGACGAGGATGTCGCCGAACTGCCGGCACTGGTCGAAGAAGACCGCGTGGCCCGACTGGAGAATGTCATAGCAGCCTGAACAGAAGACGATTTTTTCACCGGAGTGTTTTTTCCGGACCGCCGGGAGATCCTGTTCGGTGAGGATTTTTGATTTTATCCGTTCAAACATGGGTTTATAAAATACATAGTGCTTACTACAGCTGCCCGCTATTCCGCGATCCCTTTGTCGCGTCGCTCCCTTTGTATTTATCCCGATGACACCTTTATCAGCAAAGTATTAACCCGCTTCGAATATGCCAGCGGGTCCGGCACCATCTGCCCCTCGGCAATGAGCGCCTGCTCATACACCAGGCGTATCCACTCTTCGAGGTCGGCGTCCTTCGGGTCCTTTTCGTAGCGCGCCTTCAGATTGAGTATGATCTGGTGATCCGGGTTGATTTCGAGGATGCGCTTCTGCGTCGGAACCTCCTGTCCCATCGCCTTCATGATCTTCTCCATGTGACTTCCCATGGCATTCTCCTCCGACACGAGGCAGGCCGGGCTGTCCTTGAGCCGGGTGGCGATGTGCACCTCCTTGATGTCGCCGGCCAGCACATTCTTGATGCGCTCGGAGAGCTTTTTGAAGGCGGACTCCGCCTTTTTCTGCGCCACCTTCTCCTCCGTGCCGAGGTCGCCGAGATCGAGGTCGCCCTGGGTGACGGATTTGAGCTTTTTACCGTCGTAGTTGTAAATATCCGGCACGATCCAGTCGTCAATCGGGTCGAGGAAGTACAGGACTTCGATGCTCTTTGCCCTCAGCGCCTCGAGATGCGGGCTCTTCTCCACGATCTCCCTGCTGTCGCCGGCGATGTAGTAGATCTCCTTCTGGGCGGTCCGCATGCGACCGATATAGGTCTTGAGGGAAACGAACTCGTCCTTTCCCGCCATCGACGATTGAAAGCGCAGGAGTTCCAGCAGTTTTTCCTTGTTGTCCGGGTCGCCGTGGATGCCCTCCTTGAGCACCTGGCCGAACGACTTCCAGAAGGTTTTATAGCTCTCCGGCTCGTTTTGGGCCATGTCCGACAACCGGCCGAGGATTTTGGTGGTCAGCGCCTTGCGGATGCGGTCGACGACCGGATTTTTCTGCAAGACCTCGCGCGAGACGTTGAGCGGAAGGTCCTCCGAATCGACCACCCCTTTGACGAAACGCAGGTATTCGGGCAGGAGTTCCTTGCAGTTGTCGAGGATGAATACCCGCTTGACATAGAGTTTGATGCCGTGTTTACGCTCGATGGTGAAAAGGTCGAACGGCGCGGCGGACGGGATGAAGAGAAGCGAGGAGTACTCCATGACCCCTTCGGCCTTGTTATGCATGATATCGAGGGGCTTATCGAATCCGGCCAGCACCTGCTGGTAAAACTCCTCGTACTGTTCCTTCGTCACCTCGGAGGCGTTGCGGCTCCAGATCGGTTTGGTCAGGTTGACCACCGTCTCCTTCCCCTTTTCATCAGGTAAATAGATCGGGAAGGCGATGAAATCGGAATACTTTTTGATAATCGACCGGACGCTCCAGGTCTCGGCGTATTCAATCGCGTCCTCCTTCAGATAGACCGTGATTTCGGTGCCACGCGTTTCTTTGATCGCGTCCGCGACGGAATAGGTGGTCTCGCCGCAAGACTCCCACACGGTCGCGGGGGCATCCGATCCCGCGCGCTTCGTGACGAGCTTGACGCTTGACGCCACCATGAATGCGGAATAAAAACCCACCCCGAACTGGCCGATCAAGTTGGAGTCCGCCTTCTGGTCGCCCGTGAGCTTCTCGACAAAGGCCCTTGAACCGCTGCGGGCGATGGTGCCGATATTTTCGATCACCTCCTGCCGAGTCATGCCGATGCCGTTATCGCTGATCGTGAGGGTCTTCGCGGTTTTGTCGAGCTTGATCCGGATCGCGAGTTCGGTATCGCTGCCGAGAATCGCCGGATTGGTAACCGATTCAAACCTGAGACGGTCCAGCGCGTCCGAGGCGTTGGAGATCAGCTCCCGGAGAAACACCTCCTTATGGGTGTACAGCGAGTGGATCATCAACTGAAGAATCTGCTTTGCTTCGGTCTGGAATTCGAGCGACTGATTTTCCGCCATGATTCGTATGCCTCCCTGAAATGAAATGGAGAACGCTTCAGCTTCAAAGCGTTGCATCAAGCCCTTAAAAATAAAATAGTGCAAAAGCCGTGCGAAACGTCGGGTAACCGCGGCTGTTTACCCGGTTAAACGATTCTTGATTTCGAATCATGCTGTGATATTAATTTTAAACGGCCAACACGTACGTTCCATCCTGAATATCAGTTCAGATAGCGCTTAATCTTCTGTGTTTTGTTATCGACAGCAATATATTGTTTTATAATATATTATAACATTTTGATCAACAATTACTTAAAGGAATGAATGAAGTTTTTTGCCTCTAGTGCGTTACCGCTGCTTTTTGCCTTGTCGCTGTGGGCCCAGGGGGTAAACGAGGCTGGGGACTCCATGCAGATCGGACGGCTTCCGGGCGGCGATTCCGATACGGTTGCCGTAGCGAAGCTACGCCTGTACGATCCGATTAAGGTCGGGACCGCGTCGCTTATTATTCCGGGACTGGGACAGGTTTATACGCAACACTATTTCAAGGCGGGGTTTTTTGTGGCCATGGAAGCGATTTTCGGGTCCATGGCCTACTTCTGGAATCAGAGCGGCACGGGAGATGATGAAACGGCCGATTACTATCTGGCAAGGTCACGCGGCGGTGTCACGCCCTTTTATTCGGGTACCGACAGCGCCGGAGATGTTGAACAGGCGCATCTTTCTCATTACAGTGCAATGACCGCCCGGTTTTCCGGTTATAACTACCTCACCTGGATGATCGGAGCGCATGTCTATAACGTGCTCGATGCGATCGACGCCTCGAACCATTTCAAGGACATGCGGGAGCGCAACCCGACAACCGCCTTTCTCCTTGCGGTGATTCCGGGGCTTGGGCTCGGTCAAATCTACAACGGCTCGTGGTCCAAGGCGGGTCTGGTCATCATGGTGCAGTGGTCGCTCGGCATGATGGCTTTCAACAACCAACGCCTGATGGTACAGGCGGAAAACAATTTTGAACGGCTTAACACGCCCCTGGCCGATACCGCGGCTGATTCGATCCGCAGCCAGGTGGCGACGCAATATTCGCAATCATGGGCGAGCGCCCGCTACAGCGCTTTCGCGAATAGAAATATGTTCCTGTGGTATTCGATTTTTTTCTATGGCTATTCGATTTTCGACGCGGTGGTGGATGCCTATCTGCACGACTATTCCGAGAAGATGTTGATCAAGCCGGACCTGGCGGTCGGCATGAAGTCGATCCGGCTTTCTTTGCAGACAAACTTTTAGCGCCGCTACCTTGCAATAAAAGGTATCTTTGTTAATGGGGAACCGCAGAGCGGCGCCTCCTCTGGATTCATGCAACGTTTAACAACAATGGGGGTGTACCGGATTTCGACGGGAGACAGGAGATACTGAGCAGCATGCCGAGGATCATCGGTTGGCCTCGTAAATAATCCGATGACATTCTAATTGCGGAAGATTACTCCTTCGCAATGGCTGCCTAATTAAAGGCAGCCACTCGAGGATAGAGCGCACTTCTTTGTCCCGAGCCAAGCAAGGTGCTGGTCGTTCCGGAGGGTGGCGGTCGGAACGATGACTACTCCGCTACTGGCCCCGTGCAAGCCTGTTCGCCGGCGTGCATAGGGGCGAGACTCAATCGACGGACTAAGCGTGTAGCGGCTCATGTTGATCGTCTTTCGGACAGGGGTTCAACTCCCCTCACCTCCACCATATCGCAGGCAGGCGGCCATCTCTTCCCGACGGCCGCCTGCCTTTTTACTGTGGGAGGCCCGTTTCGCCGCGCCCGCCCGATGGAACGCGGGAAGTAATCCAGGTAGCGGCACCCATTTTCAGAGAGGTATTTTTTCAAGCATGAGTCGATCCGGAGCGCCCCGCAAGGAAGCCCCATCCAATAAGAAAAAAAAGCTGCGCACTTCGACCGGTTCTCAGCCCCTTGCTTCGGATAATGCACGACCGGGCGGCGATACTGCATCGCGAACCGCTATTCTATGCTGCGTACTCGCCGCGGCAACCGTCATCTCCTACCTCGGCGCGTGGAACTGCAACTTCTTATCGTACGACGATACCGACTACGTAACCCAGAATAAATTCATCCAGCACGGCTTGTCGCTGAAGAGCATCGGGTGGGCATTCACCACGTTTTACGCCTCCAACTGGCACCCGCTGACCTGGATCTCCCACATGACGGACTGGACCGTGTTCGGCAACCATCCGGGGCCGCACCATATGGTGAATGTCGGCCTTCATACCTCGAATGCGGTGCTCCTGTTTCTCCTGCTTCTCTACATGACCGGCTATTTCTGGCGCGCGGCCATGGTCGCGTTTCTCTTTGCCCTGCATCCGATCCATGTGGAGTCGGTGGCGTGGGTTGCCGAACGCAAGGATGTCCTGAGCACCTTCTTCTGGCTTGCCACCACGTTTGCCTATGCGTGGTATGTCCGCAAGGCCTCATGGACAAGATTCATGCCGGTCATTTGCGCGTTCGGCGTCGCCATCCTGGCCAAGCCCATGGTGGTCACGCTTCCCTTCACACTGCTCCTGCTCGATATCTGGCCTCTGAGAAGGATCAGGCTGGATTTCGGGAACATGCGCCGCATGGCGGCCGATGGATTCAGGCTGGCGTTTGAAAAATGGCCGTTGTTTCTGCTGACCCTTGCATCAAGCGTGCTGACCTACCTGGCGCAGAGTGCGGGCCATGCGGTGTCGAGCGAAATCGCCCTGCCGGTTTGGGTGCGGTTCTGCAATGCCGCCATGAGTTACTGGCGTTATCTGGGAAAGATGTTCTGGCCTGACCCGCTCATTACCTACTACCATCATGAGGCGCGGAATATTCTCGTTCCCCTGGCGCTGGTGGCCGCGCTTGCCCTGGTTTTTGTCACGGTCGCCTGCTTCCGGCTCGGAAAGAAAAGGCCGTACCTTATTACCGGATGGCTCTGGTACCTCGGCACCCTCGTGCCGGTGATCGGTTTTCCGGTGCAAGTCGGCGTTCAGGCCATGGCGGAACGGTATTCCTATATCCCGCTGGTCGGCATTTTCATCGCGATCGTCTGGCTCATCGGCGATTTCGGGGACCGGAGGCCGAAGGTCCGGCCTGTTTTCGGAGCGGCCGCAATTGCCGTTGTTGTTGCCATGACCTTTCTGACGATACAACAGGTAAGGGTATGGAGAAGTACCATTACACTGTTTAGCCATGTACTCGAGGCGGACCCGCGCGGCGAATTTCCCAACCTGAGTCTCGGCGCCGCCTACATGCGGGAAGAGAACTATCCGGAAGCGCAGCGCTACCTTGAATATGCACTGAGATACAATCCTTCCGGACCGCAGACGCTCTCCTATTACTCCTTCTGTCTCATGGAGAAGAAGAACAGCGGGCCCGCCGACCTTCAGGTTGCCCAGCGGTCCCTCGACCTCGCCTATCAGGTGGCGCCCGATAACCGGGATGTCCTTGTCAACCGGGCCGAGCTGTACAACAAAACCGGAAGGCCCCTGGAGGCGGAAGGGTATTGCCGGAAGATCCTCGCGACCTCGCCCGATTTTCTCACCGCTCAATACTATCTTGCCGACGCATTGAAGGCCCAGAACAGGCTTTCCGAGGCTGCCGATGTCTATCGCAACGTGCTGGCAACCGATCCAACCAATTCGGATGCGCTTAACAACCTCGGCATAACTCTCTATACGGCAGGGAAACCCGACGATGCGGTGAGTGCCTTCAGGCAGGCGCTCAGGGTCAAGCCCATCCAATCCGAGGCACACAGCAATCTCGGAAGAGTTTATTTCGAGACGCATAAGGTGCCGCAGGCGGTCGCCGAACTGACCGAGGCCGCCCGCATCGCCCCCCATAACGCCGTCGTCCTCAACAACCTCGGTTCGGTGCTGTACAGCCTTGGCGACTATGCCGGCGCGATCCGTCAGTTCAGTGAAGCTCTCCAGGCGAATCCGCAGTACGCCGAGGCGCAGGGGAACCTCATCAGAGCCCAGCAGCAGCTCGCCGCGAAGGCCTCGGCGCCCTTGCAGGCCGCGAAATAACCCCTGAAGAGACCTTTACTATTTCACCTCACCCCTCCCTGAATCGAGGGGCATCGAGGGTGCAGGCCGCCAGTGCGTCGTGGATGAGCCCGTTACTGCAGATCAGTCCGCTTGAGAAGAGATCTGCCGGAGCGGCGGTGCGCGCGTCAATGGCCCTTCCCCCCGCTTCGATAAGGATCAGAAGCCCGGCGGCAAAATCCCAGGGGGAGAGCGTGTACTCGAAATAACCGTCGAAACGGCCTGCCGCAAGCCAGGCGAGGTCAAGCGATGAGGCGCCCATCCGCCGCATGCAATGAATGTCCTGCCGGAAAAGGGCATGCAGCGCTCCGAGGGTTTTTTCCATGGTTTCGTTCCGGTCGTAGTAAAAGCCGGTTCCGATGATCGATTGGGAAAGCAGGCGGTTTCCCGACACATGGATAGGGTTCCGGTTCAGGGTGGCGCCCTGACCCGCGCTCGCGGAAAACAATTCGCCGCGCATGGGATCATATACCGCGCCGGCCAGAATCCGCCCTTTTTCCGCATAGGCCACGCTGACCCCGAAATGGGGAATGCCGTGGACAAAATTGGTGGTGCCGTCGAGCGGGTCGACGATCCAGAGACGATTCGCTTCAAGTGCCGCACGGTGCGTTTCTTCGCTGAGGCATGAACTGCCGGGCATTTTTTCCAGGAGGAATCCGGCGATGAATTCCTCCGAGAGCCGGTCGGCATCGGTGACCAGGTTATAGGTTGCATCTTTCTGCGTGACGATGGTTTTCCCCATGGAGGAGACGATGAGATGTCCCGCCTGCGTGGCGGCTTCCCGGGCAATCCGTTCGATGTCAGTCATTACCGATCCTTGCCCCGCTGTTTGCTTTTATCATTATGTATTGAAGTCTCTAAAAATAGCTCATCCTGCCATGTATCACAATCGTATATTCTAACCATTGATAGTTCCCCGCGCCATGCGCGTGGTTCCTTTTGTGCGTCGGCGCGGTTCCATAGTTCAAGGGTGGGAAGTATTTTTGCCTATCGCTTATGACTGCGTGGAAGAACCCCGGCCGGCCGATTATTCTCGCATCTCAGTCCGCCCGGCGGAGGGAGATCCTGCGCCGGTTGGGCTTTACCTTTGAAATCTGTCCGTCGGAAGCGATCGACGAGGCGTCATTCATCAAAAGCGGCGATCTTGATCGTTCTTTGCGCGCACTTGCGGTTGCCAAGGCGCAGTCGGTAGCCGGCCGCAGGCCGGATGCGCTGGTGCTTGGAGCGGATACGGTCGTGGTACAAGGCGGCCGGGTTCTCGGCAAGCCGGAAAACCGTCGTGAGGCGCGCGACATGCTCGCCTCTCTGGCGGGGAGCGCGCACCGGGTGGCAACTGCCGTGGCCCTGCTCTGCGGGGAGTGCGGATTCTCCCGAACCGGCTTTGCGGTCACCGAGGTGCAATTCCGCGCCGTTACGTTTGACGAAATAGATGAGTACCTTGAAGGGGACGAATATCGCGACAAGGCCGGAGCCTATGCGATCCAGGGCCGGGCGATGTCATTCGTCGAAGGCATACGGGGCTGCTATTACAATGTCGTCGGATTACCGGTAGCGGAAACGATAAGGATTTTCACGGAATTCATCCGTTTACGGGAGTAATGGACAATGGAACATGACGATTCCGGGACTTCGCGTGAGGGAACGGGGAATGCGTCGGCGGGGAACAACGAGCGCATCGGCGACATGCTCAGGCGGGAGAGGGAAAAGCGGCAGATTTCCGTAGAGACGATTGCCGCAAAGCTCCGGCTGAATGCAAAGTACATCGAGGCGCTTGAGGAGAACCGGTACGATCGCCTGCCGGGAGACACCTACATTCGCGTGTATCTGCGGTCGCTCGCGCGGTACCTGTCGCTCGATTCCGAGGAGATCTTCCGCCGCTTTTTCGATGAGCGGGGGGTCACCGGCGCCGACACACTGCGAAAAGACTCGGCCACCAAGATCAACCTTCCCGCCCTCGAGGAGCGGAAAGAAAACGGTTCGAAAGCCCTCATCGTCATGGCCCTGATCATCGCGCTCGCCTGTTTCGGCTTTGTCGCCCGGAAGCACGGATGGCATTTTTCGCATTCGTCTAAATCCTCGGTTGCGGCTTCACTGAACCGGAGTGCGGCATCCCAGCCGCCGGCCGGCGCCGTCGCCGCCGGAAGTACGGGCAGCGCCGTCGCTTTTGCCGGCGAATCGTCCGCCGTCGCTTCCGAAACCACCCGTACCGCCGTCGTATCCGCCCCCGATTCGCTGCGGCCGCCGGCGGCGGCCGACAGCGGCCCGATGAAGCTCCTGATTTCAGTCCAGCGCGATTCATGCCGGGTGCGCGTATTCAGCGACGGCAGGGAGTGTCGGAGAGTGCTGCACCGGGGAGGATGGAAAACGTTCTTTGCACAGGACAGCTTCAATGTTTTCGTTTCCGCGAGCGATGTCGCCGCCCTGACCCTCGACGAGAAGCCCGTTTCGCTTCCGGCAAAGACCGGCGCTTCGGCGATCAGGGTCGGCAGGGCGGGCATAGCCTGGTGGACGCTTGAAAAATGGGATACAACCTTTCATTGACCGATTCCGTTCCATCCTGGATCGATTGCCATGCCCACCTTGACGGATTATCGGACCGCGAACTGACCGATACGCTTGCCGAGGCGGCGGCGGCCGGCGTCTCCGCGGTATGCGCGGCTTCAACCGATCCGGCGTCGGCCGAAGCGGTGGCGCGGCAATGCGCCACGCACCCCTCGCTGTGGGGCGCCGTCGGCATAAGCCCCTTCTCGGCGGAATCGCTTCCCGATGACTGGGAGTCGAAAATCCGCTCTCTTCTCCGGAGCGAGCGGATCATCGCGATCGGCGAGATCGGTCTCGATGAAACCAACCCGAAGTATCCGCCGCTTTCGCTGCCAGCTCCCCGTTTTCATACGGCAGCTCGACATCGCCCGCGAACGCGATCTGCCGGTCATACTACATTCGCGGGGAGCGGAAAGCAGGGTCGCCGCGCTGTGCAGGGAACATCGGATCAGGCGCGCGGTCTTTCACTGCTTCACCGGTGACAGCGCTTCGCTGGCCGCGATCCTTGATGGCGGCTACAACGTTTCCTTTTCCGGCATCGTGACCTTCAGCCCCGGCCTCCTCGGTTGCGTTGCCGGGGTGCCGCTCGACCGGCTCTTCATCGAAACCGATTCTCCCTGGCTTTCTCCCGTGCCCTATCGCGGCAGGGTTAATCGCCCCGCCAGGGTCGCCCTTACCGGAAAAGCCATAGCGCTAGCGCGCGGCATCGCTCCGGAGAAGTTGCAGGAGGCGATCGCCCGGAACTTCAGGGGTCTCCTTTCGCCGCCCATGCAGCGCGGAGATCCTCTTTTTTATTCCGTTTCCGCGTAACAGGTTGTATTTTTGCTTGTCACCCGATTCATGAAGGATCGCTGCATGCCTTTCGTACCTTACGTCAGTAAACGGAATGATCGTCTTCCATGAATCTCAATGAAGCGCTCCTGCTCGTCCGCGGCAGCGTCCGCGCCCTCACGGCGTACCACCTAGAACCGGAAACGTGTTCGGTAAAGCTGAACCAAAATGAAAATCCCTTTGATTGGCCCCGGGAGATCAAGGAGGAGATGGGACGGTTCTGCGTTGAACGGCCATGGAACCGTTATCCGCCGTTTATCCCGCGTTTCCCTTAAAAATTCGCTGGCCGATTACGCCGGTGCGCCGCGAGGCGGCGTCATGGTCGGGAACGGCTCGAACGAAATGCTTCTGGTGCTGCTCCTGTCGCTCATGGAAAAGGGCTCGATTGTTATTTTATGTCAACCAACCTTCACCGTTTACCGTCTCCTGGCCGAGGGGCTCGGCGCACGGACGGTTCCGGTATCCCTCACCGACGGCCTGCGGTACGATGTTGCGGCAATCGGCGAAGCGGTTGCGACTCATCCGGGCGCGCTGCTGGTGCTCTGCTCGCCCAACAACCCTACCGGCGGGACGCTGGACGAGGGTTCCCTGCGGGAGATCCTGCGTCGCCACGGCGGTTTCTGCGTCCTTGACCAGGCATATGTGGAATTCGGCGGATTCGACGCGATGCCGCTTCTCGCGGAGTTTCCCAACCTGATCGTTACGCGGACCTTCTCGAAGGCCTTTTCCGGGGCGGCGCTCAGGCTGGGGTATCTGGCCGGAAACCCTGCGGTTATCGATGAAATCAATAAAATAAAGCTGCCCTACAACATCAATTTCTTTTCGGAGCATGCCGCTTCGATGCTCCTTGACCACCGCGACCTGCTGCGGGAGCGGGTTGCGCGTATCAAGGCTGAGCGGGACGCCCAGTACGATTTTCTCCGGACGCTTCCGTTTGAGGCGGTCTATCCCAGCGCGGCGAACTTCATCCTGGTGCGCTGCCGGGAAAAACAGCGGCTGTTCGAGGCGCTCAAGGCGGAGGGGATTCTGGTCCGGGACGTTTCCTCGTACCCGCTCCTTGATAAGTGCCTGCGTATCGGCATAGGAACTCCCGACGAAAATGCAGCGCTTCGCACCGCGCTCCGATCCTTTTTTGCAGAACAACGAGGGGACACATGACGGAAAGAATGGCCCATATCAGCCGCACCACGAAGGAAACCGATATCGAACTCACCCTTACGCTCGATGGAAAGGGTGTTTCCACGGTGAAAAGCGGCAACGGATTCATGGATCACATGCTGACGCTTTTCGCGCGCCACGGCCTGTTCGACCTCTCTCTCCGGTGCACGGGTGATACGGAAGTCGACTTTCACCACAGCGCCGAGGACATCGGCATCTGCCTCGGAACGGCCCTTGCCGAGGCGCTCGGCGACTGCCGGGGCATCGTCAGGTTCGGCACCGCCTATGCGCCCATGGACGAGTCGCTTGCACGGGTCTGCATCGACATCGCCGGCAGGCCGAACCTTATCTACTCAGTTGCGCTGTCCGACCGTAAGGTCAATGATTTCGAGTGCGACCTGGCCGAGGATTTCTTCAAGGCGATGGCGGACCATGGCCGCCTCACGATGCATATCGATCTTTTGCGGGGAAGGAACAGCCATCACTCGCTCGAAGCGGTCTTCAAGGCGTTCGGACGCGCGCTTGCCGTCGCCTGCTCGATCAATGCGAAGGCGCCATCCGAGATTCCGACCACCAAGGGGATACTGTGAGGAGGGGTTGCGGAAACGACGATGATTGCGATAACAAATACAAACGGCGGGTAATCGCACGGCAGGGAGGAAGCGCATGATGCGGAGAGGCTATTCAATCCTCATGGCGGTGACGGGAGTTCTGCTGTCGGGATGCCCGAAACACAACAACGCCGGTATGTCGCAGATGCCGGTCGTTCCCGCGGAGCAAAAAAACGTGGCGGCGGCGAAATCGGACGAGGCCTTCAATAAATACTATGTCAAAGCCACCGATGCCGCCGCGCATCACGAAACGATTACGGCGACCTTTTCGATGCGCAAACCTGAAACGGCGCCCGCAAAAAAACCGGAGACGACGGCACTAGTCGCGGCGACGGTTCCTGAAAAGAAACCCGTAGTGCAGGAAGCGAAGCCGAACCAGGTTGTCCGTGCATCGCCGACATCCTTTTCCGCGAACTGGCAGTTTGCCGTGCAGGTTGCCAGCACGCCATCGAACGGAGACGCGGAGGCTATCGCGTCGAAGTTCAAAACCATGGGATATGCAGCCTATGTCCTGGAGGTTAAAAATCCCCGGTCCGATCTCGAAGGTACCTATTATCGCGTTCGCATCGGCAGTTTCGCCACCGAAGACAATGCGAAATCCTTCGGCGAAACGGTGGTGCTGCCCGAGCACTTCGACTACTGGGTGGTCAATAAATCCGACGAAAAATTCGCCGGCGCTCAAAAAGGGGCAGGCATGCCGGATAGTGTCGCGGGGGAAAAGTAATCCACGCAGCGCGGATCAGCCCCGCTGAAAACGCCGAGTGCCGTGTTTTTTCCGCACATGTGCCGCAACATTTCAGCCTTTTTATCGTAATTCATTCGTAGGCGTTTTCATTAGTGATCTTCCGCTCTCAGGCAGGGCGAAAATTACAGGGGCGGTTTTTTAAATGTAAGGGGACCTCTCGCGCCGCCTTGAAAAGGGCGGAGATTGTCAAAACGGATGCACGACACACTGAAGACCGCCTCGTTGTTCGCCTTGTGGTTCGCCGGCTGCCTGTATGCGCAGGTGGCGGGAAATTATTACGCTGATGATAACCGTGATATCTATATGCTGCCGAAATCCGCCGCTCTCGGCGGGGCGGATATGGCGCTCGGGCGCAGCGCCCAGCCCCTGAGCAATCCGGCAAACCTTCCGACCGACTCCATTCGGGATGTCGCCCTCAGCTATGCGGATTATTTCCAGAATTCCTACAGCACCTCATCGGCTTCCTACATGGGCCCGATCGATGGACGGTCGGCCATCGGCGTTTCCGTGAGTTATCTCCTTGTGCCCGGAATCGAGCTCTATTCCGACACCGTCATTCCCGCTAATATCCCGACCGCCAGCGCCTCCGATATCCTGCTCAGAATCGGGTACGGCATCACCCTCCTGCATCTTTCCAGTTCCGTGGCGCTGAATGCCGGAGCCGCCGTCAACGCGGAGCGGCGCGGCCTCATCGACTATACCGGGTATGGGATCGGCGCCGACGGCGGCGTAAACCTGCTGTTCGATTTCAGGCGGATCGCGGCGAACGCCGCGGCCGGATTGACAGTTGACAATATGACCACCAGCTATATCCGGTGGAGCGGCGATTACCAGGAGTACGCCTATCCCCATGCCTACCTCGGGCTCGGCTGGCATCAGGAGATTCCCTACCTTTACGGCGAGTACAGCCTGCACTATGTTTCGCCCGACCTGCTTTCCAACGAAGGGGTCAATACCACGGCGAACATCACCGATTCTTCGGGGAGTGAAACGGTTCCGAACACGCAAAACATCATGAGCAACCCGTCGCTCCTGTTTCTCGGCCGCTGGGGAGCGGAGTATACGCTCATGAAGGTCGTTTCGGTCAGGGTCGGCCTGTATGACGGCTATATCAGCTTCGGGGGCGGAATCCATTTCCTGCGGGACCGCGCGTCCATCGATTTCGCCTATCTCCAGAACGATCTGGCGCCGACATATAAATTAAGCGTGAACTACCGGTGGTTTTAGCGGCGCGCTCCGCGGGAGAGACCACTCAGGCCCTGAACTCCCGCTCGATTATCTCCGAGATGTACCGGTCGACCGATACCGGGTAATACCGGAACCTCGGCCCGAAAATGAGGCCGGTGCGGGTATTCTCCTGGGACATGAGCGTGTCATGGACGCGATGCAGATGATCCTCGGGCGGCTCCTCGAAATTCTCCATCCTGAAATATTCGTTTTCAATCGAAACTCGCCGGTTGCGGGCATAGGCGAATGAAAAAACGCGGCCCTGCAGATCCTGGTTGAAGGTTTCCGGATCGAAAACCTCTCCGAACGTGGCCTGAAGAGCGTAGGGCGAGATGATGAATTTCGGCGAAACGTTGATCTTTCCGTTGACCTCGATGGTCAGGGCCGGGTTCTCGTCCTGAGGGGCGATGAGAATGTACGGCAGCTCATGGTAGCCGGACACGATACCGCTGATCGGTTTCCGCAGGATTTCGGTTCTGGCGTACACCTCCCGCAGCGAATCGTCATGGCCGAATTCTTTTTCCCAAGGGTTCATGAGCGGATAAAAATAATTCATCCGGAATCGGAACTGGTGGGGAAGTATGGGATCGTAGGGGCGACCCGCCGGTCGTCCTTTGCTCTCCGTGAAACATTACCTGCGATTCGCGAACCGATATTATTTATATTCCTTTCGCGTAATTGCTTTTCTTCCCCCCGACCTCCAATGGTAATGCAACCATGTCCCAGGTCGTCATAGAAAACCCGATCCTCAATTCGCCGTTCGATGAGCCGAAGCGGCATTTCCGATTCAACGATGACGGCATAACCGATGAGGTCGTCGAAGAGCGCCGAACCAGCGCCTATTTCGTGCCTATCGCCCGACCCAAGAAAAAGGGCAGCCTCCAGCTTAGTTTTGATACGGAGTGGACGCAAGACCGTATTGAACAGAACAAACTTGTGAATGAAATCCGGCGGCGGGTTAGCATGTGGCGCAAAGGCGGCTATCCCGGCGTAACGCCGACCACCGCCCGCCTCATTGCCTACTGGACCGATCCCGCCCGCGAAAAGAAACTCTTCTTTTGCCAAAATGAAGCGCTCGAAACCGCCATTTATCTCACCGAAGCCGCGAAGAAGTACGGCGACGGCTGGATAGAAAACACGCTCCGGGACGCGAATAACACCTCGAATCCCGGCCTGCCGCGCACCGCATTCAAGATGGCGACCGGCTCCGGTAAAACCGTGGTCATGGCCATGCTCATCGCCTGGCATACGCTTAATAAGCGCGCCAATCCGCAGGACGCCCGATTTTCCGATACCTTCCTGATTATCACCCCCGGCATTACGATCCGCGACCGGCTCCGCGTGCTGCTTCCGAACGATCCGGGGAACTACTACCGCATGCGGGATATCGTATCCGCTCAGCAGCTTGAGGAGCTTGGACAGGCAAAAATCATCATCACAAATTTTCATGCCTTCCAACTGCGGGAGAAGGTCGCCGCCGGAAAGGTCACGAAGTCGATTCTTGCGAATGGCAAGGCAAGCCCCTTCACAGAAACGCCTGACCAGATGGTGCGCCGCGTATGCCGTGAGCTGAATACCAAGAAAAACATCGTCGTTATCAACGATGAAGCCCACCACTGCTACCGGCGCAAACCCGATGCTCCGGAAGAGAAACTTTCAAGCGAAGACCGCGCCCTTGCAAAAATCCGTGAGGAAGAAGCGCGTGTCTGGATTTCCGGCATTGAAGCAGTGAAGAATAAAATCGGCGTGAAGGCCGTTTACGATCTTTCGGCAACGCCCTTCTTCCTTCGCGGTTCTGGCTGGCCTGAAGCAACGCTTTTCCCCTGGGTGATTTCGGATTTTTCGCTGATCGACGCCATTGAAGCGGGTATCGTCAAGGTTCCCCGCGTCCCGGTGTCCGATGACTCGATGACCGGCGAGCAGCCCACCTACCGCGACCTCTGGCTTCGAATCCGCGAAGACCTGCCTAAGAAGGGCCGCAAGACTGACGCGGTGAAAGGCGAACCGGCGAAGCTACCTGTTGAACTGCAAGGCGCTTTGATGAGCCTCTACGGTAACTACACGAAGTATTACGAGCTTTGGGAGAAAAACACCGAAGCCCGAGCCCGAGGCAACACGCCCCCGGTCTTTATTGTCGTCTGCAATAATACCAACGTGTCAAAACTGGTGTTCGACTTTATAGCCGGATGGGAGAAACCGGTAGGCGACAAAACCATCGTACAGGCCGGGCAACTGGAAATTTTCCGCAACGATGACGAAAAGGGCGGTTGGTTGCAACGTCCGAATACCATACTGGTGGACAGCCAGCAGCTTGAATCCGGCGAATCGATGAGCGACGATTTCAAAAAGATCGCCTCCCGCGAGATCGATGAATTTAAAGCGGAATACCGTGAACGGTTTCCCGGACGTGATGCCGAAAGCCTCACCGATGAAGACCTGCTCCGTGAAGTGATGAACACGGTCGGCAAGGCCGGGAAACTCGGCGAACAAGTAAAATGCGTGGTGAGCGTCTCGATGCTTACCGAAGGGTGGGACGCGCAGACCGTTACGCATATTCTCGGCGTGCGTGCATTCGGAACGCAACTGCTCTGCGAGCAGGTGGTCGGCCGCGCCTTACGCCGCATGAGTTATGCCGTCAATGAAAAAGGCCTGCTTGAACCGGAATACGCCGAAGTCTATGGCGTGCCATTTTCCTTTATTCCGAGCAGCGGAAAAACAGGGAAAACCAATCCGGGACCGACGCCTACCCGCGTGCGAGCCCTTGAAAATCGCATCGCATGCGAAATCACTTTTCCCCGCATTCTCGGCTACCGTTATGACCTGGCCGGAGAGCGGCTGACCGCAAAATTTACCGAAGAATCCGGAATGGCACTTTCCACCGCCGACATACCGACCAGGGTGGAACTCGATCCTATCGTGGGGAAATCAAGCATCCACACGCTCGATGAACTGAAAAAACGCCGACCGAACGAAATAGCCTTCGTGTTGGCCAAAAAGACCCTTGAAACGTACTTCCGGGACGACGAGGGGAATGATAAGCCCTGGCTTTTCCCGCAGATTCTTGGCATCGCAAAACGCTGGCTGGCGGAATGCGTGACGCTTAAGGATAATACTTTCCCGCAACTGCTGCTATTGATCGAATTCGCGCACGATGCCGTTGACCGCATCTACAAGGCTATCGTCGCATCGACCGACGGCAAGGCCGCCATTAAGCCCATTATGCGACCGTATGACCCTACCGGCTCAACCCGTTTCGTGGATTTCGACACGACCAAAGATACTTATAAAACCCGCGAGGATAAGTGCCATATTTCCCATGTCGTCGCCGATACCTATTCGTGGGAACAGAAAATGGCGGAAGCAATCGAAGATATGCCTGAAGTGATTTGTTATGTGAAGAACCAAAACCTCAATTTTACAATACCTTACACGTTAAACGGCGAGGAGAAGAACTATATACCCGACTTCATCGTCTGCATTAATGACGGGCGCGGTGAAAAAGACCTTCTGAATTTGATCGTTGAAGTGACAGGGGAGAAGAGGAAGGACAAGGCGGCGAAGGTTGCGACTGCAAAAACGCTTTGGGTGCCTGCCATTAATAATCATGGAGGGTTCGGAAGGTGGGGGTTTCTGGAAATTAATGATCCGTGGGATTCGAAGAATGAAATACGAAAGTTTTTAGAAGTGGCAAACGAACGGGACAGTGCGAATAAACCCTATATGAAAGGAGTTTGATTTATGGATGAGAAAAAAATTCAGGAATTGATTTCCAATTTTCCTTGGCTCCTTGATTTCAATTATGAAAGCATTCCGGAATTGGAAGGGCAAGGCATGGAATACCGCCTCCCTAACTGGAATAGAATTGATCTTATTTTACGTGATAGGATAAGCAAAAGACCTGTTATCGTTGAATTTAAAGCCATTCCATTCTACCGTGAAAACATCGGTCAAATTGCTGACTATAGAGCAAGCGTCCTCATGGAAATTTCAAATGAAAATTCGAAGCTTAAATCAATCTTTGAAAATATGCTATTTTGCCCATTGCTTTGCCTTGTCGTGCCATCATGTGATGAGAGCGCGAGAATCGCTTGCGCTCTATCCGGGATTGAAGTTTATGAGTACGAAACTGAAATAAAGCGGCTTGAATTTCCAGAAGATTTTTCAAGTCTTCATGATTTTGAAGAAAAATTTAAGAATACTCCTTTGCCCTTTGATGGAGAGAGGGAAACCAAGGTAATAAAAATTTACGAAAGAATTAAAGAAATATTAGCCCGCCTAAATTGCAGCGAATACTGGACAAATTACAAGCGCCCGGCAGGTGAATATTGGGACAACATAAACCATTCATTTATAAACAAATGGCTATGTCAGGGGAAACCGATTTCTATTGGAATATATGAACTAATATTTGACAAGAACCATTATAACCAAATTGGGATTCAGTTTTTCTCCTATGATGTCAATAATAGAGATAAGTTTGCTGAAGCGGGGAAGGACGTTTTTGAAACCTTGCTTGGTGAATCTGAGAAAGAAGAATTTGTTGCGGTTTCCGAATATTATTGGAAATTTTATTTGCCATTGGATAAGTTCATTAATGAATTAGAGGATTTGCTGAAAAAGGTTATTAGTAAATATATTGAAACGATGGTTAAGATTCGACTCTTGGAAGGTGATGAGAATATAAACAGTCATGGATAGTAGATAACCCCGAAGGATCGAGCAAAATGAATAAAAACGGATCATCAAAAAAAGCCGTCGAATCCATCCGCCACAAGGATAAACGCGCCAATATTCCCACCGAAGAGCTGCGCGACTTTGTGGCGGACGAAGAGCTTGCGCCTAAGACCGTGCTCTACCCGCGTGACCCGTCTCTCGATCCGCAATTGGTCTGGAAGGGCAAGGATGAGCAGGACCGCGCCGACCTCGCCGTTCCCGTGGTGCCGATCTACATTCAGGAGAAGATTCACCCGCAGGCGATCATTGACGCGCTTCCCCGCATCGAGAAGACCGGAGATCACCAGATAAATCTTTTCGCCGACTTCAACGGCGGGCCGCAGGAGTTCGAAAAAAAAGTTGATTTTTACCACCACGAGCAGAACTGGACCAACCGAATGATTCTCGGCGATTCCCTGCTTGTGATGACCTCGCTGGCCGAAAAAGAGGGGTTAAAGGGCAAGGTGCAAACCATCTATTTCGACCCGCCTTATGGTATTAAATTCGGATCAAACTGGCAGGTGAGCACGAGAAAGCGGGACGTGAAGGACGGGAAGGCGGAAGATGCGACACGGCAGCCGGAACAGGTGCGGGCGTTCAGAGATACGTGGAAATTGGGGATTCATTCGTATTTGGCATATCTACGTGACAGGCTGGTTGCGGCAAGGGAATTGCTGACGGAGACGGGAAGCGTGTTCGTGCAGATAGGGGATGAGAATGTGCATTTGGTGAGGAATGTGCTGGATGAGGTTTTTGGGAGTGAGAATTTTATAAATTTGGTAAGCGTGGTAAAGCGAAGCCCTCAACCAGATGATTTTTTATCTTCAGTTACGGATTATTTACTTTGGTACGGAAAAGACAGAGAGCACACAAAGTTTAAAGCTATTTACAAAGAAAAAGATAATGGTGAAACAGAGGATGAAAGCACCACAAGCGATTTGACATCATCTCATTTCTATGAATCTCCTCCATTTACGTTCAAAGGTCGAGTTTTTACCCCTGGAGTTCGGTATTGGTCAACAAGTATTGCAGGAATTAGCAAACTTGCAACCGCAGATAGGATAGTTATTTCTGGAAATACAATCAGGTATAAACGTTACCGGCGTGATTTTCCATGCATGATTATTGGCAATAATTGGCAAGATGTGGCTCTTTCCAGTTTTGGGGATGAGAAACTTTATGTTGTGCAAACAGCTTCAAAAGTTATTGAACGCTGCCTCCTCATGTCCTCCGATCCCGGCGATTTAGTAGTAGATCCCACCTGCGGTTCCGGAACTACTGCTTACGTCGCCGAACAGTGGGGCCGGCGCTGGATCACCTGCGATACCTCCCGCGTCGCCCTGGCGCTCGCCCGTACCCGCCTCATGGCGGCCCGGTATCCCTTTTATCTCCTTGCCGATTCGCCCGAAGGCGTCAAGAAGGAAGCCGAGATTACCGGCAAAGTGCCGCCGGATTATAAAACCGAAAGCGATATCCGCAAGGGTTTCATCTGCAAGCGTGTGCCGCATGTCACGCTAAAATCGATTGCCAACAACCCGGACATAAAGGAAGGGATGACGCGGCAACAGATCGACGCCGCGATTGCCCGGCACGCCGAAACCGAAACTCTTTTCGACCAGCCCTACTATGACAACGGAAAGGTGCGGGTATGCGGGCCGTTTTCGGTGGAGAGCCTATCGCCTCATCGGGTGCTTTCGACCGCCGACGAATACAGCGAAAACCCAATGACCGAGCAGGAAGCCCGTAAGGAGCAGGATTTCGCCACCATGATCATCGACAACCTCAAGGCCGCAGGGGTCCAGAATAACCGCAAGAAGGAGCATATAAACTTCACCCGGCTCGATCCTTACGCCGGGGGAGCGTGGCTTCATGCTTCAGGAGAGTACGCGGACGGCGAAGGCAAAAGTCGAAGGGTTGCCGTGACCATCGGGCCGGAGCATGGCACGGTCGGGCCTCAGCAGGTGAAGGAGGCGGCAAAGGAGGCGGTGCAGGGGGTAGGCTTCGACATGCTCGTGGTCTGCGGCTTTGCCTTTGATCCGCACGTCGCCGAAGAGGTAAAGCGATACGGCAAGCTTACCGTGCTGCCGGCAAAAATGAATCCTGACCTTGCAATGGGTGATGAACTGCTCAAGAAGACCGGCGCGGGCAACCTGTTCATGGTGTTCGGCGAACCGGACGTCGATATCAGGAAGCAGAAGGGCGGGCAGCTTATCGCCGAAATAAAAGGCGTCGATGTTTATGACCCGACCACCGGCAATATTCGCAGCGATTCAACAGACGACATCGCCTGTTGGTTCATCGACACGGACTACAACGGTGAGAGCTTTTTCGTGAGGCATGCCTATTTTACCGGCGCTGAAGAACCTTACGAAAAACTGAAACGCGCGCTTCGGGCCGAGATCGACGAAGCCGCCTGGAGCAGCCTCTATAGTACGGTGAGCCGTCCCTTCGATAAGCCGGAAACCGGCAGGATCGCGGTGAAGGTGATAAACCACTATGGGGATGAGGTGCTGAAGGTGTTTGAGGCGTGATTATGCGTACGCTCTCTGCATCTTTTCGGCAGAGAAGTTCCTTGCGCCACGCTGTGGGGAATTTATATTATTTGTTAAGGGGGTTACCGCGCCAGATTTATCGTTTTCGTCGCCGTAAACCTGTCGCCCTCGACCTTGAAGACGACGACGCCGTTTGAGAGCTTCTGATTATTGAAGCTGATGCGGTGGGTACCGGCGGTAAGGAATTTTTCGCAGGCGAGCCTGCTGACTTTTTTTCCGGTCATGACATAGGCCGATATGGAGAGCTGCTGCGCATGGTCGATGCTGATGATCAGCATCCTGGTGTCGTAGTTGAATTCGAGGACCGGTTTTGAAGCTATGTCGCCTTCGAGGGCGATGGGAGAAGCCGGGGTCGAGGCGGCGCCGAAAATCGGGCTTTGCGCCAGGAATGCCGCTGCCGCACAAACTCCGATGAAAAGCCCCACACTTTTCATAACCCCTCTTTCGGGACGGATGGAACCCCGCCGTGTGACCGCGTGTGCTACTTCCGCTTCACCATCCATAAAATAGCATTAATCCCTGCAATAAGCAAATATATTCAATACCCGGAACGTACCGCGCGCTTCCGGACGGCGGCGTTCACGAGGGAGAAAATGATGCAGATGAGGATCGTGACGGCGCAGAGGAGCGGAAACCAGTCTCCGAATCTGGTGTAGAGGGTAGGGGAGGGCCGGACGTTGACCGGGCGGGTAAGGATCGTCCGTTCATAGAGCCGGGTGCATCCAAGGACGCGGCCCACGGAGTTCACCGCCATGCTGAGTCCGGAGTTGGCGCAGCGGGCAAGGGCGACGCCGTTTTCGATGGCGCGCATTCTTTCCATGGCGGCATGCTGAAAGGGACCGGTCGATCTGCCGAACCACCCGTCGTTCGTGATATTCACGAGCAGGGTGGCGCCATGCTGCACGCGCCTGCGGACGAGATCCGGAAAAATGCCTTCAAAACAGATGAGCGGCGCCGCCGTGATTCCCGGTGCGACGGAAAACACCGTTTCGCGGTCGCCCCGATGGAACCCCGCGTCGGCGATATTGACGCGAGATAGTATGGGGAACGCTCCCTCGAAGGGCATGGCTTCGCTGAAGGGGACCAGCCGTATCTTATGGTATGCCTGGAATTCACGGCCCGCGGCATCGGCAAGAAACGCGGCGTTGTAAATATAGCAGCGATAATCCGACGCTCCCGGTATCCGTTCCCAATCCAGGGAGCCGAAAATCAGCGGCGCGCCGGACCCGCGCACCTCCGACAGGAGCCGTCCAACCCTCTCGTCCTCATGGGTGATATAGCATAACAGCGCGCTTTCCGGCAGGATCATCAGATCGGGCTTTTCCGCGGAGGCGTGCGCGATCATCGATCCGGTGAGGGCGAACGCCGTATCAAGCATCGCATTGTCCCAGTGGAACTGGTCGATGTCCGGCTGGAGGAGCGATATGGTGATGGGAGCCGCGCCGCCCGTTTCGATTCGGTGCATGCGGTGCATCCCCCAGAGCGAGACAATAGCGCATGCGGCGGCGAAAAGAGTGACCGGGAGCGCCGCTTTCCACGCGGGATATCCATGCATGACGCCACCCAGGGCTTTCCAGAGCAGCATGGTCCCGACGAGTATCAGGCAGGTCAGCCCCCAGACGCCCGTGACCGATGCCAGCTGGGCAAGGGGAAGAAGGGGAGTGAACGAGTAACCGAGAAACGACCATGGGAAAGCGAGGTCGCCCCAGGTGCGGGAGTAATCGATAACGACCCAGACGGCGGGAAATATCCAGATATATGCGCCGGGAAAGCGGCGAAGGGTTACTCTGAAGAGCATGCCGGCAAGGCAATAGAAGAGTCCGACCGCGCCGGCGGCAAGGAACATGGCAATGATCACGTAAGTCCAGAGGCCGGGCGCCTTATCGAACACCAGCCAGTAGACCTGTCCGAGCGAGGCGGCGAATCCGAACAGAAAGGAGTGCAGGAGTGCGCGACTGAAGGGCTTTTGCGTCGCGGCGGCCAAAAGCGGAAGCGGAACGACGAAACTCAGGAAAGGAAACAGGGCAAACGCCCAATGGAACTCATGATTGAACGGCGGCAGGGCAAGCGGATAGAGCGCACCGCCCGCAAGCGGTATCCACCAACGGTTTCCGGAAGCATAATACGAAGCTACCCGCTGAAGAACTTTGCGAAACACGGGGGAAAAATACATTGAAATGATGGGAACGCCCGCGCCCCCCTCTTATCCGCAGGCGCACCATCAATTCGAACGCACTACCCCCTCACCCGTACTCGGCGATCGCACCTTCCCTCACAAAGGCGCCCCGCTGCCATCAATATATATTTTTTCACGGCAAGTGTATAAAAAATTTTCAATATCATGGTAATTTTTAAATTCATATATTTTTAATGCTATATATATAAATATGTTACAGTGCCGATACTGAATAAAATTAAAAATATCTTTGCATTCCATTTTTTATTTCTTATATTATAGAGCAAAAAGTATGAACAAAGCCGTGGCACCCGCTCCTTCGATCTACGCCTATCTTGATTACCGCCACTATCTGAGCGATCTTTTTATTTCGCTCAAGGCAAACGATCCTTCCTTTTCGTTCAGGTCGTTTGCCAGAATGGCGGGGTCAAGCTCGCCCAATTATCTTCAGCTTATCCGCGACCGCAGACTGAACATCGGGACATCGGGGATTCACGCGCTCTCGCAGGCGTTGCGCTGCCCGGCAAAGGAACGAAAATATCTCGAGTATCTTGTGGCGTTTGATCATGCGAAAACGCACGATGAAAAGGACCGGTATTTCCGGTTCATCCTTCATGCGCGCGAATATAACTCGGTCAGGCCTCTTGATAAAAAGCAGTATGAACTCTTTTCTCACTGGTATATTCCGGTCATCCGCGAACTCCTGGTGATGCCGGCATTCAAGGGCGATCCGGCCAGGATCGGCGGGGCGATCCTCCCGCCGGTTTCCGCAGCAAAGGTGCGAAAGGCCATCGACCTGCTTGTCGCACTGGGGCTCATCGTCCACGCAGCGCCGGGCGTATGGGCCCAATCCGACCGGGTCGTCAGTACCCCGTCGGAAGTGCTGTCCCTGGCAATAACCACCTATCATAAAAAGGTAATCGAGCTCGCCGGCAAGGCGATTGAACGGTTCGGCGCGGACGAGCGTGACTTCCGTTCGGTGACCCTGGGCGTGTCGCGCGAGGGCTACGCAGAGGTAAAGATGCGCATGGAGGCATTCTGGAAGGAACTGCTGGCATTCAGCGAAACGCAGAAAGCCGCGGACCGGGTATATCAGGTCAATGTGCAGGCATTCCCCATATCAATCTCAGAGGCCGAGGCGGAATGATGCGGGAAATCATGAAAAAAGCCGCCGCCCTCGCCATGCTGGGAATGGCGCTTCTGTTTTCCCGGTGCGGTTCCCGCACCGAGGTCGCCGGCGGTTCGGGGGCCGGAAATCCCGGCGGCGCCGTATCGGTTGCAATGTCCGTTCAGCTTTTACCGGCAACGGCCAAAACGACGGCCGCCGTCATTGCGGCCAAGGAAGATGGCCGACGATGACGACGATGACGATAGTGACCGCGATGACCAGTGCGGCAAAGGCGACGGCCCCGACGGCGTCTCCTCGGTTACCACCGCCGACCAGGGCGGGACTAACATTTCATTGACCGATATACTTCTCTCGGGCGTGACCGTTCATTTCCTCGTCGATTCCACCGAAACCCCGGCGGCCCTGCTTACCGCCATGCGCAACCGTCCCGCGGGCCTTTCAAGCGACAATAACAGCATTATCGTTACCGCTTCCGGATCGTTCAATGCCCTTGCTGACAGCCCGGACTCGGCGCAAGCCTCGATCATGCTTCCCATTGCGAAATATACCGGAATCAAGCTGGATTTTCCTCGGGTGAACGATTCACTGGGCCAGCTTGAGAATGACAGCGGGAACGCCCAGATTCTTATGAAAGGCGCCTTCCCCTACAATGGCCAGACGCATCCCCTGAGAATACGGATCGCTTATCCGCAAGGACCGTGTGATCAGAGCTATTTGTTCGCGGGGGGCGTTTTTACGCTCTCATCAACCGATACCCTCCACCTTGAACTCCGGTTCAACGCCAACCAGTGGTTTTCCGAAATCAATATGTCCAGGGGGTTGGACAACGGCGATTATTCATTCGACGACGGCGGCGCGCTGGAATTCACCAACTTCTCCGGTCAATCGCCGGTTGCGTCGGCAGGGGCTGACGTCGCGAATGATTTCCTCACGTCCGGCACGCTTGTCATATATTGAACCCCGGAATCATTCATTGAGTAACTTCTCATAAATCCCGCAAATTTCAACCGCGACCGCATCGATATCAAACACCTCCAGGGCTTTCCGGGCATTCGCGGCGCACATCGAATCGTAAAGATTCCGGTCGGAAAGGAGGCGAAGGACACGGTCGGCGAGCGCGGCGGGGTCGCGGGGAGCGACGAGAAAACCGTTAATTCCCTCCTCGATCATTTCCGGGATTCCCCCGACGGTCGTCGCCACCACCGGCAGGCCGGCGGCCATTGCCTCGATGATTACCATGGGCATGCCTTCGACATGGGAGGGCAGCACGAAGAGCGAAGCGGAGGCGAACGCCGATAGCTTCGCCTCACCGCTCACGAAACCGGAAAAGACAACGGAACCGGAAATTTCAAGATCTTCGCACAGCCGACGGTAGCGTTCGGTCCGGCCGTTGCCGCAGATGGTAAGCAGTGCGGAAGGCGCCGTATCGAGGACGATCTTCATGGCCGCGAGGAGTTCGCCGATGCCCTTGCGCTCGATGACATCGCCGACGAACAGGAGACGCAGGGGAAAGGGTCCAGCGCCCCCCGCTTTGGAGAAATCCGAAGCGCGGATCGGATTATGGACCAGATGCAGATTGCGGTTTTTCGTCATGGCGCCGACGCCGGCGCGAAAACTTTTTGAAAGGACAATGACGGCGTCGGCATGGTCGAGAACAAAGCCGATGAGCCCGCGAACGAGCGGAACGGAGCCCGCATAAAAATCGAGAAAGCCGCCGCCGTGGATGTGCACGATGGTTTTCTTCCGGAACATTCGTGCAATCAGAAAACAGGCGGTTTTGCGGTAGAAGCTCGTTCCCGATGCGGTGTGGAGATGCACGAGCGAAACTCTTTCCGAAGGCGCAGTTCTTCGCAAGCGTGAGGCAGCCGCCGAAAAACGCGAAGAGCTTTTTTAGGGGCCCTCCGGTTGAAGAGTTGCCGCTCTGAAGGATGCGATAATGTTTGGCGATCACTGAATGCAGGTACAGGTCGATGACCGCGCAGATACCGCCATGCACCTTCCCGTCCGCATAGACGCCGACCATGGCGATGGTTTTTCTACCGTCCATGCAAAGCCTCGGCCATTACCGATTCGTACATGGCGACCGTGACCCGGGCCGCATTTTCCCACGACAGATGTTTTTCTGCAAACTCGCGGCCGCTTCTGCCCATCCGCTCGGCAAGCGAATGGTCGAGGAGAATGGCGCAGATCGCCTCGGCGAGCGCCTTCTCGTTGCGCGGCTCCACCAGGAACCCCGTGACGCCGTTCTCTACCACGTCAACGATGCCGCCGACCGCGGTCGCCACGACGGGCCTGCAATTGGCGTACGCCAGCGGGATCACGCCGGTCTGGGTTGCGCTGATGTAGGGGAGGACCACGACCGACGCGGCCGCGAAAATCCCGGCCACCGCGTGGTGCGGCAAGAATTCTTCCCGGATCACATAGCGGCCCGGGTCGACGATCAGTTTCTTGTAGGAGTCGTCCGCGCATCTTCCGACGATATGTATCCGGAAATCGGCGACTTTTTCCGCGATGAGCGGCTCGGCCCTGACAAGGTAGGGCACTCCCTTGTTGGGGCGGACATTGCCGAAGAAGAGGATGATGTTGTGTCGCGGAGAATCGGTTAAACGGGCCGCTCCGCGGCCTTGAACCGAGGGATCGCCGTGAAGATGACTGATCACCGTTTCGTGCCTGACGAAAGGGTACCTTTCGAGCAGGCTTTTCCGCATGACCGCGCCGTGCACGACAAGCCGTTTTGCCTTCCGTATGAAAAACGCCTGCATCATATCCATGTAGCGGACGAGCGAGGGGCGATACCCGACATGCTGGCTGGGATCGTGTACCGTGAACACGAGGGGAATTTTCCGGATCAGCGGATACAGGAGCATCATGGCCCACTCCCACTCGAACTGAAGGTGGATGAGGTCATAGTTGCCCTTACGGAGCATCCGGCAGAACTTGTACTGTGCAATGGCGTTTCGCGGGTCCCTTTTCCGGTACTCGTCATAGAGAATGGGGGTGACGTTTTCGGGCAGTCCCGAAAAGATGGACGGATCCTCCTGGTCCGCATACCGCCTGCCGCAATAGAGATCGATCCGGCAGTACCGCGCCAACGCCTTCGAGAGCGCAACCGTGTAGGCGATCGGTCCGGCGATCATGGCGACCCTCAGCATGGCGTTCTCCCGCCTTGCGGTCGCAGGTAGGAGCCGAGCAGGTTTTTGAGGTAGGCCGGGCCGAAGGATGCGAGCATGATGCACGTTATCGCGATGCCCATGGCGATTGGCCGCACGATCGGCGCGTTCGGCAGGAAGTAGACCGATGCGATGCTTACGGCTACGGCAAGCGCGAAGGCGGGAATGAATCGCGCGATCGATTCGAAGTCCATGTAGCGCATCGTATAGGAAAAGGAGAGAAACAGGGACAGAAGGACGATGCGGATGAGGATATCGGTGCACGCCGTACCCATGACGCCGTAGTGTTTGACAAGAAACAGCCCGGCGACGACGCCCACGACCGTTCCGATGACCTGGAAGACGATCTTGCGGTAATTCCTGTCCGCAGCGGTCATGCAGGCATCGCCGGAATACAGGAGAAAACTGAGGAAGACCGAGAGGCTCAGGATGCGCATGATGCCGATGGACGGAGCGTACTTCCGTCCCATGAGGAGCAGAATGACCGTGTCCGCGCCGATGTACAGGGCAATGGCGCTGAAGAAGCCGAAAATAAGGAAATATTTCTGCATGAAATTGCCTGCGTCCCGGAATGCGTCCGGGTCCTTTTTGTGAAGGCCGAAGAGCGAGGGAAGAAATGCCCGCTGATACGCGCCGGCGCCCACGACATAGAGGACCGAGAGGACGCGGTAGGCCGCCGCGTAGTAGCCGACCGCCACCGGTCCCTTGAAATAGGAGAGATACAGGAATGGGATCCGCGAGTAGAGCGAGAACATCAGGCCGGAAACGCCGTAGACAAAGGATGATGTGAACTGCGCCAGGGTCTCCCTGAAATTGAAGGCGGGCGGCGATGCCCTAAGCGTGGTCATGGTCAGCCACAGGAAAATCGCGATATAGATCGCGGTCTGAAGGCACGCCATTTCGGTGACCCCGCGCTTTAAAACCACCAGCACCGCTATGCCGATAAGAGACCCGATGCCGCGGAGCGATTCGAAGGCCGCAACGCTCCGCTGCCTGCCGAGGACCTGGAGAACGCTGTACATCGGTTCCGAGAGAAAAACCGCCGCCGAGGCAAGGGCGAGAAAGGCGTATATGAGACCGTAGGAGTGACCGGCGGTCATTGTACTTGAGAAAAAGTAGGCGACGATGAGCGCCGGAAACCCGATGACGATCCTGACGACAAGCGCATTGCCCAGGAGCCCGCCGAGCCGCGAGCGGTCGTTGGCTCCTTCGCGCTGCATGCCGACCGTCATGCCCGTATCGGTAAACGAGCCGCACAGGAGCGAGAGTTCCCAGAGTGCGGAATAAACGCCGAACATCTCGGCCTGGAGAGATCGGGCCATGATGACCCCGGCGGCCGCCGCGGAAAGCCTGCCGACCAGCGTACCGGAAAAAGCATAGGTGGCCCGCGCGAAGAGCGAGTGCAGCGGACTGCTTTTCATGGCCGGCGGCAGGGGAGAGTGGAGTGATGATGTCATGGATTCGACTGTCAACGTCGTTCAGGCGACGCGCGTTCCAAGGAGCGCCTCATACGCCGCAAGGAGCTTCGGCGACTGATGGTTCCATTCCAGTTCGTTCTCCATGCGGCGGCGCCCGAACTCGCCCATGGATTCGCATCGCTGCGGATCGGCCAGAAGCGACTCGATTTTATCGGCAAGATCGATGATATCGTTGGGACGTGCGTACACCGATGCTTCGAGCGCGGAGCGCCTGCCCTCGATGAGGTCGTACTGGACGATCGGACGCTTGAGCGCCATGTATTCGAGAACCTTGTTCATGGTCGAAAGGTTGTTGAGCGGATTGAGCGGGTCGCAGTCGACGCAGACGTCGCAGGTGCAGATCCGCTCGATCATCTCGGCGTCGGATACCCGGCCCGTAAACTCCACGGCCTGGTCGATATGGAGGGCGGCGGCCATTGTTTTCAGTGAGTCGAGCATCGGTCCCGAACCGATGAGGCAGAACCCGATATCGACCCGGCCCCGATTTACGATCATTTCATGGGCCGCCCGAACCAGATGGTCGACGCCGTCGAACTCTCCCATGACCCCCAGATAGCCGACGAGATGGGGCTTTCCCCTCTTGTAGCGGGGAGCGGGGGGCACCGGATGAAAGAGATCCAGACGCGGACCGCTGCGAACGACGACAACGCGATCGTGCTTTTTCCGCCCGCGTGAGAGGGCGATGGCCCGATACGACTCATTCGTGCTGATGACAAGATCGGCGGCGGCAAAGGTGCACCGTTCGGCGAGACGGAGGCACTGGTAGAAAATATCACGCCGCCCGAATTTCGATTCATAAAGCTCGGGGTTGAGATCGTGCTGGTCAAAAAGGAACTTCACGCCGTGCAGGAGCTTGAACCACAGGGCGACCAGGAAGATCAGGTCGGGCGGATTGCAGGCATGAATCGCATCGAACCCCCGCTCCTTTTTAACCCTGCGGGCCAGGCGCCACTCGTGCCGGAGCGCCGCCGAATATTCACGGAGGTAGCCGGCGGATGAGCTCACCTCGGCCGGAAGCGGATGACGGTAAATATGAATGCCCCCGATGACCTCGAAGGGTTTCTCAAACCCCTTGCCCATCGGGCATATGACGCTCACCGTATAGCCCGCCCCGGCAAGAGTTGTCGACTCCATCCAGACGCGTCGGTCAAACGGGACCGGCAGGTTCTCGACGATGATCAGGATTTTACCAGGAGACGCCCGCATAGTTCGCTTCCTTCACGTCCGGTTTCAGGAGCCCCGCCAGGTCGATGATAATTTTCGTCGTCCCAAGGGTGTCGATGAGGCTTCGGAACTCTCCGGCCGCATGCGTGACGACCAGCACGTCGCCGTGCGCGACGATTTCATTGATATTATTGGTCAGGAGCCGGGTCAGATGGGGCAGTTTCGACTCGATATACACCTTATTGGCACCCATGAGCTTCGCTTCGTGCACCGCAGGATCGTAGATCTTGAGGTTGAACCCTTTACCGAGAAGACGCTCCGCCAGCTCGACCGCAGGGCTCTCGCGCAGGTCGTCGGTGCCGCTCTTGAAGGCGAGTCCCAGAAGACTGATGTTGCGCTTGCCGGTTTCCATGATGAGCTGCGCCGAGCGGTTGATGTGCTGGTCGTTCGAATCGAGCGTCGAGGTGAGGAGCGGAACATGCACATTGTTCACCTGCGCGATATGGATGAGCGACCGCACGTCCTTGGGCAGGCAGGAGCCGCCGAACGCGAATCCCGGCCGCATATAGGCCGGGGAGACGTTGAGCTTCAGATCCTGAATGATGACCTCCATGACCTTGCGGCCGTCGACGCCGACGGATTTTGAAATCCGGCCGATCTCGTTGGAAAAGCTGATTTTCGCGGCATGCCAGGCGTTGCAGGTGAATTTGATCATCTCCGCGACCTTGTATTCCATGACCAGCACCTGGGACTGCACCAGGGAATAGAGTTCGCGGACCGCATGCTCCGCAACCGGATCGTCGGTTCCGATGATGGTAAACGGCGCTGAGTGGAAGTCGTTGATCGCGCTCCCCTCGCGCAGGAACTCCGGGTTGAATCCGATGTGGAAGGTTCCCTTGCCGACACGCTCCCTGATGATTTTCCTGCATTTTTCCGTGGTTCCGGGCGGCACCGTGCTGCGAATGATGACCGTATGCGGCTCCCTCTTCCTGGCAATGGCCGCTCCGAGCTGCTGGCAGACATCGTACACGTGACCCAGATAGGTGCTGCCGTCCTGTGCCGACGGCGTCCCGACGCAGACGAGCGATACCTCGGTCGCGGCAACCGCTTCGGCGACCGAGGTCATGGCGGACAAGCGCTTCGCGGCAATCACCTCGGAGAGTAGCTCGGAAAGCCCCAGCTCCACAATCGGCGATCTACCCTTGAGCACCATGCCGACTTTTTCCTTATTGACATCGACCCCGATGACATTGTTGCCGTCACGAGCAAGGCAGGCCGAAGTTACGACACCGACATAACCGAGACCGAAAATGCTAACGTTCATCAAGCACCTCGATGGTGGTGGTAAGAGTTACGGGAAGGATAAATCGTGCCGACGCGAACAGCGTGTACGCCGGAACTTTCATGCCGAACCCGGGAGAGTACCAGCCCCCGGCATGATCGGCACGATGAAGAGATGTCTCAAGACGGTCGTCGACCGCCATGACAACCGTTGATGGCGCCGTTTCGTATGAGCAGTCGCCGGTTCATTTCATTTCCGATTTCGCACTCCGGTGCGAAATGAAAGCCGAGTCGCACAAAATGGTCCCCGGTTCCAGATAGCATGTCCCGGACCGTCAGTATGCGATCCGCTAGGGCAATGGTCCGGCAATGGATGATTCCGAGCGACGCGGCATATCCGCTGTGGTATCCGGTCAATTCCGCGCCGCCTTCACGTTTCTCCCGCCACTGACTTACCTTGGTTTCCGCGTGGAGCGGACCAGAGAAAAATTCCCGATGCCTTCGATTGATCTCTATCGTCAACGGTCAGGGTATTGTGCCCCTGGCTTCCCCGGAAATAATCGCGCGTCGTCCTGTCAGTGTAATATGAGTACGTTCCGGGGTCGACCAAAATCGATTTCCCGCCG
The DNA here is from genome assembly GCA_963846695.1 of uncultured Fibrobacterota bacterium. Classification (GTDB taxonomy): domain Bacteria; phylum Fibrobacterota; class Chitinivibrionia; order Chitinivibrionales; family Chitinispirillaceae; genus BOG-1184. The sequence goes on along the minus strand of CAWJXL010000014.1, from coordinate 51,241 downwards.
GCGGAAAGGGTAAACGAAAGCGCGTCGGCATGCCCGTGAGCGGCCATGGAGCCGTACCCGAGCGGCCCTGCGTCGGCCATGACGAAGATTTCGGAAGCGCTTCCGCGATTGACCGACATGACATAGAGACCGGCATCCTGAAAGGCGACGCACGGGGGCAACTGCCGATCTTCATGCGGCATCGGCGCGGCGTCCATGAGGATGATCGGAAGCGTTGGTTCGCTTCCGGCCGCATTCCTGATACCGAGAAGTGCACTGGCAAGCTGAAAGAGCCAATCGGTCCGGGACGAATCGTGCGGCCGCAACTGCAGCGCCATTCCGTCGTCGCCGTCGCCGAAGCGGGGGAGGTTTCCGCCCGCATCGGTCAGCAGAGGAACAGCCTCGACCGTTTTCGCCAGAAGCGAACGAAATTCGGCGGAAAAGGAGATTCCGACCTTTTCGCCTTCGAAGAGCGCCAGCAGCAGAAACTCCACGACAAAGAGATGGTATCCGAACGCGAGCTCCCGATTGATGCCCGATTGAAAGGTTTGCAGCACGGCCTCACGTTCCAGAATCTTCATAGACAACTTCGTAAAGTGATTCGAGGAACGGAAATACGGGAAAACGACCGAAGCGATGAAAAGCCCCGCCATCTCTCCGATGAGGTGATTATTGGCCGACGACCCGCGTGAATAAGTTCGGCTGATTACTTCCTGGTGCAGGCCTATGCAAGGCCAAACCGGACTTTTGCTCCCGAAAAGAGCGTCGTAGTGGGCTGAGCTCCCGGAGAAGCCTCTCTATCCATACCCAGGAGATGAGACGGATACCGAGTTCGAGAGGATGGCCCCAGTTGATTCCCATGAGACAGGGATTTTTCGCGATCCAGTCGAGGATTTGATTCATGACCTCCCGCGCGTATGCCTCTTTTTTGGTCAGTGCGTAGGCTGCCGCCAGCACGGTCAGGTGGTGATGGCGGTTTTTTTCCCAGATAATTTTCGGATCTCCTGCCGCCTGCGCATCGCGATGATCTATCTCATAGCTGAAAATCAGGGGTGCTCTGCGGCCTGAGAGGGGATCGAGGTGCCAATCGATCTTCTCTTCCGCGATATCCGAAACTCCGAAAAAACGCCACTCATGGCGAAGAGCGGCGTTTGCCTCCTCTATGAGAGCGGCTGCTTCCTCCTCCGCTGGACCGGCAGGCAGAGAGACCGTTACGGGTTGGGAAGCGCGGGGGCCGGAACTCGGCGCCGATAAAGAGGCGAACAGCCCGCCTCTCCTGGAGCGGCGGCGCCATCTTTTTTTAGTGAAGGTAAAACCGATTCGAAAGGCGACCTCGTCGGCCGACATGGCGGCAAGACGTCTGATATACCACGCGGGATTCATCGGCTATTCAGCGCCCTTGGCTTTCAGAACGGCGGGTATCGTTTTAAAGAGGATTTTAATATCGGTGAAAAAACTCCAGGTATCGATATATCGGGCATCTAAGCTCCATCCACTTATCGAAGGGAATGGCGCTGCGGCCCTCCACCTGCCACGTGCAGGTGATACCGGGTCTGACGCTGAACCGGCGGTGATGCCAATCGATCTCAAATCCCTGAAAATCGTACAGAGTCAAAGGCCGGGGACCTACTAGGCTCATATCGCCGAGAAGCACATTGATGAGCTGGGGCAGTTCGTCAAGGCTCGTTTTACGGAGCCATTTTCCCAAGGGTGTTATGCGCGGATCGTTCACCACTTTTAAGATCGGACCCTGCATGGAGTTAAGATGCGCGACCTCTTCGATCTTCTCTTCGGCATCGGCGATCATGGTCCGGAACTTATAGAGCTTGAACTTCCGTTTATTCCAGCCGATTCGCATCTGCGTGAAAAAAACCGGTCCCTTTGAGGTCATTTTAATCAGCAGCGCAATGACGACAAAGAGGGGAGACAGAGCCAGCAGGCCGAAAAATGAGAGCACTACATCGGTTATCCGTTTCAGGGTCGCAGCGGCCGTTTTGGTATAGAGCATGCCCGTGTAGATGTTAATGATTTCCATATCGCTCTGATGGGAACGTTTGAGGTCGAAAAGATCGGAGGCATAATTGACGGTTACCCCGTGATCGCGGCATAGAGCGACAATCTGCGACGACTGCTTGTAGAATGAAAGGATAGGGAGGCAGAGAATCACCTCATCGACCACCTGCTTACGGATAAAAGAGCCGAAATTATCAAAATTGGTGAGGAGGGGCGTCGAACGCTGCCGGTTTGACGAATCCTGGTCGACCAGAGCGAGACGAGCCGCGGTCTCCTTGGTAAGCGGCATGGCGGCGCCGGTGAGCTCCGGAGCCAGAACGACATCGTCGACGAATCCGATGACCCGGTACCCGAGTTCAGGGTGGGTCCGGAAATACCTCGCAAGCGCCAGTGCGCGCTTATTGGTTCCCGCAATAACCAAGTGCCGTACCATGCTGCGTTTCCAGTTTTTTTCGATATACATACGCGTTATGAAATGGCCGCAGATGACCGCGAAAACATTCATCGCAAAGAAAATAAGCATGAATGTAAGATCCACCTTCACCACACCCAATAAACTTGGAAGCAAGAAGAATGCCCATGACCGAGATGATGATCAGTGAACAGAGGACAAGCGCTTCACGACGTTGCGCCGGACGAAATTCTTCCCGATAGGCCGGAAAGACGAATCGCCGGAGCATATGACTATGGGTCCATACCTTTCCAAAGAAATACCGTGCCACGAAGTGCCCGCTGACCACCAGAACGGTATTTATGGAAAAAAAGATCAGGATAAAGGTGGTGTCGATGATGGTACTGTGCAACACTCTGCCGATGAAGATCAGGCCCACGGCCCCGAAAATAATTGCCGAGCACAGGTTGAGCGCTTCGCGCCGCGACGAGAGATGTTCGGCATCGCGATAGGCGCCGAACAGCCGGAGCAATAGATGCCAGAGGAGAAAAAAGCTTATAACGACGAGAATGGTTGAGAACCGAATCCGGATGTTCAGTAAGTACGTTGTAAACGTTTCATGCTGGGCGATGTCGAAATGCAGGGCAGTCGCAAAGGCACATGCCCCTCCCATGACCAGAAGATCAAATGCAATGAGGAAATTGTAGAGAGTTCGAGATCTGAGAATCATGCTGTCATTTTTAAATTACGGCGAAAACAACCCCTCCCCGCACCCCACCCCGGAAAACGGGTACTATTAAAAAAGATGCGATCCGTCTTAGAGTCTTTTATAAAGCCATTGCGGCAGATAATAACGGTAATTATTAAGAATGACCCCGAAAACATTGATACCGGCGCGAGTCAGTTTGCTTGTGGACTGAACGATGACTTCACGGCGAACGCGTTCGGATTCAACCACCATTACAACATCATCGACGAAATCCGCCATTTCCATAATCAGTGAGGAACGGGAGAATGGAGGCATCTTAAAAATGATATAATCGTACTTTCTTTTCCACATATTCATCGATTCGGCAAACCGGCTTGATTTGCTCAATTGAAATGTCCCGTCGAACTCCCTGCCTGCCGACAAAACATCGAGTCCCGGAACGGCCGTGAAGCTCATCGGGAAGATGGCCGGCACGATATCCGATTTGAAAAAATCGGTTACTCCCGGCGTCTGGGGAATCGAAAAGGCGGAATGCAGCGACGGCTTTGCGGCATCAAGATCGGCAAGAAGCACCTTGCCGTCGTTATTCGGCGGGATCTGGGATACGGCTATGAAGGAAGCGATGAGATCCGTTCCCTCTCCATCGTAACTGCTTATCACGGCAAGCACTTTTGATGGTTTCTGATCCCTTCGGGCCAGAGTCTCCCGCAGGGTTTCAAAGGTTTGCGCGCAGGAGCGCGGAATCTTCCAGGGAACGGTGGTTGACCTATCGATGACCGGAACTACGCCGAGCGCAGGAAGGCGCAAATAATTCTCAACATCGTCGAAACGCTTGACGGTATGATCGAGAAGCTCAAAGATAAAGGCCATGGCCAGCCCGCCGAAAAGGCCGAAGAAAATGCCGAAAAGAATGTTGTAAATCCGGCGCATGGTAACCGTCGACTTAAAAGGGAGCGTCGCCTCCTGGATGATGCTGATATTCGACAGTTTTTCATTCTTGAGTCCGCTGTCGATACGGGCCTGTTCAAGGTGCTCGCTGTATTTCCGGTAATTATCCTGGTCGATTTCGAGCTGACGCTGTAATCGGGCAACAGTCACGCTGTTGTTGTTGAATGTTTCCATTTCATCGCGCGCCTGGGTGATCATTGATTGCAGGTTGGATTCGCGGGCCTTGTACGCCGCCAGATTGGACTGTTCCGTCAGCAGATCGAACTGCATCTGGCGCATGGCGTTTGAACTGTTATTGTTCAGATCTTCGGTGTCGAGCAGGGCCGATGCCTGAGTGATCTGCTGTTTCAGGTCCTGTACGCGACGGTTTTTGTCATTATACTTTGTCAGTAAGTCGAGCTGCTGCACCCGCAGTTCGTTGATTCTCGTCCGTAACACCTCATTTGAGGAGAGCGGGACGCCGCCCATTTTATGTCTGGCCATGATCTGCGGAATATTTTCCATGGTCTTCTGAAGATTATTCACTCTCGCCTGGCTGGCGGCAAGCTCAACCCGTACCTTTCCGTATTCCATCTGAAGTTCGGACAGGCGCGCAAGAATACTCGTTTGCTGTTCAGGAACAGAAACGATGCCGGAGGAATTTTTAAGGATGTTCAGGCTGTCTTCGGCGGCCTTCATTTCATTTTTGACCGTATCCTGCTGCTGTTCGATGAATGTATACGATGTCGACGGCCGGTAGATCGCCATGTGTTTTTCCTGGTAGAACCGGATGAGGTTGTCTACCACATCATGCGCGGTTTGAGGATCGTTCGCAAGGAAGGCCACGCTGATGATATTGGTCTTCTTGACAAGATCGACATCAAGGTTTTTGATAATCCTCAGAATCGCCTTATCACGGGCCTTGAGAGAATCGTAACGTGAGAGTGACAACCCGGCATTCGCGCGCGTTGTTCCTAAAATACGGTCGACGCCGATGGTATCAACGACCCTTTCCGCGAGTTCCCGACTCTTGAGCACTTCAATCTCGGAGTTTATTTCGGTTTCACGCGATTCTCCGTTGACATTGACCGTCGCGGCGCCGCCCATGCTCGCTGCCGGGTCAATCGTGGTGTTTTCGCGGCCCAGAAGAAGCAGGAGTTGCGCGGTCGATTGATAAATTTTCGGCATGAGCAGCGTGAAGACGGTGACCAGCACGACTACCCCGATAAAGAAACTGATAATCTTCTGCTTATGTCTGAAAATGACATAATAAATATCACGGAGGGACATACTCGACTGCGTCATGGGCGCGGGCGATACAAGGTTGCTCACGTGAGATCCCCCTCGAAAGGTGGTGAAGGCGAATGATAAAACGCCACGATACATCTTTGACCGCATCAAAGATGTATGATGAACATTATTATGATATTATACTTAATGCGATTATTTCAAGCCAAAATTTTTAAATATGAACATTCAAACAGTATTGTCTTCCCGTGAATTACGGCAAACGAAGCCCCATCCGGAGAAATTGCGATGATCCAGCGCATTTCGCTCATGAAGCGAGGTCTTTAGCCGTGGGCAGGGAAACGATGCCGCCGCCGGTAATGCCTTTATAAAGGGCGACGCTGTTGGCGAATCGCGAGGCCGTAAAGGGATCGTGCCCCCGCGCGATGCAATGCAGGAATCCGCCGATGAAGGCGCTGCCGATAAGCGTAAGCGAGGCGATTGATTCGGACGACTTCCGCTGCGGAAACTCCTCGATCTTGCCGTCATACCCGGTGACGCAGCCTTCCGCACCGGTTTTCACGACCACGATGCGCAGACCACGGTCCCAGAGAAAGCCGATGATATCGACGGGACGCTCATAGCCGAAGAGCGCTTTCGACTCATCCGGCGCCGAGGGAAAGATAACATCGACAAGCGGCAATACGGTCCACAGGTTTTCCTTCGCCTCGTCAAGCGTACAGCGCTGGAGTCGTAGGTTGGGATCGTAGGCCACCATGGTATTGTTCTTATGAGCGAACTCCAGAGCTTTGAAAATCGTGTGACGGCCGGCGCGTGAAACCGATTGCAGCTCGCTCGAAGCATAGACGATTTTGCAGTTATCAAGAAGGTCGTCATAGATCATGCCGGGGGTAATACTTTCGGCGGCGCTGCCGGGCCGGTGAAACAGGTACTCCCGCTGTTCGGGAAACTGCGAGCTGGTAAAATAAATGCCGTTGTACCCGCTGCAGGTGACGACATGATCGATATTGATTCCCTGCGCCATGAGCCGTTCCCGGATCATGGCATGGAACGGGTCGCGAGCAATACCGGAAATAAAGGTAACGCCGGATCCCAGTCTCGCTGCGGCCGCGGCAACGACCGCATCAGCCCCGCCGACGTCCTTTTCAAACGAATTGCACAGGCAGAGATCGCCCTCGCAGCGGAATTCGACGTAACACTCACCGATCACCAGAAGATCGTAATCGCGAATCTGCATCGGTTTCATGGCATTTCCTGCAATTGCTGAATTTTCAGGGTCGAAAAATCATCCAGAAAATACACCGAGGAACGCATGCAAAAGAAGGGAAATGAATAAAATCAAAATCGAAAAGAGAATGGATAGGTGAATTAAGACGACGGGGACTACCGGTCCTCTAAAAGGAGCGTCCGTTGCCGGCTGATGACGCCGGATTTGAAACGGACCACATACTGCCCGTTTGGCAAATTCAGGCTTCGCAGACCAATGCGGTGAGGGCCGGAATGTTCGTTGCGGGCAATAACCAGAGCGCACTTTCCAAGGAGATCAAAAAAAGAGATAGTCACCGCTTCGGGGTGCGCAAGAGAGTAGTTGATGGCGTCCCCTGTTAAGAAAAAAACAACATTGGCATTTTCAACCGCACGCGGCAGCACTGCGCTCGGTACCGATACAAGACTTGAAAGAACAGAAATGCCATTATAACCATACAGTGAATCCGACGTCGCATCCGAAGTCCCAGGGGCGAAATACATAACTTTGGCGGGGGACTCCTTTGCAAGCGTCGCATCCCACACCCTCCAATGCAGCAGTTCTTTGTCGCCAAACCCGGCCCTTTGCGAGATTGGGTCATAACCCCAAACAGTCATTGCCACGTTGCCGCCCGCCCAGGTTACAACCCCGTAGCAGGAATTGGTTGAATCGAAAACTGCGATCTCATCGCCCGGCAGAATCGTATTCCCGTCAATCATAGGATTGATGGAAGACATGATGAGAACATTCATGCTGTTACCGGTAAGAGAATCGGACAGCTTGAAATGAGCCGCCGCCGCGGCTGAGTTCAATGCCAGTATGCTGAATGTGGAAATCGAAAATTGCAGGAGCCTGCTTCTCAGGAAATTCATGCGGTGAACCTCCTCATGCGGATACGCCTGTCTCCCGTGATTATGCCTGATAAATATATGATCCCATGGAATAATTTGTCAACAACTCGATAGGAGTGCTCTTTTGGGTAATATGTTATTTTAAGCGCCATGAAGATCGTTGCCGATTCAGCCATGCCGTATGTCTCCGAGGCGTTTGCCGATTTCGGAACCATTGACTTGCAGAAGGGGCGCTCCATAACCCGTGAAACCGTCGCCGATGCCGAGATGCTGCTGATTCGTTCGGTGACTCCGGTCAACAGGGAACTCATCGCCAGAAGCAACCTGAAATTTGTTGCCACCGCAACGAGCGGCATCGAACACGTTGATTGTTCCGCATTGCAGGCGCAGGGGATCGGCTTTGCCTATGCTCCTGGATCCAATGCGAACTCGGTCGCCCACTATGTGGTCGCGGCCATACTTCGCTTGGCAAAAGCGCAACAAAGAACGCTATCGTGCCACGTACTCGGCATCATCGGCGTTGGCCACGTCGGGAGTATTGTTGCACGCTATGCCGAAGCACTCGGCATGCGCTGTCTCCTTAACGATCCTCCACTTAAACGCATGACTGGCAATAAAATATACATTCCTATTGAAGAAGTGGTTGAAGAATCGGATTTTCTGACCCTGCATGTGCCTTTGAATATGGAAGGCGCCGACGCCACGTACCATCTGGCAAATGCCGATCTGCTGAAGCGCATGAAACAGGGTGGAGTGCTTATCAACTCATGCCGAGGCAAGGTGGTGGATGAAACCGCCGTTAAAGAGGCGCGTTCACGGCTCGGTGGATTGGTGGTCGACGTATGGGATCATGAACCCGCAATTGACCCGGACTACCTTGCAATCGCCGATATTGCTACCCCGCATATTGCAGGTTATTCCTTTGACGGCAAAGTGCTGGGAACCGCCATGATTCATCAGAGCGCCTGCGAATTTTTTCATCGCCGTCCGGTGTGGAGCGCGGAAAAACTACTCACCGATTTTGCCGGGTCGGTCGATGTCTCAGGAAGCTCGGACCCGATCGGGCAGGCGATCATGCAGGCGTATGATATCGCCTCAGACGATGCGCGACTGAGGCCGATAGCCATGCTTCCGGAGAGAGATCAAGGTCGTTTTTTCGATGGACTCCGCGCCTCCTATCCCAAACGCCTCGAATTTGCCCATTATGAGGTTCGATGTGCTAAAAATCAACTATCGGGAAAAAATGCGCTCACAACGCTCGGGTTCAGGACAACGGTAATCGATTAAGAGGGATTCTTTATAATGCCGAACAACGTTCCCACGTTTGGACTCGGTTGCTGGCCGCTCGGTGGTGACCAGTGGGGGAGTCAGGAGGACCGTGCCTCCCTGGCGACCATCGAGGCCGCCTACGAAAAGGGCATCCGACATTTCGATACCGCGCAGGCGTACGGCAGGGGTCACGGCGAAGAGCTACTGGGCAAAGCCTTGAAGAAGGTACGCGATAACTTATTCATAGCGACCAAGATATTTTATACACCTGAAGAAAAAGTTGAGAAAGCCATCGTTGCAAGCCTCAGGCGGCTGCAGACAGATCGTGTCGATCTGCTCTATATCCACTGGCCCCAAAGAGGCGGTGACCTTAGCGCGATGATGGTAGCGCTCGAACGTGCCAGATCAAGTGGAACCGTTCGGCGGATCGGCGTCAGTAATTTCTCCGTTGCGCAGATGCAGGAGGTCATGAGGGCGGGGAAGCTTGATGTCGTTCAGCTCTGCTACAACCTTCTGTGGCGAAGAGAGGAACGGGAGACCATTCCTTTTTGCCAAAAAAACGCTATTGATGTCGTTACCTACAGCTCTCTTGCGGAGGGGATACTGACCGGGAAGTTCGGGCCTGAACCGGTCTTTGCTCCGGGCGATCACCGATCACACAGTTTATTATTTGATAAAACATTATGGAAAGAATTTCATGCAACGGTTGAGGAAATGAAGGGGGTTGCTGCAATGGCTGGCCGGCCGCTTGTTCACTGCGCACTCCGCTGGCTTTTCGGCCGTGGAAGTGTTGCGACCGTGCTTGTTGGTTGCCGAACCCCCCAGCAGGTTTCGGAGAACCTTGCCGCGCTGAAAGGGGAGATCGAAGGTTCGATTTTCGACCGTCTTACAGAAATTTCCACCGCTTTCTTCGTCAAACTTCCCGATGAGGGAAACATCTTCAGGTGGTACCCTTAATTGCCGAAGTTGCAGCGACTCATTGCCTTTTGCCGGAATCATTTGCAAGTGCTCCTTTTTCCTGGATGCATTTTAATGAATTTTTCCCAAACTGAAGACGACACGGTAGCAGGTGATTCCGTAACGTATTTTAGAGACCTTTAGATCATCAAGGTAAACGCGGTGAGCATCCAGCTATATTTATCGTATACCTTTATTGTATTGTCCTATCATATTAAATTTAAATAAATTAACAATGGTTTATTAATGCAACTTCCTAGGGAAGAAATTCAACGAAAGCTACTTCATTTTTTCGCCCTGCTCATGCCGGTTGGTATCCTTTACGGGCCGGCATGGTCGTTCCCGAACTTGCTTATGCCGGTTTTACTCTTCGTTCTTTTTGCTGTCTCGATGGTTATAGAGGTTTTTCGCTTCAGAAATCCTTTTATTCAGAAACTTGTTTTTTCGGCATTCGGTTCAATGATGCGCAAGGAAGAGCAGTGCAGCAAGATCAGCGGATCCACTTGGGTTATCGGTGCGGCTTTTTTATGTTGCATTCTGTTTTCGAATCATCGCTCCATCGCGTTCATTGCGTTGACGCTTTTTATCATCGGCGACGCCGCTGCCGCGCTTGTCGGTATACGATTCGGTCAGATAAAAATCGGTAAAAAATCGCTTGAAGGCTCAATAGCCTGCTTCAGCGTCTGCGTTGTTCTTTTTTATGGGGTCTTACCGGTGGTACCAGGAGTTCTTGATGAGTGGGGGGGGAAAGTGTCGCTTATTGCAATCGTCGCTGTTTCACTGGTAATTACGGTCTTTGAACTTATTCCACTGCGATTTTCAAGGGGATTCACGATTAACGACAACATTGCCGTTCCGGTAATCGCCGGTTATACCATGATTCTGCTGGAAAAGTTGGGGTTTTTTTAGGTTAAAACAGTCTCTTCCGGTTCGATATGGAAGTTGTGTCCCTCGCCGGTCCGACACAAAATCGGCTTGGCTGGGGAGATTCTATGCAGGGAGCATGAGACCATATCAGATCAAGAAAAAGGTGAAAATAGTTTACATAATATGTATTATGCGACATTATTTTATGGTTGTTCTCCCTGGTGGGCTGCGCATCGGGCGAATTTCACTTCCCTAAAAGAGCGGAACGCTCTACGAAGCGGCAACGGTGGTCTGCATGCGCAAAAGTCCGCGCGTGCTGGCCCGGGCAAAGGTTACGATTCGTTCCACATCCTCGTTGCCCTTAAACCTGTTAGTGAGCTCGGAAAGAGCCGCATCCAGGTGCAGATCGCTCCGAAACAGGACCCGGAACGCTCGCCGGATTTCCTGCGTCCGCTCGGGCGTGAAGTTGCACCGTTCAAGCTTCACCCGGTTGATATCGATGACGCGGACCGGATCAAAGGCCGTGAGTGCATAGGGCACGACATCCTGCGTGACAAAGGAGTATGCGCCGATCATGCTGTAGTCGCCGATCTGCGTGAACTGGTGGATGCCGCACAGCCCGCCGATAGTCACATTGCTGCCGACTCGGACATGCCCGGCCATGGCAAGGTTGTTGGAGCTGATGAAGTGGTCGCCAATCACACAATCGTGCCCCACATGACAATAAGCCAGAAACAGGCAATCATTGCCGATCAGAGTTTCGCCGGATGCGGCCGTGCCTCGGTTAAGCGTGCAGAACTCGCGGATCGTTGTGCGGTCGCCGATCCGAAGGAAAGACTTTTCACCCGCGAATTTCATGTCCTGCGGAATCTGCCCGATGTTGGCGCCGCTGAAAATGCGGCACTCCCGGCCAATGCGGGTGTATTCGGCGATGACGACATGCGGTCCGATCACACTGCGGTCCCCGATTTCGACATCGCCCTCGATAACCGTATACGGACCGATCGATACTCCCTCACCTATGCGGGCGCGACTATCTATAATTGCGGTCGGATGAATTGCAGTGGCCATGAGATCTCTCTGTTTTCGCGGCTACATTCCCTGCACTTTTTTACTCGTTATCATAGCCATAAGCTCGGCCTCGCAGACAAGCTTATTATCCACAAAGCATTCGCCCCTGAAGCGCATGATGTCACGCCGGTTCTGAAGCATGGTCGCCTGGATCCGCAATACATCACCCGGCCGCACCATACCGCGAAAACGGACATTATCGATGCCCATGAAGAGAATCGTCTGCTCCTCGGTTCGTGAATTAGACCGGAGTTTACGCGCATACAGTTCCATGATGCCGCCCGCCTGCGCCATGGCCTCGATCTGCAGCACCCCCGGCATGATGGGATTTTCCGGAAAATGACCTTGGAAAAACGGCTCGTTGAATGAAACATTCTTAAGCGCAACGATGCTCTTTCCGGGATCGATGGTGACCACCTTATCGATCATGAGAAACGGATACCGGTGGGGCAGCAATGACGTGATCTCCTGCCAGTTGATCTCCGCCCCTTTCATCTTCTTCCGGCGATCGTTGACATAGGCCCTGATCATCTTTGCCAAGGCGATGTTGGCTGCATGACCGGTCCGCGCGGCCTGTATATGCCCCAGCAGCGGCTTGCCAAGAAGGTAGAGGTCGCCCATAAGATCGACCACCTTGTGGCGGCACAACTCATTGAAATACCGAAGCTCCACATTATTTAAAAACCCGTTGGTTCCACGCATCAGCGGCCCTTGCTCGTGGAACAGGGAACGGAGCCCTTCCATCTGCTTGTCGGTCAGGTCGACATCTTGCACCACCACCGCGCTCTGAAGCGTGCCGCCCTTGATGAGCCCCTGCTCGTGAAGCGCTTCCACCTCGGAGAGAAAACAAAAGGTGCGCGCCGGCGCAAATTCCTTCGCATAATCATCGATTCTGAATAAAGTCGTATGCTGGGCGCCGAGCGCAGGATGCTTATAGTCGATCATGACCGTCACGCAGAAAGACTGGGAGGGAAGAATGCCTATGGCCACATCACCCTTTGTATACACGATGGGATCGTCGATGGTGATATACTCGCGCACTGACCGCTGCTCGATAATTCCGGCCTCCTGGATCAAGTCCACGTATGGTTTGGCACTGCCGTCCATGAGCGGAAGCTCGGCGGCATGTACCTCGATGCGGCAGTTGTCGATTTGCATTCCGCAGAGGGCGGACATGCAGTGCTCCGTTGTGTGGACAGTGATGCCTTTCTTGCCAACCGCCGTTCCGCGGCGGAGATCGACCACATTATCGATATCCGCTTCAATTTCAGGACAATTCTCGATATCCGTACGGATAAACTTTATCCCATAATCCTCCTTCGCCGGATGAAGCGTTACGGTCGCAGAAACACCCGTTTGGAGACCTACTCCCGATAGCGAGATTCTCCGGCCGATCGTATGCTGCATTCCCATATCCCTTGACATTCCTTTCTAATGTCGCTGCCTTTTGCTACACAAAATTTGTTCCAATCCTGAGCATAAAATACAAAATTTTACCGCAGTCCGGGGCGGTAATCGTAGGAAAAATAGTTGGAAAAGAGAAGCAGGACAATTTCCGGGTGATCCGCATTCACCAAAACTACACTTCAACGCCTGCGGGCAATTTGGACAGTGCGTCTCCCAGAAGCCGTCGGTTCAGGTTCTTGAGCCAGCGGGACATATCATCGGTCGAATTGATCGCATCGATGTGCAAAATGCTTTCGGCCGCCTCCATGTAGCTGATATGCGAGATGATCTCCTTGATAAGAGAAATATTGCGCGGAATCACGCTGAAACGCCGCAGACCCAGGCCCGCCAGGAGCACCGTATGGGCGGGGTTTCCCGCCATTTCGCCGCAGATCGAGATCGGCATGCCGTTGTCGCTTGCCGTTTTGATCGCGCTCCGGATGATGCGCAGGAACACGGGTTCAAGCGGGTTGTAAAGGTAGTTTACCTTCATGTTGTTGCGGTCGGCAGCGCTGAGGTACTGGATCAGGTCGTTGGTCCCGATCGAGGCGAAGTCGATCTCCTTCAGAAACATGGTCATGCCAAGAATGGCGAGCGGCACCTCGAAGAGCACCCCGCATTTGGGCATCTCCATGCCCAGGCGGGAAGCGACTCCGGTGATGACCGACTTGGCGTCGATCCATTCCTGCACCGTGGTTACCATGGGCGCCATGATGGAATAGGAATACGATTGACCCGCGCGCATAATCGCCTCGACCTGCGTCTCAAAGATATTCGCGCCGCTCCAGGAAGATCCGGATGGCGCGCCATCCCATGAACGGATTGAACTCCGGCGGCATGTCGAAAAACTGCGGCACCTTGTCGCCGCCAATGTCCATGAGCCGGATGACGCAGTGCTTTTTGTGAAGTTTCCTGAAGATGTTGCCGTAATATTCAAGCTGCACTTCGACCGGCGGCATCTCCTTCCGATTAGAAAGCAGATACTCCGTCCGCACGAGGCCGATGCCGTCAGCGCCGTACTCATTGGCCATGTCAACATCCTCGGGAAGTGAGATATTCGCCATGACCTCGATCTTGACTCCGTCACGAGTATAGACCGGACGATGCCACTTTTTCCGGAACTCATCAAAGGCGGTCAGGTCCGTCGCCTGCTTGCGGAAGCGAGATACAACAGTCGCCGATGGATTGACATACACAACTCCACGGTCGGCATCCACCAGAACGGTATCACCGGGTGCGATATTTTCCGACAGGTGTGATATGCCTGAGATCACCGGAATATTGTAGGAGCGAGCAAGGATGGCCGCATGCGAGGTCTTACCGCCGCTTGTGGTCACCACCGCCTGGACTTTTGACTTTTCATATGCCAGGATATCTGACGGCGTGAAGGAGCGCGAGACAATGAGCACCACCGGTTCCATGAACTTCGTGGTGCGGCCGTCGCCGTCATACAAGTACGCGATCAGCCGTTCGCAGATCTCCACCATGTCGCTGGCGCGTTCCCGGAAGTACGAGGTCCCGGCGGCGTCAAACCGCTTGATGAAATCGTTGGACACAAGGCGGATGGCTGTTTCCACATCGTAAAGCTTTGTCGAGATCGTTTCCACGACTTGTCCGATAAAGGCCGGATCGTCGAGGATGTGCTCGTAAATGTTCAGGATCGATACATCGGTCTGCGATGATTTGTCAATCTGCGAGAGGTGATCCCGGTACTCCTGCTTCGCGCGCTCGCGAATCTCGTTGAAGCGCATGATCTCGCTGCCGAGATCCTGCCGCGAGATCGAAACCGTTGATGTGTGCGGAACAACCCGGCCCACGAAGTAAGCTTTCCCCATCCCCCACCCGGACACGACCGGGATGCCGCCAAGTTTCAGTTCTTTTTGCATACGGCTGCCATCTTCCAGATGTCGCGCGCATATTCCTGCACCATGCGGTCGCTGGTGAACCATCCGATACGCGCGAGCGTGGTGAGGCTGGTCCGCACCCAGGCGGCTTGGTCTGCATAGAGCGCATCGACTTGCTTCTGGCGTGCGACATAGTCGTCGAAATCGAGAAGTACGAAGCGGCGGTCAGAATCACGCAGCGCAGAGAGCAGCGGGTGGATTGCATGGCCGCCTGGCGTGCGCGGAATGAGCTCGTTTTCCAGATAGGAAAATATCTCTTTGAGCCGCTCATCGCGAGCCAATAGGTCGGTAGGACGATAGTCGTGCAATAGGGAAAGAAGGGCGAGGTCATGACCAAAAGAAAATATGTTCCCCTCTCCTATCCGCTGTGCCAGTTCGATGTTGACGCCGCTGCGACTGGCAATCGTCACGGTGCCGTTAAGGGCGAACTTGATGCCGAAGGTCCCGCACGGTTCCATTCCAGCGGTCGAGAGTTGTTCCGAAAGGTCAACAGCTGGCGCGATGCGCTCAGCCCATCCAAGCGTGGCGTTAGGAATAAACACCACCTTCAGGAGCCCCTTTGTCGCACTGTCGTTGTTGATCTGATTCGCGACCGCCCAGATCAGGTGGATGATCTGCTTGGCAAGAAAGTCGGACGGCGATGCCTTACCGCCAAATATATGCAGTCGCGGCACGCAAGACGTTATGCCCTTCCTGATCGCGAGGTAGCAGTGCAAAAGGTAGAACACGTGCAGGAGTTGCCGCTTGTTGACATGAATCCGACCGAACTGCACATCGTAGAGCATCGAAGCATCCACCGTAAAACCAGCCGCCTGGTTAAGCGCTCCGGCAAGACCTTGTTTCGCGCCCAGCTTGATGGCAGAGAATGCCCGGAGAAACCGTTCATCATTGAGATGTTTCTCGATGTTCTGTAACTGCTCGGGTTTGGTGATCCACTGTTCACCGATATACTTTATCAAGAGTTGGCTCAGGGGACGGTTGCAGTACAGAAGCCAGCGGCGTTGCCCTACGCCGTTGACACAGCAGGAAAAACGGTCCGTAAAATAACCGGCAAAATGGGGGAATATCCTATTCTTGAGGCACTCCGTCTGCTCCTCCGAGACTCCATTGACGGAATGGGAACCGAGCGCCGCTAGGTCGGCGAAGTGGATGCGCTTGACCTCCCCTTCCTCAACGAGCGAAAGGTTGCGCACAAGATCGGAATCCGGCCCGCACCTGGTCCGTACCTCATCTAGGTGAATCTGATTGAGGTCGAAAATGATTTGCAGGTGGCGAGGCAGGATTTGCCCCACTTTATAGACCGGCCACATGTCGGTGTCTTCCTTGAAAAGCGCGTTGCTCGTGTACGAAAAAACCGCCCGGGTCATCTCCCATGCCCTGTCCCAGGCAACGCCCTCTTGGTCGACCAGGAGGCGCATCAGCTCTGGAATAGCGAGCGCACAGCAGCTCCCACCGATATGAACGACGATTTTCTTGTCAAGATCCCCGATGGCGTTCCCATCCTGCTTGAACCGGCGGATGATATCCTGCAGCGAGGCGCAGATGAAGAAATACTGCTGCTTCATGCGCAGGTCGGTCGTCCGCCGCACATCCTCGTCTGGAAACAGGATCTGGGTAATGCGGCCGTACTTCGATTTGTCCTCGAACGCCCGCTCATAGTCGCCATGGTTCAAATAGTCGGGCAGAAACTCCTCGGATGAGCGCGCCGACCAGAGTCTAAGCGTGTTCACCATTTCGTTCCTATACCCGACAAGCGGGATATCGTAGGGAATCGCATGAACGATTTCGCTGCTTTTCCATTCGTAGGGTCCCAGCGGCTCCGAAGAATTCAGGAAACAACACTTACCGCCGAATTTGACCGTGCAGGTGTATTCGAGCCGCAGGATCTCCCACGGGTTGCCGCGTCGCATCCAGTCGTTCGGACGCTCGATCTGGACGCCGTTGCGGATCTCCTGGTTGAATTGGCCGTAGTCGTAGCGTATCCCGTAGGCCATGGCTGGGTAGCCTTGGGACGCAAGCGCTTCAAGAAAGCAGACCGAAATCCGCCCCTCACTGCCATTGCCAAGCATGTAATCGTCCTCCTCGGCATAGAGCTCCTCGATGGAATAGTCGAGCGATTTGACTGCATGCGCCATCTCGCTCTCGATGCCGAGACTCAGCATGTTTTGCAGGAGGTTTTTCCCGAGGATATACTCGGTAGACAAATAATATATCCGTCGTACATTGTGTTCGTGATACCGCTTCTGGGTTTCGATCCATTTTTCCATGAGTTCACTGCGAACCGCGTAGGCAAGCGCAAGATAGCGATCGTAGGGCGTGGCGGTCGCCTCATTCTTGGCCAGGAAATTGGTCAGGTATCGATTGACATTTTCACGAAGAGTCTTACTGTCCATAAGCCAGTATCCACCCTCCCCCGGATTTGGAATAATTCGGGAATACGATTAATTATACAACGAGGCTGCTATTCCATCAACCCATAAAAAAATTAAGCTGTTAGCAATCCTTCACTGACTATCGGCAGGAAGGGGCAGCACATAACCTGTTAATTGCTATTAAAATAACAAAAGAGCAAGCCCCCGCATTACGGTTTTATTACAAACCTGCTCCTTATCCCCTACCGGCTTCAGACGGAGACCGGGACTCTTTAAGCCGGCATAATGTACATCCCCGCGCCTGATCACACTGCTTCGCCTTGTACGCTGCAAGGTCGAAAAGTATATTTAGCAACTTGTTAATAATTCACGCGTTGGAGGGGTGGCCGAGTGGCTTAAGGCACAGGTTTGCTAAACCTGCGTAGTGGAAACGCTACCTAGGGTTCAAATCCCTACCCCTCCGTATAAAAGGCCCTGAAACCCTTTGATTTTACTGGATTTCGGGGTTTTTTATTTTAAGGGTAATTTCAGAGAAGTAAACGGCCCAAAATGCCTCACTACGCTGAAAAACCCGACACTACGACCAAAAACCCGACACTAAACCCGACACTTAAACTTTAATCTGAGCACGGTACACCTTTTCTTAAGACCTTTTCCGATTACGAACTGTCGAATTTTTAATCCTGACGCTCTACGCGACGCGTAGGAAACCGGATAAGGTAAGGGATGGACCGGAAGGGGATCGGCGCCGGGATGCAGGCGCTAAAGCGCTCGTTTAACGCCGCAATAGTACGGCAAATTAAATATCCATTCTGCACAAGATTGCTTGAATATATTTTATCTTTTAATCATTGAGGTGCTAAGATTACAGGAGCGGGCGCTATGGAGGAGTTCCGCAGAAAATTCAGCAGCCCGGTTCCTTTCCATCTCGCTTTCGCCTTAACCATCCTTTCATTCTGGGCCGTCCGATCCCAGAGCCTCGATAACCTTTCGGGCCAGACCCCGGTGAAGTTATCCGGATCGATCCAGGCAACATCAATGACCATGGGCACCGTGGGCGCTCAGCAATTCAGTCCTGCGTTCGCGGGGGTGCTTACCGGTTCGCCGGTGCTGTCGATTTACGGCCTTGCGCTGCCGTTTTCTTTCTCGCTGAGTAACACCAGCACCAGTTATCAGCAGCCCTTCAATGAATTCGGCCTCAGCCCCAGTTACAAATGGGCGACCGTGCACCTTGGCTTTCGCTCGATGACCTTTTCTCCTTTCACGCTTGCGGGACATACCTTTCTGGGGGCGGGAGCCGAATTGAATCCCGGCATATTGCGACTCGGGTTCATGTACGGCCGTCTGCAGCAGGCAGTGCAGGCGACTGATCCTTTAAAAAAGATCGATACTGTTATCGTGGTCGATTCCCTTTCCGTGCCGGGACACCCCGATACGGTAAAAGTCCCGGACACGATGCAACTCGGCAAAACCTCCGATTCGGCCCCGGCCTTTCGGCGCACGGGTCTCGGCGTCAAACTCGGCGTCGGGACCGCCGCCCACTATGTGGATCTCCTGTTCTTCCGGGCATCGGACGACACCCAGTCGATCAATGCGAAAAACGCCGCCGCCTCGGGCGTCACGCCGTCGAGCAATGTAATAGCCGGGATCTCCACGCACCAGATGATAGCATCGCATATAACCTGGGACCTCGACGCTGCAATGAGCGCGCTCACCCGGGACCTGCGTGCCGATACCCTTCCCGACTCGGTGCTGCATCTGCCTTCTATTGTCAAAAGCCTCATCAGCCCCAACATTTCCTCGTCGTATGCCTGGGCCGTCCAGAGCGGGTTGCGCCTGTCGTGGCCCTTGGTCTCGACCGCACTGCTCTACAAGCGGGTCCAGCCGGGCTATACCTCTCTCGGTGCCTATTTCGTCCAGAACGACGTTGAAGAGTTCTCCATCGCCCCATCACTGCGGCTGGTGAAAGGGAAGCTGTCGCTGAGCGGCAAATTCGGCCTGCAGCATGATAATCTTGCCCGCAATAAGGTGCAGACCACGCAGCGGGTCGTCGGTTCCGTGAACCTTTCGCTGCATCCCAATTCCATATTCGGGTTCGATGCCTCGTACTGCAATTACACTACGGGACAGAAATCGAAGCTTGATTCCCTTTATGATTCCTCCGCGATCAATCAGTCCTTGCATACGCTCACCGTCACGCCGACTCTCATGTTTACCGGCACGACTTGGTCGCACCTGTTATGCCTCACCGGCCAGTTTCAGGAGCTTGTCGACTATAGCAAGGCAACCGCCGGCAATTCGTCGCTCTATGGCCTTTTTTCGTATAGTGCGACTCACGTGCCTCTCAGCATGACCCTGAGCCCGTCTGCGTCATGGACTCATTCGATTATCTCCGCGATCCGCACCGATATGCTGACGTCGGGTCTCCGGGTTTCCAAGGGTTTTTTCAACCGTTCGCTTACCGTAAGCCTCGATAACAGCGGCGGGTACGAAACGAGCAGTGCAGCCGGTTCTTACGGCAAGATCGATGAAGTTTCGGGCATGCAGGTTTCCTGGATCGTGAGCAAGCGGCATACCTTCTCGGGCCGCTACTCGATTTCCCAGAGCTGGACGGGGGAGAACAATACGCAGTATTCAAATAACCGGTCCGGGGAGCTGACGTATGGCGTATCGTTCTAAAACAAGTGGAGCGTTAAAATCAATATATGTGCGTATGCATATAGGTGGAAAGTCAAAAGACATCCGTCATATTATTTTGTCTCAATACGCGATAGTCGGGGGCGTATAGTCATGCGTCCCTGCAAAATTTTTCTGAAGTTTGAGGAGGAGTTCCCATGAAATCACTCTCGACGGTGATCGCTAACCTGTTGCTCTGCGTCGCGCTCGCCGGTTCGCTGTTCTCCGCGCTGGCCCAGAAAGTGACGATTGTGACCGTGATCACGCCGCCGGTCTCTCCCAATATCTCGGACTGGACTTCGCAGGAAAACAAGATCCAGGTGACGCTGATCGGCCCTTCGAATCGAACGCTTCAGATACGGCTGGCCGCGAAGATCTCCGGCAACTCAAACGGCATCATCATTGCCACGCAAGCCGGCTACAAGCCTGCGCCGCTCACGCTCCCGACGGGTGTTCCGCTGATTCTCACCGTCAGCGGCCTCCAAGCGCTCCTGAATCCGAATTACCTTGACTTTACCAACATCACCAAAAACCAGATCATCAGCAGCGGCGGTTTGCCGGAAGGAGAGTACTCTATCTGCTTCACGGCATTCGATTATTCAAACGGCGCGCAACTCTCGCTTGAAGGGTCAGGTTGCTCGCAGTTCAGCATTACCAACCTCGACCCACCGGTCATCGTGCAACCCCAGAACAACGACACGGTCGGGAACGATTTTTACGCGTCCCAGACGCGGGCCGCCACCACGCAATTGCAGACCGATGTATCGCAAACCCCCGGTGTGCAGGCCGGTGCTGCGCAGGTCATGAGTTCCCAGCATGTTCTTTTCAGCTGGACCCCGCCGCCCGGAGCGCCGCCGGGAATCGTCTATACCCTGCGCATCGTGGAGCTCATGCCGAACAACCGCAATGCCAATGACGCCCTGGCCTCCACCTGGTCGCTCATCCAGGAATCGACGTCGGCAACGACCTGCATCGTCGGGCCGTCGGATCCTCCCCTGGTGGCGGGCAAATCCTATGCCGCAGTGGTGATCGCGACCGATCCGCAGAGACGCGTTGTCATCAAAAACGGCGGGCAGAGCGATCCGGTGGTTTTCGCCTATGGAAAGGCTCCGGCATCGAATACCGGCAGCCTGGCACATACAGCCACGGCGACCGCCACGCAATATGGATTGAACTATTCGATCATCCCCAATATGTTCATGCATGGCACCCTCGGCTACTGGTTCACGCCTGTTTACGCAGCACCGGGCCACACCCACCAATATCCCCCGCTGGCCGGCGTACCGGTGGTGCTCGTGGAACGGATTGTCTGGCATTCCCCCACCGGCGACATTTTCGTTGATCCGAAAGCTTCCATGACAAACTACGCGGGACAGGGGCCGGAGATGATACCGCCGATGTACATCGAAGGAAATCATGACACTCTTGCAACGGGGATCACCGATGAAAACGGAAATTTTTCATTTCAGTTCGTTTCCAAGGACACCTTCGGCTCGTTCATTTTTACCATTCCATCGGGGTATAATGGAGGGGCGCCGGGAAGCGTGGCTCTGACCCGCGTTGCCTGCCTCATGGTACAGAGTCCGTACTATTGCAGCCCTTTTGTCAAATTGACACCAGCAGCGGGCGTCGATAACAATGTCGGGGAACTGGTCGCCCAGGTGCGCAAGTATTCGGTGAAGGTCAAGGTCCTGCCGACCGCCCAGAATGCCGGGCAGCAGGTTACGCAGGCGCCGCTCGGCGGCGTGACCGTCTATTTGCTGCGGAACAACCGTCCCCTTGGCGTTCCCGCGGATGAGGGATGGCCGCATCCCGCCCAGGGCGACTCCCTTTTCCAGGCCCAGGTGATCGCCGAGGGAAAGACGTCAAACACGGGACCGGATACCGGCTGCATCACCTTCGGTAATCTTGTAAAGAATATCGGCGGGGCGAATGACGGCTACATCCTCTATGCCGCAACCGATTCGACGTGCCAGTACCACTATGCTTTCACCCCGGTAAGTTACAAGTACAGCCTGAACGATACCGCGGCTTTCAATAATGAATACGTGGAGCCGGCCGACGCGTATACCCTGGTTATGTTTCCGTTGACTCCGCGCATCGCCGGCCATGTGTACCGGGCCGATACAACGACCACCTGGGTTCCGCTGCCGGGCGCGAAGGTCAATTTGTTTGAGAACGTTCCAACAGCGTCAGGCACTATCGCATGGAATATCGGGTCCCGAACTGCTTCGGCATCCGGCGGATATGTTTTCGACAACCTCAGCACGAACACCGGAATTTATTCAACACACTATGATTCGCTCTGCGGGAGCATGCGGGGATTCAAGGATTCATCTTCCGGAGCGCTGCCTCCGTTGAAACTCGGCATGCAGATCGGCAATGAGGACCTCTTTCTGCAGCCCGACGCCGTGGTAGCGGGCACGATTATTGACGAAAACGGCCAGGGCATTTCCGCGACAGTGCAGATCGGCGACGGAGTCATGGTTCACGCCGATGCCACGCCGTTCATGGCCTATAGCAAATCAAGCAATAACAGTTCGGGTATGGTATCGATGCCCGCCTCGATAACGTTTCCTCCGGCGCCCTTTTCATCGGAGGCGCCTAAGGCTCCGCATCAGTGCGTCGTCGTGACGCCGGACCTGAGCGCGCAATATTTTCCCGAGACCGTCTATGTCGATATCACCAAAGACGGCCAGTCCCTCGGTTCGATTACTGTTTATCAAATCAAGCATCGGCTCCGGGTAACGGTGCTCGCCGGCTCTGCGAGGGCTCCTAAAAGCGCCAAACCACTTGCCGGCGCCATGGTAAAAATCAGCGATTCCGCTTTTACCACGAATGACCAGGGCGCTGCCCTCTACAAATACTCTTCCGCCGCAGACCAGGTTACGCTGAATGTTTCGGGACCCGCCGGCGAGGATTTCCTGCCTGCCGTTGTCAATGCATGCGTGCCGGCCTCCAGGTCCGAGACAGTGATTGCCGTGTATCTGACCGGTGCGACGCATATAAACGGCCATGTGAAGCTCGGTAGCGGAGTTGCGGTCGCCGGCGCGCAGGTGTTCATCGATGGCATACTGGCCCAGACATTTACCGATAATAATGGAGCCTATGTACTCCACGATGTTCCCATGGTCAACGGACTGACGGTAAAGGCCGCCAAAACGAGCAAGGATACCACCTTTATCGGAGGGCAAACCGTCATAGCCGCGTCAGACAGCGATGCGCGGAACGTGGATATCGCCATGCAGCTTTACTCCCAGATGGACATCACCCGCCTGCTCGGATTCCCGGTCGAGATCGACTCCCTCGGCCAGAGCGGCGGCACGGTCACGATCAAGGGAGCGCTGGTAAAAATTCCGTCCAATAACCGGTTTAAAATCGATACAGCCCTGCGCATCCCGTTCCCCACGATCGCCGTTACCGCCGGGCCGAAGAACGCCGGAGGCATTCCAACCGCCCGGCCGGCAGCGCTGCCCCTTGTCACCGACCTCAATGCAATGCCGATGAAACGGGGCGGCCTGGCATGCAACCTCCGCAATGGAGGCAACGGATTGCAGGTCAACACCTCAGGAACTGACGACGTTATAATGGGGCAAGTGACGGTTCCGGGCGGCGACTTTGCCGTGGATGGGGTGGCGCTGGGCGGATTCTCCCTTGAAGCAGGCGGGAAAATTCTTCCGGCACTGACCGCATCGGGAAGCGATCCGCTCCCCGGCAAAAAGCTCGGCATTACCGACTCCAACGGCGCGGACATCAACTATACCCTGCTCGATTTCAAGGCAGTGGCCTCGGCCGACAGCTCATACCTGAGCGGAGATACCGCTGTTCTCCTGACGACGCTTCACTCCGCCATTACCGGCCTGCAGCCGCAGGATATCAACCTGAACATCGGCGCGGTACGGCTGTCGGCGTCGAGCCTCGTTCCGCTCGCGGGCATGAAATCGGTATCCATTCCTCTGGAGCAATGGAAGCTGACCGGTACGCAATGGTCAATCGACGCGCACGGCCTGCTGCTTGACACGGGCATGGTGCAGGCAGGCTCCCTGTTGATCCCGTTCGCCGGAATGAAAATCACGCCCACCGCCCTGGCCGCTGGCTCCTTCTCTCTCGACACACTCCGATCATCAAGGGCCCCGTCCATCGCGGTCACCGGTACGGTGCACTTCGGCTACGACCCGAACACAAACCATTGGTCGCTCATCGGGTGGCCTGCCAACGCCAACCCCGCCGGCACCGTCTCGGGGCTTCCGGGATGCAACGCACAGGACAAACTGGCGATCAGCGATTTTCAGCTCCTGAGCGACGGGACGACAAAAAACTTCGATCTCGACAGCAAACCCCTCACCCTTTACGGCTTCGCATCGTTCAAGCCGGGGCAGCAGTTGATCATGGACAGCGGTGCCGTTGTTCCAGGAACGATCGATCTTAAAATTCCGGGAGTGCCGACGGAACCCACTTCAATCGATTTCTATCGGATGTCCAGCGGCAGCGCCCTCGCCTTCAGTTTCCAGCCTTTTACGATGTCCTGGCAGGTCAACGGCGTGCAGGCCGACAGCTTCGGCTTTGCCGGCCATTCCGAGAAATTTGATACCTCCGGCTTTTCCGCCCAAGGCAGCGTCAGCGAGCCGGGCATGTTCTCGTTTCCCGTGACTTTGAAGCGTACTAAGGATTCCATCGGCATAACGATTCTGCCCGGCCAGAAGTTCTACTATGTCACGCAAAGCCGGAATTGCGGTTTGCAGAATGTCGCCGGGGGCATGCATATTGAAAACAACGTATGGAACAACTTTCATTTCGACGGCGACCTGTTCGGTTCGGTCGGGGTGACCAGCGGGCACCTGGCCTTCATCGTATCAGGCGACATCGTTGCCGACAACCAGCAGGTCGGGGTGAAAAACATCACGACCCCATTCGGAAACTTGAAGCTTACTTTTGACCCGAAGAGCGGGTGCTTGCAGGGGAACCTGCAATTCGATCAGAACTTTTCCGGTGCCCATGCCTCAGGCACTGCCGATGCGGTGTTCGATAAGGACGGCTGGTACTTCCTTTGCGCCTCGACCATGGCTCTTTCAAACCCCGCCGATACCGGCATGGCAGCCATGCTGTTCGGCGATTATCCGGTAACCTCGGATATAATTAATGAATTCGGCCAGAATTCCTGGGTCTATCAACACAAGGGTTCCCTTCCCTCATCGTTTCCTTCCTCCAGAATAAGCGGGTTCTACTTTGAGGGGAGTACGAGCATGCCGGTGCAGCAATTTCTCGACCTTCCGAACATCGATATCGATCTTGTCGTGGTCAGCGCAGACGTGTGGGTCAACGTCGGCGCGGATGTTCGCATGGGCATGACATTCAGCCAGGGCGTCGGTTTTACCGCAGGGATGGATGCCTTTATGGAAGCGGGCATGAGTCTCGGCGCATCCTGCATTGTCGGGTGCGCCGGTGTGTCGATGAGCGTTCTCTATGACGAAGGCTTTGACGGATTCTTCAAAACTGACGGCAGCTGGTGGGCCGATGCCAGTGGTGCCATGATGCTTTCGGGATCAGCATATGCCGGGGTGGGAGCCTATTGCACTTCATCCTGCAGCGGCATATGCGAAAGTAAATCGTGGTCGGGCAACGTTTTATTCGGCATTGAAGGGCATATCGGAAGCGATGGAAAGCATATTCATATTATTTATAAATCTCATTCATAACGGTCAAAAGGCTTCGTGGAGGACTCCATGCGACGATGTATCAGTGCTTCGATCATTTTTATAATCTGGTTGGCGAGCCTTACCGGCGCGCAGGGCAGCGGGCAGTCGTGGGTTGCCGCGGCCGGACCGTCCGGCATTTATGTAACCCTGGGCAACCCGGTTCCAGGCATCAGCGAGGTGGCAGCCTATCTGGTCGAGCGCAGGACGGCGGGCGAAGGGCCGTGGGACACGTTGCGCCGGGTCGAGGGACCGAAGAATGCACGGGAGTTTGCTGCCGGGCTCAAGGCGTCGCAGCGAGCGATGGCCCCGGTGATCCCGCGGCCGATTGTTCCGGTCGACTCCCTCTGGAAAGAAATTTCGATTGAAAAGTCCGTCGATATGCTCCGGCGGTGGGGGGGCGTGCTTGTTGTGCGCCTTGCCCTCGGGGTTACCATCCTCGATTCGGGTGCAACTTCCGGCACGAGCTACGAATACCGCATTACACAGCTCCTGAAAAACGGTGCGATGGGCGAGACCGTGCAATCACTCCCTGTCTCCTGGCCGGGCAAGCCGATGGAAGTGCGGATATCTTTTGTCTCCAGGGAAAACGACGTGCATGTCATTCGCGTCACTTGGCGGCTTGCGGCAGCGCACCTTCCGCTAATGTGGAAAGCGATGCGGGCGCAGGGGATCGCTACGGACAGAAGCGCTGGCCCGCTTGTGATTCGGGAAAAAGCGACCGTCGTTTTGCAGAAAGAGAAGGGCGATTCGGCCAGGGTCCTGCTTATTGATACCGGGCTCACGCCCGGCAGCCTGTACCGGTATTCCCTTGCGACCTACGACTATTACGGAAATCACGGGTCAAACGCCGATACCGTGCTCGCCGCGGCGTTCCCGTTTTTCCGGGTGAGCCGGCCGCAGCGCATCACGGTGGAGAGCAGCGATTCACTCCACGGGCTCCTAATCCGCTGGCGTCTTGACGATCCGAAAAACGTTCACAGCGTCAAAGTCTGGCGCAGCGCCATGCACGATTCCGGGTTCAGTGTCATCGCTACGCTGCCTTCGACAACGGCCGCCTATGCCGACCAGAGCGTAGAACCCATGCGGACCTACTTCTACCGGTTGACTATTACCAGCGCCATCGGCGAGGAATCGCCGCCCACAGCGCGCGTGTTCGGCATCTTTCGCGACCTAACCCCGCCGCTCCCGCTTCGCCTGCGGAATGGCAGCGAAGTGAATAACGGGGTGAGCCTGGCCGTTTGGCGCACCGATCCGCTGATCACGGTCTTCCGTGTTTACCGCTGCGAAGGCTACGGCTCGAAATTCGCCCCGTTTTCCGGGCTTCTTCCGCTTTCCGATTCACAGGCGGTATTTATCGACACCGGAGCATCGTTCAGGCCGCTCGTCTCCTATGGCTACATCGTGCGGGCGGAAAACACGAGCCACGTCCTCGGCCCGGCTTCCGACACCGTGTACGCGCAGCCGAAGATCGCGCCGGTGCAGCATGCACCGTATTCCTTGACGGCAACGGTTGCCGGCGGCAGTATCAGGCTTTTCTGGCCCGATGCGCGTTCCGTAAATCCCGGTCTCGGTGGCTACCAGGTGTTCCGGAAGGCGGCGGATTCTTCAACCTTCACAGCGCTTGACACCTCTCCGCTGCCTATCAAGAGGAACTGGTTCGTTGACTCGACGGCGGCCCCGGGGATTGCATATGGCTACGCCGTCAAGTGCGTCGACCTCTACGGAAACCGGAGCTCGCCGGGTCCCCTCGCTTCCGCCCGGGTCCCGGTGCATCGGCCGCTTTCCCCCGCCGGGATGCGCGCCCTCGCATTGACCGCCGTCATATCCCTCTTTTGGGACGAGCCGCTTGACAGCACGGTCACGGCCTATCATGTTTACCGCTACGAGCGCGGGGCGGCGCCAAAACTGGTCGCCACGGTTGAAAAGGGAACGTCGAGATTCGTCGACCAACCGCCGGAAGGAACGGGGCTGGTATTCTACTATGTCAGTTCCGTCGCGAAGAACGGCCTGGAGAGCGAGCCGAGCGGGGAAGCGGCGGTGAGGAGGTAGCGTGCCTAGAATCGCAATGCATAGAGAGCCTCACGCTGGTGAACGTCGGACGGCGTGCGGTGCATAATAGATCTTGAATGTATTATACGCCCTGAGCAAGCTCCGCCATTTTAATTGATAAATGGCAGATGATGAGGGGCTCGAACCCCCAAGCCCTTATGGGCAACAGTTTTCAAGACCGTAGGAAACACCTGTTTTTACGCGAATTTCACGGTTTTTTCGGTGAAGGGGCTACAGCTTCCTTTTTCCCGGTCGATTTCCACGTAAAGAATCCCCCCGCATAGCGGGGGGCATTAATTGAGCGCCCTATAAGGGCGCTTTCCTATTCCAAAGGTAATTGCAGTTGAGTAGCATCTTCCTCACGGTCTTTTTGCTGCTGCCACCGAACATATTTCCTTATCGTCTCTTCATCCATACCAACCGTCGTCACTGCATAACCGCGCGACCAGTAGTGCTGACCATAGTATTTCTTGCGCAATCCTACAAATTTCCGGAATATCTGTATCGAACTCTTCCCCTTCAAGTTTCCCAGTACCCGACTTACACAGTAATTCGGCGATATGCTCAGCACCAAGTGTATGTGATCGGTCTGGACATTGCCTTCCAGTATTTCAACCTTGTGCCGTCGGCATAATTCGCGCATTACATCGCGAACGTAATACCGAACTTTATACTGCATCACCCGAAAACGGTATTTCGGGCACCATACGATGTGGTATTTGCACTCCCACACCGTATGACTTAATTTCTGAAAGCGGCTCATCTGTACCTCCTTTGGTTAATGGTGACTTTATGCACCATCGGAGGTACATCATGGCCGCGCTGACAGCAAGAGCTTAGGGCGCAGACCCCTCGGCATAGCCGAGGGAACTAATATCTATTAGAGAGAACCCTTTTTGCATTGGCATAATAGTCCCGGTCTACCATCGCTGGGGAATGCTGAATGCCGAGCTATACAAAATATTAAGTTTGTAAACGATCACGGCCATAGGCCATGGCTTTTGTTTTAAGCTGTAATCGAGGCTTTTGCATTACGACTCTGGACTTTTTTTTAATACCGAAGGCAAGAATCATTACCGGTATAACCTCAAGGAATTGACCCCGTGCATAACACGGGGATTTCTAAAAGATTAAAATCATTTTGTTACACTTCCCTACCCTTTCGTTTGCTAAACCTGCGTAATGGAAACGCTACCTAGGGTTCAAATCCCTACCCCTCCGTATAAAAGGCCCTGAAACTCTTTGATTTTACTGGATTTCTGGGTTTTTTATTTTCGGGGTATTTTATGATTAGTCAATACCTCACTACTCCCCGATACGCTGAAAATCGACCTAAAAAGCGACACTTGGAGCGACACCTTCCCAGCATTTTCCAAACTTTTAACCAGAGCAGAGCACAAGCCAATCGAATTTTTAATCCTGACGCTCTACGGGGCCTCAGGAAGTGATTGAAAACAAGATTCATATCATTCGCGGGAAAAAAGTCACGCTCGACCGCGACCTCGCCGGTCTGTATGAAATCACTACGGGCACTCTCAATAAATGCCCCCCGCTATGCGGGGGGATTCTTAACTCAGTAGTGCAGTCCATATCCATACGGATACAGCGGCGTGCCCCCGCTTCCGTGCGGTTCATCGGCATACACCTCTCCCCCGTGAATCGGAATCTGCGCGTACGATACAGGCCAGGTGAAGGTAAGCGTACCGGTAAAGTTGTAACTTCCTCCATAGAGAACGTCCGCAACGCCGATTCCCATCGAACCGGGAAGCCATGCGGCAACGAGGCCTTTGATTTGAGACAATTGGGTGGAGGAGATAATCAGCGGCCTCCCGGTAAGAAGAATGAGGATGACCGGCTTTCCACTGTTGTAACAGGTGGTAAGGAGACTGGCGTTGGCTTCATTTGCCAAGGTGAGGCTATTGAGATTATCGCCGTTCCCCTCGGCATAGGGCGTTTCACCCAGCACAAGGATGATTTTTGTAGGATTCTCGGTGGCAAGGCCGGTTGCGGTCTGGTCGTAGGTTACATTGGCGGTACCGCCGACGGTCTGCAGCCCGGCAAGAATCGTCTGTCCGGCAATCCCGGTCTGCGTCGCACTCCCCTGCCAGCTGATGGTCCAGCCGCCGCACTGGACGCCCATTTCGTTGGCATACGGCCCGACGACCACGACCTTGTCGGTGCTTTTCAGCGGAAGAACCGGGGCGCCGCTCACCGTATCGTTTTGCAGCAGAACGAGCGATTCGCGGACCAATTGCCGGGCGACCGCCTGCGAAGAGGCGGAAAAAACCTGCGCCCGGGCCGCGGTATCCGAATAAGGGTGACTCCAAAGACCCATGCGAAATTTAGTTCTCAGAATTCTTCGCACGGCATCATTGACGCGGGCCTGTGGAATCGTACCGCTGGTGATGTCCGATACGATTTCATTGATCCACACCCCCGGGTTGCTGCCGCCGACGACCATTGCCATATCGAGACCTGCATTGACCGATTGGGCGACGCAGCTTGCATTATAGGCGCCGACACGCCTAGGGCGGACGGCATCCCAGTCGCTGATGGTAAACCCCATGTAACCCGCCTCCTTCTTCAGCATCCTGCCCATGGCAATGGAATCGACCGTCATTCTGAAATACGGCCCGGAGGGCTTCCGATACCATGCGGAATAAGAAGTCATGACGGTCGCCGCACCCTCACGCGCCCCGTAAACATACTGCGAGAAGTGAAGCGCCCGCATCGTGGAGTCGGTAAGGCTGTCGATGCCGCCGATTGCTGTCCGTTGCTGGTTCCACCGTCTCCCATGAAATGCTTGATGCAGCAGGCAATGGCGGTGTTTTGATTTATGTTGCCGTTGCCCTGCTCTCCGCGCATCTCCGCCAATCCCACGTTAATATTATCTGCGGGCTCCTCGCCGAACCCTTCATAGGTACGACCCCATTTAATATTGCGCGGGGTGCAAACCGTCGGCCCGAACATGACCCGGATGCCGCATGCTGCGGCCTCCGTGGCGGTGATCTGGCCCATCTTATCCACCAGAGCGGAGTCGTGCGTGCAACCCAGTCCGATATTATGCGGAAACACGGTACATCCGTAGATCTCCGCTACCCCGTGAATGACGTCCTGCCCGTAAATCATCGGGATTTTCAGGGTGGACTGAGTCATGACAACGTTCTGAATCGTATCAACGCATCCGGCAAGACCCTTTGGAGTACTACCCGTCGCGGTGAGGACGGCATCACCGCCGCCGTTAAAGACCGAGCCGATGCACATTGAGGCAACCTGCGCGTTGGTGAGCCTGCCGCTCGCAGTACCCGAGGAATTATTAAGCTGGACCTCGGTCATCTGGCCCGCTTTCTGGGTATTGGTCATGAGCGCCAGGACCGAATCCGCACTGTGCCTGACGGCAAACTCCACCGGCGTCAGGTGGATGACTATAGTACCCACGTTCTGGGTTGCATAACTGCTGAGCGGAATTGCCGCCGGAAGGTAGCCAAAATCGGTGACGATCAGGCTGTCCACGAGCACGGCTGCGACGGTAATGCCGCTTTTCGGAATAGCCGTCACGGCGTTGCCATTGATCGGCGTGGCCGTACCCCCGGTCCCCGATCCGATATGCAAATTCGACGGCACGCCAAGCGGTACGCAGATATGCACCATCTGCTCATCACCCTTGGTTATTTTCATCATCACGACGCCGGAGCCGATATTCCTGCTCATGAAAGAGTTCAGCGGGAAGGAATAGGCGCCTTCGCCGAAGGTCCGGTTGAGAACCGTTGCGATTAACCGTCCCTGAAGGGTATAGAGGTCCACACGGAGCCGTTCGTTCGTTTTTGCGGAAAAAAAGAGGGTCGCCCCGTCAATTTTCATGGCGTCGGTGGCGAGCACTTGCCGGAGAATGGTAGCGGTAGCGTTAACGGAAAGAGTAAACTGCCCGGAAACGGTGGTAAAGGTATCCGCCCCGCTGCTCTTAAGGGTAACCGTGGCGTTGGCGATTGAAGTATCGAGAGAATCGACGACCGTGCCGGAAATAATGCCGCCCGATGCAATCGATCCGACTCCCGTCACAAGCACCGCGAGGGCAACAAGCCACTTTTTCATAAGCATCCTCTCTCCCCCTGCCATTTGAAGATATTGCAGCATTCAGGCTGCGTCAATCGATAATATAATAAAAATTAAAGCAGGGCAGCAGATTTTATTTTCATGATGTGGAAAAAAGGGGAACTATATACTTAATTTCCTAACCCCTCTACGGAGGCAATTATAAAGGCTCGCACAAGATCTATGTATCAAAAAATGCTTGTTTTAAGCGAGTAGGGAGTAAAGTATATAATTCCCGAAAAAAGAAGGAGTTCATAGCCAGGCGGAATGAATGCAGGTGCATTTTTCCAGAATCGCGAAAGCGAGGTTTTTTTCTTGATTTCGATGTCGGTCAAAAACAATTTTATCAAATCATCGAATGCAACAAAACCATAATACTTGAAAGGGAGGCAGAAATGCAACGAAGAAAAAATTATTTCTGTGCCACTCGTCTGTCCATCGGTGCCCTGTTCCTGGGTGCGGTGATTCTTGCCGTTAATCTCAATGCACAAACCCTGACACTCCCCCTCCATTTTGATTTCGGGACCGGTTCTGCTGAGCCGGGTTACATCAAGGTAACCCCATCCATGCTCTATAATTCAAAACCGGCCCTGGGGTATGGGTGGGATTCAGCGAATGCGGCCACGAAAATTACCGCAGTCACCCGGACCGGTGCCGACACCTTGCTGAACGATTACTGTACCAGCACCGAGCCGTTTTCGTTTTCTGTCAAACTGCCGCTTGGAGCCTATAAGGCCACGATCTATATCGGTGACGCAAGCGCGGCTGCAGTAACGAGCGTCTATGGAGAACAGCGGCGGCTTTTTGTAGACAGGGTTTCGACCGCAGCGGGTCAATTTGTGACCAAAACGTTCAACATCTACCGGCGCGATTATAAGTACGGCAACATCACCATAAGTCGCACGACGCGCGAACTGACCTACGAAGACTTGGATTCCAACCTGAGTTTTTTATTCACCGGTGCGCATCCGGCCGTATGCGGCATGGATATTGCAAAAGCCGACAGCTCGGTCATTACTTTCTACATGTGCGGCAATTCAACCACAGTCGATCAGCCTGCCGAACCGTTCTGTTCATGGCCCCAGATGATCACCGAAATGTTTACTCCGCAGGTAGTGGTGGCGGACTATGCCGAATCAGGCTTGACGGCAGCAAGTTTTATCGCCCAGAACAGGCTGAAAATGATCTCAGCCCTTGTTAAACCGGGCGATTATATTTTCGCGGAATTCGGGCACAACGATGAGAAAGACCCCACCGACAGCATCAACTATCCAAAGAATCTCAAGGTGTACCGGGACAGCGCCCGGGCCCATGGTGCAATTCCGGTCTTCGTCACTCCCACCGCCCGCCTGGCTGAAAATGACTCGACCACATCGATCGGGGGCCTTGCGCAGATGTGCCGGGTCGCCGCAAAGGGTGATACGGTGAAGATGATTGACCTGAATTCCATGGTAATAGCGTTGCACAAATCGGTCGGCACGAACGTGCAGGCGATGTATGCCGATCCGACCACGCACTTTACCGATTACGGCGCGTTTGAACTCGCCCGATGCGTGGCCACAGGACCCGAGGGAATGGGAAGCATCGGTCTGGGCCTCGCCCAATATATCAACAATCTTCTACCAGCTTTCAATCCGGCATACCCAGACTCGCTCGATTACTTTACCACAGCCACCCCGGTCGTGGGAACCTTGGAGCCGGGTTTTGCTGCACCTCAAAGGGATTTTTCCGATAAAAGCGGCCTTTCAATCAATATGGCGGCATATACCATCCGGTTCAATACCGGCAAACCGGGCGCCGCGGTATTCTCTGTATTTTCACTCGCAGGAAAATGTCTTGCTGAGAAACGGACCATCTTGGCGCAAACTCAGGGATCGGTGACTTGGCAGGAGCTTGGCAAATTGCCCAGGGGTATTTACCTTCTCACCATGAGTGTCAATAACAATCTCATCGGAAAAGTGCGGCTTTGCACATTGCTATCATCGCAGTAATAAATGAATTTTTCATGCCGCGGTAATGTCTTAGAGCTTATCCATAAATAATATTGACATTGAGGTTGGCATTTATCATATTTAGTGCATGGATGAAAACGCGTCGAAACGGCTGTATTCATGGGATATTTCTGATGAATTTTGGGAAAAGGTTGAGCCATACATACCCAAGAAACAGAGGAACCGGAAACGGAAGTATATACGCGACCCCGGAGGAGGAAGGAAGCCAATTCCTCCAAGAAAGGTGCTTGAAGGCATTGTATACGTATTGCGCACGGGAATACAATGGAAAGCTGCGCCCAAAGAGCGTTTTGGCAGCGCAAGTGCGCTCCACCGATATTTTCTTGAATGGCAGGCTGCCGGATTATTTGAAAAACTTTGGAAAGCAGGCCTTGCCGAGTACGATGAGATGGAAGGAATCGCCTGGAGATGGCAAAGTATTGATGGTTCAATGAACAAGGCACCACTGGCAATTGAGGAGGTGGGGCCAAATCCCACAGATCGGGGAAAAAAAAGGAACCAAGCGAAGCGTTCTCGTAGACGGCCGTGGAATCCCACTGTCGATCATCGTCAGCGGAGCCCAGACTCACGACATGAAATTACTTCCTGAAACGTTGAACAACATTGTGGTAAAGCGTCCGAAAACGAAGCAAAGGCGAACGCATCATTTGTGTGCTGATAAAGGATACAGCGGTGAACCTGCGTTGAAAGAATGCTTGAATCGACGCTACATTCCGCATATCAAACAGCGGGGTGAGGAAATCGAAATGAAACGCAAAAATCCGAAGTATAAAGCCCGCCGGTGGGTGGTCGAGCGATGTCATTCATGGCTTAATCGATATCGGAAATTGCTGGTCCGTTTTGAAAAATTAGCTCGTAGTTATGAAGGACTTATTCAACTCGCCTGTGCGATGATATGTTTCAGACAAACAACTTTTATTTATGGATAAGCTCTTAATAAGGAAGAGGGGCGATGGCAACGGCGCCTCTCTTCCGTGTATCTTTTTGTTAAACGGCGGATGTTTTAATTGCGCGGATGTTTGCGCATACCCTATGGTCCTCAGGAGGAGAAACGGTTATAATGAGAATTGGATTACTGGCGTATGCATCGGCGATAGTCCTGGTGTTGATTCCGGGGTGCGGTAAAAGCAATCCGACCGGAGCGCAAAATGTCATTCACGTTGCCGGCATGGTGGAAATCAAGGGCGGAGCGTTTCAAATGGGGCAACCGAATCCCGATATCGGCGGCGCCGGTGCGAGCGCTGATGAACAGCCGGTGCATTCGGTATCGGTATCATCGTTCTTCATGGACACAACCGAGGTGACACAGGGCGATTACCAGACATTAATGGGGGTTAATCCATCGAATTTCACCGGAAATACGAATAGGCCGGTGGAAAACGTTACCTGGTTTGATGCGGTTCTGTACTGCAATGGGCGCAGCAAGCGGGACGGCAAGGATACGGTTTATTCTTTTACTTCAATCTCGGGCGTTGCCGGGAACGGCACGTATGATCTTCCCGGGTTGGCCGTCGATACCTCGAAGAACGGCTGTCGGCTTCCGACGGAATCGGAGTGGGAGTATGCATGCAGGGCCGGCAGCACCACGGACTATTACTGGGGCAAGAGCTATCCTCCGCTGACGACTGCCGATACTGCGGCGATGAGCGCAAATACCGTTTGGAGCAGCAATTCTTCAAACGGAACGTTGCCGGTAGCGACCAAAACACCGAATGTCTGGGGACTGTATGATATGTCGGGAAATGTGATGGAGTGGTGCGGCGATTGGTATGGAAATTACAGCACAGGCTCCCAGACCAATCCGAGAGGACCGGCAAGCGGCGCTTACCGCGTCCTCCGCGGCAGTGCATGGAATGCCTTTTCTGCCTTCCTTTTATGCTCGGCGTGCCGTAATAACAGTGATCCTGAGGACGGAACCAACGCGTATGGTTTCAGAGCGGTTTGCAGCATCCGATAGCCTCTCACCCCGGGCGTCCTGATAGGTCCGCATCGAGACTTCGAATGCGTTCATGAATTATTTTTATCGCTGCAAATGGTGAAAGATCGTCTTAAAACTACCATCAGGGTGCAGTGAGAGGAAAAAGTTGCAGTATATGCCGAAATTTTCCTGGATTATTGCAGGTTTCCTGATTTTCATCGCCTCAATCATTCTTTATAACAAAGTGATCAATCCGCCCTACAGCGTCGCGGCCAAGGGCCCGCCTAAAAACAGAGTTTTGCAGGTAAGCGGAATCGTCCTCCGGCCGAAGGCTCTCGATAACAATATTCTTTCATCGGGAACGCTTGTTGCGTCGGAAAGCGTCGACCTGCAGGCTCAGGCATCCGGTTCCATCACGCAGCTCAATCTCCGGGAGGGGTCATTCGTTAAAGCCGGAACCCTGCTGGTGAAACTCTTCGACGACGACCTGCAGGCGCAGCTCAAGAAGCTCGAGGCGCAGCGGGAATCCGACGAGCGTACCGAAGCGCGCATGAAAGCGCTCCTGGCCGTAAGCGGCGTAGGGCAGCAGGATTACGACAACGCGCTGACCGAGCTGAAGGGGGTGCTCGCCGACATCGACAACATAAAGGCGCAGATCGAAAAGACGGAAATCAGGGCGCCGTTCGACGGCATCGTTGGTCTCCGCAATGTCAGTCCCGGAGCCTACCTCACCCCGGCGACGGTCGTCGCTTCCCTGCAGAAAATAAACCCCCTGAAGATCGATTTCTCGGTACCCGAAAAATACGCTCCGGAAATAAATAAGGGCGATGTCATCAAATTCACCATTTCAGGATTTACAAAGGGCTTTACCGCGAACGTCTTCGCAATTGAACCGCATGTCGACGAGGATTCCCGCATGATCAAGGTGCGGGCGCTCGTGAAGAATCCCGATGCGAAGCTTCTGCCCGGCGCATTCGCCGACGTCGAAGTGGTCTTGAAACGCATTGATGACGCGCTCATGGTACCTTCGCAATGCATCATTCCCGATATCCGGAACAAGAACGTTTTCATCGTGAAGGCCGGCCTGGCGGAAGCGAGAGTCGTTCATACCGGGATCCGTACCGAATCGATGGTGCAGATCACCGACGGCTTGGAGGCAGGCGATACGGTCGTCACCTCGTCACTTTTGTTTGTCAGGCCCAAGATGAACCTCAATGTCGCGGTCGCGCCCAATTGACGCCGCCTGACCTGCCCCTCCCCGACGGTCTATGAGCCTTCCCTCCATAAGTCTGAAGCGGCCGGTATTCGCGATGGTCATGAGCATCATCATCATGCTGTTCGGCCTGCTCGGATTCAAGTTCCTCGGGGTCCGCGAGTATCCGTCCATCGATCCTCCCACCATCAATGTCGCCACGAGCTATACCGGCGCGAATGCCGACATCATGGAGTCGCAGATCACCGAGCCGCTCGAAAAAGCCATTAACGGCATTGAAGGGATCCGCACCCTCACTTCCACGAGCAGCCAAGGCGTAAGCAATATCACGGTCGAGTTCAACCTCGGCTACGACCTCGAAACCGCGGCCAACGACGTGCGAGACAAGGTTTCACAGGCGGTGCGTCAACTGCCGCAGGATATCGATGCGCCGCCCGTGGTCACCAAATCCGATGCGAACGCCGACGCCATCATCGCCATGACCGTCCGCAGCAACTCGCGGAACATCCTGCAGCTCGACGATTATGCGGAAAACGTCCTCCTCGACCGTTTGCAGACCATCGAGGGAGTCTCAAGCGTCCAGATATGGGGTCAGAAGAAATACGCCATGCGGCTCTGGATCGACCCGGTGAAACTGGCCGCCTGCAAGCTGGCCTTTACGGACATCGTCACCGCGCTGAACAACCAGAACGTCGAGCTTCCGGCCGGTAAAATTTACGGCAGAAATACCGAACTCACGGTCAATACCATCGGCCTTCTGACGACCGAGGAAGATTTCAATAACCTCATCATCAAATCGGCGCCGGACCGGGTCATCCGGTTGCGCGACGTGGGGTCGGCCGAACTCGGTCCGGAGAATGACCAGACGATCATGAAGAATTCCGGGGTGCCCATGGTGGGGCTTGCGCTCATCCCGCAAGCGGGTTCCAACTACATGGACATCGCCAAGGAATTTTATCGCCGTTTCGAACAGATCAAGCGGGACCTTCCCAAGGATATCCAGGTTGACATCATCCTGGATAAAACTCGTTTTGTCAAAAAATCGATCGAGGAGGTACGTCAGACCCTTGCGATCGCCTTTGCCCTGGTCATCCTGATCATCTTTCTGTTCTTCCGCGACTGGCTCATCGCCCTACGGCCACTCATCGACATCCCGGTCTCCCTGATCGGCGTTTTTTTCATCATGTACCTCGCCGGCTTCAGCATCAATATCCTGACGCTCCTGGCCGTGGTGCTCGCCACCGGACTCGTGGTCGACGACGGTATTGTCGTGACGGAAAATATCTTCAAGAAAATCGAAAAGAAGATACCCAAGCACATCGCTGCGGTCGAAGGCGCCAATGAGATTTTCTTCGCCGTTCTCGCCACCTCCATCACCCTCTCTATTGTATTTCTTCCCATCATCTTCCTGCAGGGGTTTGTCGGAAGCCTGTTCCGGGAATTCGGCGTCGTTCTTGCCGGGGCCGTGCTCATCTCCGCCTTCGTCTCGCTCTCGCTGACCCCGGTGCTCAATGTACTCATGGCATCCAAGAAAACCGGGCACGGCTGGTTCTACCGTAAAACCGAGCCGTTCTTCGTCGCACTAGACACCGGCTACCGCGGCGTGCTCAAAACTTTCATGAAGCGGCGCTGGGCGGCAATCCCCATCGTCCTGGCCTGCGCGGGGTTGATCGTCCTTTTCCTGAAGATCATCCCGACGGAACTTGCCCCGCTCGAAGACCGGAGTCTGTTCAGGCTGACCGTCACCGCGCCCGAAGGGACCTCGGTACGATTTCATGGAAAAATTCGCCGACCGGCTGGCCGGCTTTGTCGGCGACTCGGTTCCTGAAAACGTGGCGAACATCGAGATCGTCTCCCCCGGCTTCGGCGGCAGCGGTTCCGTCAACAACGCGCTCATCCGCACGACGCTCTCCGATCCGTCGCAGCGCAAACGCTCGCAGCAGCAGATCGTGGATATGATCAATAAGCATCTGGGACAATTCAACGATGCGCGCATATTTTCCACCCAGGAACAGACGATTTCGGTCGGCTCGGGCGCCCGCAACTCCCTGCCGGTGCAGTTTGTCCTGCAAAACAACGACTTCAACAAACTCCGGGAATACCTGCCGAAATTTCTTGAAGAGGCGAACAAGAGCCCGATCTTCCAGAGCGTGGACTATAACCTGAAATTCAACAAACCCGAGCTCGATATCACCATCAACCGCGAGAAGGCGGCCGAGCAGGGAGTGTCGATGATGGATATCTCACAGACGCTGCAACTGGCGCTCAGCGCGGACAGAATCGTGTATTTCATCATGAACGGCTACCAGTATTCGGTCATCGCCCAGGTGAACATCGACAAACGCGACCGGCCGCTCGATCTCTCGGCCTACTATGTTCGTAATAGAAACGGCGCCCTGGTCACGCTCGATAACTTCATCACCACCGAGGAAAAAACCCTTCCTCCGCAGCTCTACCATTACAATCGGTACAAATCGGCGACAGTCGGGGCCGGCCTGGCTCCCGGAAAGACGCTCGGCGACGGAATCGCGGAGATGCGCGCCATAGCGGCACGAACGCTCGACCCATCCTTCACCACAGCGCTGGCCGGCACCTCGCGCGATTTCGCGGAGAGCTCTTCGAACTCCTCCTTTGCCTTGCTCCTCGCCCTCGTGCTCATTTTTCTCGTGCTCGCCGCCCTTTTTGAGAGCTTTATCGATCCGCTCATCATTCTGTTCACCGTACCGCTCGCCTTTGCCGGCGCGCTGCTCAGCCTCTGGATGTTCAACCAGACGCTCAACATTTTCTCCGAGATCGGCATGATCATGCTGGTCGGCATTGTCACGAAAAACGGGATCCTGATCGTCGATTTCGCCAACCAGCGGCGCAAGGAGGGCTTAAGCAAGATGGACGCGGTCCAGGAGGCCGCGGCGCTCCGCCTGAGGCCCATTCTGATGACCACCCTCGCCACGGCCCTCGGCGCGACGCCGATCGCCCTCGCGCTCGGCTCCGGGGCCAGGAGTCGCGCCCCGCTCGGGATCGTGGTCATCGGCGGACTCATCTTTTCGCTCATGCTCACCCTCTTCGTGATTCCTGCGATGTACTCATTTATGTCAAGGACGAAGAAACCGAGGAAAGATGAATAAGAAAATTCTTATTCCTCTCCTGCTCCTTTCGTTGGCCGCTCAAGCCTTTTCCCAGGAACTGCTCACGCCGGGGCAGGCCGTCGAACTGGCGCTGCGAAACAACTTCATCGTCCAGGCGAAAAAGAACAGCGCGACCATCGCGAACCTCGGCAACACCGCCGGGAATGCCGGCATGCTGCCGAAGGTGGAAGGCACCGTGGTCGGCAGCGCCTCGCTCGGTACCCTTGACACGAAGAGTCCGGGAACCGCTGCGGTACAGTACGATAATGACACCGGAATCGTGTTCAATCCCGCGGTCACGCTTACCTGGACGCTGTTCGACGGGATGAGGATGTTTGCGGAGAAGTCGCGCCTCAAGCGGCTTCAGGAGATCGGCGAGCTTAACTATAAGGACACTTTGCAAACCGTCGCCGC
This sequence comes from uncultured Fibrobacterota bacterium, assembly GCA_963846695.1. GTDB lineage: Bacteria > Fibrobacterota > Chitinivibrionia > Chitinivibrionales > Chitinispirillaceae > BOG-1184. The sequence goes on along the minus strand of CAWJXL010000014.1, from coordinate 10,796 downwards.
GCAAACCATAACGGCATACTACGATATCGTGAGCGCGCAGCAGCAGCTTGCGGGAGTCGAAAAGGCCATAGCCCTCTCCGAGGAGCGCGTCAAGATCGCGGAGAAGCAGTTCCAGGTCGGTGCGGCCTCCAAGGTTGACCTTTTGCAGGCGCAGCTCGATCTGAACGAGCAGAAGAGCGCGCTCCTGGCTGAGCAGGATGTCATCATCCAGAAAAAGATCACCCTCAACGGCCTGCTTGCCAGGCCGCCCGAAACCGACTTCGCCACCATCGACTCCATCCCGGTGAACTATGCGCCGGCCCAACTCGGGTGGGAGGACCTGCAGGCAAAAAACCTCGATATCATCACGGGACTTAAAAGCGTCGAAGTGGCGCGTTTGGAGCGCAAGGAAACCATTTCGCAATTTCTGCCTACGCTCGGTTTTTCAGCAGGATACGGGCTGAACAACGCCACCGCCAGCGTCGGCTCAACCCTTCTGGACAGGACCCTGGGCTGGAGCGGGGGCCTGGCGCTTTCTATACCGCTCTTCAACGGCTTCAATAACATTCACGACTTGTCGATAGCCGATCTGAACATTCTGAATTCACAGATCGCCCTCGACAACACGCGGTTTCAGGTGAAACAGAAGTATTACCAGGCGCAGAAAGATTTTGAAAAAGCACTGGAGTCGCTGAAACTTGAGGAGAATAACATCAGTATCGCCGATGAAAACGTGAAGATCGCCCTCGAACGTTTCCGCCTCGCCGAATCGACCTCCATCGAGATGCGCACGGCGGAGGTCAGCTATGTGGATGCTGTCACGAGGCTCGTCACCGCCCGATTCAATGCCAAGGCGGCGGAAACGGAACTTTTGAGGATTCAGGGGGAATTGGTAAAATAAGAAGAATAATTAAATCACAATAGGATACAAGTTTAATAATTGAATTGCAATCCCGCCCCGACCTGATAGAGGTTTACCGAAGACGGCTTGATCTCATGGACCACATCGACGTTTGCGTTCAGACGGAGCCAGGAGTACGGGTCAACGAAGAGGGTTGCGGAAAGCACGGTCCGGTCGCGGTCGAAAACTTCAAAACGGTAGGATTTGTCCTCAAGGTCGGCTGCGTTGATAACGGTTCCATCCGACAGCGTATCGGCAAATGCGGGGGACGAATTGTAAGTATCGTAGTAGCTCGACCCCGGCCCCTCCCCTTTCCAGATTTGACGGACCGACAGTCCACCGCCGAAAAGGGTGGAAAACCTGCCCGACAGATCGAGCGTGATCTGGCGTGAGTGCGGCCCGAGCTGATTTCCGAGCACCTGGCCGAAATTGACGGGATAGTTCCGGGGCTGGGTTGTCGCGGCCGAGGTGGTATACACCCAGGGCTCTATTTGAAGCGCCTCCACCCGGAAAAGCGAAAGGGGAAGCCAGGGCAGCGGATTGAACACCTTGAGGCCGAGAAGCCCTCCCCATTTATCGTCAAAGTTGTCATCGTTCACAAACCCGGTAAGGTCATTCATGTCGTCGATGACCACTTCCCCGTATGCCGCGCACCGTCTGCAAAAGCGCGATTGAAAATCAAATGACATGATTTCGTTATCGAGATCGCCGAGCACATGTTCTGAAAAGTAAAACGGGAGGAAAGGCATGCAGTAAAGCGGGACGAACTCCCGGTCGTCGGTGATTACGGCATCGGAATACCCGATGGAGAACGAGGGCGACGGTGTAAAGGTTATATGCTTGGCATAAATGACCCTGTTCTCGCCATACGTATCGGCGATCAGCTTACCCAGGACAAAGGTGTAATTAAGGTTACCGATGGTTTTGTCGAACTTTGCCTGCAAAAATGGCTTCCCGACGCCGGAGAAAATCATGCCCGATGAGTCGTCGTACCCCCAGGAGACACGGTCGTCCCCGATTTTCAGGTCGAACCACGGCGTCGGGAATTTCATATAGGCGGTGAAATCATCGTAGCCCATGAGATGACTTGGCTCTCCCCGTTGAGACAGAATCTCCGAATAGTTTTTTCCGGAATCGGGATTGTTGGTTTTTACCCATTCCCGGAGCGAGCTATACTGGGTGATAATGCTCCCGTCAATGTAGGTCGCCACGTTGCCGATCATCGAGTAAAGACGCGCTCCCACGGTGGATTTATTGCAGAGCTCCCGGCGCCGGTTGATGCTGTCCACGCCCGCTGCCGTCAAACCTGGAACGGAAAAGTTGCTGTCCTGAACGGCCATGCAGGTTGAAACATAGGGGTAGCAATAGGTGTTCCAGCCGTCGAAAAAAATCCGTCCGGGCATCGACCGGGTGGAGTGGTTATCCGCGCCTTCCCGTGTAAATTGCCGGATGTAAAAACGGTTGATGGCGGTATCGGTAATGAGCCCCGTGCGTTCGGCATAGACCAGCAGCGAACAAACCTGCGCCTCGGTAAAAGGCCTGCTCGAAATGCTGATATCGCCGACACGTCCGGGAAAGGCGAGCATGCCGAGATAGTCATATACCGGATTACCGAGTGGAACGTCAAAAGAAACGCCGCTGCAGGGCATATACGCCGCGGCCAGCGCCGCTCCCGCAAGGAGAACGACCGAAGGCCGGATTTTTAAGCTTCCCCATGGCTTCACCACCGCCATCACGCCTTTCATGTGCCGATCTTCCTTGGCACGGTCACCATACCGACGGCGATAATAGTTTCGAGCAATTTCCGGACAAAAAAAACCTCATTCCAATGGATAAAATATTTATTATCGGCCAACCCGGGCGCGTAGGTAAAAATGTCGGAGATCCGTTGATTAAAAGCATATATTTTTTGCTCATCGGGCATACATGCGCTTTCGCGAATGATGGAAAACGTCGATAAAGTCCGGTCAGCTGTTTTTTGCTTACTAACGAAGCGCCTTATAAGAAAGAGCGCTCTGCCGGTTGACCTTGCTAAGGGCAAACGGGTATATTTGAAAACAAGCCCTCAAATCGAGTCAGGAATTGATCGGCGCCGATTTCAGCAAAATACTATCTCCTATTTACCAGAATCCACCGATGAGCACCTTACCGCCGCTGGTCCTTCATGTCTGTTGCGCTCCCGATGAGGCGGGAGTGGTGCATACTCTTCATGGGCGGTACGATCTCACCTGTTTCTTTTGCAATCCGAACATCGCGCCGGAAGAGGAGTACCGTCGTCGCGCAAGTGAAGCAAAACAGGTCGCGGCCCATTTCCGGGTACGCTTTGCAGAGGACGAGTACCTCCCCGACTCCTGGGAGGAGGCTATCGCCGATGCAACGATGACCCACGAGGGGGGCGAGCGGTGTCGTCGATGCTTCATGTTGCGGTTTCGCAGAACCGCCGCTTTCTGCCGTGCGCAATTGCTGCCTGCATTTACGACGGTCATGAGCGTGAGCCCGCACAAGAGCGTCGGGCTTCTCAATGAGTGCGGTACGGCGGTCGCGGCCGAATGGAGGCTCACGTGGGAGCCATTCGATTTCAAGAAACAGGACGGTTTCCGCACAAGCATTCTTCTTAGCAGAGAGCTGGGCCTCTACCGCCAGGACTATTGCGGATGCCGTTTAAGTAAAGAGGAACGCGATTGGAGAAAAGCCTTTTCTCCGCCGCCGCACCCCTGAATCCGGCTCCTTGCCCGTTTCAGCCGGAAGGATATATTTTGGAAACTCTTTCGGGGCGTGGCGCAGCATGGTAGCGTACTTGAATGGGGTTCAAGTGGTCGCTGGTTCGAATCCAGTCGCCCCGATTTTTAACCCTCTATCCGCCGACTATTCTGCGTAAAGTACGGTGCCGATAGTGAGGATAACTATCATGAAAGTCCTGTTTATCGGCGGCACCGGATTCATCAGCACCGCCGTGAGCCGATTGGCGGCGGCGCAGGGTATCGACCTCTATCTGCTCAATCGCGGCGTACGGGCGGCCGAGCTCCCGGGAGTCAGCCGCCTGACAGCCGACATCCGCCGGCCGCAGGACATGCAGGCGGTTCTGCGCGAGCATGCCTTTGATGTGGTGGTGGACTGGATCGCCTACTCTCCGGTCGACATAGAGCGTGACCTTGAACTGTTCCGCGGCCGAGTCGGGCAGTTCATCTTTATCAGTTCAGCCTCGGCGTATCAGAAACCGCCCTCCTTCCCCGTCATCACCGAATCAACCCCTCTGTGCAACCCCTACTGGGACTATGCCCGCAACAAGATCGCCTGCGAGGTGCGGCTGATGCAGGCCTATCGCGAGGAGGGGTTCCCGGTCACCATCGTGCGGCCCTCGCTGACCTATGACCCGAATTTCCCGATCGCCATCGGAGGGTGGGGATGCTACACGCTGGCCGACCGGCTGAAAAAGGGTCTGCCCATAATAGTGCACGGTGACGGCTCATCCCTGTGGGTCGTGACGCATGCGGAAGATTTCGGGCGGGGATTTTTAGGGCTCGTCGGGAATGGACAGGCGGTGGGACATGCCTTCCATATTACCTCAAACGAGGTGCTGACGTGGAACCAGATTTACGAAATGATCGCCGAAGCGCTCGGAGTAAAGGCCGACATCGTCCATATCCCCTCGGATTTTATCGCCCGCGTCACGCCGGAGCTTGCGGGAAGCCTTCTCGGCGATAAGGCATGGAGCGCGATATTCGATAACGGAAAGATCAAGGCGTTCGTACCGTGGTTCCGGGCCGTCATTCCCTTCCGGGAAGGCATCCGGCGGACCCTTGCGTGGTTCGCCGCAGATGAAAGCCGGCAACGGGTCGACAGCTCCGTCAACGCGCAGATGGACCGGATTCTCGCGGCGTATGCACGATAATGTCGTGATGCTATGCCGCCCCTTATTTTTCACCACCATCCTGAAAGAAGGCCGGTATGCTTCTGAATCAATGGGATCGTTTCCGGGATCAGGGACTTTTCATTCTTCGCCTCGGTCTCGGCATCATGTTCATCTACCACGGCTGGCCGAAAATAAGCGGCGGGCCTCATTTCTGGCATATGCTCGGAATGGCGACCGGGCATGTGGGAATTCATTTCGCGCCGACCTTCTGGGGCTTCATGGCCGCTTTCGCGGAGTTCGGCGGCGGAATCATGCTCCTGACCGGGTTTCTCACCCGTCTTGCCTGTGCGCTCCTTGTCATTGACATGTTCGTTGCCACCTCGATGCATCTCGGCAGCGGCCAGGGAATAGCGATTGCCTCGCATGCGATCGAATGCGGCATCGTGTTCCTGAGCCTCATCCTGATCGGTCCGGGAAAATTCAGCATCGATGCAATGCTTTGCAGCAAGGAGTAAAAGGCGGGGCGAAGGATTCCTCTGCGGGGAAAGGGCGACGTATTCCTGAACGGGCAAAAATAGTCCGGCCGGATAAAACGCTATTTTTTTTCAAAGGAGTCTTCATCCATGGGAATAATCGCCCTCATCACCGACTTCGGCGCGCGCGACTGGTATGCAGGGGAAATGAAGGGCGCCATCCTTTCGGTCGCCCCGCACGCCACGATCGTCGATATCGCACAGGGACTTGATTTTGGAGACATCGCCGGCGCCGCGTTCTCGCTTCGTTCGTGCTACTCCACCTTTCCGCAGGGAACGGTTTTCTGCGTGGTGGTCGATCCGGGTGTCGGGTCGTCGCGGCCGGCGCTTGCCGTCGGGTGCGGTTCCTATTTTTTTACCGGCCCGGACAACGGCGTGCTTTCCTGGGCGTTCAAACGGGAGGCGACGTATTCCCTGCATCGCATAGACAACCGGTCTCTGCTCCCGAAGCAGGTAAGCGCTACCTTTCATGGCCGCGATATCTTCGCCCCGATTGCCGCCTATCTCTCCACGGTCGGCGACCTTGATGCCGTGGGACCGGTCGTTACCGAATGTGTCACGTTGCCCTGGCCCGAACCACGGCTCGACAATGGCCGAATCATCGGGTACATCGTCTACATTGACCGATTCGGGAATGCCGTAACTTCCATTACGCGTGAAACCTTTTCGCTTCTCCCCGGCCCGCCGACGGATGTCTTTGTCAAGGGTTCGCGGCTTCCGTTCCGCACATTTTATCAGGAGGTGGAAGTTGGGAAGGGTCTGGCCTATATCGGCGCCGGAGGTTTCCTGGAAGTGGCGGTCAATTGCGGCAATGCGGCAACTGTTTTCGGACTGCGCGCGGGCGATGCGGTTGAAACGGCGCAGCCCGCGTGAGGATCTTCCCGGACACAACGCCTTTGTGTATATTACTACCTTCAAGGAGTCAATAAGAGCGCATGAATCAATTATGGGCGCCATGGCGAATGACCTATATCGCCGGAATCGATATGACGAATGCAGGATGCATATTCTGCACCAAAGTTTCGGAGGCGGATGACCGGAAGAACTTCATCCTCCATCGCGGCGCCACCTGCTTTGTGATCATGAATATTTTTCCATATAATAACGGCCATCTCATGGTGATTCCCTATGCCCATGTCAGTGAGCTCGCGAACATCGGGCATGAAACCTCATCGGAGTTGTGGGAACTGCTCTGCCGGGCTCAGAATGCGCTGAAGGAGGCAATCCATCCTGATGGATTCAATATAGGCCTGAATCTGGGACGGGTGGCGGGGGCGGGCATCGATACCCACCTGCATGCCCATATCGTTCCGCGCTGGAACGGTGATACCAACTTCATGCCGGTCATCGGTGAGACCAAGGTGATTTCGCAAGCGCTTGGTGCAACCTACGACGCGCTGCTGCCCTCATTCCGATCCTCGGCCTGAATCTCCTGCGAATCTCCAGGCCGGTAGCTCCACAAACGGACCTCTCCGCCCGCAAGGGTGGCATAGTTGTAGTGTCGCATCCATGATCCCGTATTGCAGTAGGTCTTATCGCCCCACCGGCAAAGCTCGGCATGGTGCGAATGGCCGAAAAACACGATATCGCTCCCCTTTTCAAGGCAGGAAAACGCGTGCCGCCGGTACTCATCGACGATTTTCTCATTCATGAAGCGCTCCCCGGCCTTGCGGCTTGAGGCGGAGAAGAAGGAAGCGAGGGAGATCCCGATGCCGGCGGGCAGAAGCTTGTAGAGAGCCTGGTTCAAGGGGTTGCGAAGCAGACGCTTCAGCATACGGTAGGTGATGTCCCGCCGAATTAATCCGTCGCCATGATACAGATGGACGCGCTTTCCCTGGAGCTCTGCGACAACATGTCCTGAGTGTACAATCATGCCCAAAGTTTTTGTGATAAACGGCCCGAAGGCAAAATCGTGATTCCCGGCAAAGTAGTGGATTGCGACACCGCGCCCGGCAAGATTCCTGAGAGCGTGCAGCACATTGAAATAATCGGCACGGATGGCGCAACCGTATTCAATCCAGAAATCGAAGAGGTCGCCGAGAATATACAGCGCCTCGGTGCCGTCAGGAATCCCGTCGATAAAGGTTATGAACTCTCGCTCCCATAGCAAGGCGTCCGGAAACGGCGCGCCGATATGCGCATCCGAAACGAGATAAATTGTGCAGTCCGTGTGCGGACCTCCCGCCGGCATCAGCGCCGGATCATGCTTCATTTGCCTAAAAGCCGCCTTGTCAACAAAAAAGGCGGACACGAATGCCCGCCCCCCCTCCACGTTCTTTTAGCAGACCGCTTCCGCCGTAACGCCGCGCCCGTTTACTGCCACATGTCATCAGCGGTATCGAGATCGCTCGCCATATCGCTGAAATGAGCGTTCTCATCATGAACGTTGCCGAAGTTCAACTCACGCATCTCCTCCTCTTCGGCTTCGCTCTCCTCGCTGTACCGTTCATCGACATCGCGAAGGATTTCATCCGCATCAAATTGTTCATCGAGAATCATTCAGAATCACCTCCGTCATCGATCACCTCCGGCATTCGACCGCCTTCGGGATCAAATAATAATTTTATTCGGTTTCCCTGTCAATAGTTTTTTTTACCCTCATTTTCTGGCTGTCTTTTTTCTCTTCATTTGCAGCAAAGATATATTAATTATTTTTGCCGCGCCAGCCCCCTTGGCAAACCCATTCACCACCCCTGAAGCTCAATGGATTACGATTAAGTGCACCACTTTAGCGAGTCATTATAGAGGAACTGCTCAATTCAATCCGCTCATCGGTTGAACGCGACGACTCAACTTTTTCGAAGAATATCGTCGATCTCCTGACGCACTTTGGCGTTATAGAGCGCTTCTTCGAGGTCGTGCGCGATCATTTTGCTTTGCGATAAGAGATCCGATCTTTTCGCGAGCAGCGTAAGGTCCAGCTCTTTTTTGCGGTTTTCCTCCCGGTGAATTTTCAGGAGCAGCAGGCTATGGCCTATTCCCACCCCCAGAAGGAAAATGCATATTTCGATAAACCATGCTATCGGATGTAGTGCGTTCATAATGACTCCCGCCTCTCTGTATCACCGGTTCGGCCGTGCTCGCCTACACACCCGCATGACCCGCCGACAAACCCCTCTCCACCAAGAAATATATCTATGGATTGGAGAAAATGCAAACTTTTATTTCCCCCCTATTCTCCCTTAAATGAATCGGTATTGAAGTTCATTCTCGCGGCGAATTCGATCAGGGAAACGAGCAATGTTTTTTTCTCCGCCAGAACGTTCAGCTCATGCGTGGAAGGGTTTACCGTTGAATTCAACACTTCCGAACTTCTTCATTGAGAAGCTTCAACGGCCCGGCCATGATAGGCGAAAATGAATCTTCCAGCGTATGCTTCGATACGGGCATTGCGTAACGGTCAACAATATCGAGCAGCAGCCCGATGCGTTTGCAGATCGCAGAAGCCGGCGACGCGGCAAGCGCGGCCAGTTCCCTGATGATGGTTCGCTCGATGAGTGTTGCCGATTCTTTGAGATCCAAGGCGATTTTGAAGCGATCGATCTGGGCGTACAACTCCTTAAGCCCGGCCGCTATTTCCTCTTCGCCGCCCCGGCGTTCGAGCCGTCTGATGTAACGGTTCCATTGCTGGTTATATACGAAGTCAAGCGGCGCCATGCAGTACAGCGGCAGCGGGAAATCGAGCCGCGCGAGGAAATCGAGCTCCTGTTCATTTTTATGCATCCATGCGGAGTATTTTTCAAAGGTGTCGTTGAATATGTTACGGTGAACGTATTCAGCCATGTTTTCGCGGGAAGTCCTGAAAATATCGGTAAGGGTAAAGGTGCCGGCACGGGGATGGTTGATCCACGCCTCGGGTTTCCCATGAACCGACGGCGCTTCGCCGGCGGCGCCCGGCCCGGCCTCACCGGGGATAACCCATCCCTGCACCACCGCCTTATCGCGGTGCGAGATAAGCACCGAGTCCCGGCTTTGCTCCCCGGTCAAGATATTTTCCAGTGAAGCCATATAGCCGTGAAAAGAGAGCAAGCCCTGTTTTGCCGAGAAAATCGGATGCAACCGGATATCATAGCCGAAGAGGCGCTGCCGGTCGGACCTGACAATGTTTATCGACCGGTCCACCGCTGCGGTAAAGGTGAGGATCGCCTCGTGTTTGAGGAAGGGCGCTATATGCTCCTCGAAGAGCGATCGGCCGGTAGCGCTTCCCACATTACCAGACGCCTGCTCCAGAATGGTCAGGAACTCTTTTTCCGCCTGCGCACGCTCCTCCGGAGGGATTCCAATCTGCAATGCACGCGCGGCATAGGCGAGGTTCTGCATCGCCTCGATGCCACCGATGTCGGAAAAGAACCAGGCGCACGAAGTGAAGGAATAGAGCATGAACTTCTGCGCCTCCAGGAGTTTGCGAATAGCAAACGCCGCGTCCCGGGAAAGGGGGAGCGGCCCGATCCGCCTCGGAGCAGGTCGAGAAACGCCTGCTCCGAGGGGTTGTCCATGACGCGGATGTAGTCGTCCCGTAACTTCCAGGGATCGAGCCCCGCAGCCGAAACCCGTTTTTCGAATTCGGCATCCACCCGTGCCTGCAATTTCCGCATGGCGCTGCGCAGGGGAGAACGCCAGGTTTGCCGCCATGAGATCTCGCCGCCCGTTTTACATCCGCAATCACGCGCCCATCTGCCCACGCCGTGCGCGCAGCTCCAGGAGGTTCCTTCACCGAAAGCATCCTTGAGAAGCACCTCCTGCCGCGGCGGGTTATGGGCCAGAAAATAGCCGAAACTCACCGGAATGATGTTGAGCTTCGGAGCGATTTTCATGAAGAAATAGGCGATGCACATGTCTCCGAACGCCTTATGATGGCCGAAGGTCTCGCCGTCGGTGGCGAGCACCACCGCCTGATCGCCGGTCGCATGGTGAGCAAACGCGGCATTGATCCTCTGGCCGAAAACCTGCGCGTCCTTCAAAAGATCGCCAAAGCTTGCTTCGCGGGAAAGGCCCTGGTCGAAGAGGAAGGCATCGACGAATCCGCCGTTTCTTTTGCCCGCGCGATCGACGGCGTGGATACGGTAGGCATGGCGTGTATCGACGCCCTGCTGTGCCGACGTCCAAGCGCCTGTGCCATCGAGAGGGCGAATCGCCTCGATCTGGGCGGGCGAAAGGATGACGAACCTGATGTTCTCCTCGATGAGGCAGCGAACCGTCTCCATGTTGATGGCGGTTTCGGCCAGCCATATCCCCTCAGATTCGCGGTTGAACCGCTCCCTGAAAAAGTGGTGCGCCCACCGGATCTGGGTAAGCTGATCGCGGCGGGAGGCAAGCGGCATGATGATGTGGTTGAAAACCTGCGCAATCGCATTCCCGTGGCCTTCGAGCCTGGCGCAGCTTGCCTTGTCGGCATCGATGATCCGCTGGACGGTCCGGCTGTGGTACCGTTCGAGCCACGATGAAGAGAGTCGGGCCGAAATTGAAGCTCATCATCGAATAGTTATTGTGAATATCGATGATCGCGCCGTTCGGGTCGAGCAGGCGGGAA
>CAWJXL010000013.1:0-151765 GCA_963846695.1 uncultured Fibrobacterota bacterium | reverse complement strand
ACAAACTTCAAGCTCGCGTCTCAGTCGTAGGGGCACTACACCCTTTGAAACGAACGCAAAACAAGAAGCCGCGCCCGTACTGGGCGCGTTCCCGCTTAGAACGTCCGTTTCAGATGTTAAAGTAGTGCTTTTCGACTGAAACGATTCTGCGCGTTAACGCAATTTTTTATTCAATATCCTGTGCTTCTTTAAAAATCCTTTCATTTTATCTTTAACCTCTTCGCTATGCAATATACTTATCGTTCAAGAATTGCGGAAAGATTTTTTTGAAACCGCCCGGTAGGCGTTCAATGTCGGTCCGTTCTCTCGATCAGGCCCGGCCGTCCTCCCCTGCGATCTCTACACCGTAACCCCGCCCGCGACCGGCACGGAGCAGCCGGCGACGGCTTTGCATAGCTGTCGCATATTAGGTATTCTTAATGCCCGTAAAAAAAGGATGCCAGACCCACCTCTGGCATCTTCAATCACCGTACCGTGCAAAACCGCGCAACCACATCTTCTTTCACCCTTTCCAGTGGGTGGTCACTGTATCGGCCTTGCCCGATAACCCGGCTGTGGTTATCCCCGCTGTTCAATGGGGTTTTTGGTGAGGAGTCAAAATGTGTGTTAACATGTTGTACTCCTTTTGAACTCACTTTGCGTACTCCTGCCATCAATCTTGGTACAGTCGGAAAATTGAAGGTGTTTCGCATAGGGGTTCAAAAACAAAATAATTTATCCCTCATCCCTCATCCTTCCGCCTTCTCTCCCCACCGTTCTTTCACATACTTGATCGCATCGATTCGTGAGGACAGCTTTTCATCGAGTTGCAGATCGTATACCTCGCGAAGAATCATGCCGAAAATCGGCCCGGCTTTGAATCCGAGTGCCAAGAAGATCGGCGCCGCGAAGCAAAGGAGCTGGCCTGATGCGTTCCTGCGCGAAGGCAGCGAGCCGGTTCTTTACAAAATAGTAATTATCGAGATGGCCGTGACTCGCCAGGCAGTCTATGCGGTGAAGCTCAAGCTCATCGCTTATCGTCGGTCTCGAAAGAAGTTTCTTGATGGTTGAAAGCCGCATCCCTGTAACGTTCATGAAATTCATGTGGTTTTCAATGCAGGCGGCGACCGCATCAATCAAATCGTTCGGCGCCCGCAACCTCTTCAAAATCGTCCGGGCGAGGTCGGCGCCAACCTGGTGGTGGTTGTTGAAGCGTATGCGGTCGAGCCGCTGCATGGTAGCCTTTTTGCCGACATCATGGAGGAACACGCTCCACCCAAGCACGGCTGAAACCGGTTCCGGAACGCTTTGGGCAAGGATACCGAGCGCTTTTGCCGTGTGGGAGAACACATCCCCTTCGGGATGAAAGGCGGCAGGCTGCTCAACCCCGGCGAGATCGGCAACCTCCGGGAGGGTTTCCCGCAACAGGCCGGAATCAAGCAACAATTTGAGGGCACGATCGGGATGAGGCTGCCGCAGCATGCGATCAAGTTCGGCGAAAATTCTTTCCGCCGAGACCTCACCGACCCCTGTAGCATTGGCAATTAACGCCTTCCACGTTGCCTCTTCAATAGAGAAATCGAACCGTGCTGCGAAACGTATCGCCCGCATGAGCCGCAGGTAATCTTCTTTGAATCGACGTGCAGGATTTCCAATGGCTCGCACGATCTTCGCGCGTAAATCCTCTTCTCCCGCGACAAAATCGATAATGCGATCGCCAAGAGGATCGTAAAACATGCCATTGATGGTAAAATCGCGTCGCAGAGCATCCTCTCGTGCATCTGCATAGACGATGCGGTCCGGGTGCCTCCCATCCTTGATCCCGATATCCGAGCGAAAGGTCGCCACCTCGAAAGGAATCCCTTTATAGACCACGATAACCACGCCGAACCTGGCACCCACCGCTATGGTGTGAGAAAAGAGATCCATCACCGATTGCGGCGTTGCATCGGTAGCGATATCGATATCGGCGCTCTCAGCATTGCCGAGCAGCTTATCGCGCACATAACCACCAGCGAAGAGCGCATTGAAACCGTTCTTCACCAGCTTGGAGACGATTTCTTCTGCCGCGATCCGCTTCTCCTGAATATTTGTACCGTTCATAACCAGAGGCAGCGCTCCCTAACCGTTAAAATCGTCTCTGGAAAATATATCGCAGAAATCGGAGCCTCAAACGAACATTCCAAAGCGGGGCCATCGATCTTTTTTCGCAAAATAGTTATTGACAGCGGTATCTGATAAAAAGCATCTTTATTATTCCGGCCCGGTGGAGCATTGAAAATGCCTTTGTTGCCCAAGCGGCGCCGGTGAAGCGACGAGGAGAACCTTTTTTTTCATGAGAGAAAATTATGCGCACTGCCGGAAGTTTCCTTGTTATACTATCTTTGGGATTCGCACTCCTAGCGGTATCATGCGTGAATTCCTCCTACGAGCGCCAGGGCGATGCGGCCTATGCCCGAGCCCGAAAGCTCCAGGGTGATGAGAAACAATTCGCCCAGAAGCAGGCATATCAATTATACCTTCTCGCCATTACGACGCATCCGAACAATATCGGTTATCAATTGCGTAGCCGCTTTATCGAAATGTCCATCGCGCGCGCGCGGATGCTACTGTCGATGAACGGTCTGTTCGCCGATCCGCTTCAGTTCTTCATCGAGGATATCGACCGCTACTTAACCGGTGACATGCCATCGGATATCAAGCAGAATTACGCCATATTCCTGGTACAGATGGCGGATTCCTTTTCAGGGAGAAATCGCTATTTAGAAAGCCTGCGCTATCTCGATAAGGCGACCGCCTATGCAAACGACCTCCATGAGATAGGTCACCTTCGCGAGGGGACTGTTGCACACGCGGTGAAGGAGAATTTCGACCGGTCTGCGCAGGAACTTGCCATTGGAAAGGAGAGCGGCAACGGTGATGCGCTGGTTCGCGCAGAATATTATGCGGAAGCAGCCCTGGTATTCGACTCAGCTTCCACAGAAGTAAGGAAACTCCTCAGTGAATGTCGAAAAAAAACAATTGGTATCCTGTGCGACTACCGGAATGTGCTCGACAGCCTGCCGGACACACTGCTGTTCCGCAGGGTGGAAAAAAGCACTATATTCCTCGCCGTCCCCTCGTTCCGGATAGACAACGAAGCCGTACTCACCGTCATGCTGTCCAATTACTCCAACGGTGCGCTCGACCTGAAGCAGGGAGACTTTTCCCTGACCGACATTTCGGGTAAACGGTACCCAGCTCTTGAAGCCGAAAAGGAAATCGAACTCGTGGACCAGTACAGCAAGACGCGCTTCATGCTCCGCTTTCCAAAGCCCGCCGGGGCAATTGCCAAGTTTATTTTTGAAAAGGGGACGCACTACGCCGAAAAGGATTTTTTCTAGGGTTCCGATGTTTTACCGGAATTTTTCTTCCTGAACCGCACGATTTTCTTCTCCGCCGGGCTGTTCGGGAGAATGCCTACAGGCGCGGGCAGAGACCCGGACGACTGCATGAAAAGGCCTTCCTGGGCGCCGATATCGAGCTGGACCTTGAGGATTCGGAATTCCTTGGTACGATCCTGATTCTGAAAACGTCCTTTGACAACATGCGGAGGCTGCAATTTCAACACCTGTGGTGAAGGCGGAAAAACGGCCAGGCTTACGAAATGCATCCAGAGCCACTTCCCGGACGGTTTCGCTTCATCATCAAGCAGGTAGCCGGAGCAGATCCCATATCCCTGGAAGGTCCACCCTTCTTCTTCCGTGAGGATCTTTCCTTTCGGCAGTTCGCGGCCGAGAAGACAAAAGAAGTCGCCGTTGAAGGGAAATTCTGCAACCGCGCCCGGCGTAACATAGCGCGCGGCGTAGTTGAGGATATCCTGCCGGGTGAGGGTCATGAAGCTCCTTTGAATGTGCATAAAAAATACTAAAATGCATCCGGTGGCAACGGTGAGTTTTGCTATGAAGTGATAGGTCAATACCCCACGATGGTATTTACTTTGATCTCCGGATACTTTATATTATTTATCGTGCCGTCCATTTTGGCGCGCTCATCTGTTTCGATCCCGTTATCGACATCCAGTGAAGTTGAGGTTCGAAATAGAGTCGGGACAACCAGGGCAAATGATGCTGTTCTTATTATTCACACGCTGATTTCCGGAGACCGGACACCATGCCACGCAAAGGCGCCTTCATTCATTCCTCTGAGATCGAACATTATCATTATCCGGCGGAATGCCCCTTCAAAACCGAGCGTGCAGGCCTCACCAGATCGGTTCTGCGCTCCATGTCGCTTTACGAAAGTCAAAGCGCCAGTGAGGTATCGCCCCGGCGTGCGACAAATGATGAACTTTCATTGTTTCATACTCACGGGTACCTTGACGTTCTTCGCAGGGTCTCGCGGGGCGATTTTCGGCCCGATGATTTTTTCTTGGGACTCGGTACGCCGGATAATCCGGTTTTTGCCGACCTCTACCCCTACGCCGAACTCGCGGTCGGCGCAACGATCACCGGCGCTGAGTTGATTCTTAACGGCAGCGCAGATTATGCCTTTAATCCTTCAGGCGGTTACCATCATGCATTCCCTGCGGCTGCGGGTGGATTCTGCTATATCAATGACATGGTAATCGCCTGTAAAATATTGCGGAAACGAGTCGAAAGAGTCTTCTGCCTCGATCTCGACGCCCATCATGGCAACGGCACCCAGTCCGCTTTTTATGCTGAACCGGGGGTATTTACCGTCTCGTTCCATGAAAGCGGACGATCTCTCTTTCCCGGAACCGGCTTTGAGGACGAAATTGGCGAAGGTCGGGGGTATGGCTATAATGTCAACGTGCCATTGCCCGCCGGCACGGATGACGATGCCTTCATTTTTGCCTTCAGGAATATCGTTCCCGCGCTCCTTGCCTCCTACAAACCCGACGTGATCGTGCTTGAAATCGGCATGGATGTTCTGTCGGTGGATCCGCTTACCCATCTCAATATGACCAATAACGCAATCGCCGATGCGCTGCCGGATCTTGTTGCAACCGGTATCCCGCTTCTGGTAACCGGAGGCGGCGGCTATAATCCGGAGCATACCGCCCGCGGCTGGGCGCTCGCCTGGACTATCCTCTGCGGCAACGAACCCGATCATGATTGGTCAATCGGCATGGGGGGTACGTTTCTCGGCAGCGCCGAATGGAGCGCCGGGCTTCGCGACGGAAGGATTTATGCGCGGGGAGATGAAAAAAACGAAATCCAGAAACGAGTGGAGAGCACCGTAACTACTATTCAAAAAACGGTGTTCCCTCTTCACCACGTCCACCTGACGTAGGTGGACAAAAAGCCATCGGCTTCACTCACCCGCACGTCTTCGGCCCGGCCGCAGGAGGCCTATTTCTTTACCAAGCCGAGGGGCAGGACGGTTTTTTCGTACACCTCGTTGAGCACCTGGGCAATTCCGGCATAGATCGCCGAGGCGCCGCAGACGATACCCTCGTATCCCGCAAGGTGCTGCAGCATCCTGTTCCCGGTGGCATCGCCTATGGCAAGCAGGAAAAAAAGGATGGTCAGGGAGGCAAATACGAACTGCAGGGCAGCCGACAGCCTGAGCGTCCCGATATACATCAGAAAGGTAAATATGCCCCACATCACCAGATAGCAGATCATTCCCGCACCCGATGCCTTGTCGATCCATCCAAGCTTCGGCATTACGATGAGCGCGACCAGGGAGAGCCAGAATGCGCCGTATGAGGTGAAGGCCACAAGTCCGAAGGTGTTCTTCTTCTTCCACTCCATGATCCCCGCAACAACCTGGCACATCCCTCCGTAAAATATGCCCATCGCCAGGATCATCGAGCTCATCTCGTAAAAGCCTGCATTATGAATATTCAGCAGCACGGTCGTCATGCCGAAGGCAAGCAGCCCGAGAGGAGCGGGGTTAGCCGTTGCGTCTTTGATTTCGTACATTGTGGTTCCGTTCATATTACCTCCGCAATTTAATAAGTGAGTTCTGGTTTCATTGAGACGGCTTCAACTCTCGGAACTATTGCCTCCCTTTTACAAGGCTCTCAACGACCCCAGGATCGGCAAGCGTCGTAATATCGCCGAGATTGGTTATATCGTTTTCGGCAATTTTGCGCAGGATCCGGCGCATTATTTTTCCGGAGCGTGTCTTCGGCAAACCAGGCGCGAATTGAACCTTGTCCGGGGCCGCGATGGGACCGATTTCCTTGCGGACATGAAAGATAAGTTCTTTCTTCAGATCCTCGCTCTCCTTGACGCCGTCAACGAGTGTTACGAACGCATAAAGTCCTTGCCCCTTGATTTCATGCGGCATTGGGGTTACGGCGGCCTCTGCAACCTTCGGATGGCTGACAAGCGCGCTCTCCACCTCGGCCGTGCCGATACGGTGGCCGGAAACGTTGACCACATCGTCGATCCGCCCCATGAGCCAGTAATCACCCTCTTCATCGACGCGACAGCCGTCGCCGGTGAAGTAGATATCCTTGAACATCGTGAAGTAGGTGTCGATAAACCGCTGGTGGTCTCCCCACATGGTGCGCATCATGCCCGGCCACGGTTTCCGGATACAGAGTTTGCCGCCCTCGTTGATGCCGCATTCCGAGCCGTCGTCGCGCATGACGACCGGATCGACGCCGAAAAACGGGCGGCAGGCGCTCCCCGGCTTCAGCGTATGGGCGCCGGGAAGCGGCGTGATGAGAATGCCGCCGGTTTCGGTCTGCCACCAAGTATCCACGATCGGGCAGCGCTTATGGCCGATCTGCTCGTAGTACCAGATCCATGCCTCGGGGTTGATCGGTTCACCGACGCTGCCGAGGATACGGAGCGAATCCAGCCGGTACTTTGCCGGCCATTCGTTGCCTTCGCGCATGAGGGCCCTGATCGCGGTCGGCGCTGTGTAAAAGATCGTTACGTTGAATTTATCGACGATATGCCAGCAACGCCCGGCATTGGGATAGGTCGGCACACCCTCGAACATGAGCGATGTCGCTCCGTTGGCAAGCGGCCCGTATACGATATAGCTGTGTCCGGTTACCCATCCGATGTCGGCGGTGCACCAGTAGATATCCTTGTCGTGCACATCGAAAATCACCTTATGTGAAAGAGCGGCATGAAGCAGGTATCCCGCGGTGGTGTGGACGATGCCCTTCGGCTTGCCGGTCGATCCGGAAGTGTAGAGGATGAACAGGCTGTCCTCCGCATTCATTGGAACTGCATCACAGAGCGGCGACGCCTTCGCGGTCTCTTCGTGGTACCATACGTCCCGACCCGCGGTCATGGCGCACGCGTCGTCATTGACTTTAGCGACGACGACCGTTTCGATGCTCGGACATCCCCTGAGCGCTTCGTCGGCGATCTCCTTCAGCTTGATGACCTTGCCGGAACGCAAAGAGACATTGGAGGTGACCAGCAGCCGGCAGAAGGAATCGTTGATCCTGCCCTTGAGCGAGTCGGCGGAAAAACCGCCGAACACCACCGAATGCACGGCGCCGATGCGGGCGCAGGCAAGCATCGAAACCGCCAGCTCGGGGACCATCGGCATATACAAAGCGACCCGGTCGCCTTTCCCGATCCCCTTTGCTTTCAGTACATTCGCCATTCGGCAGACCTGTTCATGCAATTCGCGATAGGTTATTTTCCTGACCGCTTCCTCCTGCTCGCCCTGCCAGAGGATCGCGACCTTATCGGCCGTTGGCGTACCGAGATAACGGTCGAGACAGTTGTACGAGACATTCAATTCGCCGTCGGCGAACCAGCTGTGATGTACGTTCCTTTTCAAGGTATCCCAGGTATAGTCGAGCCCCTTGGTCGGTTTTTTAAACCAATGCAGCGACTGGGCCTGTTCGAGCCAGAAACCGGTCGGGTTGCTTATAGAGCGGTCCCACATCTCCTTGTACTGGGCAAAGCTCTTGACGTGGGCCGATTCTGCTATGTAAGAAGGCGGCGGAAATTTCCTCTTTTCAACCATAAACGACTGCATGCCCCCTGCCTGTTCAGCCATAGGACGCTCCTGTCTGTAATGTATTGGTGGTGTATGGTAAGAAAGAAAAGGTGGTCTGCATAGTTTGGTAGCATGCGGATTCGAACCTTTGAAAAACCAATCAGTTAGCGAAGTTCAGCGGGAAAAGAGTATTATAAAATAATACAATTTCAATGGTAAATCAATTCACTACCTCCGCTTTCGCCGCTGCGCACGGTCGGATCAGCGCATTATTTTTCAAGGTCCTTAAAATCATATGTAATCAGGAAAACGTCGTCCTCGCGTTTAGTCATGACTTTAAAGCGGGAATTATAGAACACCGCCATCATGGGCTGGTTCCGCGATAGTACGCGCGCCTCGAAGCCGAGAATACCGCTTTTGCGGGCGATGTCGGTGAGTATTTCGAGCAGGTCGGTTCCGATGCCCCGAGCCTGCCAATCATCCCGGACCAGAAATGAAACTTCGGCCCGGTCGGTCGCCGGATTGTGGTAATAGTGCGCAACGCCAACGATCTGCTCGCCGCCGAGATCATTGACAAAAGCTGCAACGGACATGTCCTTGGAGTAATCGATCGAGGTGAATTCCTGGATGAACTTGAGCGGGAACGCCTTGATCGGCTGGAAGAAACGGAAAGCAATTGATTGTTCGGATAGTGCATAGAACATGTCGCGCAAGGCCTTGTCGTCGCTCGGCTTGATCGGCCTTATAAAAAGCTCGCTGCCATCGTTCAGTACGCGCCTAGTCTCGTATTGGCGGGGATACGCCATTCCGGCCTTCGGCAGTTCTTTCTGATACTGCAGAATATACCGTCGTTTCTTGGCTTCCTTCAGTATTTCATTACGATAGTCCGGATGGGCAATCTCGGCCAATGCCAGAACACGTTCACGGACAGTTTTGCCGAAAAGGTCCGTAATGCCGTATTCGGTGACGACATAGTGCACGTCCGCACGGCTGAGCACCACGCCGGCGCCTTCGGTCAATTTCGGGACGATGCGCGAGGTTTTGCCGTCTTTGGTGGTTGACGGCAGCGCAATGATCGCCTTGCCTTCGCGTGAACGGGCGGCACCGCGGTTGAAATCGACCTGACCCCCGACCCCGCTGTAAAAATTGAAGCCCTTGGAATCGGAGCAAACCTGGCCGGTCATATCCACCTCGATGGCGACATTGATCGCCACCATCTTCGCATGCTGGCTTATCACATACGGATCATTGACATACTCGGACGGACGGAATTCAAACAGAGGATTTTCATGAATATATTCATAGAGCTTCCGTGTTCCCATGCAGAATGATGCGACGATTTTTCCCCGGTTGATGGTCTTCCGGCTGCCGTTGAGGATGCCGGCTTCAGCGAGCGAAATGACGGCGTCGGTGAACATCTCGGTATGCATGCCGATGTCACACTTGCCCTCAAGGTGACGCAGCACCGCCTGCGGGATGGTGCCGATTCCCACTTCGATCGTCGAGCCATCCTCGATGAGGGACGCCACGTTGTTCGCAACCGATTCCACCACCGGATCGTTTGCCGGTTGTGCGATTTCCAAAAGATCGCGGTTACTCGGCACTACGGCATCGATTTTCTCAAGCGGAATGAACGAGTCGCCGAATGTACGCGGCATCTTCTCGTTGACTTCAGCTATAATGGTAAGGCTGTTCTCCACCGCGGCCTTGACGATATCGACCGAAATGCCGAGACTCAGATTGCCGTTCCGGTCGGGCGGCGAGGTCTGGATGAGGCAGACGTCGATCGGGAGCTTACCGGTCTTGAAAAGCGATGGAATCTCGGAAATGAAAATGGGAACGTAGTCTCCCCTCCCGCTCGTGATCGCCTCGCGCACGTTGGCAGCAAGGAAAAAACTATACATCCGGAATTTTTTCGCGTACTCCTCGCGGATGTACGGCGCACTGCCCGCGGTGAGCAGGTGATAGATTTCCGCATCGACAATTTCGTTCCGGTCGCTGACAAGCTCCTCGACGAGCGTCTGCGGTTGACCGCAGCCCGTTCCGATGAAGATGCGGTCGCCCGCCTTGATTCGGCGTATCGCCCGCATCGCGTCCACTTGTTTGGATTTGTATAGTTGTTCCCATGCCGGCATTATGTACGCTCCTTGGACAGAATGATCCTTGCATCGATGACGACCGCTCCGTCGCCCTCGTATCCCGCTTTAAGCGGATTGATATCGATCTCGCTGATTTCCGGGAAGTCGAGCACCAGTTGCGACAGCCGCTGCATGTTCTGAACGATCGCGCCGATATCGACGCCGCGTTCGCCCCGCATGCCGGTGAGCAACCGATACGAACGGGTGCGCTCAAGCATGTCATGGCAGTCCTCTTCGGCAAGCGGGGCAAGCCCGAATGTCACGTCCTTCATGACCTCCACGAAGATGCCGCCCAGCCCGAACATCAGCATTGGCCCGAATTGCGAGTCCTTCTTCATGCCGAGAATGGTTTCTCGGCCGCCCATGATCATTTTTTCAAGCAGCACGCCACGTAATTCGGCCTCGGCCTCTTGCGCCTGACGCGCAGCATCATGAGCTCGAACGCATCCTCCACCGCCTGGGCATTCGCGAGGCCGATCTTGACGCCGCCGCAATCGGATTTGTGCAGAATATCGGGGCTTGAAATCTTCATGGCCACCGGATAGCCGAGTTCATTGGCAAACCGGACCGCCTCATCGACCGACATCGCCACGGCGCCTGGCGGCACATTGAAGTTATAGGCCGAAAGGATTGCCTTTGCGTCGCTCTCGCCGATTTCGCAGACGCCACGCGTCAAAGTTGATTTAATGATCTTCATGACCGGGAACTTATTGACAGCGAATCGTTCGATGACTCGGATGGGACGCGCCCGGTACCGGCTGTAGGTTACCATTTCCCGCATGGCGCTCGCCGCACGTTCAGGAATCGGGTAACACGGAATCCGGTTCTGTCGCAGGATATCGACGCCCCGGGCAATGATATCCGCGCCCATGAAGCAGGTCTAGAATCGGCTTGCGATGCCGCTTCGATGCCTCGACAATGGCATTTGCCGTCGCCATGTCATCGGTCATGGTCTGCGGCGTCAGAATGACGATGAGGCTGTCCACCGTATCGCAGGAGAGCAAAACCTCGATTGCCCTGCCATATACCACGCCGCCCGCGTCACCCAATACATCGACCGGGTTATGGATCGAGCCCGACGGCGGCAGCGCAGCCTTAAGTTTTTCTTTAGTCACTTCATCGAAATGGGCCATGCAGAGTCCAGAGAGCTCAAGCGCATCGGTCATCATGATTCCCGGCCCGCCGGCGTTTGTTACCACCGCGACCCGGTCGCTCTTCGGCAGCGGCTGGTAGGCAAAGGCGATTGAAATGTCGAAGAGCTTTTCGATGGAATCGGCCCGAATGACTCCAGAGCGTTCGAATGCGCTGTCGTAGGCGGCATCGGCTCCGGCGAGACTGCCGGTATGCGAGGCGGCCGCCTGAGCGCCAGAGGCGGTGCGACCCGCTTTAAGGATCACCATCAGGCTTGTTTTTGCTTACACGCTCGGCCACGCGCATGAAATCCTGGCCGTTGGAGATATCTTCCAGATAGGCGGCAATGACGCGTGTATTATCGTCCTTCTCCAGCATATCGATAAATTGTACTTCATCAAGAGTTGCCTTATTTCCCATGGAAGCCAGGCATCGAAAATCCGATCTTATCGTGGGCCGCCATGTCCTGAATCGCGGTGATGAGCGCGCCGGACTGGGAGATGACCGAGATTGAACCCGGCTCGCCGGTAGGCTGACCGAAGGAGGCGTTAAGCTTGTGCCATGGATTAACAAGACCGAGGCAATTGGGGCCGAGAAAAGTGATATGGTTTTGCCGGGCAAGTTGGGCGATCTCCCTCTGAAGGCGCCTGCCCTCTTCGCCGACCTCGCCGAAACCCGCCGTAATGGTGATCACCGCCGTGACGCCTTTGGCGACGCACTCTTTGAGCGTCGGGAGCACCAGGTCGCGCTTGATGACGATCACGGCCAGATCCACGGGACCTGGAATCGCGTCCAATGAAGGATAGCATTTTCTTCCGGCGATTTCATCGGCCCGCGGGTTGACGGGATATATTTCTCCCTCATACCCGTTCTTAATGATGTTGACCAAAACATTGTTGCCGACCTTGGTCGGATCGGTGGATGCGCCAACTACTGCCACCGATTTCGGCTTCAATAACTTCTCAAAACTCATGATTGTACCCATTCCTCCCGAACATGTCGCGAGCAATAGTGCTAGATGACTGATTTTTGCATGGAAGTGTTTCGCCTCGAGTCACCGAGCAACGACCTTTCTCATGGAAAATTTTTAGGAAAAGGTTATGAAAAATAAATAACGGGGAGATCACTTCAAAAGTACCGCTCCTGCCGGGTCCGACTGAATTACCCATAGTCTAGTACAATATACTTCGAAAATTAAAGAAGCCGTAGCACTGGGCAGGCATACAGGCCTAACGACGGTAGTTATTGCGTCCAAGGACGTAGAGATCATTCCCCGGCTGTCGATTGCCACGATAAGCGGCATTCCCCGCACTTGAAGCCGATAGACCGCCTCGGCGGGACCGAGATCCTCGTAACAGATGCATGATGAAGCTGCTACCGAGCGGGCTATTAACGCTCCGGTGCCGCCGACCGCCGCAAAATAGACGCAGCCCCACCGCAGTATCGCGTCAATGACCGCCCCGCTTCGCTCACCCTTGCCGATCATACCCACGCAGGCCGGTGGCGGCGATGAGATCGGGCGTATAGACATCCATGCGGGAAGAAGTGGTAGGCCCGGCGCTTCCTATGGAACTGGGACTGCCCGGTTTGGCGGGAGCCGCCCCGCAGTAATAAAGAACCTGGCCAGCAAGGTCGATGGGGAGCTTCGCCTTATTTTTGAGCAAAGCCATAAACCGTTTATGGGCAGCGTCACGGGCAGTATAGATGATCCCGATAAAAGAACCTCGTCACCAGCATGAAGAGAGGCTATTTGGTTGTCATCGAGAGGTGTTGAAATATTTATCCGGTTCATGAGAGCCTTTCGATTTTTCCTGCTTTTATATTACCTCTACTACAATAACAGATCCCGTCGCTTTAGCGGAGATTAGGTCATAGGTCACAAAAATGTATAATACATTCTTATTCAATATGTTAATGATTTCATTTAATAATAAAGATTAGCTTTAACTTTGACATTAGCCTTTTGAGTTAAAGCTCTTCACTTAAAGCTGAAGTCATGTCAAGGCTTAATATTAAATTTATTATTTTATTTATAATCAATACCTTATAATGACCATGTAATGCTTTTCATCAAATCATCACGCGTGCCCTTCTCGCCGCATGACAATTGAGATTCACCGCAACCGGCAGCGATGCCAGATGGCAAGCGCACTCCTCGATATGCACCGCAAGAGCTGTAATTCGGCCACCCAGACCCTGCAGGCCGACCCCTGAGTCGTTAATCGTTTCTAGATTCTCCTTTCGAGCCCGGCATACCTCGCATCGCCATGAGGCTGCCCGACCGGACGCAGGAGCGCCTTTTTTGGCAATACATCGCATGATCGGCTGATCCGCCTATGCCCACCCCAACGATAACCGGCGGGCAGGGTTTTCCTCCGCTTTGGATCACTGTATCAGCGACAAATGCAGCGACGCCGTCCGCCCCTTCTGCCGGCTTGAGCATGGCGAGTGCGCTCATGTTTTCGCAGCCTCCCCCCTTGGGCAGAAGCGTTATACGAAGCAACTCGCCCGCAACAATGTCGATATGAATCATTGCCGGAGTATTATCACCGGTATTTTTACGATCGAAGAGCGGGTCGTCAACCATGGACTTCCGCAAAAAACCATCACGATACCCTTGGCGAGTGCCCTCCTGAATCGCTTCGTTGAGCAACCCGCCGGAGACCAGAATATCGGCGCCAAGTTCCACGAAATAAATCGCAACGCCGGTATCCTGGCAAACCGGATCATTGCAGGAAGAGGCAATTTCGACGTTTTCGAGGCACTGCCGAAGTATCCCGCGTCCGGTCGGTGACTCCTCATCATCAAAAGCCTTGCGCAGGGCGATTATTACGTCTCTCGGGAAGCTTGGCAGCTGCCTCGATGCAAATATTTTAACTGCTTCTACGATAATATTATATGGATTGATCTCATGTTTTGCTTTATTATTATTTTAAAAATAGATCCCGTTTTTGTCCACCCTTAATATGGGGGAGGTGCACCCTGCGGCCGGGGATTGTTTTTTTTGCAACGGTTTATGCGTCCCCTCTCACAGGAAGTAACTCATTAAGCACTCCCATTTCAATAGAGTGACGCGGCTCGGCCATCCAAATGCATTCTCCTTTTTATTGCCTTTCTATTCACCATCATCTCATTACCGCTTCGCTATCTCCTCACCCATCTTCTCCAGCTTTTTCCTATATTCATCCAAATTAAAATTTTTTATTCCCGCTACTCCACTTCGTATCGCCGCCTCAGCCACCGCCGCGCTCTCTTCGACCAGAACGCGCGGATCGAGCGGCTTGGGAATGATGTACTCCGGTCCGAATTCAAGCCTCGAAAGTCCATAACCGTCGAGCACGGCCTTCGGGATGCCGGGCTTCTGCGCAAGGCCGGCAAGGGCATGCGTGGCCGCGACCTTCATCTCCTCATTGATCGAATGCGCGCGTACATCGAGAGCGCCACGGAAGATAAACGGGAAACCGAGCACGT
Organism: uncultured Fibrobacterota bacterium; assembly: GCA_963846695.1. Taxonomy (GTDB): domain Bacteria; phylum Fibrobacterota; class Chitinivibrionia; order Chitinivibrionales; family Chitinispirillaceae; genus BOG-1184. The sequence goes on along the minus strand of CAWJXL010000013.1, from coordinate 137,120 downwards.
TGTTCACCTGGTTGGGATAATCAGATCTTCCCGTCGCCATGATGAGGTCGTTGCGCACGCCGCAAGCCTCGTTATAGCCAATCTCAGGATCGGGATTCGCCATGGCGAAAACGATCGGCCGAGCCGCCATGCTCTTAACCATTTCAGGCTTTACGAGGCCGCCGACCGAGAGGCCGACGAACACATCCGCTCCCTCCATCGCCTCGGCAAGCGTGCGTCTGGTCGTGATATGGGCGAAAGGCTCCTTATACTTGTTGATGCCCTTCAGCCTGCCTTGATACACGACCCCGGCACTGTCGACGAGGAGAATATTCTCCCGCCTTGCACCGAGCCGGATGTAATGCAGGGCGCAGGAGATTGCGGCTGCGCCCGCACCCGAGAAAACAATTTTCAGCTCGCCAAGCGATTTCCCCTGCAGCTTTGCTGCATTGATGAGCGCCGCGCCGGAGATGATTGCGGTCCCATGCTGATCGTCGTGAAACACCGGAATGGCCATGCACTTTTTCAACGCTTCTTCAATGATGAAGCACTCCGGCGCCTTGATGTCTTCGAGGTTGATGCCGCCGAAGGTCGGCTCAAATAGCTTGACCGTGCGGATGATCTCGGCGGGATCCCTGGTCCCGAGCTCGATATCGAAAACATCGATATCCGCGAACCGTTTGAACAGGATACCCTTTCCCTCCATGACCGGTTTCCCGGCCAGGGGACCGATGTCACCGAGCCCCAGCACGGCAGTTCCGTCGGTGACGACGGCCACGAGATTCCCCTTTGCGGTAAAGCGGTAGGCGGCCTCTGGATCCTTCTCAATCTCGCGGCATGGCTCGGCAACGCCGGGAGTATAGGCAAGGGACAGATCCTTCTGCGTCCGGCATGGCTTTGTTGCAATGACTTCTATCTTTCCGCGGCGCCTCTGCTCATGGTAATCGAGCGCTTCCTGCCTGAGAGACATTTTACAGATTCCTTTCAAGTATGGTCGAATTTTTCAGAAAATCAAAAAATACTATCGCTGCAACTTTGCCCATCGCGATTTTTCCTGGTAGATATACGCATTGCATTGAGCGCATACCGGCAACGATTGATACTCTTTTCGCAGCATCGCCCCGCGGTAGCGATTGATCGTCTTTCCCTGCCAGATCTCCTTTATGCTTTGCAGATGGATATCCCCCACCTCAGCCTTTAAATCATAATCCAGGCAGCACAACCCTGCCTTGCCGTCGGCGGCAATCACCAGTTCATCCCAGGGATGGATGCAGGCAAAGTCAAATGAGCCTTTTCGCGATTTTTCGAGGCTCCTGCCGACATTCCAATCAGGCTTGGTTCCCAGCCAGGTATTGTAATCGCTGATATCGACCTTATCCACCAGGGGTGACCAGTACCGCGTAAAAGCGGGCAGTTCAGGCTCCGTCGGCCGCATTTTTATAATGGTGACCCGGGTTTGCGGCCTCTTTTTTTTTGCGGTTTTCCGGCAACCGATGAAATAAAGCACGTTCTTCTTGACAACGTCAAAATCCACCTTCCGGCGTACCGACTCGTACGTCGCCCTGGTCGCTCCGTCGATATCGAAGTTGATGATATCCAGAAGTCGTTCATCGATAATCGATTCGCTTATCTCCTCGGTAAGTAATCCTGCATTGGTCGATAGATAGAGTTTAGCCGACCGGAGTTCATGCCGGATATGACGTACAAAAGCGATAAAATCCTTGTTGCAGAGGGAATCGCCAAACCAGAACAGGTTTATTTTCCTGACCGGTTCGTTGCGGCAGGAATCGGTGATTTTCCGGAGCGTCTCCAGTGTCATGTTTTGAATTTTGCGCGTCAGCAAATCGCGGGGGCACATGATGCACGATGCGTTGCAGAGATTCGACAATTCGATGGAGAGCAGACGGGGAAATACTTCTCTTTTTTTGCGGGACAGATTAAAAATGAGCTTCTTCAGCGTCATGGCTCGGGCAACGCCGGGAGTATAGGCAAGGGATAGCTCCTTTTGCGTCCGGCATGGCTTTGTTGCAATGACCTCTATCTTTCCGCGCCGCCCCTGTTCATGGTAGTCGAGCGATTCCTGCCTGAGAGACATAATACCGCTTTCTTTAAAAATTTGCGAGGACACATCCCCCCAGATAGTTATGCTATTTGTATTAGGAATCAATCCCCTTTAAAAACTTGCCTTCAGGCGGACATTCCACCACCAGTCGCCTTTCCGTTCAGAGACATCCCCGGTATACGGAGATTGCTGATCATTATTAAACGGCCTCATGTGATCGCGGGCGAATTGCGCAATAATCGAAAACCGGTCAAGGAACGTTTTTTTCGCATAGACCGACCAGAACCAGGGGTAAACATTCGTGAGCGCGGCATCGTTTGGACCGGTTATAACGGGGTAAGGCAACGGCTGCCAGGACCCGCCCACCAAATTGTTGTCGTCATTGGGATATTTGTTAGGATAATGCTCCACCTCTATCGACAGAACATCCATGGTTTTAAATGTCGGGAAATCAAATCCGGCCATAAATAGAGTTCTATCATTTCTATTTGCATAAGAAATTTCCTTAGCATATACTGAGGTATCGTAATTGACGTAATCTTCCCACGCGGTTACGCAGGCCTCGCCGTACAATCTGAAATCATCTTTGCCCAAAAGATTGCCCGGAATCAGATCAGCTGGAATTAACGGTTTCGGATCAAAGGCAAACCTGGCCATGGGTTTAGTCGCGGCAAAGGTGTAATAGGCGGTATCGCCGTTTTGTTTGATATATGCCGTCGTGGACTGACTTGTCGGTGTGGTAAGCTGGTTGTCGACCGGAAACAGCGAAACGAAGCTGACGCCCCCCCCGATTTCCAGAATTTTATCGAATGAATAGCCAGCCAGATAGGTCAGAGTGCCGTCGCCCAGTGGGGGAAGCAAGGTCGAACTGGTGAGGAGCAGGTCCTGGTGAAACCCATCGAAAAGATTACTGGTTACCCGCAATCCCAAAAGCCTGGCATTGCACCTGTCAAAGGTGTTTATCACAAATACCGGATAGGTTCCTGTTCTGAAAAGATAATCGCCCAGGTTTTTAGCATCCGGATCGGTCTTAAAGGGGAAATACCCGAACCCGAACTGCAAGGTGGGCTTTTGAATATCGCCGATCGTATACATCCCTTCGGCGCGGTCGGGAATAAAGGTAATCTGCGGTTGTTTCGTATCCAGGCTGGCATTTTCAGAATAGGGAAAGCAGTAGTTAATCTGGCACTGGATCGACAGAGCCACCCGCATCCGTTCAGTGACGATGCACTCGTTGGCATACTGAAAAAGCAGGTCTTCCATCCAGAGTTTTCCTATGCTTGCCCCCTGAGCACCCAGTGTTTTATGATTGGCATCGTTGGTGCCCTGTACGATTTGTCCCCCATCGAGCGCCACGAATCCGGACTGCTTTATCTGCAACGCGGGAAATGTCAGCGTCGTCGTATCGGCAAAACAGCAACCGGCAAGAAATAATAACGCGCCTGCGAAAGAACATAGTGCTCTCATACGTTTCATTCATCCCTTCTCATGGGTGCATATGAACGGTTATTTTCGGCGATAGAGACCATTATTGCAGTATAAGACCATAAACCGGAATAGTTCCGTCAAAGGCTGACGGCCGTGCGGATCCCGGCGCGTTTGCCGATATCTGAAGGACATTCACCGACTGGCTATAGATCGCCTGAATCGTTTGACCGACCTGCTGCGGGGTTGCGCTATACGTTATATGAATGGTTATCTGGTTCGGCACGACGGTGGTGTCAAGGGTAAAGGTACCGCTATAGTGTACCGTCGTATCCTGGTTGACATTCTGTTTGACGGTAATTGAATCGGTTTTAAAGGTAAAAATCCATGTGGTTGTGTCGATAACGCCGTTCGGGTTAGTGAGAGAGCCCGACCAGATGCCTTCCAGTGCCGTCGGGCCGGGGGGCGCCGCCGTCACGGGATTGGATTTACTACAATAACCGACCGAAAGGGCAACCATCAACAGCGCAAAAAAAGGAATCCGACAATTTTTAAAATGCATGGTAATCCCTTATGGTTAGGTTTTGCGGGTCACGTCCGTAGTCGCGGCAGGGTAACAGGTATCCTCCTGGCGCGATAATGCACACCGGTCTCCCGCCGGTCTCGATTACCACGGCGATTGGAGTGTCACCGTGGCCTGGAGCGGAAGGTTTGCCGATGACGGCCCGACGTAAATGATGTATTCATCGGGCTGCACGACGAATTGACCGTACGGAGCATACGGGGCTTTGGCGGACGCCGTGGTATCGAAATAGGCGAACTCTCTCCCCTGCAAGGTAAACGTAACGGTCTTGGTCTGTTGCGGGGCCAGACTCACCCGAGCAAATCCGCGCAATTCCTTGACCGGCCGGGGCAGAAGGGGGGCGTTCTCGTGGAGGTACAGCTCGGCCACTTCATCGCCCGCCATGGTACCGGTATTCTGGATATCGACCGAGACCAAAACCTCCTCCCCGGCATAGGTCGTGGCCTGGTTCAGTCGAATAGTACTATACTGGAAGGTGGTATAGCTGAGGCCGTGCCCGAAAGGAAACAGCGGCGTCAGGTTGCACCGATCATCGTACCGGTATCCACGCCCGGTATCCGGCCCCTCGTAATTGATGATATTGTTGACAGGAAGAGAGATCGGAAGCTGATTCACGGACGCGGGCCATGTGGCCGACAATCTGCCGGAGGGGTTCACCTGGCCGTACAGAATCTGGGCGAGCGCATGCCCCTGCTCTTCGCCGGGATACCAAGCAACGACAATAGCGGGAGCATTTGCCCATGCGTCCGCAACCGCGGCGCTGCCGCCGGTCAGCACCACGACGCATTTCTTGCCTGCCGCAAGAATAGCGTTTACCAGTGCAATCTGCCCCGTCGGCGGTTCAAGGGTTGCCGTGGTTCGGTCACTTCCTTCGCCTTCTCCGGATACCCCGAGCATGGCGATTACCACATCCGCATTGCGCCACTGCGAGGAATCGAGGAGTTTCCCCGCAGGTACTGCGGCTTTGATCCCGCTGTCCGGCGAGATTGCATAGTAAGGACACGTCGCACCGCTCTGGCTGGCATCGAGCCGCCATCCGGGAAAGGGTCCGACAACCGCCACGGTCTCACCGGTATTCAGGGGCAACACCGGCGTCGAATCGGCGCCCACCTTTGCATTTTTGACCAGCACTATTGACTTCTGCGCAATCTGCAACGCCAGTTGCTGGTGGGCCGTGCTTTTCAAATCGCTTTGATACTGCGTTACCGCAGACCCGAGTTTGCCGATGACCCCGGCCCACGCCTTTGCCCGCACAATCCGTTTCACCATGTCGAGAAACCGGGCCTGCGAAACCTGGCCGAGCGTTACCGCCTGGACCAGCGGGGATCCATAATAGTTTGCAAATGGCATCTCGACATCCTGGCCCGCATTGGCCGCCGTATCGGCGTTGCCCTGCATCGATCCCCAGTCCGAGCAGACAAACCCCCTGAACCCCCAGTCGGTCTTGATAATATCGGTCAAGCCGTGCTTGTAGTCGCAGCAATACGTTCCGTTAACCTGGTTGTAGGCGCTCATGATCGACCATACCTGGGCGTTTCTTATCATATACTCAAACGGCATCGCATAAAACTCGCGCAAGGTTCTTTCGCTGACCTGGGAGCTGTAATATTTACGGTTAGTCTCGACATCGTTGCAGATGAAGTGCTTGGGCATGGCGATGCAATGAACGCTCTCGATGCCCTTGCAATACGCGACACCCAGCCGGGCGCACAGGTACGGGTCCTCGCCGTAGGTTTCCCAGTCACGCCCGCCGCGCGGGTCCCGCACCATATTGATCATGGGCGCTTCGAGAATATACTTGCCTTTTGCATAGGCTTCCTCGCCGAGCGCAACCCCGAGACTGTCGATGAGCGCGGTATCGAAGGTACAGGTCTGGGCCGCGCCGGATGGGAACGCGGATGCCTGTCCCGGACGATCCCGACGCATATTCCCTGGGGACCGTTGACCATATAATAGCCGGGAATGTGAAGCGTGGCATCATCCGGAGCGGTCCGGGAACCGTTCCCGCATAATTGAATGTCCATCTCCTGCACGGCCTGCGAGGAGGAAAAGTTTGACATGAGGCCGACTAAACTGTCAGTGATTTTTTCCACCCGGCTCGTATCGGCGGCTATGGTAACCTGCGCGGTATAGAGACCGAGCGGGGCGTTGACAATGCTGCAATTGAAATAAATCGAGTTTGTCCCGTTAATGCCATTGACCGTGCTCCTGATGCCAACATCGCCGGCAACGACGGACGGCACCACCGTGTCCCCGCCGCCGACCGGAATAAACTTAAGGCCGACATTCAAGGAATCCCTGTCGCCCACTTCCAGATGGTAGGTTACCTTGCCGGAATAATTGTAGAGCGTATCGGCTCCCTGCGGGGTGACGCTCTGCAAGGTCATGATTTTAATCGGCACCATGACCGTATCGATAACAGTCGCCGCGGCGTGGAGAAGCGCGACGCATGCTATAATAATGCAAAAAACCTTTTTTGCCATCGTTGCACTACTCCGTCAGAAAATGATAAGTTTCAGGTTCTTTTTGAAAGCGCCGCAGGAGAACTTTGCGAAGTATATCCCTTTTGCGGCCCGGCCGGCGCCCGTACCATTCCAAATGACGCTTCCCGCCGCCGTGCTCACCGGGAAGCTTTTCACGCAGACCCCCGAAAGGTTGAATATCGCGATGCTCCCGCTCCGCGGACTCCCGGGCAATGCCCATGAAAGCTCGATGCCTCTGTTCCCCGCGCCGAAGAACCGGGAATTGAAGAATCCGCCTTTTGCCAAGGCCTGGTTCCACCGGACAGCGCTTACCTGCAGGGGAAAATTAAAAGGCGCACTGCTCTTGGTAACGATTTCAGAGGCAAAAATGCTGAAGCACGCAAGCAGCATTGCCGGCAGAAAACACCATCTCATGACAAAACTCCTTGGATAAATGTCATTTCGCCGAATTGCACTTCTTTCTCCGTTTCCTGTACGACATCGCCTTCAACCAGAGGGGCGGGAGTAAGGCCAGCCCGGTACCGCTTCCGCAGCCGCACTTTTTACTCGTGGAGCTTGTAACGGTACTGAATTCCCACGCCGTGGACCAGGCGTTCGTGCTGGTGCTGTCCGTCACATTTACCCGCCAGTAATACGTTTCGTTGTCGGCAAGGCCGGAAACCGTTGCCGAGGTAGCGGTCAGGCCGCTCTGGCTGGATACCGTGCTGCTGAAATTCGTCGCCTCGGAAACCTGCACCCCATAGGAGGTTGCGCCGGGGGCACTACTCCAGGACAGAGTCAACTGTACCGGCATTTGATGCGCATTGTTCGCCGGAGAGGAGAGCACCGCCATTCTGGTCAGCCCGATTTCATCCAGACAGAAGTTGCCTACGGGACTGGTCGAATCGGTTCGCGGCGGCGCATTGTGAATGAGAAACCGAATCTCGCGAACATTCTGCCGCTCGGCAGCATCCGAGAGAAACTCGGCACTATCGAAGGAATTCCCGGGCAAAGGGATCGGAATGGCGGTCGTCGTCCAGGCGCTGTCCGCGGCGATGGTGCCGATGCTGTCCACAAGGGCTGAATCGTAGGGATCGTCGCACTGGCCGAAGAATATATCGGCCTTATGATACGGCAGCGAACTCTTATGCTTGATGAGCAGGGTATTATAGGCCCGTACGTCCCATGCGAAGCCGCGATGCTCCCACGTCAGCTTGAATCCATCCCACCCGTGAGTAAATTGATAGACGTGATCGAAATAATATCCGATGGTGGTATCGAAACTATAGGCGGTGTCGGGCTCGTCGTTGGTGAAAGGCGGCTTGATATTCGAGGTATCGCTGATCTGAACGGTGGAGTACAGGCTCTGTCCTCCGCCATAAATCCACAACGTATCGGCGAAAGCCGGGAAAACGAACGCGACCACGATACCGCACGCTATGACAGTACCCGTGAAATAAAACCTCATGGCAGTCCTCCTTTAAACATGAGTAATGATTCCCTTCCTGTCGCCACAAAAAAATTTTCCGCGGGACATTTATAATTCGTGCTGCGGAAAGACAGCGGGACTGCCTGCTCCTGCAACTGATGTGCACGCAGTCCCGCGACGGCGAAGAAGCCTATTTGCCTAGTATAAACTTCTTCTGAATATTCTCACCTGCTCCGGCAATGGTAAGCAAATAGGCGCCCCGCGCGAACTTCGTAGTAGCGATGGAGACGGTCGTAGCGTTTCCGCTTTCCCGGCTGTCTTTCCTGAATACTTCCCGTCCGGAAAGATCGACCATGCTGATTTTATAGGCGCCCGCCGGCATTGAAAGAACGAGCCGGTCCGCGAGCTGCCGTATCGCGGGATGAAACGTGGACTGGATGGATTGCGGCTGAACCTTGGTCGGAACACCGGGACCGTATATCTCCGCTTCGATGATGCCCACGCTGCCGCTGGTGGCGGCGATCGTGACACTAGACCCGGATACCGGAGTAAAGTTGTGGTGCCAATAGCCCTTCATGCCGACATTTCCTCCCGGATCGTTATCCTGCGCGTTGGTCGTTGAATCGTCGTCCTTGCCGCCGCAATAACCGGTGAACACGGTCGTGGTGCCTACCTTAATGCTTATAGGATAGGTCGACCCGCCGGAGAAACCCACCACCTTCAGATGCACCGAACTGACCAGTTGCTGGGGGAAATTATACGTAATAGTGGTACCCGACCAGTTCAGCGTTTCATTATCGCTATAGGTATTCGCCGGCGTGCCCCCGCTGGCGGTCGAGGAGGTGGGCATGATATACACGGGAGCCGGGTTCAGCACTTGATAGGGCGGAAGCGGATCCAGCCTTGACGGCAGGCCGTCACCCGGCATCGCCGTTGTCAATCCTCCCACCGTGTCGATTACCATCGGCGCGGCAACCGATGTCAGGGTGACCGTGGCCGTGGGAAGGCCGGTTGCCGTGGCCTGGAGCGTGATGGTACCCGGCGTGGTGGTGGTCCGGATGGAGACCCGGTTGATGCCGCACATCACCGGCAAACTTGTCGCCATAATGTAATTCATGTAACCGCTGGGTGAGTTGTTGGTGAAGGTGGAGCCCGTGCCGACGAGGCCGCTGGCCATGCCTCCACGCCACGTCGCCGGTCCCGAAAGGGTAAAAGCGATCATGTTAGTGGCGGTATCCACGCGATGCCCGGTTGCATCAACGACTTCGACGTCAACGAGGGCGTTATCGTTTCCCGTTGCCTGAAGCCCGGCGGGACTGTAATGGGGGGTGAGCCGTAACGCGGTCTTCGCGCCCGCCGTTGTCCGTGAGTCATGGGCCGTGGCAATCGCATTCCCGAGGCTGTCGTAGCCCTGCGCCGAATCGCTGCCCGCGGCATAGGCAATAGTGGGAAAGGTGAACAGGAATTTGTCGCTCTGCGTTCCATACCCTTTCGAAGCGCCGTTGACGAACAGCTGCACCTTGGCGCAATTCGAAATCACATAGACGTTTTTCGTGGTGCCTGCCGGGTAGGTCCAGTGTCCCACGATATGAACGTTCTTGTTATCGACCTCTACCCACCCGTTCCAAAACACCCCGAAGGCGTAGTACTGATCCTTGGGAAGCCGCATGCCGTCCACAGGGCCGCTCTTCCGGTAGTTTTCCGAGCTGCGGTGGAAGGTCGTCCCGTCGGCAAACTCTATTTTGGTGCCGCCCGAACATACCCTGGCGCCGGTGCCGGTGCTCGTTCCGGGCCGTTCCGTCCAGTACTCATACCATCGCACCGTGCTTTCCCGGCAGTAAACGTCCTGGTTCTCGTCGTAGGCCGCACCGGCGGTGGTGTTGGCGCCGCTCACATGCAGGTAGGGCGGGGAGTACACGTCCCAGAATTCCCTACCGGATTCGTCACGATCATACTCATTGTTCCACATCGGCTTGGTGCGGCTCTTATCGATGTACATCATCTCGCCGCCGTATTGCGCATAATACCCATCATTGCCGGAGGCGTTGTTCAACGCGCCCCGGACTCCCGTCGCCCGTCCTGCATTGGGATCGTATTTAGCCATGGTATCAACCAAGGCCAGCATCTGGGGTCCGGTAATGTCGGAATTACCCCCTTCATAGTAAAACACCGAGGGGTTATTCTTGAAATAAACCATCGCGTCCCTCATCGCCTCGGCGCGCTGGTTCCATTGGCCGCCGGTCACATCACCCTCGGCATCCCCCGCGGGCATCGCATAGGATATCCCGCACCGGTCGGCCGATTCGATCTCCTGCTTCAACGCCGCGCACTGCATGGGCCGAACCGTATTTGCGTGTATATCGACCATTAGATTATGGTGAAAATCGCACAACCACGCCGCATGGGCGTCGCCGTACGCCGGCCATGGGTTCTGGCTCCGCATGGCGAACCCCTTGACCTGAATCATCCGGCCATTGAGATAAGTTATGCCGCCGGGGCCATTGACCTCCTGTCGGAAACCGGTCGTGGTTTTCACGACATCGGTGGTGTCCCCGTTGATTACCAGCATGGTATAAACATTATAAAGATAGCCATACCCGAAACTCCAGAAATTCAGTCCGGAGACCGAGCCGGAAGCGACCAACGTATCCATAATGCCGGCATTGACAACCTTGGAAGCGCCGGTGAGCCTTTGCACCAGATTGCCGCTCGCATCAACGATGTCCGCCACGTAGCCGACGGTCTGCGCGGTGGTTGTTTCGTTCTTCACCTGGGACTGGGCGGTAATGGTCGCGCTCTTGCCTGAAATATTATAGTTCGATCCATAAACATACACCCCGATGGTCGAGAGATTTGAATAAAGGGGCAGCGTCTGGTACAGCGTAGGAGCTACATGCAGATACGCGTTCTGGGTAATGCCGCCGAAATTCGTGGTATAGGAGCCGTCGTCCCATTGATAAGCGGTACCGACGTTATTTCCCGCCGTTTCGGTATACCCCTCGGCATTATTGGTTCTCACGGCGATCACGTTATCCGCCCCCCCGAAGGTAACATAGGGAGTGAGATCCACGCCGAATCCGACGACGCCGTTTTCGTGTATTCCCACAGAGGTGCCGTTGCAATAAACTTGGCCCGCCTGCCTGACCTCCTCAATTTCCAGGAATACTTTTTCTCCCGAATACGAGGCGGGAAGCTTGAAATGCCTTCGATACCACGCTATGCCTGTCGATACGCTGCTAGCATTTGAAAAGGCCTGAGTCCCGTTCCAGGCATACGGCAAGGTTTGAATCGTCCAGCCCGTGGCCGTCGAATCATTGATGGTACCCTGCGCACCGGTGGGGTCCCCCTGGTAAACCCTCCAGCCGACATCGAGATTGAACTTCACCCGATTATTGGCCGGAACCGTGTACGCCGCCGCCGCAATAGCGGCCAGACAGACGATAGACGACAATAAACGTAAAAAAACGCCTCGCTTCACCATACCCCGCCTCCGGTTAAAGTTAAATAATAACATTGGTGCCTTATTCCCCTAGATTTGAATATAATCAAATCTTACATACAATATGGAAAATAATTTCTTTTCGGCATCGTTTTAATTGATTGTTCCATCGTTTTTATCTCAAAAGGTTATAATTTAATGCATTTGGTGAGAGGAAACAGAAAGCAGGCTTAAGAGGAGTCGAGGAGACAAACGTTCGTAGAGACATAGCCTGCTACGTCTCTACGAACCAGAAGCTGCTGTAATCAACGCCGCCCCTTTTTCAGGCTTATTATGCCTTCGCCTTCTGAATCGTCGACATGGCCGTTGCGATAATGGCGCCGACATCGGCGAGGTTGGTGGGAATGATCAGCGTATTGCCCTGCTTCGCGATATTGCCGAACTGGGTGATGTACTGCTCGGCGACCCGCAGTTGCACCGCTTCGAACCCGCCGCTTGATTTAATGGATTCCGCGACCATGCGGATCCCTTCGGCGGTGGAGTTGGCAACCAGCAATATCGCCTCGGCCTGGCCCTGCGCCTCGTTGATCCGCTGCTGTTTATTGGCCTCCGACGCCTTGATCACCTGTTGCTTCTGGCCTTCCGCATTGTTGATGGCCGCATCCCTCGTGCCTTCCGACTGCAAAATAAGGGCGCGCTTCTCCCGTTCCGCGCGCATCTGCTTCTCCATGGCGGCGAGAATGTCCTGCGGCGGCTGGATGTTCTTGATCTCATACCGGAAAACCTTGACACCCCACGATTCGCTTGCCTTGTCCAGTTCGGTCACCACCTGCATGTTGATATGCGACCGTTCTTCAAACGTGCGGTCCAGTTCGATTTTTCCGATTTCGGAACGCAGTGTGGTCTGGGAAAGCTGCGTTATGGCAAACAGCAGGTTCGAAATGCCGTACGAGGCGCGTTCCGGGTCCAGAATTTTATAATACAGAACGCCGTCCACCCCCACCTGGACGTTATCTTTCGTTATGCAGACCTGCTCCGCAATCTCGAGCGCCACCTCCTTGAGGCTGTGCTTGTAGCGGATGGTGTCGAAAAACGGCAGCAGCAGATAAAACCCGGCATTCAGGGTTGCATGGTAGCGTCCGAGACGTTCCACGACAAAAGCGCTTTGCTGCGGCACCACGACCGCCGTCCGTGCAATAATGATCAGCAGGACAAATGCAATGACCAGAACAACTATCAGCCCACCTGCCATACTACCCTCCCGTTACGGTTTAGGGGTGACCACGAGGCGCAGTCCGTCGCGCGAAATGATAATACAGGCGGCGTTTGCCGGCAGGTCAGTTGCGCCGGCATTCCGCGCCTGCCAGGTTGTGCCGCGCACTTCGACCATTCCCTCTCCTCCGGCCGCTATCGGTTCCCTAGAACAACCCTCCTCACCGACAAATTCCCTCTTATCGGCATAGGGAGTCGTTTTTTTCAGTCTATCAACGAGTTTTTTGCGGAAAAAGGAGATCAGAAAGGTCATGAGTACGATAAACAGGACGATCTGAATGAGCAACGACGGAATGAATTTTCCCACGATACCGGCAAGTATCGCGGCGATTCCGATGAAGAAAAGGTAAAACCCGCCCGGGGTCAGCATTTCGAGAAGAAGCAGAAGGATGCCGAGGGATATCCATTGCCACCACAGTATATGCATGCAGACGTTCCTTGCCCGTTAAATCGGAAAGGTTTCAGGGAAAACTGACAGTACCGTTACGCATGAAGGTGATAAAATAGATTTGCGCGGAACAATAATCAAAATGTGAAGGGTACATTACATCCCCCGTTCCGCGGCCACTTCATACACCTCTCTATATTTTTTTGCCGCCCGCTCCCAGGAGAATTTTTTGACCTCCTCAAGTCCGTTCAGTATGAGTTTCGCGTACTCATCAGGCCTATTGTAGAGGTCAATAGCGTTTTCGAGCGCGGCATGGGCCGACGCCACGAGCGATTCGAAGAGCGGCAGCTTTTTTCTTTCGACCGGCGGGAGCCTGAGCAGCCTGCGCCACTCTTTTCCCGCGGCGGCATCGGGGTACGTTTCACGGAACAGTATGCCGGACGGACGGTCCTCGCCGCCGCCAAGCGGCAGCTTTCCATAAAAGGCGGGGATCGTGACAGGCAGGGCGGAATTCACCTGGACCCAGAGACCGCCGGTACCGCGAGCGATAACCGGGGTCCCGACGGCCAGCCCTTCGTTGGCCGAACCGAACGGCTCATAGAGGGAAGGCATGAGGAGAAAGCTCGATCCGCGAAGCACGAGTTCATACAGTTTTCGCGGAATCTTCGACGGCCAGATTTCGATATCGCCCCTGCATCGCGCCGCAATCCCGTTGAAGAATTTCAGATCCCGGGCGAACGATTTCGAGGAACGGCTCGGACAGAAGAGGAGTTTCGCCGACCCGCGCGCAAGTCGCTCGAAGGCGCAGAACATGAGGTCGAAGCCTTTCTGCATTATGTCAAGTCTGCCCGCCATGAAGAACACCGGAACGGCCTTATCGCTGAAGTCAACGCTCAGCGACGGGACGGAGCGCTTGACCCCGTTTCGCCCGACCGCCCGCTGAAACCGCGTCCGGAAGCCATGTTTACGCGATAAGAGCCCGTCGTAACGCCCCCCCGACGTCCCGCGAAGCAGGGAAGCGGTAAAGGGCGGCGAGGCCTCGCTGAACAGGCCGTTTTCAATGCCGAGCGGCGGATTCATGGAAAAAACCGTCTGGAGATGCTCCGCAAAGTTGCAGCGCTGGAGCGGGTCGTGCGAGAGCTCCCGCGCAAAGGGGGTGCTTACCGTTACCAGCGGACCCGAAAGAAACGGGATCGAACACTGCAGCACGGTCTCTCCCTTGATCCCTTTGCCGAAAAAGCGGCGCCTGATCGCGGAACGGAGCGGGAAATCGAAGGAGTTATGCAGCGTGAGGACCGACCGCACTCCGTGCAGCACTCCCTCCCTGTCCGCCATCCTCGACGTGACGGCCACCAGCGCGGTCTCCCACTCATGCGCATGAAAGAGTATGTTGTCGGTACAGGAGAGGTTCTTCAGCGCGACCGGCACCGCCGCGACGAATGCGAGTGAATCCAGCAGCAACTCCTCGGGTTTTTCGTAGCCGTAGGGGTTATCGACGGCCGAAAACCGGCCGGGAATTTCGATAAAGAAGGATCGCGTATCGACCGCGGCGCCGCGGTAACAGGAGAAAACGCTCTCATAGCCGCCGCATCGAAAGGGGATCCCCTCGAGACACCGCTTAATAAGTCCGGCCGTGCGGGCCTTTCTCATCCCCGAACAGCCGTGATGATACGGGCTGAAAAAAAGGACTCGCTCCCCCATCGTTTCCAGCTGGGAGGTCAGCTTCCGGGTCGCCGGGGCAAGCCCGCCGAGCGAGGCGTAACGATTCTCAAAAGCCAATTGGACGACCGTCCGGGCCGCCGAATCAAAGACCGGCGCGGGAATGAGCCGTCCATCGCGTCCTTCATGGCCGAAATATTCCTCGGACGTGCGGCGCACCTGCCGCCATTGTTCGAGCCTCATGGTAAAAAGTCGGTCGTAGTGCTCAAGCGTTGTCATGGCGCCCCTGGATGATTACAATGCCGTCGTTTCCTCATTATTTTCAGGCGTTACCTTCCCGCAAGTTCCCCGCAGGCCCTGTCGAAGTGCATTGCACAAGCGCTTTTGAAATCCTCGACGGCATGTTCCAGGTCCCCCGTCTCCCGATAGGCCAGTCCGCGGTAAAAAAAGACCTGCGGGTATCGCGCCGGTTCCGGAACGAGGCTGATCGCCCTGCTGAAATCGCCTATCGCCTGCGCGTAATCGCCCTTTGAACTGCAGGCTCTCCCGCGGTTGAAGTACGTGTCGGGCGACGATGGCCGGAGAGCGATTGCCCGATTAAAATCGGCAATCGCACGATCGAAGTCGTTTTCAAGGCAGTAAACGACGCCCCGGCTGTTATAGGCATGCTCATACGCGGAATCGATTTCCAGGGTTCTGGCAAAACAGGAGAGCGCCCGGTCGAGGTCGTTCATGGCCTGACAGGCCCGCCCTCGGCCGTACCAGGCTCCGGCATTTTCCGGATTCAACGACGTTGCACGGGAAAAATCGGCGATCGCTTCGGCAAACTCTCCCCTGCCGTTCAGGAGGTTGCCGCGATTGCAGTACGCTTCGGCGCAGTCGGGTTTCAGCGAAACAGCCCGGTCGAAGTCACTCATTGCACGCCCGTCATCGCCCTTTGCGCAATAATCAACGCCGCGATTGATGTACGCCTCCGCATACCCCGGTTTACAGGCGATCGCCCGGTCATAATCCTCCACGGCGCGGGCATGGTCGCCTGACGCGTCGAAAACAAGCCCGCGGTCGTTATAGAGGTCCGCATAGGAGGGATAGTGCGAAAGCCCGGTATTGTAATCTTCAAGCGCCCGTCTATAATCATGGTTCAAATAATAAGCATACCCCCGGTTATTGTACGCTATCGCGGAAGGATATTTTCCGAGAACGTCGGTCCACAATGTTTCCGAGTTCTTCCACACCGTGCAGCGCTCGCGGGCGGCGTAACAGGAAACAACGGTCGCGCAACAGATTACCGCCGGAATCCCGACTCTGACGCTTTTCAATCGGGCGGAAACGAAGCCTCGTTCAACAACGCCGGCGACGATAAAGGACAGGCCGATGTAGGCGCAATATGAAAAGCGGTCCGCCGTCACCGCCGAGGACACGGGAATAAAATGCAGAATAAAAATAATATTGATCAGGAAAAAGCCGAAACCGAATATAAACGCCTTCGACCGCCTGAAAAGCCACGCCGCTCCCCCCGCGGCAACCGCAAAAAGCGGCGACAACAAATACCGCACGGGCAGGGAGGACGGAAAGGTGGCGGGGTAGGGATAGCACGCCGAAAGTTTAAGAGGAATGAAAAACTTGAAAACATAAAACATGAACGAATAGCAAGCGACCGAAATCCTTGAAAAGACCGGCACTCCTCCAATGCCGCCGAGCGTTCCGGCGTCGTGCTGTCCCTTGATGGCCCAAAATCCGAGTAGTAGTGCCGGCACCATGAACGGAATCTTATCGATAAGCATCCTTTTCGAATACTTCCGCCCCCGGTAGTAATCGATCAGGAAAAGAACCGCCGGCAGGGTAACCGCGGATGACTTGGACAGCAGCGAACAAAAAAACAGGATGCAGGAAGCGACATAGCGGGGCATGCCCGCGCCCGTACCCTTTTCACGATACGACAGGTACGAAAGTGACGACGCAAGAAAAAAGAAGGTATACAGCAGGTCTTTCCTGCCCGAAACCCATGCGACAGACTCCACATGCATCGGGTGAATGCCGAACAACAGCGCGCAGAGCGATGCGGCAACGTCACTCCGGGAAAGCTTCCGGACAAAAATGAAAACCAGGAGAACGTTGAGGAGATGCATCAGGAGATCGGCGAAAATATAGCCGGCCGGGTTGAGCCTGGCCGCGGCATAGTTCAGCGCGTAGGAAAAAATGGTTGCGGGCATATAATTGGCATTGACAAAGGCAGCGGGGGAAAAAATCCTGAGAATATTCCGCCCGGACAGGGAGCGGATCAGGGGATTTTCGGTCACGTAGGCATTATCGTCCCAGTTGGTAAAGGAGTCATTCCATATGCCATAAAATGCCACGGCGGTCACCGCCAAAGGGACTATCCAATAAAGCCCCGTCCCGGTCAGCCATTGCATCCGGCCCTTATTTTGACCCGCAAC
Organism: uncultured Fibrobacterota bacterium; assembly: GCA_963846695.1. Classification (GTDB taxonomy): domain Bacteria; phylum Fibrobacterota; class Chitinivibrionia; order Chitinivibrionales; family Chitinispirillaceae; genus BOG-1184. The sequence goes on along the minus strand of CAWJXL010000013.1, from coordinate 119,984 downwards.
CATCGTTAGTATCCGGCCCTTTAAAAACAGGATAGGAGCTTGAATATATAACAGAAAAGCCTGTAATGCCGCAACGAATAAAATTGTTGTCGTGCCTACGCATCAGTTGACTTCATATTCCCCACCGCTTATTTTCAAAGCCTTGCGGATCTCTATCTTTTCACCGTGAAAGGGGTGGTTATGCACATTCAGGTCGGCGCAATCGATTACGCCATAATGGCGATCTATGTCGTCTTTGTGCTGGGGATCGGATGGGTTCTCAAGCGCTCCATGAAGACAAGCTCGGATTTTCTTACCTCGGGCAAGTCGATACCGGCCTGGATCACCGGGCTCGCGTTCATCTCCACCAATCTCGGCGCGCTCGAAGTGATCGGCATGGGCGCCTCGGGTGCAAAGTACGGCATCACCACCTGCCACTTCTACTGGGTCGGCGCAATTCCCGCCATGGTCTTCCTCGGCGTCTTCATGATGCCGTTTTATTACGGCTCCAAGGCGCGTTCGGTGCCGGAATACCTCAAACTCCGGTTCAATGAAAAGACGCGCGGATTCAACGCCTTCTCCTTCGCGATCATGACCATCTTCGCTTCGGGAATTTCTATGTTCGCCATGGCAAAGCTCATGCAGATCCTGCTCGGCTGGGATTTCAACGTCAGCATTCTGGCTTCGGCGATCATCGTGCTGGTCTATACCGGGCTGGGCGGCCTGACCTCCGCGATCTACAACGAGGTGCTGCAATTCTTCCTGATCGTGGCGGGCTTTATCCCGCTCGTTTTTCTGGCGCTCAAGAGCGCTGGAGGATGGGCCGGCGTGCAACATAACTTGCAGATTGTAGCCACGAGCCACAATCCTCCGTATGCCGCCGATGCCTGGACCAGAAGCTGGGCGCACATGGGCACGCCATCGCGGAAACCCCATGGGAGTCGAATGGTTCGGGCTGGTCATGGGATTGGGCTTCGTGCTCTCATTCGGTTACTGGTGCACGAACTTCCTCGTGGTACAGCGGGCCATGGCGGCCAAGTCGATGTCGGCGGCGCGAAACACCCCGCTCATCGGCGCCATTCCCAAGATGTTCATCCCGCTGCTCGTGATCCTGCCCGGCATGATCGCCATCGCCCTGACCTCGCAGCCGGGCTCCGGGTTTTCCATCATCGGCGCCGACGGCAAACCGGACTACAACAACACGATTCCCATGATGCTCGGCCACTTCCTTCCGTCCGGGGTGCTCGGACTCGGACTCACCGCGCTCATGGCCTCGTTCATGTCAGGCATGGCCGGCAACGTCACGGCGTTCAATACCGTCTGGACCTACGATATCTATCAGAGTTACATCAGGCCGGGGCAGTCCGATAAGCACTACCTGCGGATGGGCCACATGGCGACCATCTTCGGCACGATCGTGAGCATGGGCGCCGCCTACCTTGCGGCGAACTTCAACAACCTCATGGATTTTCTCCAGCTCATCTTCGCCTTCGTGAATGCGCCGCTCTTCGCGACCTTCCTCCTCGGCATGTTCTGGAAGCGCGCGACCGGCAACGCCGCGTTTATCGGGCTCGTGTCCGGCACCGTCGGCGCCGCGCTCCATCACGGCCTGACGCAGCCCGCCGGCGCGACCTCCCTCATCAAGGGCGGCTGGCTCGGCAAGGTCGTCTATACCTATCCGAGCGAAATGGCGCAGAATTTCTGGACCGCGCTCATCGCCTGGACCATCTGTTTCGCCGTGACGATCCTCATCTCCTTTGCCACACGGCAGAGGAAGTCCGACGAGGATCTCAAAGGCCTGGTATATTCGCTGACGCCGAGGATCAAGGAAACCGGGATACCCTGGTACTCGCAGCCCGCAACGCTCGGCACGATCGTCGTCGCGGTCGCCGTCGTTCTCAACATCATCTTCTGGTAGAAGGAGACCATACCCATGCAAGCGGATATTCGTTTACCCATAGGACTGCTCTTCACCATCGTCGGCGCGCTCATCACGCTGTACGGCCTTTTTACGAGAGGGGCGGCGATGTATCAGCGCTCCCTCGGCATCAACATCAACGTCTGGTCCGGCATCTGCCTGACCGTCTTCGGCGTGCTCATGCTGGTCATGGCGCTCAGGGCGCAGGGCGCGGATAAGAAGGCGGCTGAATCGCAGAAGCAGGTTTAGTTTAATATCAGGAAAGAAAAGGAAAGAAATGAAAGAAGGGCGGCCGGGGAGTGAACCGGGCGCCCTTTTAAATAATCAGTTCATAAATAATGGCACCTCAAGCCGTTCGTGGCGAGCCTGTCGGCGGATGGGTCTACTTTCAAGTGGCTCCCCAGAAAGGTAGATTTTAACGGCCATCAAACGGCGTTCGAAGGGGGTTTTAAGGCCGTTTAAATAGCAAATCAACCGCGCCGCTATATCCGTTTCCGGTGCGTAGCTTTAAAAATTATTCGAAATGTTGCATATTTTTTCTATTCAGGCAAGTATGTATATTATTAATCAGCGGTTTTTAAGGTTTTCTGCAATAAATTTTCCTTGAATTAAGGATACTTCATGTTAGAAGACAATACAAAAAACTACTTTCCCGAAATTCTTTGCGGAAAATACGAATTCCATTAATGGAAGCATGCCTGCGCAATCATTAATACTAAGAGATTATTCTTACTAGTAATTTCGAAAGGATACCAAAACATGCTTGATCTTGTTATTGAAATACGAGGAGGTGTGTTGGTTGGAGTTTATAGCAGGAATGATATTTCTGTCGCGGTTGTTGACTGGGATGAAGAGCCATATGGGTCTCCCGCATCGTTTGAACAGCCGAAACGAATGGCCGAAATACCGATAGAGACGCGACGAGCCTTAGCGGCATTTGACGCAAACATCACGGATCACGATATCGCAAAATGAATGTTCTGATGGATACATCGGTTGGTGATGGGTATACCAATCAATCGCAAAAGGCTCGGAGGGTAACTGAGGGGTGGGCTGGAACAAATCTCTTCTGTATGGTTTGTGATTGCAATCGCGTGATGACCTCTGCAAACAATACCCAGGCAATCGACTTCGTCTGTCCACAATGTGGGGCTCCATATCAGTTAAAAGCCAGCAAACATTGGAATGAAAGACGTATTCCCGATGCTGGATATGCTGCAATGATCGCAGCTCTTCAAAGTGACAAAATACCCAACCTTCTTATTATGCAATATTCCCCGCTTTGGTTTGTTGAAAACCTCATGCTTGTGCCATCATTCTTCTTTTCATTAGCAGCGGTGGAGAAACGTAAGCCGCTTGGGCCGCATGCACGACGGGCCGGCTGGGTTGGTTGTAATATTCTTCTGCATGCAATTTCCGAAGAAGGGAAAATCAGGCTGGTTGCAAATGGGCACATTCAAGAACCCCGGATAATTCGAAGCCAATACAAGCTGCTTCAACCACTATCTAAAATCAATGTTAGCGTTCGAGGCTGGACACTTGATGTCCTGCGTGTTCTGCAAGAACTTCGATCGCCTACCTTCACTCTTGATGTTGTATATGGGTTCGAACACAAACTATCAAAGCTCCATCCAGATAATCGCCACGTACGTGACAAGATCAGACAGCAACTTCAGGTTCTGCGGGATCTCCAATTTGTTGATTTTTTAGGTTCAGGACGCTACCAGCTTCGGAAAGCAGACAAACAATGAGAATGTTACCGCCCGATATTTCAGAAAATTTACAGCAATAATAGCAATGGGCGATTATCAATTCCCTGAAACTTTTCAGCTTAAACTCTTTGCGGCCAAGGCGAAGAGAAAGCCATATAAATTGGCAGCTTCCCAATAATACAAGCTTTGCAGAAATGGCTTTTCCATAACTTAAGCTATCGAATGATGAGCGCGGTTAAAATATCAAACCAACCGCGCCGTTATAATGGATACCGTGCTTAACCGAGCGTCCATTTTCAGGTACGTAGTTCACCCTTGATTCAACCGCCTCCCCGACATAATTTTATTTTTATTTATTCGTAATACAAACGGTTCCACTTAATGGGGAACGACATCCCGAAGGGAGGATATAGAATGCATAAACTGTTGCTTCTTCTCACCGCCGCGGGGATGCTTGCGGCGTCGGGCTGCGCCGTGGCCATCATGCCGCCTCGGCGGGCCGAGGTCATCGTGGCCTGCCCCTATCACGGCGCCATATGGGTTCCGGGATACTGGAAATGGGTATGGTGGCGGCACGGGTACGTATGGAGGGGGGGATTCTGGAGAGTGCATCGTAACGGAAGGGTGTTTATGTACCGATAGCATCGTGACCGTCAGGCCATGATGCCTGCATTTCGAGTGCCGGTGACGGATTCGGTTGCCTTTATGTCCCGAATCACCGTCACCGGTATTTTCAGGTTTACAAACCTCCGCGAGGGGCCGATGATGAGTATCGAACCATCCAAAGGGCTGATGAAAATCGCCGTTTTTTATGACGGGCAGTATTACTATAAGGTAAGCAATTACTACTGCTTTCAGCACCCCAGGAAACGAAGACTGAATATCAGGGGGCTTCAGGCCTTCATCCGGCATCAGGTTTCCGACGTTCTGGCGGTCGATCAGAACCTCTGCCCGATCGTCGATGCCCACTATTTCCGGGGACGGCTGAGCGCCGTGGAAGCGCAGGGCTCCCAGATACTCTTCAACGAACGGTTGTTCGATGAAATTCTGATGAATGAGGGGATAATAACGCACTACCTTCCCCTGAAAATTTCGCAGGGGAAAAAACAGGAGAAGGGGATCGACGTCTGGCTGGCTCTTGAGGCCTATGAACTCGCCGTTTATAAGAGGTATGATGTCCTGGTCCTGATTGCCTGCGACGGCGATTATGTCCCCCTGGTGCGTAAGCTCGGCACGCTGGGAACCCGCGTCATGCTCCTGAGCTGGGATTTTCAGTATAACGACGAATTCGGCAACCTCCAGAGCACGCGGACCTCCCAGGATCTGTTGGAAGAGGTCACGTACCCGATCGCCATGCATGAAATAATAGATAACCGGGTACGGCAGAACGACGCCATAATCAACAATCTGTTCGGGTCCGCGCCGTTGCGGGCCGCGATGCCCTCTCCGCGACCCCCGTTGTCGAATGCCGTCAAGCCGGCTTCGGCGCCGGACAATGGAAACGGCGGGACCGACGTAAAAAAATCAAGGATTAAAACCCTGGAAAACGGCTACGGGTTCATCGAGTACCCGCCGAACAACGTGTTTTTCCATTACAGCCAGCTGGTCAATGTCGATTTTAACGATTTGAAAATCGGCGACGCGGTGGAGTTTACCCTTACCGAACGTGACGGGAAACCGAACGCGGTCAATGTCAGAAAAGCCGGGTAGGAACGCCTTTTTTTAAATAAAAAAGCGGGGAAAATGAACGATCTCCCCCGCCCCTCTCACCCTCATGCAGAATCCAAACCAGCTACGAATTCTGCTTTTTGTTTTTGCTCTTTTTGCCGTGATGATGGTGATGGCCGCCCTTCTTCGAGTGTTTATTCGTCGTCGAAGTGGTCGGGCTGGTCGTGGTTGAAGCTGCAACCGCCATCGCGGGAGCAAAACACAGGGACGCTGCGATGAGGCTTGCCAGAATCGTAACTCTTTTCATAACCGCACCTCCTTTGAAAAAGTGAATAAAACGGGAACTCTCCATCCCTTCAGCAATTTTAGACCTGAGATTTGATGCAACTGTTACAGGGGGACCGCATTTATCATATTGCCCGCTCTCATTGCTCCCCCCCGCCTCGCCGACGTATTTTCAATGAATATTTATCCCTTCTGAAGATGTGGTATGATCCGATAATCATCCCCTTTTCGAATCCCATGGAGGCGTACGGTAATGGCGGCACCCACGAGCCCGGATGTGATGAGCACCATCGTAAGTCTTTGCAAGCGGCGCGGTTTTGTCTTTCAATCGAGCGAAATTTACGGAGGCCTTAACAGTTGCTGGGACTACGGGCCGCTCGGCGTCGAGCTCAAACGCAACGTAAAGGAAGCGTGGTGGCGCGCCATGGTGCACGGACGCCGCGACATCGTGGGTCTCGACGCCTCCATACTCATGCATCCGGACGTGTGGCAGGCATCGGGCCACCTGAGCGGCTTCACCGACCCTCTGGTCGATTGTAAAAATTGCAGGGAGAGGTTCCGCGCCGATCATCTGGAGAACCTGAAAACGTGCCCCAGATGCGGCGGCGAGCTTACCGGCGTGCGGAAGTTCAACCTCATGTTCAAGACCTTCATGGGGCCCCTCGAAGACGAATCCGCGACCGTGTACCTGCGGCCCGAAACCGCGCAGGGCATTTTCGTGAATTTCCTCAATGTCCAGCAGGCGGCGCGGCTCAAGCCGCCCTTCGGCATAGCCCAGATCGGCAAGAGCTTCCGCAACGAAATCACGCCGGGCAACTTCACCTACCGGACGCGCGAGTTCGAACAGATGGAGATGGAGTTTTTCGTGCCCGTCGCGGAGGACGAGCGGTGGTACGACTACTGGAAAAATGCCCGGCTCGACTGGTACCGGTCGCTCGGCATCAGTCCCAACAGGCTGCGGCTGCGGGACCACGCGAAGGAAGAGCTCGCCCACTACGCCAAGGCGTGCTGCGACGTGGAGTACGAGTTTCCGTTCGGCTGGAGCGAGCTCGAAGGGATCGCCAACCGCACCGATTTCGACCTCAAACAGCACTCCGAGCACAGCGGCAGGAGCCTGGCCTATTTCGACGAGGAGACCAAGCAGCACTATTTTCCCTATGTCATCGAGCCGGCCGCCGGGGCCGACCGGGCCGCGCTCGCCTTTCTCGTGGACTCCTACGCAGTTGAGGGCGAAGGCAAGGAGGCGCGCACCGTGCTGCGGCTCCACCCCGCGCTCGCTCCCATCAAGGTCGCGGTGCTCCCTTTGGTGAAACGCGACGGCATGCCGGAAATCGGCGAAAAAATCTACGCCGATCTCCTGAAGAACTCCATCCGCTCGTTCTACGATCACACCTCCTCGATCGGCCGGCGCTACGCCCGCCAGGACGAGGCGGGCACGCCATTCTGCGTCACGGTCGACAGCCAGACGTTGCAGGACGACACGGTCACGATCCGCGAGCGCGATTCGCGTGCCCAGTACCGCATCGCCGCCTCCTCGGTGGCGGCGACCATCGCCGAAAAGCTGAAAGAGGCGACGCCATGACCGTTACCGTCAACGTGGTCATGGGCGGCCCGTCGGCCGAGCACGAGGTATCGCTCCGCTCGGGCCTCGAAATCATGAACCATATCGACAGGAGGGCCTACCGCGCCAGGGCGCTGGTGATCTCCCATGACAGGCGGTTCTTTTTCCGCGATCCCGGCGGCGAGCCGCTCGACCTTGCCGACCTTGCGAATCCCTCCCCTCCCCTCTTTGACGGGCCCGTCGCTCCCGCCGCCTCGCAGAAATTCTGGGAGGGGTGCGACGTCGCCTTCCTCGCGCTTCACGGATCGTTCGGCGAAGACGGGGTCATTCAGGGATACCTTGAAACGCTCGGAGTGCCGTATACCGGCTCCGGGGTTTACGGCAGCGCGGTGGCAATGGAAAAGATCACCTCGAAATTTCTCTACCTCGCGGGCGGCCTCGCCGTTCCTCCCTGGTCAATTTACCGGAAGGGGCATCCGGACGGATCCCCGGAATCGCTGGAACGGAAGCACGGGTACCCATGCTTTGTCAAGGCCCCGCAATCGGGTTCGAGCCGCCTCATGGGACGCGCCGGCGACCGGCGATCGCTCGTCGCGCTTCTGGACGAGTTCTCGCCCCATGCGGACCGCCTGTTAATCGAAACGGCCATCAGCGGCGTTGAATTCTCCTGCGGGGTCATCGATGTCGCCGGCGGCGGCGTCACGGCCCTGCCGCCCATCGAAATCCGTCCGAAGGAGACCTCGTTTTTCGATTACACGGCGAAGTACACCGCCGGCAAGAGCGAGGAGATCGTACCGGCGCCCCGTCCCGCGCCGCTGCTTGACCGGGTGAAAGAAACCGCGATCGCCGCCCACCGCATCCTCGGATGCCGCGGCGTTTCGCGTACCGACATGATGTATGCCAACGACACGCTCTACGTGCTCGAAACCAATACGCTCCCCGGCCTCACCGCCGCCTCGCTCCTGCCGAAGGAGTTCATTGCCGCCGGCGGCAGCTATGCCGGTCTGATCGAGACGATTATCAACGCGGCTCTCAGGAAAAAAACCTCCGGACCGGCATGAGCTTGATTCTCGGCATCGATACCTCCTCGACCGATCTGGGGATCGGCGTGCGGGATGACCAGGGACCCGTTGCCGCCTGTTCCCGTTTCCTTAAGAACTCCCATGCGGAAACCATCGCTTCGGCGGTCTCGGCGACCCTCGGAAGCGGCGGCCTGGAACCAGCTCAGGTCACCCACATCGCGATCGCCTGCGGACCGGGCTCCTTCACCGGACTACGGATCGGCATCGCCTTTGTGAAGGGTTTCTGCCTGCGCACCGGGGTCGTTGTCCTGCCACTCTCCTCGCTCTTCATCCTCGCGCACGGCGGAGTCGCCACTACGGACAACGGTCCGGTCGTCGCCGCGATCGATGCGCGGCGGGACGAGGTCTTCTGGGCGCGATTTATAGCCACTCCGCCGGGACTGTCGCGCGTAAGTGGGGATTGCCGGACCGGAGTACGGGAGTTTGAGGCCGCGCTTCGGCCCGGTGATACGATCATCACCGACACCATGGGGTATGGCCGCAGTTCGGTCTTCGATTTCCTTCAAGGCCGGACACGGGTCTTCGCGGTCGAGCGTTACCCGGTTCAGCGCGGGTTTCACTGCGCCGCCGCGGGCGCCCGTGCGCTCTCCGGCAACGGGATCGACGGATCGTCGTGGCGGGAGTCGCGGGCGGTGCTGCCCCGCTACCTCCGCGACTTCGCTCCGCCCGCATCGGGAAAGGGTACGCCGTGAGAGCCGCTCTCCTTGCGCTCTTTTTACTGGTTCCCGGCGCCGCGTCCGCGGCGGTCCCGACGCCGCAACAGCTGCACGCCGACTCGACCGCCCTGAAGGTCAATCCGGCAAAACTCCCCTCCCGGCCGCGTGACAGCGCGAACGATACCTTCGACTTCCGGAGCGGCACGATCATCGGAGCGGGAATCGGGTTTTCGCTCGGCAGCCTGCAACCCTTCGACCTCTGGAACGGCAACCTGCCGCAACAACTCTCCGACCTCGGCCTGTCGGACAGCGCGTTCACGGTTCAGGGCGTCGATACCGGGCTGCTCGCCTTTCAGGTACGGGAGTCGCCGGACATCTATTCCATGACCTTTCCCCTCACGGCGTACATCGGCCGCCTGACTCCGGACCACCGTTTCACCGCGGCCCTTTCCTTCGCCTGGCTCTCGAAGGAGTACGATGCTCGAATTTCCCTTGTAAACGATTCCGCGCGCTATTTCGACCTGCGCCAGACGCTCGGTCTTTACTCCCTGACCGCGGCGCTCACCTGGGGCGCCAGAATTCCCGAGCGCTATTTCTCGGTGGACGCCATCGACCGTACGGATGCCCTGGTCGGCATACTCGCCTCGCCCTACATCGCCCTGCAACGGTCAACGTCGATCGGGGCGCCGCCGGCGGGTGACGCGCGCCTGACCGAGCTGTACGAGGCAATCGTTCCGCAGATGAGTTCATTTTCCGCCGCCGGCATCGCCTACGGCTGGCGCCTGGGCCTTGCAACGATCAGTCACCATTCGAAACACAGCGGCATCGAGGCTGAGCTGGCCTATTCGGGTCTGTGGAATACCAGGTTTCGCACGGGTTCCGGAGCACCGGTTTTGCAGGGGAATCTCGGAGATAAAAGCGCGTCGGCCGGCATTCCGGTCTCGTTCTACACGAGCAGAATCGAGATTTCAATTTCGCTATTCCGGAAGATATTTTATGACCAATCACGAAAGGCATCTCCATGACAACGGTAACTGCGCTGCCGAAGCCGGAGATCGCGGCCGCGGCACAAGAGATCGGCAACCGGGAGTGACAATGCGGTTGGCGCCTAACGATGCGTATTTTCTGCGGTCGATACTTCTCTCGAATTTCGGGAGACTTCCGTTTCCGTTCAAGTGCTCCTTTGCCGTTACCTACCGGTGCAACCTGCGGTGCAGGATGTGCAACATCTGGCGGAAGAGCGACGCCGGAAACGAACTCGGAATCGAGGCGATAGACCGGTTTTTCCGCAACGCACGGAACTTTTCATGGGTCGGATTGACCGGCGGAGAGCCGTTCCTGCGAAGCGATATCACGGATATCGCCGACAGCGTAACGAGGCATTCGAAGCGGCTTTCCGCCCTGCATTTCGCCACCAACGGCTCGATGACCGACCGCGTGGTGAGCGCGGCAGAGCACATCGTCTCAGGAAACGATAGACTCAAACTCGTGTTCACCATAAGCCTCGACGGGCCGCCGGGGCTGCACGACGCCATCCGCGGCATGGAAGGCTTATGGTGGAGGGCGACCGACACCTTCGTCCAACTGAAGAAGGTACGGGGCGTAAAACCCCAGATCGGCTACACCATCTCCAACCACAACCTCGGCCGTTTCCCCGAAACGTTTGCCGCCCTGCAAGACGTGTACTCGGAACTCGTGTTCGACGACATCAATATCAACGTCTTTCAGAAATCCGGCTTTTATTATGAGAACCAGGGCATGGACGATCTCGACGGCCCCAAAGCCCTTGCCGAGCTGCGCGCCATCATCGCCATGGACACGGGCGGGTTTTCGATAAATAATTTTCTCCGGCGCACCTACTTGAAGTACTATCCCGATTTTCTGAAGTCAAAAAAATCCCCGGTGAAATGCCAGGCGCTCTCCTCGACCTTTTTCATCGATCCCGAAGGCGATCTCTATCCGTGCGCAGTTTACAAAAGAAAGCTCATGAACATCGGGGCGATAGACCGGGATTTCAGGGAGATCTGGACCTCGAACGAGGCGAAGGGGATAAGCGCCGAGTGCCGGTCCAACCGGTGCCCCGTCTGCTGGAGTCCCTGCGACGCCTTCAGCGCCATTTCAAGCTCGCTCTTCCGCTCCGTGATCCGCTATGTCTAGACATCTTTTCAGGAACCTGGCGAATATCACGGTCCTGGTCAGGGTCGCCCTCGTCTTCGTCGTCATGGCCCTCCTGGACAACGGGAACGGATCGGTGCGGCTGCTCAGCGTGGCGGTGCTCCTCATCGCGCTGGCGCTTGACGGCCTCGACGGGTACCTGGCCAGGAAACTGGACATCGTGTCCGGCATCGGCGGCGTGCTCGACACGCTGGGCGACCGGATAACCGAAAACGCGCTGATCGTATTCTTCGCCTATATGCACCTTCTGCCCCTGTGGTTCGCGCTCTACTTTCTCGTCCGCTCCCTCATGGCCGATCTCATACGGGGTCTGAATTTCCGCAAGGGCATTGCCACCTTTGAAATAAACCACTCCTTCCTCGGCAGGATGCTGGTTTCCTCGAAGGTCTCCCGGACTGCCTATCTGGTCGCGAAATTCGCGCTGTTCATCGTCGCCAGCGCGATCCTCGCGGCGGCGCCCGGACCTCACGGCCCGGCGGCGGGGATGATCCTGCACTGCCTGTTCTGGGTCGTCTTTCTCTTCAATCTGGCGCGCTTCTGCGCGCTCCTGAACGACAGCCGCTCCACGATACGCGAGCACTTTTCCAATGAATAAGATGCGCAAAGCCGGTCCGCCGAACGACGCGGGCGCCGACGCGCACCGGGGCTCCGGCGGTACCCATGGCATCGGCGCCGTCACCCGCTGAAAGCGCGCTCGGCCGCCGGTATCTCCCGCTTCTGCATGGAGCGATCCCGGTGTTGTTGACGGCGATGGTTTTTTCGTTCTCTCTCCGCGATTCGTTCACCAATTGGGACGATGACGACTACGTGACCGGCAACCCGCTCGTCCGCTCCCTTTCACTCCACGCCATCGGCCGCGTTTTTTCCCCCGGCGCCTTTGTTGCGGTAATTACCATCCGGTAACGATCCTTTCGCTGGCGGTCAATTATGCCGCGGGCGGGCTTAACCCCGTGGGATATATCGCGGCCAATATCCTATGCACCTGTTAAATGTTCTGCTGGTATTCATGCTTATCCGGAGGCTTTCCGGAAACGACCTGGTCGCCTCGCTTTCGGCCATCCTGTTCGGCATACATCCGATGCATGTCGAATCCGTCGCGTGGGTGTCCGGGAGAAAGGACGTGCTGTACGCGTTTCTTTTTTCTCGCCGCCCTGCTCTGGTATCGCCGCTATCAGGAAAGCACGGCGGCCCTCCCCTACGCCGTCACCTTCGTTCTTTTTCATCCTTTCCCTGCTCTCCAGTTGGCCGCGGTGACGTTTCCGGCGCTATGCCTGCTCCTCGATTTTTTCGCGAAACGCCCCTTCAGTCCGAGGATTATCCTGGAGAAGATCCCCTTCTTCGCGGCGTCGGTTGCGTTCGGCGTGCTGGCGATCATGGGGCAGCGCCGCGAAGGCACCGTGGATGCGGGCTACACGCTGTCTTTCGTAAACCGACTGCTCATCGCCGCCTATTCGTACATGTTTTATGTCACGCGATTTTTTGTTCCCGTCAAGCTCTCCGCGTTCTATCCCTACCCCGCGTCGTTGCCCGCCTCGCTGCCGCTGTCCTATACGCTCTCCCCGCTTTTTATCCTGCTTTCCGCCGGAACGGTATGGTATTGCCGACGATCGCGGGTCTTCCTGTTCGGCTACCTCTTCTTTCTCCTCTCCATCGTATTCCTGCTGCACTTCATCCCGGTTGGCGCGACCGTCACCGCGGACCGGTTTACCTACCTCCCCTTCATCGGGTCCGCCTTCATCGTGGCGCACTGTTTCCGGAAAGGGTTGTCCGGCGGCCAGCGGGCGATCATGCCCCGCGCCGCGTTCGCGGTACTGTGCCTGGGCATGGTGGCGGCATTGTCCTATGCCGCCTTCAATCGCTGCAAGGTATGGAGAAACTCGGAAACGCTCTGGACCGATGTGATCGACAGCCATGCGAACGTTCCGATGGCGTTCAATAACCTGGGGACCTTTTACAGCGATACATCCCTGGCGCTCTACGAAGCGGGCGATCCCGAAGGCGGTATTTTCTTTTTAGAAAAGGCGATCCGTGAGTTCGATGCGGTCATCGACGCGGATTCGGTCCCGCCGGGAAACTCCTACGCGACAGTATGCCGCGCACTTGCATATAGTAATCGAGGATCGGCCTGGAGCCTGGAGAGCGTGAATTCTCCGGCAGGGAGCGGCCCCGATTCCGGCCTGCTCATCCGCGCGCTTTCGGATTATTCACGATCGATAGCGCTCAATCCGGCCTACGCTCCGGCGTACCACAACCGGGCCAACGCCTTCGCGAAATTGGGATTCTTCGACTCCGCCTTCGCCGATTACGCCCGTTCGACAGCCCTGGACTCACTCAATCCGACGGTCTATTACGACCGGGGGCTGAACGACAATCTGGTCAACCGGTTCGACGACGCGATCAAAGACTTTTCAAGAGCGCTGTCGATCGATCCGCGGTTTGCAAAGGCCTACAACGACCGCGGGATCGCCTTTGCGCAGAAGGGAGCGTATATCACGGCTCACAACGATTTCAAAGCGGCGCTTTCGATCAATCCCAACGACCACAATACCCTGGAAAACCTGAACCGGGTAATGGCGATTCTCCACGGCGAATCCCGACCGGTGAAGCAGTAAAAATTCTATTACAGGGAAATTTATTCACCATAGGTATAAGTGGGTTTTAGCGTATTTCATATTTACCGGCCTCCTTCAAAAAAGTGTACCGGAAAATCAAAATTTATTTCCTTCACTACAATATAGCTTGAGTCTAAAGATGTAAATGATGTGTCAATATTGCCTTTATCGCTGGTTCTGCGACGATAAGGGCTTAAATACGTTATATTTTTATCTCCTTTTTCAGGTATATAGAAATAGCAAAAACCGGTAATCATTCCGATAAAAACTGGGCGATACCCTGCTGATTCGGGCCATAGTTGGCGTACCCTATCACATCTTTTTGCAATTTGGCCTTGACCATAGCCCATTATATGCCATATTGGATTTGTTCGCGATTTACTTATCTCCAGCAAAATTTTAGGCTTGCCATTCAAAAGCAAGGTAACTCCCATTCATCCAATGGCTTTATTATCGAACTAACCGGCGCATTCGTGCCCAGCTTTTTAACTGAGTCCGGGAAAAACCAATAAAAATGAATCGGTTCTCCGGCTTTTAAATCGGATAGCTTGTATGCTGCATGCGGAACATTCATATTAAAATGAACCATAACAGGGTGTTTTCCACTCATCGCACTATCGATTAATTGCTGCACCTCCACCGGCACCTTCTCCGCCAGAACCGCACTTACCCCCACAGAATCAGCATTATTAGTGTTTTTTTCATAATATTGTATATGTCCATTTCATTTTTACCGACCTCCAGCGGATGGGGGCGGCAGATAAGATTTTATTTTCTTCAACGCCCCGCTGCTCGGCTCTAAATTTGTATATAAGCTGTCAAGATTGACTTTATGTCTGCTTAAATGGCCAAAACTTGTCAGGTTTTTATCACCTTTTTCAGAAATATGAAAATAAAAATCCGTGCGAAAAAAAGCCCTATAAACATCGGGCGAAATCCCGCCGATTTTGGCCATATTTGGCATATCTTTTCCCATCTCTCTGCATATCCACTCATACCATATCCGGACACATGCCATTTTCCGTTTTTAGGATTTTTTAATATTTCTAACAGAAGCTTTGACTCACCCTTCAAAAGCAAAGGAACCGCCCATTCATCAATTGGTTTTATAACAGAGCTTACCGGCGCATTCTCATCAAGCTTTCTAATTGAATCGGTATCAAACCAGTACAAATGAATAGGTTCTCCCGCTTGCACATCAGATAATTTGGTACCGGAACCAAATCCCATATGTGGAGCATCCGTGTTAAATGAAACCATATTAGGGTTTTTTCCACTCATCGCACTATCGATTAATTGCTGTACCTCCACCGGCACCTGCTCCGCCACAACCGCACTTACTCCGATCCCAGCGTCAACATCATCAGTGCTTTTTTCATGACCCACTCTCCCTTACACTAAGGTGATCATTTGGGATTTTAATTCCTCTCATTAA
Organism: uncultured Fibrobacterota bacterium; assembly: GCA_963846695.1. Taxonomy (GTDB): domain Bacteria; phylum Fibrobacterota; class Chitinivibrionia; order Chitinivibrionales; family Chitinispirillaceae; genus BOG-1184. The sequence goes on along the minus strand of CAWJXL010000013.1, from coordinate 104,901 downwards.
TATTCCCAGAAGCGGTTCTCTCCACCTCCGCCTCACCCTGCCTGTTGGTCACCCCTACAATAAAATCATGCGTAGAGAAAAGTCTCATCTTTTCCCTCTGGTCTGAAGCCGGCTTTTATAAAAATACCGTCGATGGGGCGCCTGCCTCACGCTTCAGTGAAAAAATGCACAAATTTGGGCATGGGATGAAGAAGAAATCTTTCAGAATGCCTTCTGCCTTCCGGCTCCTGGCTCCAAGTCTTTATAATTTCCCCGCGAAACTTATTTTTAAAAACTCATTTTCCTCCGTTATTAAAGCATCAAACGATGCAGGGAGTTTAGATCGATGTCCCACGTACAACGAATATTCGTCGAGAAGAGGCCTCTTCTCGACATCGCCGCGCAGAGCCTCTTCCGCGATCTCCGCGATAACCTCGGCATCAGGGGGCTCGAGGCGGTCCGCCTCCTCAATCGCTATGACGTGGAAGGCATCTCGGCGGAGGAGTTCGCCGCGGTCCGCGACATCGTCTTTGCCGAACCGCCCCTCGATATCGTCCATGACGAAACGCTCCCGCTCGCCGATGGGGAACGGATGTTCGCGGTCGAATATCTTCCCGGACAGTACGACCAGCGCGCCGACTCCGCCTCCCAGTGCATCCAGATCATCACGCACGGGAGTGCGCCGGCCGTCGCCACCGCACGGGTCGTGGCGCTCGCGGGCGCTTTCGGACCACGGGATTTCGACGCGATAAAAAAGTACTGCATCAACCCCGTTGACTCCCGCGAGGCGGCGCCGGACAAGCCTGAAACCCTCGCCCTCGAGCTCGACATCCCGCCGGACGTACCCGTCATCGACGGGTTCCGCACGAAAACGCGGGAAGCGCTCGACGCCCTGCGCCGCGACCTCGGTCTTGCCATGCGGCATGAAGACCTCGCCTTCTGCCGGGACTATTTCCGCGACAGCGAGCGGCGCGACCCCACGCTCACCGAGATCCGGATGCTGGACACCTACTGGTCCGACCACTGCCGCCACACGACCTTCCTGACGACGATCAGAACAATCGACATCGAACCGTCGCCCTTTACCAGACCGATAGTAGAAGCGCTCAACGGCTATATGTCTGCGCGTGAGAGGGTTTACCCAACAAAAGGGGCGAAGCCCCCGAAGTCCCCGAAGCCCGTGTGTCTCATGGACATCGCCACGATCGGGATGAAGGTGCTGCGTTTGCGCGGCCTGCTCGACGATCTTGACCCGTCGGAAGAGATCAACGCGTGCAGCATCGAGGTAACGGCGACCATTGACGGCCACGAAGAACCGTGGCTCGTCATGTTCAAGAACGAGACGCACAACCATCCCACCGAAATCGAACCGTTCGGCGGCGCGGCCACCTGCCTGGGCGGCGCGATACGCGACCCGCTCTCCGGCCGCTCCTACGTGTACCACGCCATGCGCGTGACCGGCTCGGGCGACCCGCGGCGGAGCGTGGAGGAAACGCTTCCCGGAAAACTGCCGCAGCGCACGATCACCACGCTCGCCGCGCAGGGGTACAGCTCCTACGGCAACCAGATCGGCCTTGCCACGGGCATGGTTTCGGAGGTGTACGACGAAGGGTTCGTCGCGAAGCGCATGGAGGTCGGCGCGGTGGTGGGAGCGGCGCCCAGGGCCAACGTGCGGCGCGAAGCCCCCGCGCCGGGCGATATCGTCCTGCTCGCGGGCGGCCGTACCGGGCGTGACGGATGCGGCGGCGCCACCGGCTCTTCCAAGGAACATACCAGGGAGTCGATCCGCACCTGCGGCGCGGAGGTGCAGAAGGGAAACGCGCCGACCGAGCGGAAGATTCAGCGGCTGTTCCGGAAAACGGAGGTGGCCCGGCTCATCAAGCGGTGCAACGATTTCGGCGCCGGGGGGGTGTCGGTCGCCATCGGCGAACTGGCGGCCGGACTCGATATCGATCTCGACGCGGTGCCCAAAAAATACGAAGGCCTTGACGGCACCGAACTTGCCATATCAGAGTCGCAGGAGCGCATGGCGATCGTGCTCGACCCGGCCGACCTTGCCGCCTTCGAGGCCGCCGTCGCCGGAGAGAACCTCGAGATGGCGGTCGTCGCCACGGTCGCCGCCTCACGGCGGCTGCGCATGCGCTGGCGCGGGAAGACCATCGTCGATCTCTCCCGCGACTTCATCGACACCAACGGCGTGGCGCAGGAGACAAGCGCGGCCGTCGCCGCGCCCGACCCGCGGGCGAACTTCTTTGCCCGCCCCCTGCCGGCGGTTGCGGCGGCCGGGTCGCTGCGCGAGGCATGGCTCGCCATGCTCGGCGATCTCAACGTCTGCAGCCAGAAGGGACTCGGCGAGCGGTTCGACGGCACCATCGGCGCCGGTTCGGTGCTCCTGCCCTTCGGCGGAAAGTATCAGGCGACCCCGGCGCAGAGCATGGTCGCGAAGCTACCGCTTACCAGGGGAGAAACTTCGACCGGGACGGCCATGAGCTGGGGCTATTTTCCCCGCCTCGCCTCGTGGAGCCCGTTTCACGGCGCGGTCTATGCCGTCGTCGAGGCGGTCGCCCGCATCGTGGCGACCGGCGGCGACCATCGCACGGTCCGCCTTACCTTGCAGGAGTACTTCGAAAAGCTCGGCAGCGACCCGGTACGCTGGGGAAAGCCGTGCGCCGCGCTCCTGGGCGCGCTTTGCGCCCAGGAGTCCCTCGGCATCCCGGCCATCGGCGGCAAGGACAGCATGTCCGGGACGTTCCATTCCATCTCCGTGCCGCCGACCCTCGTGGCGTTCGCCCTCACGGCAGTGGATGTGCGAACGGTCATCTCGCCGGAGTTCAAGGGCGCAGGCCACGCGGTCGCGCTCCTCCCCCTTGTTCGCGATACGGCGGAGATGCCGGATTTCGTCGCGGCGGCGCGCATGTTCCGGGCGGTGCATGACGCCATTAACAAAGGAATAATCGTTGCCGCGCATACGGTGGGCGTCGGCGGCGTCGCGGAAAGTATCACCAAGATGTGCCTCGGCAACAAAATCGGCTTTTCCTTTGACAAAGCATTCGATCCCGCGACGCTCTTCACTCCGGCCATCGGCTCCATCGTCGTTGAACTCGCCGGCGGCGCCGACCCGCGCCCGCTGTTCGGCGACGTCGCGTTCGCCGTCATCGGAACGACGGCCGCGGACGCATCGATCACCATCGGATCGACGGAATTGACGCTTGCGGAGATCGGACGGGCCTGGGACGCGCCGCTCGCCGCGGTCTTCCCGACGGCCGCGCCGACCGTTCCCCCGGCCTTTGACGGCGCGCCCTGCACCGAGCGCTGCGCGATTCGTCCTGCTGTCAAGGTCGCCGCCCCGCGAGTGCTCATCACCGTCTTTCCGGGCACGAACTGCGAATACGATTCGGCCCGCGCGTTCGAAAGGGCCGGAGCAAGGGTAACAACGCTGGTCATCAGGAACCGCACCCCCGCCGACATCAACGCGTCGATCAAGGAAGCGGTTGCGTTGCTGCGCACCTCGCAGATTCTCATGATCCCCGGCGGCTTCAGCGCCGGCGACGAGCCGGACGGCTCCGGCAAGTTCATCGCCGCCTTCTTCAGCAACCCGCACCTCAAGGAAGCGGTCTGGGAGCTTCTCGGCAGGCGCGACGGGCTCGCGCTCGGCATCTGCAACGGCTTTCAGGCGATCATCAAGCTCGGGCTCGTGCCCTGGGGCGAGATCCGCACCCCCACGCCCGACAGCCCGACCCTCACCTTCAACACCATCGGCCGCCACATCTCGCGCATGGCGCACACGAAAATCGTCTCGGTCAAGTCGCCCTGGTTTCTGAAGGCGAATGTCGGCGACGTGCATACGATCCCGATCTCGCACGGCGAGGGACGCTTCGTCGCGCCGGAAGCCCGCATCCGCGACCTCTTCGCGAACGGCCAGGTCGCGACCCGGTACGTCAACGCCGACGGCGACTTCGCCGACGACATGGACGGCAACCCGAACGGCTCCCATGCCGCGATCGAGGGCATCACGAGCCCGGACGGGCGTGTGCTCGGAAAAATGGGCCACTCGGAGCGCAGGGGGGAGAATGTGTCGAAGAATATTCCGGGGGTAAAGGACCAGATGCTGTTTGAGTCGGGGGTGGAGTATTTCAGGTAAACAAAGAAGAATTTGAAGATACTGTGGGCGCCCCGGCTAAAGCCGTCGCCCCTCCTCCACGCTCTCACTTCGTGAGCCGGTATTTGCAGCCCGGCGGCTTTGCCTGGGTCTGCAAACACTGCGGGGGTCACTATCGTTTCCCCCGGCACGTTCCGTCCGGGCTGTCGCAAAAGACAACATCAAGAAATAAGTGCGCCCGCGGGGTTGAAAAAGGAAAAGATGGTTCCCGTCACCATGAAACTCAAGAAGAGCACGGTTGAACGTTACAAACGGTTCGCGGTTAAAAAGGGGATTAAATACCAGACGTTTGTTTCAAGAATACTGGATTCGTACGCGCAGAAATTGTGAGGCAGAAAATAGTTTGAACGTATGCAAAATTAACAGGAGCGGGGCTGCTTCCTTATGAGTCCGGGTTGCAGGTAAGAATGGTGGATGCTAAACGATAGGATACCTGGATCGCAGATCCAGGCCACACAGGATCCACAATATCAATCGATAATGGGCACCCGCGCGCGACCTCTTCGCGAACGGCCAGGTCGCGACCCGGTATGTCAACGCCGACGGCGACTTCGCCGACGACATGGACGGCAACCCGAACGGCTCCCATGCCGCAATCGAGGGCATCACGAGCCCGGACGGGCGGGTGCTCGGAAAAATGGGTCACTCGGAGCGCAGGGGAGAGAACGTGTCGAAGAATATTCCGGGGGTAAAGGATCAGATGCTGTTTGAGTCGGGGGTGGAGTATTTCAGGTGATCGGAAAAAAGGTCAAGGGGGAAAGAGTGGGAGCCGGGAGTCAGGAGCCGGACGGGAAAAAAGATAGGGCAGTATGCACATAAATAAATATTATATTATTGATAATCATATTTAATATATGATGAGCGAGTCGCCAAACAATGCTTTTTGAGTGGGATGAAGAAAAAAATAGAGCCAATAGTGCGAAACATGGCGTCACTTTCGAGGAAGCGATGAAGGCATTCGCCGATCCTCATCGAAAGATCCGATTCAATTCCAGGCATTCAGCCGAAGAGATGCGTTATTTCTGCCTAGGAAAAATCGATAATCGCATCATGACGGTTCGTTTCACGGTGAGAGGAAGCACCATACGCATCATCGGCGCCGGATACTGGCGAGAAGGGAAAAAATCTATGAGCACAACTAAGGGTTATACCCAGGCTCCCTCGGACATTGCTGAAGAGCTTGAAAATTCCATTGCCGTGAAAGACTTTCTGCCGTCACCGGAAAGCATCGCGGCGGGGTTGAAAAAGGAAAAGATGGTTCCCGTCACCATGAAACTCAAGAAGAGCACGGTTGAACGTTACAAACGGTTCGCGGTTAAAAAGGGGATTAAATACCAGACGTTTGTTTCAAGAATACTGGATTCGTACGCGCAGAAATTGTGAAGCAAAAAACAGTCTGAACGTATGCAAAATTAACAGGAGCAGGGCTGCTTTCTATTTGAGTCCGGGTTGCCGGTAAGAATGGTGGATGCTAAACGATAGGATACCTGGATCGCAGATCCAGGCCACACAGGATCCACAATATCAATCAATAATGGGCACCCGCGCGCCTGGGATTTGTCCCCCATAAAGACGGAAAGGTCTATTTCTTCGCCCTTGACTTCGACGCACACGAAGGGCAGGAATCAAACGTCCCTTTGCAGCCCCGCATTTCCCGTTTTTTTCATGCAGAACCGGTTTTGTTGCGAAGCAAAAGTGGCCGGAGCCGGATCGGTCTTTCTCCTGTTTCCTGGAAGCAGGAGAAATTAAAATAACCTGACAAAGAATGGAAGTATATTTTGTTGAAAGATAGTCAGATATAAGCGTGGAGATGCTATGCTTCAAACCTCTTCCGAATCAAGCTCCAAGCTTATGAAATGTTTTTTCGGCATTTCCGCAGCTTTCATTTTAATACATATACTTTTTCTTTTCGTTTTTCCCGGCCATGTTAAACCTCTGTTCATTTTTAACAGAACATGGGGCTTCGATTCACTATCCTACTATTCTCTCGCCGTTCAGATAATAACATATGCGATAATCGCCATCTCACTTATTCCGTGTGTCTCTCAGTTTGCCGGGAATTTTGCTCATTATTGTGTTAAGGCCGTATCGAAAATTCCGAAACAGTTGCTTTTTGTTTCCATTGCTCTTGCTATAATGCCGCTGTTCCTGCTCCTGCGATGCAAATACGGATTTCTTGGCGATGCGTTCCTTCGTGTTTCAAATATTGAACATGGAGATATTCTGGCGCATGACCTTGGAACCATGATCTTTCTTCGCGTTGTTTACCTTGCAATGCATGCCGTCTTCCATATGGGCGCACGAAGTGTGCTGGTCATGCTCACCGCGATGTGCGGAAGTCTCTACGTATATTTTGCATTGCATATCGCATTATTGCTTGGGAAAAGTTCATACCAGAAAATTTCCTTATTCTGTGGTTTTGTTGCAACCCCGCTTGTCCAGCATTTCTTCGGATATATCGAAATAATGACTCCTCTCATTGTATTGGTCACTGCGGCTCTCTATTCGACGATACTCTATTTAAGAGGCAAAACTTCATTCTTTGTACCCGTACTGATACTTGGCGCAGCTGTTTTTTTCAGCGTTCTCGCGATACTGTTTATTCCGCCGTTCATTTTTTTAATCTATATGCAGGCCGCTCGAAATCGACGGGCCATCAGAAGTCGGACCTTCCTGTTTGGCGTTGCACTTGCCATTTCCATTGCGGCCATTGCAGGGTATCATCATATTGCCGGAATGGCTTCCGATGCGGTTTACCCGGTAGTTCTAAAGCCAGGCTTGTCGATGACCTTGTTTTCTCTCAAGCGCATATGGGAGTTTCTCAATGGCGAAACTCTTGCTCTCGGAATCGGGATAGCGGCAATTCCCCTGTTGCTGATTTGGGCTGCGATCAAACGCTTCCGGCCCGATTTGACGACGGTTTATCTTATGGCAGGAACAATTTCAGTAGGAGCGGGGCTTTTTATTCTCAATGAGTGTCTTGGTAGCGCAGATTGGGATATTTATTCAATCATCGCTGTGTTCGGGCAGCCGCTGGTGATATATCTTTTCCTGCAGATGTTTGACAATGGAAAGACCGTCAAAGCCGCACGTTATGGAGTATTTATAATAATCACTTTCATGGCACTGCATACCTGCCTTTTCGTCATTGTTAATGCAACAGATAAATCCATCAAGCGATTCGAATACATCCTGATGAACGATCCAGCTTCATATTACGTGGATCACCCTGCTCTCGTTTGTCTTGCTCTTTCTTACGGTATTAACCACTTAGATACCCTCGATTACCAGATTTATCATCATGCCTACATAATGTATCCATCAAATGAAAGAATAACATATAATTACGGCTGCAGACTCATATGCAAAAGGTAAAAAAGATGAGGCTCTTGTAGTATGGAGAAAAATGTTTTCCGATTTTCCCGGCAGTCTGCTTCCGATCAAGCCGATGTATGACTGGTCATGCGCCCATAATGATAGCGAAATGAAATATCTTGTATTAAAAAGGATGTTTGATATATCTAAGCAGAAACCATCGGAAATCATAAACGCGTATTCTAAACAATTCCTTGTCACTGGATTGTGCGAATTCAGCAATTTATTGGTTAAAAGAAAATACTGGCAAGATATTATTCCCGTTGGTGATGTGCTCTTATCTATAGGCAGTACAAAACCCGCAGAATCCAGAAGTCTTCAAGCATACAGCTTTCTTATGTTAGGAAAATATGATGAATGTCTGAAACTATGTCAGGAAATAAGAACGAAATGGCGGGAATATACTCCAGTTCGAGCTATTGAATATACAGCACGTCAGCTAAAAGCTAAGCAATTTCACACTACCCTATCCGCAAGAAAATAGAAATATAAATTTTGTTACTACTCAGGTATACCAAAGCTTTTTCATACTTCAATAGCAGGCTTCCAAGCTTCAAAAAGAGCCTTTTTCCATGATTTCAGTAAAGCCTCCGTGGTCAGAAACCGAACTATCCCTCCGCCCCTGTATTGCAGCCGGCTATCGTAAACTGCTCGGCCATCTCCGCCAAACGCCCCGGATTTGAACCCGCCTTTTACCCCTGTTTAACGGCTGTTAAATGGCCATTCAATCCCCGTTTTCCGACATCCACCCTGGTAATCCCGGAAAATTGAATAATTTAGTGATTAAGAACCTGCCGTTCCATTTCGTTTTAATAGCCGACTGCCATACTTATATTCTATTTTGTTTGAAATTACCCGCAAAGGGTTCAGCGGGCCATCCATGGCGTTGTGAGGAGGGGCAATCACATGAAGGATCGTCGTTGGTACCGTTGGGCAATTCTTTGTATCGTGATGATTTTCAACGCCGTATTCGCCTATCACACGCCGACCGTCTTCCCGGATTCTAACCTGGCAGGGATCAACATCCAGAAGAGCGTCGGCAAGCTGGTGAACGGGGATTCGATACGGATACTGTACTTCGGGCAGTCGATTGTTTCCAAGGTCGCCACGGGAAGCTTCATAAACTGGTGGCCCGACAGCGTCACCCGCTCCCTGCGGGCGAAATACCCGACCGCGAAGATCAAGGACACCAACGCCGCCATCAGCGGTTGCGACTGCACCTGCATGCTTGCGGACTCCAACGTAAAAAAAATCCTCGTCCCCTGGCGCCCGGACCTGATCGTCCTATACATTTACTTTCATGTGGAAACGCAGATGGAGGCGTTTATCAAGCAGATCGTCGCGCAGGTGCCCACTGCCGAGGTGGTGGTGTTCGATTTCCATTGGAGCCTCCCCAAGGACACCCATTGGAACCCCGCCGGGCAGCAATCGGAAGTGCCGTGGGAAGACGCCCTCTCATGGGATTACCTGCCTTTCCTGTGCGAAAAATATAAACTGGGATACCTCGATATCCGCACGCCCTGGGATGCCTACCAGGCGACATATTTTCCCGGCAGGGCAGGCCAGGACTCCCTCACCAATCCCGCGGACGGCATTCATCTGACCAATACCAACGGGAATTATCTCATGTGGCAACTGGTAAAGACCTATTTCGTCCCCCAGATCACCACGAGGGTCCCGACGGTCGATTCGGCGAGCGCCCTCGGCAGAAAGGTATGGGTCCTATTCAGCGAAAAGATCGACAGCGTTTCAGCCAGGACCGCCGGCAACTACAGCATCGACAGCAACGCAGCGCCGATAACCGGTCTCACGCTGAATCCGGATTTCCGGACGGTGACGTTATATACCGCCTCGACGCTGACCGAGGGAAATCACGTGATCGGAATAAGCAACGTAAAAGACCGGAACGGGAATACCATCGCCCCGGGAACTCAAAAGAGCGTCACGGTTGCAACGCCGACCTCATGGAGTTCCGTGGATATCGGGCGGGTGTACGTACCCGGCAGCACGAGCATCAATACCGCCGCCGGCGTGTTGACCATGCGCGGCAACGGCGAGCATGCCAGCCCCATGAACTGCGCCTGGGCCGCTTCCTCTACCCCGGTCCTGCCCAATCCCTGCTATCCCTACTGGATGTGGCGGAACGAGTTCCAGTATGCCTACCAGACCCTGACCGGGAATTTTACCTTTACCGCCCAGATTTCAAATGTCGACAGCCTGCTCTGGAAGAGCCAGGCGGGCATCATGATCAGGGAGGATGTGCTCTATCTTTCCAAATTCGTCGCCATCAATACGCTGAAAGACAGTTCAAGCGCCAGGTTCGAGTATGTTGAACGAACCAATCTCATGGACACGATCGTTTCGGTCAAGCCTCGCTCCAACAAAACGAGCGCGGCGCTGTGGCTGCGCCTTACCCGCACCACTGATTCGACGATACAGGCCTTTTCCTCGACCGACGGCTCGACCTGGAACTCCGAGGGCGCCGTTACCGTGCCGATGACCGACCAGGTCACGGCGGGCCTCTTCGTATGCGGCAATGAGTATTCGCTCGGCCCCTACATGGCGAAATTCAGCAATGCGGCATTCTCCGGACTGACGGAAACCGTGAATCCCCTGTTGCAGCCCGTCAAATCGGTTCCCCTTATTTCCCTGACGGGCGGCGAACTGCGGGTAACGAACATGGTGAAAACCGGCCTCAAGGAGATCGCGGTTGCCGATATCAGGGGCAGGACCGTCTGGAGCGGCAAAACCGGGAGCAGCCGCTATGCAGCGTCGCTTCCACGGCTGAGCCGCGGCATCTATATCGTATCGGTACGAGGAGCCGCCGGGACCTGGGGCGAGGTTCGCATGCGGTACTGATTAGGAAAATTTCCTGGCGGGTCCGGCCGGATGGATACTCGTTATGGCCTCGTTGCAATCGAACATGCAGGCGCTCCGCGGGCGACCGTACTATCGCTCTCTCTATTTCCTGACCCCGATGCTGTTGACGGCGCTATCATTATTCCCCTCTTTACATAACACCTTTACCAACTGGGATGACGGCGAGTATGTGTCGGGGAATTCCCTGATCCGCTCCCTCTCCTTTCATCATATCCTCCGGCTTTTTTCCCCCGAGTCCACCGTCAGCGGCAACTATCAGCCGTTGACCATTCTATCCCTGGCAATCAATTATGCCTGTGGAAAACTCAATCCGACAGGGTATATCGCCGCGAATGTAATGCTGCATCTCTTAAACGTCCTTCTGGTATTCATTTTTATCCGGAAAATCTCGCGGAGTGACCGCATCGCCTCCCTGTCGGCCCTGCTGTTCGGCGTCCATCCGATGCACGTCGAATCGGTCGCATGGGTTACGGGGAGAAAAGACGTGCTCTATGCGTTGTTTTACCTGTCGGCGCTGGCAGGGTACGTCCGGTATCTGGAAGTAAAAGGCCGTGAACGCATTCTCCCCTACTGCCTCGTTTTTCTCTTTTTTGTTCTTTCGTTACTCTCAAAATCGGCGGCCGTGACCTTGCCGGCGCTGTTATTCCTCCTCGATTTTTATCTGGCGCGCGCATTTTCATCGAGGCTCATCCTTGAAAAGCTTCCTTTCCTCGCGCTGTCGGTTATTTTCGGCTGGCTGGCCATTACGGGACAGGCGAGCGGCGGATCTCTCGGTCGCAGTTATGCATTGTCGATGCCGGACAGGCTGTGCATCACAAGCTATTCGTACCTGTTTTATATCGTAAAATTTTTCATTCCGATAAAACTTTCCGCGTTTTATCCATACCCCCATTCGCTTCCGTCATCACTGCCCGCGGCGTTCAAGCTCTCGCCGCTGTTCGCGGCTTTTACCGCCGGATCGGCATATTATTGCAGGCGGTCAAGGGCGTTTCTTTTCGGTTTTTTCTTTTTCCTGATTACCGTTATTTTCATCTTGCATTTCGTTCCGGTCGGCGCGACGGTCACGGCCGACCGATTTACGTATATTCCCTATATCGGTTTGTCGTTTATCGTCGCGTACTATTGCGAAAAATTATTGACGATGTGCCATCGCACAAAACCGGTATCGGCCGTTCTTGCGGCAGCCGGGATATGCGTCATCGCGATCCTGTGTTATGGCGCCCATGAACGCTGCAAGGCGTGGAAGGACAGTATTACCCTGTGGAGCGATGTAATCGGGCAATTTCCATCGTCCATACCCTATAATTACCGCGGGCTTGCCTATTATGCCAACGGCGATTACGCGGGCGCGATTACGAACTTCAATCTGGCGGTCGCGTGCAATCCGGGATATGCCGACGCTCATTTCAACCGGGCGCTCGCCTATTACGCGGCAGGCGACTATATAAAAGCAATCGACGGCTATACCGGTGCGTTGACGTGCAATCCCGGCTATTATCAGGCCTATGACGGCCGCGGACGGGCATACTACGCGACCGGCGATTACGCGCATGCCGTCGCGGATTATACGCGGGCCGCGGCGTATAATCCGGCGTATGCAAAGGCCTACTACAATCGCGGGATCGTCTATGCCGCACTGGGTAATTTCGGACGCGCCCTGCAGGATTATTCAAGGGCCGTTTCGATCGACCCCGACTTCGCCGACGCCTACTACAACGGAGGACAGGCATGCCTTGCCCTCAACGACCTGGACAATGCGATACGGTATTATTCGCACGCCATCGGATGCGATTCGGGAAGGGTCGGCGCATACAACAGCCGGGGCATCGCCTACTGCCTGAAGGGCGACAACGACCGGGCCATCGCCGACTACGACCGGGCAATTGCCCGCGACCCGGCGTATCTTTTATCCTATGTCAACCGAGGGAACGCCTTGATGGCCCAGGGGAACTATGACCGGGCGATACGGGATTTTTCCACGGCAATCGCCCATGACCCCGTGCATTATGCTCAGGCCTATTACAACCGGGGGCTTGCCTGGGCGACGAAGGGAGACCGTGAGCGTGCCGGAGAAGATTTCACGCGCGCCTGCGACATGAAACTGGCCGCTGCCTGCAGGGCGCTGGAGGAAAGCGGCCTCCCCGCTTCACAACGGCGGTCTTTTTTTTAACGGCGACTGCCGGCCGCCCTATCTCGCGAAAAGCACCGCCGTTTCTTTTTCAAACCCCGCGGCCTTAAACCTGACGATATAGCGGCCCGACGCAAGAGCGCACTCCCGGAGAGACAGGGAGTATCTGCCTGCCGGCTGCAGGCGTTTAACCACGAGCGCGGCCCTGCCCAGCAGGTCGCTGAAGGTTATTTCCACACCGCCCGATGACGCTATCGAATAGTAAAGCGCATCGCCCCGGACCGTGAAATCCGTTTTCAGCACCGCCCGTTCGTTCGCCGCCGCCACTCCCGTGGCGGTTGTCGTGAAGCTCCAGACGCTCGACCACGAACCCTGCCCGGCGCCGTTTATGCCGGCGACACGCCAGTAATAGGTCGCATTAAGCGCCAGATTGCTCACCGATGCGGAGGTGACCGAAATGCCCTGGCTCTGGAGCGTGGTTGCAAACGTGGAAGCCGTGGAAATCTGAAAAGCATAGGACGTTGCACCGCTTGCCGCTCCCCAGGTGAGCGTAAGAGCGGTCGGCACTCCCGCGGCGCCGCTTGCCGGCGATGAAAGAACCGGGGTTCCGGCGATGGCGACTATGGTAGTGAAGCTCCATACTCCCGACCAGGCGCTGCTGCCCCCCGCGTTGGTTGCACCTGCCCGCCAATAGTAGGTGGTGCTGTTCGCGAGGCCGCTTGCCGAAGCCGAGGTGGTTGTCAAACCCGCCTGCAGGAATACGGTCGTGCCGAAACCGGCATCGGTCGAAAGCTGCACCTGGTACGAGGACGCGGTACTCACCGCACCCCAGCTCAGGCTGAGGTTCACCGGCTGATTTGAAGCCGCATTCGTCGGCGATGAAAGCGCCGGCGTTCCCGGAACCGCGACAATTGTCGTAAAGGTCCATGCACCCGACCAGCCGGAAGTCTGCGTGAGGCCGTCGAAGGCATTGGCACGCCAGTAATAGGTGGTCAGATTTGCAAGGCCGCCGACCGCCTGCGATGGCGCCGTGATGCCGCTCTGGCTGAAGACCGTGTTTGTAAACCCGCTGACGGTCGCCACCTGGAGCGTGTACGACTGCGCACCGGCAACACCGCCCCAACTGAACATAAGTGAAGTCGATTGATTGATCGCCCCATTCGTCGGCAGACCAAGCACGGGAACCGAGAGCGGTCCTGTGGTGGCAAAACTCCATACCGCCGACCATGTGCCTGTCGCGCTGCCGGTAGCATTGGCCCGCCAATAATAGGTGGTGCCTGTCAGCAGACCGGAAACAACCTGCGACGTTGCACTACTCCCCGACTGGCCGAATACCGTTGTGACGAAGGCGGGGACCGTGGACACCTGCACCGCATACGAGGTCGCAGTGGCAACGGCGCCCCATGCGAGCGTAACGGTCAATGGCTGGTTGATGGCGCTGTTCGTCGGCGAAGAGAGCACCGGCGAAGCCGGCGCAGGAACGAGTGTCACGAGCGTCTGGTTCGCCTGCTGGTTCTGAAAGGAGAGTTTCACCCAACTGCTGTCGCGGGCCACGCTGGCAATCTCGGGCTCGTCGATCAGGCCATGCCATCTATTGGTATCCGTTGGGGAAGACCCGGTAGTCAATCGTGCACCGATGCCGATATCTTCGGTGGTGTCCCGCGTTCCCCCGCTGATGGCGGAATCCGAACCCGTACCGGCATTCACTCCATTGATATAGAGCACCATCGGGGTTGTCGGTCCGTTGCGGACGCCAACGATATGCACCCACTGACCCGCCGTCGAAGTGGCTATTCCTCCCGCCGGAGTTCTCTTCGACTGCGCCCCGCCGCTTGCCCTTTGTTCCAGAAAAGAATATTCATACGAGGAAGTAGTACCCGCCGTACCGCGCTCATACAGCTGGTACTGACTAGCACCTGCGGTGCCCTTTGAAATTATTGCCGGAGTAGTCTGATTCCCGGTGGTCCAATTCGACAGAACCCAGGCCGAAAGGGTGTATACTCCCTGAGAGGGAAAACATACCTTGCTCGGCGGACTCTCGGTGTTAGCTGCGTAGAAGCCCATGGTCGATCCGTTGAAATAACGGGCACGTCCGATGATGCCGATGGTATCGGTCGGAGCGCCTGTCGCCGTTGCGGTATAGTTATTTATTGTTGCATCGTTCGCATTGCCGTTCGTGCCTTCATTGAAGTGGTACACCGCCTGATACCCATTCGTCGTGTCGAATACCGCCGGCCCGTTTGATGGACTCGTAACGCCGGTCATACCGTAGTGCATCACAATCGACTGGGAGGCATTATTGCCGAGCACGGTATCGACCCTTACCCATATTTCAGCCGAGTCGGCGAAACCCGCCTTGTCTACCCAGCGCTCGATCTGGAATGAGAGATGCTGTGAATAGTCGCTTTTCGAGAACCGGATGTCCGCACCCTGCAACTGCGCCTGGCTGAACCCCGAAAAGTTCGCGGAGTTGAGACGGATCAGCACCGGGAAATTGTACTCGTTATCCGGTACGTTCGCGCCGCTTGACGTGGTATTCAAGGTTATGACCTGATGTTGCGCCCACGTGGTGTAGTCCTCCTGCCCGTAACAGATGCCGAAAGGAATAAACAGAAGTCCGATACCGGCGATTCCGACAATTCCTCGCATGGTTACCATACCGATTCCTCCTTGATAAAAACGTGGGGTTACCTTCTCCAATGGAATGCATTGAAAAATAGTTTCGTCAGCCACAAAAAATCCATTAAAAAAAAGAGCCTTTCGCACATCATCCGTGCAAAAGGCTCCTTCCACTTACTGCATGCCCATTCCTCGCGTCGCCGGCGCTTACTGCCGCCCTGCGGCGCGGTTTGTTCCGGGTCATTTCTTCAGATCGACGGTAATCACTCCTTTATCGTTGAGATTTCCCCGCGTCGCCGCGAAATTCGTCGTAATCGGCTTGTTCTGGCTGTCGGCTGCCGCGGCAACGGCCTGGACGGCCGGCGCGGGCTGGACCGCTTGGGTGGCCGGCGCGGTTTGGTGCTGCGTGGCAAAGCTCTTCAGCTGCTTCGCATTGTTGACGTTGAAAGCGATGTACCCGATGGTAACAAAACCCATGAGGAAGAGCATCACCGGCACAAACGATTTCCGCACAAAGGCCGGGAAGAACGTCAGACCCGCGGCTTTGCGGCGGGGATCAGAACAGACGCGCATGATTTCACGGTCGATTGCTGCGGAGGGGACGGGGACATCGCACAACATTTCCGGGGAGAAGAAACTCCTGCGTTCGGATTCGTAGAGGGATAATTCGCTTCTGCACGACTCGCAGGCTTCGAGATGCTCGCGGTATTCAGCCGTTTCATCGGGCGGCAACTCGTTTGCGCTGAATAACAAACCGAGTTCTTCCCACTTAGGACACTCCATCGATCCCCCTTTTCTGAAGATCTTTGCGAATATTTTTAAGCGCCAGCCGCATACGACCCAGCGCGGTATTTATCGGGCAATTCATGATTTCCGCTATTTCCTTGAATGGCACGCCGCCGATTTCCCTCAGCATGAAAACTTCCCGCTGGTACGGATCCAGCTTTCCCACCGCCGCCGCTATGATCGTCCGCATGTTTTCATTTGCGATATGCTCATCAGGAAGCCCCAAGCGGCTTCCCACCGATTCAACCGCCTCTTCCTGATGATCGCTCTCAACCCGCGCATGACGAAAATAGTCTATCGTCCGCTTATGGGCTATCCCGAAAAGCCAGCTCAGAAAACTTCGCGACCGATCGAACTGCAGCGCATTCCTGTACGCCGCAAGAAACGTCTCCTGCAGAAGGTCCTCCGCGACCTCCCGCTCCCCGGTCATCTTAATCAGGAACCCGAATACCCGGTTTTTATATTTATCGTAAAGACCAGAGAATCCTTTATCATCGCCCTTCAGCCATAAATCAAAGAGCTTTTGATTTTCACTCTCGTCTTCAGGATCAATTATCATTACTACGTCTCTCAATGTGGATTATTGTAATTATTCAGCATGGCGAGAGCGCTTTTCAGGAATGCCTGCTCCCCTCGTGATGCTCCCCAATACCGCCGCACATATACATTGGGGCGACCTCGTAAAAAGCCGCCCCAAAAATGAATGCCGAAAAAGGTGTAATCCCCCCCGAACAATGGTATAGATAACTCTTGATGGCGGGGAGAAGGCTACTTCACCGTCTTCTGCTCTTCGAGGATCTCCTTATTCGTCGGGTCGAGCGCCAGCGCCTTCTGCAAATGCTCCTGATATGCCTGCTGATCCTTTTCCAGCTTTGCCAGACGGGCAAGGCCAAGTTCGGCAAGGGCATATTTTGGATCCGCCTTAAGCGCCCGCTGATAAAAGGTTTCAGCCCATTTAACCCTCTCCTGCGCAAGATAAACATTGGCGCGTTCGCACAAGCCCGGCGCATAGCTCGGGTTTATATTCTGGATTTCCATGTAGGTATTGATCGCATCCTTATAATTCTTATTGAGCACCTCGATTTTCGCTTTCAGCATGAGCACGTCGATATTGTCAGCCTCGGTCGCCAGAATGTCTTCAACGGTATTCTCCGCGGACTTCAGATCACCGAGTGCGACGCTGATCTCGGCGGAGGCCTGGAGATATTTGTTGTCACGCTTAAGCTCAATGAGGTCCTTGACCTCGTCGGCCGCCTTTTTATTCTGCCCTGTTTTCCGGTACAGATCGACAAGCTGGTAGCGGATATCCGGATCATTCGGCTTACCGGCCTTGGCCTTCTTAAGAAGATCGATGGCCATCTCCTGCCGATTGGTGACGCCATACCCTCTGGCCATGGCGGCCATGACATCGGGATCGTTGGGCACCAGCATGTTGGCGAGTTCAAGGAAGGAAAGCGCCTCGGTCAGCGAGTCTTTATTTGTGAGGATCAGTCCTATCTGCTTGTTGGCCTCGGGATTCTGCGGATCGGTTTTGTTGTATTTGCGGTACGCATCGAGCGCATCATCCTGATTGCCCAGTTCGCGGTAGGCCTTTCCGAGTTCAAGCCACACCGCGGGAACCGATTCCGCCAGCACCGCGGTCTTTTTCAGCAGGACGATCGCCCTTGGGAGCATCTCCTGCTTTGCCGAAAGCATGATGCCCAGGCGCAGAAAGCTTCGGTAATCCTTCGGAAACTTAACGATGTTGGCCTCGTAGATCTTCCCGGCAGCGGCAGGGTTCGATTTTTCAAGCAGGAATGCCTGCTTGTACGAGGCATCGGGATCGCTTGTCCCCGGTATCGCACAGTAGGCCGCATAGGTTTCGGCCGCCTTCTGGTCCTGCCCGTCTTTTTCGTAGGATTCGGCAAGCGCCTTGAGAATGGACCGATTGACCTTTACGTTGAAATTCATCGCACGCAGCGGCTCAAGCACCTTGATGGCCTCCTTGTACTGCTTGGTTTCGCCACAGGCGGCGGCAAATATAAGGCCGTACTCCGCGTCATCTTCGGTCTGATACTGAAGGGCGGACAGATATTTAATTGCGCCGGCATAGTCTTTGGAATCGAAGGCATATTTCCCCAGTTTTTTCGCGACAACCTGATCGTGGGGCGACTTTGCCAGGTAGCGCTTATAGTTCTTTGCCGCGGCGGGCATATCGTTTTGCTTGTAATAGATATCGCCGAGGTCGCGGTACGCTTCAGCGGCATTGGTATCCATCATGACGACCTGTTCATAGGAGATAATCGCATCGTTGGTCGAACCCGCCGCAGCCTGACAGGCGGCCAGGGACGCGAGAACGTCGACGCTCTGCGGATCAACCTGCAGCGCCTTCTGGTACATTTCAATCGCCCTGGGGTATGCACCCTTTTTCTGGTATATCATCGCAAGGGTCTGGTAGGTCCCGACATCGGCCTCCCCGGATTTAATGACATTTGAAAGCGCGGTGATGACCTCCTCCTGCTGGCCTTTGGCAACGACGATCTCGGCGTAACGCTTATAAAACCCCTTGATGGCCGGATTCAATTTGATGGCGGCGCGATAGGCGGTGAGCGCCTTGTCGTAATCCTTTATCTGATACAACACATCGCCGTAATCGCGCTCCCCTTCCGCGGTCGGTTTAATTTCGAGACAACGGGCAAGATAGCCCGCGGCTTCGGCAAAGCTCTTATTGCCCATCGAGATCTCATAGAGCCGGTGGAGCGCTTCTTCGTTCTTCGGCTGGAGGACAATGATTTCCTTATAGAGCTTCTGGGCGGATGCCGGGTCATTATGCACATCGGCATCGTGCGCCAAACGGAGTCTCGACGGAACATCCGTCGCGCTTTTGGCAACGATCTCTTTGTCAAGATCATGCAGCTTCGTCTTTTCATTGTTCTGGTCATAACAGACGGCAAGGCGTTCCTTGTACTCGATGTCGGCCGGCTCGGTCTTGACCATGAATTCAACATGCGAAACGGCCCCAAGATAGTCCTTCTCCTGCATCAGGATATCGGCAAGAACCGCGTGGGGATCCCAGAGGGTCGGGTCAAGGGCGACCGCGGATTTCGCGGCATCCTTGGCGACCTCGACGCGATTGAGATTAAACGCGGCCATGGCCATGCCGCTCAGCGCGGGCGCGCTCTTCTTCAGCGAATTGCTCTTATCGAATTGGGTGTATGCATCGACATATTTTTTGGCCTTCAGGTAGTACTGGCCGAGCGTCAGATACACCGACGGATCGTTGGGTGACAGGGATATCAGCGTCTCGAGGGTATGTTTTGCCTTTTCGGTCATGCCGTTTTTCTGGTAAAGCTCGGCAAGACGTGCGTAGGCTTCAACGCTTTTGTTGTTGATGGCAAGGTACTTCTCGAGCGTTGTAATCGCCTCCGCACCGTTACCCTGCGCCTGGTAGGCATCCGCGAGCAGGAAATAGATATCCGGCACCATGGCCGCCCGGGGATCGGCTTCAACCACAAACTGATAGTTCGCGAGAGCCAGGGCATAGGATTTTTTCTCCATCCGTGACTCCGCCACCTTTACCTGGGCTAGAAGCGCCTCCTTGCTCTTATCCGTTCCGAAAAGCGACACGGCTTTTTCATAATAAGCCGCGGCGGCTGGAACATTATTGCTCTTCTCGGCAGCCATTGCGGCCTGGTAAAAATCAAGCGCCACCATCCCCATTCCCCCGAGCTTGCCGTACTGGGCGAAAGCCTCGCCGTAATTTTCGCGGCTGTAGAGGGCGCGGGCAAGCGAAAGGGCCGCGTCCTCCGGCGCATTACCTTTGGCAATGGCCTCATTCAGATAGGCAATCGCCGAATCCGGGATTCCGATGCCGGCGTAGGTTTTGCCGATCTTATAGGCGAGCACACCGTCGGGACTCTTCAGGTAGGATTTTTTGAGGAGCGGCAGGGCGCTTGGCCACGCTTTTTCGTTAAAGTAAATGTTGCCGAGCTCCTTATTGGCAATGACGTTGCCCGAATCCCCCTGAATAACCTTTTCGAGCGCCGCCTTTGCCTCCACCGAGCGATTGAGCGCGATACAGGCCCTGGCATATTGCCATGAAGCCTCGGCGGTAAAGTTTTTGTCGAGCGCTTTTTTGGCCAGACTGAGCGCTTCCTCGGATTCTCCCAGCTCGTTATAAAGAGTTGCGGCGCCAAGCATCGCCTGATAGTTTCCCTGGTCCAATCGCCATGCGACAAGGTAGCAGGCGAGGGCTTTCTCCGGGATTCCCAGCGCCTCATTTGCCTGCGCAAGTTGTAACCAGGCAGCCGCGTCACGTTGACCGGCGGGGACCTTATCATCCGCATAATCAACCGCTTCCTTGTACTTCTTATCCGCAATCAGCTTATCGAGAGTCGGATCCGAAAAAATGGAGTAGGAGGCGGCAAGGAGGGAAAGCGCGACCACGACGGTGCTGCGACTGAGTGAAAACCATGGCATGGGTGAGGCTCCTTTTCAACTAAGTTAATGGCACAGCCGGGCGTGGACAACGGCCCGATGTTCCTCCGAAGATGCTGCCGCTATGGTTCCGGGAAACTAATCTCCTGAGAATATTACAATTACATAAAATGATATATTGAAAGCGCCTGGTGCAAGAATCGCATGGGAACTCCCTCTTAATTCCAGGTAGGACACGTATCAACGCCGGTCAATCGTGGAGGGCGGAGCGCCCTCCCCTGCGTTCCGCCTCGATCCGGCCAAAAAAATCGCGCCAGTCGAATGCCGGACCCGGGTCGGTTTTCACCTCCTGCCGCAAACCGAGACCTTTCGCCCGTTCCCCCGCAATCTGCTCATGGCCGACATAGGCGAACCGCCTGCGGAGGCGGCGCTCGATATCGACGCATACCATTGCAAGCCGCCTGTATTGCGATGCGGTAAATCCGGACGATGCCGAGGCCGCGAGCTCGATCCCTATCGAAAATTCATTTACTCCCCTGCGATTATCCGGATCGGGCATGATGCTCCCTCCCGCATGCCATGCCTTCATCTCCTCCGGAACCAGTCCGAGAACCGCACCGCTGCGCTCGATCAGGTAGTGGCTGGAAACACCCTGATCGCAGAATATTTTCAGGATCCATCGGCTGTCAAAGGGATCCTCAGGCATCAGGGCTTCAGCGCAAACGCTGTGGATGACGATCACATCCATTGCATCCGGCCGGCGGCGCGGCTCCCACAGGTGTTCCTTGCCGGTCGCCGCGATCCGCGAGCCGAGGGTTGCGCCATCGACGATAAGGGAGTTATTGGAATCGAGGAGACAGGGAGTAACGTTCATGCATGGCACTCCTCCGGCGTCACATCGTTCCGGCGAGAAGATAGGGCATGATCCGGTCGATGTGGCGGGCGATGCACGCAAAGGTCTTCCTGTATTCTGCAAAGCCTTTACCCATCGGGTCGGGGATCTCGCTTTTGCGACGCTCCCTGGCGGGCCAGGCTCCGAGAAGAAACACCCTGCCGGAAACCTGGGGGACAAACATCTGGACAAATTGTTTTTGCCCGGCTTCCATGGTAAAGATAAAATCAGCCCGGCTCAGGTCTTCATAATCCAGGGAACGCGAAGCATGGCCTGAAATATCGATGTTCTGTTCGGCGCACGCGGCAACGGCATCGGCCGATATTTTCTGACCGTCCTTTGCATGAATTCCCATTGAGCCGACGGAGATGTCGCTCCTGCCGAACCGGACAAGTCGATTTTTCAGAATGCCTTCGGCAGTCGGGCTCCGGCATAAATTCCCGGTGCAGATAAAAATAACGCTTGGCACGGAGTCGCTCCCGCAGGGATGGAATGGCGCAGGTGAGAAAATAGTATTTTACCGGCTTTGAGAGGAAATAAGGGGAGGAGATCCGCAATGCCGTTATCCGACAATGAAAAAGCCCTGATAGAAGAGGCGCTCAGCGTTTATCTTCAGGTTGTTGCGCGGCAGGTATCGCAGCAACAGGCGCAGCAACTCACCGGAGTGGCCCAGGGTATTGTCCGCAAACTGGACTCACTCGACTCATCGGGGAGCGGAAAACAAGGCAATAAACCGGTCGGTATCTCCGATGAATGGTACAACAGCGTATGCCTCACCTGCGACAAACTGTCTCCTTCGGGGTGCACCGACAAGGTAACCGAAAAATACCCGGGTAAATGTGATCCCATTCTGCACTATGAGCGGGAAAAACTATTGAAGAACAAATCCTGACGCCGCCTCCGGAGGATTCCGTTCATGAAAGGAGACATCCATTCGACTCCGGCAAAGCGGGATACGCTACGGAAGTGGATGAATGTTTTCCTTGGTGTCCAACTGGCCGTCCTTATTTTTAAAATTGCAGAGTTTTATCGACTCAAACTCTCTATATTTCATACGATAGCGTGGGCCGGACTTGTTGAAACGTCCACCTATTCCGCGGTTCTCTTCAATGCACTTTTTGCCCTGCTCTCCTTCTGGGCCAGTCCGTTTCTGCGGAAACGGAACTATTCGTTTATGGAAGCGGGGTGCTATGGTTATCTCTTATTCACTTCGTTTCTGGCACTGCTGAACTATGGCGTCATGTACGCCACAAAACACTTTTTCCCGCCTATTAACAACGCATTTCTTTTCGCACTGTTTATCGCGGGTTTTGCCAATTATTCCATGATAAAAATGCGGCTTGCCGCGATACGGCACCGGACAAACGGAGAAGGCCGGCCAGGCTCCGGGCTGTATTTCTGGGTCGTCCTGATCATCGGCCTTACAATGCTGCCGTTTCTTATCCTGCCCTACAGTTGTTACGATGCCCTCTACGTTTATTCCCTCAAGGCGTTCGCCATTAAAGTATCCGGAGGCGCAAGTGCCGTTTGCCTTGGCGATGGATCTTTTTATCCGCCGCTTTATCCGATAATTCTCTCTCTGGGCATGGGCGATCATCTCTTTGAGGGCAGGCTCATGCCTTTTTTCATGTTTCTTGCATTCATGGTAGTTTTCTGGCATACGCTCCCCCGGAAGGGATTTATCGATCGCAAATTTGCCGTCGCGTTGTTCCTCTCGACGCCGATCATATGGCTTGGCGTGGTCAGCTATCTTGCCAACATCACGTTCATGACCCTGCTGGGGGCCGCCGGTTTTCTGCTGATTAAAAGCAGGTTCAGTATCGGCAACAAACTGACCATTCCAGAAACCGTGATCGCGACAATTCTCCTGGGTGCGGCGGCGCTGGTTCGCGAAGACGGAATAATCGTTATTTTCGCCCTGCTCCTGGGGATTTCCCTGTTGGATAACAAAGTGAATTTTTTTCGCTATGTATCCGCCGCAATGATCGTGCTTGCCCTGTCGTTGACGTGGGAATTCAGGCCCGTATGGTTGCGGTCGGCGGCCGGTTATTTTCAAAAACAGGATGCGGTTCTGGCGGCGAGGATGGGATACGGGTTTCATTTCAAGACCGTCCTGCGGTTTCTCTATGCGGCGCAGGGGTTGTACCTGTCACACTACGGGTTTGCCGTTTTTTTTTACGGGATTATCACCGCATTCATCGCGGGAATCTGGAATAAAATTGCCTTTATCAATAGCGTTCGTCTCTATGGCCTTATCACAGCCATTTCACTCTGCGCGGTGGCCATGGAGTACCTTTGTCTCGGATTGTTTTTTTATTGCGGCATGGACTACTATGTCCAGGTGCAGTTATCGTTCGCCCGGTCGACCATGCATTTTTTCCCTTTCATGATGCTGTTCTTAGTCACCTTCGTCAATGCCTGTTGTGCGGGAACGGAGGAAGAGACGAATAATGGGTAGGTCGCCGGTTCGAGTCCAGCTCTCGGCTCCACTTAAAAAGCTTCGTAACCCCTTGTTTTATGCGGGTTCCGGGGCTTTTCTTTTTTTATCCCCCGGTGTCGGAAAAGACTCCAGAAGTACCCAAAAGGCCATGAAAAAGTGGCCTCCTATGGCCTTTAGTGGCCTCCTAAATGGCCTCCTAAATTGGCCTCTGAATCCGTTATTTAACCTTAACCGAGAGCATGCACGCACACTTTTTTAATACCGATTTCAAGCGACTGAAGCGGCACACCTTAAACCTTAGAAGGAGAGCAAACCTATGTTTTATAACGATTGGCCGGATGACGTTCTTGGCGGCGGCTATGATGAGGACTTTTTCGACCGGATAAGGGCAACCGGCTTTATGGAAAAGCCACATAACTTCAACGTGTATGTCCGGCGGCGGTTGCCGGAAAAATCCCTTCAACACGTCCACACATGGAATAACCGTCTTCCGGAGCTGGATGAGGTAGGATACGCATTCGGAGCGGGAGATGCGATTATCGACTTCGAAGTGTTGTTCGGGAGAAATAGCGGGAAGAAGAAAAGGCATCCGGACGACGGTCTGTTTAGCTGAGTTGTGGGATGAATGGAAGCGGGAGCGGGAGGAAGAAACAGCATTAAAGCGAAAATTGTATTAAAATCTGCGGTTCGTCTGCGGTCCGTCTGCAACGGTCTGCGGGTCGTCTGCGACCGTCTGCGGGATGCCTGCGGTTTGTCTGCGAGAAGTCTGCTACAATTGCTCTTCGATATGCATGAAATATGCCTTTCCAGAGGCTGAATATGTCGATTTTTGGGAAAGGTGGATTCCAGCAAAGGGAAACTTTGCAAAAATCTCTTTCAAACGGATAATGGACATTATTATTTTGAGGTAATCCAGAACACCTATCTTGCCACTTCTTTTTAAGGAGATTACTATGAGCCAGAAAGAAATCGAAATTACTTGGGAAGGTCCACTCAATTACAAAAAAGTTTGTGCTGAATATAATAAAGACGACGAAGTGCGATGCGACTTCGGCCTATATCAGATATACGGGCCGCATGATCTATACTCAAACAAAAAACGACCGGAAGCAACCCGTACTTTTGTATGTTGGTAAAACCGTCAAAGGAAGCTCATTTGCGGGTCGTATTAAAAGGCAGGGTTTCTGCGGCCATGACAAAGAACATGAAATTTACTTGGGCAGAATTGACATCGATAAAAAAAATAGTAATGAAGTTTGGGAAAAAGATGTTAGCGATGCCGAAAAGATTATCATAAACCGTTACGCACCACCATATAATTCCCAACTTTGTGGAGATCTTAACCAGGATCAACTGCATAACGAAAATGTTATAATTATCAACAAAAATATGAAAATGGATTTAGATGAATCAATTGATTCAAATGATGTTGTCTATCATCCCATCGAGGAGTAAAATCATGTTTAAATTATCACTTTTATTTATTCAAATGTTCGCAATTTCAGTATTTGCTATTGGTAACATCGTATACGAAGACCGTGAACATAGGTATGAAGATGGGGGGTGGGATGTTTCTAATGTGCCGTTTGATTCTTTACCCAAGAACATGTTTATAGTTTGTGACTTTAGGGCAGATGATAATTCCGCAATGGATATTCATCTTTTGCTGGCGGATCATGATAGATTTGCACTAATCAAAAATTACGGCGAAAGAAATACCGTTCCACATTTTAATGTTGCAGCCACTTCTATTCCAATTTTTCAACAATTCGAATTGGAAAATAACATGGGATCGACAAGTTGCAAGTCGAGTGAATTAGAATCACTTCAATTCTGGGCTAATACAGACGGGGTTTGTGCAACGATCCAAAGAAATGGGAAAGAATATAAGGGTGATTTATATGTTCGTTTTCAATCGGCCCCGCAGATTACAACTCGGAATGGCCGCATCTTTAAAATTGCAGACCACAAATGGCAATTGTATGGTTACAATTTAATTTCCTTTGAGGGAGTTGATGTATTCGGAAAGACGGAGTATAAACCAAGAGACATTCCTCTTGACATGGTGGTTTGGCACAAAAGCACTTCCCCCCAAAAGGAACCATCATCTTGGACACCGGTCAGTTCCGATCTCACAAGTAAGGGTTTATATGTCCATTGCCTTGCGGTGAGCGGGAGCACTATCTTTGCTGGGACTGACACCGGCGGTGTTTATCTTTCCACCAATAACGGAACCAGCTGGACTCAGGTCAGTTCGGGTCTCACGGGTAATGGCTTAAAGGTCCAGTGCCTTGCGGTGAGCGGGGGCAATATCTTTGCCGGGACTTATGGAGGCGGTGTTTATCTTTCCACCAATAACGGAACCAGCTGGACTCCGGTTAGTTCAGATCTCAGGGGTAATGATTTAAAAGTCACATCACTTTTGATGAGCGAAAGCACTATCTTTGTCGGGACTAATGAATACAATGGTGGCGGCCACGTTTATCTTTCCACCGATAGCGGGACCAGCTGGGCTCGGGTCAATTTGGGTTACGATAAGGTCTACTCACTCGCGGTGAGCGGGAGCACTATTGTTGCCGGGACTAATGGCGAAGGAGTTTATCTTTCCACCAATAGCGGAACCAGTTGGAGGCCGGTCAATTCGGGTCTTCCGGTTTCTGCCTGGACTGTAATGTCACTCGCAGTGAGCGGAAGCACTATCTTTGCTGGGACTCATGGTGGGGTTTATCTTTCCACCAATAACGGAACCAGCTGGACTCAGGTCAGTTCGGGTCTCGTGAGTGATGCTAAATCTGTCTCATCATTTGCGGTGATCGGGAACACTATCTTTGCCGGGACCGATGAATACAATGGCGAAGGGGTTTATCTTTCCACCGATAGCGGGACCAGCTGGACTCCGGTCAATTCAGGTCTCACAGGTCATGGCTTACAGGTCCGCTCACTTGTGGTGAGCGGGAGCACTATCTTTGCCGTGACTGGAAAAGGGGTATGGTCCGGGTCTATTTCCCAAATGGTCGGCGTTCTTAAACCAGAATCTCGCTAGCGGTGTTAACCCAATGAAATGGCAAAAGTGATAGGGATTTATGTATCCAAGGGAAAAAATAGCTCCTGAAACTCCTAAATTACCCATTACCGCTGATGAGAGAATATGGATTTCAGAAATATTGAATTCCTACAATCAAAATATTTGCCCCGATGATTCCCAGCTTTTGCGCAAATGTTCCGGAAGAATATCCGCTTCATTTGAACCCTATAGGCTTGATGATAGACTTCGGAATTTTCAAACGGAATTGAATATTTACGGTATATATTGCCTTGACACTTCAAATGAATATATCAGCCATGTTGACAGCATAATTAAACACATTCAAAAATACCTGAGAATACCGGATAATGCACAAAATCACTGTTCCTTTTCGTCTGAGGAATTATCGAAAGCCTTGAATATTCCGCCTACACAAGTCAAGGTTAGCTTGAAATTGATAAGCCATGCATCGCATTATTATGACGGTGGAGGCGGAAAAATCAATGAATTCGGTTATTCTTCGATAGAAATAAAATCATTCCAAACAACAAAGAATTATTTGAATTATGATTCAATCGATAGGATTTTAGAGTATTTCTACAATCACTATGGTCAAGATGATATTTATCAAAAGAACGCAAAATCTTCATTGGAAGCAATTCCATCGGGGCTTATTTATAGCGCCGAATCTTTTTCTTTAGAGAAAATCGGCCGTGATATTTTCGGTATTCCTGGGGATTATAAAACGGTAGTTGCTCGCACTAAAAGAAGGATTAGTCAATATCCTCAATACTTGCTTAAAAAAGATTCTTTGGTTAAAATAGGAAAGTATTATATTGAGCGTGGCACTATTGAGAAAATTGCGTCCGAAGAAAAACTTTCTACTGATTTTTTAAAGCAGATATTCCCTCAATAAGTCCTTCCCGCTTTTTCCACACAATTCCATAAGTTTCCATAAATTTTTCCAAGAGTTTCCATAAAAGCCTTTTGTATCTTATTCTTATCGATGCGAAAGGTTTTTTATTTCTATTCGCACGGCATAAAAAACACTCACAAAAAGGAGAAGCAGTATGTCAAAGAAAGCAAAGTACGACAGCTTGGTTGAAGCGGCTTATGCAGAAGGTAAAATAATTGAATCCTATGGGGATTTCAATGAGGATTCAGAAGAAGGGCATGGTGTCGATTTGCTTCGGCATGGCGCATTATGGCTTGTAATTGAACATGAGGATGATACGGAAAACGTACTTGATTTTATCGATGAGGAGGAAGCCCGTCAAACATTCGACGGAATCAAGACCGAAATAGACGAAGAGTAATTATGAGCAATGTAACGATGCTGAGGGATACCCATTCTGAAGCTGAATACCTTACTCCCGAAGAACTGTCCTTGAAATTGAATCTGGCAAGGAAAACCATTAAAAAATGGACCATTGCCCGAAGAATTCCGGGACAGGTGAAATGCGGGGGAAGATGGAGGTATCGGCGCACCGATATTGAAAAGGCTTTGCTTCGGGGCGAATTCCTCACAGACTAAAAAAGGCGATTGTGGACACTTGGAGTCGGGAATTTTATATTCATAGCGTGCGTGCATGTTCATGGAGGGTGATTCCATGAGCATACACAGATTAAGCCCGACCAGCTGGCTTGTCAGAGTTCGCACGCCGTTTGAAGGCAAGACCCTTTCCCGGCGCATGACCGTATACGGGACTCGGCTTGAAGCGCAAAAGACGGAGATACGATTTCGCGATGAGCTGGCCAAAGGCAAGAAAACCCGTTCTTTGAAAGTCGGTACTTTCGGCGAAGCACTTACCTATTATCGTGAGAACACCACGGCCGATCTATGGCGCGTGGAACCCCTCTTAAATCGGCTTGATAGAGATTTAGGCGGCATACCCCTTGCCGTTCTTACTGAGCGATTCTCTGAGTATTGGAAGCTTTTAAGAGAGGAGCGCGGGAAAAGAACAGGGAGGCTCTTGGCTCCAGGCACGCGCAACCGGATTCTTGCTTATGGAAAAGTTGCCCTGAATTTCTGCATTAAGCGGGGACTCATTGAAAGGAATCCGCTGGCATGTTTCGGAAGGTTGCCCGAGCATGGCCGGGACCGTGTTCTTACTGAGGAGGAAACCGGGAAGCTGCTTGAAGTCTTGGAGAAGCAAAAAAGCTATTTGTTTTGGCCTCTATACTTCTCCCTGAAGAATCCTATCCGGCGCGGCGATCTGGAAAGCCTCACGCGAGATAATCTGGATTTTTTCAAACCGTGGATTCATTTCTATCCAAGTAAGACCCAAAATAGAAAACATCGTGAAACCTGCCTTCCTTTCATCGATGAGCGGCTTTTAGATTATTTCCGAAGCCTTCCCCCTGAATGCAATCTTCTTTTCCCAAGAATCGATAAGGACGGTGAAGTTCACCCTTTGGGGGAATTTAAAAGGCACTGGCATACGATTCTTGAAGAAGCAGGGATTCAAGATTTTCACTGGCATGACCTGAAGCATTGCGCCATTACGTGGATTCTGGATAACGGGTATAGCGACCGGGATTTAAAAAATCTTGGAATCCAATATACCCCTTCCATGATCGACCGTTATTATAAGCTTGATGCTGAAAAGGTTCTCACGAAGTGGCAATCAAGGGGGGAGACTGAAAAAATGGCCTCCCGGAGTGGCCTCCTCGCCGAAAAGACCGCATAAAATAAGGGTTGTATTGTTGTTCGTAATGGGTGAGGCGAATTCCGGCCGTATGGTCAGACGACCCGCACCAGGCAATAGGACTTTTTGCCCTTCTGCAACAGCACATATTTCCCGTTCAATACCTGCTCGCGGCCGATACGGGCGTTCTGGTCGGTGATTTTTTCCTTGTTCACCGATAACCCGCCCTGTTGAATCATTCTTCGCGCTTCCCCTTTCGAGGGGAAAAATCCGGTTTTTCCGGCCACGAAATCGATAACCGGAACGCCTGCCTCGATGACCGCCCGCGGGATATCGGCCCGCGGCACCCCTTCGAACACCGAAAGGAAATCACCTTCAGACAAGCGGCGCAGCGTTTCGGTCGTTCCCGCGCCGAAAAGCACCTCCGAGGCCTCCAAGGCCTTTTTGAAATCATACTCCGAATGCACTCGCACTGTTATGTCCCGAGCGAGCGCCTTTTGCATGGGCCGCTCATGTGGAGCACATTTTTGATCGGATTCAAGATTTTTGATCTCCTCATGGGAAAGAAGCGTGAAAATCTTGAGAAACTTCGGCGCATCCTCGTCGGAGGTGTTGAGCCAGTACTGATAAAACTTATAGGGCGAGGTCCGGGCGCGGTCGAGCCAGATGCTCTCCCCGGCTTCGGACTTTCCGAATTTATTCCCGTCGGAGCGCGTCAGAAGCGGGCAGGTGATCGCGTGCGCTTCGCCGCCGGTCGTGCGCCTGATGAGCTCGATTCCGGAAAGGATGTTCCCCCACTGGTCGGAACCACCGATCTGGAGCCGGCAATTTTTATTGTTGTAAAGCCGCAGGAAGTCGTAGGCCTGGAGAAGCTGGTAGCTGAATTCCGTAAAGGAAATGCCGTTTCCCCAGCGTCCCTTGACGGAATCCTTGGCAACCATGTAATTGACCGTCAGGTGTTTGCCCACGTCGCGCAGGAACTCGAGGAAGCCGATGTTCCCGAACCAGTCGTGGTTGTTGACGATTTCAGCCGCATTGCTCCCGGAGAAATCAAGGAATCGTTCGAGCTGGGCCTTCAGGCACTCTTGATTGAAACGGATGACCTCCACGGGCAGGAGTTGCCGCTCCTCCGATTTCCCGGACGGGTCGCCGATCATGCCGGTCGCCCCGCCTATCAGCGCGATGGGCCGGTTGCCGCTGCGCTGGAAATGGACCAGGAGCATGATCGGGATCAGGTTGCCGATATGGAGGGACGGGGCGGTGGGGTCGAATCCCGCATACCCGGTGACGCCGTCGTTTTTACACAGCTCTTCGACGCCGGGCGTTTTATCGTGAATCATCCCGCGCCACGTCAGCTCTTCGATGAAATGCATGGAACTCCTTGCATGGAATTTTCTTATGTGATTTGAAAAAAATAGTTTTTGCGGGATGGGATACGCCCCCCTGGATCGAGATGAATATATTTATGCATAGTCATTCCGTTGGTGAGTTTATACCTATTGCGTGCTTAAGGCCCGATACATCCGTGATGAGGGTATTTTTGTAATAGAACAGCCGCCCCCTCATACGCGGCGGGGTGCGATGAGAAAAGACATAAACCACTTTTCTTGTGAGAATCAGTGACCACGGCGCCTGCAAGAAATCAACGGTTGTTGCTTCTCTACGGAACCGCGCACGGTCTCGTCGACACTGCCTGCGCTGCGCTGGTGTTCGGGCTTGCATGGACGCAGCAGGCAAGCGTTGACAACTATCTCCTGCTCGTCATTGGCTACAATATATTTGCATTCGCGCTGCAACCACTCTGCGGAATGATTGCCGATAGTGTGCGCAATTCCGGAGTCACCGCGGCATTCGGCATTTTTTTAACTGGTCTGGGCGTTGCCCTCGGGCCGCATGATTCTTTTTTGGCCGTTTGTTGCGCCGGGGTCGGCAATGCCGTCTTTCATGTCGGCGGGGGCGCGGTCGCCCTGACGATGGTACCGAACCGGTCAAGCGCTCCGGGCCTGTTTGTTGCGCCCGGCGCCCTGGGAGTAGCCATCGGGGCGCTGATCGCCGATAATGGCCCCGTGCCGACGGGGCTGTTTTTATGTCTCCTCCCGGTTGCAGCGGCGGCGATTTTCTTGGTCAAGACGAGGGCCGTCGACCACGCACCGCAGCCAAAACCGATTACGGTGAGGTGGCCGTTTATGATCGGCATTTTGTTGCTGCTTTCCATTGCCGTCCGATCTTTGGTTTCATTCGGCGCGGCTGTTCCATGGACCGGCGAGAAGCGCATCCTTTTTTTGATCGCCTGCTCCGCGTTTGCCGGTAAAGCGCTTGGGGGCGTCATTGCCGACCGGTACGGATGGCTGGGAACCGCCACGACCGCTTTGCTGTTGTCGGCGCCTCTCCTTGCATTCGGCGCTCTTCATCCCGCTATGATCCTGATCGGCATGTTTCTCTTCCAGATGACCATGCCGGTGACCCTTGCCGCGCTTTCAATGCTGCTTCCCGGAAGGCCGTCTTTTGCCTTCGGCCTGACCTGCCTGGCGCTCGTCGCCGGCGCCGCCCCGTTCTTTACTCAAGCTAAATTCAGCCTGGGCTCGGCACTAGTCCTCTTTCCGGCAATTCTGGCCGCGGCCGCAGCTCTGTTTTTCGCGCTGCGGATGATTTTGCCGGGGACCGGACCGAAAGCATCATTAAATGTAACGTTTAAGGAGAATGCTTCGTTTATTACTATGGATAACCAAGGACTCAAACTGCGCAACTTTTGAAAGAAGGAATGGATTATGAAACAAGTTCTTATCGGGATTGGGATTATGGCAATGGTCGTGATGATGAACAGTTCGCTCGTTTCGGCTGATATAATTGCGCCTCACATTCATATCGTTACCCGCTGCATCAAGTTTGAAAATATTGCTGAGTTTCCAGGCATTGTAGTGATCGAGTATTTCAAAGGGCGGGGGGCCCGATCGTACGACTCGAAATGGGGAGGCGGGCTCTATACCGTCAGCCAGGATTCATGCGTTACCCAGGGCGACCGTCATGGGCGATTTTATTTCCTGTGGGCTCCAAAGCCGTGGTTTGATTCGGTGGGTATTGATCATTTGCCGATCCAAGATTTTATCAAAGTTCTTTCCAAGAAAACGACAAGTGATAGTGCCGGCAACTCACCGCTGCATTTACTCAGCACGGATATCAGCCCGATTAATAAAGTGGTGCCCGATTCGAACAACCTGCGCTTCGAGGAGTTGCTATACAGGCTTTACAAGGATAAAACCGGCATTTCGGTGTACCTCGCTAAAATAATATCCCACTTTCAGGATAGCACTTCGACAACGGAAACGTTTACCCGTGACAAGCAGCCCGTCGGGGCGAACGGCAAATGATCCATCTTTCCCCGGATTTTCCCTTTGAATCACGGTTCCTGCTTTCGATGGCGGTCACCGTCGTTGTCGAGACCGCCGTTATCCTGGCTCTCATTCGCCTGCTGTATAAACTGCCCCCCAGCCGGCTTGGATGGACGCGTTGCCTGTTTGCCGGATTTTATGCGTCGTTCGCCACGATTCCCTACTTGTGGTTCGTCCTGCCCGCATATATCAGCTCATACCTCCCCTGTATCCTGGCGGGCGAGATCGGCGCCTTTGTGCTGGAAGCGATAGCCTATGTGTTTTTCCTCAATCTACCGCTTCGACGGGCAGCGGTGCTCTCTTTTATTGCCAATATAAGCTCGATCGTTGTCGGTCTCATCGTGCTGCCTCCTTTTTAATGTTTAGAATAGGGGTTCAATCTTTATGGCTTTCTAAAAATTATTGCATCATATCTCGATAAAAATGATTATTTTAATCCCTAATACTATGTCTTCGAAAACTTCCAACCGTGGTTGGCAGACATTTTATTTGAAAAGAAAAAGGATCGCCTAGGAAATATTAGCATGTATTCATCGGAAGACTTTGCGGAAATAGTCAGAATTTTCAGAAAGCATGTGCCGGATCTTTCGGCACTGTATCTTTTCGGCAGTTATGTAACCGGCGTTGCCACTGAGCAGAGCGACGCCGACATCGCGGTTATCGTAGAAAAAAAACCCGCTTGGGAAGAACGTCACCGGTTGTTGAACAGGTTATGGAGTGAACTGGGTGAGAAAAGATATCTGGTTGATATTGTTATCAAGCAAAAAAGCGATTTTGATAAAGACCGGGATTTGCCCGTGACGCTGTCGCATACCATCGTACATCAGGGAAGGATATTGTGGAAAACGGCCGCCTGATGGAAATCGTCCGGCAATGGACCGTCAAGGCCGATCACGATCTTGAAATTATTCGGCGTGACATGGCAAGCTCCGAACCACTTACTGACGTACTCTGTTTCCATTGCCAGCAGGCCGTGGAGAAATATCTCAAGGCATTTCTGGTCTATAACCGAGTCAAGCCGCCGCGAACGCATATTATCCAGGATATCATCATTGAATGCGAGTCAATCGATGCGTCATTCGAAGCGCTCCGACCCCTGATGTATATGAGTGAATTCGCCGTGGAGTTGAGATATGCCGATGATTTTTATATGCCACCGGTGGCCCAACTCGAAAAGGCTTATAAGGATGCTCTGAATGCGCGGGAATTTGTCCTGAAGAGAATCCAAGGACTGTAAACGACGTTTCTCAAGAATTTTCAAATAATTATCGTCAACATGCTGAAATAATTTTTCCAGATGGTAGTGGTGGAAATGATTAGCACCTAAAAACCGTTTATTAGTCCTTATCGGGAGTTGGAACATGTCTGGTGCAACTATTAAAATATTTCTTTTTCATGGAGATCCCAAACGGCTCCGAATTGCTGAACTGTCAAACTGAAACGGCAAAGCAGTCGCCGGCCCGCGCAGCGAATTTGAGGGTATAATCGAGCGCGAAGAGTCTGCCAGTTCGGGTGTATACTTTCTTACAGGCAACGATCCAGCATCAGGAAAGCCTGCTGTATATGTTGGTGAAGCTGAAAGTATAAAAAATCGCATTAAATTACATCTGGAAAAAGATTTCTGGAATCAGGTGGTCTATTTTATTAGCAAAGACGAAAATCTTACCAAGGCCCATATCCGCTATTTGGAAGGCGAGCTAATTGAGCAAGCACGTCAGGCTAATCGGGCACTCGTTGTGAATGAACAGAGTAGTGGCGCAAAACTTCCTGAATCAGACCGCGAAGATATGGAAGTGTTTTTAGAAAAAATCAATCAGCTATTACCTGTTTTAGGCATCGAATTATTAGTCCCCGCTACCGGTAATTCCAAAACCGATGCAGAAAAAGAAATACTATACTGCGAAATTAAAGGCTTAGAGCTTATCCATAAATAAAAGTTGTTTGTCTGAAACATATCATCGCACAGGCGAGTTGAATAAGTCCTTCATAACTACGAGCTAATTTTTCAAAACGGACCAGCAATTTCCGATATCGATTAAGCCATGAATGACATCGCTCGACCACCCACCGGCGGGCTTTATACTTCGGATTTTTGCGTTTCATTTCGATTTCCTCACCCCGCTGTTTGATATGCGGAATGTAGCGTCGATTCAAGCATTCTTTCAACGCAGGTTCACCGCTGTATCCTTTATCAGCACACAAATGATGCGTTCGCCTTTGCTTCGTTTTCGGACGCTTTACCACAATGTTGTTCAACGTTTCAGGAAGTAATTTCATGTCGTGAGTCTGGGCTCCGCTGACGATGATCGACAGTGGGATTCCACGGCCGTCTACGAGAACGCTTCGCTTGGTTCCTTTTTTTTCCCCGATCTGTGGGATTTGGCCCCACCTCCTCAATTGCCAGTGGTGCCTTGTTCATTGAACCATCAATACTTTGCCATCTCCAGGCGATTCCTTCCATCTCATCGTACTCGGCAAGGCCTGCTTTCCAAAGTTTTTCAAATAATCCGGCAGCCTGCCATTCAAGAAAATATCGGTGGAGCGCACTTGCGCTGCCAAAACGCTCTTTGGGCGCAGCTTTCCATTGTATTCCCGTGCGCAATACGTATACAATGCCTTCAAGCACCTTTCTTGGAGGAATTGGCTTCCTTC
This sequence comes from uncultured Fibrobacterota bacterium, assembly GCA_963846695.1. Classification (GTDB taxonomy): domain Bacteria; phylum Fibrobacterota; class Chitinivibrionia; order Chitinivibrionales; family Chitinispirillaceae; genus BOG-1184. The sequence goes on along the minus strand of CAWJXL010000013.1, from coordinate 69,513 downwards.
CTCCTCCGGGGTCGCGTATATACTTCCGTTTCCGGTTCCTCTGTTTCTTGGGTATGTATGGCTCAACCTTTTCCCAAAATTCATCAGAAATATCCCATGAATACAGCCGTTTCGACGCGTTTTCATCCATGCACTAAATATGATAAATGCCAACCTCAATGTCAATATTATTTATGGATAAGCTCTTAAAAGCAACCGGGCATCTTACTCCAACGGTTTTCTTGTTCTGAAGGGTTCTCACGCCGTGTTAACTGAGCGTGCATCTTCTCAGAAATACCCATGGTCATTGAATATGCGGCAAAGGCTCAAAGATGAAGATGTGCTTACTGTCGATGAAGACCATCTCATTTTCACGCGTGATGAGGAATTTTCTAGCCCAAGTGCTGCTGCAGCTGTAATTCATGGTGGGCATGCTAACGGCCTCATCGCATGGAAGAATAAAAATGGAAAAACTCTCAAGGAAATTGAATTCACATAATATATTGTCGGACTGACTTTGAAAAAGAATACATATTGGAAGCATTACCCCATTCTTAACTTCAATTGGCCATCTTCCCTCTCCCGGGAATAATGTAATTTTACTCCTCTACAAGCCGGTAATGGGATCCGCTGCAATGAAACCAATCGTTCTGTCGATGATTCTCTGTGACTACTATTACCGCGATGCGCATACGGGCAAAAGCATCCTTGCCGGAACGTTCAGCAGCATCTCGAGCGGCGGGTTCCCCTCAAAGCACGGCAACTGCGCCATCTATGTCGCCATGACCGATGTGGCATCGAACGGAACGGCGCAACTGGTGTTCAGGAAAGAGAGCGGGGATTTCTCGATGCAACTCCCCCCCTGGGAAGTGCAGGCGTCCGAGGATCGCACCTCGGTGGTTGAAATCGGCGGTAATATCAACGGTCTTCCGCTGCCTGAATCCGGCAGCTATGAGTTTGTCCTGCTGTGGAATGGTCAGGAAATTGCAACGAGGCGCGTCACCGTGGCGAAAATCGACCTCGAACCTCCTCCGCAGTCAGAGGAACATCAGTAACCCTGGAGATTACCATGGATTTGGCGGCAATCATCGCGAAGATCACGGGCGCTCTGCTCCTGATCCTTACCATCCGCTCCATCTACCGGCACTTTGCCCGCAAAAAGGGCGCATCGAAGTCACGGTCCGCTTCCGGGACCGAGGCAAAGTCGTCGGTCAGCGAGACGATCCTCAACAACCTGCTGCTGTACCTGTGGCTCATCTTCATGCTCGTTTTCTCAAGCGGCATGATTCTTAACAATTAAGTTTTTTTCCGCCTGGAGGCATACCCGCGAATCGTCCGCTCGGTTTCGGAAGCGGCTGCTTTGTTCCGGCGAGCCGCGAACATCTTATTTCGCGCCCCGGCATCGAGATTCCTGTTCGGCTTGGATTTCATTGGACGGTGTCTCCCCGTTTATTTCCGCTTCCGGCCCTGTTTTCCCCTTCGACAATTCTCTCCTTTAAATTCTTCCAGAGATCGCTGTCCGGATTGTGTCCCTCGCCCTTGACGAGCCATTCCCGCGCCTTTGAATACTTTTCAAGCTCAATATACAGATTTACCAGGTTGGCGTAAGTTTCCGGACTATCATGCCTCTTTTCAACCGCCTTCAAATACGCCTTCTCCGCCTTGTCGATCTCTCCCCGCCTGCCGTAGATGACGCCGAGGTTATTCCATGCCATGCTGTAGAGTGAATCCCGCGCCAGCACCGAATCGTACAGATTCTCTGCAACGTCATCGCTGTCGGCGTTCTGCAACGCCACCCCGGCATTGTAGAGGGAATCGATGGCCGCGACACGCGGCGTTCCGGAAGCGGTAACGGTATCGTGCGCAACGGCATGCCGGCGTTCGATATCGGCGTTGCGGAGGGCGGGGTCGTGATCGCGCGCACGGGAGTAGTAATCGAAGGCGTCGTCGTACCTTCCCATGTTGTAGGAGGCAACCGCGCAGTTGTACAGCACGACCGGGTTGGATGATTCCACGTCGGAGAGCTGCAGGTACCAGCCGAGGGCGTCGTTCCACCGGTGCAGCCGGAAGGCCGCGTTGCCCGCCAGACGGCAGAGGTCCGTCCGGTCGGGGCCCTTCACCCGAAGCGCAAGGGTATCGGCGAGGCTGAGCGCATCGGTCCACCTCTCGAGCTGGTAATAGGCGAGCGCGAGGTTATACCGTGCCGCGAAGCTCGTATCGCCGGCCGCGAGAACCGATCGCACCACCTCGGTGTAGTCGCCCCTGTGGAACGCCAGGACCATTTTGACCGACGCGAGATCGCGGTCCCATTCGGCCGCGGCGGGTACGCGACCGAGGCACTCCTCCGCCTGCTGCGCCTCACCCTTGTCGGCATGGATCCGCCCCATGGTCAGCCAGTCCATGGGCTCTTTTTCGGGAAGGGCGTTCAAGAGGGCCAGCGCCCCGGCGGTATCGCCGTTCCGGAGCGCGGTCTCGGCCATGGCACGTTTTGTAGAGGGGGAACCGGGAAAATCGCGCCGGAGAATCTGCAACGCATCGCCGGCCTGGTCGGTCTCGTTCTTTTTCGCGTGAACAAGGAACATATCGTAGGCGGCGATATCCCCCTTGGGCGAAGGGAGCGCCTGCCGGTAGTATGCCAGTGCATCAACGGTGCGGCCGAGCGCCGCGCAGCAGTTGCCCATGCCGATCAGGAGAGAAGGATCGTTCTTCGCGATCGCGGCCGCCTTCTGGTAATCGGCCAGCGCCTCCTCATAGTTTCCCTCCTTTTCGTAGGAAAGGCCCAGGTTCGCCCAGAGCGTGGCATTGTCCGGATCGGCGGCGGCCGTTTGCCGCCAGAGTTCACGCGCTCCCTGCACCCGCCCTTCGCGATTATAGACAAAGGCGAGAAGTCCCTTCGCGGCGACATTGTCGCCCTTGATTTTCAGGCTTTGCTCGAAGCACTCCCGCGCCCGCGCGAGATCGTTCCGCTCGAGGTAGGCATAACCGAGCTGGTAGTAGAGAAGCCCCTGATTTTCCGGCCGTTTTTCAAGAAGCCGGGTATAGTAGCCGATCGCTTTCGCATAAAAGCCCGCCTGGAGGCAGGTCTCCGCCAACTCGTACTCGGTTTGAGGCTGCGTAACGTATTTGCCGACCGCGGTTTCGAGCGCATCGATGGCCTCGTTCCAACGATGCAATTCGCGGTAATACCGGGAAAGCATCCGGTAAACCTCTTCGTTCCGGTCCTTCTCTTTGACCGAGGCAAGAACCCCGGCGGCCTTGTCAACCTCTCCGGAACTGTAATACACGGCCGAGAGCTCCAGCGCGATTTCGGCGCAGGAGTCGCCGCCGCAGGCGCGGAAGCGCCGTTCGAGCAGGCGCGCCGCCGAAGAAAGCTCCGGGCCGGACTTTTCGCACAGGGCAAGATCGAGACGGGCATCGGCCAAGCCGGAGTCGGCCGCGAGCTCGGCCCTGAACTCCGCGGCGGCTCCTCCGCGGTCTCCCCGGCGATAGAGCAGTTTGCCGAGAAATGCATGGAACTCCGGCCGATCATCGATCGCCAATGCCCGCCTGATGAAGCTTTCCGCCCCGACGGTGTCGTTGCGGCAGTCGGCATTGATGGCCCGGAGATACAGGAGGGAGGGATCGTCAAGCGAATCGGCGAGGCTTCCCCAGACCGCTTCGGCGCGGTCGAATTTCCCCTCCATGAAATAAACCTGGCCGAGGTTATAGCGCAGGAGGTCGTCATCGGGGAATGCCCGGCTCCCCCGCGCGAAATAGTCCTCCGATGCGGAAAGATCACCCGTTTCCTTGGCCGCGATTCCGGCGAGGAGCCAGGCGTTCTGCGAGTATGCGCGACGGCGCTGCCGAAATAGCTCCTGAGCGTGGCCAGCGCCTCGCCGTACCGTTTTGCCTCGATCTGCACATCCGCAAGTTCCGGCAAAAGCCGCGGATCGTTGCCCTCCTTCTCGGCCCGGGAAAGGGCCGCGACCGCCGCGGCGAAGTTGCCGCGGCTTCGCTCGATCCGCCCGAGCAACAGTACCGCTTCCCGGTTATCGGCGTGTTTCCCGCAGACGGCGACCGCTCCGGCGGTATCGCCCGTTTCCAGAAGCGCAAACGCGTAGCAGCTCTGGACATCGGGGGATTCCGGCGACCGCTTGTACGCGGGCGCCACGACGGCGAGCGCCTTCTTATTCTCCCCCTTCTGCAGCCAGACCCGGCCGAGCCGGACCCTTGCTTCGGTAAAGTGGTCGTCGACCCGCAACGCCCTTTCCAGAAGGGCGATGGCGGAATCGCCGGAGGGATCGCGGCGTTGCACCAGCGAAAGGTTGAACAAGCCGATGGCGTAGGAGGGATCACGGGCTGCCAGGGTTTCCCATATTTCCCGGGCGCCGGCGATATCCCCCTGCCTGAATTTTACAACCCCGCAATTATTCCGTGCGTCGCTGTATCCGGGCAGCAGGTCGGAGGCTTTCTCGAAACAGGCCAGCGCGGTTTCGTACTCTTTTTTTTCAAGTGCGTACAGGCCGTCGCGGTTCAGCGAATCGGCGGCGCCTACCGCTTTCATTATTTGTGCCGGCAGTGCATTTTCCCGCAATGACTCACTACCGAAATCGACCTCTTCGGAATAGGTGAGGGAAAATGAAATAATGACGGCAAACAGCAATGATCGAACCACGATTACCCTGTCCTGTCTCCGGCGGAATGGAAGAAGATCTTCCGGTGAAGTTCGTTAAAAGATGAAAAGACGATATCCGGAAGAATTACTCCTTCCTGCCCGTGAAAATAGGCGCTCCTGGAGTCGCCGGTGAAAAGCGCGGTTTTCATCCCCGCAGACGCGGCCGGTTCCACATCGAGCACAAGGTCGTTCCCGGCAAAAACCGTCTGCTGAGGCAGGATGCGGCGCTCATAGAGGGCATCGTACAATTTGCTGAAAAGCAGCATATCGGGCTTTGCAGCGCCCCATTCGAATGAAAAAACGGTGAAATCCGGATCGAAAAGTTCGTTGAAATCCTCGTAGATCCCTTCGCTCTGGTCCCGAATGAGCAGGGTGAGGTCGATCGGCGTATAGAATTGCGCATTCGATACGATGCCCAGATCGATCGAAGCAGTCCCGCAGCCCGGAAAGCGCCTCCGTGACGCCGGGGTACAACCGCCGTCCGAGCGAAAAAAAGTTATACGCATAGGCCACGTGACGGGAGAGATCCTCCTCTCTCACCCCGGGCGCCGCATCCGGCCGATAGCCATGTCGCTTGAGCATAAGAAGAATCATGTTCCATACCTCTTCGATTTTTATCTCAGGATTGGTGATACCGGCTTTCGGCGCCTTTTCGCGGCGAAGTGCGATGAGCCCGCAATAGAGATCGTACAGGGTTTTTTCAGGGGCCTCCTCCGGATTCATCGCCGACAGATAATCGGTGAACCCGAACCGATCGGCAACCTTGCCGCAGGCATCGATGAAAAGATCGCGTCGCCCATCCTCATCCTTCATCTCTTCCCGCCAGTAATTGATAAGCGTGCCATAGACATCAAATATGACGGCACGGATATCCGTCAGCATTTCGCCCTTTGCGGGACAGGCGACGGCCTCCAGCGGACGTTCCACGAAGTCGAACGATTGTTCATGCAGTCCCCTGGCAAATTCGGCTAATTCCGACACTGGGGTCTTTCATCTCCTTGATTACCGATAAAGAGGTTCTATCGTTAAAAAATAACTCCTTCTGGCCGTCAGGAAGTTAGGGGGTGTATGGAATATCCGAAGCAGGGACTAAAAAATGCGAAGGAGACGGCGCAAACAAAACGCCCCTCAGGAGGGCGTTGAAGGAGGTCCCACGAAAGGACGATCACGTGCCGGTGCGCCGGAGCCGGGATCACCAGATGACTTTCTGCATGAACTTCCCGCCGTTATTCGTAATCTGCCCGAAGTAGACGCCATGCGGCAGCGAAGTCATCTTCACCGCGGTCATCCCGGAAGGGAGATCCCAACGGCCGATGAGCCGGCCCTGGGCATTGAAGATTGCAAATTTGGCCGGGGAAGCGTTGTCAATCAGCAGGGCGGGTGCATAGACGCAGAGCATGTTGCCGATCTTCCGGATCGAAAAACCCTCCCGGTGCGCCGAAGCAGGCCGCATGAGGGGAGCGATGGTTCCGGTAACGGCGGAAGGCGCCACGGCGGTGACGGTCGCGGAAGCTCCCGTCAATCCCGTGTCCGCGGCGCTTACGGTGATCGGACCGGCGATCAGTCCCCGCGCGCAGTAAAATCGTGGCGATACCGGCCTGTGCGGCCATCGGGTTCACACCGATAAGCGTCCCGGAACCGCCGGTGATTGCAAAGGTTATGCTATTCGCGGCGGTCGGCACAACCTGGCCGTTCGAATCCAGCACCGAAGCATAGACGATGGCGATGTCCGAGCCGTCGGCATTGAGTTGCAAGCCCGCCGTATCGATGACCATTGCAATGCTTTTTGCCGTGCCCGGCGTGCTGACCTGATAGGTTGCAACGACGGCGCCGCCGATTTTCCCCTTGGCCATCAAGGTGCCGGCCTGAAACGAGGGAACGGTGAACGTATAGTAAGGATGCTCCAGATTGACGACCGTGTCTCCGGCGCCCGGCCCCTGGGTCGCGATCAATGCATTGTTTAAATAGAGCGACACCGAATCGCAGTTGCTGAACACCCTGACCTTGAGCGACGACGTTGATGTCCACCGCGAGGCGATGAACACCATGGGTCCGCCTTTCACCGCAGGGACCAGCGTATCGCCGGGACTCCGCTGACTTTGGAAAAAGTACGCGGAATACTTCGGGATGCGAAAGAGATCGATGCACCCGGACGTGGTGAGAGGTTCCGGCTCCCATGTCTGGTAATCGAATACGGACCATAGGGCATCACCGGTGAGCCATGAAATCCCCAGGTTTTCGCTGCGGCACATCGCGTGATTCATGGCCTGTGTCACGAGCGAAGCCTCCGCAGCAGTGCGTGCCACCCGATCCACGCAACCGGTAATGGGGGAAGTTTGCGTGCCCGACCAGCTGCAGCCCAGATTCCAGTCGCCATACTCCGAAATGGTGCCGGGCCTCGTACCCGTGTAGCTGAGTATCCCGCCCTGCACCGATGACATGTACACATCGAGCACGCCGTTGCTCTCCTGTCCGTCGGTCCAGATGCCGGAATCGCCGACCGCGATTCTGGGACACTCCCGGTGAGCAAGCGCTTCGGCGGAATCGAGGTAGACCACGGTCGGGGAGCTTTCGTTGTGCATCGCCTCATAGAGAACAACCGACGGGTGGTTCCGGTAGCAGCGGATCATGTCGCGCAACGCAGCGAGAGAGTTACCGATAAACGCGGTCGTGTTCTGGAAGTACTGCCAGCCGGGAAGACAGGCCTGCACGAGAATCCCAAGCCGGTCGCAGGCGTCGAAAAATGAGGGCGCCTGGGCGTAATGCGACGTGCGGACGAAATTAAAACCATAGTACTTCATACGCAGGGCGTCGCGATACTGCCCGGAGTTCGGGAGGGCGTTGCCCAGATAGGGAAAGGACTGATGCCGGTCCGCGCCACGCCATTTAAATCGCTGCCCGTTGAGCTGAAATCCGTTCGCCTTGCTGAAGGTAATTGTCCGGATCCCGATCGTGGTATTCATGGAATCGGCAAACACGGTTGCCATTGTTTACGACGGAATGCACCGAATAGAGGTTCGGGGCGCTCGGATTCCACAACTGGGGATTGGCGACGGTAAGGGTATCATAAAAGGTATGGCTCGAATCAGCTTTGAGAGTCATTGTATCGGCAGCATGGGTCGCGACTACCTGACCGGCGGCATTGCGGATCGTGGTGGTGACGCCGCACGTTTTAGCGCCGGTATGTTCGTTGAATACGTGGGTCTTGACATAGACCATTGCCGAGGCGGCGCCCGCGGTCACCGCTGAATTCGTCACGAAAATGCCGCCGCCCGCCGTGACATTGGCAAGTATCGCATTGGTGATATGCAGCGAGTCGGTGAGATGCAGGTAGACGTTCCGGTAGAGCCCGCCGAAATACAGAAAATCGGGAGTGGGGTTACCCGGAGGGAACGTCGCCTCCGGCGTGTTATTCAGCTGGATCGCGATGACATTCGATCCGCCGAAATTCAGATATTTGGTGATATCCAGCACAATCGGCGTATAGCCGCCAAGATGCGTGGATACAAGGGAGTCGTTGACATAGACAAGCGTTGTCTGCATGCCCGCTTCGATTTCAAGAAAAACCTTTTTTCCCAGGTACGATGCATTCGGCGTAAAGGTTTTACGGTACCAGCAATACCCTTCATAATACTGCCAGGTACCGGTATTCAGCAGGATGCTGTCGGCATGGGGCAGATAGACCGTCTGCCAGCCCGCTGCCTGGTCATTGAAGGAAGGCGCCTGCGCTCCCGTCGGATTTCCCCGATAAAACTGCCAGGCGGTATCGAACTTGATGACCTTGTCGGCAAAAGCGCCGCCTCCCATGCTCACTATGATAACCGCAAGGGCAACCGCCTTCGCGCTCCAGCCGAACATGCTTCCCGCTTTATCGGACATACGTTCCTCCCCTGCCGGCTAAACCTCATTCGAATGGGAACTGCCTCACACGGTTAAAATACAAAAATGGGCATTGCATGGTTCGAAAAATCTTCATCCGGGTTAAATAAAACCGGAGACCGGCCGCGGCAACGTATTGCATTGCGCGAGGTTCCTTTTCGCCGGACGCCTGCCTCAAAAGGCGTAGATTTGTAATTTTTCGCACGGTCTCCGGCAATAACGATATTATTACACGGCTATGGCTGATCATGCGGAAGAGGTTCCGGCGTTACTTCGCGAGGTTGTTCGACATGCGCGAACGGGCGATTACGGCGCCGCGTCATCGCTCCTCAACCGAAGCGTATCCCTCATGCAGGCCGAATTAACAAAAGGTAACGCGCAGACCCCGGTCGTGACCAGGACCGCCGAACTGCTCACCGAACTTGTTAACGCGCAGAAACGGGGCGATTGGGTCAATTTCGCCGATATCGTCGAATTCACCCTCATCGACTTCTGGCATGACAATTTCATCGCCCCGTTCTGACCGTCCGCCGCATGCCCGTTTTCCATTAAGGGAATTTATCCGTCAGGGGCGATCCGCCGCCCCGGCGCGGGCATATTCATGCGCCGTCAATTGTCCGCACGCCCCGCCGATGTCGCGGCCGCGGCTGGTCCGGACGGTCGCCGAAAGGCCGAGGCGGTGCAGCGTCTCCGCGAAGCGAACCATCTCCTCCTGCGAAGGGGGGACGACCGCTTCATGGATCGGGTTCAGCGGGATCAGGTTGATCTTGCAGGTCAGGGACCCGAGGAGTTTTTTAAGGTTTCGCGCCGCCTCATCGGTATTGGTCTCTCCCGGAATCACGACATACTCAAACGTGACGCGGCGCCCGGTCTTCTCGAAATACCGGGCCGCAATCGCGGTCAGGGTTTCTATCGGATATTTCTTATTGATCGGCATGACGGCGCTACGGCGCTCGTTCGAGAAGCCGTTGAGCGAAATGGCCAGCCCGATGTTGAGCTCCTCCCGCATGAGCCGCTCGATCGACGGGATCACCCCGGCGGTGGAAACCGTGATCCGCCGGCCGCCGATGGCGAAACAATCATTGTCCATGATGATCGCCAGACTCGCGCGAAAAACATCGAAGTTCGAGAGCGCCTCCCCCATGCCCATGAAGACGATATTGGTAACGAGCCGGTCTCCGCTTTGCCGCACAGTAATCGTTGATGCCGATGAGCTGGCCGATGATCTCTTCCTGGGTCAGGTTGCGGATCAACCCCAGGCGGCCGGTCGCGCAGAAGGTGCAACCCAGAGCGCATCCGAGCTGGCTTGAAAGGCAGGCGGTACGCCGGTCGCCATCGATGAGCAGGACGCTTTCGATGATGTAGGGGATATCGCTCAGCACGAAGCCGAATTTCACGGCGTCGTTGCGCGGCGATGGAACGACGGCGGCAACCCCGAGCTTTTCGAGGGTGAACATCCCGGCGAGCTTCCGCCGGGTCGCCTTGGAAACGTTGTCCATCGCGTCGAAGCCGTCGACCCGTTTCTGGTAGACCCATTTGATCACCTGACGGGTCCGGAAGTCGGGCTCGCCGGCCGACCGTATCATTTCGGCGATTTCGGCGAGAGGGAGGTTTTTAAAGCGGATGGGCGAGAGAGGAGTTTCACTCATGGTCGGGTACAGTTTTTAAAACATTTACAATTCTTTCCGCCACCCATCCTTCATTTCCCGTATTATAAGGCGGATCAATATAAATGCACTTGATTTTCCCGCATATTGCGGCAAAAGCGCTTTTAGCGCAAGGAGATTATCTCCTTCAATTATCAAATTCCCTTCGCCTTTATCCGCTTGAAAATCCAACTTCGGCGCTTCATCAAGCGTATGGAATGGAATCGACATATGATGATTCCAGATTATGTTTTTACCTTTGAATTGCAGAGTTGGCATTATAATATCCCTGATAAAGTTAATTCGCTTGAAAATATTAATTCGCGCTCCTCAGAAATAATAGTTCTATTAATTTGCAATACATCATTAGCATTTACATAGCCTGAATTAAGATTGCCTGCGAAAAGGAAGCATGGGCTTATTGGCAGCAAAAGAATAGAACTGCAATGTTTTGGAACAACAAAAGGCTTAGATCTTGATACCAAGAGTTTCCATTTTATTTCACGAAGAGATTGCATAATAATATCATAGTCGCGTTGTGCTGAAAATGAAACAACGAATCTGGATTCTACTTTTCCATTATTATCAACAAAATTGGCATGTTTGCTTTCAATGATTTCTTGTTTGTCCGATGTCAGACTATCCGGCAAAATGCCATTCAACTGCGCGTCTTGCATTGGTTCCTTATTATAATGGCTCCGGACAGACCATAGTGCAAAATACTGTGATATTAATTTTTGATCAAAATTGTTGCTGATTTTTAACGGAAAATTTAATAAATTATGAAAATTATCTTCTATCGACTTCATCCACCCATTTTCAGCTCTTTGATCCCAAACGCGATTTGCGCAAAATATCGGATTATCGGGTTTTGCTCTATATACCTTACCATTAAATAATGTTTTTACTTCAACTGAACCGGTACTATCGCAAAAGTTTTCTATTACCTTTTTGGATAAAATGTGCTGTCTTATGGAAATTCGATGAGGATTTCCTTTGGATGGCTTCTCATAAGTTTTCCGCATTTTTATTGCTTTTATGTTGAATTCTCGGCAAGGCGCTTAACGCTTAAACAGCGGAATTAAGCGCCTTTGCTCAAATTACTTTGAAGAGAGATTATTTGTCCGACCGCCTCCGGATGGTTTACCAGGGTTCATGCTTGGCCAACCTGCGCTACCCTTGCCACTACCTTTTCCCCCACCGCCGCCTTTCCCGCCTCCACCTCCACCCTTTCCACCACCTCCGCCGCCTTTGCTCACCTTCTCACCACCTTTCAAAGAGATCATGGAAAAGCCGATAAATGTTTCTGAAATGAATTATTCGAGATTAAAATAATCATTTTTCGCAATGTATAGTACAATAATTTTTAGGAAGCGCTAAAGATTGGGAATTATATACTTGAATTCCTATTCTGGCGAGAGGAGCGGAGGGGCGGTCCCAGGGGGTCGCGGAATTGGTAATTTGGCGGCAATTTTGGTAATTTTGTCCTTTTTCGCCCGCCTCAAGTTTCACTTCTAAATCAATGACTTATACCATAACGGGACAGTCCCAAACTACCGGAAAACCCCTACCGGCCAGATGAATTGGGAGTGTTTTTGCACAATTTTGGGCATTTTGACAATAGAATAAAGCCGCCGCTTTCAGCCGGAATTCTCCGCTGATTTTACGACCCTTTAAACGCCGTTAAAACTGCGGTTTAACCTTCTCAAAACCCGATTTTATGAGTGTTTTTCCTCGTGCCTGAGCGTCGAGTGAAATAAGGTAGTTAAATATGTAATTCCCAAATAAAAATCCCCAAAAATGCCTTTTTTACGCTAAATTCGGCATATTTTGAGGATTTTTATGGTGGAGCTGGACGGGTTTGAACCGACGGCCCTCAGACTGCCAGAAAAATGGTCTAAATCGCAAGAAATTGATTCCAAAGGGATTAAGAACTTGCCTCCTGCAAGTGTCCGGTCAGGTGTCCGGTCGAAACAAAGCGGACGTTCTCAAGAATGCGTTTGGAGGAGATATGATAATAGCGGGTCAGCATGTCCGTTTTCCAGTTCGCTATCGCCCGGACTATCCTTTCAGGCGTTCCCGCATCGATCATATTTGAAGCGCTGATATGGCGAAGATCGTGAAAGTGAAAATCTTCAATTCCGGCCTTCAACTTCACCGTTTTCCAGGACCTCTTAAAATCGCCGAGAGGGAAATACTCCCCTCCCAACTTCCTGAAAAACAGCCTGTCCGTTCCCTTCGGTAGATTCAGAAAGTAATCTCTCATCGGTTCCGGAATCGGTATGAAGGTTCCCTGCCTGTTTTTTGTTGTTCCGTTCCGAAGCCGTATTACGCCGTTTATCATATCCAGATTTTCCCGGCGAAGCGATATAAGCTCGCTTTTTCGGATGGGAACAAACATTGAAAACAAGACAGCGGGCTTTAAATGGGGTGCGTACTCATCAAGATTTTGAAACAAATTTTTGGTTTCACTATCGCTGAGAACGCGATCCCGGCCTATTTCCCGAACCTTTGAAAACCGTTTAAGCGGGTTCGAAGCGATCAGGTCGAATTTATAGGCAAAATTGCAGATCGTCTTTGCCGTGGTGATATAGGCGTTGATCGTGCCCGGCGCCAGCGTCTTCCCGGTTTTCGGCGATTTTTCACGCCGGATAATCGAAAGAAACCGGTCGAAACGGTCCACAATCTCGGATAACCGCACTTCGCCCAGATCATCCTGCAAGCGGGAAACGGCATATGCCATTTTCTTCGCGGTAGCATCGCTCCATTCCCGCCGCACTTCCCAAAACGCAATAAGTTCTTTAAACCTCTGGGGGGATGTCAATGAGCGTTGTTCTTCGGCGGCCTTTTCCGCCAACCGCCGGCGGATATCGTAGTATCGCGCTTCGGCCTGTCTGCGGTTACCCTTGAAGCTCTCCCGCGCCGGCATTCCCGGCCTTCGCGGAAAAAGCGCACATCGAGCCGCCAACAATCAGGGTTCAATTGCTTAATTGCCATAGAGGGAAACTCCTTCCATGGCAATCACGGGATACCCTGATAATACTTTATACCCCTCCATGATACAATATCATGCCTTCGGCAAAAGAAACGTTTGACTGGAAAGCAGCCGCTTTTCGACGGTCGGCAGGTGAAACCGCACCACCTTCCGGGATACCTTCAGCATACCCGGTATCGAATGCGTATGCTTCTGAATGAATTTGGTCGATACGTTCAATTTCGCCGCCAGTTCCCGGACAGTGACGTATTCGCCTGAATTACTTGATTCTTTCTGATTCATGGTACCTCCAAATTGTCAATTTATTATGTATTTATCCGTCAATAACTCCCAATATTCCATAAAACGAAGTCTATTTAAGCAATGGCCCCCCTATCGGTCTTCCCCCCCAAAAAACAACATTTTTACCCGCCCTGCCGCCCCCCCTGCCGCTCCGAAACTGCAACCGGATTTTCGGGGACTGCCGCGCCCTCCGGGCAAAATTTCTTTCATATTTATTTCAGGGCATATTTCGAAGTATGTCCCCGATTTTTATCGGTTCGTCATAATGCAAAAAATTTGATTCTACCCATTTATAAACTTCCTGCGGGTTCCTTGATTCCTCCGGAATTGGCAATAAGGCATAACGGCACGGCGGTTTTAGGCCATCCTCGATCCAATTAACGATGTTGCGCGATTTGCGGCTTGCCCTGAAGAAGATCCTGCCGGCTTTATAGACATCACCACCACAATAATTGATGATTTTTTGCTGATACGATGCATCAATCACCTGCTCGTTGATTACAAGCTTGTCTGAAATTGCCAGCCTGGAGGGTTTGGAAGTGACCGCCGAAGGCGAAAGGCCGTGTTGATCCGGTTTTTTTAATATTTCTTCTTTAAATTCTTCTTTCTGAGTGTGGTTAGTTCGGGGGCCGCCTGCCGGTCGATTTGGGTTGATTCTGCCGGTCAAACCCTCGGATTGAGCATCATCAAGGTCTTGATTAATAAGGGTGATTATTGAATATTTGTTGGTTGATTTAACATGAATCTGCCGGTATTTTTTCAGCGTTTTGATGGCTGTCCTTATTTTGGCTTCGGTCGTGTGAAGTGCTTCTGCAAGCGCCTTCCTTCCGGTCACCAATTGCCCAGGCTCAAGGTGCACGTGAACCCCGTTCAAGACCCAGGTCTCAGGCCGATAAACAACCTTTTGCCGCAGATAGGAAAGCACCCGATAAACGATTTCTTTTTTCAGCAAGCCGCTTTCGAGATTTGACCTTGGTACCTTAATCCAACCGCCAGTCATTTTATGGCGTCTCCATTTCCGGGATACATAAAAAAAGGACAGACGCTTTTTGAGCGCCTGTCCATAAGATAACTACCGGTGTATTTACTGTTTTTTACATGATTTTACAAAAGTTTACATGAGTAGTTCCTTTAAATCTTTTTTCGATTTTAACTCATATGCTGAGGTGGCCCCCAATCGTTGGACAGTTTTAAGGGGTGGATAAGGTAGTTGACATGTTGTGTTGATTAGTTGTTTTGCTTTTGCTTTTTGAAATAAAATAATAGTTGTGCAAAGGGGGTGCAGGGGGGAATGTGTCCCCCCGCCCCGGGTGTGTCCAGTTACGGCATTAAACGGGTGCATAAAAAACCTCTGACGGTGTTCGATAATTCAATGCCTGATGCGGTCTCTCGTAGTTATAGAACTGGAAATAGGCGGTGAGCCCGCGGAATGAATCTCGCGGCGACAGATAGTCCTTCAGGTAAACGTCTTCGTATTTAACCGTTCGCCAGAGACGTTCAGTGAAAACGTTATCCAGTGCACGCCCACGACCATCCATGCTGACCCGTACTCCGGCTTCCTGCAGGCGGCTAACGAAAGGAACTGCCGTAAATTGTGCGCCCTGATCGGAATTGCAGATCTCAGCTTTACCGATTTCCAGGGCCTCATTAAGGGCAGATAAGCAGAACTGGTGATCCGGCGTCGTTGAGACCGCGAATGAAAGCACATATCGACTGAACCAGTCCAGAAACGCTACCAGGAACGCAAAGCCTGATTGTAGCCGCAAGTAGGTGATATCGACACCCCAGACCTGATTGACACGTTCTATAGGTAAATGCCGCAGTAAATACGGAAACACCATGTGCTGCTTATCTGGTGCGCTCAGATTCCGTTTAGGATAAATCGCTTCCAGACCCATGAGATGCATTAATCGCTGAATGCGCTTCCGGTTAACCGAGTGCCCCATCCGGTTCAGCATGGCCATCATGCTCCGACTTCCAAAGGTGGGGTGTTGCGTATACAATTCGTCGATGGTATGCATAAGGCTAAGATTAATTTCGCTCTCTCCCTGACTTGCATGGTAGCAGCTCGAACGCGCCAACCCCAGCAGAGAGCATTGGACGGCAATACTAAGCCGAGGCTCAGACGGATCGATAAGGCGACGCTTTTCATCGGTTGAAAGCCGCCGTCTTTTTTTTTAACCATTCCAGCTCATATTGCAACTGGCCTATCTGCTGGAACAACTCAGCTTCACGCTCCTCCCGTTCCTCTCGCTCGTGTTCAGGCTTCCGGGAAAACAGCGAGGGCAGAAGATCGACTGCGTGCTTTTTCCACTTCGTGACCATGAGAGGGTGGATCCCATACCGCTTGGCGATCTCGGCGGTAGTCATTTCTCCGCTGAGTGCCTTGAGTACCACTTGAGCCTTGAATTCCGCACTGTGGCGTTTTCGTTGCATCGGTGCCTCCTCCTATAAAATCGGTTGAACCGTGCAACATGTCAATAAAAACTACCTTAGATACCTGTCCAATTTTTGGGGTCCACTACATGCATCCTCCACCTCATCGAGGTTCTTCTTCCGGGAACGCCGCATGGATTCTTGAGCTAAGGGTAATAGATCATCTAAATTGAGCCGTGGAGATTTAGTATTCTGTTTTTTGCAACAGATTTGAAAATACTTTCCAAGTGGTCGGTTGAAATTGCTTATAGTCGCATTGCTAATATTTAAAGCTTTGGCGAGCCTGGCAGCGGTAATAGATGATGTGAAGTTTTTCTTGTCAATTTTCTTACCGGTTTCAAAATTCCGCTCATATTCAATTAATCTTTTCTGTTCTTCGATAGCCGCATCATATCTGAGCGCATCTTTATGAATATCACAGGTCTCTTTGCTTAATTCATACCATTCCACGGGGTTCATTTTGTCTTTTATCGCATTGTATGCCTTTTCTGCCTGAGACATGATCCAAACGCCTTCCGGCTTATCCCGTACTTTGATATGAAGGTCTTCTCTTGCCCGGATCAGAGCTTGTAATCTAAGTGCGGGCGTGGGCAATTCTTTCAAAATAATTTTAATAATTTCTTCAGAATTATGCCCGATTCGCTCCCTCTTCCATAGCGGCGGCTTATACGCTTTTATTATTCGATCCGCGATAGCAAGCGACCTTTTTGCTTCTTCAGTTGCGGGAAGAAATGTCTTTAAAATTTTCTTTGATTGTTTTTTTACGGGCGATTTCGGCATGCTAAACAACCCTCAAAAAATATCTGAACCGCTGATTGACGCTGATTGCCCTGATTCCGCAGATATAAAAACACCCTACTTACCTGCCCCGACATCCTTCGCCGCCGCCATCATCAGCCGCTTTCGATGATGCGACTTGGAACCGTCCAGAATCCAGAAGAAAAGGCAGAGCGCGACCGGGGAAAACCACCAGGCCGATTGATTATTAGACAAACAAATAAACCCGATGGTGATCCAGACAAACATGAAAAAAATCCATTTCTTATACTTCCCCGCGATTCCCTCATAATCCGCCTTGAGCTTTTTGAGCGGGTGAACCGGATTGATGCCCTTGGCCAGATCCTCGGCGGCGTAGATCTCCTTGAGCATGTCGTCCTTCTTCTTGGTCGTGAGGGGGCTGCCGTCGTCGGTCACGAGGCGGTGCTGCATGTAAAAGGACTCGGCGAGCGGGCGCAATTTCACGGCGAGGGGACAATCGAGATTGAGGAACTCCTCCGGCTTTGCGAGGTAGCCGGAGGAGAGCGCTGCGTCGGTCAGGGCGGCTTCAAAGCGATACTTGAGCCCCGAAAGAAAGCTGCTCCGATCCGAGGCGCGCCGGTCGGCTGCGGTGAGTCCGTCGCCCTCGTCCCTGTCCCAGTTTTTGGTGTTGATGGCCGTGCCGATCCGTAGGCCCCTGCCGATTCTTTTGCTGACGCCGAAGTACATGATACGGCCTCCTTGACCCCCCGGCTTTCTATTTTTCCCAAAAGGAAAAATAGACGCATTATTATAATTTAAATTGTAGCAGCGCCGCCCCCCTTATAGGGGGGATAAGGGGGACGCCTCCGGCGGGGGATCCTTCAAGTTCAGACGGCGTTCTATTTGATCGCTCAAACGTTCTTATGCATGCAAGAGGAAATCGTTGCATTTACTATCGTTTTGTTATATATTTATCAATGGACTGGGAATTCCCGGTCGGTGGACGGCTTCTGGTAATAACCGGAACCGTCCATTTTTGTTTTAAGGGAGCACTTCCCAGCCGCATACGGCGCCGCTCTGATAAATCTTTCCTTCTATGATGGCAAACGCCTGGTTCGGCTGATCCGGCAATAAAATATGCCGGGCGCACGGATAGGCGGCTAAATCGGCCATCTGCAAGCCCGCGATATTGGCCCGCTTGTCCCAGAATACCAACGAACATTGAACGGATTTGAACCGTCCGGCTGGAACATCACCGGCCCCGCAGGCAAGGAATTCATAGAATGCCTTTTCCAGTTCGGCGTCTTCTCGTTTTCCCCGTGACTCGGCGACAATGGGGAGTTCGGAAGCGTCGTTTTGCCCGAGGAAATGAACGACCCTCTCCATGCACCTTTTCAAGGCGAATTCATAGGGATTTTCGGCCTTGGGCCCGTATTTTGCAATGTGCCTGCTTTTATCAATGCAGGTTATGAAAATCGTGAAGGCCGTTTTTTCCATTAACCCGCCGATCTCCGCCAAAAACATCCCGCGCCGCGCGGGAACCTGGAGAAAAGAAAAGGGGCCGTTCGCTTTCCTGATATCCCTGCTATGCAGGTTAATCCCTTCATGATTCCAGTATTTAAGCTTCAGGGCGGCCATTGACGGGATGATAGCCCCCGCGTAGTGCCGCCGTTCAACGATAGCCATGCACAGCAGAAAAATGGGAAAATCGCGGTCGATCTTTTCCATCGAATGGTCGCCGCATTCGTCGATGAACCCGATAAAACGGG
The DNA here is from genome assembly GCA_963846695.1 of uncultured Fibrobacterota bacterium. Taxonomy (GTDB): domain Bacteria; phylum Fibrobacterota; class Chitinivibrionia; order Chitinivibrionales; family Chitinispirillaceae; genus BOG-1184. The sequence goes on along the minus strand of CAWJXL010000013.1, from coordinate 51,135 downwards.
AATTTCCCCCGATGTTTTTCAAGATTGATATTCCTTATTCATTTTTCGGGATTCCTTCAACAATTGCGATCTCCTCCCCGGTCAGGCCGTACAGCTCGTACACCAGCGCGTCGATCTGGCGGTCGGCGTCGTCGATCTGCCGGGCGATAAGGGTTTTGGCCTGGTCGTCGCGGGCGGCGGGGAGCTGTTTATTGAGGTCGAGGATGAGGGAGACGAGGGAGACGAGTTTATCGTGAAGGGATTTGACAATATTTGGTACCGGAAATTGCAGAATATCTCGAATCATAATCTGTGGAAAAGTATCATCAGCACTGATTTGAAATTTCTTTCGGTAATACCAACCGATAAATTTCGAATTTAATATCCCCAACAAATAATTGTAGGAAATTGGTGAAGTGTCCTTTAGTTTTACTAGGAACAACAAAGTATTGCAATAAGAGGTTGCCGGTAAATACGTTGCGATTAATGTTGGCCCAACAATTTTTCTGATAAGAATTTTTTCACCGATAAAATTTTCCTGGTCGCGTGGTGCTGCAAGCCAAGGTCCATAAGTTATCCAGTTATTCCTTTTCCAAAAATCTTGATATCTACCAATATGCTTACCATCATAAAGTGGCGACCAATTGCCATTTTCCCTCTTATCCGATGTGAAGGGTTTTGAATCACGTATATTTTCTGTCTGAGGTGGGTCGCCTTTACCTACTTCATATGCTTTTACACCTGAAAACATCTCTGCAAAAGAAGAAAGAATCGTACCTTTTGAGTCAATTTTAGAAATGATTTTCCTCTCATCAGAATCACTGCTTGTGTTAAAAAAACCTTGGCTTGACCAAATAGACGTACTGACTTCAAATTCACGTAAAGGTTTTCCAATGCTAAAAATAGTCTCTTTTTTTGGAAAGATTCTGAGCTGTACTCTTGAAGAATGAAAGGTTGATACTGATATTTCTTTTAAAGTTAATAGAATAGTTGTATCAACAGTTGCATTCTGAAAAACTTTAGATGGCAGAATTACAATCTCTGAAATTTCTGAATTTTGAAGAATAAATGTTCGAAGAGGCCTTGTAAATTCAAGATTTAGATAGGTATCAGGAACAATAAAGCCAAATCGACCTTTTCTTTTAAGAAGTCGATGCGCTTTTTCAATGAATAAAAGATAACTTTCTCCTCTCAATGTGAATGTTGAATATTTGGTTTTAAGAAAATTAATTTCATTTTCCTTAAATTCGGCTCCATACGGCGGATTCCCCAGCACCGCATCAAATCCCCCATTTCTCATTATCTCCGGAAACCCGCCCTTCCCGTCCCAATCGAAGGCGTTGATCCGATATCGCTCCTCGTCGTCAAACAGCCCCATGCTCATCTGTTCGCCGTGATAGAAATCCATTCCGATGAGCGAATTCCCGCATTTGATATTGTTCCCCAAATCCGGCAGCGCCCGCGTATGGAAAAGCTTCAACTGCTGCGCTATGGTCTGTTCGGTCTCGCCTTCGAGAACCTTGAGGAGGAGCGAGAGCTTTGTCACCTCGACCGCCTGGGTGTCGATGTCCACGCCGTAGATGTTGTTCAGGAGGATGCGCTTCCGCTCCGGGGTCGTGAGGCGGTATTCCCCGACGCCGGTCTTGTAGAGCGCCGCGTTTTTGCCCCTGGTCCACTTTTCAGGATCGTTCTTCAGGTACCAGTCGCGGTGCCAGTCGAGAAGGTATTGGTAAGCGCCGATGAGGAACGAGCCGGACCCGCAGGCCGGGTCGAGAATGCGAAGATTGGACGCCTCCTTCGGAGAGATCCCCCCGCCAGCGGCGCCCCCCTTGATAAGGGGGGGAAGGGGGGATCCGCCTCACCCCTTGGTCCCCTCTCCACGGGTGGAGAGGGGAAGACGCGGAGCGGCAGGGGTGAGGCGAGCAGCTTTCCCACCGTATTCTTTACGATGTACTCCACGATGTACGTCGGCGTATAGAACACCCCGCCGGCCTTGCGGACTTCGGGCTTGTCCTCGACCTTTGCCTGATGCCCGGCGGTGAGCCGGATCACCTTGCCCAAGAATTGCTCATAGACCTGCCCCAGAATATCGGCCGGGAGCACGGAGAACTCATAGGGGCTTTCCGGGTAGTAGAGCCCGGTTATGATCTCCCGGAGAATCTTGTCGTCTATCGACAGCGCAAGGGTGACGGTATCCGGCGCTTCGCCCCGGTCCTTCTCTTCCCTGAAGTGGAACAAACCGGAGTTGTACCGGTCGTCCGCCTCGCGGAAGACGGTGCAGAGCCGTTCGTAGATGCGTTCGCCGTTCAGGTGCGCTTGCAACCTGCCGTAGTCCTCTATGCCGCGGTCCTCGCAGATGCGCAAAAAGATGAGCCGGTCGATGGTGCGCTGCACCGCGAAGTTGAGTTCCCGCATTGAAAGTTTCGGGTTGCGGATGGCGATGTTCTTAGCGAGGACGAATCGCCACTCCTCGATGTCGGCAAGGAAGGCGTCGTCAACCTCGGCGGTCCCCTTGCCCCTCCGCGCCCCGCTCGCGAATTTATCGAAGGAGCCTTTCTGTATAGCCTCCCTCGTGAAGAGCGAGGCGATCTCGTCCCACCGCTTTTCGTACTCGTCACAGGTGATATAGAGGATGCGGCCAACGGAGGCCTTGTCGTTCTTGTCCGGCTTCTGCCGGCAGTCGTAAACAGCGAACTCCGCGAAGTTGGAGAGGATTGAGAGCGGCAGCTTCGCCGACCAGGCGTAGCGCCGGAGCTGGAAGGCCGGGCTTTGATCGTCCTTGATTGAAACCGAGGGCTTCTTGGCCTCGACGAAGAACTTGCGAACCCCGCCGATCCGGAAGGAATAATCCGGGGCCTTGGTCGCGGTGCCCACCTTCACCGCGTCCTCGTGGATGACCTCCTTGTACGCTTCGGCGTAGCCCTGCCGGTTATAGACGTCCCAGCCGAGGGCGTCGAAAAACGGATTAAGGAACTCCTCGCGGAGCTGCGTTTCGTTGTAGCCGGGGGCGGTGTAGGAGTCGCGCTGGGCCTGAAATCGTTGAACAAGGGCGCTGAGGGAGGGGGGAAAGGGCATGGGGGTTCCTATGGACTGGTCTATAGGAAAATAAGAAATGGGAGAACGGCAGTTGAGGGATAGGATACCCGGATCGCAGATCCGGGCCACACGGGGTCACAATGTCACGCGATAAGGGCACCCGCGCGGGTAATTTTTGCAATTCATGCATCAGGAGGATGTGTTGCGACCTCAGAAGCCAATTTAACGGCATTTTTTATTGACTGCAAGATGAAAAATGACCTATATTTATGGGGCAAAGCAAGGTAACCTGAGAAGGATGGCTATTTTTTAGGTTTAAATGGAGGATTCCAGTTCAATAGACCAGAAACCACTGGAAAGGAGTTTGTATGACTACTCAAAGTGCTCAAATTTCAATTGCCATTGGACGCATAATTGAAAACAAAAAAATATGTAAAGGCTTTATTTTTGATACTCATTTTATTATTTCCCAACTTATAAAAAAGCATTCCGACGTTTATTTGGCTTTTGCCTCTACAATTAATCCGCGAACAAAAAGAACCGCCTTAGTTCATGGTGGCATTAGTCAAGCAATAGCAGCATTTGAAGGTACTTTAGTTCGCCAGCTCAAGGATAAATCGTGGTCGGAAACTATTCATGGAAATGGCGGTGAGTGTGCTTGCTGGCAAAAACTTTGATGTAGCATATTGCTAATTGTCAGCTAAGGCTCAAATAAAACGGAAATGTACTCTAACCCATCTTCATCGGATTAATTATGAGATTCAATTTTAAAACAGTCTCTTTTATTGTTCTATTAGCACTATCGTATTCAATTAAGGCGCATTCATACACTTTGGATACCGTTTTGACGTACCCTTTGATAGGACAATATCCCGATGCAATCGCTGTGGATTCAGTGACAAATAGCATTTATGTGGCATATTTCGGCGGTGCTTCTGTAATAAATGGGTCAACTAATGCGATAACTACTTTGAATGTTTCTCTATACCCTAATGCTATTGCGGTTAATCCAGCGACCAATAAAATTTATGCCGTTGATAGTACCAGCAAAATTGTTACAGTAATTAATGGGGCCAATAATTCGACGACTTCTATAAGTATGGCTGGGGGGCCTGCGGCAATTGCAGTAAATTCGGTTTCCAATATGATCTATGTTGCGAATTATGATAGTAGTCGAGTCACAATAATTAACGGGTCAACCAATGCGACCACGACCATAAGCGTCGGCTCAATGCCTTGTGCGATAGCAGTTAACGCTGTAACCAATAATATATATGTGGCAAATTTCGGCAGTAATAATGTGACGGTTATCAACGGTTCAAATAATTCAACGACAACGGTAAGTGTTGGGTCTTCGCCCTGCGCAATAGCTATTAACTCAGCGACAAATATGATTTACGTTGCGAACCAGGTTAGTAATAGTGTATCAGTGATCAATGGATCAACTAATACCGCAAGCACAATAAGTGTCGGTTCTCATCCCGGTTCAATAGCAGTTAACCAAGTTACTAATATGGCTTATGTAGCAAATATGGTTGGTCTTTCAATCACCGCGATTAACGGGGTGACTAATTCAACTAGCACAATAAGCGTGGGAGTAACAAGTCCTTGGACTATAGCGGTAAATTCTGCCACTAATACGATATATGTTGGCAATTCTTTCGGCCCTTTAGTTACGGTAATTGATGGGGCTACTATTTCTCAAACTACCATTGGCGGTAGCATCTATGGAGAAAACATTTCTCCAACTATTGCGATAAATGCAACAACTGATAAAATTTATGCGGCAAATTTTGGGGGTTTTTCCGTTACAGTTATTGATGGGCTAATTCTTTCTGAAATTCCTGCCGTCCCAGTTTTAGTCGGTCCATTAGGAACTACAAGCGTCCCAACCACTCCAACGTTGCTATGGAATGCAAGTTCACGCGCAACTTCTTATACGATAAAATTACTTACGTCAGTAATGTCAATAGCGCTTGACTCTACAATCAGTGGTACACAAGTTAACATCGGCCCATTGTCATCCTATGCTACTTACTATTGGCAGGTATGTGCAAACAATTCATATGGATCAAGTTCTTGGAGTTCTCAATCTGGTTTTACTACGAATAACGCGGGAGTGATAGCAAATATGCCTCTGCACAAATCATTGGGTATCGGATACAAGGGTGTTTTTGCAGTTTATTCTTTAAATGGTAGACAGCTACTTAAGACTGATTTTGGGGTGTCTACAACAAAAGAAAGCATATTACAGATAATCAATAGATCTCTAACAAAGGGTGTTTACCAGTATGGCTTTTTTAAAGATAATAAACTAATGGATGAAGGAAACTTAATCACAAAATAGCGAAACTTACCTAACTAAGACCGAAACTGTAACCGCTAGCATGGCCTTCTCAGAATAGACCCAGTTCCCATAATACAAAGGCCATGACGCCAAAAAGTCTACAACGCGGAAAAATTCGCTTTATACGGAAAATTTAGTGTCAGTTGAGGGGGGCAAGTCTCGCGCCGCGCAAAGCAGCTTGCGCATTTGCTTTTAAGATTTATCCTGAACAACTTTTATACTCCAATAATATCAAGTAACAGCTAAGGATATGATACCTGGGTCAAAGACCCAGGCCACACGGAAACACGATGACGCGCGATAATGGCACCCGCGCGTTTGAATTGCTTTAGCTCGTTTTCCATTTACACCGCCTCCAACTCCGGGTAATTAAATTCCTCCAACACTTCCGGCACGTCCGGATTTTCCGTTCTTGAAGTTATTAATCTGCTCACGGTATGCGCCTTCATCTTTTTTTCATCGAAGGGGGCGCACATCGCGAGAATTTCGTCTTTCGTCAGGCTTTCATCGAGCCACCGTTTTTCATTTTCCGATGGCAGCAGTACCGGCATGCGCTTCTTTTCGTTGTGGATCTTCGCCATCAGGGGGTTTGCCGTTACGGTCAGAATGGAGAAGGTTTGCTGAATTTCGCCGGAAGATGTATCCGTCCACGAATCCCATATTCCGGCGATTGAAAAAACGTCGGCGGTCGTGAGCGTGATGAAATAGGGGTATTTCTTCGACTTGAAGGTGCGCCACTCGAAGAAGCCGGTTGACGGCACGAGGCAGCGCCGGGACTGGATGGCGGTTCTGAACGACGGCTTCTCGAAAACGGTCTCCGATCTCGCGTTGATCGTTCCGGTCCTTATCCGGTCGGCGTCCTCCCGCGTTTTCGCCCAGAAGGGTATGAGTCCCCAGCGGAACCGCCGCATGAGCGCCGGTTCGGCGTTCGTGACCACCGGCCACGCCGGAAATTTGAACGCCAAAGCGGAGTAAACCGGCTTGTAGGTTGCCGGGTCAATCAGCTTGGCGTTATACCGGTTCTCCAACTTCACGGCTTCTACGGTAAGACAGTTGCAGTAGCACATGGGGGCCTCAACGCCTCACCCCTCAATCCCCTCTCCACAAGTGGAGAGGGGAAGACGCGCGAGCGGCGGGGTGAGGCGAACAGTTAATAATAATTATATCCTCCCACCGGGTGGTATAGCATGGTGAAAGTTTCTCCTGCCGCAGCTTCCAGCGTCGTGCAAAGCCCTGGGCCGCGACGCGGACCTTGTCCCTGCCGTAACGGGCGTTCAGGTTGTCCATCGATTGCAGGGCTTTAGCCTGCCGCTCCCGGTCCACGTCGTCGAATAATGAGGTCTGGACGTTCGCTTCCGGCACGATGCCTGACAGGATCACCCCGGCCTTTTTATAGTGAAAGCCCGGTTTGTAAATATCCTTCAGGGCGGCCCTTGCATGGCGGCACAGTTCAAAGTCGCTGCTCGTCGCCACCGGAAGGGTGATCACGCGGTTTCGCGCGTATTGCGGCAGGTCCTCCCGGTGCTGGTTGGTGTGAATGAATACCATCATGACGCTCGCGCAGGTATGCTGTCGCCTGAGCTTGAGGGCGCAGCGCGCCGCAAACGCCGACACCGCCTCGGCGATGACGTCAAACTTCGTCTGCATCTCGCCGAAGGAGCGCGCCGTGCAGACCGCCTTGTTGGGTTCGGGTTCCACTTCCAGTTCATGACACGGGACGCCGAGCAGTTCCTGCCGGGTGCGCAGGCCCGTGACCGTCATGTTTTTCTTTACCCATGCGGCATTGAGCCGCGTAAAATCGTATGCGGTCGTCACTCCCCCGCCGGTCAGCAATTTTTCGTACCGCCCGCCGATTCCCCATACTTTGCCGACAGGAAGCCGCTTGAGCGCCTCGGCGCGCAGCTCTTCGGCGTCGATGACAAACACGCCGTTGTTTTCCGGCGCTCTCTTGGCGAAATGGTTGGCGGCCTTGGCGAGCGTCTTCGTGGGTTCGACGCCCACGCTCACCGGGATGCCGGTATTCCTCCCGGTCACCCGTTTTATGGTCGCGGCATGGTCGCGCAGGTTGAAATGGTGAAAACCGTGAAGGTCGAGAAACGCCTCGTCGATGGAATAGACCTCCGTTGCCGGGGCGAAGGAGGCGAGCGTACCCATGACCCGCCCGCTGAAATCGCCGTACAGGGCGTAGTTCGACGAGAACACCGCGACGTTGTTCTTTTTGAGGAAATCCTCTATTTCAAAAGCCGGAACGCCCATTTCCACGCCGAGCGCCTTCGCCTCGTTGCTCCGCGAGATGACGCAGCCGTCGTTGTTCGACAGCACGACCACCGGCCGGCCGTTGAGCGACGGGTCGAAAACCCGCTCGCACGAGCAGTAAAAATTGTTGCAATCGACCAGCGCGAACATGGTCAGGCTTTATGAATGACGTGCGTGACGATTCCCCAGACGGCGAAATCGTTCTCCGGGGTGATCTTGATCGGAGGATAGTCTTTATTTTCGGGCTTGAGCCAGACTTCGCCCCTGGAAACCTTCAATGTCTTGATGGTGAATTGTCCGTCGATGTAGCAGACGGCCTTCTTTTTGTTCGCCGGTTCAAGCGATCTGTCGACGACGAGAATATCGCCGTCGTGAATGCCCGCGCCGATCATGGAGTCGCCCCGCACCCTGCCGTAAAAGGTCGAATTCGGGTTATTGATGAGGGCGGTATTGATATCGAGGACCTGCTCGAGGTAGTCGTCGGCCGGGGACGGAAACCCGGCGCTGATGGCCTCGGCGAAGTGGAGCGGAAGCGCGGTCGAGGCGTCGGCGGCGTAGAAATCGATGGTTTTTGGTTGTTTAAGAAGGGATAGTTTCATAGTCATAAAATATATACTGTTACTTTGAACAGCATAGGTTTAGTTCAAGTACCTGAGAGCCCCGAGCGATTGAAGACCTTGCACTGAGTATTGTCCTTATCTGGACTGATTTCGACCTCGTAATGTCTGCTCAGGTATTCCGAGAGCGACATCAGTTGAATGGAGCGCTTGAAATATTTTCAACGAGTGATCTGATAGAATGGAAACATATTGGACAGATTCCGGAATAAGAGGATCATCACAATATTGGGTGATATAGTTGAACAATTTTCGACATACGATTAAACCTACCAAGATTATGATGCAGACTGCGCCGGTATCGTTAATAAGAAAATTGCGAATTTACGATTCCGCATCTATCATGCTCTGTGTAATTATCGTAGCATTTGTTCAAATTAGTTCAGCAGAGGATTTATGCGATTCGATTGTCAAACCCAACAATGCATGTACAGGCAATGTGGTAAATGTTCCGGCTAATTTGGTATTGCAGCAGCCTCAATATTCCATCATTGAAAGGGATTTATTCTTATCAACATGGTGGGGCAATCATGCGGCATTTGTTGCAGACTTTGCAACCACAGGAATGATCTTGAACGGCGGCGGTAGTGAAGGCGATCCTATTTACACATTGTTCGGCGAAAAGAATATGGCAGGAGTTATCGGTTCGGCGGTTGTGTTTCACACGGCGACATCTTTTATTCCGTTTCAACTATATAAAACGGCACAAAAACGGCATGGTGCAGTGCGGTTTATTTTAAGCGCAGCGGCAATTGGCTTAAATTCTTATTGCCTTTGTACTCACACGGGTGCAACTATATACAATATCAATACTTACAATACGATGAATAAGTAGTTTTAACGGCGCGGCCGGTTTGATGGTTTTTACCTCGTTTGAACCCCGTTCGAACCCCGTTTTTTAACCGTTTAACCGCCATCAAAATCAACGTTACGGGCGCCCCTACGAGGGGCGAATGGCCGCTTTTTTGCCCGGCGGCGACGGCGGCGATGTCCTTGGATATTACCAGGTCCTCAATGGCAATACGCCACCCTGCATCGCATTTTATCAAAATGGGACCGCCTGGGGCCCCATGAGCGGGGGCAATGGCATGCGTATGCAATCCACCTCGTTTTTCGGCATAAATACGCTGTCACCTTAAAATATCCAGATGAGGCCAGGGATGGCCTTTTATAATGATTCAATTGTAAAAATTCCAAATGACATTCGGTGATGATGTTATGGTTCTCACTAAATATATGGGTTGATATTCTGGAATGGTATCGCAAGGAAGACAAGCTACAAAAGTGGCATTTATCAGAGTTTTAGAAGGAACTATCAAAATACATGGGGGATAGACTGAAACAGTCCAATTTCTGATATTAAATAACACTGGACCATTTTGAGCAGAATCTGCCCAATCACCACCGGCTACGCAATAAACCGAATCCAATTCCAATCCAGAATCCCCCGGCCATTTAATTATTTTTTCTTCATTTTTCGGGGAATTGGGACTGGAACAATTTCCAAACACGATAAAGCAGATTGACAAGATTAAAATGTGTTTCATGATCGACCTCCCAAATAAAATCATCCGCCGCAAATCTTGCAGGCCACACCCTCATCCGGCGCGCAATAATGGCCTGGACACGCTTTGAAATAGCGGCAACTATTAAAATCTACTTTTCGGGAGCCCCTGGGGCGGACGGGCGGGAATACGAATACTTTCCCACCCTATTTACCGGGCGGGGGATATGGAGGCCGCTGACCCCTCTGCGGGATGACGACCGAGGCGTACCGCCGAGGCGGCACATGCCCCAGCGGGACGCAGCGGCCTGATACGATTGCAATAGCGAAGTGCGCGCACCGCGCGGGCAAAGGCAAAAAGGCAGCGCTCGAAGGCGGCAAGAGGGCGCCTTAAAAGCACGGGAGAGAGCAGTGGCCTCCAAGGGGCGTCGTGCACCACGCAGCGACCTACCAAAGCGTGCTTTTCCGCGTGTTCCGGACGAGCGAGCTGCCTGCCGCCCAGGCAGTGTTGCAGCGCGAGCCGGAATCGCGCGGCACCAAGCGCATACCCGGAAGGGTATCAGCGCGTAAACCATTTGTTGTGACTTTGACGTTGACGTTGACTTCCTTTGAGGGCGGGGAGATCAATATAATACTGAAGTTTACATAATAGCCTTATGCGACGCCCGCAGAGGCCCGCCTGCCTGCGCTACCGCTTCGGTAGGCAGGACAGGGCCGGGGGCGTGGCGCTGCATGACGCTGAAGCCCTCGCGCATAAGACCTATTATGTAAAAGCCTTCCCGCCAGGGACGGCGGGAGGCGGCTACAGGCTACCCTTCGTGCCTGCACGACCGAAAGAAAGAACAGGTGCGGCGGCCAGCCGTTCGGCTGATGCCGACGCGCCGGCTGCTACAACCGAAATTATAATAATGCGTCCATTTTACCTTTTGGGGAAAATGGGAATGATCGATCCGAGCAAAGCCCTGCGCCGGCGTGGGCCGTGTGCCGGTCGCGGGCGGGGTTCGGGGGGGAAGATCACGACGCTGCCGTTTCCGGCTTCTTCAGAGCTTCAGGTAAGCTCCTTCAGCCTTGCACCCCGGAGATTTGCCAGAATCGTTCACTAAATCGTCTTATCGAATTACCTTTACCCCAAAATTTCGATGCCTTAAAATTATCCCGCGATTGCCATTAATGGTTAAAGTTTACATGCCGAAGTGTCCGGTCAAGTGTCCGGTTTAGGGTCGATTTTGACCGGACTAGTCCGGTTTTTTAGGGTATTTTGGGGTACGATGGAGGAGGCAAAATATTTGCAGGTACGAAAAAAACAAAACCCGCAATTCCTTAAGAAACAAGGTCTTGCGGGTTTTAGATTATGGTGGAGCTGGACGGGTTTGAACCGACGGCCCTCAGACTGCCAGCCTGATGCTCTCCCAACTGAGCTACAGCCCCGGATTTTTAACAGCACTATATAATACTTCATGGATCGCCGGAAGGTCAACGCAGGAGGTCTGCGTCACTCCATGCGTCCGGTATTAATCGACGATCTGGTCCTCTGGAAGGATGAACGGCCGGGGGTTGACGGGATGTCCCTGTTCATGCACCTCGTAATGCAGGTGCGGCCCGGTGCTTTTCCCGCTGCACCCCATGTAGGCGATAAGTTCGCCCCGTTTGACATGCTGGCCGACATGCACGGCATAGTCGCTCAGGTGGCCGTACATCGTCTCGATGCCACACTCGGCATGTCTGAGCACGATGGTTTTGCCGTAGCTCTGATGGATCCCGACCTCTTCGACGACGCCGTCGGCCGGGGCAAAGATCGGCGTACCGATGGTGCCGGCGATATCGAGCCCCTGGTGCATGGCGGGCTCCCCGCTCATCGGATCGGACCGGACGCCGAACTCAGAGGTAATCGCGCCGGTGGCGGGCTTCACCGTCGGATGAGCGTCAAGATACTCCTGCTTCTGCTCCGCAAACTCGCTCAACTGGTCGAACGTTGCGTTTTGCAGCTCTGCGCGGCGCAGGAGAATACTCAGGCTCTCCTGAATCGCCCCCGCCCTGAACAGCAGCGGATTCGGCTGGATCAGGTCGGCGCGTTCGGCGGGCGACGGCATACCACCGGTTCCCGCCCTACGAATGTCGGCGCTGATGGGATTCATGCCGTAGGCGAGACGGCGGCCATCTTCAAAATCGATCAACTTTTTAAGCTCAAGATTTCCGGCCATCAACCCCGTTTCCAATTCCTTAAGCTTGCCGACGAGCCGGGCATTGTCCCGCCGCTCGTTACAGAATGCCATTTTTGTCCATGCATAGGTTGAGGCAAACCACGAGAGCCTGGCCAACCCCGCGAGAACTGCCGTAACGGCAACAAGGAGTGTGCAGAAAATGAGAGCATTCGCCGTTACCTTCCTTGTGCGTGACATCGATCGGGAATTAACCAGAACCAAATGATATTTAGAAAGTTTCATCGTTTTCCGGATAACTTCCTTCGAATTTGAATAATAATTTGACTCGGCTTTGCAATAATCCTACCATACCTAAATACAAATACTTATTGGCGCCGCAGGTACTGAACAACGAAATTTTCAGTGAGATTTCGCGCGTCCACGGTCGTTGGAACTGATTCAGAAGACGGCGAAAGGCATAGCTGTGAATTAAAATAGGCTATTTTCGTATCCGGCGCAAGAGAAAAAATCATATTCGCGAGATTTTTTTTCCATACGGTTTTTTCCTTCTCAGCTTCATACGCTGTTCTCCTTCTCCGTATCTTCCTTCCTTATGAAGTATTTTTAAACGATTTCTTCTCTGCGAATTGAGGCTATGAGCAATTATCTATTCAGCGGAAATGATCGTTCCCTTGCCGTTGCGGGCGTCGGGTCGGCGCTGGTGGATATCTGTATCCAGGAATCCGAGTCCTTCATCGAGAGGGCCGGGGCCTGCAAAGGGGGTATGACGCTCGTCGAAAGCTCCCGCATCGCTGCGGTGCTCGCGGCGACCGATGCAAAGCCCTCCATCGTACCGGGCGGATCGGCGTGCAACACCATTCTCGGCCTCGGAAAACTGGGCGCATCCGCCCGGTTCATCGGCAAGCGGGGAAAGGATGCGTGGGGAACACTCTTTGAAGCGGGCGTCCGCGACCATCGGGTCGAGCCGGTTCTCTTTACCTCTTCGACGCCGACCGGACATGTTCTCTCCATCATCACTCCCGATGCGCAGCGCTCCATGCTTACCTATCTGGGCGCCTCGGCCGAAACCCGGCCGGCCGAAATCACGCCCGACCTTTTCCGCGATACCGCGCTCGTCCACCTCGAAGGGTACCTGCTTTTCAACCGTGATCTCATGATGACCGCCCTGATTGCGGCCGAATCCGCGGGCGCAAAAGTATCGCTCGATCTTGCAAGTTATACGGTCGTTGAGGCATCGCTCCCCTTTCTGCGCCGAATCATCGAGGAGTATGTCGATATCGTCATTGCCAACGAGGATGAAGCGCGCGCCTACACCGGCCATGCGGATGAAGAGGAGGCGATCGGCGTCCTCGCGAAACATGCCGATCTCGCGGTAATTAAATTAGGGAGCAGGGGCAGCCTGATCGCCTGCGGCGCGGAACGATTTCGCATCGGCGCTATCACGGACGATACGGCGGTGGACACCACCGGCGCGGGCGACTTGTGGGCATCCGGTTTTCTGTACGGGCTGCTGAACGGCTTCCCTCTTGAAAAATGCGGCAACCTCGGTTCCCTGTGCGGCTATGAAGTGTGTAAAGGAATCGGCGCCTCCATTCCCGAAGAGGGATGGCGGAGAATCCGGAGCCGGCTGTAGCGGGAAGAGAGGGGTCGGCCGCCGCCGGCGGCCGGCTGCGGCGGCACTGAAACGCGGTCCGCTTGCCTCTGATGCGCAAGGATTATTATATTGAAGTGGTTTTAACGCTTTTATGATGGTGCCGATGCAAACGCCGTTGCCGATTGCATACTTCGATGCGGCGGTCATGAAGCGTCCACCTTTTCTCGGAGGTACGAGTGTCTAAGAAGCTGTATGTGGGGAATCTTTCTTTTTCGGCAACCGAGGATCAGCTGAAGGATTATTTCGGCCAGTTCGGTGAAGTCATTTCCGTCAAAATCATCACCGACCGCGCAACCGGTCGTTCACGCGGTTTCTGCTTCGTCGAAATGGAAAACGCTGACGCGGCGATGAACGAGCTTAACGGCAAAGAGTTCGATGGCCGTAAACTCATGATCAACGAAGCGCGCGAGCGCGAGCCCCGCTCCCCGCACGGCGGCGGCGGTGGCGGATTCAACCGTGACCGCGGCCACCAAAGGGAGTACTGACCGAGCCATAGCAGCGAGACGGCGCGGCTTCGCACCTCCCCGAAGCGCTTAAGAAAAAGTGTGGCGTCAGAAAGAGGCGCCGTACGGTTTTTATGCGGTTGTGGAAACCTCCGGGTGATAGCGTGAGCCAGGAAAAGCCTTCGGTAGTTTCCGAATCACTCCCTTCGCTCCAAGACGTTTTCGATCTCTTTCCGCACCCTGGCCGCGAGCTCGCTTTTCTCCATGCCCGCCATATCGATAGGGTCGCAGATATCAAGATAGACTTCTCCGGGCTTTACCAGCAGGCTTTTCTTCGGCAGCCGTTCGTTGGCCTTCCTGATGACGACCGGCACCACCGCGACTCCGGCTTCCCGGGCAAGGGCGAAGCTTCCCTGCCTGAACTCACCGAGCGCTCCGGTAGCGCTTCGCGTTCCTTCAGGGAACAGAACGAGCGAGAGCCGGTACCGCTTAAGGAAGCGCACCCCCCGCGTGAGCGACTCACGCGCCTTCCGTGCATTCGCCCGGTCGATCCTGACATGCCCCATGACGGCCATGCCCCATCCGAAGATCGGGATCAGGAACAGCTCTTTTTTGGCGATGAAGCAGACAGGATGCCCCAGCCCGGCGAACAGCACGGGGATGTCAAGGGAACTCTGGTGGTTGGAGAAAAAGACATACCGTTCACCGGGAGCGATTTTTTCCCGACCGCAAACGCGCAGGCGCACCCCCAGAAAGCGGACCACCAGCCGCGCCCAGGTCCTGCAGACGACCTGTGAGACATGCTTTGAAAAAATGCCGGTGACGATGCAGCCGCAGGAAAAGACGGTCGTGATGATCGTGATGCAGACCAGTTGCAACGGCAGTTTCAGGTATGGACCTATGCCGCCGACTTGCCGATCCATACGTTTTCCCTTCCCACCTGTTCGCGGAGTTCATTCAGGGTCTCGGTCGTCGGCGCAATCCTCACCGAACGCGAGCGCATGCGGTACTCGTTGCCTTCGGCGGTTACCAGATGAAGGATGACCGCGCAGGAGCCTGCATTTTTTTCGCACCGGCGACGAATGGCGCCGAGAAACTCTTTTTCGAGACCGGCAGTATTGAGCCGTACATGCACGCTGCGCGCGAGCCGCTCACGGGCTTCGGCGAGCGGGAGGCAGTTGTCGAGGCGGATCTTCGGGCTTTCCTCGCTTTCACGCTTGGTAATGGTGCCGTGCGCCAGGACCATGGCGTCTTCCGTGAGCAGGTTGCGATACTTTTCAAAGGCGTCGCCGAAAACGAGCAGCTCGACCGTGCCGTCGAAATCCTCCATGGACATGAAGGCCATCGGTTTGCCGTTGCGCTGGACGTGCTGCTTGACCGAAGTCACGAGTCCTCCCACGGTGACGACCGCCCCGTCGCCGATCCCGGCAAGCGATTCCGGCGCGAGGGACATGGTGGCGAACCCGCGGATTTCATCCTGGAAGCGGTCGAGCGGGTGACCGCTCACGTAGAAGTTTAAAAACTCCTTCTCCTTCTGGAGCGTTGCAACGTACGGCCAGGGCGGCACGTCCGGGAGCGGCGGGACCGGAAGCGATTCGTGGCCGGCAACGCCCGCGGCCGGCGAGGCGAACAGGTCGTCGAACAGGTTGACCTGGCCCGCGGCGCGATCCTTCTGAAAACCGTTGGCGTAATCCATGGCCTTGTCGATGGCCTCGAAAAGCTGGGCGCGCGTACCCTTCAGACAATCGAGTGCGCCCGCGCAGATAAGCGATTCGAGACATTTCTTGTTCATCCGCCAGCCATCGACCCGCTTGCAGAGGTCGAAAATCGAGGTAAACGGGCCGCCGCGCGACCGCTCTTCGAGAATCGCTTCGCCGGCCTGGCCCACGTTCTTGATCGCCGAGAGCCCGAGCCGCAGCGCCTTGTTCTCGATGCCGCAGCAATCGTCCGATGCATTGACATCGGGCGGCAGGATGGCAATTCCCATGCGTTCGGTTTCAATCTTGACTTTAAGAAATTCATCCTGGTTACCGATGTACGAGGTGAGGTTCGCAGTGAGGTATTCGAGCGGATAGTGCGCCTTGAGCCAGGCGCTCTGGTAGGCAACGTGACCGTACATGGTCGCATGCGCCTTGTTGAACCCGTATTCGGCGAACTTTGCCATGAGATCGAAAATCTCGGTCGCAACCGTCCTGCCGATCCCCCGCGACACCGCTCCGTCAACGAATTTCCTCCCCATTTCCTCCATGGTCCCGGCTTTTTTCTTGCTCATCGCCTTGCGCAGGATATCCGCTTCGCCAAGTGAAAATCCGGCCATGCGCTGGGCGATGCGCATCACCTGCTCCTGGTAGACGATGACCCCGTAGGTGACGTCGAGTATTTCCCCGAGCTCGGGATGGAGGTAGTGCACCTTCTCCCTGCCGTGCTTGCGCCGAATAAACGTATCGATATTGGCCATGGGACCGGGACGGTACAGGGCCGCCATGGCGATGATATCTTCGATGTTCGACGGCTTGAGCTTCCTGAGGTAGTCCTGCATCCCCTGCGAGTCGAACTGGAACACGCCGATGGTTTCACCCCCGCCGAAAAGCGCGTAGGCCTTTTCATCATCGTAAGGAATATGCCAGAGGTCAATTATTTTCCCGTGGTAGCGGGCGATGAGCCGCAGCGTTTCCTGGAGCACGGTCAGCGTACGGAGTCCCAGGAAGTCCATCTTGATGAGACCGACCTTTTCCACATGGTTCATGTCGAACTGGGTCATCAGGATGTTGGTGCCGGGTTGCTTGAAAAGCGGCGCCCAGTTTACCACCTCGCCGGGGGCGATGATGACCCCGCCCGCATGCATTCCCGCCTGTCGCGCCAGCCCTTCGAGCACCGCGGCATGCCGGAAGAGTTCGCCGTACCGCGCATTGGATTTGATCTCCCTCGCCAGCTCGCCCGATGAGGTGATCGATTCCTTCAGGCTCTTTTCGCTGACCATGGCGGAGAGGCGATTCGCTTCCGGCAAGGGAATATCCATGGCCCGGGCGACATCCTTCACCACCATCTTGGCCTTCATGCGGATGAAGTTGATAATCTGGCTCACCGCGTCGCGGCCATACCGTTCGATGACGTAATCGATCACCCGGCCGCGGTCCTTGTCCGCGAAGTCGATATCGGCGTCGGGCATGGAGATGCGCTCGGGGTTGAGAAACCGCTCGAAAATGAGGTCGAACTTGATCGGATCGACGGCCGTGATGCCGATGACATGCGCGACGAGGCTGCCCGCCACCGACCCGCGCGCCCCCACCATGATTCCCATTTTCTCCGCGTGGGCGACGAAGTCGCGGACGATGAGAAAGTAGCCGGCGAATCCCATGGAACAGATGACCTTCAACTCGTAGTCGAGACGTTCCTCCAGGCCCGGCGTTACGTGCGCATACTTCTCCGAAAGCCCCTGGCGCGCGATTACCTTGAGGTAGTCGTCGGCAACGGCATAGCCTTCCGGGAGCGGCGGGATGGGCAACTGGGGCTTGATCTCGATGTCAACATTGCATCGCTCGGCGATATCCACGGTGTTGGCAAAGGCCTCGGGGAGATCGGGAAAGAGCGAGGCCATCTCGGAGGAAGATTTGAAATAGATCTGATCGGAGGAGAACCGATAGCGGTTCGGGTCGCTCATGGTGGTCTGAGTCTGGATGCAGAGGAGCACCTCGTGAGACTGGGCCTCATCACGGTTCAGGTAGTGGGCGTCATTGGCGACGATGAACGGAATTCCGAGCTCGCGGCCGAGGCTCAGCATTTCGGGAAGAACCGCCAGCTCTTCGCTGATGCCGTGATTTTGCAGTTCGAAATAGAAATTCCGCTCGCCGAAAATCGAAAGGTATTCCAGCGCGCGCTTTTTCGCCCCTTCCCGATCGCCGCTCAACAGAAGTTGGGGGATGACCCCGGCCAGACAGGCGGTCGTAGCGATGATACCACCGGAGTATTTCCGCAACACCTCCATGTCGATACGCGGCTTGTAGTAAAACCCCTCGGCGTAGCCGATGGAGCTGAGACGCATGAGGTTTTTCCAGCCGGTGGTATCGCGGGCCAGCAGGATGAGGTGATTGTAGGAACGTTCATCCCTGCCGGATTGCTTGTCGAGACGGGAACCTGGCGCGACGTAGGCTTCGAACCCGAGAATGGGTTTTACCCCCGCCGACATGCAGGTTTCAAAAAACTCAACCGCACCGAAAAGCCCCCCGTGATCGGTGATGGCGAGCGCGGGCATGCTGAGCTCTTTCGCGCGGCCAACCAGGTCGGCAATCCGGATCGCCCCATCCAGAAAACTGTACTCGGTATGCGTGTGAAGATGAACGAATGCCGGTTCTTTTTTCATGACCTGCCCACTCCGATGCGTGCGATTTTTCTGATAGCGAACTGCCGTTTCTTTCCGACCGGATCGCTCGTATCGAGCATCGGTTCGGCTCCTCCGGAAACCGCGGCCGGGAGAATGACATACACCCCTTTTTTTACGAGAGGGCTTCCCGTATATTCTATCGTCAATTCCTGCGCGGTCAGAATCGCGTAATCGATGATATGCATGGTTTCATTGAGGTCGAACGACTTGAGCCCGCTGCCGTATTTTTTCCCCCTGAGTACCAGGGCGTTTTCCTTAGCACGCCCGTTTCCCGGAATAACGGGTTCAAACGTCTTTTCAGCCGCCGGGAGCGACGTCGGGCCGGCCGGCCCGGCAGGCGATTCCTGCTGCGGCATACGGTAGTCATAGCCCATGCCCGAAAGCACCCGTTTGACCGGCTCTTCAGCCCCCTGCCGGATGCGGAATACCGCGAAAGCCGGCACCCGTTCGATAAACCCGGCCAGAGGTTCGCATGAGGCGATTTCGTAGGTCACCTTCTCATCGCAGGTAACGAGCACCGGCTCCCCGGTTATATACAGACGGTAGTATTCACGGATCCATTCCCGCAGCGTTTCCACGACGTTCGCCGGAGCATTCCATTCGGCAAGCCAGCCCAGAATCGTTGCGGAATCGAGACCATGGGCAAGACTATTGTTCAAGGTGGCGCGGTCGATTGTCCCTTTGTATACCCTGTCGAGCGAATGGAGCGTACCGATCCGGCCGAACCGGAAGAGTTGACCGGGGGGCGTCTCCTGCGGGAGCACGGCGGTAAAATCGGGCAGCACCACGACGGTACGGTCCATCGGTCGGTGTTGACCATCGCGCACCTCCGCCCGCGTCGCCGGAGAGGGCCCGACAAGTGGGGCGCCGAAAACGATATTGTCTCCGGTTCCGGCACAATCGACGATTCCGGCCCAGTGCAGGGTCAGGAGCACTTTGAGTGCCTCGTTTCTAGCCCGTTCGGGAAAAACCGACAGAGAGATCCAGCACCCTCCGGCCTGACCGAACAGTTCGAAAAGCAGCTCCCGGCACCAGGCTCCCGCATGCCTGCCGATGAAGAGAGCCAGTTCACGATCTATATCTCTCAGGCGACCGGTCGAGCCACTCTTCGGCCGCGGCTTCCCGACACCCGAGACCAGCATCGTTCTCAACGATTATCCCGAGGGATTCGGCGTACAGAATGATGCAATCGGCGCGGTTCTGGACGGTAAAACCCGGATAAGGAGTCATGGGTCAGTTTTCCGATTTTAACCAGCGAGTTTTTGGTTAGACCACCCTGTTTTTTCTTTTCGAGCAGCCCCTGCATGGCAAGCGCCATGACGACCGCAATGTCGCTGCGGCACCACTGCTGCCGGCGTAGCGATACCGAACCGGCCCTTTCCGTAACCGGGGCGGCGTGGAGAATGGTTTCCGCCATGAACGGTCGAAGAGACGGCTCGAACGTGGAAAAACCGAAATAGCGAACCGCACCGGCACCATCGCGCCCTGCATAGATGAGGAAGGAGAGAATGACCGGATCGCTGAGAAAGTCGCTTCGTTCAAGCGCCGGGAGGCCGCTGTCGCCGCAAAGATAGACGAGACTGCAAAGTCGCCGGTCTTCTTCGCTGAGTTCCCTGAACTGGTTTTGAAGCGAGGCAGGCTCGGAAAAACGGGCTACCCGGTCAGCAAGGGCATTGGAGGAGAGAATTTTGCGCGAGCCGCTCCGGCTATGAAGAAAGTGCTCCAAAAGCCAGGCAGAGGGAAACATCCTGACATACTCATCGAAGCTCAGGGAAAAAGGCGTCTTTACGGCGTCATGTATGGTCATGAGATGAGCGCTGGCTGATGCGGTGAAAGAGTCGGCACCGGCGAACCGTTGTCTGTATCCAATCGGGATCATCCAAAATACATGTCGCGGAGAGGGGTGAGACAATGGCATTGCAGTCATAATTCGAGAATGTTTTCACCGGCACTCATTATCTAACAAAGCGCCTTTCAACCCAGGCGGAAACAGTTCCGTTTTTTCGTTAAGGTCTCCGAGCGATAAGTTATTTTTGAATAACTACATGGAGATAATCAAGACAAGGATACCCTATGCAGGAAATGCAGGAAATTCTGATCGGGATCGTCGGAGCAGGGACGGTGGGCGGCGGCGTGATCAAGATTCTCGGCAAACGCATCGAAAAACTGCGCCGGGAGCAGGGTTTGTCCATTCGCATCGCCAGAATTGCGGACAAGGACTCGAAACGGCGAGCACAGTTTTCGGAATACGGGGCGATCTGCACACCAGGTGCAGATGATATTCTGAATGATCCCTCCATACAAATAGTCGTGGAGTTGGTGGGGGGAACCACCTTTGCTAGGGAACTCGTTCTTGCCGCCCTCTCGCATAAGAAGCACGTCATCACGGCCAACAAGGCGCTGCTCGCCGAACATGGACCCCAGATCTTCGAAACCGCGGCCAGAGAAAATGTTTCCGTTTATTTCGAAGCGGCAGTGGGCGGGGGCATGCCGATCATCAAAACCCTCCGCGAGGGCCTTGTCGCCAACGACATTCTCTCGATCAAGACCATCATCAACGGAACCTGCAACTATATCCTTACGAAGATGTCGCGCGAAGGGTTGACCTTTGCCGCAGCCCTCCATGAGGCGCAGAAACGAGGGTACGCCGAGGCCGACCCCGCTCTCGACGTCGGCGGCGGCGACTCCGGACACAAGGTGGCCATTCTCGCTTCACTGGCCGGCGGCGGTTATGTGCCATTCACGTCGATCAGCATCGAAGGGATCACCGGAATCGGCAAGGACGATATCGCCTTTGCCGCGGATCTCGGCTACACCATAAAACTTCTCGGCATTATCAAGAAGACAAACGTCAGCGAGCGCCTGGATGTCCGGGTGCATCCCGTCATGCTGCATGCGCGACACATTCTCGCCTCGGTATCGGACGTGTATAACGCGGTGCTCCTGGAGGGCGATGCGGTCGGCCAGATCCTCCTGTACGGCAAGGGCGCCGGCGAGTTGCCTACCGCTTCCGCCGTGATCAGCGACATCATCGACGTTGCGCATAACATCTCCTGTCGGATCGGAGTCCGAATCCCGATGCGCTACTACAGCACATCATGCGAACTCCCGGTCAAACCGATAGACACGATCGAGGGACGTTATTACCTCCGGTTTACCGTGCAGGACAAACCCGGCGTTCTTGCTTCCATTGCGGGCCTGCTCGGCGATGAGGGAATATCCCTCGCCTCGGTCATGCAGAAGGAGGGTTTCCCGGAACGGGGGGTGCCGGTCATCATCCTGACCCATGCCGCAATCGAAAAGAATCTCAGGGCGGCGCTTGCGCGCATCGAGGCGATGCACTATATCAAGGATCGGACCCAAGTGATTCGCATCGAAGAGTAGCGTCTTTGCACCAATCGCCTTTGACGAGGGAACCATGCAGTACATCGGCACCCGAAATAACCATCAACCGGTAAACGCCTCCCGGGCCATCGCACTGGGCATGGTGCCCGAAGGCGGCCTTTTTGTGCCGGATCAGACGTCCCGGCTCAATTACCTGCCGGATGGCGGCGAGAGTTACGGGGCCGTCGCGAAGCGGATACTGTCGCCGCTCCTTTCCGATTTTACGGCGGCTGACCTTTCCTCCTGCATTTCGCGTGCGTACAATACGGCCTCATTCGACACCGATGAGATTGTCACCATCGTGCCGCTCGACGGGCGCCGTTCAGTCATGGAGCTCTGGCACGGGCCGACAGCGGCCTTCAAGGATATGGCATTGCAGATCATGCCGCACCTTTTGGGCGTCTCCAAAAAGAATCTCGGCGACAGCTCCCATACCGTCATCCTGGTGGCCACCTCGGGCGACACCGGCAAGGCGGCCCTCGAAGGATTTAAAAACTGCGGGAGAATATCCATTATCGTTTTTTATCCGCATGGCGGCGTGAGCGAAATTCAGAAACTTCAGATGACCACGACAGACGGCAACAATACCTATGTGGTTGCGGTGAAGGGAAACTTCGACGAGTGCCAGACCGAGGTCAAACGCCTCCTCGGCAACCGGGAACTTCGGGAACGGTACCGGAGCCGCGGCATCGAATTTTCATCGGCCAACTCCATCAACTGGGGCCGGCTCTGCCCGCAGATCGTGTACTATTTTTTCTGCTACGGCAGGCTGGTCGACACCAAGGTGATCGAGGCCGGAGAAGCGGTGAATTTCTGCGTGCCGACCGGCAATTTCGGGAATATTCTCGCGGGCTACTATGCGATGCGGCTTGGACTGCCCATTGAAAAGCTTATCTGCGCATCCAACAGTAACAACGTACTCGCCGATTTTTTCGCGACCGGTCGCTACAACAGCAATCGTACGTTATCACGCACCTCTTCACCTTCAATGGACATCCTCATCTCCTCCAATCTCGAACGGTTTCTTTTCGAGGTCAACGGCCACGATGCGGGACCGGTGACGGAATGGAGCCAATCGCTCTCCGAAACCGGGGCATTTACGGTTGACTCGGCAACCAGGGAGCGCATGGACCGATTCATTGTTTCCGGCTGGGTTGATGAGCGGGAGGTGCTTGCGACCATCGGCGAGGAGTTCAGGCGGACCGGCTACGTGTTCGATACGCACACTGCGGTGGCGGCGGCGGTGAGCAAGAAACTATCACCCGGTAACCGGCACACGGTTATCGCCTCGACGGCAAGCCCCTTTAAATTCGGCACGCATGTGCTGCGGGGCCTGACCGGCGAATTCGTGGAGGAAGAGTTCGCCGCAATCGACCGGATCAGCGCAATTTCGGGCCTTCCGGTCCATCGCGCGCTTGCCCGCCTGCGGCAGCGGCCGGAACGGCATACCCGCGTCATCGAAAAAAATATGATGCATGAAACGCTTCTGGAATTGATGCGCGAGATTGCCGGATAGTCACAGATTTACAAATTGCAACATGCCCGGGGTTACATGTCGATAAAATATGCGATGCTGGTGGGCGACGGGATGGCGGATCTTCCCATTCCCGAGCTACAGGGGAAAACGCCCCTGGCCTATGCCCATACTCCCAATATGGACCGCATCGCCGTCACCGGCGCCATCGGACGCATTGCCACGATCCCCGAAGGCTTACCGCCCGGCAGCGACGTGGGCAACCTTTCGCTTCTCGGGTATGACCCGGCCCGGTATTACAGCGGCAGGGCGCCGATCGAAGCGGCCAGCATGGGAGTTTCCCTCGGGCCAAGCGATACCGCGTTTCGCTGCAACCTGGTTACCATCGCCGACGGCCGCATGCTCGATTATTCCGCCGGACACATTGAAACAAATGACGCGATGGAACTGATCGAGCTTATCGAACAGAAACTCGGCAGCGCTTCGGTTCGGTTCCACGGCGGGGTTTCGTACCGCCATCTCATGGTGGCGGTCCGATTTTCCCGCGGGGTGCGCCTGCACCCCTCCCCATGATTTTACCGGGCGTGAAGTTTCATCCTATCTTCCCACCGGACCGGGCAGCGGGCTCCTGCGCTCACTCATGGAAAGCGCGCACGCCGTGCTTAAAGACGCCCGGCTGAACCGTGCGAGGGAAAAGAGCGGCCGATTGGCGGCAACCGACATCTGGCTCTGGAGCCAGGGTCGCGCACTGACCCTGCCTCCAATGGCCGAGCGTTACGGCCTCTCCGGATCGGTGATTTCGGCCGTTGACCTGGTGCGGGGGCTGGGCGTCCTCGCGGGCCTGCGTGTCCGGCTTGTCGACGGGGCCACGGGGTATCTCGGCACCAACTATGCGGGAAAAATAGCCGCCGCCGCGTCAGCGCTTGCAGATGAGGACTTCGTGTTCGTGCACGTCGAGGCACCGGACGAGACCTCTCACGAGGGGTCGCTGCAGAAAAAAATCACCGCCATCGAGGAGTTTGACAAAAACATCGTTGGCGAGATGTTGAAATTGCAGAGAGAGACCGGCGACCTGCGGATCATCGTTACCCCGGATCACGCCACACCCCTCTCATTGCGAACCCACGACTCCTCGCCCGTTCCCTTTGCCGTCTGTGGTCCCGGAATTCATCGCGGCAACGCGGCAACCTACAGCGAAATCGCCGCAAAGGATATGCCGCCCCTTTCCGGACCCACGGTTTTCGACGGTTTCATTAAGGGAGCATTGTAGGATACAATCGTATGGGCATTAGAATCTTGGAAAAACTGCTGACGCTCCTGTTCGATATTGTCGCAATCAATGTCGCATTTTTTACCATTGTGTGGTTGCGGTATGCATCGGGTCTGTTTCCTGAAACATATAACCCGCATGTCGATTTCTCATCGTACTTCAATCCCGTTCTGCTGTTCATCAATGCGATGTGGCTGTTGCTTTTCTTTATCAACGGCCTCTATCGCGAATGGCATAAGGAGTCGCGACTCGATGAGTTCATCGTCATCGCCCGGGCGGTCGGATTCGGTACGCTTGTAGTATTCTGCTTGTGGGCCTGCAGCGCCCAGCAGATCATCGATTTCGCCCATACGGGCGATTGGAAGGTTTTTTTCACGCGCACGAAACTCGCTACGCTTTTGACCTATGGCGGATGCATGCTGTTTTTCGCCACCACCTCCCGGTTCGCTATTCACTCGCTCCTGCCGCTGCTTTTTTCACGCGGCATCGGCGTCAGCAAGGTGCTCATCATCGGCGCGAATGCCTCGGGGGAGCGGCTGGTAAAGGAGATTCACGCCTACGCGAAGCTCGGTTACCGCGTTGCCGGATTCATCGACGACGACGGACGGAAACGGGGCAGCCTCGTCGGCGGGTACCGTGTGCTCGGCACCTATTCGGATATTCCGTCAATAGTCAGACGAGATCGGATCCCGGCGCTCATCGTCGCGCATGTGAGCGATTCGGCCAACGAGATCATGAAGGTGCTGAATTACTGCGGGGATATCACGGTCACCGTGTACATGGTGCCCTCGCTTGTTGATGTCATTACCGGCCATCTTAAAACGCATCAGGTATT
This sequence comes from uncultured Fibrobacterota bacterium, assembly GCA_963846695.1. Classification (GTDB taxonomy): domain Bacteria; phylum Fibrobacterota; class Chitinivibrionia; order Chitinivibrionales; family Chitinispirillaceae; genus BOG-1184. The sequence continues at coordinate 25,793 of CAWJXL010000013.1, read as the reverse complement.
CGGCATCCCGCTCCTCGTGCTGCTGCAGGACCACATGCCGGGCTGGGAAGCACAGATCAAGCGTCTCATGGACATCACGGTATCGCTCGGGGTGCTGATCGTCGGCGCCCCGGTCTGGCTGCTGGTGGCAGCAGTCATAAAGCTCACTTCGCCGGGACCGGTAGTCTACAACCAGCTTCGGGTCGGTCAAAACGGCAGGAATTACATCATGTTCAAATTCCGCTCGATGTATCAGGATGCCGAAACGCGGTCGGGCCCCACCTGGGCGTCGCACAACGATCCGCGCATAACGCCGGTCGGGAGGTTCATCCGGAAAACACGGCTGGATGAAATCCCGCAGTTTTTCAATGTGCTCAAAGGGGAAATGAGCCTCGTGGGGCCGCGTCCGGAAAGGCCTTTTTTCGTCGAGCAACTGAAGCAGGAAATTCCCTGGTATGTGCGACGCATCAAGATGAAACCCGGCATCACCGGGTGGGCACAGGTAAAGCACAAATACGATGCGTCTATCGAGGATGTTAAACAAAAGGTCATGTATGATCTCTATTACTTTGAAAACATGTCGATCAAGCTCGATATCAAGATCATCCTGCGCACGTTCTGGGTCGTTCTGACCGGCAAGGGTGCGCACTGATCGTCGTCACGAATCCCTTTGCATTCTCCCGCGCGTTTCCTGTATTTTAAAACGGTTGGGTTGCACTGCGTCGCTTCACCTCTCTTTCGGAAAAGGGTGGGGATTTATTGTACTCAATAGAGGATTATTTTCATCCATCCGGTGGAGACGATTATTATGAATAAGACAATTAAGTTCATCTTTTGTGAAACGATTTTAATGGAAAGAAAATGCGTTACGTTCTACAACCTTCTTTCAAAATTTTTTACAGAAGATGAAAGTTTCTGGTCAGAACTTGCCAATGACGAAGAATACCACGCGATGCATATTCAAAGTGCGCAAGATTTTTATTGTAAGGATGCATTTTTTCCTATTGAAACATTTGATATTTTAAATATCCGAAATCTCAACAAGGAGCTATCTGAAATTATTTCACATTATGAGCATATGCCGCCAATAAAACAGGATGCCTTTATTAACGCCTTGAAACTGGAAAACTTATCCGGAGAATGTTATTTCCAAATCAGTATAAACAGGCCGGATAAAAATCCGGCGGTAGAACTTTTCAGGAGCCTTGTGGATGAAGAAGTGAATCACGCGCAAAGGATAGAAATCAGGATGAAAACACCCCTTCAGCCGATAGTATAGCTGCATTCAAGCGTAGTGCGATGATTACTCCGCTATCTCGAGTATGACTTGTGCCGGCGATGGCTGAAATTAAAATCCCCTGCCGCTAAACCCTAACAAGGTAATACCTGCATTATAGGAAGTTACCGAACCGAAATTCGCCGCTCCGTAAAACTCCAGGAAACCCAGGGAAAATCTCGGTCCGATTGTAAAACAGAAATGGTTCCTGCCGGGAATAGTGAGCGAAAAATCCTGAAGAGTCGAATCTATTTTACTCATTTTTACATTCAAATCGAGAGACGAACTTTCATAAGCAATTCCGGTAAAGATGCCCGCACCGAAGGCTGCCCAATGGACATCCGCCGAAGCATTAATCCCAGTCATCACGTTGGATTGCTTTATATAGACCGTATCCGCCGGCTGGCCAAGATGCATGCTGTTTTCAGCGAATATAACGGAAGACTTGATAGGCAGATGACTGGCAAAGGGCAGCCAATGCAGATATTCATACTGTACCTTGAAACCGAACAAACCGACATTGCCAAATGGCATGTTATTACCGACCTTACTTAAATCGATGTCCGGGATAAGGCGCAGTCCTAAAGTCAAATTATCGATAACCGGAATCTTGCTGGCGCCTACTTCCACTGAGACCGATGGCATCGAAAACATCATCCCATGAAGCTTATCGATGATGTTGCTGAGACCTTTAAATGGCAACGAGAGTGAGTCGCCTATATTGATTTCCTTTTCAGGATGGCCTGAAAGAGCTTGCAGCACATTGTAGGCCATTATCGTTTTCAACGTTTTTGAAGTGTCGCCGCCTTGAGAAAGAAATGCGCTCAGAGGAATTTTGCTGGCGGAATCGGGGCCGAAGATGGTTGGTTGACCTGGCGCTGCGAATTTTATCAGGCTATCTATACCCAAATTGTTGATATTATAACCTGCGGATTGAAGCGCCGCCGCAATGACGGGGTCGGCATTTATCGAATCCTTCAAAGTGGCAAATATATTATCTATGCTCTCGCCTTGCGGCAACGCGGTATTAACCAGCACCCTCGATGGAAGCTCGCCCGAAAAATTGAACGTCTTCATCGAATTATCCACTGTCACCAAGTCCACATTAACCATGCCGATGCTTATCCCAAACGGTAACTTGCCGAACATCGAGAGCGGTTGGGACGAGATGAACCAGCCTGAATTCATCCCCGCCCCTAAGTCCGTAACCAGCGGCTGAGCATAACCAATAGCCGCGCTCTTTCCGATATTCGTTATATAGTTCGAAACATTACTCGAATCAGAGGCCTTTACCATGGAAAAAGCCACCATACTTATACAATTCACCATTACTATGAACCGTTGAATTATGACCATGCATCCTCCCTGTGAAATTCTGACGCTTTTGATTTTTTTAACGAGCCGGATTTCAATAGTTTGACCTTCATCGCCGCTAAGCTCTCCTTCTAATATAGAAAACGGCACCAGCTATCGACAAAATTCTGAAATAACCGAGGTCGCCTGCAATAGCTATCATCTTAAATTTAATGAGGTTGAATATTTTTTCCTTGCTATCCCCTTAGAAATTATGTATTTAATCTCAGAACCGTATCATGTACCTGTTCTCACCTGTTTTCAACAAGGAGGTTTTATGAGACGTGCCTGCATTGCAGTGGTACTGGCGTCAACCATAGCCGTCAGCGGTTGCATCGGTTCCTTTTCCCTCACAAACAAGGTCTATAGTTGGAATGAAAAGGCGACGGGCAGCAAATATGTGAATTCCGCCCTTTTTTGGGTGCTGAATATTGTGCCGGTGTATCATGTGACCCTGTTAGTCGATTTTGTAGTCTTTAATACCATAGAATTTTATAGCGGGAAAAATCCGCTGGCCTTCACCAATCCGCAGAAACTTGAAAAGGTGGTAACATCCAACGGCACAACGTTCAAGGTTACGATGGGCAACAACGCCATTACAGTTGACAGACTCGATGGCAGTGCCGCGGTGAGAGAATTCGCGCTCCGGTACGATCCGTCGATGAGTTCCTACTTCATGGATGACCGCTATGGACTATCCACGAAGGTCGCGTCGCTCGACCAATCGATGCTTAAGGTTTATTCGCCGGACGGCAGTGTCACCACCCGGTCGCTTGATGATAAATCCATGCCGGTGGCAATTGCTTACTGACATACACTCATTGAAGTGATCCCGATCTGGAATACCGCTCCCTGACAGCGTAAATGTGGTCAGGGAGCGTTTTTTTCTTATCTCACGGCTTCGGAATAAGAATCCTTCTGTTTTGCCTTGCCCACATTTATATTCAGAACTCCCTCATTTTTTTCGGAAGGAGTTACGCATGTTTAAAAACGGTTATTTCCGCTGGGTCATCTGCGGACTTTTATTCCTTGCCACTACCATCAACTACATGGATCGCCAGGTCATCAGCATACTCAAGCCCATGATTATTACATGGCCGGGCTGGTCGGAACTGCAATACGGCCATGTCATCTCCTTTTTTCAACTGGCGTATGCAATAATGATGCTTCTTGCCGGCGCCATGATCGATCGTATAGGCATTAAAAAAGGGTTCGCCATTGCGATCGTTTTCTGGAGCCTGGCGGCAATGGGGCATGCGATTTCCGGCGCCGTTGTTTCGTTCATCATCTGGAGAACGCTTCTGGGATTCGGAGAGGCGGCTAATTTTCCGGCATCCATCAAGGCTATCGCGGAGTGGTTTCCGAAAAGGCATCGCGCCCTGGCGACCGGCATTTTCAACTCCGGCACGAACATCGGCGCGGTCGTAACGCCGTTCGCCGTGGCATGGATTCTCAGTCTTCACCGTATTCTGTTCCTTAAAATCCCGGAAGGATCTTCTTGGAGATGGACATTTATTTTCATCGGTTCGCTCGGTTTTCTCTGGCTCGTGCTCTGGCTCCTCGTCTACCGGCGTCCGGAGGAACATCCGATGGTTTCTAAAGCGGAACTGGCCTTTATCCGCTCGGAGCCGGAAGATCATGTCGAAAAAACTCCCTGGCGCTTCCTGTTCAAATTCCGCCAGACCTGGGCCTTCACGATCGGCAAAGGCATGACCGATCCGATCTGGTGGGTCTGGCTGTTCTGGGTTCCCGGCTTCCTCTATCACAGGTTCGGCGTCCATATCAATGCCATGGGCGTGCCGCTCATCGTCATCTACTCGATGGCCAGCGTCGGATCGATCGGCGGCGGCTGGATCTCCGCCATCTTCATGAAATCGGGATTATCGGTCAACGTTTCCCGTAAATTAGCCATGCTTTTCTGCGCACTCTGCGTAATGCCGGTTGTTCTTGCCGCGACCACGCCCCACCTCTGGACCGCGGTGCTCCTCATCGGCCTGGCATGCGGGGCGCATCAGGGGTGGTCGGCCAATATCTTTACATTAAGTTCCGACATGTTTCCACGGCGGGCCGTTGCCTCGGTCGTGGGCATCGGCGGAGCGGCGGGCGGCATCGGCGGCTTCTTCATTGCCAACATCGTCGGCTTTATCTTGAATAAAAATGCCGGCAATTATCTGCCGATTTTTATCATCGCAGGTTCCACCTATCTTGTCGCGCTGCTCATCATACATGCCATGGCGCCGAGGCTGGAACCCGCGCGACTCGACGGCACATAGGCCCGCGATAGGAGCCCCGGAAGGCCCATTTTCTATCGGCCGGGCATCGGGGGGGGGTTTGACAGGTGCTTCGCCACGGGAGGGATTCCCGATTTTCGCCTCGATGATTTTTCAGGGCCTGTTTCCATCCTTTTTCTGAACTCCCGGGGAGATACCCCGAGCGTCGATCGGAAATGGTTGGTAAAATAGGCCGCTTCGTCGTACCCCAGGCTGAAGGCGATCTCCTTGATGGGAAGAATTGTGTGCTTGAGCAGTTCGGCCGCCCGCTTCATCTTCATGGAGTTGAAATAGGCGAGGGGCGATTGATTGAGGTGGCTTTTAAAAAGCCGGAAAAACGGGGTGCCGCTCAGGCCGGCTATACGGGAGAGCTCTGCGACCGTGATTTTCCGATGGAGGTTCTTCCGCATGTACTCCATGATGACGGTGATCGGGGGGGGAAAGGGCGGTTCCGAAATATCCTTGGCGACAAAGAGCAGCATTTGAAAGGCAACCATCGAAAGGCGCATTGCGTAGTCTTCCGGCTGGTCACGGATGAGTGCAACCGCCTCCTTCTGGATGGCGGCGAATCCGGCGGGGTGTGAAAGCCGGCACACATCATACCGATCGAGACCAAGTTCACCGGTAACCGCTTCGATGATCGGCCCATCCAACCGGACGAATCGCTTATGGACAAATCCGGCGGGCCCCGGCTCGTAGATATGATTTCCACCCCGGCGCTTGATGAATATATGGCCCGGCTCGACGATGTACTCCTTTCCATCCTGGATAAAATGCAGATTTCCGGCGGTGACGAGTTCTATGCCGAACAGCTCGGAATTTTTGCGGCTTATGGAGGCGCCCCCGTGCCATATGGAGCTGCCCGCATGGCGGACGATGAGAACGCCCGGCCGCAGATCGGTTTTGGTAAGCAGCCATAAGCGCTCATCCGCCCGCTTGTCGCGCCAATCCTGAACAGAGAGAGTGGAGCTTCGTTCATGGGTGATTCCGGACATTTCACCTCCTTCATCCCGCCGGTGCGCGGCAGGGTGTGTTGTTCACCCCGGCCACCCGTTTTTCAGGAGCTCCGGGGAACCTTTTCCGGTATACTCCTTCAGATGAACGTGATCAGAACGATTTTACAACTCCCGTACGTTTCCCGGAAAACTGGTATTCGGCCGAATAATCGAAAACCCCGAAAACAGCTTGCAGGCAATTACTCGGTAATTCAGCCGGTCATACACTATCTTATAACTATTTGGTACAATATTCTATTTACTAATATATAACAATTCCTTTATATTTTTACAGTATTTTGAAAAAGAGTAAAAAACCTTAATTGCATTTTTCCATGAACCACTGAGAGAGGGAGGCTGATGATGAAACGAGCAGTCATGACATTTGTGGCTATGGGGGCAATCGTTTGCAGTGCCTTGGGTTGGACCGCAGGTAATTTTACGGTCACTATTACCACTAGCCCCATGGATATCAATGTGGCGGCCGGCGGTAAGACACTGGTGGATATTACCGGAATTACCATGGGCACCACCGCCTACACCGCCATCACCTCGGTCGCGACGGGAACCGATAGCGTAACTCTCACTCTCACGGGCACCCCGGCCCAGACTTTCATTATCTCCCTTGTGCCGACCGGCGGACTTCGCTTCTGGGACACCTCCACGACCCTTTCCACCTCAACAGGCACGGTCGAACTCACGATGAAGGATCAGGGCGACCACTTCTTCGGGATCTCCGAGCAGAATTCATCCTCCACCGAACTCAATCCCGACCTTCGCGGGAGAACCATGGCCCTCAATTCCACCGCCCAGGATAATACCTGCTGCGAAACGAATGCCAAGGCCTTCGGCGCGGTTTTCTGGAGCACCCTTGGTTACGCCGGTTTCTTTGATTCCTATGCGCAGGGTAGCTATGTCTTCGGCACCGGCGGTGTAACGACGATCACCCACTCCGCCAGCGCCATCAACTGGTATATGTTTTACGGTCCGACCGGCGATAAGGCCTATCCGCAATTTTTCAGCCTTATCGGCGCTCCCAAGAAGGTCCCGATCTGGGGGTGCGGCCTCTGTTACTGGAACAACAATTTTGCCAGCTCTAACGGAACTGCGCCGGCGGTACATGACCTATGCCCAGCAGTTCAACGCCAACCATCTTCCATGCACATTCATGTGGGTTGACCGGCCCTACAGCGACGGCGCCGACGGCTGGGGCAACATGGATTGGAGCGCAGCCTTTCAAACCCCCACCTCCGCAGCGACATGGATCAATCAGGTGAGCAACGATACGGGGTATAATACCAAGGTAATGACGTGGGTAATGCCCGGCACCTTCGGCACGCCGCTTCCTCCCGCGGGAACGTACTTCTCTGGCGGCAATTACTATCTCGACCTTACCAACCCGGCCGCCGTCGCCTGGTATCTCAAGCAACTCGACAGCCTCCAGAACAAAACCGGGGTCCAGGGCCATAAGCAGGACCGGTGCGAAGAGTCGATGTCCCAGCCGTTTGCCGATGCATGGTCCGACGGCACGCCGACGGTTCAGAAACAGGGTAAGTATCTCTTTCTGAATGCATGGGTAACGGATACATCACTTCGCATGCACTGGCCGGACAGCCTGGGTACCTTCGGGAACAATTACAACTTCTCGCGCGGCAGTTATCATCGGTGTCAGACGGTCCAGTGCGGACTCTGGGGGGGCGATACGCGCGGTCCGTGGGCCGGATTGCAGGGCACCCTCGGCAACGGCGTCAAGGTCGGCTTCATTGGATTTCCCTGCTGGGGGACGGATCTCGGCGGCTATGACGCCACGACCAAAATCGCGACCCAGCAGTTCATGCGCTACCTGGGGTTCGGCACCTTCGTCGGCATGATGGAAAATATGCTCGACGGCAAGGAGCCATGGCTCTATACCGCTACCGCCGACAGCGTCGGCCTCGGCGGCCAGACCTTCATGCAGCGGTATGCGGGGTGGGGTGCCCTGCGCATGAACCTGATTCCCTATACGTATACCTTGTTGAATACGTCAAAGAATATCGGCGTGGCCATGCGGGGGCTCCCGATGATGTATCCGACCGACGCGAATACCGATACCATCGGCGACGAATATCTCTATGGACCGGCGATCCTGGTGGCGCCGATCTATACCGCTACCAACACGCGAAGCGTCTACCTGCCGAACGATACAAATAATGCATGGTATTACTTTTTCAACTATGCCGAAACCCATGCCAACGGCAGGTTCACGACCGCCACCATCCCTTACTGGCAGGTTCCGGCGTATATTAAGGCCAATTCCATTTATCCGACCGGCAGTATCTATGCGGGAAATACGAATAAATGGGTCGGTGGCGACGCCGCCTTCAACGCCACCCGCTACGTTGAGATCAACGCCTTTCCGGGAACCATCGCCGGTGTGGCGGATACGTTCAACTACTACGATTACCTCGATGGCAACAAGTTGAAACCTCTCATCGTTTCCACCGGCAAAACGGTCGCCACACAGATCACGGTGACCGCCCCGGCGATGACCGTTCCTGAAACGCTCATGGTCCGTCTCAGCACAGCTCCCACATCGGTCGTCCTTAACAGCGCAACGCTCTCCACAACCCAGTACCAGTACAACGCCACGACGATGAGATTGACCGTTGAAAACCCGGCGGGCGTCGCGGCGGTTCTCGCCCTCAACGGCGCCGTGGTGGGAACGCGGCCGTACTATCAACCCGCTTCCCTGCATGGAAGTGTCGAAATCCGGTCGGCAGGCGACCGCATCTCCATGCTCATTCCGGGGATCTCGGGCATAGGGGCAAAAGACCGCCTCGAAGTTTCGCTCTTCGATTTGGCGGGCAAGTGCGTCTGGAACATTTCGCAGCCTGCTTCCAACCAGCCGACTGCCGTATCAGTTCCGGCAGGCCGTCTCGGCCACGGGATGTATTTCGGCAGTGTAAAGGTGAACGGACTCACGCTCGGACGCGCGAAAATAGCGCTGCCGTGATGTTTTCTGCCTGCAAGGATGAGGGCAGTGCGCACACGATAGACGGACGGAGTATGAATAAGGCCCTCGCACTAAACGGCGGGGGCTTTTTTATGCAGCGGATATGAATAGTAGTGCTTTTTCATTATGATCATCAGTTTTACTGAGCGATTTTGCACAAGGAGAAAAGGCAGATGAAAAAAAAGATATTCGGCGCTCTGGCGGCTGCTTTCTGCTTTCAGGCGGCATACGCGGCCGCCCCGGATACGGGTACGAAGGTGGATCTTTTCGGGTATGCCTTCTATCAGGTCGGTCAAATCGAAAAAGCCGACGCAGGCTACAACTCCGGCCAGGGTGACTGGGAAAAAGTGGTTGACCAGCGGTATGGCTTCCTGCTCGGGATGAAGGCGAAGATTCTGGACCGTTTGATTATTAAAGCCTCCGCGATAGGTTACCTTTGGACCGACGCCGGCGGAGGAGAAGGCCAGAATGCGACCAATTACACGATACTTGTCCCGAAGGAGGGAGAGGGAATCTACACCTTCGGCGACGACCCGGCCAGTCCGAATCCCCGGCTGCAAGTCGCGCTCGGCTACTTTCCCTTCAAATACGATCCCGCGGCGACGAATTTCGGCGAATACCTCCTCAACCCGAGGACCGGAACCTACCCGCAATACATCATCACCGATTTTGATAACGACGAGTCCACGGTCCTCGGATTACGGATTTCCAGCACACTGCCAAACGGCTTGCGGCAGGACCTGCTCATTACCAGCGAAATAAATTACCTGGTACCTCCGGACGGTGATTTTTCCCTGGCATATCTCATCGGATATAAACTCGGAAAAATGTTGGATGTCGGCGGAGGCGTACTCTTCAATCGCCTGCTGCCGATAGCTCCCCAGCTCACCACCGTGCCTACCGAAGTGGCTGACGTGGAGAGCAACGGAGATACGGTGCGGTACACGAAGCAAGGGGTCAAGCTGATGCTCCGGGCGGCTATCGATCCGAAGGTCTTTCTTCCGTCTGAGATAGCCTCCCTGTTCGGTCCCGAGGACGGCAAGCTCTACTCCGAATCGGCCATTCTGGGCGTGAAAGATTACGGTGCCGATTATAGTAATGTATGGCAGCGTAATCCGCGGATGGTAGGCTTCAATTTTCCGGCTTTCAAGGTACTGGATGTCCTGTCCATCGAACTGGAATATTTTAATTCCCCTTATGCGGAGGACTTATCGGGGAGTATCGGAAGCAGCGCCGAACCGAATCCACCGAATAATCTTGTAAAGAACCAGCCCGTGGACTGGTCGATCTTCGCAAGAAAAACGGTCGTGAAGGGTATGAGCATCAGGGGGCTCATGGGGAAGGACCACTATTTAGGATATCAAATCGACAACCTGGGGAATCCTTTTGGCAGTGCCTTGATGACGGGACACGGCACGTGGCATTACAATGTAAAAGTCCAATACGAATTTTAACTTTTTTTATATAATGAGGCTGCAAAGAATGAAAAAAATAGCAATGCTCCTCATGGCGGCGGCGTTGTGCCGCGGGACCTCATTTGCCCTCGACCCGGATGTTCAAATTACACCGCACGGGTTTGTCTACTTCCAACTAGGACAGTATGAGCAGACGTGGAATAACGGCGGCAGCGGAAACGCGCCGGATAAAACGTGGGACGAACGTTTCGATGTGAGGCTCGGTTGCGCTGCCGTTGTCGACCAGCGGATGCAGGTGATCGTGGGGGCGGAGCTTCCCTTTTTAATCAGGCAAGGCACGAGCACTTTCGGGTCACAAGTTACCGGGGGCGATGCCCCTACCCTGGGCAGCACCACCGGCGGGGCAAACCAGATCAAGGAAGCTCAGGGAATTTATACTTTCGGCGACGATCCCAGGAGCAAAACCCCTCCCCTGCAGATCGCTCTCGGCTACTTTCCCTTCAAGTATGACGCCTCGGCAACCAACCTGGGAGAATATCTCTTCTCAAGCCGCGCCGGCGTCTATCCGCAGTACATCATTACCGATTTCGACAACTGCCAGGCGCGTCTGCTGGGGCTCCGTGCAACAAGCTGGCCCATTAAGCAGGTTCGTCTCGATATGCTTTTGAACAGTGAACAATACACCACCGTGGGCGGCGTGGGCGACCTTACGCTCTCCTTTCTTGCCGGGTATAAGCTCGGATCGCTGTTGGATTGCGGCGCCGGCGTTTCCTTCTATCGGCTCATTCCGGTTTATGCCCCCTTTGAGAACCAGAACCCTCCCTACACGGTGCAAGGGACCAAACTGATGGCGAGGTGCTCGTTTGATCCGAAACCGCTCATATCGAAGGAATTTTCGGGACTACTCGGGCCGCAGGACTTAAAGATTTACGGTGAAGCCGCCATTCTTGGAGTGAAAAATTACAGCGACGTCAGCGGCGGTACCTTTTATTACGATACCGTTGGGCAACGGATACCGATCATGCTCGGATTCGATCTTCCCACTTTCAAGGTGCTCGACGTGCTCTCCCTTGAAGGGGAGTACTTTGACTCTCCCTACCAGGATGGCATCCTGGGGCCTGGTGTTCCCTACCCGCTCTCAGCCGGTCTTTATCCCAACCAGCAAAAGTACCATTGGTCGATCTGGGCCCAGAAAACCCTTACCAAGGGATTTGCAATCACGGGGCTGATCGGGAAAGACCACTTCCGATGGGTTAACCAGGACGGAAGCACTACCCTCGATGATCTGCTGGAGGCAAACGGCAACTGGCATTACAACGTTCGTGCCATGTTCACCTTCTAACTATCGGGCGATGCGGTCTCTCCATGACCATAAACGATTTTCTCCTGCAAAACGGCATTCTGATCAGGGACAATCCGGCCATTTCGCCGGATCTGACCCTCGATATGGGGAAACTGGTCGCGGAGGCAGATGCCGAGCAAAGCCTACTGCGAACCGTTGTCAATCAAGAAACAGCCGAAGGCTGCGCCCCGAAGCTTGAAAAACTCCTGCTCTGGCCTCGCTCCATGTTTCACCTGGGCGGCGCGGCGCTATTCATCATCGAATCGAGAATCACGGGAGACTGTGCTCTCTTCACGACCTCATCGGCGGCGCTCGGCTTCAGCGGCGTAACAATGGTCGCCGGGGCGCTCCAGGTTATTCCGCTTGTCTGGCCCAATCTCATTACGCTTAAAAACCTCATCCTCGAACAAGACCCCACGTCAACCATTTTCCCACGCGCCGCGGACCCCTTGGGAAAATCCAGTCTCGGCATCGGCGCCCGGTTTACGACGCTCCACTGGCCGGCGGTGGCATGGGTCATGAAGGAGCTGGGCCTGCCGCTTACCGCCAACCAGAACTCCATTCCCCGCGAACTTGTTTACGATGTCGATGCCATGATGGAAAACCGGCTGGCCGAAGTCCCGTTTCCCTTCATCGGGAGATCGGTGCCGGAGGGACATCAGGGGCAGTCGGTGCAGGGGATGTCGCACGCGTCTATCATCGAACTGCTGAAGCACGGATTCCACCGCCACCGCATCCCCTGGGGCTTCAATGCCGACCACCAGCCCATTGGCGGCCGATTCGACGCCATCGAGGAGCGGCTCGTTGAGGGATGCCTCTTTGCGTCCTACATCACCTATGACATGAGCCCGGAACTGGCGGGTAAATGCCCGTATTGATGATGCGGTCGAGCTGGAGAAGAAATTCGGTGAGATCGTCGATCCGGCGATTTTCTCCACAATTGTCCGGAAACTGAACAGCCTTCATTTTTCCATTCCGGAAATGGACATCAAGCGGATAACGACCTATCTCCTGCCCGCCCTTAAAAAAACGAAAGTCCGTGATGAACGGTATGTTGCCGTTCGCGATAAATACTTCACCGTACCGGAAGGAAGGAAGTTTTTCAAGGAGCTCTCCATCGATGAACTGCCGGGAGAGACTTCTCCGCACACCCTTGCGGTATGCCTGGCACTTGTCGAAGTAATGGGAATGCGATTCGATTTCATCGCGCCGAATATCGGTTTCCAGAAGAATATCCCCTATGCCGATACTGCCGCGCTGGAGAATAAAATCGATGCGCTGTATCACATTGCAGAACGGTTCGGGGTCTCAATGGGCTTCCATTCGGGATCGGGAAAATCGGCGGAAAACTACGGCGCCATCGGACGCATTACCGGCGGTGCGCTCGAAATCAAGACTTCAGGCCGGTATACTTATGAAATGGGTGTCGCCCTGTCGCGTTCCACGGATCGTCATGACCAGAAACTGTGGCGCGACTGGTACAAGTTCACCAAGGAGCTCGCCGTACGAGGCGCCTTTGCCGATAATGCTTCCCAGAAAACCTTTGCCCGCGACTTTATCGTCGCGACCTTCCAACTTGAGGGAATTTCCCCTGAGAAGGCCTTCGATTCCGCGGACCATCTGCGGCGGATGCTCGACGCCCTGGCGCCGTCGCCCGACCATGTTTTCTGGTTCGAGTACAACTTTTTATATATTCTTGCCGCATCGGGAAGCATTGCACGTCTGGGCGACCATTCCGCCGAGGGCTACCGTCAGCGAAGCCGGTTTTACCGGATCTCCGATCAGGCGCGCATGCTTTATGCGAGGCAGACGGCGGCATACATTCTGTTCCTGGCCGAATCCACAGCATTGGCGAAGCCGGATCGCGTCGGGACCGCGGCGAAGAAACTCGCCGGATTTTCATCGTACCGGGAGCTGCTGGACGATATTTCGATACAACTTATACAATAGCCGCCACACAGTAACGGCTTTGTCATTTGATACACCGTACCACCTCATTGGAAGGAGTTCCAATCATGAAAAAAAAGATTTCGCTTCTGATCGGCATCATTGCCTCTTTCGTCATGATGGGCATGAATGAAGCTTCCGCACAGACAGACACCACTCATGCTGCAAATTTGCAGGCCAATTTTGGCAATCCACCGGCTCAATACCGCATGGGCATCCGCTACTGGTGGTGGGGCGACAATGTTACCAGGGCGGAGCTTGCCTGGCAGCTTTCTCAGATGAAGAGTCAGGGAATCCAGGAGGTGGAGCAGATCGGCTGCTATGATGCAATTGCCGCACAGAGCGGCGGAACAGTTCTCATGGGCTCCACCCAATACGTGACAAACATCGTAAACCTCATCGAGGTGGCGGACTCGCTCGGCATGGTGGTAACCGTAACGCCCGCAACCGCGTGGCCATGGTGCTACGGCAACAACAACACCGTTCCCGCGGGTCTTCCCTCCTTTGCGCAGGCCGGCGCAGACAATGTTACCTATGCGAGCACCGTTCTCACGGGCCCGCAGAGCTATTCCGGAACGGTTCCCAAACCGACGAGCGGGACCACAACCAACACCATGCTCTGGCAGGTGACGCTTGCACAGAATTCAACGACGGGCACCACCATTTCGCCCCTTGCCGCCGCGGCGAGCGTTTATACGCAAAATGTCAATACTACCAATGCTACCATCACCACCCCCATCCCCGTGCCTACCGGCACGTGGGTGCTCACCGGCTACTGGCTCACGCCGACAAAGTTAGGAAACACGGGTACAAGCGGTCCGGAACCGGAGAACAACGGACCGGAGGTGGGGTTCGAGGACTCGGGCTCGATCTCCGCGCAACTCAACTGGGTCATCGCACCCGTGATTGCCAGCCTGAAAAGCGCCGGGCAGGGTTCGCTTGTCGGAACGACCTTCAAGGGCATTTTCTGCGACAATCTCGAAGAATATACCGACGGGATCGGCCCGAATTTCGGCACCGAGTTCCAGGCACTGCGGGGGTGGAACTACCTGCAATACCTGCCGGTCCAGTACTATGATGCCACGAGCGCAATAGGACCAAAAATCACTGCCGAATATAACGCCGTACGCGGCATGTGTTTCGCCCAATTCGGGTTCGGCGGGGCCAAACACTGGGCGAATGCGAACGGGCTCCAATTCCGGGGCGAGGGGCACGACTCTTACTATTGGGCCGATAATTACGGCAACAGCGACGTGCCGGAAATGGAAGTTTACGGCTCCGACTCCGGACGGCTCAATTTCGGTCAGCCGATGCGGGGCGGCGCCGATGTCTTCGGCCGCCGCATTAACGCGTGCGAGAGTTTCACCCTGCTCAGCGGCGACAATGGCACCAATAACCCTTCGATGAAGCTTTTTAACGCCGAACTGAATAATTTTTTCGGCGTGGGCGTCAACTATGTCATGATGCACGGATTCACCTATTCGCCGTCGAACAAGGCATGGTTCGAGAATTTCCGTTCATCCAGTAATTTCAACCAGTGGCACCCGTTCTTCCCCATCTGGCGCGGTTTCGCGAATTATATCGCCAATAACCAGCTTCTCCTGCAACAGGGGGCGCCGGTGGTGCCGATTCTGGCAATGGGACGCGATACCTTAACAACCGGGTATATTCCAACGGGGGTCAACGGCGAGGTGACGGATGATCCCTGCAGCGAGGCGGGCTTTCTCCAGAATAAGTTCACGGTGTCCAACGGCACCATCAATACCCCGACGACCAGTTATAATCTGTTGATCGTCAGGGATACGGCGCCCCGCTTCGTCGAGACCCTGCGGAAACTCGACACCATGATTCGCGCCGGCGCGAACGTGTTGTTTTATCAGGGGATGGTGACGGGTACGACCCCCTATTTTTACGGCGGCAATTATACCGCGGTCGATAGCGAAATGACGGCGCTCAAGGCCGACATGTACGATGTCATTACCGGCGCCGGACCCATTACCGTCGGCGCAGGAAAGGTATGGAGTACCCAATATACGACGCTGGCAAATGTGATAACCTCTCTGGGCATCCAACCGGCGGTGGTTGGACCCGCCGCCTGGAAAACGATAGCTGGGTATTATCCGTGCGAACAGCGCCGCGGCGCCGACTACGATCTCTTCTTTATCAACAACAACGTCGGCGCCTCCGGCACCTGGCAGCTCAACGCGCTCGGCAAACCCGAACTCTGGGATGCCGCCACCGGGAGGATGACGCCGTTGAATTTTACCGCGAGCGGCGGCTATACCAGCGTTTCCCTTACAGGGAATCCCTACGACTCCTACCTGATCATGGTGCGCCGCGATAAACCGGCGGTCTCTCCGAATCTGGGCACCTTGACCTATACGACGATCGATTCTATCTATGGTACTTGGAGCGTCAAATTTACCGATACCGTCTGGGATACCATCACTTCCACTACCATGACAAACCTCGTGGGATGGCCCAGCGTCAGCGGCCTGTATTCGGGATTCGCCGGTATCGGAGCGTATTCCATAAATTTCAATCTCGCGGCGCTGCCCGATTCGACGAAAGATGTCGTTCTCGATCTCGGCACCCTGACCGACAACGCCCAGGTGACGATCAACGGCACGGTTGCCGGATACACCTGGAAGCCGCCGTATCGCGTGTATGCCACGGGCCTGCTGAAAGCGGGAAGCAACAGTCTGCTTGTACGGGTGGCGAGCCGCTGGAACATTAGCGGGATCACCAATGGATTGCTCGGACCGGTTACCCTGAAAATCAGCAATCTTTCAACCACCGGGGCGCGCCCTGTCGCGGCGGCGCGGAAAAGCGCCGGTTTTTCCGTCACAACTTCGATCGGCGGCAGGATCGTTTTCAATTTTCCGCAGGCGGATGACTACCGGATTGTCCTCCGGGATATGCGCGGCAGAACGGTTGGATCGTACGATCTGAAGCACAGCGGCTTTTTCATGCTGTCCTGTCGCGACTTCGCGCCGGGAATCTATGCGGTTGAAGTGAAGGGCGCTGCACAGATATGGAACCGGCGGGTGGCAATAGTACACTGATAGCCGGTTGGTGCTTAATCAAAAAGATCTCTGGAATTTCCGTTCATGGTTTGACGTAACCTCCATGAACGGAAATTTTTCTTCATGTTTGACTTTTTCTCTCCAATTCAAAGATAATGACGGAAATTCGTACATGGTGAGAGGGTGAATGGAAATATATGCAAGGGCCCCGAAGCGACTCCCCGAACAACAAAAAACATCTACTCACCCCTTCCCCTCACCACACGTGGAGGGTATCGAGACGAAAGGTGTGATGAAAAGTCGAAGCTGAACATCGAGGATGAAAAATGTCCTATCTAACCGATGGTTTTCTCCTCCATACCGCAACGGCACGAAAGTTATTTCATGAATATGCCGAAAATTCGCCAATTTACGATTACCACTGTCATCTCTCCCCTTCCGCAATCGCCGACGATGCCCGATTCGAGAACATAAGCCGCATCTGGCTTGCCGGCGATCATTACAAATGGCGCGCGATGCGGGCGAACGGCATCGATGAACGGCTCATCACCGGCGGCGCCGGCGATGAAGAAAAATTCGCCGCCTGGGCGCGCACCATGCCCCTGCTCGCGCGGAATCCGCTCTTTGACTGGGCGCACTTGGAGCTTCGCCGGTATTTCGGCATCACCGATCTTCTTAACTCGGATAATGCCACCTCGATATATGCCGCCTGCAACGAACGCATCGGTGAAAAAGATTTTTCCGTGCAGAATCTTCTCCAGAAGATGAAGGTCAGGGTCGTGTGCACAACTGACGATCCGATTGATGACCTTTCTGCACATGAACGCTTCGGGAAACGGAAAACAGATCTCTCGATGCGTCCCACCTTCAGACCGGACAAGGCCATGGCAATTCACGATTTCGCCGCGTGGAACGGGTACATTGACAAACTGGCACAGGCCTCGAAAACCGACATCGCTTCATTCGACGATCTTCTGATCGCACTTGATGGCAGACATGCATATTTTCACGATCACGGCTGTCGCTGTTCGGATCATGCCTTCGAACGGCTTCCATCCGAACTGCCGACCCCGGGAGCGTGCAAACGCATATTCGCCGATGCACGGGCAAGAAGAAGCCCGACCTCCCATGATACCGACTCCTTCAAGGCGGGATTGCTTGTAGAGCTCTGCCGCATGAACCATCGTCGCGGCTGGGTTCAGCAGCTCCATTTCGGCACCATTCGCAACATTTGCAGCCGCATTTATTGTGCGCTCGGCCCGGATTCCGGTGTGGATTGCATCGGCGACGTGACACCGGCATGGCCGCTTGCCCGGTTTCTTGATGCACTCGACAAGAGCGAAGCGCTCGCCCGGACTATTTTTTTCAACGGCAATCCCGGCGACAATGAACTCATCGCCTGCATGGCACAGGCGTTCCAGGATGGATCGTTCCCCGGCAAGATGCAATTCGGCCCGGCATGGTGGTTTCTTGACCAGAAAGACGGCATGACCCGGCACATCGAGGCGCTCTCCGGACTCGGCCTGCTTTCCCGGTTTGTGGGAATGACCACGGATTCGCGTTCATTCCTCTCCTTTCCCCGGCACGAGTACTTCAGGAGACTCCTGTGCAATATCCTCAGCATTGAAATGGAAAGGGGCGATTGCCCGGATGATATGGAATTAATGGGACCGATGGTGCGGAATATCTGCTGCGGGAATGCAAAAAATTATTTCGGGTTTTAACTCCTAAAACCGGTCCTTCGAGGCCCAGAGTCCGATCGCCGGATTGGAAATAAAGAACAGCTCTTCACCATCGGGGAGAATATTATACCCTTCTGAAAGTTTTTCCGGATTGTACCGCCTGAGCATGTCGTCGATCGGCGCATAGTCGAATCCGGCTTTTTCAACCTCTTGTCCGGCAATCCCGCCGGGACAGTAGGTAATGCCGAAGCGGCCTTCGGAAGAGCCATGGATGAGATGGGCGGCAGCGCCGAGGTTATTCCCGAGTTCTTCGTTTTTGTCGACACTGGCAAGTGTCGCCTCAGTGCCGTAGTACCCGAATTTTCGGATGAGGCGGTCGATCTCTCGGTCTTCGCCGAATTTTTCCACGCCGGGCGCGAGGACGATGAGCTGGCCGTTGTCTGCAATCGCCATCCGCGTCCGATAAATGCTTTTATTCCCCAGCCAGAAACTTTTATACTCCACCGGATCGAGGTATACGACGATCCTGGAGAGCGGTTTTTCGAGCAGCGAAAAATTGACAAGATACGATAACGCAGCCGCCTTGTCGAAGCACTCCCGGTCGTTTCCGATAAACAGGCCGCACGGCCGCATCTCGCCGTCGCGATCCCGTGCCATGACCGTCAGCATATAGACAATCGGGATATCGCGCAGAAAAGTACCGGCGACATAATCGAACACGGCCCGGACCGGCGTTTCCGCACGACCCATGATCCGCTCCATGCCGTATGCCGCACCAAGGAAATGGCTTTTATTGATATTTTCGGCGCCGCCCAGCCCAACGAACAGATTCTTGCTCTGTCCGGCGAAACCGGCGACCTCATGCGGCACCACCTGCCCGATGGAGATGATGCAGTCATAGTCGGGCGACACGATACGCCGGTTTACCGCTACCGGGATGGAATAGTCGACTGCGCCTTTTGAGACCTGCTTGACAAAATCGGCAGGAATTTCGCCGAGGTTGACACAGTCGGATCGCCATGCGTGCGCGTGAAAGAGCAATCGCGGGAGATCCCCGAACATCAGGGTGATCTCCCGATCAGTCATGGGAACGTGGGTGCCGAGAGCCGGCAGGATCGCGCTCACCGCGGCGGGGGTATATTCATAGACATGTCGCGTGAGCGGGCCGGCGCCGGAATGAAGGCGGGTGATATCGGGCGGGACGATAAGGATCTTTTTCCTGACGCCCAGCGCATCCAGCGAGACATTCACGCCCTGCCGCATAATGTCGTCGGATAAAAACCCGTGTTGCATGCTTTTTTCCCACAAAATCATTCCGGCAATCCTCTTTTCTGATACAAGGAACTACAACCTTATCGCTGGATTCGCGCCGATCCACCCTTGGCAAATGCGCGTACCTGTTCAACGGTCGCCATGGTGGTGTCGCCCGGAAACGTGGTAAGCAGCGCTCCGTGAGCCCAGCCGAGCTTGACCGCTTCCGTGGGTTCTTCTCCCGAGAGAATCCCGTAAAAAAATCCCGAAGCGAACCCGTCTCCCCCGCCGACCCGGTCGAGAACCGTCAACTCGCAGGTCGGAGATACGTACGAAGTGCCGTCGACCCAGGCGACCGCTCCCCAGCCGTGATGGTTGGTGGAATGCACTTCCCGCAACGTCGTCGCTACAATTTTAACATTAGGATATTTTTTTACGACACTGTCGATCATGGCGAAGAATACGGATGGATCCAGCTTCGATTTTTTATCGACCTCGGGGCCCGGAATGCCCAGTCCTTTCTGCAGGTCCTCCTCATTGCCCACCAGAACGTCCACATACCGCGCAATCCCGGCAATGACCGAAAGGGCGCGTTCGTGACCGCCCCAGATATTCCAGAGCTTTTCACGATAGTTCAAGTCGAAAGAAACGATCGCCCCGGCCTCCTTTGCAGCTTTCATGCCTTCGATGATCAGTTGACCCGTTGTTTCGGACAGGGCCGCGAAAATGCCTCCGCTGTGGAACCACCGGACGCCGCCGGCAAACATGGTTTTCCAGTCAAAATCGCCCGGCTTGAGTTGCGCCGCCGCCTCATTCGATCGGTTGTAAAAAACGACCGGCGCACGGACGCCTTGCCCGCGATCGCTGTAGACGGTCGCCATGTTGGGCCCATTGACGCCGTTATGCCTGAACATCTTATAAAACGGACGTACCCCCATTGCCCTTACCCGCTCGGCAATGAGTTCACCGATGGGATACTCGACCATCGCGCTGGCGATGCCGGTCTGCATACGGAAACAGTCCGCCAGGTTTGCCGCGCAATTGAATTCCCCGCCGCTGACATGTATGGCGCACTCCGTCGCCTTACGGAACGGGATAAGTCCCGGATCGAGACGATTAACTAATGCGCCAAGCGATACGAAATCGAGCGCACCCTTATCGGGAATATTCAGGCCGTACCTCATATCGGTAAACCTCCTCGTTATTGTTGGAATCCGGCGTCGCCCTTATCGGGCGGGGCCGAAATGCAGTATACCGGATTACGTTCGCGGGAATTCCCCTTATACGCCGGAATAGGCGCTGAACCCGCCGTCCACCGGCAGCACGACTCCGGTGACAAACTTCGACATGTCCGAAATAAGGTAGAGCAGCGCACCCCACAACTCGTCGGGCTCGCCGAACCGTTTCATGGGCGTGCCGATGATGATTTTATTGCCCCGTGCGCTCAGACCGCCGGTCGCCTGATCGTACATGAGAAAGCGGTTCTGGTCGGTCAGGAAAAAACCGGGCGCCAGAGCGTTGACCCGTATATTCTGCCGCGCAAGGTGCACGGCAAGCCAGGCCGTGAAGTTATTGATCGATGCCTTTGCGGCGGAATAGGCCGGGATCCGCGTGAGCGGCCGGTACGAGTTCATGGAGGAGATATTAAGAATGACTCCCTGTTTTCGTTCGATCATATCGCGGGTAAAAACCATGGAAGGAAGGAGCGTCCCGATGAAATTGAGATCAAACACCTTACGGAACGCCTCCATTTCGAGCCCGAAAAACGTTCCTTCGAGATGGTCCAGGTCATTGTCTTCGATTGTTTCAGCGGCCGTCGTCGCCCTAGGGCTGTTTCCACCAGCGGCGTTGATGAGGATGTCGACGGCCCCCAGCCGCTCATTGACCGCTTTCTTGGCGTCAATCAGTGATTGCTTTTCAAGCACATTGGCGCCGATCCCGACGACCGTGCCCATAGTCGATGCCCCGATTTCTTTCGCTTTTTTCACCGCCAGTTCAGCGTTAAGATCGAGGATGGCGACATTTACCCCCACCTTCGCAAGGCATTCCACGAACGAACAACCGATTACCCCCGCCCCGCCGGTGATGACACAACATTTCCCTTTCAGATCATCCACTAAAGGCAAACCCATGTTGATTCTCCTTCTACCTTTGCAATTCTCATGATTGTCGTCTTACCAATGAAACGCTCGACCGGTCATCCGGCTGGGATAGTCGCGTTCTCTTTGATTCGGCTACGCCGTATAGGTGCTCGATGCGACATCGCCCCCACGACCGGTCCAATTGGTATGGAAGAACGTACCGCGGGGCTTGTCGAGACGCTCATAGGTGTGCGCCCCGAAATAATCCCTCTGCGCCTGCAGAAGGTTCGCGGGAAGCCGTTCGCTTCGATACCCGTCATAAAACGCCAGCGCCGTCGAGAAGGCGGGTACCGGGACCCCGAGTGTCACCGCCTGAGCCACGACGCGGCGCCACGCATTCTGGCAGCCGCCGACAAGGTCGGCGAAGTAATCATCAAGAAGCAGATTGCTCAGGTTCGGGTTCTTTTCATACGCCGCCTTGATTTTTTCGAGAAAGACGCTGCGGATAATGCAGCCGCTGCGCCAGAGAAGGGCGATATTACCGTAATTAAGCGTCCACCCGTACTCTTTTGCCGCTTCACGCATAAGCATGTATCCCTGCGCATAGGAAACAATTTTAGAGGCGAGCAATGCCTTGCGGATATCCTCGACGAACGCGACCGCGTCGCCGGAAAATTTCAGCGCCGGGCCTGACAGTTTTTTCGCGGCAATCATTCGCTCATTCTTCAGAGCGGATAAACAGCGTGCGTACACGGCTTCCGCAATCAGGGTCACCGGAATGCCAAGATCGAGCGAGCTGACACTCATCCATTTGCCGGTTCCCTTCTGTCCGGCCGTATCCAGGATCTTATCCACGAGCGGTTGGTCATCGGTGTCTTTGTAGGCCAGGATGTCCCTCGTTATTTCGATGAGATAACTGTCCAGTTCCGTCGCGTTCCACTGTGCGAAAATCCGGTGCAGGTCGTCCGCGCCGAGACCGAGACCATATTTCATAAGCTGGTATGCTTCGCAGATGAGCTGCATGTCCCCGTATTCGACGCCGTTGTGCACCATTTTGACGTAATGCCCAGCGCCGTTGTCGCCGACCCATTCGCAGCATGCCGTACCGTCGGGCGTTTTGGCCGAGATCGCCTTGAATATATCTTTGACAAGAGGCCATGCCTTGGAGCTGCCGCCCGGCATGATCGACGGCCCGCGCCGCGCGCCTTCTTCACCGCCGGAAACACCGGTGCCGATGTAGAGCAAGCCCTTCTCTTCGACGTACTTCGTGCGCCGGATGGTATCGTGAAAATGGGAGTTGCCACCGTCGATGATGCAGTCGCCCCGCGATAGACGTGGCAACAGCGTTTCTATCGTATCGTCAACGGCTTTGCCCGCCTTGACCATGAGCATAATTCTCCTCGGGCTCTTCAGAAGAGACACCATCTCTTCCACCGAATGGGCGCCTATGACCTTGGTGCCTCTCGCCGCCTGGTTTAAAAAATCATCGACTTTTGATACCGTGCGATTGTAGGCAACAACCGTATATCCATTATCATTCATATTAAGAATGAGGTTTTGTCCCATGACGGCCAGACCGATAAGTGCTATATCACCTTTGGGTTCCATGATTTAAAAAACCTCCCGTATTAGTAGGTTGATTTAAAAAACAGAGATTATTTCCCTCGCCGCCGTGAACGATAGTATAAATTTCATGCTTTTGATAATATAAAAATATACCATCCTAATTTATGTATTTTATATAGAATAATGAATATATTTGTTATTTGGTATTAATTTTATTTCAATTTGTTATACTTTATTGTCTCAAACCGCTCTTCTTTCGTCCGAGTTTTTTCCTATTTTATCAGCAGTAAGCGGATGAGTAAAGAATCCCCCCGCATAGCGGGGGGCATTAATTGAGCGCCCTATAAGGGCGCTTTCCTATTCCAAAGGTAATTGCAGTTGAGTAGCATCTTCCTCACGGTCTTTTTGCTGCTGCCACCGAACATATTTCCTTATCGTCTCTTCATCCATACTGTAGTGGACCCCAAAAATTGGACAGGTATCTAAGGTAGTTTTTATTGACATGTTGCACGGTTCAACCGATTTTATAGGAGGAGGCACCGATGCAACGAAAACGCCACAGTGCGGAATTCAAGGCTCAAGTGGTACTCAAGGCACTCAGCGGAGAAATGACTACCGCCGAGATCGCCAAGCGGTATGGGATCCACCCTCTCATGGTCACGAAGTGGAAAAAGCACGCAGTCGATCTTCTGCCCTCGCTGTTTTCCCGGAAGCCTGAACACGAGCGAGAGGAACGGGAGGAGCGTGAAGCTGAGTTGTTCCAGCAGATAGGCCAGTTGCAATATGAGCTGGAATGGTTAAAAAAAAAGACGGCGGCTTTCAACCGATGAAAAGCGTCGCCTTATCGATCCGTCTGAGCCTCGGCTTAGTATTGCCGTCCAATGCTCTCTGCTGGGGTTGGCGCGTTCGAGCTGCTACCATGCAAGTCAGGGAGAGAGCGAAATTAATCTTAGCCTTATGCATACCATCGACGAATTGTATACGCAACACCCCACCTTTGGAAGTCGGAGCATGATGGCCATGCTGAACCGGATGGGGCACTCGGTTAACCGGAAGCGCATTCAGCGATTAATGCATCTCATGGGTCTGGAAGCGATTTATCCTAAACGGAATCTGAGCGCACCAGATAAGCAGCACATGGTGTTTCCGTATTTACTGCGGCATTTACCTATAGAACGTGTCAATCAGGTCTGGGGTGTCGATATCACCTACTTGCGGCTACAATCAGGCTTTGCGTTCCTGGTAGCGTTTCTGGACTGGTTCAGTCGATATGTGCTTTCATTCGCGGTCTCAACGACGCCGGATCACCAGTTCTGCTTATCTGCCCTTAATGAGGCCCTGGAAATCGGTAAAGCTGAGATCTGCAATTCCGATCAGGGCGCACAATTTACGGCAGTTCCTTTCGTTAGCCGCCTGCAGGAAGCCGGAGTACGGGTCAGCATGGATGGTCGTGGGCGTGCACTGGATAACGTTTTCACTGAACGTCTCTGGCGAACGGTTAAATACGAAGACGTTTACCTGAAGGACTATCTGTCGCCGCGAGATTCATTCCGCGGGCTCACCGCCTATTTCCAGTTCTATAACTACGAGAGACCGCATCAGGCATTGAATTATCGAACACCGTCAGAGGTTTTTTATGCACCCGTTTAATGCCGTAACTGGACACACCCGGGGCGGGGGGACACATTCCCCCCTGCACCCCCTTTGCACAACTATTATTTTATTTCAAAAAGCAAAAGCAAAACAACTAATCAACACAACATGTCAACTACCTTATCCACCCCTTAAAACTGTCCAACGATTGGGGGCCACCTCATACCAATCGTCGTCACTGCATAACCGCGCGACCAGTAGTGCTGACCATAGTATTTCTTGCGCAATCCTACAAATTTCCGGAATATCTGTATCGAACTCTTCCCCTTCAAGTTTCCCAGTACCCGACTTACACAGTAATTCGGCGGTATGCTCAGCACCAAGTGTATGTGATCGGTCTGGACATTGCCTTCCAGTATTTCAACCTTGTGCCGTCGGCATAATTCGCGCATTACATCGCGAACGTAATACCGAACTTTATACTGCATCACCCGAAAACGGTATTTCGGGCACCATACGATGTGGTATTTGCACTCCCACACCGTATGACTTAATTTCTGAAAGCGGCTCATCTGTACCTCCTTTGGTTAATGGTGACTTTATGCACCATCGGAGGTACATTATGGCCGCGCTGACAGCAAGAGCTTAGGGCGCAGACCCCTCGGCATAGCCGAGGGAACTAATATCTATTAGAGTATACTCTTTTTCCGGTATATGCCTCCAGAGGGTTGTTCCACTACCGCTTCAAGAAAATGCGGAAAAATAAAACCGGAAACAGTTGCTATCCAAAACGCGGATTTATATATTGTAGAACAATCTTTCATAATTTTTTCAAGGGTAAGATAGCTATTTGATTTGAAAAAACGATGATAATTTTTTACGCATAGTCTGCATGGTTCTGAATTGAAAACTATCATTTTTTGGACATGCAGAACGAGGAGAAGCGCCTACTCCCTCAAGCAAGGGATACCTTTTCTTCCTCTCAAGTAAAGGTATGATAGTAGTATCTCGATTCAGGAGGATTG